>JAAUZE010000033.1 GCA_014804755.1 Lachnospiraceae bacterium | reverse complement strand
GCTGATGACCAGATCGAGAGGCTTTTGAATGACGTCGGACTGTGGGAGGAGCGAAGCAGATATATGGGCGGCTTTTCCGGCGGGATGAAACAGCGGGCATTGGTCGCACAGGCGCTTTTGGGGGACCCGGACATCATCATCCTGGATGAGCCGACCGCCGGCTTAGATCCGATCCAGCGGATCGGGGTGAGGGAGATGATAAAGGAGCTTGCGCAGGACCGGATCGTGATCATTTCCACGCATGTCATTGCGGATATCGAAGCGATTGCCAAGGAGATCCTGATGCTCAGGCAGGGCAAGCTCCTGGAAAAGCAGTTGATCGAAACGGACAGGCTGGACGGGGAGAGCCTGGAGGACCTGTATATCAGACTGTTTGGATAACCTTTCAATCGACAAAGATGGAGATCATAATGGTAAAAAATGAATGGATCAAATTATTCAGAAACCGGGTATTTCTGGTCTGTTTCGCGGCAATGTTCGTGTTTTACGGATTTTATCTTTATTGGTCGTTAGTACTGTATCATCCGCCCGGTCTTGTGGAACGGGCGCCGGCTTCTGATTATAACGAGCTTGTGGAGGAACTGTCGTCCCTTACGGATGAAGAAAAGCTGGCGCTTCTCACTAAGCGGCGCGGGCAGATGGAAGAGATGGGCTCGGCCATGTTCGGCTCTGTTCAATTCAGTATGACAGAGCTTGCGTATGAGGAAGTGTGGGATGAGGTAAACCGTGCAGTCCATTATCAGGATATTCTTGCTGCGATCATCAAGAATGCAAAAAAGCAGGAAAGCCGGCTGGATCGGGGAAACTATGGGGCGCTGGAGCGGCGGTATCTGGAGAGCAGGCTTGAGAAAACGCAGGAGGTCTATCAGCGGCTTACGGACATTAAGCCGGAATCCTGCTCCGCCCGGGGGCTTCTGACGCTCGTGGACAATCCCGTGACGGATTTCTGTTGTTTATTTATCGTTCTGCTCGCGGTATTTCAGATTTTGACGGTGGAGCGCCAGAAGGAACATATTATTTTATCAAAGACTACGGTTCGGGGAAAGCGCGCGCATGGGATCGTGAAGGCGCTGGTGCCGGGTCTTTTGTGCATCCTTGTCACGCTCCTTTTGCTGCTGGAGGGTATCTTGGTTGTCGGGAGTATTTATCCGTTTCCGTCACCGGGGATTCCGATTCAGTCGATTTATTCCTACTGTACCCTGAGAATCAATGTCGGGGAATTTTTATGCCTGTATACGCTGCTGAAAATCCTGTTTTATTTTTTGTGTACGGCAATGCTTTATTTTGTCTGCTGCCTCCTGCGCAAGGTCATACCCATCTTTCTTGTGATCCTTGCGGGGGGAGGGTTACTGATATTCGTGTATATGGGAATCCCGGAAACCTCCTATCTTGCGCCGATGAGAGCGGTCAGCCCCGTTGCGCTGGGACAGGCGGGGAGTCTGCTGGAGCGGTATCAATGTGTGAATATTTTCGGGTTTGCCGTGAATAAGCTTCTTTTTGCCGTGGTTATGCTCTGCGTATGGACGCTCCTGTTTCTGGCAGCGGCGGTGAAGGTGTATACCGTATCGGAGGAAAAAAATATTTTAGCGGACCGACACTCCGTTTTTGCCAAAAAAAAGAGATGGGGCGTGAGTCTGACCGCGCATGAATGCTATAAGGCGTTTATATCCCAAAAGCTGGTTTTGCTTCTGATCGTGGCGGCGGTCGTTTCCGGTTCCTATCTTAAGACAACGATCGTGACTAGCGGAGGCACTCTTACGGATCATTTTCATTTTGTCTATTCCTACTATATTACCGGAGAATACACGGACGAGATTTGGGAATATATCCGGCAGAATCAGGAAGAGGTCATCGCAAACGCATCCCGGCCGGATGTGAAGGAGGGGGAGAGGCTGGCGTATGACGCCATGCTGGAGGCGCTTTCCCAAGTGTCGGAATATGCGGCGTATCTTTCCGAACATGAAAACAGCTATTATATTGATAATGACGCCTATATCATGCTGACGGGCGGCGATGAGAACGTAAAACGGAAAAATGTCATGACCTCCATGCTGATGTATGCTTTTGCCATCGTCTGTTTTGTGCTGACGATGTCGGTTGATTATCAGTGCGGGGAAAACCGTCTCATTCACTCGACCAGGAAGGGAAGATGGTATTACGCAAAAGCGAAGGTACTCATCGGGATGCTTATTTCCCTGATACTCCTGATCTTGTTTTGGGTGCCGACGCTGTACCGTCTGCTTAGCGTGAATGGAGTGGATTACATTTCTGCACCTGCCTACAGCCTGATGCATTTGGATGGGGTATGGGGAGGAATCTCCATCGCCGCTTATATCGGTCTGGGATACGTGGCAAGATACCTGTCGCTGCTTGTGCTGATGGCGTTTTCCTATTTGGTTGAGAGAAAGGTAAAAGACAGTATTGTTGCGATCATCTGTGTATGCGCCGTTGTGGAGATCCCGCTCGCGATTATGCTCATAAGCTGAATCCGTTATGCCTGATAAAAAGAGTTTCTTCGGAAACTCTTTTTCTACTTGAAAAAAGCGGGTGTTAGAAATATACTATGTAATAGAATAATGAAACCTATCGAAAAATGGGGAGGAAGAAAACATGCAGTATAATCAAAAAATTAAAAAAGTAAATGGGTTGTATCTTATTCTGTACTTCATTGTGCCGATGATACCGGTTGCGATCGCGGTGATGTTGTCTCTGTTGATACCGGAGCAGGAGGGAAGGTTTGCGGGCATATCGGCGCTTTTAGGTATTGCTGCATTTGTATGGTGGCTGGCGGGATGGAAGCTCGTCCTGAATATGAAGAAGAAGTCCATGACGAAAAAGCTGGATGAGGCGGGATTTGTCAGAAATCATACGTTTAACAGCGATAATTCCACGATCGTGATCGACGCGCAGCACGGGGATATCGCGCTGCTGTTCTGCATGAATCCGTCTGTGATCCAGATCGCTTCCATGCAGAAGATCACGCGGGCGTGGGTGGATGACTGCGCGCACGGCTCAGGCATCATGAGAGGATCGAGCTGCGTCCGGTTTTGCTTTGAAATTGACGGCGTGACGGTGAAGGTCAATACGTTTACATCCAATAAGAGATGGCGCATGGACAGCAATTACATCTTAACAGGTATTTCCAAGGCGGATATGATGGTGAACGTCATCAACAGCGCAAAGCAGGGACAGCAGGCAGGATGATAGGATACGTCGGGGGAAACAATGGGACTGATCGGTAAGCTGAGAGCAAAAATTTTTGATAAGTATTGCACGATGTGTCAGCATGAGATGAATGTGACGGCACAGTGGCTGTATGCACTGCCGGACATGAGCGTCGGCCATTATGTGCGTCATGAGGATGCGGAGTATTATAAAAAACATCTGGTTGCGATCCGACAGAAATCGCAGGTTCCGGCAGGGATGTATGCCTGCCATATGGATGTTTATCAATGCCCGCAATGCGGCCATCGGGCGGTCAAGCTGATGGTGTTTTTGCCGGTGCGAGAGGAAGAAAAGATCGAGCAGGGGATTTATTTTGATAACGGTGAGATGGATGACTTTGTATTTGGGACGCGGAACGGATAAATTCAGAGGAAAAGGGGTGCACCATGGATGACAGAGTGAAGCAGGAACTAAAAAAGCTGGTGACACATAATATTTACGCGGAGGCAATGGGGATCGAGCTGTTGGAGCTGCGTCAGGGCTATGCGCGCGGGCGGATGCCGTACCGTTTGGAGAGTGCCAATCCGTACGGATCGCTGCATGGCGGTGTATTGTATTCTCTGGCGGATATTATCTGCGGTCTGGCGGCATGTACATACGGATATTATTCTTCCACGATCGAGGGCAGCATGCATTATGTCCGCCCGGCGCTTAACACGCGCTATGTGATTTGTGAAGCGCATGAGCTTCGTCAGGGAAGACAGGTGTCCGTCTATGAAGCACGGCTGACGAACGATGAGGGGCTGCTGCTGGATACGGCTGAATTTTCGTTTTATATGCTGGAGAAAGAAGTATAAAAAAGATTGGCGCGGGTGCGCCAATCTTTCGAAGAATTCGCAAAAGGCGAATTCTTCAAGAACTGGGAAAATTCCTGCTAAGTAAAAAGAACGCGAAATTTCCGATAAGTGGAAAAAGAAGGAGGAATAGGAGCATGGGAGAGGTTCGCACAATACCTGCAAGAGAGGAAATGAATGTACAGGATACGTGGGCGCTGGAGGATCTGTATGAGACCGACGAAGCGTGGGAAGCGCAGATAAAGGAAATGGAGCAGAGCGTGGATAAGGTATCCGCTTATGCGGGAAAGCTTGGCACATCCGCGGAGGAACTGCTTGCTTTTTTACGATTACAGGACGATATGGAGTGCGTTTTGGAGCGGCTCTATGTTTATGCGAATGAGAAGCTGCATCAGGATATGAGCGTGTCAAAATATCAGGGGTATACGACGCGGGCACAGGCGCTTGTCGTGCAGATGAGCGGCGCAAGCTCGTTTGCAGGCCCGGAGATCCTTGCCATTCCGGAAGAGACACTCGCAGGCTTTTTTGCGAGCTGCCCTGAGCTGGAGCATTACCGGCTTTTGATCGACCGGATTTTATATGCAAAAGAGCATACGCTTTCCCCGAAGGAGGAAGCGATTCTTGCCAAAGCGCAGGAGATGGCAACTGCGCCCGATGATGTTTATTCTCTGCTCACGGACGTCGATCTGCGTTTCGGAACGATCAAGGATGAGAACGGGAATGAGACGGAGCTGACCGATATTAATTATGTGAGTATGCTGATGAGCAGTGACAGACGTGTCAGAAAAGACGCGTTTGAGACGCTGTATCAGGTATATGATCAGTTTAAGAACAGCATAGCCGCTATGTTTCAGGCAAATGTGAAAAAGGCGCGTTTTTATTCCAGTGTGAGGAATTATGCTTCTTCCATGGAAATGTCGCTCGACGGCAGCCGGATTCCGGTCAGCGTGTACGAGAGCCTGATCGAGGCGGTTCATACCGCTCTGCCGGATATGTACCGCTATGTTGCATTGCGCAAGCGCGTGCTCGGCGTGGATGAGCTGCATATGTATGATGTGTATGTACCGATCGTAAAAGATTATGACATGAATGTCACGTTCGAGGAAGCAAAGGAGATTGTCTTAAAGGGACTCGCACCGATGGGGGAGGAATATTTATCCCATCTGCGGGAGGGCTTTGAGAATCGCTGGATCGACGTATATGAGAATAAAAATAAGCGCGGCGGCGCTTACTCCTGGTCCGCCTACGGGGTGCATCCCTATGTTCTGCTGAACTATCAGGGAAAGCTGGACGATGTGTTCACGTTAGCGCATGAGATGGGACACGCATTGCACAGCTATTATTCCAATGAGACACAGCCGTATACGTATGCAGGTTATCGTTTGTTTGTGGCGGAGGTGGCTTCCATCTGTAACGAGTCGCTTCTGATCCGCTATTTGCTTGAACAGAGCAAAGATAAGCAGGAGAAGTGCTATTTGCTCAATCATTTTCTGGATCAGTTCAAGGGGACGCTGTTCAGGCAGACGATGTTTGCCGAGTTCGAGATGCTGATGCACCGCATGTATGCGCAGGGCGAGGCGTTAACTGCGGAACGTGTCTGTGAGGTATATCTGGAGTTAAATAAAAAGTATTTCGGCGACGATATGGTATCCGATCCGCAGATCGCGCTTGAGTGGGCAAGGATTCCGCATTTCTATACAGAGTTCTATGTCTATCAGTATGCGACCGGTTTTGCCGCGGCGATCGCGCTTTCCGATAAGATCTTAAGAGAAGGCGAGCCTGCGGTGGAGGCATACAAGAGCTTCTTAAAGGGCGGCTGCTCCAAGGATCCGCTGGAGCTCTTACAGATGGCGGGGATTGATATGAGCAAGCCGGAGCCGGTAAAAAGCGCATTGAAGCTGTTTGGTGAGCTGGTAGCTGAGATTGAGGGGTTGTTAGTGTAATAAAAAGGAGTTATTTGGTGCGGCCTTGCATTGCGCAATTGCGCAATGCAAGGCCGCATTTTTTGTTCTCAATTCCGACAAAATGACAGAACTATAAACAACTTGACAAACAAGTAAGATGTAGTACACTAAAATTGATTGTTTAGAAAAGTCGTGTGTTTATGTAGATTTATCAAGGAGCATTCCTGTAATTCAGAAATGATGCCAATTGAATAAAAAGAAACCTCGTCGTAAGATAAGAGTGTTCATCTTGGCGGATGAAACAAAAACACTTTTAATCAAACGGAGGTTT
>JAAUZE010000032.1 GCA_014804755.1 Lachnospiraceae bacterium | reverse complement strand
CCCGGGGTATATTTGGGTATCGTACAAGCGCGCAGGAGTTCGAAATAGAGCTCAAAAAGCTATTAGGGTAAAAAAATTCAAAAAAAAACTTGTTGCAATACTATTGACAAAAAATACAAGCTCATAAGCCTCCTTTAAGGTGTTGACTTTCACTACATTATTGCCATAAAAAGCGGCTTCAATGATAGAGCGTGTCTTGGAAAAGCCGGGCTTTCCTGCGCCTATCTCATTGATAGGATAATAAGCTTTTGTTGACATGTTTGTCCTCCTTTGATATTGAATTTTCCCTGCACTAAGCCCGATTATCGCATATAAAATTAGGAAAATCAATCATTTTCCGATCAAATTCCGAGCTACTTTCTTAAATGTTTCTAAAACCGCGATATTTTTATTGAACAGGAACCCGAAAACATGGTATTATGTTAATTACAATGGTATGAATCTTATTCGACTTTTGAACGGGAAGCGTGCTTTTCCGACGATTCTTCGTCATCCATGCTTCCGGTTTTTCGTGGTATTTCCCACAACCGTTTTAGAAAGGTGGTACAACAATGGAAGAACAAAAATTTTCTGAGATCACACCGGATTTATTGCGCCTTTCGGAGCTTTCCAAAGCCGCAGGTCAGATTGATACAGAACTTTTTACAAAATATGACGTAAAAAGAGGACTGCGCGATATCAACGGAAAAGGTGTGCTTGCCGGACTGACAAATATCTCCGACGTGCGCGCATCAAAAATAGTGGACGGCGTTTCCGTTCCGGCTCCCGGCGAGCTGTTCTACCGCGGCTATAATATCAAGGATCTTGTAAAGGGCTTTACTTCCGAGAACCGCTTCGGCTTTGAGGAAGTGACGTATCTTCTTCTTTTCGGCAAGCTGCCGACGCCCGATGAGCTGTCTTCTTTTTGCTCAATGCTCTCGGAATACCGCACGCTGCCGACCGGCTTTGTCCGGGATATTATCATGAAAGCGCCGAGCCGTGATATGATGAACACCTTAGCGCGCAGCATCCTGACACTGTATTCCTATGACGACCGTGCAGACGATACCTCCCTGCCGAACGTCCTCCGCCAGTGTCTGCAGCTCATCAGTCTGTTTCCGCTTTTATCCATATACGGCTATCAGGCGTACAGCCATTATCATGACGGGAACAGTCTTTATATCCACCGTCCTGATCCCGAACTGTCCGCGGCGGAAAATATTCTGCGCGTTTTAAGACCGGACAGCAGCTATACGCCGCTTGAGGCACGGCTGTTAGACATCGCTCTCGTACTGCATATGGAACACGGCGGCGGTAACAATTCAACGTTTACCACGCACGTTGTGTCCTCCTCGTTGACCGACACTTATTCGGTCATGGCGGCAGCGATCGGCTCGCTCAAGGGTCCGAGACACGGCGGCGCCAACATCAAGGTCGTCAAAATGTTCGCCGATATGAAGAAGAATGTAAACGACTGGGCGGATGAAGATGAAATTTCCGCTTATTTAAGAAAGCTGTTACATAAAGATGCATTCGACCACTCCGGATTGATCTACGGTCTCGGTCATGCCGTATATTCCAAATCCGATCCCCGTGCCGAAATCTTAGGTGAGTTCGCAAAAAAACTTGCCGGAGAAAAGGGCATGCAGAAAGAATTCGGTCTCTACTGTGCCGTGGAGCGGCTTGCACCGAAGATCATTGCCGAGGAACGTCAGATTTACAAAGGCGTCAGCATCAATGTGGACTTCTATTCCGGCTTTGTTTACAACATGCTGAATCTCCCGCCGGAGCTGTTTACGCCGATGTTTGCGATCGGACGTATTTCGGGCTGGAGCGCGCATCTTTTAGAAGAGCTCGCCAACAACGGCAAGATCATCCGTCCCGCCTACAAGGCGATCGGACCGGAGCAGGATTATATTCCGATGGAGCAGCGCTAAAAAAGGAAGCAAAGCTTCCTTTCAAAGAATCGCTATAGCGATTCTTCTAGGGCAAAGAAATTTCCTATTTAAGATCTTTCCAGTATCGAAAAGCCGAAAAAACGCTATGTTTTTTCGGCTTTTCGATACCCAAGCTTTTCCGTCTGCTTTAAAAAAGGGATTTTCTCCGGTATTCCGTATCGTTCCGCAATGCCGCACCTGACAAGCCACTCATAATTGATACCAAATCCATGCGGTCTCGTCTCATACTTGAAATATTCCAGATCGCCATGCTCCTCCAGATAGGCGATGACCGGCTGATAGATCGTCCCCGTATGCTGTTCTAAATACCCTGCGCAATACGCTAATATGCCCTTTACGGTTTCCACATCCACATTTCCCCGAAACAGAGGATCATAAATGATCGCGAAGACTTCCGGATTGTATCTTCTTCCCTGCGCGATCACCTCCCTCTCCGGAATCTGCTGGTTCAGGAATATTTCTATTAAAGCGATATTTTCCGCAATCTGTGGTATGAAATAAACCGCGTTTTCCAGATTTTTCTTTACATATAGATTTTTTTCTGCTTTGTTCAGATAATAGACAGCTCCCGAAAACGCCAAAAGCATTTCTTTCTGCCGGTCTGCGCGGCCTATGATAAATGCCTCATCCAACAGCTCGTCCAAAATCGGATCCTTTGAAAATAATACGGTGCGTTTACTGAATGCCTTCCACATAAAATCATCCGCGTGCACAACACCGATCCATTCCTTAAACGCCGTCAGCGTATACACATTCAGCGCAACGTACATCCCTTCCTCAAGCAGCGTATAATACCGTTTTCCCTTATATCCGTCATCCAGGATCACTGCAATCTGAATATCCGACCACTCCCAAATCTGGTCGTGACTTGCACTTCCCAACAAATATGCCGCAATACACAGCTTGCTTTCCCATAACGCCGCGCTCATTTTTTCTATCGTACCGTCAAACCGTTCTCTTAATCGTTGCTCTTCCATCTTGATAACCATGCTCCTTTTTCACACGAATGCTCCATTCCCTGCACATATTCCCGCAGATAATCCGCTGTTTTCGACACGGCTCTCTCCAGCATTTTAGACGGTGTACCCGTAAACATGACTTCCCCGCCATGTCTTCCGCCTCCCGGTCCTAAGTCAATGAGATAGTCAGCTCCCAAGATCACATCCGGATGATGTTCCACCGTTACAACAGTATTGCCGGCTTTCACGATAAGCCGCATCACTTCCAAAAGTCTTTCGATATCCTTTACGTGAAGTCCGATAGAAGGCTCATCAAAAATGAAGAGCGCATCTTTCTTATGCCTGCATCGGGTCATCTCTTTTACGAGCTTCATTCTCTGTGCCTCCCCTCCCGAAAGCGTTGAAAACGGCTGCCCAAGTTGCATATACCCCAATCCAAGATCACACACCAGCTTCACCTTTTCCCGGATTTTAGGCTGATCTGCAAAAAAAGCAAGCGCTTCCGCAAATGTCATATCCAGCACCTGTTTGATGTTCCTGTCATGGTATTTCACTTCCAGAACTTCTTCCGCATATTGCTGTCCCTTACATTCTTCGCAGACCATTTTCGTTTCGCCAAGATAGGGAATATATTGCTCCAAATAACCCTTTCCTTTGCACGCAGGACATCCGCCTTTGGAGTGAAAAGAAAAATAGGCCGTTTGATCCTTCATCTCATGATCGTCTCCCACGCTCTGCGAAAAAAGCGTCCTGA
Source organism: Lachnospiraceae bacterium (assembly GCA_014804755.1). GTDB lineage: Bacteria > Bacillota > Clostridia > Lachnospirales > Lachnospiraceae > DLAJ01. Next base: position 5,539 of record JAAUZE010000032.1, on the reverse strand, counting down.
TCCGGTCAAACAGATCCAGATATGTTGCGGGAATGGAGGTGTTTTTTCCGTTCGGCAGCGATTGATCGATCAGGATCATTTGTCTGACATGTTCGAATCCCTCGATCTTTCTATATTTTCCCGGTACCACACATGCATGCTGCACCTCGGCGCGAAATGCCTGATACAGTACGTCCTGCACAACGGTGCTTTTCCCTGAGCCGGATACCCCCGTAAAACAGGTGATCTGATAAAGCGGAATCTCGATATCCGCATCCTTTAAATTGTTTGCCTGCACGCCGAATAACTTGATCGACGACGCAAACGATTCCGCTCCTGCTGCCGTGCGCAATCCTGTTCTTCCCAAAAGCTGCTTTCCTATTATGGAGTTCGGATTCTCCTTCAGCTGCTTTGGCGTCCCCGTCGCGATCACCCTGCCGCCGTCAATTCCCGCTCCCGGTCCAAGCTCTATCACATGATCCGCCGCACTTATCATACCGCAGTCATGCTCTATGGTAATTACGGTATTGCCTTTTTGTAAAAGCCTGCGGATGATATTGCGCACTTTTTGATGATCCGTTCCGTGCAGTCCGTCAGTCGGTTCATCGATGATATAAGTAAGTCCGACCAGCCCGGAGCCAATCTGATTTGCGATTCTCAATCTCTGGTATTCTCCGCCTGACAACGTATCAATGCGCCGTTCAAAGGACAGATACTCCAGTCCGATTTCTTTCATCAGTTCCAGTCGCTCCCTGAGTGCATCCATGATCGGCTCCGACGCCTCATTTCCCTGAATCTGTCCCAAAAACTCCGACAGCTCCGAAAACTCCATTTTCCCAATCTGTGCATAGCTTTTTCCGTTCAGTGTAATATAATTTTTCATTTTCTTTAATCGGGTACCTTTGCAGGAGGCACATTCAATCTCATGCATATAGTTTTTAAAAAAGGTTTCCTGCGCAGGCGTTGGCGTTTCCGGCTCGTTTTGCATCTCCCGGTATAATTCTTCAATCCGCCTGAGGATTCCCTGAAAGCGAACCGCTTTTCCTTCCTTCGCCAAATAATTCGGCAACACCTTGTCATATCCTTCCGGTCTTTGCAGTAGAAAAGTCTCCTCCCCCGAACCGTACATGATCACGTCCTTTGCTTCCTCCGACAACTGTTCATACGGCTCATCAAATGAAAAATGATAGTGACAGGCCAGACTGTACAGGCTCATGTAGGAATAGGGATGGCTCATGGAATACACATCCGGAAAAAAAGGCCCCTGGCGCAGTGTCTTCCTTGCATCCTTTATGACCTTCGCCGGGTGCACGATCTTTTGAATTCCGCTGCCCATGCATTCCTGACAGGCGCAGGATAAGTCATTATAAGAAAAATCGGCTGCCTCCATCGTCATTGCGATAACGTGATGTTCCTGACACCCGTATTTTTGATAAAAGCTTCGGATCCCCCCGGCATTCTCCCCTCTCAATTCTATGGAAATGTATTTATCGCCATGCCTGCCCGCACTTTTCAGGCAGTTGACATCGCTTTTTTTCAGTCTGCCGTTTATTTGAAACCGGCCTTCCACGACCATGATGCATTCCACATTCTCATCAACCTGAATCAGGTCGCGCAGACGCATCCGCTCCCCGTTCACTTCAATGTCCCGATATCCCCTCCGGCGCAGCGCCTCCATCTGCTGTTCGCGGTCGCTTTGTCCGGTAAAAAAATAAGGGAACCGCACTTCTATGGTGGTATGCGGCTCCAATGCTTCCAAATCTTTTACCAGAGCGGGTAAGCCGCATGGAGGGAAGCTCCTGTCGCAGCAAAGACATCTGCATTGTCCCAGCAGCGCCATCAGATTTCTCATGTACGAGCCGATACTTGTATAGGTGCCGATCGTAGATCTCGGATTATGATTGGGTTTTATTTGTTTGAGGCTGATGACAGTGGAAAGTCCCTCAATGCTTCCTGCCTTCGGCTGTTTCATCTTTTTGAGAAACGGACTGTCACGCTCGGATATGCAGTCCAGCAGCTTTCGCTGTGCCGTTGCATAGATCACATCATATGCCAGCGTGGATTTTCCGGAACCGCTTACACCGGCAATGACGGTATGTTTTCCGTAGGGAATTTCCACATCGATCTGTTTCAGGTTATTCTCACTTACCTGCGTTAATCTCATCGCATCCGGCATCATAGGCAGCTTCCTCCTTTATTGTCAGGGCTTCTGTTTTGAGACTACATGTTTCATTATTGCCAGTGCCTCTGCATCTGCTTTTCGTGCGCATTCAATCAGCTCACATGTTTTTTTCCTCATATTGGAATCCGTGAACACCTTGAGCATTCCGTCCGTATCCGCCAATTCCCCATACAGCGCCCGCATCGTTTCGACCGCTTTCACACACCGGTTAAACTTCTTTGCGATTTCCCGGTACGCATCGGCATGCTCCGGAGAACGCTTCGCCTCTTCCTGAAAAAACGCCGCCGCACACCTGCGCCCGTCTGTCAGGCAGTTCATCGCGTCCTGATGGCATAATAGTTTTTCATATAAGCAGGAATAGTTTTCTTCCGCCGCGCCGCCATGCTCCTTTTGTAATGCTTTTTCCCATGCGTCATACGCCTTTATCCCCTTGGCGTAACAGCGGTCGATTCTCCCATCCAAGGCTTCTATGGCATTCTCGATGATCTGCCCTGTCGTAAGCTTTTCTTTCACGACCGCGCCCATGCACATGACCGCCTGCGTGTCGGTATTATCCCACCAATTCCGGCTGATAAAATAGCCGCTTTCATCCGTCTCCATACTTGCCGCAAACTCCGGATCATTTTGAAAGAAGTTCCATCCCAGCAGAGTTTCCCCCGCATCCCGATACCCCGTGATCATGCACGGTTCCGGCGGTCCTATCACCCCCAATGCGATGCAGGGGTATCCCGCATCAATATGCTTCCTGATAAAGGAAATAAATTCTTTTTTTGTCGTATGCTTTCTTCGTTCCAAAAAACAAAATTCTCTTCCAAGCGCTTCCGCCCCAAGCCGGTATACATCATTTGTTTCCTGCAAAGCATGAAAGATGTCCACATTGCTTAAATCCCAAAATTCCTTGTTCCACACCAGCCGGAACGCTGCCGCGCTCGTTGCCATGGTAAAATGATAGGTCACATTTTCACCTAAATATTCCGAACACGCCTTTAGGCAGATCGGGTACGGCGTACTCCCGCCATATACTCCGTACGCCACCTTCGGCACACCGTATAAGATCGCACTATCGTCTTTGTGAAGTACCCTTTTTGTATAGGCACTCTGTTCTTTTAATATCCCAATACCGTATACACCCGCGGCAAGCTCTTCTTTTCCGACAATGAGCTTTTGTTCCCTGAACGCGCTCGGCGTCATTCCGGTCAGTCTTTGAAATGCTCTCGTGTAAGTTTCCGGATTTGAAAAACCATACGCATATGCAATTTCAAGGATGGTTTTATTCGTGTTGATCAATTCGATCGCCGAGCATTTGACCTTTCTCATTCTGACATATTTCGCGAGAGAATATCCCGTGTTCTGCCGAAAAAAATCTCTGATATGCGCCGTCGAAAAGCCGATCCGTTTTTCCAATTCCTCATAATTGATCTTTGCGTCTTTGATATGGGCTTCAATGTAACATATGATCGCCTTCGTATGCACCGGATAGCTCATGACGGACTCCTTTCTTATGGGATGATTCCTATTCAGAACACCGATCTACTTTGTTATTGTAACCAATATTTTGGATGCCGTCTTGACTTTTTTAAGGAATCTTACGTGACGGTGCCATGGTAAAATCTTTGCTTTGAGCGCCAAAATGAAAAAAGGAGCTGCCACACTACTTGTAACAGCCCCTTTTATCGTATCACCTATATTGACTTTTCAATCAAATACCCCGCTGCAAAATAACAGGGTATTTGACCTCCGCAGAAATAACTGTTTTATTATTTCTCAGGTCCTGCAGAAACTAATGCTTTTCCAGCATCGTTGCCTTCATATTTCGCAAAGTTCTTAACAAATCTGTCTGCTAAGTCTTTTGCTTTGGTTTCCCATTCGGAAACATCTGCATAAGTATCGCGCGGGTCAAGAATTGCAGGATCAACACCCGGAAGCTCGGTAGGAACTTCAAAGTTGAAGAGCGGAATCTTCTTTGTCGGAGCATTGTTGATGTCGCCATTTAAGATTCCATCAATGATTCCACGGGTATCCTTAATGGAAATTCTCTTTCCAGTTCCGTTCCAGCCTGTGTTTACGAGATAAGCTTTTGCACCGCTCTTTTCCATTCTCTTAACTAATTCTTCTGCATACTTGGTCGGATGAAGCTCTAAGAATGCCTGTCCGAAACAAGCGGAGAAGGTCGGTGTAGGCTCTGTAATTCCACGCTCTGTACCAGCTAACTTAGCGGTAAATCCGGAAAGGAAGTAGTACTGGGTCTGCTCCGGTGTCAGAATAGATACAGGTGGCAGTACTCCAAATGCATCTGCGGATAAGAATATTACATTCTTAGCAGCAGGAGCAGCGGATACCGGTTTCACAATATTGTCAATGTGGTTAATCGGGTAAGATACACGGGTATTCTCCGTTACACTCTTATCGTCAAAGTCAATCTTTCCGTTAGCATCCAAAGTAACGTTCTCAAGAAGAGCATTACGCTTGATCGCATTGTAGATATCCGGCTCGGAATCCTTGTCCAGATTGATAACCTTTGCATAGCATCCGCCTTCAAAGTTAAATACACCGTTATCATCCCAACCGTGCTCGTCGTCACCGATGAGAAGACGCTTCGGGTCAGTGGAAAGAGTTGTCTTACCAGTTCCGGAAAGTCCGAAGAAGATAGCTGTGTTTTCGCCATTCATGTCTGTATTTGCGGAACAATGCATAGAAGCAATACCCTTAAGCGGCAGATAGTAGTTCATCATGGAGAACATACCCTTCTTCATTTCTCCGCCGTACCATGTGTTAATGATAACCTGCTCGCGGCTGGTGATATTGAAAGCAACACAGGTTTCGGAGTTAAGACCTAACTCTTTATAATTGTCAACCTTTGCCTTAGAAGCGTTATAAACAACGAAATCCGGCTCGAAATCAACCAGCTCTGCATCGGAAGGTTGAATGAACATATTCTTAATGAAATGTGCCTGCCATGCAACTTCAACGATGAAACGTACTGCCATACGGGTGTCTTTATTTGCACCGCAGAATGCATCTACTACGAAAAGACGTTTGTCGCAAAGCTCTTTCTTAGCGATTTCCTTAACGGTAGCCCAAACATCTTCAGACATAGGATGATTGTCGTTCTTGTACTCATCGGAAGTCCACCATACCGTATCTTTGGAATTATCATCCATAACGATATACTTGTCTTTAGGAGAACGACCTGTATAAATACCAGTCATTACGTTGACTGCGCCAAGCTCGCTTTCCTGACCGACTTCAAAGCCTTCCAGACCTGCTTTTGTCTCTTCCTCGAATAACATTTCGTAAGAAGGGTTGTGCACGATTTCTTTGACACCGGTAATGCCATACTTGCTTAAATCAATTGCCATTTTTTTAACCTCTCTTCTT
>JAAUZE010000031.1 GCA_014804755.1 Lachnospiraceae bacterium | reverse complement strand
GCACGACCTTAAACATGTAGTCATTGGTGAGCATAAACGGCAGTTTTCCGGTTCGTTCGGATAACGGAAGATACGGTGACGGGGGGAGAAGGGTAAGAAAAGAAGTGTTTTGGGACATGAGCGTCCTCCTTTCAAGAAGTGTGGACAGGGAGCAAAAGCGAAAAGCATCAGACAAATGAGATCATGCAGTCGGGCATTCTGTGTTAGGGAAGCCGCAGAGCTCCGCGCTTCGAAGCTGCTGCCTGTCAATGAATAGAAACAGAAGTGAGAAAAAGAATGCGGTGCAGTCCGCAGCCGCATGTGAGAGAAACCACAGCCGTATGTCCGGATCACGGACAATTCAGTTAAGACAAGTGTAGCAGAGGGGGAATGATGTGGCAATGTGCATTTTTCACAAAGATTTTTTTAGAAAAAAATAGGAAAAAGACAGAAAAGATTCGGCATTCTGTATAGAAAAATAAGTGATGATTTGTTAAAAAAGAGAATCTTATGACATTCGGATATTTTTTCTGCGTTTTACTTGATGAAAAAAGGCAAAAGAGAGGCGAAACGAAGATTTCGCTCGCTGCTCTTTTGCCTAATTCATTTGGTATTCAGCTATTGGATTCGCTCAAATACAGGCATATACGTGATCGGCGCATCCACATTGATACTTTGCCCGCCCTCGCAGACTTCTCCCGTGGAGGTCAGCTTCCACTTTCCGCTCGGGAGATAGACCTCGCGTTTCCACTCATTTAAGTGCAGGATGGGCGCAACGAGATACTTGCTGCCGAACATATACTGATCCTGAAGCTCCCAGCATTTTGCATCATCGGGGAATTCATAGAACATCGCGCGAAGGAGCGGAGAACCGTTTGTATGTGCTTCCTCATATAATTGTTTGATGTAGTCGTGCATGGAGATACGCACATCATAGTAGTTCTTCATGATGGCATAATTGTCTTCGCCATAGCTCCAGAGCTCATTCGGCTGGCCGGTGTGCAGATAGCCGCCGCCCCAGTCTCGCTCATCAAGAGGCGGGATCGTGTACGGACCGCGGTCTCCGTGCATGCGCAGTACGGGAGAATACACAGCGAACTGATACCAGCGGATCAAGAGCTGGCGGAAATCCTCGTCGTTCACATCGTCGGTCATAAAGCCGCCAATATCCGTCGTCCACCAGGGAATGCCGGCAAGCCCCATGTTCAGACCGCATTGAATCTGATCAGCAAACGCCTCAAAGGTACTCGGCACATCGCCCGACCAGACGACATTGCCGTATTTCTGGGAGCCTGCCCACGCGCAGCGTAAGAGATTGACAACGGTGCCTGTTCCGGCTTCCTTCATTCCGTCATAAAAAGCGCGGCTGTACAACTGCGGATAAAGATTGCTGACGGCGAGCGCGGGACCAATATGGTAGCGGTAATTCTCAAAATCATATACCCCGTAATCCGGCTCAGAGTTATCCAGCCAGAATGCGTCGATTCCGTAATCATAATAATTTTTCCTGCATACATCCCATACATATTTGCGGGTCTCGGGATTGAACGGATCAATCTCTACGCAGTCGCCCTGATAATCATAAGTCTGTGCCGCGCCGCGCTCGGTACGGATGAGCAGTCCCTTTTCCTGCATGGGATAGAAGTTTTCGCTCTTGCGGTCAACAGAAGGCCATACGGATACAATGACCTTGATGCCCATAGAATGCAGCTCGTCCACCATTGCCTTGGGATCGGGCCAATATTTCTCGTCGAATTTCCAATCGCCCTGTACGGTCCAGTGGAAAAAGTCGATGACGATCTGATCGATCTTGATGCCTTCTTTCTGATACTGTCTCGCCACGGTCAACACTTCATCCTGCGTCCGGTAGCGCAGTTTACACTGCCATAAGCCCATCAGATTCTCCGGGAACATTTCCGCACGCCCTGTAACAGCGGTGTAGTTTTCAAGAATCTGCTTCGGCGTATCCGCGGCGGTGATCCAGTAATCCATCTCTTTGGTAGAGCGTGCGATCCATTCGTAATAATTGTTGCCGAAGGTCACGCGTCCGACCGCCGGGTTGTTCCACAGGAATCCGTAACCCAGTGAGGAAACTGCAAAAGGAACGGAAATCTGAGAATTGCGCTGTGCCAGTTCCAAAACACAGCCCTTTAAGTCCATGCAGTCCTGCTGATACTGTCCCATGCCGAATAGCTTTTCCTTTTTATTGCTCTCAAATTTCAGATTCAGGGAATACTCGCTTCCGCCGATAACGCCTTTCCATTCGCGGTTTACTAATTTCAGACAGCGGCTTTCTTTGGAAAGCGTTCCGCCGTAGCTTCTGTAATATTCGCGCAGAAGTAACTGCTCGTCCCGATAAAAAGAGATGATGCCCGCAAAATTGACGACCGCCCTGATACGGCCGTTTGTGATCGTGGCAAGCGTCTGTTTATCGATGCCGCCGTAGGCGTTTGGAGATTCTTCCTCCGTCATCTGAACCTGTGCCTGACAGGCAGCAGGCGTTTCGGTCAGCGCCCAGTCGTTCCCGGTAAACTTCGGGGACAGGGATGACCTTACACGGAGTGAATCGTTACCCCATGCCTCGATCCGCAGCGTTTCGCCGTTATGGCGGCAGATTAGCGCGCCATTGTCATTTTCAAACCTCATACATAACCCTCCTGACCATTCCTTGTTTTTTTTGAAAAGCATCTCTTTTCTTTTATCCTATCATACTACGATTCGGGCGGCATTACTAGAGAATTCTTCAATTCTTCCATAGAACTGTCTGGTTGTTCCTGCGCGCTGCCGCCATGCAAAGGAAAGGGGAAAAGAATTGTTTTTTTATGGCAGGTAAATTATAATGAAAGACGATAGGCGATAGATGTATTTTGAAAAAATGGAAAGGGATGCCCGCATGGAACGGGCAGAGGGGAAGGCATATGGTACGAATCATAGCAGACAGTACCTGCGATCTGTCGCAGGAGCTTATAGAAAAATACAGGGTTGCAATTTTACCGCTTCATATTTTATTGGGAGAGGATGAATTTGAGGACGGAAGGGATATCAAGCCTGAGGAAATTTACCGGTGGTCCGATGCGCATGCTACGACGCCGGGAACCTCTGCGCCATCCATGGAGAGCGCGTTAAACCTATACAGGGAAGTGTATACGGAGGGCGACGAGCTGATCTGTTTTTCGATATCGGGGCAAATGTCCACATCGGGAAATGTCATGCGGCTTGCTGCGGAAGAAATGGGAATTGCGGATCAGGTGACGGTGATCGATTCCGAAAATCTTTCCACCGGGATCGGTCATTTGGTCGTGGAGGCAGCAATCATGGCGAAGGAAGGAAAGCGTGTCGGAGAAATTGTGGACAGAATAGAGACTTTGAGGCCTCTTGTGCGGGCTAGCTTTGTCGTCGATACGCTGGTGTACCTGCACAGGGGCGGAAGGTGCAGCGGCTTGGCGGCGATGCTCGGCGGCACCCTGCATCTGCATCCGATGATCGTGGTGGAGAACGGTAAAATGCACAGCAGTAAAAAGTACCGGGGCAGCCTGTCAAAAGCGTTGATGGCCTATGCAAGGGATTTGGAGCCTGCCATGAGGAAAGCAAAACGGGACAGGGTTTTTATTACCCATTCCGGCTGTGAGCCGGAGACGGTGAAAATGGTGCAGGAATTTCTGGAGGGACTGGGGATATTCCGGGAGATCTTGGAGACGAGGGCGGGAGGTGTGATCTCCAGCCATTGCGGTCCGGGAACGCTGGGAATTTTATTCATAGAGGATGCGGAATAAGGGAAGCCAGGGAAATGGGAGTGAAAAAAACAGTTTTTCTGAAAATGATGCTGGTTTGTGTTATCGGTTTGAACGCGTGTGCAGAAGTTGAGAAGAATGTGGATACCATACCGTCCTTATCTTCATCAGAAACATCGGAAGATACAGAATCCGAAAACATAGAACCCATAGAACCGGAATATACAGAGTCCGAGGAAATTGAACCCGAAAGTACAGAATCGGAAGAGGTATCATCAGAGCAAAAGCAGTGGAGGGTGAATCTATGCGCAGGAATGCCGGAGCCTTATATCGACGTACTCAGGCAGTATGAACAATTCCTGAATGCCGACAATCAAGATTTCAATGATGAAAGTGTTCGAAATAAGCTTTATAGCGGTGAATGGGAGGATCTGTATGATGAACTGTGCGGGAGCTTGCTATATTATATCAATAGAGATACAGGGGAAAATGTAGGGGATGTTTTCCACTATGCTTTAACTGATATAACGGGTGACGGTTTTCCGGAACTGGTGATTGCCTATAGGGATATCCCGGAGATCATTTACAATTATAGTGAAACGAACGGGATTGGAAAGGAGTTCGGTTCTTCGTATTATACGATGACAATCTATGAGAATGGCATTGTAGAATATGTCAGTGGCGGGGCGTGTTATTTCTCAATAACCTATTTACAGTTTCAAGAAAATGTGGGGGATTGGGTTGTGTTGGACAACCTCGCTTCTGAGGGTACATGGGATGATGTCGAGAAAAAATGGAAGGGTGAGGAATACTATACGGGAGACTGGGACGGCACGGGCAGCCTTACAGAAACAATCTCAGAGGAGGAATATCTGCGGATTCAAGAAAAATATGTTACGGAGCCTATGAAATTTGAGTGGGTTCCATTCGCTTATTACGGAGGGTGACACACGATGCAATACGAAATAGGTAAGATACAGGAGCATCCTGAATGTAAGCAGGAGGCAGCGCAGTGGTTCCACGAAAAATGGGGGATTCCGCTGAAGGCATACATTGACAGCATCGATGAATGCCTTCAGTGTAAGGGTGCGGTTCCGCGTTGGTATCTTGTGCTGCATGAGGACAGGCTGATCGCCGGAGCAGGTGTGATCGAAAATGATTTTCATGACCGGAAAGACTTAACGCCGAATGTCTGTGCCGTATATGTGGAGGAGGCATATCGCAATCAGGGAATTGCAGGCGAACTGCTTGACTTTGTCTGTAAAGATATGAGAGCTGCCGGGATTGCCACGCTGTATCTTGTAACTGACCACATTGGTTTTTATGAGCGGTACGGCTGGGAATTTTTGTGCATGGTTCAGGGCGACGGCGAGCCGGATATGGCACGGATGTATGTGCATCGGACGTAATCGGAGGAAAAAACACATGAAGACATTATATGTATCGGATTTGGATGGTACGCTGCTGAGAAGCAATGAGAGGACAAGTGATTTTACAAATCGGACGATCAATGAGCTTGTGGAACAGGGCGTGCTGTTTTCCTATGCAACGGCGCGTTCTTATCTGACTGCGCATAAGGTGACACAGGGCTTACATGCCCGGATTCCCGTGATCATTTATAACGGTGCATTCATCAGGGATCATGTCAGCGGAGAAATTCTTCTGTCGAGCTATTTTGAGGACGGCGCGGAAGCGCTGCTAAAGGAATTACTTGACGCAGATGTGTATCCGCTCGTCTATGCGACGTTTTCCGGGGACAGCCGCGCTTCCGCAGAGGATGGACCGGGCGGACGGAACCATCGCGTCGAAGATGAGCGCGGTCGGGCAAAGAAATTATCGGGAGAATTTCGGGAGAGATTCTCCTATATTCCACAGCGTGCCACCGAAGGCATGCGCCGCTTTCTGGATACCCGGAAGGGGGATGAGCGGGAACGTGCCGTTTCTACTGTGGAAGAATTGATGGCCGGCGATATTTTTTATTTTACCTGCATTGACGAACGCGAAAAGCTGGCGGCGATCTGTGAGCGTTACCGCGAACGGTATCACTGCGTATTATCGCAGGAAATCTATACAAAGGATTGGTTTTTGGAGATCATGCCGCTTGCGACATCCAAAGCGCGTGCCGTGATGCGGTTGAAAGAATATCTCGGATGTGACAGGGTTGTTGCGTTCGGCGACCAAAATAATGATATCGATATGTTCGAAGTCGCGGATGAGGCGTATGCAGTGGAAAATGCGGTGGAAGAGTTAAAAGCCGTGGCAACGGGAGTCATTGCCTCGAACGATGACGATGGCGTAGCGCATTTTCTGCGAGAGCGGCTATCTGAGCTTCTTAGAAAGGTATAGAACCAGATCATCATCGTTGCAGCAGTCCGCATACGGCTCACAGATGTGATCGCCGTACCAGATGCCGGTACCGTCGGGGAGATAACCGCGTTTTACATACATTCTCTGTGCGCTGCCATAGCCGCTGTGCAGACCGACTCCGAGATAAACGGTATCCGAATAGCCCGCGGCGAGCTGCTCGGCGGTATCCATGAGCTTACTGCCGATACCGTGTCTGCGGTATTTCTCCAAAACGCCGAAATCGACAATTTCCGGATAGCCGCGGCCGGCAAATGCGCCCCATTTGGAATCGGGATAGAGGTTGATATAACCTGCAACCCGCCCCTCAAACTCAGCGACTAACGAGATGGATTTGCCTTCGGACTGATCCCGAAGCCGCATCTCATATTTTTGGATGTCCGCATGCCAGCCCTGCGCAATTTCTTCGTCTGTAATGATCCGGGTGTCGCTTTGCTGAAGATCCCGGATTAAAATAAGGCCGTCCTGATAATAGACCATATCGTTTTTCCCTTCTGCACTTAGTCGTTCCGACTGAGATGAGCTGCCAGCTTTGCGGCGTTATCCTCATAAACGGCGCGCATTTCCGTTAAAAGATTTTGATAATAATTTATTGCGGCGTCCTGCCGTTCTTTTCCGAGCGCAGCGCCTCTCTCTGTGAAAAAATGATCATAGATGGATTCCAGCTTATACTTATATTCTTGAAAAAATGACGGCTCGGTATCGTTTGTTCCGTCAAGCAGAGTCCTATCCGGCGTCAGCGAATAAAGCGGTTCGCCGACGATTCCTTTATAGAGCAGGGTTCTGGCGATTCCGATCGCACCGCAGACATCCAGTTTATCCGCATCAAACAAAATCTTTGCCTCGATGGAGGAGGGAGGATTTCGCTTTCGATAGCGGTGGGAGCGGATACAGTCACATACCCTGTGTGTAAAAGCTTCAGAAAACCCATGCTCGGACAGAAAGGTAAACGCCTTGTCCGCACCGACCTCGGCGTGATTCAGGCTCGGATCTTCAAACTGTTCCTGACGCCCGATGTCATGCAGCAGGCATGCGCAGATAAGGACGTCGTAATCGACGTCCTGCTCTGTCCCGGCAATATCCAAAGCCGTATATAATACCCGGTAAATATGCTCTTTGTCATGCGCGCTGTCCGTCATGCAGGAAAGCATGTACTGTTCTAAAAGCGCATAGGTGCTGTCGGTCATGACGATGTACTCCCTTAAAGTAATTGAATGCCGAGCCGTTCGGCCTCTGTAAGAACTTCCTTCGGCCAAAGAGAACTCTGCACCTCGCCGATATGAGCTTTGCGTAAAAAGAACATACAAATACGCGACTGTCCGATACCGCCGCCGATCGTATAGGGAAGCTCCTCGTCGAGGATCGCTTTCTGGAACGGAAGCGCGGCGCGATCCGTTGCATTTGCTTTTTCAAGCTGGGACTGCAGGGACTGCGCATCCACGCGGATTCCCATTGAGGATAATTCCAGCGCAATGTCAAGTACGGGGAAATAAACGACAATATCGGCATTCAGCGCCCAGTCGTCATAGTCCGGCGCGCGTCCGTCATGCCGTTCGCCGTTTTCCAACACATCCCCGATCTGCATGATGCAGACGGCGCCTTTTGCCTTGGCAATGTAATACTCGCGCTCCTTCGGAGAATGATCGGGGAACATATCCGCAAGCTCCTGCGTTGTGATAAAGAAAATGTCCTTCGGAAGGATCTCATGGATGTAATCATATTGTATGGACATGTACTTTTCTGTTTTCCGCAGGGCGCTATAGACCTTTCTGACTGTATCTTTCAGGGTGTCAAGATGGCGCTCATCTTTATGAATGATCTTTTCCCAATCCCACTGATCAACAAAAATAGAATGAATGTTATCCGTGACCTCGTCGCGGCGGATCGCGTTCATATCCGTGTAGAGTCCTTCTCCATGGGAAAAACCATATTTCTTCAGCGCATAGCGCTTCCACTTGGCAAGGGACTGAACGACCTCGGCATTCCTGCCGGGCTGTTCCTTGATGTCAAAAGCAACCGGACGCTCGACGCCGTTTAAGTTGTCGTTCAGACCCGAAGCGGGATCGACGAAAAGCGGCGCGGACACGCGCAGAAGATTGAGCTGCGCGGAAAGCTGTGACTGAAAATAGTCTTTGACGGTCTTAATACCGATCTGCGTGTCGTACAGGTCCAGTGCAGAATGGTAGTTTTTGGGAATGTTGAAATGTTCCATTTTCGTTATCTCCATTATTTTAAAATATACTGAATCATACCGATTCTATTAAACCGCGAATCTTAGCGTTTTGCAAGAGGAAAATTGCATGATTTCTCTATTGATTTTTCCTTGCAAATGCAGCTTCAATGATTTACCATAATGGCGACGGCACGACAGATGTTTTGTTTTGGTGCGCTGCGGCCGGAGAAGAAGGAGGAAGTCATTTGAAACTGACGGTGTTTTATGATCATATCAACCAGGCGATGCGGCAGACGGGAAAGTCGTTTGAGGAGCTTGCGCGGGAATTGACGGCGGCGGGGATATCCGGTGTGGAAATGGACTATGGCGAGCTTGTGAAAAAACCACGGCGGCTCTGCGGGGCATTAAAGAAGGCGGGACTGCCGGTCAGCTGCGTCTATGCATTTTTTGACTGGGGCAATCCGGGGAGCGGTCCGGATTATAAAAAAGTCGTACGCCTGCTCGCGCGCTGTGGTGTTCCTCATATGTTAGCCATTCCGGGCTTTGTGGAGCAGGGGCAGGACAGGGAGGCATACCGCGCGCGGATGGCGCAGACCTTAAAACAGTGCTGCGGGTATGCGGCAGGATACGGCATTACGGTCGGCATGGAGGATTTTGACGATGAGCGCGCGACCTTTGCGCGGGCGGAAGAGCTTCAGTGGTACTTGGAGCAGGTGCCGGACCTATCCTGCACGTTTGACACCGGTAATTTTTTATACAGTGAGGAGGATGCGCTGCAGGCATGGACGCTGCTTCATGCGCGGGTGGGCTATGTGCATTGCAAGGACAGGGAGTTTACGGTAAAAGCGGGTGAGGAGCCGAAGCGGACGATCGGCGGCAGGGCGATGTACAGCGCGGCGGTTGGAAGCGGCGTGATCCCGATGGAGGAGCTTGTGCGCCGCATCAGGAAAAGCGGGTACGACGGCGTATTTGCCATTGAGCATTTCGGGTCGCAGTCAATGTATGAGGATATGCTTGCGTCCGCGGCATGGCTTAGCCGCGCGGCGGGGAAGACAAGAGTACCTGACGGCGAGCATAGAGAGGGAACCCCTGGTACCTGACGGTAGGCATAGAGAGGGAAAGCAGAGCAATTCGCGATACGACAATAAGAAAATCAAGCGAAAAAAGGAGAACGCGCCATGATCCGTGTGACAGTTTGGAATGAGTACATTCATGAAAGAGAGTTCGAGAATATCCGCAAGGTTTATCCCGACGGAATTCACGGCTGCATCCGTAATTTTCTGGAAAAAGAGGAGGACATGAAGGTGCGGTGCGCAACGCTGGATATGCCGGATTGCGGGCTGTCCGAGGAACTGCTTTGCGGGACGGATGTGCTCATCTGGTGGGGGCATGCGGCGCATGAGAAGGTCAGTGATGAAGCGGCAGCGCGCGTGGCGGCGCATGTGCGCCGCGGCATGGGGCTGATCGCCCTGCATTCGGCGCATTTCTGTAAGCCGTTAAAGCTGCTGCTCGGGACGTCCATGACTCTGAAATGGAAGGAGTGCGACAGGGAGCGCCTGTTTACGGTCGCGCCGTCGCATCCGATCGCAGAGGGGATTCCCGAGTGCTTTGCATTGGAAAAAGAGGAGCTTTATTGTGAATATTTTGATATTCCGAAGCCGGATGACATTGTGTTTGAGGGATGGTATGAGAGCGGTGCGGTATTCCGCAGCGGCGTGACGTTCACGCGCGGAAACGGGAGAATGTTCTATTTTCAGCCGGGACATGAGGAATATCCGACCTACTATGAGCCGGTAATCCGCAGGATCATCATGAACGCGGTGCGCTGGGCAAGACCGGTAAACCGCCTTACTGCCGAGCGGGACAATATACAGATCACGGATTAGGAACAGAAAACTCTGTGTGTAAACGAGTTGAACATTGTTCAACTCGTTATTTTGCCCGATCCAGGATGGAAAGAATCTCTAAGTGTGCGTCGCCGGAGAGCTGCCATGTCGCCGCAGGCGCGCTTTCGCCCTGCGGGGAAAGATTGGTGTGCAGGTAGATGCTGTCCATGCCGCATGCTTCTGCAACCGCGACATCGCTTGCCGCCTCGTTGCCGATCATAACGCATTCTTTTTTATCCAGTCCGTAGGTGGACAGCAGCAGCTCCATAAAGGTCGGATCCGGCTTTTTGCATCCGATGTCGGAGGAGTAGAACACCCCGTCAAAAAACGGCAGAAGACCGGTCATCTGCATTTCCGGTTCCGTGAACAGATGCTGTGCATTGGAGAGCAGATAGATCCCGATATGACGTTCCTTTAAGCCGTTTAACAGATCTAACACATCAGGATAGAGTGCAAGACGGCTGCGTGAAATGGTGCGGAACGCGGTCCCCGTGCTCTGGATCAGCGCAGGATCGGCATGAATACCCTTATCAAGGTAAAGCTGCAAAAAAACAAGCTCTATCTGAATTTCGGGATGAGGTCCCTCAAGCTGTGACTCCAGCTGTGTGACATAATGCAGATAGGCCTGCCTCAAAGACGTAGGTGTATAATAAGCGCCGTAGGCGCGGAAAAAGTCGGACATTTTCTGCCAAAGGTACCTCTTTTTCTCATCCGTATGAATATCGACCAGTGTGCCGTAAAGATCAAATAGAACATTGCGATACATGAGAAGCTTCCTCCTGCGTGGGTAGGTATATTTTGTATATTCTACTATATTTTCAATGTTTACACAAGACAAAAACCTCAGGGGGAACCTGAGGCTTTTGCTTGTGTAAAAGGGGAATTCTTCCGGAATTGCTAATTAGCAGGTTCAGCTTGCGCCGAACCATCTCTAATGATACCTGTTTTTCCTGCTTTTTTCTATAAATATATTGCAATATATTATCAATATATTAGCTCACACAAAAGTACTACATTTCCAAAAACCGCTGTTGTGCCAATAATTCCTCAGGAATCGGCCTGCCGCTGTTGCGGATCTTGACAAACACATTATCGAGACGGCGGCGTTCCTGGGTGTTGAGGATGCGGTAGCGCTCAAGCATATCCTTAAATAGCGGGTTCCCCCCGATCTTGTTGCGGATTTCCGCGGAGAACGGACAGTAGCGCAGAAGGATGCGGCGCGCAATCTTGTTCAAGCGGGGCGACCCCGTGGATTCGTACATCACCCACTGAATGTAATCGCGGACAAACATTTCCCGATAATTGTTTCTTGCACGCTGAAGTGCAAGCTTGATCTTTTCCTTTGCGTCGGGCGAAAGCTCGATATTTTTGCGGTAGAACTGAATATAATCGAAATATTCGCTCGTAAGAGACAGCTCGGAAACGTCGTTCCAGCGCGCGCCCTGCATGCGCTTGCACATTTCCCAGCGGAACTCGCCCGTGACTCTTGTGATGAGCGTTGGAATATCCTCCTGACATAACAGCGGGAACATCATGCGGCTCGGCGTGGTTCTGCGCCTTCCCTCAATTTCCTGCCAGAGGATGGATTTGACACCGATATTCGGCATCAGGATGATGTCAGGCAGAACCTCACATTGTATTAGTTCGCGGTTAATGCCCACCTCAGCCATGGTGAAGATCGTCTCGCGGTAAAATGCTTTAAAGTCAACCTTGCGCACGTTGTCAAGCGCATTGTGCAGCTTATCTGCCGTGACGAGCATGGACTCCGGCGAGCGTAAGCAGTTGTGTTCCGAAAACAGCGGGCAGAACGTTGTGACACGACCGCAGGTAACCTTGTTGACGGACGGGAACATATTCTGAAGCTCAAAGAGAACCTTCTGTGCCCCGTCCTCCGCCATGCGGCTTTCCGTTGCGGCGTCGATTTTTCCAGAGTAGCGCATCTCATGCAGATATTGCGTATAATCGCTGTCAAACTCGTTGCGGCTCGGTGCTTTTCTGCCCTCATAGATTTCCTTCAGCCAGTCATAGAGCGTATAGACCTGACGGGCAGGATCGCTTAATTTTTGCGTGGCGAGCTTTGCGAGCTCCTTTGTATTTTCTTTTCCGGCAAGCGATTCGTCCATGTAACCGAATAATAGGAACATGCGCACGGGAAGCGGCACGTTCTTATCGGATAAGCTCAACTGGAACGCGGCGGTATAGATTTCGTAGAACGCGAGCGTCAGTCGTTTGCGCAG
This sequence comes from Lachnospiraceae bacterium, assembly GCA_014804755.1. Lineage (GTDB taxonomy): Bacteria > Bacillota > Clostridia > Lachnospirales > Lachnospiraceae > DLAJ01. The sequence goes on along the minus strand of JAAUZE010000031.1, from coordinate 64,091 downwards.
GGCATGGACGTCGTCCTCCTGCGAGGAACGGTCGCTTGTGCTGATATAGCGCTCAAGATCGTCGAGGAAGCGCTTGGAAGAATCCTCCGCATAGTCCGCGTAACGCAGGATGCATTTTGCGGAATTGGAAAGCTCCTCAAGAAGCGCATCCGTTTTGCCGTCATCGGGCTGCTCGGCAGCTGCGGCCGCGGCGTCAAGCGCCTCGCGGTACTGCGCGGCACGCTGTTTGCACAATGTCTTATCGATCGCATGCTGACTCTCCATCTGGATCATCAGCTTGCTGATGGCGGCGTTTAAGGACATTGTATCCTCCTGCATGCGTGCCACCTCAACGCAGAGGGAGGTGTAGAGGTCAAACAGGTCGATCTGCCCGGTATTTAATAAAAGATAAGCGGAATCCGCCTGATAGGCGGTGAGCAGTCCGATCTGCTCAAATACCCGGTGTACGTCATCTGCCGCTTTCTGTAAGAATCCGTCCGTGAAATCGGGGCGGGCATGGAACAATGCTTTTTTGACGGCAGGCTCAAACCCTTTTGCCGCGTCATAATAACCGGCAAGGTAATCGGGAAGATCTTCCTGCGCATGGAACGGGGCAAGCTCATCAATGCCGCCGAGCTGTTTTGGTGTCACCTCGTACTTATGACAGAGGGAGACATACTCCTGATAGCTGTTTTTTAAATAATGATAGAACTTGTCGCATTGATATTCCTGCATGATGAAATCATCGAAAATATTGCAGCACTGTCTGCACATAGAAGCGGCAAACAGCTCGCCGAGTCCGGCAGAACCCCTGATCACGTCGGAAACGGTCTGATTTTCCAAAGAATACGACAGACAGGAAACGTTGTCCACAGCGGTGTAGGTATAAAAGGAATAGCCGCAGTAAAGATCAAAAATTGCGGGGACATCGCCTTTTTCAAGGAATAACTCGCCCTTATTACTGCTTGCATGAATGCTTCCCGAGGAAATGATCAAAATCTGGTTGATGGGAGCGCCTTCGCTTAAGATCACCGTTCCCGCCGTAAATGTTACAACTGCCATTACGATCCCTGCCTTTCACGTAAAAAAATAAAGTCTCAATAAAGAGTATACCGCAGAATTCGGAAAATTGCATTCTTTTTTATAAGAAAGTGTGAAGTTTTATGCTGTGATGGGCGGTGCGTTCCAAAGTGCAAAAGAAGTTTCGCGTGATGGGAACTTGAAATTTGGTGCAATTAGGAGTAAAATGACAAAGGCGGTCTTTTTTCAGACCGACCAATGTTTCGATGCGAAAATCAATGAGGGGGAGAGTCACCTATGAAAAATGTTCAGAACAAATGGATACGCGCCGCGATTCCGGCGCTTTTGCTGCACTGCAGTATCGGTACGGTTTACTGCTGGTCGATTTTCAGCGAGGAAATCGCGAAATACATCGGTTTTTCCAAGGGAGCGACCGAGTGGGCATTCAGTTTCGCGATCTTTTTCCTTGGCATGTCTGCTGCGTTCTTAGGGAATGTCGTGGAGAAGGATATTCATAAATCGTCGCTGATCGCGGCAATCTGCTTTGCGCTCGGCATGGCGGGAACCGGATTTTTCATTTATTACGGCGGATTACATAAGGGAAGCGCACTGGCGCTCGTCGGCATTTATGTCTGCTACGGATTTATCATGGGTATCGGTCTCGGCACCGGCTATCTCTCGCCTGTGAAGACGCTCATGCTCTGGTTTCAGGATAGAAAGGGACTCGCAACCGGTCTTGCCGTTGCGGGCTTCGGCGCGGCGAAGGCGATCGCAAGCCCGATCATGCAGGCAATGCTGGATAATCTGGGAGACGGCGGCATCTGGAAGATGTTCCTGATCCTTGCGGTCGTATACTTTGTCATGATGTTTGTCGGGCATCTGCTGCTTGCGAAGCCGGAGGGCTGGCATGAGCCTCAGAAGAAAGAGAAGGGGCAGGGCATTCTTGCGACGATTAAGACAAGGCCGATCGCGAACTATATCGGTATCTGGCTCATGTTCTATATTAACATTACCTGCGGTCTTGCATTGATCTCACAGGAAAAGATGATCGTGAAATGCTTAGGACTCGCAAGCTTTGTAGGTATCATCTCCACTGTGTCAGCAGTCTTTAACGCGGGCGGACGTCTCGGCTTTTCGGCATGGGCGGACAGCATGAAGGATCGAAATACGATATATAAGCTGATTTTTGTGCTTTCCATCGTCTTTACCGGACTGACGATCGTGACGGGCGGTATCAAGAACGGCGAGGGAAATACACTGCTCATCATTTTGGTGCTTGCATTGATCTTTGTTGTTAACGCGGGTTACGGCGGCGGCTTTTCCAATGTACCGACGCTTCTGTCCGATCATTACGGCATGGGGAGCATCAGCGCGATTCACGGTATCACGCTTTCTGCATGGGCGTTTGCGGGACTGACCGGTAATCAGATGGCGACATGGATCGTGAATACGTTCGGCAATCCTGTTGATATTAAGCATGTGCTCTCAGACGGCACGGAAGAGATTTTGACGGTCAATCCGACAGGATATCAGTACGTGCTGTATGCAACCGTGGTTCTTTATCTCATCGCGCTGCTCATCAGCCTGTTCATGGTACGCCCGGCAAATAAAGAGGCGAAGTAACGGCGGAGCCGAAGGGCGGAGCGGTTACGCCGGGGCGACCTGCTTATTGCGGTCATGGAAAAATTATGATACAATATTTAAAATATTTGGACGATAAGACGGAACGGTTGAATTATGGAAGAGATCAAAGGAACGGAAGAGATTATTAAGACATATCGGGAAGATGTTGCAAAGCTTGCGCGTTACATTCCGTGGCTTGAGACAAAGGGCGGAAACGATGTGATGTCGAGCTACCGCGCGGATCAGTCCACATTTTCTTTTCCGGTATATGACGGCACATTAATGTCGTTTGTCAAAGAAGCACAGGCAACGAAGCTCATGAACCGAAATTATCGGTACACCTATTCGAGAAATCATATTAAGACGGCAAAGGACGAGCTCAGCCTTATCAGAACGGCAAGCATTAAGGATTTTGGCGCTCTGTGTGATATTCTATCCAAATATGTGCTGGGCGGCATGACGAGAGCACAGGTATGGAGAGAAGGAATTGAGAACCGGATCTTCCTTGAAGTTCTTATGAAGCTCAAGGAGCTGATCGAGTTTTGGGACAAGCCGCTTGCGTAATGCGTGAGCGGGCTTATCTGTATGGAGCCGCAGGTTAGAGAAAGGCATGGGTATTCGATTTGGGTGAAAAGTCTTTACAGAAGAAAGAATATATACTGCAAAAGGCAAGAGAAGTATTCGCTGAAAAAGGCTACAAGGCGGTTACGATGAAGGATGTCGTGGATGCATGCGAGATCAGCCGCGGCGGACTCTATCTCTATTTTGACAGCACGCAGGAATTGTTTTTGGCGGTTTTAAAAAAAGAATCGGAGGAAGCGGACGATATTTTTTCGCGTGAGATTCATGAGGACGCGACAGCAGCCGATATTCTGACCCTGTTTCTGAAAGAGCAGAAGAAGGAGCTGCTGCGAAAAAAGGATACGCTGACCGTTGCAATCTATGAATTCTTTTTCTGCCATCAGGTGCCGAAAAAAGAAAACGTGCTGCGTCAGCAGTTCGATACCGCGGTGAAAGTCTTGGAGGTGCTGATCAAGACGGGTGTGGAGAGCGGAGAGTTCGTATGTGCGAGTCCCAAGGCGATGGCACGTAATATCATGCTGATCCTCGAGGGATTGAAAATCGCCTCCTGCTCTATGGGAATTACTGAGGAGATGATCGATGAAGAAATGGTGATCATCATGCAGGGGCTGGTAAAAGAAGACTAAAAAGAACGCTGCGCGTTCTTTCAAAAGAGTTTGCTTTTTGGCAAACTCTTTTTTAAGCAAAATATACAAATCAGGTGCAGGCAGAAAGGAGCAATGGTACTTGGCATGAGTGAGGTAAGGCGTATTTATGTGGAAAAGAAGCAGCCGTATGCGGCGGCGGCAAAGGAGCTGACGGAGGACATCCGCGGCTATCTCGGGATGGACGGCGTGAAAGCGGTGCGTATGCTGATCCGTTATGATGTGGAGAATATATCCGATGAGGTGTTTGAACAGGCTTGCAGATGTGTTTTTTGCGAGCCGCCCGTTGATCTGCTTTACCGTGAGACGATCGAAGTACCCGAGGGTGCTCATGTGTTCAGCGTGGAATATCTGGCAGGGCAGTTTGACCAGAGAGCCGATTCGGCGGTGCAGTGTGTCCGCTTCTTAAAAGAGGATGAGGAGCCGATCATCAAAACAGCCGTTACCTACATTGTCGAGGGCGATGTGACGGATGCGCAGATGGAAAAGATCAAGGCATACTGCATCAACCCTGTGGATTCGAAGGAGACGGGCATGAAAAAGCCCGACACCCTGCGTGTGGATTATGCGGAACCGGACGACGTGGCGGTTCTTCATGATTTTATCCATATGGCGGACGGGGAGTTTCGCGCGCTGTATGATTCCTTAGGGCTGGCAATGACCTATGAGGACTTTTTGCATATACAGCGCTATTTTAACGGGGAGGAGCACCGCGACCCGACGATGACGGAAATCCGCGTGCTGGACACCTATTGGTCCGATCACTGCCGGCATACGACGTTTTCCACGGAGTTAAAGGATGTTACTTTCGCGGACGGGAAATACCGTGCGCCGATCGAAGCGTCCTATCAGAGCTATCTCGATGCGCGGAAGGAGCTGTATGCGGGACGGAGCGATAAATTTGTCTGCCTGATGGACTTGGCGCTCATGGCGATGCGCAAGTTAAAGGCGGAGGGAAAACTGGAGGATATGGAGAAATCCGATGAGATCAACGCCTGCTCGATCGTCGTTCCGGTTGAGGTTGACGGAAAAGAGGAGGAGTGGCTCGTCTTTTTCAAGAACGAGACACACAACCATCCGACGGAGATCGAACCGTTCGGAGGCGCGGCGACCTGCCTTGGCGGCGCGATCCGCGATCCGCTTTCGGGGCGGGGCTATGTCTATCAGGCAATGCGCATCACCGGAGCGGCGGATCCGACCGTACCGGTAGAGCAGACCCTGCAGGGCAAGCTTTCTCAGAAAAAGCTTGTGCGCGGAGCGGCAAGCGGCTATTCGTCCTACGGAAACCAGATCGGTCTTGCGACGGGTTATGTCAAGGAAGTATACCATCCCGATTATGTGGCAAAAAGAATGGAGATCGGCGCGGTCATGGGCGCGGCGCCGAGAAAGCATGTCATCCGCGAAAATTCCGAGCCGGATGATGTGATCATTCTGCTCGGCGGACGCACGGGACGCGACGGCTGCGGCGGCGCGACGGGCTCCTCGAAGGTGCACACGACGCAGTCTTTATCAACGTGCGGCGCGGAAGTACAGAAAGGAAATGCGCCGACTGAGAGAAAAATCCAGCGTCTGTTCCGCAGACCGGAAGTGACGCGCATCATCAAAAAATGTAATGACTTCGGCGCGGGAGGCGTGTCCGTGGCGATCGGTGAGCTTGCTGATGGTCTGAAAGTCGATCTGGATAAAGTGCCGAAGAAATATGCGGGCTTGGACGGCACGGAGCTTGCCATTTCTGAATCGCAGGAGCGTATGGCGGTCGTTGTTTCCCCAAAGGATGCGGAGGAATTCCTCGGCTATGCCGCGGAGGAAAACTTAGAGGCGGTCAAGGTTGCGGTTGTGACAGGGGAACCCCGTCTGGTGCTGACGTGGCGCGGAAAAGAGATCGTCAATATTGCGAGGGCGTTCCTTGACACAAACGGCGCGCATCAGGAGACCGCGGTCAAGGTCGATATACCGGATGAAGCGGAGAATTATTTGAATAAAACGGCGATCCCGGACGTGGAGGCCGCTCTGAAAAACGGCGATGTGCGCGGCGCATGGCTGGCAACCCTGCGGGATTTGAATGTCTGCTCACAGAAGGGACTTGTAGAGATGTTTGACTCCTCCATCGGCGCGGGCAGCGTCTATATGCCTTATGGCGGCAAGTATCAGCTGACGGAGACGCAGACGATGGTTGCGAAGCTGCCGACGCTGACCGGCAAAACGGATGTGGTAACGATGATGAGCTACGGCTTCGATCCGTATTTATCAAGCTGGAGCCCGTATCACGGGGCGGTCTATGCCGTAACGCAGTCCTTAAGCAAGATCGTGGCGGCGGGCGGTGATTACCGCAAGGTACGCTTTACGTTTCAGGAATATTTCCGCCGCATGACAAAGGAGCCTTCGCGCTGGAGCCAGCCGTTTGCGGCGCTGCTCGGTGCGTACGATGCGCAGATCGGCTTCTCTCTTCCGTCCATCGGCGGAAAAGACAGCATGTCCGGTACTTTTAATGAGATTGATGTGCCGCCGACACTCGTGTCGTTTGCGGTGGATGTGGCACATGAAAAAGATATCATCACGCCGGAGCTGAAAAAAGCAGGGAATCTGCTCGTGAAGTTTACTTTGGAAAAAGACGAATATGCACTCCCTGTCTATGAGAAGGTGATGGTGCTTTATGACGCAGTGGCAGGAATGATCGAGGGCGGTGTGATCGTGTCCGCCTACACGCTGGATGCGTACGGTGCGGCGGCAGCCCTTTCCAAGATGGCGTTCGGAAACGGGCTCGGTGTGCGGATTGCGGATACCGTTTCTCCCGAAACGCTCTTTGCCAATGAGATGGGCGGTATGATCGCGGAGATTCCGGCAGATCGAATCGGAGAGGTAGCCATTCCCCATGAACTCATCGGTGAAGTGACGGAGCGGGATTTCGTGTGCGGCGATATGATTCTTTCGAATGAGGAGGCGCTGAATGCGTGGAAAGCAAAGTTAGAGCGCGTGTTCCCCACGAAGGCGGAAAAAGGAACCGAGGCGGTGGATACAGGACTTTACCGTGCGGACAGCATTCATATCTGTAAGCAGAAAGTGGCGAAGCCGACCGTATTCATTCCCGTATTTCCGGGGACAAACTGTGAATACGACAGTGGCAGAGCGTTTGAGCGTGCAGGGGCGAATGTGATCACAAAGGTATTCCGCAATCTGACTGCGGAGGACATTCGTGAGTCCGTAGCGGAATTTGAGAAAGCGATCGCGGGAGCGCAGATCATCATGTTCCCGGGCGGCTTTTCCGCAGGTGACGAGCCGGACGGCAGCGCGAAATTTTTTGCGACGGCATTCCGTAATGCGAAGTTAGAGGAAGCAGTGAGAAAGCTTCTTAATGAGAGAGACGGTTTAGCGCTCGGCATCTGCAATGGTTTTCAGGCGCTCATTAAACTCGGGCTTGTGCCGCACGGAGAAATCGTCGGACAAAACGAGGATTCGCCGACGCTGACGTTTAATACGATCAACCGCCATATTTCCAAAATGGCATATATCAAGGTGGTGTCCAACCTGTCTCCATGGTTAGCGGGCGCGGAACTTGGAAATACTTATGTCAACCCGGCGTCGCACGGAGAGGGGCGCTTTGTCGCTCCCGCAGAATGGGTGGACAAGCTGTTCGCAAACGGACAGGTGGCGACACAGTATGCGGATCCGGAAGGAAACATTTCCATGGATGAGGAGTGGAATATCAACGGCTCCTATCGGGCGATCGAGGGTATCACGTCGCCGGACGGACGCGTCCTTGGAAAAATGGCACATTCCGAGCGCCAGGGAGAAAACGTTGCGATCAATATTTACGGCGAGCAGGACTTAAAAATCTTCGAGTCGGGCGTGAAATATTTTATGTAAGGAGCAATTTGTTATATGGCAGAACAAGCGGTCAAAGCGGACAGCATCATTTTTGATGTGGACGGCACCATATGGGATTCGCGCGATACGGTTGCAGAGTCATGGAATGTCGTCATGGAGAGGTACTATCCGGAAAAGGGCGCATTTCCGAAGGAATTTCTGACGGGGCTGTTCGGAAAGACCATGGAGGATATTGCCGCTGCGCTGTTCCCGGAGCTTCACGGCGAGGAGCGCGCACAGATGGCGGAACGCTGTTTTTCCTATGAAAATGAGCTGTTACACGAAAAGCCGGGCATAGTGTACGACGGCGTGAAAGAGACCATGGCGCTTCTGGCAGAGCAATTTCCTCTTTTCATCGTCAGCAATTGTCAGTGCGGCTATATTGAGGTCTGCATGAAGGGGGCGGGGATCACGGAATTCATCACCGATCATCTTTGCTACGGCGACACGCTTGCGCCGAAGAGTGAGACCATGCGCCGTCTGATCGAAAAGCACGGATTAAGGCATCCTGTCTATGTCGGGGATACGCAGGGCGACGCGGACGCGTGTCTGGAGGCAGGTGTGCCGATGATCTTTGCGGCATACGGACTTGGAAACGTGGCAAAACCGCTGCTTTCCATCGATTCGATCAAACAGCTTCCACAGATGATTGAACGATGTTCAAATTTGTGACGGGCACTACGAACACACAAAATGGTACTATTTTACCAGAAAACAGGGCGCGAACGGCTGTTGAAGCGGGAAGCGCCCTATGTTATAATAAACTGATTATGGATTTGGAAGGGAATGGATACGACATGAAAGCATTCTTGATTTTGGAAGACGGCACCGTGTTTGAGGGGTATCACATCGGTGCGGTCAGGGAAGTGGTCAGTGAGATCGTGTTTAACACCTCCATGGCGGGGTATTTGGAAGTACTGACCGATCCCTCCTACGCGGGGCAGGCAGTGTGCATGACCTATCCGTTGATCGGCAACTACGGTGTCTGTCATGAGGATATGGAGTCAAAGCAGCCATGGCCGGACGGTTTCATTGTCAGGGAATTGTCCGCGGTTCCGAGCAATTTCAGGAGTGACGAAACGATTCAAAGCTTTCTTGAGCGTCACGGCGTTCCGGGTATCGCCGGTATCGACACACGTGCCCTTGTCAAGCTTCTTCGCGAAAAAGGCACAATGAACGGGATGATCACCACGAATGAGCAATTCCGTATCGAATCCATTCTTCCCAAGCTAAAAGAATATCGGACGGGCAGGGTCGTCGAAAAGGTGACCTGCAAAGAGCCCTATGTGATAGAGGGAACAAAAGAGCTTTCCGAGAACGGACCCATCTCCGGTTCTTCGCATTTTGATGCGGAACAGTATGCGCGCTTCATGGAGAGCGGTAAGACGGAAGGAGAGAGAGAAAAACGTCCCTCCCTTGTGCGGGAGTTAAACGGCGCGGGTATGCGCGTTGCGCTGCTTGATTTCGGCGCAAAGGACAATATTGCGCATTCGCTTGCACAGCGCGGCTGTCAGGTGATGATCTACCCGGCAGGAACGACGGCGCAGGAGATCATTGCATCCAAACCGGACGGCATCATGTTAAGCAACGGTCCCGGCGACCCGAAGGAATGCACGGAGGTGATCGCGGAACTCGCCAAGCTTTACGAGACGGATTTTCCGATCTTCGGCATCTGTCTCGGACATCAGCTCATGGCACTTGCAACGGGTGCAGATACATTCAAGATGAAATACGGACACCGCGGCGGGAACCATCCCGTCAAGGATTTAGCGACAGGCAGAGTCTATATCACATCTCAGAATCACGGTTATGTCGTCGATATGGACAAGCTGGATGCGCGGGTTGCCGTACCCGCATTTGTCAATGTCAACGATGGCACAAACGAAGGCCTGTCCTATACGGGAAAACGCATTTTTACGGTACAGTACCATCCCGAAGCATGCGCGGGACCGCAGGATTCCGCATATCTGTTCGACCGCTTTATCAAGATGATGGAGGAATACAAGAATGCCTAAGAATCCTAATATCAAAAAGGTACTGGTGATCGGTTCCGGTCCGATCGTGATCGGACAAGCTGCAGAGTTTGATTATGCGGGAACACAGGCATGCCGCTCATTAAAGGAAGAGGGCGTTGAGGTCATTCTGGTCAATTCCAATCCGGCAACGATCATGACGGATGGGGATATTGCGGATAAGGTCTATATTGAGCCGTTAAATGCACGCGTGTTGGAGCAGATCATTCTAAAAGAGCAGCCGGACAGCGTGCTGCCGACGCTGGGCGGACAGGCGGGCTTAAATCTCGGCATGGAGCTTGCGGAGTCCGGCTTTCTTGCGGAACATGGCGTGAAGCTGATCGGCACGACGGCAATGACGATCAAGAAGGCGGAAGACCGTCTGGAATTTAAGAATACGATGGAAAAGCTCGGGGAGCCGGTCGCGGCGTCCCTTGTGGTCGAGAGTATCGAGGACGGCGTTGCTTTTGCCAAGAAGATCGGTTATCCGGTTGTGCTCCGCCCTGCTTATACGCTCGGCGGTTCGGGCGGCGGTATCGCCCACAATCAGGTTGAGCTGGAAGAAATCCTGGAAAACGGTCTGCGGCTTTCGCGTGTCGGGCAGGTACTCGTAGAGCGCTGTATCGCAGGCTGGAAGGAAATCGAGTATGAAGTGATGCGGGATGGTGCGGGAAATGTCATTACCGTCTGCAACATGGAAAATATCGATCCGGTCGGTGTACATACGGGCGACAGTATTGTGGTCGCTCCGTCGCAGACGCTATCGGATAAAGAATATCAGATGCTGCGTACGTCGGCACTCAATATCATCAGTGAGTTAGAGATCACGGGAGGCTGCAATGTGCAGTTTGCACTGCATCCGACAAGCTTTGAGTACTGTGTGATCGAGGTGAATCCCCGCGTGAGCCGTTCTTCGGCACTCGCGTCAAAGGCAACGGGTTATCCGATCGCGAAGGTTGCCGCGAAGATCGCGTTAGGCTATACGCTTGACGAGATTAAAAACGCAATTACGGGCAAGACTTATGCCAGCTTTGAGCCGACGCTTGATTACTGCGTGGTCAAGCTGCCGCGTCTGCCGTTCGATAAATTTATTACAGCAAAAAGAACACTGACGACCCAGATGAAGGCGACAGGCGAGGTCATGAGCATCTGCACGAATTTCGAGGGTGCGCTCATGAAGGCGCTGCGTTCGCTGGAGCAGCATGTAGACAGCCTGCGCAGCTATGATTTTACGGGGCTGTCCGAAGAGGAGCTGCTTGCGCGCTTAAAGATTGTGGATGATCAGCGCATTTTTGTGATCGCCGAGGCGCTGCGCAAGGGCATCAGCAATGAGACGATCCACGAGATTACGATGGTGGATGTCTGGTTTATTGATAAGTTAAAGGCGATTGTCACCATGGAAAACCGGCTTTCAGGCGAGCCTTTGACGCTGCCGCTCTTAAAAGAGGCAAAGCGCATGGAATTTCCCGATAACGTGATCGCCGCACTGACGGGAAAACCGCAGGATGAGATCAAGCGGATGCGTTACGAAAACGGTATCGTGGCGGCGTTTAAGATGGTGGATACCTGCGCTGCGGAGTTTGAGGCGGCAACACCCTACTATTACTCTGTGTATGACGGCGAAAATGAGGCGGTTTTGACGAAGCCGGAGAAGAAAGTGCTCGTGCTTGGCTCCGGTCCCATCCGTATCGGACAGGGAATCGAGTTTGATTACTGCTCTGTCCATGCGACATGGGCGTTTGCAAAAGAGGGCTATGAGACCATCATCATTAACAATAATCCGGAGACGGTCAGCACGGATTTCGATATTGCGGACAAGCTTTATTTTGAGCCGCTGACGCCGGAGGATGTGGAAAATATCGTGAATATCGAGAAGCCGGACGGCGCGGTCGTCCAGTTCGGCGGACAGACGGCGATCAAGCTGACGGAAAGTCTGATGAAGATGGGCGTTCCGATTCTCGGTACCAAGGCGGAGGACGTCGATGCGGCGGAAGACAGGGAACTGTTTGACCGCATTTTACAGGAGACGGAGATCCCCCGTGCAGCGGGCGGCACGGTCTATACGGCCGAACAGGCGAAGGAGGTTGCGAACCGGCTCGGCTATCCGGTTCTTGTCAGACCGTCGTATGTGCTTGGCGGACAGGGTATGCAGATCGCGCTGTCCGACGCGGAGATTGAGGAGTTTATGGCGGTCATTAACCGCTATGAGCAGGATCATCCGATTTTGGTCGATAAATATCTGATGGGAAAGGAATTGGAGGTTGACGCTGTCTGCGACGGAAACGACATTCTGATTCCGGGCATCATGGAACATATCGAACGCACGGGCGTTCATTCGGGAGACAGCATTTCGGTGTATCCCGCGCATACGGTCAGCGAAAAAGTAAAGGAGACCATCGCCGAGTATTCCCGCAGACTGGCAAAGGCGCTGCATGTCAGAGGCCTGATCAATATCCAGTTTATTGCGGTGGGAGACGAGGTGTATGTCATAGAGGTCAACCCGCGGTCGAGCCGCACCGTTCCCTATATCAGTAAGGTTACGGGCATTCCGATCGTGGAACTGGCGACCAAGGTCATTATCGGCAATACGATCCGGGGACTCGGCTACGAGCCGGGCCTACAGCCGGAAGCAGATTACATCGCCATCAAGATGCCCGTATTTTCTTTTGAGAAAATCAGAGGAGCGGAGATCAGCTTAGGACCGGAGATGAAATCAACGGGAGAATGTCTGGGCATCGGCAAAACATTCCGTGAAGCGCTGTATAAGGCATTTCTCGGGGCAGGCGTCGATCTGCCGAAGTACAAGCAGATGATCATTACGGTCAAGGATGCGGATAAGGGAGAGGCGATTGAGATCGGCAGACGCTTTGAGAAGCTCGGTTATACGATCTATGCGACAAGAAGCACGGCGCAGGCATTAAACGATGCGGGTGTCAAGGCGCGAAAGGTCAACAAGATCCAGCAGGAATCGCCGACAGTCATGGATCTGATCCTCGGTCATCGGATCGATCTTGTCATCGACACGCCGACGCAGGGCAGGGACAAGTCAAGGGACGGATTCCTGATCCGGAGAACGGCGATCGAGACGGGAGTCAACTGCTTAACATCGCTTGATACGGCGCGCGCGCTTGTGACAAGTCTGGAGAATGCCGAAAATACGGAAATGACCCTCATTGATATTGCGGGGATTGCAAAAAAGTGACGATGGGGAATAGGGAGAAAACAGAATAGCGGATGAGATCATTAAAAATCACTAACAGCGACTTGTATCACATCCTGATCCGTTCCGCGGTGGCATATGTCCTGTGTGCGGTTGTCAGCGTGATCTTTTTGGTCACGACCTATCGTTCCTATCAGGGGAATGTGAGGGAACGGCAGCCCGCCATGATAGAGAGAGCCGGACAGCTTGTCGATGAAAAGATCGGGGATCTGGAGCGGCTGCTTGCGGAGACCGGGCGGAATCTGGCAACGATTTCCGAAGATAATGCCGCGGCATACAGAACGATCCTGGACTTTGCAAAACGGACGGGTGAGTTTGAAACGGTTGTCTACATCTCAGGCAGCAGAATGTATGCGGACAGTGCCGGAGAAGACACGGATGCTTTGACGCAGCGGATTGAGGAGATACAAGAGGCGGAATCGGGAAAAGTGCATAGTATAGAAAATGTGCGGGAGGAAGGAGACATATTCCTTTTATTTCCCATGCATATTACGAAAGAAAACGGACAGGAGGGGACGCTTGCGGCAATTTATGATTGTAGCCGAATGACAAGCGGAAGTATCTTTGAGGAGCTGCATACCCAGAGCGCCTGCTGGATCATCGAGAATGAGGGAAAGATCCTGTCCTATAGTGCGTATGATGAGCTGGATATTGCGCAGGTGGCATCCAACAATTTCTATATGCAGATGTATGACCTGACCGAAGGCAACAGGAATTCCAAGAGTCAGGTTCAGCAGATGCGCCATGCGGCGAAAAATGAACCGATGCAGTCGCTTGAGGTGAAAGGTGAGAAGTCCCATGCCTGTCTGATCATGCTTCGCCGGCTGGATGAGATGGAAGGCTATTCCATTGCCACTGTGACGGATATGACTGTGCAGAGCATGTTCATTTATCGTTATATACGCAAAATGATCCTGTTGCTTGGTCTGCTGTTTTTGCTGAGTGTCGTCGCAGTCTTTTTCATATGGCACTATGTCCGCAGCGTGACGGCAAAAATGGAAGCGATCGCCTATTCGGACGATGTAACGAATTGGAAAAACATCAATTATTTCCATAAAGAAGCAGTGAATATTTTGCAGAATCATGAGGAAACACCTTATATTGTCCAACGCTTTGATATCTCCAATTTCCGCTACTTAAACGAGGCGTACGGGCATCTGCGTGCAGACGATATCCTGAAGGCATGCGTGGATATTTACAAAAAGGTATATTCCTCCAAGGAACTGTGTGTGCGGATGGATTCCGACCAGTTTGTGACGCTGACCGTAAATGATAATGATGTCAACGAGCGGCGCGAGCAGTACATGAAGCAGGTCAATGAGCATGCGGTAGCAAACGGCATTACTTATCCGATCCGCATGAAATACGGAATCTATCAGCTCCGCAAGCAGGATCGGGACATTGATGTCATGATCGACCGCGCAAATGCGGCAAGACGTTCCCTGAACGGAAATGAAGTAGAGAGCGTGGCTTATTATACGGATGCCATTATGCGCAACATGAGCAAGGTCAACAAGATCGAATCCGAGATGCGGCAGGCGCTCGATAACGGGGAGTTTCAGGTATATCTTCAGGCAAAATGGGATATTGTCAATAATCATGTCGCCGGTGCGGAGGCGCTTGTGCGCTGGATCCGTCCGGAAGGAAATATGGTATTCCCGGACGAGTTCATTCCGGTGTTTGAGAAAAACGGATTTATCGGCGAGCTTGATTTTTATATGTTGGAGAATGTCTGCAAAAAATTGCGTTCCGTGCTGGATGCGGGCGGTGTGATCTATCCGGTCTCCGTAAATCAGTCGAGAGTACTTCTGCATAGTCCGGATTATATCAACAGGGTCAGAACGTTGCTGGATTCCTGTCAGATTCCAAAGGAATATATTGAACTGGAAGTAACGGAGACGGCGTTGTTTGACGACCGCGACCGGATGGTCTCAGTTTTGAAAGCAATGAAAAAAGAAGGCATCAAGCTGTCCATGGATGATTTCGGTTCGGGATATTCTTCTTTGAACACCTTAAAAGACATGCCGTTTGATGTGTTAAAGATCGACAGGGAATTTTTCAGCGAGGCGGTCACCTCCGATTCGAGTACGCTCATCCTGCATAAGATCATTGAGATGGCGGACGGACTCGGCATGGAAGTCATCTGTGAGGGCGTGGAAAATGAACAGCAGGTAGACCTGCTTCGAAGTATCGGATGCAAGCGTGTACAGGGCTATTATTATGCGAAGCCTGTACCGGCGGAGAAATATATTCAGAGCTATTGCGAGATCGGACAGATTGCAAAAGGGGCGTCATAATAAGAATGAATTTCCAAAAAGAGCTTGACCGGACGCTGCAAACCATACCTGCAGGGGAGTGTTCCCTGCTGCTGCATAGCTGCTGCGCACCGTGCAGCAGC
Source organism: Lachnospiraceae bacterium (assembly GCA_014804755.1). Lineage (GTDB taxonomy): Bacteria > Bacillota > Clostridia > Lachnospirales > Lachnospiraceae > DLAJ01. The sequence continues at coordinate 48,749 of JAAUZE010000031.1, read as the reverse complement.
TATTGCTTAGAATATCTGCGGGAGTATTTTCGGATTACGGTGTTCTTTTTTAATCCCAATATCACAGAACAGGCGGAATATGAAAAACGTGTTGCGGAGGAAAAACGTCTGATCGCGGCATACAACGGGCAGGTGGCGGGCGGCTGCTTTGAGGGAATGCATTCGACCCAAAATGCACAGCGCATAGAAATACTGGAGGGACGTTACTGCCCGCAGGATTTTTATGAAATGGCGAAGGGGTACGAGCAGTGCCGGGAAGGCGGCGAACGCTGCCTGCGCTGTTATGAGCTGCGGCTAAAGGAAACGGCAAAGACGGCGGCGGCGGGCGGATTTGATTTTTTTACGACGACGCTTTCCATCAGCCCGCTGAAAAATGCAGCTGCGTTAAACGAGATTGGCGGAAGGCTCGCCGGAGAATACGGCGTGCCTTATCTGTTTTCCGATTTCAAAAAAAAGAACGGCTACAAGCGTTCAATTGAGCTGTCGGCGCAGTTTCAGCTTTACCGGCAGGATTATTGCGGCTGTGTATATTCTAAGACGGAGCGGGAACGACAGAAAACGGAACGGAAGGAAACGAGATTATGAAACAATTATTAGACTTATTATCAGAGGAAGTGGGGAAGGCATTTGAGGCGGCGGGATATGCGCCAGCGCTTGGGCGTGTGACGATCTCGAATCGTCCTGACTTATGCGAATTCCAATGTAACGGCGCGATGGCGGGTGCAAAGCAATATCATAAAGCGCCGATGATCATTGCGGGCGAGGTCGCTGAAAAACTGAAGGAGCAGTCCGTATTTACTAAGGTCGATGCGGCAGCGCCGGGCTTTCTGAACCTGAAGCTTTCGGAATCCTATGTGAAAGAATACTTAAATGAGATGCGCACCGCGCCGAAATTCGGATATGAGCGGGCGGGCGGCGCAAAAAAGATCGTTATTGATTATGGCGGACCGAATGTGGCAAAGCCGCTGCATGTCGGGCATCTGCGCTCGGCGATCATCGGTGAGAGCATCAAGCGGATCTGCCGTTATGCGGGACATGAAGTGATCGGCGATATTCATATGGGAGACTGGGGACTACAGATGGGACTCATCATTTATGAGCTGTCTTTAAGAAAACCGGAGCTTCCTTATTTCGATGAGCAATACGCGGGTGACTATCCGGCGGAGGCGCCGTTTACGATCTCAGAGCTGGAGGAGATTTATCCGACGGCAAGCAAAAAGTCCAAAGAGGATGCGGATTATAAGGATAAGGCAATGGAAGCAACCCATAAGCTGCAGAGCGGCGTGCGCGGCTATCGCGCCCTGTGGAAGCACATTATGGAGGTATCCGTAGCCGACTTAAAAAAGAATTATGACGATCTGGATGTATCCTTTGATCTGTGGAAGGGTGAATCCGATGTGCATGAGCTGATTCCCGTGATGGTTGAGGAAATGAAGAAGGGCGGCTACGCCTATATGAGCGACGGTGCGCTTGTCGTAGATGTGAAGGAGGAGAGCGACACGAAGGAGGTTCCTCCCTGCATACTCTTAAAATCGGACGGTTCCGCGCTTTATAACACAACCGACCTTGCGACGATCAAGGACCGCATGGAAAACTACCACCCCGATATGATCATTTATCTGACGGACAAGCGGCAGGATCTGTATTTTGAACAGGTATTCCGCTGTGCAAGAAAGACGGGACTCGTAAAGCCGGAGACCGGGCTTGTGCATATCAGCTTCGGAACCGTGAACGGCAAGGACGGAAAACCGTTTAAGACCCGCGCGGGCGGCGTGATGCGTCTCGAATATCTGATCCGCGAGATCAAAGAGGAAATGTTCAAGAAGATTATGGAGGGGCACGCAGAGTCCGAGGAGGAGGCGCGCGCCACGGCGGACATTGTCGGACTCTCGGCGATCAAGTACGGAGATCTTTCGAATCAGGCGGCAAAGGATTATATTTTTGATGTGGACCGCTTTACTTCCTTTGAGGGCGACACCGGACCGTATATTCTTTATACCATTGTGCGCATTAAATCGATTCTGACAAAGTATGCGGAGAGCGGAAAGCAGCCGGATGGGGTAAAGCTCGGCGAGGCGAAGAGCGCATCCGAAAAAGCACTGATGCTTGCAATCACCGGTTTTCCGGCGATGATCGCAGGGGCGGTTGAAGAACTGGCGCCGCACAGGGTCTGTGCCTATATCTATGACCTGTCTAATGCGTTTAACCGTTTTTATCATGAGACGAAAATTCTTACGGAGGCGGATGCCGATACGCAGGCGGGCTGGATTGCGCTGCTTATGCTGACAAAGGATATTTTGGAGGTCTGCATTGAACTTTTAGGTTTTTCTGCGCCGGAAAGGATGTAATGCGCAACAATGATAGATAAAAACAGCTTTATGCCGCTGAATTTTTTTAAGAAAACGGATTATTATGGGAGTCTGTCGGGCTTGCGGTATCGGATTGGGAAGACGGCAGTGCCCTATACGGACGAGGAGCGTGCCGAGCGGGAAAAAAAAGGAGAGCCGGTCGGTGAGGATGAGCAGAAGACCGTGCTGCGGGCAATCGTCTGGGAAGGTCCTTTTTCGTATGGGAAGCATGATGCGGGGACGGAATATCACAAGGATTTTCCGTTTGCGGAGGACGGCATCGATATGGCGGCGGACTGGATCAACAGCGAGTATGAACGGGATGCGGACCGTTGGCAGCGGGTACCGTTTTGGACGCCCGGAAACCGCGGCTGAAGGCATGTAAGAATCATTTCGTTCAAAAACGATAACTCATTGGCATTATTATTGAATTGATGAATATTGCATTCCATGGAGGAGAAAAGAGAAAATGAAAAAACGGCGTCTTGGAAAGACAAATTTGATGGTAAGTGAAATCGGTTTTGGCGGGGAATGGTTAGAGCGGCATCCGGAAGATGAGTCCGTGGAAGTGATCAGATATGCAGGTGAAAAAGGAATTAATGTGATCGACTGTTGGATGCCTGATCCGAAATCCAGAGATATTATCGGAAAAGCAATCTGTGAAAACAGAGAGCAGTGGTATGTTCAGGGGCATATTGGGTCTACATGGCAAAATGGGCAGTATGTTCGTACCAGAGATATGCAGCATGTGAAACCGGCCTTTGAGGATCTTTTAGTCAGGTTAAGGACGGATTATATTGATCTTGGAATGATTCACTTCGTGGATTCTCTTGAGGACTGGAATCACATTATGGAGTCTGAATTTATTGATTATGTGAAAGAGTTAAAGGAAACAGGTAAGATCAGGCATATCGGAATGAGCTCCCACAATCCGCAGACCGCGAAATTAGCAGTGGAGTCCGGACTTGTAGAAATGATTCTTTTCAGTATTAATCCGGCGTTTGATATGCTGCCTTCCAGTTATGATCTTGATGCGATGCTCGCAGAAAAGTATGATCCGGACCTGACAGGAATTGATTCGGATAGAGCCGAATTGTACAGGCTATGCGAGCAATATGATGTAGGGATCACCGTTATGAAAGGCTTTGCAGGCGGCAGGCTTTTTGATGAAAAGCGTTCTCCCTTTGGCGTGAGCCTGACTCCGGTACAGTGTATTCATTATGCACTGACACGCCCGGCTGTAAGCTCTATTCTGTGTGGTTATGATACCAAAGAGCAGGTGGATGATGCAGTTGCATATGAGCATGCTTCTGAAGAGGACAAAGACTATGCGTCCGTGATCGCAAACGCACCCTTCCATTCGTATCGGGGCGAATGTACTTATTGCGGACATTGTAAGCCATGCGTATCCAAGCTGGATATTGCGATGATCAATAAATATTATGATCTTGCAGCGATGCAGCCGGAAGTACCTGCGACAGTGAAGTCCCATTATGAGCTTTTGGAACACAGAGCGTCAGAATGCGTTTCCTGCCATGCGTGTGAAGCAAGATGTCCGTTCGGTGTGCCGATCGCAGAAAGAATGAAGAAAGCGGCAGAATTATTCGGATGTTGATCGATATCGAACGGTATCAACTGACGGTTGAGGCAAAGCAACCGTTTGTTGAATTTCAAAAAAGCGATTGACAAACGGATAAATTTCATTAGAATAGGGGTTGTATCTGTTTTAGAGCGCGGATAACAGTCATACAATCGGGTATGACTGCACGGATAGAAAGGAGGTAGTCTTATGTTTCAGAATATAACAGGAAATCTTCATGCTTTATCAGATTTTAGCAATGTGATCAATACAGGCAGAAACAGGATTATCTCCGCCGAAACGATTTGGTCAGACATGCGGCGCACGTGAAATGATGAAAGTATTTTATATCATTTCCTATTTCATGCGCGTCTGCGCATGGGTGTGGATCGGAATGAGGACTTTGGTGATCGTGGATTGCCAAAGTCTTTTTTAACTTATAGGAAATTTCGTAGTACCGGAAGAAACCGAAAAGGAGCAGCATTGGCTATGCAGAAATTAAGAACTTATTTATGGAAATACAAATGGCCATATCTCATCGCGATTTTATCGCTTACAGCGGCGGTTGTCTTAGATCTGCTTGCGCCGCTTGTCACAAAGAGCATTGTGGACGACGTGATCGTCGGCGGCAATATGGAGAAACTGAACATCCTGCTTCTGGCTTTTTTGGGCATTGGCATCGGACGGTGTGTGTTTCAATATGTCAAAGAATATGTATGCGATCTGACCGGATCGAAAGTGGCGTTGGAGGTCAGGCGCGATGTGTTTTCCCATGTGCAGAGCTTAAGTGCGGAGTTCTTTGACCGCACGGGAACAGGCGAGCTGATGGCGCGTGTCAAAGACGACGTAGACCGCATATGGGACGGCGCATCCTATGTCGGTATGCTTCTTACGGAGGTTGCCCTGCATACCTGTATCGTGCTTTTTTGTATGTATCGTCTGAGCTGGAGATTGGCGATTGTTCCGACACTGGCGATGATCACATGCGGATGCATCGCGATCGTGATGGAGAGAAAGCTGGATACGGTTTATGAGGAGATCAGCGAGGAAAATGCGGCGCTGAATACCGTTGCGGAGGAAAATCTTGCGGGCGTGCGCACTGTCAAGGCGTTTGCGCGGGAAAAGCATGAGATCGAGAAATTTTTGAAGCATAATCATCGTTACTATGAGCTGAATATGAAGCAGTCGAAGGTGTTTGTGCGTTATTATCCGTATTTCAGCGTGATCGCGAAGGTGCTGCCGCTGGTTACGGTGCTGCTGGGTGGTTACGAGGTGATTCATTCCGGATTTTCGCTCGGAGAATTGAGCGCGTTCGTGCAGTATTCCAACAATATCGTATGGCCGATGGAAATGCTCGGCTGGCTGACGAACAGCATCTCTTCCGCATTTGCGTCAAACCGCAAACTGCGTAAGCTCAGCGAGCAGAAGCCGGTCATCGTGGAGAGGGAGCAGCCCGTCTTCCTTGATGAGGTCCGCGGAAAGATTGAATTTGACCATGTATCATTCCATAAGGCGGATGGATATGAGATTTTGAAGGATATTACGTTTACGGTGGAACCGGGGCAGACGATCGGCATCATGGGCGCGACCGGAGCGGGAAAGAGTTCTATCGTGTATCTGCTTCAGCGGCTCTATGACGCGACGGGCGGAAGCGTGCGTGTGGACGGTGTGGATGTAAAGGATTTAACGTTAAAGCAGCTCCGCAGCAATATTTCGATCGTGATGCAGGACGTCTTCCTTTTTTCGGATACGATCAGTGAGAACGTGCGGCTCGGAAAGCATGATGTGACGGATGATGAGACGATACGAAAGGCGTCGCACGATGCGCAGGCGGGCAGCTTTATCGAGCGCCTGGATGAGCAGTATGAGACGGTCATCGGCGAGCGCGGCGTCGGCTTATCAGGCGGGCAAAAGCAGCGCATCAGTATCGCGCGTGCGCTGGCAAAAAAAGAACCGATCCTTGTTTTGGATGATTCCACGTCCGCATTGGATACTGAGACGGAGCGCGCGATCGAGCAGACGCTGCTGCAGCTTCCCAATACGACGAAGCTGATCATTGCGCACCGGATCAGTGCCGTGCGCGAGGCGGATATGATCCTTGTGATGAAGGATGGAGCGATCGCGGAACGCGGTACGCATGAGGAGCTGCTTCGTAAGCGCGGGCTGTATTATGAGACCTACTGCGTGCAGCATGAGGGAGAGGGGGCGTAAGCATGGCGGTCAATTCTTATAAAAGTGACGAACAGAGCGTGGAAAAAAGCAAGCGTGAGACGCTGAAGCGCCTGTTTCGTTATTTATTTCAATATAAAATGCAGATCATCGGCGTGCTGCTGTTAATGGGCTATTGCGTGGCAGTTTCGCTGATCAATCCGCTTATCATGGAAACGGCCGTTGACACGTATATCGGCGGAAATGATTATCGGGGGCTTGTGAAATTGATGGCTGTGGCTTTAGCGGTCAACCTTTTGGTTGTTTTTGCAGTCAAGCTGCGGATGTATGTGATGGCAAAGGTGTGTAACAAGATTCTGCTGACGATCCGTCAGGAGTTATATACACACATCCAGACCTTGGATTTTAAGTTTTTTGATTCCCGTCCGACGGGAAAAATATTGAGCAGGATCATCGGAGATATTAATTCTCTCAAGGACGTACTGAACAACTGTGTGACAACGCTGATTCCTGATTTTTTAACGGTCATTGCAGTCGTCGTGATCATGTTTGTAAAGAATCCGCTGCTTGCGGCGGCGTCGCTGCTCAGCACGCCGTTTATGGCGGTCGGAACGGTGCTGATCGAGTTAAAAGCGCATCCGCGCTGGCAGACCTTCCGCAAAAAGTCCTCGAACTTAAACGCATTCATCCATGAGGATATGTCGGGAATGCGCGTGATCCAGAGCTTTACGGCGGAGGAGGAGACGGGCAGGACATTTGACGGACTTGTCACGGAGCATCGGAATTCGTTCAAGAGCGCGGTGCGCATCAGCGACGCGTTCGGCTCGGTCATTGATTTTACATGGGGACTCGGCTGTATCTGCCTGTATTTTACGGGAATCGTAATCTTGGGTGTGGATAAGGTGTCGCTCGGTACGTTTTTGGCGTTTAGCACGTATATCAATATGTTTTGGCAGCCGATCAACAACTTAAGCAGCTTTTACAATCAGATCGTGACGAACATTGCGGGTGCGGAGCGTATTTTTGAGGTGCTGGATACCGAGCCGGAGATTACGGACGCAGAGGGTGTGCATGAGATCGGAGAGATCTGTGGAACGGTCGATTTTGAACATGTTTCTTTTTCTTATGACGGAGAGCACAAGGTGCTGGATGATGTGAGCTTCCACATAAAGCCGGGTGAAACGATCGCGCTTGTGGGGGCGACCGGAGCGGGAAAGACGACCATCGTCAATCTCATCAGCCGTTTTTATGATGTGCAGGACGGTATTGTCCGCATTGACGGGCAGGATGTGAAAACCGTGTCGATTGAAAGTCTGCGTAAACAGATGGGTATCATGACGCAGGATCAGTTCTTGTTTTCGGGAACGATCAAAGAGAATATCCGTTACGGAAAGCTGGATGCGACGGACGAGGAGATCGAGGCGGCGGCAAAGGCGGTCAATGCGCATGAATTTATCACGCGTCTGCCGAAGGGCTATGATACCGAGCTGTCCGAGCGCGGCGGCGGGCTTTCCATCGGGCAGCGCCAGTTACTTGCGTTCGCGCGCACGATGGTGTCCATGCCGAAGATTCTCATTCTTGACGAGGCAACCTCAAGCATCGATACGCAGACAGAGGTGCTGGTTCAGCAGGGTATCGAACATCTTCTTTCGGGAAGGACCAGCTTTGTGATCGCGCACCGTCTATCGACGATCAAAAAAGCGGACCGCATTTTTGTTATTGACGACGGACGCATCATTGAGGAGGGAAGCGCTTCGGAGCTGATCGCAAAAAAAGGAGCGTATTATCATTTATATATGGCATCACTGAGGTAGTGTGAGAAGAAAATCTAACGCTCACGGCAATGGCCGTTTCGCGAAGATTTTCTGCGGTTCTGCAAAGCAGAACCTTTCTCACACCGAAGAATGCCAAAAGTACGGGCATTCTTCCTGTGAAAGATTTGTGCCGCTAAGAGCGGCATGGGGGTTCGTATGAAAAATATCACAACAAAGCAATTTCAAATATTAACGGACATCAATCCTGTATGGGATTTTATGACGGATATTTACAAACCATACTTTGCCAATGGTGTGGCGGCGCCATTTTTTGAGTATGCGATCACATCCACATGGATGAATAAAGAGTATCTTCATTTAAGCAGATTCTGGATGGATGGAGATCAGGTGGCGGCGTTTGTATTTACGGAATCGTCTGTCACGAGTGTCTTTTTTAATTTGCGTCCCGGCTATGAAGAATTAGCGGATGAGATGATTGCATATGCGGAGAGTCATTTTCCTGAGATCGGAGGGAAAAGGGAGCTGGTGATTTTCTCGGGGCAGAAAGCATTGATACAGGCGGCAGAAAAACAGGGCTACAAGGTGGCCTATGAGAACGTAGATCTGTTGTTTGATTTTAAAAGATCGGAATTAAACTATGATCTTCCGAAAGGGTTTCATTTTGTTGATCCGCTCTCGGCTGATCCGCTAAAGCTTGCAAGATGTACTTGGAACGGCTTCAATTCGGAGGAACTCGGACCGTTTGAAAACTGGGATATTCCGAATCCGGGAGCATCCTGGAATCCCCATAAAGCGTATCAGGGCGTCTTGAGTTCCACGATTGCGCCGCCGCCGCACGCAACCTATGAATATAATGTGATCATCGCGAATAAGGCGGAGGATTATGTATGCTTTTCGGGAATGTGGTGGGTTCCGGAGAATCGGCTTGCCTATATGGAACCTTTATGTACGGTACCGGAGTATCGGAATAAGGGACTGGCAGCGGCTGCGCTTACCCAACATTACAGGCGGTTGAAAGGATTGGGCGCGGAGTATATGACCGGCGGCGGAAATGATTTTTATAGAAGAATCGGCTATGAAGACGGAATCCATTGGCTGCATTGGAAAAAGGAAAATGACATGGAATAAGCAACAAGAGCAGGGAAATCCGATTGAGGTGCAGGGAGGCATTCTTGGCGCTGTGGAAGCGTAAAAAAGCTGTGCAGATGTGACAAAATACGGGCATATTTCTGTTGAGATTCACGAACGAGTTTCAGTTGATTCGTCATGTGCTTCGGATTATAATTGTTTTGAGTGAATGTACTTTATATGGAATGTGCGTGAAATCCTCGTAGGAGCTGCAAAAGAGGATAACAGCAGTATGTTGATAGACACCGAGATAAAAAGTGCGGTAAATGCGGCGGATGCGGAAGTTCAATATGACGAAAAGGTAAAACGCCTGTTGGGAAATAAGATCATACTGGCGCATATTTTGGCAAAGACCGTTGATGAATTTTTGGGAATGAATCCAAAGGATATTGCTCCGTATATCGAGAGTGAACCATTGGTCAGTGCCGTTTTGGTGGAACCGGGACGGACGAATGCAAGTGGCAGATCATCCGCAGGTGTGAAAGCATTGACAGAAAGCAGAAAAGACGGACAGCGGATTGTCGGGCTGAATACAGAAAACGCCGAGATCAATGAGGGGCTTATCCGGTTTGACATTATTTTTTATGTGCGAATGATGGATGGGATTTCCAAGGTCATCATTAATCTGGAAGCACAGAAAGATGAACCAACACGCTACCATCTCCTGAACAGGGCAGTCTTTTATGTGTGCCGCCTGATCTCTTCACAGAAAGAAAGGGATTTTGTCGGGACGAATTATAATGACATACGGCGTGTGTATTCGATCTGGATCTGTATGAACATGGATGAAAACAGCATGTCTTATGTGCATTTGACGAAGGATGATCTGTTGGGATCCTATCCGTGGAAAGGCGGTCTTGATCTGTTGAATATGGTTATGATAGGGATAGCAGATGAACTTCCAGAGCATGATGAGGAGTATGAACTGCACCGCCTGTTGAGCGCTTTGCTGTCTAAGGATTTACCGGTTAATGAGAAATTGAGAATCATAGAAACGGAATACGATATTTCGGTAAACGATAAAATCAGAAAGGATGTGAACGAGATGTGCAATCTGGGTCAGGGAATTCGGGAAAGTGGAGAGGCTATCGGAGAAGCAAAGGGAAAAGCCATCGGAGAAGCAAAGATGATTTTAAGCATGCATAAAAAGGGCTATACATTAGAGCAAATCGCAGATGTGGCTGAGAAGAGCAGGGAGCAGATAGAGGCGATCATAGAAATGGGAGAACCGGTATTGGCATAATTCCGGTGAATTTATAACAAAACATGTTTAAAAACGGAGAGTAATCAGCAAAGAACAATTACGGGTAGTCGTATTGACCTATAAAAAATAATGTGCAATAACGCAAAGAGACCGAAACGGATTATCATATTAGTTTCGGTCTCTTTTGTATGGGTAAAGGATGTTGGAAGCGTTGCTTAATTGCCTTGAATATCATTAATAATATCGGCAATATGAGCCAATTGCTGGTCGGTTAAGCCGCTGATTTCTACATACTTTCGTTGATCCAAACCTAAAAGATAATCCGTTGAAACAGAAAAATATTCTGCTAAATGAATGAGCATGTCAATGGATGGTTGGATATTATTGTTTTCCCAATTAGATATGCTCTGTTTCGTGACGCCTAGGGCTTTGGCTAAATCAACTTGTGACAAGTTTCTTGCCATCCGCAGCTGCTTAATGTTTTCATTCAGTGTCATAGGAATTTCCTCATAGATGTGTCAATTATTTATATACCATTATAAAAAAATGATTGACTGTATAAAAATACTATAGTATATTAAAAATTGACCACGAATATGATAAGAAAAAGACATTTTTTATCAGAGCAAAAAATAAAAACAAATGAAATGAATAGTGGTATTCATAAAAACATACGACAGGAGGATGTTCTATGAAAAGACGATCAGGATGTCTCATGAAAATTGTGAGTGGGGGATTGATAACAGCAGTGATATTTAACTTTACGGCACATACAGCATTTGCGAATGATGCAAAACAATATGACCGGTATTTTGAAAAGCAGGAATCTCATATTGAAAGCTTTTATAAATATCTTGAAAAACAGCCGGTCAAGAGAATCAAAAAGTATGTTAAATACATGGATTTAGCACAGCAGTATGCAAATGAACTGCAATATGATCAGGCAATTGCGGCATATGAGACTGCGATCGGGTCGGAATCAGCAAAACCAGAAGCCTATATTGCATTGGCAGATCTTTATGTTCAGATGGGGGATTATGAGTCGGCGGTTGCTGTGTTAAGCAGTGGGATCGATCGGACAGAGTCGGAGGAACTTATAGATTATTTGGAACTGCAGAATTTGTGATGCATAAAATTACGGGATAATGATCACGAGCCCGAATGATACGGTAAGATAAATGAAGCGCCAACAGATAGAGGAATCATCTGCTGGCGCTTTGACTTTTCCGGTTGTCTGTTTTGGTAAGAGCGCATTAACAATATAATTCATGCAAATATAACAAAATAAAGCTATATTTTTTCGTAACCTGCAAACGAGTCATGAAGCTGCTTTTAACCGTTTCCTACGCTATTTACAGTATATGTAATTCAAAGAGACCTCCATCAAAATAGATGTCGTTTCCAAAAGCATCTTTATAAAACGATACGCTTTCTAATCCGGTCTGCTCAAACCCCAGCGATTGCAATAATTTCATAGAGGGAATATTGTTTATTGCGGTTCCCGCCGTAAGCTTTTTTACCCCCATATCTTTCAAAAGGCCAATGAGCGCCTGATAACTCTCTTTTGCATATCCTTTCCCATGATAATCCGAGTGAAAACAATACCCGCTGTCATACCCGTCGCCGGTATTGTGAAAATCAATGTAACCAATCATTTCGTTCTCGAGACATACCGCAAAAAACAAGTGATCCGTCCCTTTATTGGCACTTTCCCATCTGTCCACTTGTGACCGGATTTCATCTTCTTCCGATTTATGAGGTACGTCATATTTCGCATACGCTGATACGCCAAAGTTATCCCATATTCTTTTTATGCTTACCCAATCATCAGCAACAATTTTTCTGATGAGGAGCCTTTTGGTTTTGATTTCCATGATAAAACATCTCCATAACTTTTGAGTAGAATTTGTTGAATGATTTAATGTCCATATATTATCACAGGGATACCCGGCATTCAATACAATTCGATTGGAGCAGGAGAAAATCCTGATTTCAACATGACCATAACAAGTTTATTTATAAAAAGTTTACAAGTAAACTTATTGACAGTTCAACCATAATATGGTAGTTTACTCGCAATACAGGTTATGGAAAGGCATGGCTATTAGCGTGAAAGTGATCAAACGAACAGAAAGAGGGTGACAAGATGCATGAGAAGGTGGAGACTATGCTGCGGGGGAGGATGTTCAAAAAGCTGATGGAACATCGTTGCAGCCCTGTCTGCGAAAAATATGGACTAAAGCAGATTGAGGTGGAGATTCTGTTTTACATGTCAAAGGTACCCGGTTCGATCACGTCAACGGACATTTATCGCAGCCTGAACATGAACAAGGGACAGATTTCAAGGGCGATGGAGTCCCTTTGCCAAAAAGGATATTTGTCGGCAAAATCGGATGAAACGGACCGCCGGATGGTGTTGTTCGATCTGACTGATCAGTCAAAAGAGGTCGTGGAAGAAATCCGTTTTGTGACTGGGAAATTCAGGGATGATATCTTTGAAGGGATTTCCGAAGAAGAGCTTGCCCGGTTTAAGGAGATCGGATTAAAGATTCTGGCGAACGCAAATGTCATGATGAGAAAGGAAGGAGAATCAAAAAGATGAGAAATATTTTTCGAAATCTCAAAAAGTATTGGTATTTTGTTATACTGATACTCGTGCTTTTGATCGTTCAGGCATATTGCGATCTCTCGCTGCCTGATTACACATCAGAGCTGATCGATGTCGGGATTGCCAATTCGGGAATTGAGCATATGGTTCCCGAGTACTTATCGGAAAAAGGGTTTATGGAGGTAGAAATCTTTCTGACCGATCAGGAAAAAGAAGATTGGGAAGCCGCCTATACTTATGAAGAAGAAAATGGATATTACAGGCTGACATCCGCGGAGGATGAGCAATGGGACAGTTTGGATGAGGAGTTTGCGCAGGTCATTGCGATCGTGTATATGATGACGTCGCAGCAGGAATCTGAGCTGGAAGGTGTAGACATGACATCCATCAGCGCCCCTCAAATGGATATGTCGGCAATGGATCCGACACAGATGAGTGCGGAGCAAATAGAGCAGTTTAAAAAAGTGCAGCAGACACTTACCGATATGGGAATCGATATGGAAAGCGATACGCTGATGCTGGATATCCGCGGTGTGTTTGCGGAGCAGCTTGGGGCGTTGGGAGATTCCATTATCAATTCCATGGCAAAATATTTTGCGAAAGACCAGTATGAGCTTTGTGGGATTGATCTTGAAAAACTGCAGACGGACTATCTGTGGAAGATCGGTGGGAAGATGCTGGGAATGGCCTTTGCCATGGCTTTGGCTGCCATCATGGTCGGTTTTCTTGCGTCAAAGACCGCTGCAGGCGTCGGACGTGATCTGAGAAACAAGGTATTCCGGAAAGTAATCGGATTTTCCAATGCAGAGCTGGATAAGTTCTCGACCGCGTCTTTGATCACCAGAAGCACCAATGATGTGCAGCAGATTCAAATGGTGACGGTCATGCTGCTTCGGATGGTGCTCTATGCACCGATTTTGGCAATCGGCGGCATTATCAATATCCGCCATTACAATTCGGGAATGAATTGGATCATTATTTTGGCGATCGCTCTGATCTTATGCCTGATCATCGTTCTTATGGTGATCGCGATGCCGAAGTTTCAGATCATGCAGGTTTTGGTTGATAAAGTCAATCTGGTGGCAAGAGAAATATTGACCGGTATTCCCGTAATACGGGCATTCGGCAGGGAGAAAAAAGAAGAGGAACGTTTCGACGAGGCAAACAGCAGGTTGACAAAGGTGATGCTTTTTACGAATCGAACCATGACATTTATGATGCCGACACTGATGATGATCATGAATGGAACCTCTATTTTGATCGTTTGGACCGCTGCGCATAAAATTGACGCCGGTGTATTAGAGGTCGGGGCCATGACCGCGTTTATTACTTATGCAATGATGATCGTTATGGGATTTTTGATGCTGACCATGATATCGATCATGCTGCCGAGAGCCGGGGTTGCGGCAAATCGTATTCAGGAGGTTCTTGATACGGAGGCGACCATTGTTGACAGGGATGGAGCATCTTCGGAAGCGCCTGCAGATGCGACTGTCCGGTTTGAGCATGTAAGCTTTAAATATCCGGATGGCGGGAAGGATGTGCTGACAGATATTGATTTTGTCGCAAAACCGGGACAGACGACGGCGATCATCGGCAGCACGGGATGCGGTAAATCTACGTTGGTGAAATTAATCCCGAGATTCTTTGACGTGACGGAGGGGGAGATCTCAATCGGCGGAATGAATGTCAAAGATTTATCGCTTGATGCGTTAAGGGGGCAGATCGGATATGTTCCGCAGAAGGCGATTCTGTTTTCCGGAGATATCAATTCTAACATTGCCTATGGTGCACCGAATGCCACGGAAGCTGACATTATAGAAGCGGCTCATATCGCGCAGGCAGCGGAATTTATTGAGGAAAAAGCAGATCAATATGAAAGCGCTATTGCGCAGGGCGGAACCAATGTCTCGGGCGGTCAGAAGCAACGATTGTCGATCGCAAGAGCGATTGCAAGACATCCGAAGATCTACATTTTTGACGACAGTTTCTCCGCACTTGACTTTAAGACGGATACCGCGCTTCGCAAAGCGCTTGCCGAAAAAACCAAGGATGCGACCGTGATCATTGTCGCGCAGCGCGTCAGCACCATCTTGAATGCGGACCAGATCATTGTGTTAGAGGACGGTAAAATGATCGGAAAAGGAACACATAAGGAGCTCGTGGCAGACTGTGAAGAATATAAGCTGATCGCACAGTCACAGCTTTCGGAAAAGGAGTTTCTTGCGAGCATGGGAAAGGAGGAATGTTAAATGCCGGGACCGATGATGGGAGGACGGGGAAGAAGAAACCCGACCGCAAAAGCAAAGGATTTTAAGGGGACCATTAAAAAGATCATCAAATATCTGGGCGGATATAAGATCGGCGTGATCGCGGTCATGATCTGTGCGAGCTTAAGCGCCGTATTTAATATTGCAAGCCCGAAAATATTAGGGAAGGCGACAACTTCCTTATCCGAAGGACTGATGGGAAAGATTACGGGAACGGGAGGAATTGATTTTTCCTATATCGGGAAAATATTGATCTGGGTTTTGTGTCTCTATGTGGTAAGCTGTGTCTTTAATCTGATCCAGGGACTGACGATGTCTACCATAACCCAAAAGCTTTGTTACAAGCTCCGCAAAGAACTTACGGAAAAAATCAACCGTATGCCGATGAAGTATTTTGAAAGCAGGACGAACGGAGAAGTGCTTTCACGCATCACCAATGATGTGGATACGTTTGGAAACGGCTTCAATCAAAGCGTAACGCAGTTGATCACATCCTTAACTACCATGATCGGGGTTGTGGTCATGATGCTGACGATCAGCCCGCTCATGACGTTGATCACACTTTTGATTTTTCCGGTGAGTATGGTTTTTATCAGCTTTGTAATGAAGAAGTCACAGAAATATTTTAAGCAGCAGCAGGAATATCTGGGACATATCAACGGTCAGGTAGAGGAAAATTACTCGGGGCATCTGGTAGTAAAAGCCTTTGGAAAAGAAAAAGATGTGATCGAGGAGTTTGACCGTACCAATCATGTTCTTTTTGAATCGGCATGGAAATCGCAGTTTTTGTCCGGGCTCATGATGCCCGTCATGCAGTTTGTCGGGAATTTAGGATATGTGGGTGTGGCCATTTCCGGCGCATTCCTGGCGATCAGGGGAGCGATTGAGATCGGAGATATTCAGGCATTCATTGTTTATGTAAAGAATTTCACCCAGCCGATGCAGCAGCTGGCACAGGTTACCAATATGATGCAGTCCATGGTTGCAGCGGCCGAGCGGGTATTTGAGCTTTTGGAGGAAGAAGAGGAAGACCAGACGACACAGAATGCGGTATCCATCGATCAGGTAAGGGGTATCGTAGACTTTAAGCATGTGCAATTTGGATACAATGAAGACCAGATTATTATCAAAGACTTTAATGCGCATGTCCATCAGGGACAGCAGATTGCGATTGTCGGACCGACCGGAGCCGGAAAGACTACCATGGTAAAGCTTCTGATGCGGTTCTATGATGTAAACAGCGGCGCGATCGAACTGGATGGACATAATCTGAAAGAATACAACCGCAATGAACTGCGGAACGCGTTTGGCATGGTTCTTCAGGATACATGGCTGTTTAAGGGAAGTGTAATGGATAATATCCGATATGGAAGGCTGGACGCCACGGATGAGGAAGTGATTGCGGCAGCGAAGTCAGCCCATGCGGATCATTTTATCAGAACGCTTCCGGGCGGATATGACTTTGAACTGAATGAAGATGCAACGAACGTATCGGCAGGACAAAGGCAGCTGCTTACGATCGCCAGAGCGATTCTGGCGGATAATCCGGTGCTTATTTTGGATGAGGCAACCTCTTCGGTAGATACCAGAACGGAGCATAGAATTCAAAAGGCAATGGATAATCTGATGGAGGGAAGGACCAGTTTCGTCATTGCGCACAGACTCAGTACGATCCGCAATGCAGACCTGATCCTCGTTATGAAGGACGGCGATATCATAGAACAGGGAAATCACGAGGAGCTGATGGAGAAGAATGGATTTTATGCGGATCTGTATAACGCGCAGTTTGCTTAACAGTATGGAGGTAATCTATGAAGTATAGATATGTGGTGATTGAACGCGAATATGGAAGCGGCGGAACCGGAATCGGACAGCTGCTTTCCGAAAAGACCGGGATTCCCTGTTATGGAAGTGAAATCTTAAAGGGGGTTTCCGAGAAGCTTAAGATTCCTGTTTCGGATATTGAGCAGTATGAGGAGAACACGACCAACAGTTTTCTTTATTCGATTTATGCTTTCAGTAAAATTGGGGATCAGTCGGCAAATTTACTGTCAGGGGAGAACCGGATTTTCATGGAAGAACAAAAACTGATCAAAGAGTACGCGATGCAGGGGGCGGCCATATTCGTGGGAAGATGCGCGGCATGCGCATTAGAAGACAAAGACGTATTGACCGTATTTATCCATGCGGACAGAAAAAGCAGAAAACGCCGTGCCATAGAAGAATACGGAATACCCGAGAAAATGGCGGACAGCGTTGTGGCGAAATATGACAGGAAGAGAAAAAACTTTTATTCTGTGAATACCGGAAACAAGTGGAATGATTGGAATCATTATGATATAGTATTAGACAGCGGCCGGTTAGGCGGGGAAGGGTGCGCGAATATCATTCGGGCAGCACTGGAAGGATGAAACGGTTAAGGATGAGGTATCATGATGAAATCCAATCTGACAACATTATGCTATATCGAGCGGGGAGATGAATATCTGCTGCTCCACCGCATCAAGAAAAAGAATGATGTCAACCATGATAAATGGATCGGCGTGGGCGGACATTTTGAGGCGGGGGAAAGTCCGGAAGAATGCCTGCTTCGCGAGGTCTGCGAGGAGACGGGACTGACGCTTACAAAGTGGCGGTTTTGCGGCATTGTGACATTTTGTTTTACGCCTGACGGTACCGATGCGCAAGACGGCGACACCGGTGCCCGAGACGGCGCTGCGGATGCCGTACCGCCCATTTGTGAATACATGCACCTGTACACGGCGTCTGCCTACGAAGGGACGCTCCGGCCCTGCGATGAGGGAGAGCTTGTATGGGTAAAAAAGGATGAGATGGAGCGTCTTCCGATCTGGGAGGGTGATCATATCTTTTTGCGTCTGCTGCGGGAGCGTAGCCCGTTTTTCTCGTTGAAGCTGAGTTACTTAGGAGATCGGCTTACGGAGGCAGTTTTGGACGGAGAGCGGATAACACAAAGGGGGAACCTGATATGAGCAGGGAACAGTCTAAACAGCAGGATGGGGAAAGACGTCTGAATATCGGTTTGGTTGTTGCAAATGTGGAGGATGATTTTTCCAATAAAATCTGTAAAGGCGCCATGCGCGCGGCGGAAATGGCGGATGTGAATTTGTTTATATTTCCTGCAAAATATTTAGATCACAGGGAAGACGAGCTTGCGGATACAAAACAGGCTTATGAATATCAATACAATGCACTGATTGATTTTGCGAATGCAGGTACCCTTGACATGGTGCTGATCTGCATAAGCAGCATCGGTTATCTTTCCAGCAAGGAGCGCTGTGACGAGGTGCTGTCCCGCTTTAAAGGAATACCGCTCATGCTGCTCGCATCGGCGAAGGAAGGACATTCGTCCATTGTGTATGATAACCGTGCAGGGCTTTCGGATGCGGTGCGTTATCTGATCCGTGATAAAAAGAAAACGCGTATCGGAATGCTGGCGGGAAGCCGGGATAATATGGACGCGAACGAACGGCTTGAAGTTTATAAAACGGTGCTTGAGGAAGAGGGAATCGGAGTTGATGAGCGGCTGATCTGTTATACGAATTACTCCTCCGCCTGCGAGAATACGGTCGAAGCATTCCTGATTGAGAATTCGGATGTCGAGGCGCTTGTCTGTGCCAATGATTCGGTCGCACAGGCTGCATATCAGGTTTTGAAGCGTCAGAATCGGGTGATCGGACAGGACGTTTTAGTGACGGGGTTTGACGATATTGACGAGGCGGTCCGCATGACTCCGCAGCTTGCGACCGTGCGCGCGGATGCGGAGCTGCTTGGGCACCGGGCGGTCATGGAGGCGCAGCAGATGCTGTGCGGTCAACCGCGGGGCGGGGCAATACACCCGAAAAATTTTACCGTTAAAACAGAGTTTATTTTAAGAGAATCCGCAAGCGGTCAGACGGAGTTAGACAATATTAACCGGGAATATCTGGAGGAATATCGTCAGAGACTGAAAATGATGCTGGATATGAACCACAGCCTGAACATTGTCAATCGCGATACGCTGATGTTCGGCGCGGATAACGTGCGCGATTATACCAAAATCCTTGATGTGTTCAATGTGTCCGTCATTCACGATTATTATTTGTACTTATTCAAAGCGCCGCGCACCTATCTTCCGGGAAAACGATTCAAAAAGCCGGAGGAGATTTATCTGCGCGCGTACCGTAACGGTGATGAGGTAAAGGAGCTGCCGCGTGTAGACCAGCGCATGAAATTCGAGCGGATGTATGAGAATCCCTATCTGCAGAAAGAGCGCAAAACCTATATTTTGATCGACATTTATTCGCGCGAACAGCAGTACGGCGTTTTGATGTGCGACCTGCCATATGAATACCTGCATTATTTGGAGGCGTTGTGCTATCAGGTCAGCATTGCAGTTAAGGTGAAGGAATTATTTTCCGTGCAGGAGGGGCTGCTTGCGGAAAAAGAGGATATGCTGCGCAAACTGGAGCAGGAAAATCTCGCGCTGGACAATATTTCCAATAAAGATGAGCTGACGGGGATCTGTAATCGCAGGGGATTTTTCACAAAGGCGGAAAAAATGCTTGTGCGGAAAGAATTCGCCGGAAAACGTGTGGCGGCGGTTTATGCTGACTTAAATTACTTAAAACAGATCAATGACAGATTTGGACATGAAGAAGGCGATTTTTCCTTAAAAAGCTGTGCGGCGGCTTTGGAGTCGGCGCTCGGAAGTGGCGGTGTTGTCGGGCGGATCGGCGGAGACGAGTTTGCGGGACTGCTTGTACTTGAGAAGAATGAGGAGGCGGAGGAAATCCGGGTGCGCATGAAGGCGTACTTAAATGAGGTCAATGAAAGCGCAGGAAAGTGTTATCCGATCATGGCCTCTCTCGGCATCATGGAACGGCGGATCACCGGAGAACTTCAGTTAAAGGAATTGTTGGAGCAGGCGGATGATCTTTTATACGAGGAAAAAAAGAAAAAAGGACCATTTATGTGATGTATTTTTCTTCAAAATGGTGCTTGACAGTATCCGGCAGATATGCTAGAGTATTTAATTGTGTGAGGCAGCTCACATATCAGCAAGCAGAGTATCCACTCTCACCCTGTGGCAATATGCTTAACAGGCGTTCATGATTTCTTTTTTATGCGGCAGAGGCGGCGACGGCTTAGGCGTATACCTTGATGGCGCATGGGAGAGGCATGTCGGTGGATAGCGATGCTATCCGCCTTTTTTATGGGCGGGAATGCACAAAAAACTGTTTCTTATGATGGAGGACAAAACAATTAGCGAATTATTTATTAACGAACAGATTAGGGACAAAGAAGTACGAGTCATTGGGGTAAACGGTGAGCAGCTTGGAATCATGCCGTCGAGAGAGGCGCTTAAGCTTGCGGAAGAAGCGGAGCTTGACCTTGTAAAGATTGCGCCTACGGCGAAGCCGCCTGTTTGTAAAATCGTTGATTATGGAAAGTACCGTTATGAACTGGCGAGGAAGGAAAAGGAAGCCAGAAAGAAACAGAAGATCGTTGAGATCAAAGAGATCAGACTGTCTCCGAATATTGATACGAATGACTTAAACACAAAGGTGAACGCGGCGAGAAAGTTTTTGGAAAAAGGCAATAAGGTAAAGGTAACGCTGCGTTTCCGCGGACGTGAGATGGCTCATATGAACACGACCAAGCATATTTTGGACGACTTTGCAGAGAGTCTTTCGGATATTGCGGTCGTAGATAAGCCTGCCAAGGTAGAGGGCCGCTCCATGGCGATGTTTTTAACTGAAAAGCGCTGATTATCGTGCAAGGTTAAAATAGAGTAAGACAAATAGGAGGAAAAGTAACATGCCAAAAATGAAAACCAAAAAAGCGGCTGCAAAACGTTTTAAGCTGACCGGAACCGGAAAATTAAAGAGAAGCAAGGCTTACAAACAGCATATTCTGACTAAGAAATCTGCTAAAACCAAGAGAAACTTAAGAAAACCTGCTTTGACCGATTCTACCAATGTAAAGAATATGAAGAAGATTTTACCGTATTTATAAGTCATAAGGAGGAAGAAGAACATGGCAAGAATTAAGGGCGGCATGAACGCCAAGAAAAAACATAATAGAGTATTAAAGCTTGCAAAGGGATACAGAGGAGCGCGCTCCAAGCAGTATCGCGTTGCAAAGCAGTCTGTCATGAGAGCTCTGGCAACTTCTTATGAAGGACGTAAGCAGAGAAAGCGTCAGTTCAGACGTCTGTGGATCGCACGTATCAATGCAGCGGCAAGAATGAACGGCATTTCTTACAGCAAAATGATGTTCGGCTTAAAGCAGGCTGGCGTTGACATGAACCGCAAGATGCTTGCAGAGCTGGCAGTCAATGATGCAGAGGGCTTTGCAACACTTGCTGAGCTTGCAAAGGCAAATATCGCATAATGATAAATAAGAAAGCATAGAAACGGCTAGTCGCAATGTTCGGCTGTGCCGTTTTTTGCTTGACAGGAGGATATAAAAGCGAACAAGTTCGCTTTGCAAATATTGTGCTGATGCCCAAATTCGCGGGCTGTTGGCAGCATGGAGGATTAAAATGGCGAAAGAACAATACAGATTTGAAACAATGCAGTTACATGTCGGGCAGGAGCAGCCGGATCCGGCGACGGACGCAAGAGCCGTACCGATTTATCAGACCACTTCTTATGTTTTTCATGATTCTGCGCATGCGGAAGCGCGTTTCGGACTTGCGGACGCGGGCAATATTTACGGACGTCTGACAAACTCCACGCAGGAGGTTTTGGAAAAAAGGATCGCGGCGCTGGAGGGCGGCGTGGCGGCTTTGGCGCTTGCGAGCGGAGCTGCGGCAGTTACCTACACGATACAGGCACTTGCGCAGGCGGGAGATCATATTGTATCACAGAAGACGATCTATGGCGGTTCCTATAACCTGCTCGCCCACACGCTGCCTCAGTACGGCATAGAGACGACCTTTGTGAATGTGCATGACTTAAGCGAGGTCGAGGCGGCGATCAGGGAGAATACGAAAGCGATCTATTTGGAGACGCTTGGAAATCCGAACAGCGATATTCCCGATCTGGATGCGATCGCCGGGATCGCGCACAAACACGGACTGCCCGTTGTGATCGACAATACGTTTGGTACCCCGTACTTCATCCGTCCGATCGAGCATGGCGCAGACATTGTCGTACATTCCGCAACCAAATTTATCGGCGGACACGGTACGTCTTTAGGCGGCATCATTGTGGATTCCGGTAAGTTTAACTGGCGCGCGAGCGGCAAGTACGCTGCAATCGCGGAGCCGAACGAAAGCTATCACGGCGTTTCCTTTGTGGAAGCAGCGGGCGAGGCGGCGTTTGTGACCTATGTTCGTGCCATTCTGCTTCGTGACATGGGAGCGGCGATTTCTCCGTTTAACGCGTTTTTATTGCTTCAGGGCGTAGAGACGCTGTCGCTTCGCTTAGAGCGTCATGCGGAGAATACCAAGAAGATTGTAACCTATTTAAGACAGCATCCTAAGGTGGCGCGTGTCAATCATCCGTCCATCTCGGATCATCCCGATCATGCGTTGTATGAGCGGTATTTCCCGAACGGCGGCGCGTCCATCTTTACGTTTGATATTCAGGGCGGCAAGGAGGAAGCGCACCGCTTTATCGATCATCTGAAAATATTCTCCCTGCTTGCGAATGTGGCGGATGTCAAGAGTCTTGTCATTCATCCGGCAACAACAACGCACGCGCAGCTTTCCGAGCAGGAGCTTGCTGAGCAGAATATTTATCAAAGCACGATCCGCCTTTCCATCGGCACGGAGCATATCGACGATCTGATCGCGGATATGGAGCAGGCGTTTGCGGCAGTATGATGAACGGAGATAAGGTTATGAAAGAAGTGGAAGGTTATACTTATATAGAGGGCGGCGTATGCGCGGCATCCGGCTTTACGGCAAGCGGCTTACACTGCGGCTTAAACAGCGATCCAAACAAAAACGATCTCTGTTTGCTCTACAGTGAGCGCCCCTGCGTGACGGCGGCGGTCTATACGACGAATAAGGTAAAGGGCGCGCCGATCGTTGTGACAAAGAGAAATCTTGCAAAGACGGGCGGTATGGCGCAGGCGGTCATCGCGAACAGCAAAAACGCCAATACCTGCAACGCGGACGGAGAAGAAAAAGCACAGCGGATGTGTGAGCTGGCGGCAGCGGCGCTCGGTATCAAGCCGGAGGAAGTCGTTGTGGCGTCCACCGGTGTGATCGGTCAGATTCTGCCGATCGAGCCGATCGAGGCGCATGTGGAGGAGCTTGCGAAGAAGTTAAGCCGTGAAGGAAATTTACAGGCAGTCAATGCGATTATGACGACCGATACGGTAAAAAAAGAAGTAGCGGTCTTATTTGAGATCGGCGGCGTACCATGCAGGCTCGGCGGTATGGCAAAGGGCAGCGGCATGATCCACCCGAATATGGCGACGACGCTGAATTTTATTACGACGGATGCGGCAGTTTCACAGTCGATGCTTCAAAAAGCCTTAGATGAGATCGTGAAAGTGACGTATAACTGCTTAAGCATTGACGGGGATACTTCGACCAACGATATGGTATGCGTCATGGCAAACGGCTTAGCGGGCAATCCTGTCATTGACAAAGAGGATGAGGCGTACGCATGCTTCAAACAGGCGCTGTATCTTGTTATGATGAATCTGACAAGGATGCTTGCAAAGGACGGAGAGGGTGCGACGAGGCTCATCACCTGTACGGTTGCGGGAGCGACTACGACAGATATGGCGGTCGCGGTTGCGAAAAGCGTGATCCGTTCCCCGCTTATAAAATGCATGGTTTTTGGAAAAGATGCGAACTGGGGACGCGTTCTGTGCGCGATTGGCTATGCCGAGGCGGATTTTGATATCAACCGGATGGATGTGGATGTGGAATCCGCGGCAGGGAAGATCGCGGTATGCCGCGGAAATGCCGTGATTCTGCCGTTTTCCGAGGAAGAGGCGGCAAAGCTCTTGGAGGAGGACGAGATCTGCATCAACGTCAATCTGAATCAGGGCGATGTACGGGCAACGGCATGGGGCTGCGACTTAACCTATGATTATGTCAAGATTAATGGGGACTATCGTTCGTAAGATGATGACAGGCGGCTGTGAAGACGGATTCACAGCCGCTAGATGATTGTATCATGCGTTATGATCTGTTATTGAAAAACAAGGAGGACAGCATATGGGCGTATTGACAGGGCTTTACCCGCAGCGCGTATTTGACTATTTCGAGGAACTCACCCGTATCCCGCGCGGTTCGGGAAATGAGAAGGCGGTCAGTGATTATTTGGTTTCTTTTGCAAAAGAACATGATCTTTTTTATGTGCAGGATACGGCAAATAATGTCATCATCATTAAAGAGGCATCCGCAGGATATGAGACGGAGGAGCCGATCATCATGCAGGGGCATATGGACATGGTGGCGGTCAAAGATGCGGACTGTCCGCTGTCGTTAGAGCACGATGCGCTTGCGCTTGCCGTGGAAGGGGATACCATTTATGCGAAAGGAACGAGTCTCGGCGGCGATGACGGGATCGCACTTGCCTATGCATTGGCGATCTTAGAAGATGAAACGCTTTGTCATCCGAGGCTGGAAGCTGTGTTCACCACGGATGAGGAGGTCGGTATGAACGGTGCGGCAGCGATCGATCTCTCCGTGCTGAAAGGAAGGCGGCTTTTAAATATCGACTCTGAGGAGGAGGGCATTCTCACGGTCGGCTGCGCGGGCGGTGTGCGCGTACACAGTGTGATTCCGGTCAAAAGAGAACGCCGCAGGGGCATATTGGCGCGTGTGCACATCCATGGATTACAGGGCGGGCATTCCGGCGCGGAAATTCATAAACAACGGGGAAACGCCAACTGCCTGATGGGGCGGTTTCTGCTTGAACTGATCCGCAGGATGCCGTATGCGATCGTCTCTTTGTCGGGCGGGACAAAGGATAACGCGATTCCCATAGAGGCAGCAGCAGAGCTTGTTATTGCTGTAAAAGAGAAGGAAACACTTTTATCCGCGGCAGAAGAATATGAACGGATATTACAAAAAGAATTTGCTAACAGAGACGCGGGAGTGAAGGTCAGCCTGACGTTCGGGGAAGAAAACGGCGCGCCGGAGCGAGACGAAGGCGATAACGAATGGACAGCGCTGGATGATGCCGCCACAAAAACAGCCGCACGCTTCCTCGCTTGTGTGCCTGACGGTGTACAGGCAATGAGCACGGATATCAAAGGCCTGGTCGAGACGAGTTTAAACATGGGGATTGTCCGTTTGACAGAAAACGGGCTTGAGACAGACCATTCGATCCGCAGTTCCGTGGCGTCCGCAAAGGATGCGCTGCGTGAAAAAGTGACGGCATTGTCGGCGCTTGCAGGCGGGACGGTATCTTATCACGGGGATTATCCGGCATGGGAATATCGCAGTGATTCTCCGCTGCGCGAGAGCATGATCGCGCAGTACCGCGAGATGTTCGGAAAAGAGCCGAAGGTGGAGGTCATTCATGCAGGCTTGGAGTGTGGTCTGCTCTCGGCGAAGCTGCCCGGCTTGGACTGCGTATCGTTTGGACCGGATTTAACGGATATCCACACAACCTCGGAGCGTATGCATATCGCGAGTGTGGGAAGAATGTATGAATACCTGCGGGCGTTGATCCAAAAGAAATAAAATAACAAGTTGCAAAAAATCTTGTAAATTCAGCGATGACAACATATAATAATGGACAGATCAATCAAAATTATGTGCTTGCAGAAAGGAATGATTTTATGCCATTAGCTGAAGCAGTCAAAACAGGAGAAAATTCATACACAATGGAAAACGCCATGGATGCTTTGCTGTTAAAGCTGGACGAGGCATTAGATGATGTGGAGCATGGACGGGTGTTGGAAGATGCTGAATTGTGGGATGAGATTGACACGATTTAGGAATAGGTGACACATTGCAAAAGAGTTATAAAGTCAGATATACCTATAGCAGCAGAGACGATATTCGGGGAATGAAGAAATATATTTTGGACAATTTCAAATATCGTGAGTTGGGTGAGAATTTTACAAAGAAAATGAAAATGGCAGTTGATGGATTAAGGGCATATCCTATAGGCCATAATACAACAGGGATTCGTTACAGGGGATATGATATCTATTTTAAGCCGTATCGTACCTATCTTTTATTTTATATTGTGGACGCCGGGCAATCGGTAGTGACAATTCTTCGGGTGCTGCAGGATGGAATGAATTGGCAATATGTTTTGAAGCGATGGATAAATGAGCAGGATATGAGAGAAGAAGATTGACACATATATATACATTTTGGCGGGAAAAATGTATGAATACCTGCGGGCATTGATCCAAAAGAAATAAAGGATTTTGTAAGAATCGCATTTAGGCAGTACGCACAAAAACGTACTGCCTTTTTTGTATGTTTTATGAATAGATTAAAATGGAAAAATTTGCTATCCTAGAGGAAACCAGAAAACTTAAAATAGTTTTTTGGTTTCCACGCAAGGTGAATAAGAATCCGATAAACGGATAACGTATCTGAAAAGGGTCTACAGATACGAAGAGAATCGTGCCAGAGGGCAAAGAAACCGGATCATATAGAAATGGCATTAGAAAGCGGGAATATCATATGGACGCAGACAGAATGCAGGAAGCAAAAGAAGAGATCATGAATGCTGTGCTGGAGGAATTTCAGGACAAGGGATTAAAGTTTACGATGGACGATATTGCAAAGCATGTCGGCATGAGCAAAAAGACATTGTATGAGATTTTCCGGGATAAGGATACCCTGTTTGACGAGATGGTGGAGCATACCTTTTCCAAGATCAAGGAGGAGGAGCGAAAAGTGTTGGAGAACCCGTCACTTTCCATCGTTGAGAAGATCCGGAAGATCATGATCGTTCTTCCGGGGCGTTATGAGAACCTTAATGTAAGGCAGATCGCCCTGATGGAGCAAAAGTATCCGAAGGTATACAGACAGATCCAAAAACGTCTGGAAAGCGACTGGGAGCCGACCATCGCGCTTCTGAGAGAGGGAATGGAGGCGGGAGAGATCCGAAGGATCTCCATACCGGTCTTAAAGGCAATGATAGAAGGAACGATCAGTCAGTTTTTTTCAAGAGATGTGCTTTCGGAGGAAAATGTCAGCTATGCGCAGGCGCTTGACGAAATGATGGACATTATCATGCGCGGAATTGAAGTGTAGACCGCCTGAGACGATCGGGAAACACATAGAAGAGCGATTGCACGATCGGGAAACGCATAGAAGAGCGACTGCATGATCGAGAAACGCATAGAAGAGCGACTGCATGATCGAGAAACGCATAGAAGAGCGACTGCATGATCGAGAAACGCATAGAAGACCGTCAGCAAGTTCGAGAAGCGTATCAGAGGACGTCTGCACGTTCAAGAAGCAGGCATCCGGGGAAAAGGAGCGGAGCGGCATGAGGGAATATCTGAACAATGATTGGGAATATACGGACAGCTTCACCGGAGAATTTCTTTCGTTTGAGGCAGCGGCAAAGCAGGTGCGCCTGCCGCATACGGTTACGGAAACGCCGTATGATTATTTTGACGAGGCGTGCTATCAAAAGCACTGCGGCTATCGTAGAAGCTTTACGGTACAAAAGGAGTGGGACGGAAAACGGATTTTTCTGACCTTTGAGGGCGCGGCGCATTGCGCTGTGGTCTATGTGAACGGAAAGCAGCTCGCCGTTCATGAAAACGGATATACGGCATTTACCGTGGAAGTGACGGAAGCGATCTCTCCGGGAGAAAACCGGCTTGTCGTGGAGTTGGACAGCAGGGAGAGCTTAAATCAGCCGCCCTTCGGATTTGTGATCGATTATATGACTTACGGAGGGCTTTACCGCGACGTGTGGCTTACGGTGCAGGAGACAGCGTATGTCAAAGATGTATTTGTCCGCACGTTAGACGCACGAAAGGGTGCCGAGCAGGTGACGGTGCGCAGCAGTATCACCTTGGATGTAATGCAAAAGAAGGGCATGTGCGAAGATCAGAATCCTTCTGAGCTGCGCGGTGCGAACCATACGGCTTGTTACGTTGTCTGCCAGAGACTGCTGACAACGGATGGCAGGGTGCTCGGTGAGTGGTGTCACGAGACGGATCGGGCGCAGTTTACCGTAGAATACGTGCTCCCGCTTGCACAAAATACACAGAATAAAGTATCGCCTGCACGGACCGCACTTTCCCTTTGGGATATGGATAACCCCGTTCTTTATGTGATGGAGACGTATCTGTCCGGCAGCGCGGAGCGCCATGTAACGCGCTTCGGCGTGCGTGGTGTCAGCTTTTTGAAAGACGGCTTTTATTTAAACGGCGAAAAGATCAAGCTGCGCGGCGTGAACCGGCATCAGTCCTTTCCTTATGTGGGCTATGCGATGCCGCAGTCCATGCAGAGGCGGGACGCAGAGCTGGTCAAAGGGGAACTGGCATGTAATGCGGTGCGCACCTCCCATTACCCGCAGTCACAATATTTTTTAGATTGCTGCGATGAGATCGGTCTGCTGGTATTTACGGAAATACCGGGCTGGCAGCACATCGGAGATGAGCAGTGGAAAGAAAAGGCGGTGGAAAACACGCGCGAGATGGTGCTGCAAAACCGCAATCATCCATCCATCATTCTTTGGGGCGTGCGGATCAACGAGTCGCAGGATGACGACGATTTTTATCAAAAGACAAATGCCGCGGCGCATGAACTGGATGATTCCAGACCGACCGGAGGCGTGCGCGCACACAAAAAAAGCACGCTGTTTGAGGACGTCTATACCTATAATGATTTTCTGCATGACGGGGAGACGCCCGGCTGTGAGCCGAAGAAGCGCGTCACGTCCGATAACGAAAAAGCCTATCTCATTTCGGAATACAACGGGCATATGTATCCGGCAAAAGCATTTGACTGTGAGGAGCACCGGCAGGAGCATGCGCTCCGCCACGCCAACGTGTTGGAGGCGGCAGCGGCAAACGAGGATATTGCGGGCTGCTTCGCATGGTGCATGTTTGATTATAATACGCATCAGGATTTCGGGAGCGGAGACCGGATCTGTTATCACGGACTGATGGATATGTACCGCAATCCCAAGCTGGCGGCGGCCGTATATGCGTCTCAGGGCGAGGAACAGGATGTGTTGGAGGTCGGATCGACCATGGACATCGGCGAGCATCCGGGCTGCAACCGCGGCGACATTTATCTTTTCAGCAATGCGGACAGCATTCGCATGTATAAAAATGATATTTTTATCAAGGAATATACAAAAAAGGATTCCGCATACCGGCATTTGGCGCACGGGCCGATCGTGCTCGATGATTTCATCGGAGATCAGATTACAAAGAAGGAAGCCTTTGTACCCGCGCAGGCGGAGCTCATCAAAAAAGCACTAAATTTAACCGCGCGAAACGGGCTTTCCCACATGCCGTCGGCGGCGAAGCGCGCGGCGCTGTGGCTGATGCTGCGCTATCATATGAAACCGCAGGAGGCGGTCGCGCTCTACAACAAATATATCGGCGATTGGGGCGGCACGGCGACGGCCTATCGTTTTGAGGCGATAAAGGACGGAAAGGTGGTAAAGACCGTGATCAAAAAGCCAATGCGCAGGGCGGCGCTTTGGACGGATGCAGATCATACGGTCTTGCGGGAGAATGTAAGCTATGACGTGGCGGCGGTGAGGATTCGGGCTGTGGACGAATATGGAAATGTGCTTCCCTATTTTCAGGAACCCGTAACACTTAAGACCACGGGACCGATCGAGCTGGTCGGTCCGGACGTGATCAGCCTGCGCGGCGGCATGGGAGGAACCTATGTCAGAACGACGGGGGAATGCGGAGAAGCGGAGCTTCTGCTGACCACGCGGCAAGCCCAAAGCGTACGGATTGCATTTCGTGTAGAATAAGGATTTACGCAGAGCGCAAATCTTTTGAAGAATTTAGATTGAAAAATCAAAGATTTTTCAATCGGCAAATTTGGGCTGATGCCCAAATTTGCGGGCTGTTGGCAACATGGAGGATTAGGATGAAATAAAAAGGGGGAAAGGGCAGTATGGAACGTTCCAAAGTGATCTTCGGAAACGAAATGAAAAACAGCGTGTACAGAAAGGCGGTGAAGTCCAAACAGAAATATATCAAAAAATTCGGGGACGATTCGCAGACGGATTATCCCGTGGAAATCCGTAAAAACGAGCATATCGGGGATTTGCTCGGCGTCTACGACGTGTGCCTGCCGGAGGGAAAGACGGCAGCAGGCGCTGCAAAAGCGGACAGTACGGCCGTTGCCGGCGGAGATGCGTTCGACTTAGAAAAGGGCGTGATCGTCGGCAATATCCGCATGGGTTTCGGTCATTACCGCATTTCCATGGCAATGGCGTCCGCCGCAAAGTCCATGGGCTACACGCCGTATTGGATGGACTTAAACAGCTACCGGCAGACGACCTGCACGAAATGCATCAGCGCGCAGAACGACCTGTATTCGCTGGGGTCACGGATTTCGGGTAAGAGCAGACTGTTCAATAAGCTTGTATGGGAGCCGATGAATTACGAGGGCTTCCGAAAGCTTTCCTATAACGCGTCCGATCAGAAAAACGCGGAGCTGATGGCGGCGGTCTACCGCAATGTGCCGAAGGATATGCCGGTCATTGCGACCCATGTATGGCCGGCACAGGCGGCAATTCACGCGGGAATGAAGCATGTGGTCAATGCGATTCCCGACAACTGGCCAATGGCGCTTCATTTATCGGAGGGAAGCCTGCACACGATCCAGACCTACCAGTCCTATCTCGGCTATCGGATCTTAAACGGAATGAATAAGAAAAAAGTATGCAACCCGATGCCGGAGGATTCGCTTGTCTATACCGGACATTATGTGGATCACGAGCTGGTGAGCCATATCGAGGAGGACTGCGCAGCGCGTATCAGCCGGAAAAAGAATAAGGAGCCGATGCGTTTTCTTTTAACGATCGGCGGAGCCGGCGCGCAGAAGGAGATCTTTTCCGCAATCATCAAGTATCTGATCCCGAAGATCCGCGCAAAGAAAGCCGCGCTCTATGTCAATGTGGGAGATTACCGCAATGTGTGGGAGGAATTAAAAAAAGAACTTCCTGAAATGGGAGCGCTTTCAACGGAGCATTTTGATGACTGGGAAAAGACGCAGCAGTTTGCAGAGCAGGCGCTGACCGGAAGCGTGGAAGGCATTCACGGCTTTTACCATGCGAATATTTTTGAGGCCGTGTATTGCACGAATCTTCTGATGAGAAGCTGCGACGTGCTTGTGACAAAGCCGAGCGAATTAAGCTTTTATCCGGTGCCGAAGCTCTTCATCAAGCGTGTGGGCGGCCATGAGCGCTGGGGCGCCATCCATTCGGCGGAAATGGGGGACGGCACGCTTGAATGCAGCGACATTCCGCATACGATCCAGATGATAAAGCTGTTTTTGCAGGAGGATACACTTTTGAATCAAATGTGTGACTGCATCTGCAGAAACAAGACCGCCGGACTCTATGACGGTGCATATAAAGCGGTGGAACTTGCCATGAAAACAAAACAGGGGGGAAATTCTCATGAATAAAAAATTAAGCTTTGGAGAAAAAGCGGCGTACGGGCTTGGCGCGGTGGGCAAGGATATGGTGTATATGCTCTCCGCGAGCTACATTCTTTATTACTATCAGGACATTTTGGGGGTGAGCGCATGGATCATGGGTATCATCCTGCTCGTCGCAC
The DNA here is from genome assembly GCA_014804755.1 of Lachnospiraceae bacterium. GTDB lineage: Bacteria > Bacillota > Clostridia > Lachnospirales > Lachnospiraceae > DLAJ01. Next base: position 16,949 of record JAAUZE010000031.1, on the reverse strand, counting down.
GTGTGTTTGATGCGTTTAACGATCCGATCATGGGTGTGCTGGTCGCAAAAACGAAGACGCGGTTCGGAAAATTCCGTCCGTGGCTTTTGGTTGGTACGATCACGAATGCGATTATTCTGTATCTGATGTTTGCTGCGCCGCCGACGCTTGCCGGCAGCGGACTTGTCGCGTATGCAGCTGTGTTCTATATTTTGTGGGGTGTTACCTATACGATGATGGATATCCCTTACTGGTCGATGATCCCGGCGTTTACTGAGGGCGGTAAGGAGCGTGAGAACCTTTCCGCATTAGCGCGTTCCTGCGCGGGCGTCGGTTCTGCGCTGATCACGATCGTTACCGTGATGGCAGTCGCGGCGATCGGTAAATTCTTTGCAGGCGAGGGAGCGCTGGATCAAGAGATTGAACGTCTTGGTTTTCAGTATTTTGCGCTGATCGTCGCCGCTCTTTTTATCATATTTATCGTAATTACCTGCGTGGCGATCAAAGAAAAATCAACGGTCGACATGCAGACCGCATCCGTAAAGGACATGTTCAAGGCGCTGGTGCAGAACGATCAGGCAATGGCGACGGTGATCACGATCGTGCTTGTCAATATTGCGGTTTATACGACCTCGAATCTTGTGATCTACTTTTTTAAATATGATGTCGGCGGCGAGTCGTGGCAGGCTTCCTATACGATCTTCAATACATTCGGGGGCGGTGTGCAGATTCTTTCCATGATGCTGTTTTTCCCGCTGCTTCGCAAAGCGTTCAGTACGATGAAAATTTTCTACATCTGCTTTGTCAGCGCGATCGTCGGCTATGCCGTACTGCTTTCCATCACATTCACCAATATGCTGCAGAACGTGTGGGTATTGCTGATTCCGGGGTTCTTCATTTTTGCGGCAGTCGGTATCTTAAATGTGCTGACGACGGTATTTTTGGCGAATACGGTGGATTACGGAGAGTTAAAAAATAATCGCCGTGATGAGTCTGTGATCTTTTCCATGCAGACCTTTGTGGTAAAGCTTGCTTCGGGAATCGCGGCGATGGTAGCCTCCGTCTGCCTGACTGTATTCCATATCAGCAAGGACGAAGACGCAGTAGTGCAGGTGGCGGAAAACTCCGTACTCGGGCTGCGTATGACGATGACGCTTCTGCCGATCGTTGTGTTGTTCATTGGCGTGTTGATATTTAAAAAGAAATATATCTTGAGCGATGATAAGCTTGAGGAAATTTCCAAAAAGCTGGAAGAGAAAAAGAAACAGGCGTAAGAGACAAAAGCTGAATAAAAGTGTGGGGGAAACGTGATGATCATTCGGGAAGGAAATTGTTTTATTCTGCATACGGCGCATACGACGTATTGCTTCTGTGCATGTCCGTCCGGACAGTTGGAGCACCTTTATTACGGCAGACGCATTGAGGTGACGAATGCGGAGGCATTTCGGGAAAAGCGTGCGTTTGAGCCGGGAAATGCGATCGTGTATGCGACGGACTATCCCGCGCTCTGTCTGGAAAATGTCAAGCTGGAGATGTCCGGTATGGGAAAGGGCGACCTGCGGGAACCCTTTGTGGAGCTGACCTATCCGGACGGAAACCGGACGACGGATTTTATTTACGAAAGCGCGCGGGTGGAGGAGGGCGGACTTTGTCTACAGGGACTGCCGACCGCCTATGGCGCGGAGCAGACGCTCACGGTCACGATGCGCGACCGCAATTACCCGGTGGAGCTTTTTCTGACTTACAGTGTCTATCCGGATTGTGATGTGATCACGCGCAGCGCAAGAATCGTCAGTCATCTCGCAAAGCCGGTGATCGTGAGAAGGCTCATGAGCATGCAGCTTGACATGCAGGGAGCGGGGCTGCGCATGACGACGTTCCACGGCGCATGGGCGCGGGAAATGGGACGTGTCGATACTGTCGTGGAAAATGGGACTTATGTAAACCAAACAAGAGCCGGAGTCACAAGCAGCAGGGCAAATAATTTTGTGATGCTCAGCAGACCGGAAACCAACGAGGATGCAGGGGAGGCGTTCGGCTTCCATCTGCTGTACAGCGGCAGCCATTATGAGGCGCTGGACGTCAATGCCTATGAAAAGAGCCGTTTTATCAGCGGCATTCAACCGGCGGACTTTTCATGGACGCTTGCAAAGGACGAGTGTTTTGAGGCGCCAGAGGCGGCAATGACGTACTCGTACGAGGGGTTCGGCGGCATGAGCCATAATCTGCATGCATTTATCCGAGAGCATATCGTGCGGGGCGTCTGGCAGCATAAACCGCGTCCGATTTTGATCAACAGTTGGGAGAGCGCGTATTTCGATTTCAAGGAAAAAGATTTATGTAAACTTGCAAAGACGGCGAAGGACGTCGGAGCTGAGCTGTTCGTGATGGATGACGGATGGTTCGGGAAGCGGGATAATGACGCATGCTCGCTTGGTGACTGGCAGGTGAATGAAAAGAAGCTGCCGGGCGGGTTACAGGGAATCGCGGACCGGATTCATGCAATGGGGATGGATTTCGGAATCTGGGTTGAGCCGGAAATGGTCAATGAGGACAGCGATCTATACCGTGCGCATCCGGACTGGGCTGTTGTGGCGCCTGCCGCAGAGAGCGGCGCATATGCGGGAGATACGGCGTATGCGGGCAGCGCGCATGCCGGAGATATGGAGGGAGCGGGCGCGGAGCACTTCGTGCCCGGCGCAGGAGGTCAGTCGCTCGGACGGCATCAGATGTTTTTGGATTTGACCCGCAGCGAGGTACGGGGATATATCATCGGGCGGATGCGCGCGATCTTTTCCGTCAGAGGCATGAACTATGTAAAATGGGATATGAACCGTGTGTTTTCCGACCAATATTCCGCAACCCTGCCGCGGGAGAGGCAGGGGGAATTTGCGCACCGTTATGTGCTTGGCTTATATGAGGTCATGCGCACGCTGACGCAGGAGTTTCCGCATATTTTGTTCGAGGCATGCGCTTCGGGCGGAAATCGTTTTGATCTTGGTATGCTCTGCTATATGCCGCAGATCTGGGCATCCGATAATACGGATGCGATCAGCAGACTTTCGATTCAGGAGGGATACAGCTACGGGTATCCGATGTCGGTATTGGGCGCGCATGTATCCGGCTGTCCGAATCATCAGACGCTGCGCGTGACGCCGTTAGAGACGCGCTTTCATGTGGCGGCGTTCGGGCTGCTCGGCTATGAGTGTAACTTAACGGAGATGACAAAGGAGGAGCTTACGGAGATCCGGGAGGAAATTGCCCTATACAAGCGGTGGCGCGATGTCTTTTTTGAGGGCGATTTTTACCGGCTTGAGAGCGGGAGAGAGACGAAATGGGCGGTGGTGTCAAAGGACAAAAGCCGCGCGGCAGGAATGATCGTACAGACGATGACAAGACCGAATCATGTGTATGCGGAGCTCAAGATGAAAGGTCTGGATGAAAAAAAGAAGTATCATTTTTACAACCGTGCGTTCCGCTATCATGTCAAGGAGTTCGGTGATCTGGTGAATACGGTCGCGCCGATTCATGTGAAGCGGGATTCCCTGTTACACAATGCGATCGATCATTTTGTAAAGCTGGACGGGGAAAAAGAGGATTATGTCGTAAGCGGCGGAGAGCTGATGTACGCGGGTGTCGCCTTAAAGCAGGGGTACGGCGGAACGGGATTCTCCGGCGAGGTGCGTCATTTTCCGGATTACGCGTCCCGGATGTATTATATGGAGGAAGCCGCGGAGACAAGAAATTTTCTAAGGCGGGATGAGGATGAGTCATAATGGATATGCAGGCGGCGTCTGACCGGTGTCAGACACCGCTTTTTCATGCATGATAAAAATTGACACGAAGCGCCTGTTTTCTGTAGTGAAAAGAACGATTTTCCCTAAATACCAGTGTAAAAATGCCGATATATACTATAACGGGAAATTGGTTTTCCAAAGCATGGATGCATGGCGGCGGAAAACGGAAGACATTTGATCATGGAAACGGATTTCAGCGGCGGTCACACTCAAGGAGGAAAGTTGAAAGAATTGCATTCTTTCAACCGCAAATTTGCGCTGAAAGCACAAATTTGCAGGCAGAGAAAGGAGCATGGGCAGAAGGATGGATAAGATCAATGGCTACAACGCGTATGAGGCAAGTGTATACGGGAGCGGGCAGCAGAGCACGGCGCGCACAAAGAGCGGAAGCGTGACAAAAGGCAAGGCTGCCGATCAGGTGAAGGACACGCAGTTAAGCGCGGGCGCAAAGAGGGTATTAAAGGAGCTTCAGGAAAAGTACGGGGATAAAATGGACATCATGGCAGGCCGCTATGACAATAACGAGCAGGCGGCGTCCTATCTTTCCCGCGGTATCAAACAGTACAGCGTGCTGATTCATGCCGACGAGCTGGAAGCAATGGCAAAGGACAGCAAGACCAAAGAAAAATATATGTCGATGATCGACGACGCGACATCAAAGTTGGACGAGGCGAAAGAGCAGCTCGGCGATAAGGCGGATGACGTTGTCCGCATGGGCGTTTCGGTCGGCAAGGACGGAAAGATGTCATTCTTTGCGGATTTGGAGCAGGCAGGCGCTAAGCAGCGCGAGCGCATAGAGCAGTCGAGAGCCGATAAGAAAGAAGCGGCGAAGGCGGAGGAGAAAAAAGCAAAGAAGCGCAAAGACGAGGAACGCATAGAGTCACGCCGTGAGGGCAGAAAAGACGAGTGGACCAAAACGGCGCGCGTTGAGTCGAATTCTTTGGAGGATCTGATCTCACAGATTCAGGATTTGGACTGGGACGGCGTCAAAGCGCATGGCGTAATGCCAAGCGGCGGCAGAATGGATTATACGATCTAATGAGCAATCCCCCAACTGTATGTAGGTACGGTTGGGGGATTTATGCGGGGATACAGTGTGATCCAATATTCGGAAGCCGCATTATTCACGAACCTTGAGAAATCCGCAATGCGGATTCTTCGAAAGAACGCTTTGCGTTCTTTTTTATACCTGAAACTGTTGGATCGTTGTCTGTAAGGAGGAAATACTGTTCATCACATCCTTCGTTTCATCCGAAACGGTTTCACTTGCATAAGTGATCTGCTGCAGATTTCCGTTTACGGACTGAACAGCCGTGTCTAATTCCTTCTGTGACAGATTAATGGTATCCAAAATCTCGTTGATATTGGCAATAGAGTTTCGCAGTCCCGTTGTGCTGTCGCTTAACAGATTGCTGACCTGTGCGTAATAAGCCGCGTCTTCCTTGTAATTGCCTGCAAGTGTTTCCAGCTTGTCGTAATCCTTCAGCACAACTTCATCCAAAAATGTGATGATATGATTACTTGCTTCAGAAAGCGATCCGACACTTTTTAACACCTTTTCTGTCAACGCATTTACTTTTTCTATTTCACTGCCCGTAGTTTCACTCAGCTTCTTGATCTCCTCCGCAACGACTGCAAAACCGCGTCCGGCTTCGCCTGCCCGTGCCGCTTCAATAGACGCATTTAATGAAAGTAAATTCGTCTGTCCTGCAATTTCACTGATCGCCTGTGACACTTCTACGATCTGACTGATCACCTTGGTTTCTTCAATCGCGGTTTTCAGTTTTTCCCTGCTGTCCACAGTCACTTTAATCGCATTTTCTTTGTCTTCCAGCACTTCCGGAACCATCTGTTCTACCCGTTCGATGATCTCATGTGCACGACTTGTAATGGTCTGCGCACTTCCGGCCAATTCATCGATTGCATTCGTTACATCTTTACAGGTACTGTCGATATCTCCGATACTCTGTGTCTGTCCTGCCACACTTGCTCCGGTTTCCTCCATGATCGCACTGATTTCCATGATATTTCCGTTCATTTTGGAAACATGAGAGTTTGTACCGGACACCATATCCTGAATGTGTATGGTTTCCTGTTGTGTTTTACGAATCGTTGAAATGACTCTGTTTTCTAATTCCTCTTTCAAATAGCCGATTTCTTTGACCTCTGATTGTTCTGTTCTGCAATTCTGGTTTCCGATTACTTTTTCCTTTACAAATTTCTTCAATTCGCTGAGCGGCTTTAACATGAGGGAAACAACGATATTTAATACAATGATCGACAGTATGAGCAGAACTATATCCGCTACTAACGGTACCACTAAATTACTGCTGACTTTGCCGCTTATGACGGATGTGTTTTGTGTAATACCGATTTTCCAGCCGGTGGCATCGATCGTTCTTACAATGCAGTATTTTTTTACACCGTCATAGTCAGTAAATGTGGTGATATCATTGCTCTCCAGATTGATGCGCAGCATATCAGTTAAAATGGTATTTCCTTCTTCTTTCGGCAAATACGCTTCATTTTCATGTGTGATCACGCTGTTATCGTCTGCCAGCAGGAATGTTTGTACGCTTTCGTCCGTACTCACATTCTTTACAATTGCGATCAGGTTATCAATCGTAATGTCTGCAAGAACAACAGCCTGCTCGCCATCAATTTTACAAGGAACGGCAATGGAAACAATCATCTGTCCCGTCGCAAAATCCGTATAAGGAGCTGTGTAGATCAGTCCGTCCTTTGCAATGGCATCCTGCCACCAGCCTCTGGTCGTAGGATCAAGATCAAGACTGGAATGGTCCGCCGGCAGAACGCCGCCGTTATATCCAAAGCAGCAATAATACATAAGGGCATCGTCATTGTTAGCCAGATAAATCTCCAAAAAGTCCATGATCGCATCGACATCTTTATCCATGGTCTCCAAAACACTCTTTATTGTTTCGACTGTGTTTGCCTGCCCGACAAGCCATTCATCAATAATGTCGCTGGTGCTCGATGCCTCTGCAGAGAGTACACTATGCTCACTTGTTTTTAGCGCATCATTCAGCACAATACTGTTGATCACAGCAGTTACGGCAATGATCACAATGATACATAATGCCACATAAACAATGACCCTTCCTTTAATGCTTCCCCAAAAAGACGGCTTTTCATTTGTTGCTTCCATAAGTAAGTATCCTCCTAGTAAATAAATTGCTAATTTATTATTTTACCATAGCATTTCCGAAAAAGGAGTATGTCGTTGTGAATCGACACAAAATTGCATTAAATCGACAGTCATTTCATAACACCACGCGCAGGTAAAATCTGCCGGTTTGATTACTTTAAAATAGCGGACTGCGAAACAGGAAGGTCTAAAAAATGGGGAAACTCAAAAAAGCTCCTGATGCCGCAGCGCTATGACAGAGTGATCAGAGAAATGGGAAGAGCATCGGAATCGCCTTGAAAAATGAACATGATTCGGGTATGATAAGGATGATTACTTTTTATGGGGGCATCCTTTTATGAGACAGCTAAAAAACTATGGCAATTTGTATCACTGTTATTGCAGGAGTATCAAGAAGTTTAAGATCCCGTTTTTTGTCTGCCTGCTCATTTTTGTTCTGGCATTTGCCACCTTTGTATTAGACAATTTTCCGTTTGGATTGTCGCTTGCGATGTTGGGAATGATTTTTCCGGCAATATTATTTGGTGTCTTGTGGCTGATCGCAAGCATCCGAACCAAAAAGCTTGTGAAGCCGTTTTCGCCGCAGCAGTTACATATGATCGATCATGAAATACCATCCTGTGCGATGTGCGACGGGCTGCTTGTGACCAGTCAGGCAGTTGTCGGGACCAAGATCGGACTGGAGCTTGTGCCGATGGCAAATGTATTGTGGGTGTATACCATGGTTATGACCAGCAAGATAGAGGGCGTGATTCCCGTCCATAAGGATACGACGCTGATATTTGCGGGAAGAGATCATAAACGGTATGGATTCCGGATAAAAAATAACCAGCAGGCGTTCCTTTTTATGCAGACAGAACTGTTGAAGCATCGGCTGGACATTGTGTTTGGCTATGAAAGTGGTATGGACGATATCTATAAGAATAATATTAACCGAATGATTGCCTTTAGTCAGGAATGTGCCGATAAACGGCGGAAAGAAATGGGGGGATTCTTATGAATACCAATTATTTAGATACACTGCCGGAAATCAAAAACAAATTCAAGGTGAACCTGCTGCCGGGGGAAAAGGTCATATTTACGGCAAAGCCGTGGGCGTTTGCAACGGAATCGGGAGCATTGCTTGGTGCGGATGACTGCCGTATCACAATGACAAACCGGCGCATCATTGCTGACAACGGACAGGGGATCTGGACAACGGATATCGCAGAAGATGTGGTGGACATGCGAAGGCAGGAAAGCGGTAAATTTCTGTCAAAACAGGTGTATATACTGGTTACCCTGAACAAAGAAGTGACGTATGGGATCGGGATTCAAAAATTAAGCGGTTACCAGTTTCATTTTCATAAGAAAGAGATGGCGGCGTTTGAGGAGATCATCAGGCATATGGTATAGCAGAAAATTGGCAAAGCATATTTTCTGTTATTCATGACAATAGAATCCTCGCGAAGCGTGAATTCTATTGTTGAAACAGTTTTCCGGTTATGCTACAATAGAAAAAATAAAGAAGGAGGTCTCCCATGACAGCAAAAGAATGCATTACAACGAGACGCAGCATCCGCAAATTCAAAGCGGAACAGGTCAGTCATGAACTGCTAAACTCCATTGTGGAAACGGCTTCATTTGCACCGAGCTGGAAGAATACACAGATCACACGTTACACCGTGATAGAGGATCCCGCAAAGAAAGCGGAACTCGCTTCAAAAGCGACCATTCCCCATAATGCTGACATTATCAACGGCGCGCCCGCTTTAGTCGTTGTTACACTGATCAAGAACCGATGTGGTTTTGAACGCGACGGCTCTTATACGACGAGCAAGGGCGACCATTGGCAGATGTTTGATGTGGGCGTTGCGGCACAGACCTTTTGTCTGGCGGCATGGGAACAGGGAATTGGCTCCGTGATCATGGGCATCTTCGACGAAAAGGCGATCGAAGATTTATTGGCAGTTCCCGAAGATCAGGAGGTGGCAGCGCTCATCGCAATCGGTTATCCCGACGAGGCACCGGCGGCTCCCGCAAGAAAAGCAACCGATATTTTACTTCAATACAAATAATCAAGGGCGAAGAGTTTTTACTCTTCGCCTTTTCATGACCCAGAAACGAATAAGGAGATTTCACACATGAGACATTTAATGAGTCCGCTCGACTTTTCCGTCGAAGAACTGGACAACCTTTTTGAACTGGCAAACGACATCGAACGGCATCCAAAAAAATATGCGCATGCCTGCGATGGCTTAAAGCTCGTGACATGCTTTTATGAGCCGAGTACGCGCACGCGCCTAAGCTTTGAGAGCGCCATGCTGAATTTGGGCGGCTCCGTCATCGGCTTTTCCGATGCCGGTTCCTCCTCTGCCTCCAAGGGTGAGAGCGTTGCCGATACGATCCGCGTCGTGTCCTGCTTTGCCGACATTTGCGCCATGCGCCATCCGAAGGAAGGCGCGCCGATGGTAGCCGCGCAGTTTTCGGGCATTCCTGTCATTAACGCGGGGGACGGCGGGCATCAGCATCCGACGCAGACGCTGACTGACCTTTTGACAATCCGTTCCTTAAAAGGGCATCTCGGCAATTTTACGATCGGTCTGTGCGGCGATTTAAAATTCGGGCGGACCGTGCATTCGCTCATCAATGCACTCGTGCGCTATGAGGGCATCCGGTTTGTGTTTATCTCTCCGGAGGAGCTGCGTATCCCAGATTATCTCATCGACATGCTAAAAGAAAAAAATATCCCTTATCAGGAAGTCATCAGCTTGGACGATGTGATGCCGGAGCTGGATCTTCTCTATATGACGCGCGTGCAGAAGGAACGTTTTTTCAATGAGGAAGATTATGTGCGCCTCAAAGATTTCTATATTCTGAATAAGGCAAAAATGGAGCGCGCAAGAGAGGACATGCTCGTTCTTCATCCGCTTCCCCGCGTGAATGAGATTTCCGTGGAGGTGGACAACGACCCGCGTGCCGTGTATTTCAAGCAGGTTCAGTACGGCGTTTATGTGCGCATGGCGCTTATTTTGACACTGCTTGGGATTTCTGTTTGAAACGGCGGACTGCCGGATCAATATTTTTAAGAATAAACAAGTAACAGGACAATCATAAAAAATGACGCAGGAAGGAAGGCGGATCATATGCTTAACGTAGGAAAAATCGAGGAGGGCTTCGTGCTCGATCATATCATGGCGGGAAAAAGTCTCTCCATTTATTATCATCTCGGCTTGGACAAGCTCGACTGCACCGTTGCCATCATTAAAAACGCGCGCAGCAATAAGCTCGGAAAAAAGGATATTCTGAAAGTGGAGTGCGATATTCACATGCTGGATATGGACGTGCTCGCCGTCATTGATCACAATATCACGGTCAATGTCATAAAAAACGGTGAGATCGTGGATAAAAAGGACTTGCAGCTCCCAAAAGAGATCCGAGACGTTTACCACTGTAAAAATCCCCGCTGTATTACCTCGATCGAACAGGGCTTACCGCATATTTTTGTGCTGGCCGACGAGGGAACAGAAACCTATCGCTGCAAATATTGTGAGGAGAAGGCGCGCGAACCGATGTGAGCGCGTCTTATTTCATTTTGTGTGCCATCACGAATTTACAAAGAATGACCGCTAGGTCATTCTGCAGCTTACCTATCTCAAAATGCAACTTACCGAAGATTCCTTGCGCTGATCTTTTGCATCGGTTATTCTGATAATGTGCTCGGGCAGCCGGATTCCGCAATTGCCCGAACGCACAGACGAGGAAAAGGAGCAATGTGGATGGATGAGATCATTCAGGTAGAGGGATTAAAAAAATATTTTGGTGAAATAAAGGCGGTGGACGACCTTTATTTTTCTGTGGAAAAAGGCGAGCTGTTCGGGTTTCTGGGCGTGAACGGCGCGGGGAAAAGCACAACGATCAACATGCTGTGTACGCTGCTGTCCCCGACTAAGGGGCGCGTAAAGCTCTGCGGATGCGAGCTGGGAACGGACGATGAGAGCATTCGCAAACGGATCGGCGTGGTATGGCAGCACAACTGTCTGGACGACCGGCTGAGTGTGAAGGAAAATTTGTATGTCAGAGGTTCTTTGTACGGCTTTAGCGCCCAGGAGCTGCGTGACCGTGTGAATCATATGTGCGAAACGCTTCATCTGGAAGAGATTTTTACGGCAATGTATAAGCGGCTTTCCGGCGGACAGAAGCGGCGTTGTGAGATTGCGGCGGCACTGATCAATACGCCCGAGATCCTGTTTTTAGATGAACCGACCACGGGATTAGATCCGCAGACGAGGCAGTTTGTGTGGGAGAGCATGCAGACGCTGCAAAAAGAAAACGGAACGACCATTTTTCTGACGACACATTATATGGAGGAGGCGGCGAACGCAAGGCACATTGCCATCATTGATCACGGTAAGATCTTAGAATACGGTACGCCGTTTTCCTTAAAGGAGCAGTATGCAAAGGACAGACTGCACCTGATCCCCTCGGACGGTCATGAAGCGGAGTTGATGCAGATGCTTGCAAACATGGCTTCGAACGTTGTTCGTGCGGACGGCAGGTTCATCCTCTCGGTGAAGGACAGTATGGACGCGCTGGAAATCTTAAATACGGTCAAATCCTGTCTCTGCGGATTTGAGATGATACAGGGCACATTGGATGACGTGTTTTTAAATGTAACCGGAAAAAGCTTGGAGCAGCAATAGGGGGGAGATCACATGCGGGAATTATATTATATTACAAAAAGAAATTGTCTGGTTTTTTTGCGGGATCGGTCCGCGGTGTTTTTTTCCATGCTGTCCATGCTGATCGTGTTGGGGCTGATGGTACTTTTTTTGGGAAAAATGAACAGTGACGGCATCGTTTCTGTACTGGGAGATTTTGGAGAGCGGGACACCGCTGCGGATGAATGGAACGCGACGTATCTCATTCAACAATGGACGCTTGCCGGGATTCTGGTCGTAAATGCCGTGACGATCACACTTACGGTGTTGGGAACGATGGTGCAGGATGAGACGAGGAAACGGATACTGGCGTTCTACGTTACGCCGGTATCGCGCACCGTGCTTTCTCTCGGATATATTTTAGCGTCATGGATCGTCGGAACCGTCATGTGTGTTCTGACCCTGGCTGTCGGAGAACTTTATTTTGTCATGCGGGGCTATCCGATGCTTTCCGCGCTGTCGTTGGTAAAACTGGTCGGAATGATCGCGTTAAATACATTTACGTTCAGCACACTGGGCTATCTTCTTGCGCTGTTTATCCGAAGCGACAGCGCATTCAGCGGCGTGATGACGATCATCGGTACCTTGGTCGGTTTTGTGGGCGGCATTTATATTTCCGTCGGGATGTTTGGCAAGACTTTGCGCCATGTCCTGTTGTGCCTGCCGGTGCTGCACGGTGCGTCCATGATGCGTCAGGTTTGTACCGACGCCGCGTTGGCAAAGACCGTTGCCGGGCTTCCGGACGCTGCTTATGATGCTTTTTTGGAGCAGCTGGGGGAGGAGCTGGGCATCTCCCTGTATTGGGACGGAAAGCTTGTTCCCCCGGTTGTTTCCGTGCTGGTATTGCTCGGATATGCATTTCTTGCAATCGTGATTGCTGCACTGTGCAATCGGAACCGCAGGATGAAAGACCGTTAAAATTGGAGATTTGCCATGATAATTACCATTCAGGATTGTCCGGCGGATGCGGAGGACGAGATCATCATCCGCTGCAAGCAGGTGGACGAGCAGCTGTTAAATATGATCTATGCGCTGAAGGCGGGACGGGATAAAGTGACTGTGTCCAAGGGGGAAAAAATATTTCAGATTCCGCCCTCTGAGATTTATTATTTTGAGTCCGTGGATAACCGTGTGTTTGCGTATGCGAGAGAAGACGTTTATGACGTGAAGGGCAGATTGTACGATATCGAAGAACGATTCCGGCACACGGATTTTTTCCGCGCATCCAAATCGACGATCATCAACCTTTCCAAAGTAAAGAATTTCAGCCCCGGTTTTAACGGACGATTTGAGGCGTGTCTGGAAAACGGTGAAAAGCTGCTTATCTCCAGGCAGTATGCGGCGGGACTGAAAGAAAAACTGGGCTTGTAGGGGCTGATGGCAGAAAAGGAAAACGCAAATTCTGATAGGGGTATGGAGCATGAAAAGAAGACTCAAATTTTTGTGGGATTGTTTTTGTATGGTATCGACCTGCGTGATGGCGGTGGTTGCGCTGTTTACGACAGTCGTTAATCCGCAGGAGTGGATTGAGCCGGTCGTGTTATGGCAGGCGCTCATGGTTTCCTTTTTGTGCGCGGTGCTGAGCACGTTCATTTTTCCATGGGACCGCGCCATGAAAAAGTGGGAGGTCCGGGTTCGGACCGCAGTGCATTATGTGGTCATTAATCTGATCGTGCTGTGGTTCGGAAATCAGTTCGGATGGTACCAGATCAATGAGTGGATAAGCCTTCTCGCAATGCTCATCTCCATTGCGGCCATTTATACGATCGTTTCCTGCATTTCATGGCGGAAATCGAAGCAGGACGTGCAAAAAATGAATGAAAGGCTGATGCAGTATCGGGGAAAGAAGGATCCCGAGGAGAAATAGGCCGGCCGTATTTTAGAGACATAAAAAGAGGATGCCGCCTGCAGCTCAGAAGTTGAGCTGTTGAGTGTCTTAGACAGGATTGCGGAAACATTTCTTCCGAGCAGAATACTGAGAATACCTGCTATGACCAATATGATGATGCAGGTATACTTGGTAATTTGAGGAGCTTTGTACATAGCGGCGGCATTCTCGGCCGCTACTTCCTCAATTGTCGTGATATTAGCGCTGATATCAGCAAAATACGAAAGCATTTGCTGGCTGTATACGATAAATGCATTTTCGATATCATTCTGGCGGCTGAAATCACGGAATTGTACAACCAATGTATCGATTACCTCTGTATCACCATCCATTGCGTCAAATACGGATTTGTCCGCAAAACTGGTACGTTTCAAATCATTAAGCTCCTGTTTCATCTTATCAAAACAGGTATCTGCCAACGCGAGTCTGCTTTCAACAATCTCAGGATCCGATATCAGACATGCTATCATAAGTTTTATGACCATGCCAAATGACACTGACATTTTTTCCTGCATCTTTTTATTATGCAGTTTGCTCTCAAAATTTTTTAAAATCATAATTATTATCCTTCCTTTTGTAATATTAAAATACATCTAATATTTATATAAAAGCCTAATTTACTATAACAAAAAACCACTTAAAAAGTGGCTTTGATAGATTTGGTCGGTTTTTAGACAGATTTGGACGAATAGAATTTACGAACCTATTGACAGGCTGATAGATTCAAGACCGCACGGGCGGAACAGACATTATTTTCTATCCTGTAATCCAGATTACCGTCATGCTTCTGACAGACAGAAAGGATACTGGAAATACCGATGCTTTTTCCGGCAGGCAGACTGCCGGAAAGTTTCAGTTTATCAGAGCAGGTGTTATTACAAACGATGACCAGCCGATTGTTTTTCAGCCGGATATGAATTTCAATACATTGTTTTTCTTTTCCGGACTGCTGACATCCGTGCAGGGCATTTTCAAGCAGATTCCCTAAAAGGGCGATCAGGTCGATTTCCCGTATGTTTAATTCTTTTGGGACACGACACTGTGCCGAAAAGAAAGTGCAGCTTTCCTTTGCCTTGCCCGCATAGGCAGAAAGAATACTGTTTACAGTCCGGTTTTCAGAGTACCGCTTTACGGCTGCCTCCGAGATTTCAGTGCCGTATTCTTCGATATAGGCAAGGATGGCAGAAGTATCGCCTGTTTTTGCATATTCCGCAATCGCTGCCATGTGGTGCCGCATGTCATGCCGGAGCCTGCGGTTTGCCTCCTCGGCATTTTGCAGGACAGACATCTGGTTAGAAAGATATTCTGCATTGCGGCGGACTAATGCAGCCTCTGCATCTTTTTTCATGTAACTAATATTGCTGAAAACAACGCCATATACTACACACATAAGAAAGCTGACTGCGGCAGACGTCAAAAGCAGATACATGTTCGACATGAAATTTCTTGCATTCAAAACAGTCACCACAGCCTGTAACAGATAAAACAGCAGGGCGATCAGCGCCAGATTCCACCATCTTTTGCCGCTGGTCGTCAGAGAACGTAAGATTCCTGTCGCATACTTCTTATACATAGCCGACACCAGCAGTAAGACCATACTACGCAGCACGATTGCCACATAATATCCTGTCACTTCAGAAATCTGCGGCAGAAATAATTTAACCATCAGCTTCAATATATTATCTAAAATCGTAAATAAGCAGAAGTAGGTGATAAACAGAAAACACTTTTTTGGGAAACCGTCCTCTGAAGCAATGCAGGAAAAGAGAAGCAATGCCACTACAATTCCAAAATATGAGAAAAAGCCGGTTATTCCACCTGCTGCATACCCATAACCGCCCACACTGACAAAACTGAGAATATAGATACAGCTATAAAGCATAAATTTCTTCTTGGAATATCTGTGTTCTGCCACATAATAGATTACGATCACATGACACAGCGCCGTAAGAAACAGTCCCGGAAGCTGGTAGTATCCGCTCATTTGACCGCCTCCTTTTGGCAAAAATCCATATAGGTTCTCTGCGCTTCTTCGCCGCTTCTTCTAGGAATAGAAATTTTAATGCCGTTAAGCATTTCCAAAGTATTTCCGGAAAGCTTCCTCACAAAAGTAAGATTCACAACATAGGAGGCTCCCACTTTGATAAAGCCGGAATACGCCCGCAGTTCCTCAAACATCTGCGATAATTTCATGCGCAGCCTAAGAATCTCGCCGGAAGAGAGATTGAGCCGCAGATAATGAGTAGCATTGAGCACAAACGCTGTTACCGCATATTCGTCGCCGGTTGTCAGAAAAACAATACTCATATCCGGTTTTTTGGCAAGCATTTCCTCCGCCACATTCGTTCCGAGAAGTCCCGGCATACAAATGTCCAAAAGAGCGATATCATATGTTTTTCCTTTTTCTGCCTCATTTAAGACGTCGATCGCCGCACTGTATTCATCAATAACTAAATGCAATTCAGGATGTACCGCCGCATAGGTGTCTAAAGCAGCCCGGATTGTTTCCAGTTCCTTTTGGATATCATCGCATATCGCTAGCTGCATACCATTCCTGCTTTCTCTGAAATGTGTCCGTTTTTTTTGTATCATATCTCAGAAGCTGTAATCCCTGACAATAGACGCAAGCTGCTGAGCCCACGCCTATTTTACCACGTTTACCCATGAACGAATCAAGTAAGTCGGGGGGATTTTTTACTTTTTTATCAGATTGGGAAGAAAACGATATTGACATAAATCTGTAAGAGCGCATATACTCCTTTATGTTTATTAGGTGTTTGCGAAAACGGTTCGCAATTTTCTATTGGCTCATTATAATATAATCAGCACAAATTTTAACCATTTCGACACGGTTCGCACTTTTTAGGGTATCATTCGCACCTGTCTCACGCAGATTACAAATTCCTTCTGCCGTACGGATTCATTTCTGTCGATTGGGAAAGCTATCAGATCATGTCGGATAGTTCCATCGTGCAGATTCCCGTCAAAAAGCGCAATACAATTCTCGCTTAAATTAAGCTATGGAACAAGAAACAGGCGCAGTAACCAAAGTTTTTTAGTATATTCCTTAATTATCACGAATAAATACGGCCCCTTTTATACATAATGCCGGAGTTTTTCCCTTTTCATGCTTCTTTTTTTCTTCCCATTCTTTGTGAAAAATGCACATTGTCAAAATGTTCACCCCTCTGCTACACTTGTCTTAACTGAATTGTCCGTGATCCGGACATACGGCTGTGGGTTCTCTCACATGCGGCTGCGGACTGCACCGCATTCTTTTTCTCACTTCTGTTTCTTTTCATTGACAGGCAGCAGCTTCGAAGCACGGAGCTCTGCGGCTTCCCTAACACAGAACGCCCGACTGCATGCTTTCAATTGACTGATGCTTCTCGCTTTTGCTCCCTGTCCACACTTCT
>JAAUZE010000030.1 GCA_014804755.1 Lachnospiraceae bacterium | reverse complement strand
GCGTCAACAATGTCCTGCTTGGCTGCTTCGATCATAATACCGAGCTTGACCGGCTGCATCTTAAAGAAGTCCTGCGCATCCTCCATAAACTGTTGCAGGTCTTCCTGCTGCACCCGGAAGAGGAGGAGGAAGTCACCGAGCAACGTATAAATGCTTGTCACTTTTCCGCTGGAATCCGTATGGCTGAGCAGCCCGATCAGATCATCAAGTGACTTGCCCGAGGACTCAAAGTATTCAAGCAGCTCACTCTGCTGACCCTGCAAAAGCTGATATATCTTTTCAAGCCATGTGTTGGTTTCCGCCGTGTTATCACTGATGTCTCCAAGCGATTCATTCAGCTTGTCCAGCGCGGCTGTGAATGCCTTCTGCATATCCGATAATGCAGCAGTCACATTCTTGCCGCTCTGCAAAGCTGCCTGCATCGCGTTCCTGATCGCGTCGGTGATCTCCGAATAATCCGCATCCGGATTGATCGTAATATCGCCCCCGGTATAGCCGGAATCGAAACGATAATAGTTTCCGTTGCCTGTGATCCAATCTTTATACGCATTTAGATTGCTAAAGATCGGGACATATGACGCTGCATCCGTTTTGCTGCCGCGAACAAGAAATACTTCGAAATTCGAAAAAGCGCCGATAACATCAAACGGATACATAACAGATATAATTCCGTTGCTATAGAAAGACCTTCCGGTGGTTGTCAAGCCGGAATCCGTATAAGCGCCGTCATACACTGTCTGAACAGTCGTAAGGTACGTACCGTCCGAATTAATGAGGTAAAGATCACGCAGATTGACTGAACCGGTGCTGTCACTATGCCCGAATATCGATGTCAGGTAATTCACCTGACTGATAAAAGAGTCCTTAAATGCTCCACTTCCGGCGTAAAAGTTAAAGTTGGAAGCATCCTTAAAGAGAAAAAAATTTCCATAGGCTATGCGGGGATTGATAAAGGTATAAGGTATATCATCCGCATAGCTCCGGAACATGTAATACTGTGTAATGCTGGAAAATTCCGACGCTGCCAGACGGTCGGATGATATAACCGGGATCCATACCACATCAATCTGCTCCGGGTTCTCGGTAAGGTATTCGTCGAAAATGTCGCGGAGCTGCTGCATAGCTTCGGCAGAAAAAGTAATTGTTCCGTCTGAATTTTCTGTATATGAAATAGCATCAATTCGATCTTTATATGAACCATAAAGTTGTTGTGCCATATCATCAGATATAACAGTGCCATAAAATCCTAAAGCATCCTTTACCAATTCCCAAATAGAACCAATAATAACTTTCTCAGCACAAACAGTTTGACAATAAACATTGAATACAGTGCTAAACAATAAAAGAGCAGAAAGAACATATGCGACAACTCTTTGTTGTAACTTCACCAAATCACCCCTTATATACAAAAAAAAGAACGGTTCAACCGTTCTTTTCCGAATCACTATCATGTTGTTGACGCGCTAACCATTGTTTATAATCTCTATCCTGTGCTTGATCATCAAAAAACTTTATACCTTTTCGCAAGTACAGAATTTGCAAGTAAGCAATATAAATTATAAACAACACACACAATACAGATACCAAACCGCCTAATATAGTCAACACAATTTCAGTCATACCTTCACCCCCTCACACGGTTAGTTTATCACATGAGAGGGCGTTATTCAATTGTCATTCGCTCTTTTTAAGCATTTTCAGCTCTAATTCCAGCTTCTCCTTTTCCAGCTTCCGTATTTCCTTGCGAATATCGTGTGATTCAACAGAATGCCGTACTTCAATAACCATATACGCAAGACATGCGATAGCTAAAAGAGCGCAGATAAAGTGCGTGCCGTAATTCATCAAAGCTGTCATCTCTTCGATATGCTCTACTGTATATAAATCCATTCTTTCACCCCTTTCTAATTTACTACATCGAGTCCGAAGGTCTCACCTTCCCGACGTTTCCATTCCTCTGATTTTTCTTTTTCTTTTTCATATTCAGCATCCACCATATAATGAAGTTCTACGAAAAAGCGCAGCATATCCTTCAGCATATGTTCATACATCATCTTCCACCTCCGGCTCTTTCGGCTGCTGCAGCTCCGGCAGCTTTTTCTTTGCTTTCCTGCTCCTGATTATTTCTTTGATCAGCTGCACATCCCTGATCGTGAAGTAGACTACCATTGCAAACACTAAGTACATACTCTATCCCCTCTCTTCAAAGCAGCGTGCAAGCTGTACCTCTCCATGGAGCAGCTTCTCCATATCAAACGAAACAACCGGGTAAGTGCAGAAACCGCTCTGCCTCACCTCTCCGGTGGGAACCCCTAAGTTCAGATCGGCGATCAGTTCCAGCACTTCCGGGAAGTTGTTTACATCGACATAACTTTCGTTTTCTGCCAAAGTTATATCGCCCAAACACACCGTCAGGCTGGCTAATGGACCGTCATTACGGCTCCATGCTGCCACGTACAGACTGTTGTCCGCAAGATACCTTGACACGCGCAAATATCCATCTTCATAGATTCCGAATGTTGTCTTTATCCGCATCAGCTCTTTCCCCCTTGCATACGTCCGGTTATATTCCGGGTTCTTTTTATACATCTACCTCCAACCCGGTCTTTGTAAGAGCTCCGGAGAGGTAGGACGTTTCTCCGGATCCTAACAAAGCCCGACCTTCCCCCTACATGACACAGGTGAGGGGGAAGGTTCGAACACTGCGGCTCCGATCAGATCATGCGGCTGCATACCGGATCTTTAAAAAGACTCCGAGGGCAACAGCAAAAAGGCACATGCCGAGGAACAGGCACAAAAACTCGTTCCCGAACATTGCTTTCATAATACTATCAAAGAGCTTCAATATTCCAACAAACAACCGCATACTCTAACCCCCTTCCGCATCAGCCGGCGGAATGCCGGATGGTGGTAAACACACCAGCGCCGATCGTAAGCGCAGCCGCTCCAAGTGCAAACAACAGGAACGGATTGCCGACTACGACATCCCATACCTTACCGACCACCTGCACGACCGTTTCGATCGCATTGACGACGACCGACATGTCCGCACCGGCGGAAGGCGTTTCCGCTGCCAACATAAGTCCCATATGCATAACTTTCACCTCCTCTCACCGTGATATTATCCCTAAAAGGGGGATACCCCACAGGCTGCACAAGTCTGCGGGGCTATGATAACGCGTCAGTCGATATGGCCGACTACGCGTATATCGCTAACAACTAAGTATTGTCCGCGTTTCACGCAGAACACATTCACAATGTCGCCGATCTTGAGATGCGAACAATCATAATTGCTGCAATACTCGTCCGACGTCTTTTTGCCGAGACACTCACCGTTCTCGCGGTCATAATCGCTGTAAGGCTGTTCAAAGAACAGCTTTGTCGCGTATCCGCTGCCGTCCTTCTTTTTCACCTGCTGGATGCCAACGATCGTCAGATCGTTCTCTCCCTGTCCTACCGCTACCGTTTTCTTTTCTTCTGCCATGTTCTTTTCCTCTCTTTCTCTCTTTTTCTCTTTTCCCTTATGGCATCTATCTGATCAGGAGGGGGAAGGCGGATCGCTCCGCCGCCCGTTCCTGTGATCAGCTATACAAAAAACTTTCAAGCTCTAACTTAAGTTCTGCATAAACAGCTTCCTCGATCAGCTCCAAGCTATGCAGCGTTTCTAATTTGCCGATATGATACCAAACTAATTCCCGGCTGACTCCAACATTCCGGAAATCCACAATACTGGTACGGATAGATTCTAAAACAGATTCAACAAATATTTCTAACCTCATATTCCTTTCCCCCTTTGTTTCCGTGCTCTCTGCTCTCGCAGATAATTGCCGTAAAATGCGGAAAGTGCCTCATAATCAGCACTGGCAAAGATCGCCATAACAAAGTTCTCATTGTCAAACCGCGGCGGATTGTAATAACTGATACGCGCGATTTCATAATCGCCCTTCAAAAGGACACGCGCATAGCTGCGTTCGCTGACGGAATATCCTTCCGGCAATGGTTTCAGATTCAACTTCAATTTCATTCCCCCTTTGTGCAATAAAAAAAGCAATGATTTTTTCAATCATTGCTTTAAAGCTTGTTCTATCTACGCTGTGAACATCTATTACGTTAAACTATTGTTTCACAAATAGTTGATGAGCAAATGTGCAGCGGACGGGAGTCTAAGTGCTGCACATTATCAACTACCACTTCCGCTATGCTCACGTTTTCGTGAAACACCCAGTTTAACGAATAGTGGGCTGGGGAACTGGCTCATCCAGTCACCCAAAGCTTGTGGGCGTTCTGTAGCGGCTTATGCGGGACATATTGTACAAGATGTCATGTATGATAGCTTGTATGTGTATATGTGCCTGTAAAAGGCTCGTATGCGTATGAATTGTCGGTTACGGTCTGCAAGAATGCCCTTGACTGCATGAACCGCCGCGTGTGTTTCCATGCCCGTACGGCGCGCCCGTGGAAAAGAACGGTCACGCCCCTTGGAAAGGCTAACACACGCTGACCTGCCGTCAAGGGTTCACTCCGTCATTCTTGCAGACCCCATATAGGCAATAAAAAAGAACCGCGCGCCGTACGGGCGTTAGGTTCAAAATAGCTTGTTACTTGTTACAGAGGTTAAGAAAGATTTTGTAACAGAGAAAAACCAGTATTTTCAAGGGCTGAAAGGCTATATGTTACATGTTACAGAAGTTACGGTAATACTGTACGTAACTTCTGTTTTGAAGTGTACGGTTCAAAAGCTTGTTTGGGGCTATGTTTTGCGACGTGCGACAAAAGTTAGCGGATTTTGTGTCGCAAGCCGAAGCCAGTGTTTTCAAAGGCTTGCGGGGTGTCTGCGACATGCGACAGAAGTTACCGTAATACTGTAGTGTTTTAGAGCTTGTGCGGCGTTAGGTTACGTCCGTATTGCGCTTAAAACGAAATGCTCCTACCCCTTGTTTTGTTGCACCAAGCTGTAAGCCGTGAGGGGATAACCGCATTTTGCGCTGACTTGTTGAAGAAAGGGGGACACGTGCCGCGCATAGGGCCCCCCAAAGACCCCCATGCGCAGCACGCGCCTACCTGTCAAAAGCTTGTTGTGCATCACTATAGCATTCCCTTGACGGTCTGTCAAGCGTCAGATTGAAAAAGCTTGTTTGTGCATAGTGTACGTTACTGGCTACGATACGCCCACTATTTGCGCTGCGCCGTTAAACTGCGGTTTAACAAACAGTCGTAAACACTCCCGCAGAAAGCCCTGCTCGGGCTTCCTGCTCCGTACGACTCTCCGCTTGGTGTCGTGCTAAAACCGCCCTGATTGCTTTTTGCCCCGTTATGGGATAGATCGCGCTCGCGCGCGAACGGGAAGAAGCCAAAAAGCCTGTCAGCGGTGAGGCGGTTTTATCACGCCAGTCGCTACGGTCTCCAACACGATACCCTGTATCCTGTTAGAGACGTTCGTTAAACAGGGAAAGTTTAACGAATAGATGGCATACGAAAGTGGCTGATAACTGTTCTTTATGGTAAGTATTCTGTGGAATAATATGGCAGCAACAACACGCTTCCTGTACGGATCTCATCCACATTCTCTATGTGATTCATTGCTTTTACTTCATCAATATAATCGGCGATTCCGTCATAATGAGAATCCGTATACTGTGAAGCGATTTCCCAAAGTGTTTCATCATGGCTGACCGTATACTGCGTAAAATATTTATATTCCTGCGGTCTGTCAGTCATCGCCTTTGCATTTGATAGAAAGCTGCCGAAAACAACGCCCAATGTCATGATCAAAACAAGGGATATACTTAAGAAAAATAATTTGCGTTTTGTTTCCTGCAAGCGCTTTTTTTGCAGGTTTCGTTTTCTTCTCAGCTCATCACGGCTGTAGGCTGTATAAAATGGACGATTCCCATATACGACGGTATTCATAACATATTCCTCCTTTATGCATCCGACGGCATTCTCAGTGCCGCAGGAATGAATAATGCCAAGTATCATTAACTTTCTAAAAACAGAACGAACGTTCCGAATATATGTTCTGTTTTCTTTAATATATCGAACATACATTTGTTTGTCAAGTGGTTTTTACAAAAAAATCGAACAAATTTTCGGAATATATGTTTGCTTTTCTTGTTTGATTATGCTACAATAAATTTGGAATTCATTTGCAGATTGGAGGTATTTTATTATGGCAAACGGAAAACTTTCCACAAAACAGGCAGAAATATTAGAATATATCAAAGAACAGATCTTAGAGCGCGGCTATCCGCCCGCTGTACGCGAGATTTGCGATGCCGTACACCTGAAATCGACTTCCTCTGTTCATTCCCATCTTGAGACCTTGGAGAAGAACGGCTATATCAGACGTGATCCGACGAAACCGCGAGCGATTGAAATCTGCGACGATTCCTTTCAGCTTGTCCGTCATGAAATGGCAAGCATACCGATTGTCGGCACCGTTGCGGCAGGGCAGCCGATTCTTGCTCAGGAGAATATTGAAGGCTATTTTCCGATTCCGGTTGAGCTTCTCCCGAACGCAGAGACGTTTATCCTAAAGGTAAAGGGTGACAGTATGATCAATGCCGGCATTTTCAACGGAGACCAGATTTTTGTGGAGCGCTGCTCTTCTGCCCGGAACGGAGATACGGTCGTGGCTCTCGTGGAAGATTCGGCTACGGTCAAGACTTTCTATAAGGAGAACGGGCATATCCGTCTGCAGCCCGAAAATGATGAAATGGATCCGATCATTGTAGATGATTGTGTGATTTTGGGAAAGGTATTCGGCGTATTCCGTTTATACCGCTGAAGAACATAGAATTTGAGTTTTAAAAACCGCTGTCAGATAAGAATGAAGTATTCCCAAACTGACAGCGGTTTTCCGTTTATGATGCACTGGTAAATTCTGTGACCGCAACTTCTTTTCCGTCGCGCCAAATGCGCTCCAGATCATAGAACAGGCGGTTTTCCTTATCAAAAATGTGCACGATGATGTCATTATAATCCATCAGGATCCAGTTTGCCGTATCATATCCTTCACTTTGTCTCTTAAAATAACCGGCTCGTCCGAGTTTTTCTTCCACTGCGTCGCATAAGGTCTGAATCTGACTGCGGTTATTGCCGCTTGCGATCAAAAAATAATCTGCAATGGTGGAAACCTCATGGATATCGATTACCTTAATATCTTCCGCTTTTTTCTCCTCCATCGCTGCAATTGCAAGCTTTGTCATTTCATAGGCTGTATTTATTTCTTTCATTGATTCCGATGTCCTTTCTGTTAATATGATAAATTAGGCAATTATGTATCGTTGCGGCTGCATTCGCCCGATTGTATATTTTGCACATTCGAATCGCATTCCATATAATAATCATAAGTCTGTTGTGTCGCCGGATCGATCGATTTTTTATTATTTAAATAAAAAAGTGTATCATGCAGAATCCGCCTTAAACCATCATCCAAATTCCGAAAACAGATTTCCCGCACTTCATCCAAATGCGGCTGCTTTTTTCGATTCGGCTCAATATAGTCCGCAATATATATAATCTTTTCCAATAAAGTCATACCGGCATGCCCGGTCGTATGCCAACGGATCGCGGATAGAATTTCCTCATCCGTTACCGCATATTTTTCTTTTGCAAAAAAGCTCCCAAGCTTTGCATGCAGCAGCACAGGGTTCTCCTGTTCAAATTGCGTGACCGGGATCTTATGCTTTTCACAAAGGGACAGCATTTTTTTGTGATCCATATTCTTCGCTTTTGCGCAGTCATGCAGCAATCCGGCAAGAAATGCACGCTCCGGCTTTTCACCGTAACGCATGGCAAGACATGCCGCTGTATAGGCCACGCCGAGTGTATGCGTATAGCGGTCATCATCCAGTTCCTTTTTTAATTCTTTCTCCAATTTTTCTTCGCGGCCCATGATGATCCTTTCATAAAATTCTTAATTCCGGAAGAATTTTTCGTTCCTTTTTATTGCGGAAGAAGAATCTTCGGATTTTCCTTAAACGGTTTGTATAACACGATTTTTTTGCCGATAACCTGAACCACCTGCGAGTGCGTACGCTCCGCAATGGTCTGTGCCAATTCCTTCGGATCATCCATACAATTCTTTAAGACATTCAGCTTGATCAGTTCCCTTGTGTTGAAGGCTTCGCTGACCGCGGTCGTCAATTCCGGCGTCAGACTTGATTTCCCTATTTGAAAGATCGGTTCAAGCGTGCCCGCAAGCGATTTCAAATATGCTCTCTGTTTGCTTGTCATCTTTTGATACTCCTCTATTGCTTTTTGTTTTGTTGTTCGATTCGACTTCTATTGATAATAATCAAACGCAAATCCGTACATTCTGACCGTATCACCGTCCTGAATACCCATTTCCTCCAGCTTCTTCAAGATACCGTTCTTTTTTAAGAACTCTTGGAAAAAGAGGAAACCTTTTTCGGATTCCAGATTTGTATAACCAAGCATTTTTTCAATGCGCGGGCCCTCGACAATATATGCCTGCTCTTTATCGTCAAATGACACGGTGTATGGCTCATTCGCATAGTTGTTTTCAAATTCCGGAAAATATTCCTGCTCAAAAATGACCGGTTCGTCTTTGCTTTCCTTTAAGTACTGATAGGCATAGGACAGCAACTCCTTTACACCTGCACCTGTTACAGCCGAAATTGGAAAGATGGAAATCCCCTTCGGCTCAAATTCATTGCGCATCCGTTTTAAAACATCCTCCAAAGCCTTCGGTTCTAAGACGTCGGTCTTATTTGCCGCAATGACCTGTGTTCGTCCGCTTAAACCGGTCTGGTAAGCCTCAAGCTCCTCATTGATCGCATAAATATCCGCGATCGGATCGCGTCCCTCTGTGCCTGCAGCGTCCACCACATGGATGAACAGCTTTGTGCGCTCAATATGACGCAAAAACTCATGCCCCAAGCCGACGCCCTCGGACGCGCCCTCGATCAGTCCCGGAATATCCGCTAACACGAAGGAGCTGCCGTCTCCCAAATCTACGACGCCGAGATTCGGTCTGAGCGTTGTAAAATGATAGTTCGCGATCTTCGGACGGGCATTTGTCGTTCTCGACAAAAAAGTGGATTTTCCTACATTCGGAAAACCGATCAGACCGACGTCCGCAATGACCTTTAACTCCAGTGTCAGTGACAGCTCTTTTGCAGGCTGTCCCGGCTGCGCGTATTTCGGCGCCTGCATGGTGCTTGTCGCATAATGCTGGTTACCGCATCCGCCCTTACCGCCCGTTAAGATGGTATAGCGTAGATTATCTCCCGACATATCGGTGATCACACGGCCGCTTGTTTCCTCACGTATAACGGTTCCTTTGGGCAGCTTAATGACAATATCCGCCCCATCCTTGCCGCGGCAATTCCGTTTTCCGCCTTCCTCCCCGTCTCCTGCCGCATATTTACGCGTATGCCGAAAATCAATCAGGGTATTTAAGCCTTCATCCACCTCAAAGATCACATCGCCGCCGCGTCCGCCGTCGCCGCCGTCCGGACCACCGTCCGGTACATATTTTTCCCGTCTGAAAGAAACATGTCCGTCGCCGCCCTTGCCGCTTCTGACATAGATTTTTGCTCTGTCTGCAAACATGATCGTAATCCTTTCATCATTCACTCATAACCGAAACAGAGCTCCAAACATTCGTTTGAAGCTCTGTCAGATCGTTTATTTCTCTACCGGATATACACAAGCCTGTTTCTTATCTCTGCCTTTTCTCTCGAACCGCAGAACGCCGTCAACTAACGCAAACAGCGTATCGTCGCCGCCGATACCGACATTCACGCCCGGATGAATCTTCGTACCGCGCTGTCTGTATAGAATATTGCCTGCTTTCACAAACTGTCCGTCAGCCCGCTTCGCACCTAATCTTTTGGATTCGGAGTCTCTGCCGTTCTTTGTAGAACCGACTCCCTTCTTATGAGCGAAAAATTGAAGGTTCATATACATGGTTTACACCTCCTCAATGTTTACCTGCAAATATTTGTTGCCGTATTGCTTTACAATACCTTGTAGGCCAAGAATCATGGAATCCATCAGTAAACATCCTTTTTCGGAAAGCCCCTTCGGAAATTCACAGCGTAAGAACCCATCTGCCTGATTTTGTGTGACATGAAAATGTTCCTTAGCCAAGGTCTCCAACGAGTTCACCGTGTTGATGACCAGCACGGATACCGCGGCACAGATCATATCCTTTTCAAAAAAGAAATGTCTGCTTCCGGCATGTCCCATACAATAAAATTCCTGATATGTCCCTGATTCCGACCGTTTGACCGTAATTGTTGTCATAAACGATTCCCACTGATCCTAAACGGATTATGCGTTGATCTTATTGATCTTAACCTCAGTGTATGCTTGTCTGTGACCATTCTTCTTGTGGTAGCCGGTCTTTCTCTTATACTTGTAAACGATGACTTTTTTTGCTCTGCCCTGCTTTTCAACAGTTGCTTCCACGGTTGCCTTAGCTACATCCGCGCCAATCTTAAGCTTCTTATCGCTTACTGCAATGACGTTGTCAAACGTAACGGAATCTCCGGCTTCTGCGTCGAGCTTCTCAACCCGAACAACATCACCCTCAGATACCTTATACTGCTTACCACCTGTTGCAATGATTGCGTACATAGGGACACCTCCTATATCTAACCGTCTCCGGTTTTACTCGCTAGCTTCGGCGCCGTTCCTAAAGTGGAACGAACTTTTGCCACGCTACGCGGCATACTCATATATAATACCAATCGTTTTCCTGTTTGTCAACCGATTTTTACAAAAATTCTGTGTAAAACACCTGCCCTGCATCTTCAAAATCGCGCAAAAGTCCTGCGTCAGCACATAAGAGAGCGCCCGTTCATTTTCATCGGACGGACGCTCTCTTAAAATCGCCTTGCTATGTTTACTTTACTGTTTTTTCCCCATTACCTTCGGCAATACAAAGATTGCAACAACTTCCAGAATAGAGCAGATCAGAACAAGCCAGAAGAAAATGTTGAAAGAAGCGGTTACGCCAAATCCTGCATCTTTTGCTGCATTGGACTCCTGGATCATCTTTACGATACAGAATGCGGCGTTAATAATTGCAAAAATGGATGCCTGATTGGATTTCTTTAAGAACAGCAACACTGCTGAGACACCTAAGAAAACCAACATAAAGATGCCATATTTTGCGCCGTCACCGCTGATAATAGAAACACCGACCTTGAAACCAAAGGCATTGGCCTCTACCTTTGCCGGAAATACACAAACAAAACCAACTACTGCAAGGATCAACGCGATAAAGTTAATGCTTGCATCTACCTGCTGAGCGAACGGAACCTTCGCTGCGGGTGTTCCTGTCGGAACCTGTGTCCCTCCATTTGTCGGCGTACCGCAATTCGGGCAGGTTATCGAATTGTCAGGAATCTGATTACCACAATTGTTACATAACATACTACTTCCCTCTCTTTTCTTTTAATATTTATAAAAAATGACACCGCATTTTTTATCGTATAGAATTATGATTGATTAGGTTGTAAAGACGAAACTTTATAAATTTTTTATTATTGTATCATATTATTCTGCTATCTGCAATCCATAAAACGCATAATCTGCGGAACCGGCACGATATTTGACTTGTCCGCGCGAATATGCTAAATTGTTAATAGAATATGATTGGCAGAGAGGAAATGATAAGACATGCGCGTGGAAACAGCAACATCCAAATCGGCAGTGGTTTTGTTTACGATGCTCCTGATCGCTCTTTTACAGCTATTGACTTCCTGTGGAAGCCTTCCATCACAGGAAACAAGCATCTACCAAAACGACATGACGGATTTTACGAACAAGATCATTGAGATTGGCGATAACATCAACCGGATTGACGCCAATTCCGATACCGCCGTCAGCGAACTGCTCGCTTATTATGATGAACTGGACACCACATTTTTTTCATTGACTGAAATGGACATTCCAGAAGAATATGCGGATGCGGAAATTTTAGCGGAAAGAGCAAGTAAATATATGACGCAGGCGGTTCTTTATTATCACACTGCATTCGAAGCCGAACCATTAGATGAAATGGCGCTGGAAACGGCAAATACATACTATGAAAGAGCCATTACCTATGTCAATTATATCGGCGAAGTGCTGCTTGGCAGTCATGTAACCTTTGAGGATGCATCATCTGCTCCGGCATCAGAATAAAAAAGAAAATTCCTATATAAAACAAAAAAAGTTGGCGCAAATGCACCAACTTTTTTAGATATTATCCACAGCCCGCTTCAGATCGTTCGTTCTGCTCTGAATATCGATAGACTGTGCAGAAATTTCCTCCGTGTTTGAAGCAATCTTCGACACACGCTCCGTCATCTTGTTCATATCTCCAATCAGCTGTCGGATAACGCTCATGCTTGCATTGATCTTCGGAATGGTTTCCTCCGCCTGCTTCGTATTGCCAACGATCAGATCCTGCGTGGAAGTTGCCAAATTGCGGATCTCGCTTGCAACAACCGCAAAGCCCTTCCCCTGCTCGCCCGCTCTTGCCGCTTCAATAGATGCATTTAGGCTAAGCAGATTTGTCTGATCGGCGATTTCCGATATATCGCCGCTTGTCTTTTGATAAATATCGATAAACTCTGACATCGTAGCCAGCGAAACATCCAACTCCTTGCAAAAACGAGAAATCTCTTTTATGTTCTCTGCTAATTCTGTCGTTTCGCTCACTGATGCCTCATTTGCTTTACTTAAGGACAGGATTGCCGCACTTAACTCTCCAAACTGTTGGATGATCTTTTCTAAGTGCGCGTCTCTTTCCCGCTGTGCGTTCTGCTCCTCGTCATAAACGTCTTCCAGCTTTTTCTTTTCATCCTCCGCAAGATCCTTTATATAATGAATACAATTCTCACGGATATTGACGCCGTTATGAATGGCTCTCGCCATATCGAGACAGGTCTGATAACCGCAGGCACTGCAATTTAAGTTGCGGCTCTTTTGATCTGTCTTGTTCATGCTGTCAAAGATCCGATCCAATTCTGCATCAGTCGGCTCCTTGATCGTGACCTTTTTGTTTGTATAATTTCGCATAAAGTCATTGATGTTGAGTCCGCTGAATGCCTCCATGAAGTTTTTGAGTCGTTCCTCATGGGAGACATCGCTTGTCCAAGGACTTTTGTTTTTGCTTGTAAACGGCGAGGTCTTCCGCATGTCCTTCTTATTCAGGTTTCGCATGGAGGAAAGCGTGAGCAGCACATCATCCGTGTTGCGCGAGGGCTCGGTTGCGGTACCATAAATACAGCCCTTACCGCAATTCAAAATATCGACCATGAACGGAAGCTGCTGTTTGTTCCCAATACGCTTCACGTATTCCTGCAAATAATGGTAGGCCTCCCTTTCACCTTCTACCTGACGTACAACCTGCGCTTTTCCGAGGAAGTGTTCTACGTTCTCACGAAGTCCTCCCGGCATCGGATACAGAGAGCCAAGCCCATATTCCAGTTCATCGTTATATTCGGGCGCGGACGTATAATCGTTGCCGATATACGCCATCAGCTTTTGAAACGTCACATTATAGGAGACATAGTCGCCACAGTTCGGATCCGTGATCTCCAGCTTTTTCGCGATACAAGGACTTATAAAAGCAAGCTTATCATTATTATGCAGATATTTCTTAGCATAAACAGCCATACACATCATGGGGCTGTGAATCGGCACCAGACGCGGGATCAACTCCGGAATATATTTTTCCACATAAGTGACGATCGCAGGACAAGGCTGTGAGATACCGCCGAAAAACTGATGCTCCGTAATATATTTCAGGTATCCCCACGTCGTAATGTCTGCACCGAAAGATACGCTGTAAATATGTTTAACACCCTTCTGCTTAAGAAGCCCAAGCACCCGTCGATACTCTCTCGGATAATTTGCCAGAAATGCAGGCGCTATGATGACCGATATCGATTTTCCTGCCGCTAAATCCGCAAAAAAAGTATCCGTATCGTCATAATAATCCCTTGCACCGTGCGTGCAGGCATCAAAACAGGCTCCGCAGGCAATACAATGTCCGGAATCAACCGTTACTCTTCCCGGATCGGTCGCAATATTGGATATGAGTACCGGACATGCCCGTACACATTTGTTACAACCGCTGCACTGATCATTGGTATAAATCAGATCCATAAGTATGTATCCTCCTTGAGCAGATGATAATCACCTGAAAATATTATGTATCTCTTAATGGAAGAAGCTGATTGCTTTCTTCAAGCCTTCCGCAAGCGCCAACATATCCTGTGATACTTGACCGATCTGCTTCATATCCTCATTGACAAGATTGGCAGAAGCTGTCGTCTCTTCGGATGCAGCTGCATTTTCCTCAGAAATAGAGGACAGGCTTTCGATCGTCTCACCAATACCGTTCTTCACGGCATTTATGCTCACCACTTCTTCACGAATGCGCTCTGTTCCTTGAGAAATCTCACCGACCGCGTTCAGTACCTTGTCAAACATCGCCCTTGTATCCTGAATTTTTCCAAGCTGCTTTGTCGCACTTTCGTTCAAAACATCTGACAGAGAACTCGTTTTTTGAATATCCTCAACAAGGCTGACAATGATCTCCTGAATTTCTCTTGCCGCAGAGGCACAGCTTTCCGCAAGCGAACCGATTTCCTTTGCAACAACCGCAAAACCGCGTCCTGCTTCTCCCGCTCTCGCCGCTTCAATGGAAGCATTAAGACTGAGCAGGTTTGTCTGGGAACTGATTTCCTCGATCGTTTTCAAGATCACATTAATCTTGTTGACCGCCTCGACATTCTTCTCGGACTGTTCCACAATATTATCAATATCTGTTTTCGTCTGCGTATTAATATCGATCAACTCTACCATGGTCGTCTGTGCATGGTTGGATACCTTCTTTGTCTCGTCAGACATCTTGGAAAGCGTTACAACCTTATCGGTAATAATGTCAAGCGTTGCATTCAGCTCTTCAATATTAGCCATCGCTCCCGCTGTATCCTGCGCCTGTGTCGTAGAGCCTTCCGCAACCTCTTCAATCGCTTTGGTAACCTGAGAGATGGCAGAAATTGTTGTATCGACCGAACCGGTCAGCTGTATAGAACAATCATTCAGCGTCTCCGCATCCCTTTGGATGCCGTTCATGATCCCGCGCAGATTTACGACCAGATTGTTAACATTGTCTGCCAAAGCGCCGATCTCATTACGCTGATTCAGTGCATCTACATGGAGTTCCACATTGAGATCTCCGCTTCCCAGCTTTGTTACTGCGCCGGTCAGATTCGTCATTGCCCGCACGATCACGCGCACCATGATGACGACAATGACCAAGATCACTCCGAGTACGATAACAGTGCCTATGATCAACGATATGATCGCGTTGTTGATCGCTTTTTGGGCAATGGATCTGGGATACCCGACAAATACCATACCCACTACCGTTCCATCCATATTGCGAAGCGGTTCATAAGCAACATAACTCGGCACACCGTTTACCACAAGGTTTTCATTAAAATAGCTGTTGCCCGCAAGCACCTGACTGGAAACCTTTTCATCCGCCTGGGTACCGACAATATAGTCACCGTTCGCATCTTTCAAGGTTGTGAGAACCCGTGTATCTCCATAAAACAAAGTGACATTCAGATTTTTCTCTTCATAGAACCGATTTAAAAGATCCTGCGTATGTCCGACATAGTTGGCACCTTTATATAAATTACCGTTTACCATGCTCCAATTGCCCTCATACAGCGTGTCATATGCTTCCATCAAGGAAAAGCAGACCGACTCAACCGCCTGACGGTTACTATCCTCCAAAGAACTTTTAAGTTTGCTTGTACTCAGCACAAAATTGACAGCTGACAACAACACCATCGGCAGCATTGTCAGCATTACTAAAAGAACACCAAACGGAAGCTTCAATTTGTTTTTCTGCATAATGATTTCCCTTTCTCCGGCCAAGTTTCTTTTGTTAATATCGCATTTTAGGATATAGTCAGATCGATTTATTATACAACACATGGCAGATAAAGTCAATATATGGCAGATTTTAATAGGCTCAAACTATGCAAAAAAACGTGCAAATTAGGAACAGACGGAATAAGACATGAAAACCCCGCAGGGATGAATTCCTGCGGGGCTGCAATGCTTACTCAGATAAGAATGGATCGTCAGAACTCTTGATCGCTTCTTCGGGAAAATGTACACCTTAGAAACGGTTTGCGTTTGCTGCTTCTTCCACAGAAACGGCAACTGCAACCGTCGCGCCGACCATCGGATTATTACCCATACCGATCAGACCCATCATTTCCACATGCGCAGGAACGGAAGAGGATCCTGCAAACTGTGCATCGGAATGCATACGTCCCAAAGTATCGGTGAATCCGTAAGATGCCGGACCGGCTGCCATATTATCGGGATGAAGCGTACGACCGGTACCACCGCCGGATGCCACGGAGAAATACTTCTTTCCTGCCTCGGTACGCTCTTTCTTATATGTACCTGCAACCGGATGCTGGAATCTGGTCGGATTGGTGGAGTTACCGGTGATGGAGACATCCACATTTTCTTTCCACATGATCGCAACGCCTTCCGGAACGGAGTTTGCACCGTAGCAGTTTACCTTGGAACGAAGTCCGTCAGAATATGGAATACGCTCAATCTCCTTTACCTCATTTGTGTACGGATCGTACTCCGTCTCCACAAACGTAAAGCCGTTGATACGGGAAATGATCTTTGCCGCATCCTTTCCAAGACCGTTCAAGATAACGCGAAGCGGTTTCTTGCGAACCTTATTTGCCTTCTCGGCAATGCCGATCGCACCCTCTGCTGCTGCAAAAGACTCATGTCCTGCAAGGAAACAGAAGCAGTCCGTATCCTCCTCAAGCAGCATCTTGCCAAGA
Source organism: Lachnospiraceae bacterium (assembly GCA_014804755.1). Taxonomy (GTDB): domain Bacteria; phylum Bacillota; class Clostridia; order Lachnospirales; family Lachnospiraceae; genus DLAJ01. The sequence goes on along the minus strand of JAAUZE010000030.1, from coordinate 27,176 downwards.
TTTCCGTGTCCGAGACCAACCTTACGGGTGTCTGCAACGGATCCCGGAATGCAAAATGCCTGTAATCCCTCTCCGATCGCAGCAGCCGCATCAGAGGCCTTTCTGCAGTTCTTCTTGATCGCGATTGCTGCGCCTACCGTGTATGCCCAGCATGCATTCTCAAAGCAGATCGGCTGAATCTTCTTGACCTGCTCATATACATCAAGGCCCGCATCTTTGGTAATCTTTTCTGCTTCCTCAAGTGAAGCGATCCCATAGCCATTTAATACGGAATTGATGGTGTCAATTCTTCTTTCATACGATTCAAATAAAGCCATTGATTTGTCCTCCTCCTGATTTATTCTTTACGCGGGTCAATGATTTTTACTGCGTCATCGACACGGCCGTACTGTCCGCTTGCTTTTTCATAAGCAGTGTTCGGATCATCACCTTTTTTGATGAAATCAGTCATCTTTCCAAGGCTTACGAACTTGTAACCGATAATCTGATCGTCTTTGTCAAGCGCGATTCCGGTTACATAGCCCTCTGCCATTTCCAGATAACGAGGACCTTTCTTTAATGTGCCGTACATCGTACCAACCTGGCTTCTTAATCCCTTACCGAGATCCTCCAAGCCGGCTCCGATCGGCAGTCCCTCCTCGGAGAACGCACTCTGCGTACGTCCGTAGACAATCTGCAAAAACAGTTCTCTCATAGCGGTATTGATCGCATCGCATACGAGGTCGGTGTTGAGTGCTTCCATTACAGTCAGACCCGGAAGAATCTCCGCTGCCATTGCTGCGGAATGCGTCATACCGGAGCAGCCGATCGTCTCCACAAGCGCCTCCTGAATGATTCCCTCTTTGACGTTCAGCGTCAGCTTGCAAGCGCCCTGCTGAGGAGCACACCAGCCTACACCGTGTGTCAGACCGGAAATGTCTTCCACCTTTTTCGCCTGTACCCACTTGGCTTCTTCCGGAATCGGTGCGCAGCCATGATGTACGCCCTGTGCTACGGTACACATTTCTTCAACTTCCTTTGAATAAATCATGTGAAATCTCCTTTCGATTTATGGTATGATTGCTGGCGCAAGGTATCCATTACGCCACTGCTTCAATTTTCTCACAATTTGTCAAAAAAATCCAGTATTTTTTGGGAATATGTTTCATATATGTTTTTACTGTTTTTTTGAAACAATATCCGATTCACTTTTGTAAATGTGCCCCTCCGGGATCACGCCCCTCACACTGGACAGCGGATAGATATTCGAATTTCTGCCGATGACTGTCCCGGGATTTAAAACGGAATTGCAGCCGACCTCGACGCGGTCACCGAGCATGGCGCCAAACTTTTTTAAGCCCGTTTCTATTTCGGCGGAATGCAGTCGGTCTTTCACAACCACAAGCGTTTTATCGCTCTTCACGTTGGATGTGATCGAGCCCGCGCCCATGTGTGCCAGATAGCCTAAAATACTGTCACCGACATAATTATAGTGTGGTACCTGCACCTTATCGAACAGGATCACATTTTTCAGTTCCGTGGAATTGCCGACGACCGCGCCTTTTCCGACGATCGCATTCCCGCGGATAAATGCGCATTGTCTGACTTCCGCTTCCTCGTCAATGATGCACGGCGCGCCAAGATATGCGCTGTCAAACACTTTCGCGCTTTTCGCGACCCAGACATGGCTCTCCCGTTCCTCATAGATTGATTTGTTCAGCCGCTCCCCAAGCGAAATGATAAACTCGCCGATCCGTGGAAGTAGCTCCCACGGATACGTCTTTCCCTCAAATAATTCTGCCGCAATGGTTTTTTCCAAATCGTACAGATTTGTGATCTTTGCTGATTCCAATTCCATCTTGCTCTCCATTCCTGCGCATTTTTTGCGCAATTAGCTTTGCAGCCGCTTTTCGTCATGACATGTGATTGTCTCGTTTGGTCAATAACACAGCCGCTAAACGTTGACTGCTTCGGTCATTTTCGATAAAAGCCTGCAGCCGCATCAAATTTCTGGTACAGCCAGCTTTGATTGCTGATCTGCTTGACATATTCTGTACGGCGCGTCACAAAGCCATTCAGTTTATCCAGATATTCCGTCTCCGTGATACTGCCGTCCGCGACGCCGGATAGTCCCTTCTCCCAGCTTGCCGTCAGCGCCGGATCGAGCAGTGCCTTCATGGAGCTGTCCACAACGTCGTAGATCATCTCGCCGAGCAGCGTCGGCGTGATCAACTGTGTCTTTTTATTCAGCTTCAGGTATTTAATATGCACAAGCTTCTTTAGAATTTCCGCACGGGTCGCGCTTGTGCCGATCCCGCTTCCCTTGATCTGCGCGCGCAATTCCTCGTCCTCTATAAACTGTCCCGCATTTTCCATTGTCAGGATCATGGAACCGGAATTATAGCGTTTCGGCGGCTTTGTCTCGCCCTCCTTCACCTGATAGTCCTTCACTTCAAGCGTACTGCCCTTCTTTACGCTCTCGAGCAGGGCAAGAAGCGCCTCGTCGCATTTCATGTCATCTTCTGCGGCTTCGTTGTCTTTCTCGTTCTCTTTCTCATTTTCTTTTTTCATAAAAGAAGGACGGGCAACCGCAAGATATCCTTCCTTTTTTAAAACCTTTACATTCGATACAAACTGCTCCGTCTCCACTCTGCTTACGAGGGACACTTTCTCATAGACCGCCGCCGGATAAAAAATACTTAAAAATCTGCGCGCGACAAGCTCGTAAATATGCACGGCGGTCGGACTTAAGCCTTCCAGTGCGCGAAGTCCCTGTCCGGTCGGGATGATGGCATAGTGATCGGTGATCTGCTTATCGTTTACATAGCGGCTTTTCCCGATACCGCGATAACCGTTTTTTTCAATGAGCAGCGCCGCAAAGCCACTGACCGGTCCATACTGCATGAGTCCCCGGATGTTTTTGTCAATCTCTTTTGCGACGGCGCTTGAGAGCACGCGCGCATCGGTTCTTGGATAGGTCAAAAGCTTCTTTTCATACATATCCTGAACAAAAGACAGGGTCTCGTCCGGACTGATCTTAAAATATTTGGAGCAATCGTTTTGCAGCTCCGCAAGATTATACAACAGGGGCGGATTCTTGTTTTCCTTTTTTCGTTCCAGTTTCTCAACGACTGCCTGCTTTCCCTTCACATGGGCGATCAGCGCACGGGCATCCTCCTCCTTCAAAAATCCGTTTTCTTTATATAGCGCAGGGGAATTCTCGAAAATCGAGCCCTTTCCTGCGCGCCATTCTCCGTCAAAGCTTTTATCGGAGAGCAAAAAGCTGCCGATCACACGGTAAAACGGCGTTTTTACAAATGCGCGGATCTCTCGCTCTCTTTTGACGACCATTCCGAGCACACAGGTCATTACACGCCCGACCGAGACGGACGCACGATCCGCTTTCAGATAATTTTTGATCGGACCGCCGTATTTTAATGTGAGGACGCGGGAAAAATTAATTCCCATCAGATAGTCCTCTTTTGCGCGCAGATAAGCGGCGGCGCAGAGATTATCGTACTCGGATAAGTCCTTTGCCTCGCGCACGCCGCGTAAGATCTCCTCCTCGGTCTGTGAGTCGATCCACACGCGCTTTCTGGCCTTACCCGTCACATGCGCCTGCATCTCTACTAAACGGTAAATATACTCTCCCTCGCGTCCCGAGTCCGTACACACATAAATGGTCGTCACATCGCTCCGTGTCAGCAGCCCGCTGACAATGCGAAACTGTTTCGATACATTGTCGATGACTTCATATTTATATTCGTTCGGAATAAACGGGAGCGTGTCAAGGCTCCATCGCTTTAGTCGTTCATCATATGCGTCCGGATAGCTCATCGTGATCAGGTGCCCTACACACCATGTCACGATCGTATCTTCCGATTCGATATAGCCGTCCTTATTTGCGCCGCTTACTTTCAATGCCTTTGCAAATTCTCTCGCGACACTGGGTTTTTCCGCGATAAATAATCGTTTTTCCATGTTTTTCCAATCCGTATGCACATGGGATCATGTAGATACATGTTTTCATGTACAATCTATGATACAAGGTTCGTTTATGATTCGAAAAGCGAAAAGAGTGACATGACATGCGCGCGTTCATGCACCGCCTCGTCTTGTGCGTCCTCTGAAAAAATAATCATATTCTTCGACGTCAGACGAGCCTTTTTGCAGCAAAACGCGTACCATTCCGTATCCGCCGCATTGAGCGGCTGCGCTCCGTAATGGACAAACACCGGAATCGCTTCCTCTTGCCTGGTGATGGCGACGATCGGGATTTCCCCCGATTTTCCGATCCACTCCTCACAGCGCACGATATGTCCGCGTTCCCATACTCGGCCATCCAAAAGAGCCTGTGCGACCGCACGTGCATAGGCGCGTTCCAGAAACGGCTGAAGCCGGGACTGAATCCTCTTTTCATAAAATACTTCCGCAGTTTCTGACATCAGAGCGCTTTGTTCGGCAAAAAGAAAGCAGTACCAAAATTCCAACGCCGGATTTACGATACGATACAGTCCTTTTTTAGAATCGTCGCGAGGCTCCGCTCCATAAGAATACACTTTTTCAACCAGATCAAGCTCCATTAAGTTTTTCAGATAAACGCTGATCTTCGCCCTGGAAAAGCCCGTTGCAAGGTGGATGTCATTCAGCTTCTGCTTTCCGCGCGCAATGTTATACAGGATGGTCGAATAAACGCCGAATTCCCGCAATTCCCCGGACAGGCAGGTCATACCGTACTCATGCATCGTTCCTTTCTTTTCTAAAAAAAGACTGCAGATGAGCTGTTTTGCTGTAAAACAGTGTCTTGCCGCGTCAAGGAACGACGGATTCCCGCCAAGCAATGCATAAGGCGGAAAGCATTCCTGTACCGGACGCCCCTCAAGATATGCGCAGGTATCCGAAAAGGACAGCGCACTCAGCTTATGAATTCCACGAATAAAAGCCGCGCAGCCGCCAAGCCGCTTTCCCAGTGAATTGGCAATAAAACTCAGGGAGGAACAGGATAAAAGAACAAGAAAATCCGTATCAGAATAGCCATGATTTAACAGAAGGCGCAGCGCAGATATAAACTGTTCTCCCGCCTTCAGAATATGCTCGGATTCATCGATCATGAGTAAGACTCTCGGCTGCTTATAATGCTCCGCAAGCGCGGTAAATACCGCGTCATAGACATTATTTTCATCAGGCTGCACCCGCTCCTCCTGTAACTGACGCAGCATAAAATGCGCCTGCTGCAGCTCGGAGGCGGGAACGGCATGATAGTACACACTTTCATAGGTGGCCGCAAGCTGCAAAAGGAGCGTCGTTTTCCCTAGGCCTTTCTCCCCGTACAAAACAAGGATCCTGCCTCCGCGCTCCTCAAAGCATTGTTCAATTTGCTCTGTCATGTTCGTTCTCTCGGAAAAATTCATTCCGACAACCCGCCCTTCTAAATTTGTGCGGTGAGAATCTGCTCTACCTCGTCTTTCGGCATCGGTCTGCCGAGATAAAAGCCCTGAATATTATCGCACTGGATGTCACGCAGGTATTCAAACTGCGCCTCTGTCTCTACACCCTCCGCCACAGTCTCAAAGCCTAATCTCTTTACCATGGATACGATGGATTCCGTGATAATACGGGTGGAATCATCTGTAATAACGGTGTCAATAAAGCTCTTATCAATCTTCAAGGTGTCGATCGGCAGTCCCTTTAAGTAGGACAGGGAAGAAAAGCCTGTCCCGAAATCATCTAAGGATACGCGGATGCCATACTCCCGAAGAAGATTCATTTTTTCAATCACCTCGGTAAAATCATCGATCAACACGCTTTCGGTGATCTCAAACTCGATCTCGTTAGGCGTAATTTCATATTTCTCCATCAGGGAAATGACATTGGACACAAAATTCTTGCTCTTATACTGGATCGCGGAAATATTAATGGACATGATCAGACGGATGCCATACTTATCCCGCCACTCCGCACAGGTGCGGAACGCTTCCTCCACGACCCATGCGCCAATGCTGACGATACTGCCGTTTTTCTCCGCGATCGGAATAAATTCCGCCGGACTGATCAATTTTCCGTTTTCATCCCTCCAGCGGATCAGCGCCTCCACCCCGCGCAGTTTTCCGCTTGCCACATCATACTGCGGCTGGTAAAAAAGCAAAAACTGATTTTGGGACATCGCGCCCTTCAGCATATTTTCTATTTGGACATGATGCAGGAAATCATGAATGATTGGCGCGTCAAAATATTGAATTTCATTGCTGCCGATGCTTTTTGCTTTAAATAAGACAATCTCCGCATTGTTGATTAATCCGATCGCATTGTCTGCAGATTCCGGATATTCTGCCACGCCGACGCACACCGTGATCTCAATTTCCTTGTGTCCCGTCAGCACAAACGGTTTTGCGATCCGCTCCTGAATCGTCTTATAAACGGCATCCACACTCCGTGTTCCGCACGGATCGTAAATGGCAATGCAGTAAGTGTCGCTGTTAAAATGAGATACCATCACATAATCGGAGCAAAGCTCTCTTAAAAACTGTCCGAACGCCTGTATCAGCTCATCTCCCATGATCATTCCCATTCCGTCATTGACCTTACGGAAATCATCAATGTCGAGGAACATCACGGAAACGACGGACTGCTCTTTTTTTGCTTTTTCCAGCCATTCCGTGAGTCTTCCGACAAAATAGTTCCGATTGTAAAGTCCGGTCAGCATATCGTAATATGCCATATAGGTAAGTTCATCGTTTTGCTGCTTAAACCGGGAAATGTCGCGGAATTTAATGACCTTGCTTGCCAGCGCGCCCTCCTCGTCAGACATGACGACCGTTTCACACTCCAGCCACCTCTTTTTTCCGCGCAGCTTGCATTCACAGCTGATTTTTTCTGTCGACGGCGTCTCTGCGTGGATCACCGCACCAAGCCGCTCCGCGTCCTCTTCCTCGATATAATCAAAGATGCGCTCCAAATCCTGTATATGCCGGATGTCCATTGGAAAAAGTTCCTGCCAATTGCCAAGCAGGTTAATCTGACCGTCCTTATAGCTGTAATAGAGATAAGCACAGGAGGACATATCGCATACCATCCGGTACATTTTTTCACTATCTGACAGCTTCTTATTCATTGCCGTGAGGTAATCCACCTGATAACGCAGGTCATTCATTCCGGCTCATCTCCTCTCTTTGGTCGGGAAGACGGATCATGGTTTCCCCTTGCTCCGGTCCCGAAAACAGGCACTTCTGAAATGATCAATTTTTCTTAGTAATATAACCCTGCGCCTTTAGCAGTTCCGCGCACAGAACGGCTCCGCCTGCCGCGCCGCGCACCGTATTATGGGAAAGTCCGACAAATTTCCAGTCATAGACGGTATCCTCGCGCAGTCTTCCGACGGAAACACCCATGCCGTTCTCATACTGTACATCCATAGCAACCTGCGGCCGGTTGTCCTCCTCCAGATACTGAATAAACTGCTTCGGTGCACTCGGAAGCTTTAACTCCTGCGGCACGCCGCTGAAAGAAACTAATTTTTCGATCAACTGCTCCTTGGTCGGCTTCTTTTTGAATTTGACGAATACTGCCGCCGTGTGGCCGTTTAATACCGGAACACGAATACACTGGCAGGTGATGACCGGTGACGACGCAGGCTCGATCACTCCGTTTTTCACCTCGCCCCAAATACGCAGCGGTTCCTTCTCACTCTTTTCTTCCTCACCGCCGATGTAGGGGATAATATTTCCGTTCATTTCCGGCCAGTCTGCAAACGTCTTACCCGCGCCGGAAATTGCCTGATAGGTCGTCGCAACAACCTCGTAAGGCTCAAATTCCTTCCATGCCGTCAACACAGGCGCATAGCTTTGAATGGAACAGTTCGGCTTGACCGCTACAAAGCCTCTTGTCGTGCCGAGCCGTTTCTTCTGGAACTCAATGACCTTCATGTGTTCCGGATTGATCTCGGGAACGACCATCGGCACATCCGGCGTCCAACGGTGCGCGCTGTTATTGGATACGACCGGCGTCTCCGTCTTCGCGTACGCCTCCTCGATCGCTTTGATCTCCTCTTTTGTCATATCAACGGCTGAAAAAACAAAGTCTACCTGTCCGGCAACCGACTCCACCTCATTGACGTTCATAACGACGATCTTTTTAACCGCTTCCGGCATTGGCGTATCCATTTTCCAGCGTCCGCCAACCGCTTCCTCATATGTCTTTCCTGCAGAACGGGGACTTGCCGCAATGGTCGTTACCTCAAACCACGGATGATTCTCCAGCAGAGAAATGAACCGCTGTCCAACCATACCCGTACCGCCTAAAATTCCTACACGTAATCTGTCACTCATCGTTCTTTACTGACTCCTTTCGTTCTATGCAAATCTGCTTTTCTTTTCTCGTTTTATCCTTGAACTGCTCCTGTGATCGGTCTTTACGTCTCGCTGTCGTCTTTTGCCAGATAAGCCTCGTTATCCGCAATGACCTGCTTCATCACTTCTATTCCCGGCGCGCCGAGCGTCAAACGTTTCTTCACGCAGGTCTTTAAGCTGACCGCATCGTAGATATCTTCCTCAAAGACCGGGCTGAGTTCCTTGAATTCAGGAAGCGTCAGTTCTTCGATACTGCATTGTTTTTCAATACAGGTCAATACAAGCTTTCCGATGATGCCGTGCGCATCCCGGAACGGTACGCCCTTTCCCACCAAATAATCTGCGGCATCAGTCGCATTCGTAAAACCGCCCATTGCGCTCTTTGCCATAACCTCCTTACGGAACCCCGCCGTAGAGAGCATGCCCGTAAACAGGGTCAGACAATCCTTAACCGTATCAACTGCGTCAAAGGTCAGCTCCTTGTCTTCCTGCATATCCTTATTATACGCAAGCGGCAATCCTTTCATCGTCGTCAGAATACTGACAAGCGCGCCGTACACCCTTCCGGTCTTGCCGCGTACGAGCTCCGCAATATCGGGGTTTTTCTTCTGCGGCATAATGCTGCTTCCGGTTGAATAGGCGTCATCCAGCTCGATAAATTGGTATTCATTGCTGTTCCAAATAATGATCTCCTCGGAAAACCTGCTCAAATGCATCATGATCGTAGCTGCCGCCGAAAGAAATTCAATGACATAATCCCGGTCGGAAACGGAATCCATGCTGTTTAGCGTCGGACCCTCAAAGCCGAGCATGGAGGCGGTATAGCTGCGGTCCAACGGGTATGTCGTACCCGCAAGCGCCCCCGCTCCGAGCGGGCAATAATTCATCCGCATGAAAATATCATGCATACGGCCACGGTCACGCTTAAACATCTCAAAATAGGCGCCCATATGATGCGCGAGTGTGACCGGCTGTGCCTTCTGTAAATGGGTAAAGCCCGGCATATAGGTCGTAAGATGTTCTTTTTGAATGTGAAGAAGCACGTTTAGAAGTTCCTTTAAAAGCCCGTCCACATTCAGAATCTCTTTGCGCATATAGAGCCGTAAGTCCAACGCCACCTGATCGTTGCGGCTTCTGCCCGTATGCATTTTCTTGCCGGCATCGCCGATCCGCTCGATCAGCTTTGCTTCGACAAAACTGTGCACATCCTCATACTCGTCCGTCACGGCAAGCTGTCCGTCATGCACCTCTTTCCGAATGTCTCCAAGCCCCTTGACGATCTGATCCTTTTCCTCATTCGTCAGGATTCCCTGTTTTGCCAGCATGACGACATGCGCGATGCTGCCCTCAATATCCTCTTCCAAAAAGCGCCTGTCAAATGAAATGGATGCATTAAAGTGATACACAAGATCATCCGTTTGTTTTGTAAATCTCCCGCCCCACAGCTGAGCCATTTTTAATCCCTTTCTTGTCCCAAATCATACATTATGTTGCATATTGTAGCATGCTTACTGCTTTTTTTCAATAAAATGGTAGGAACTTTTTAACGAGGTCTCATACTATAAACTATAATCATTATGAGGTCGGCTATGAATACGCTTCTTTCATTTCAGGATGTTCAATATCATTATCATACCATATCGGGTGAGACGCAGGCGTTAAAAAATATTTCTTTTACCGTTCATGAGGGAGAATTTTTTTCGATCGTCGGACCTTCCGGCTGCGGAAAAACGACGTTGTTGTCCATGATCGCGGGGCTGATCAAACCGCAGTCCGGCGCGCTTCATTTTTCGGACAGCTTAAAAAACAATCCTTCCGGAATCGGCTATATGCTGCAACACGACCAGTTGTTTGAATGGCGCACGATCTATAAAAATGTTCTGTTGGGACTCGAGCTGCGTCATAAAAATACAAAGGAGCGGCGCGAGGCGGCAAAAGAACTGCTTCGCCAATACGGACTGGAACCGTTTCAAAACAGCTATCCGAACGAATTGTCCGGCGGCATGCGTCAGCGCGCGGCACTCATACGGACACTCGTCTGTGATCCGGAGCTGTTATTGCTGGACGAACCGTTTTCGGCATTAGACTATCAGACGCGGCTGACGGTTTCATCCGATATTGTAGATATTATCAAACAGGAAAAAAAGACCGCGATCCTTGTCACGCATGATCTGTCTGAGGCAGTTGCGCTCTCGGATCGCATTTTAGTACTTTCCGCACGCCCGGCAACCGTGCTGCGCGTGATGGATATTCATCTTACCAAACAGGGAACAGGAGCAGCCGCCGCTCGCAGGGCGCCTGAATTTTCTGCATATTTTAATGAATTATGGGAGGAACTTCATGGAAAAGAACAATAGACAGTCACCCGAACAGATCCTATATGAAAAAAAATGGAAACGAAACCGGATGTTGAACAGAAGCATACAGATTCTCGTGTTTCTGTTCTTTTTCATTCAGTGGGAGGTAACAACGGCGCTCGGTATAGTGGATTCGTTTTTTTTCAGTTCGCCGTCCCTGATCATGAAAAGTCTGCGGACTTTAATAAAAAATAACGGGCTCCTTATGCACATCCGCGTCACATTGCTGGAAATTCTCTTAAGCTTTGCGCTTGTGGTGCTCATCAGTCTTGTCATTGCCGTACTTTTCTGGTATTTTGACAGATTATCCACAATATTTGAGCCCTATCTTGTCGTATTAAACAGTCTTCCGAAATCTGCGCTTGCGCCGCTTTTTATTGTCTGGCTCGGTACCGGTATGAAGACGATCATTGTCGCCGGCATCAGCGTCGCTCTCTTCGGTGCGATCATCAGCCTCTACACCGGTTTTAAGCAGACCGATGAGGGGAAAATCCGCCTTGTATATGCGCTCGGAGGAACAAAACGGGATGTGCTGAGAAAAGTCATTTTACCGGGCAGTATCCCGCTGATCATCAGTACGATGAAGGTCAATATCGGCCTTTCGCTTGTCGGTGTCGTGATCGGAGAATTTCTCGCCGCAAGATGCGGACTCGGTTATCTGATCATTTACGGCACGCAGACCTTCAAAATGAGCATGGTCATTACCTCGCTCGTTCTTCTCTGCCTGATCGCGGTCCTGCTTTTTGTCATCATCGATCTGTTTGACAGACTGATTAACCACAAAAAAAGTTCCGCATAAAGCGGAACTTTTTAAGCTCCCGGCCGGACTCGAACCGGCGACCTACGCATTACGAATGCGTTGCTCTACCAACTGAGCCACGGAAGCCTGTCACAACGAATATTATTATATCGGCTTTCTATCGGTTTGACAAGATGTAACTTCACTTTTTTTCAAAATTTTTTTATTACAAGAAAAGAACATCCTTCCATCGAGGCGGCGGATGTTCTTTTCTTGCCTGACAATCAGCGTTTGCGAAGGCATTTTCAACTGCCTGCCACTTTCCCTGACACTCCCTTACCCGAAAGCTCATGCGTGCGGCAGACTGCCGCCACGAAACATGTTTTGGAAAATGAGATATGCTCGCTGCGTTCGCGCTTGATTTCCTACTGACATATTATTATACCACACATGAAATATGGTTACAATTGTAACACGCCCGATACGTCCTTGCTTTCCCATTCCGCGTTGCCAATAAGGATTACAATTCCCTTTCCGTTCATCCGGTTCCTCTTTTACGCCTATTCATAGATTGCCCATTTCCTACGGTTTTGCAAATACGCTTTTCCGGCAAGCACGAGCGATATATAAAGAAAAAGCTGTATGATCATAGATCCCATTTCGGCGGTGAAAAAATTCTCTCTGTCATGCACCAGCTGCAGCAGCTTCGCGATTGGCGGGAATATCCAGAACAGACATTTGATGACCGGGATCACGGACAATTCCTGCCGCAAAAATATGCCTGCAATTGTGCCAAGCATCAACAGCGCGGCAGGCACACGCCGCCCTAGCATCTTCGGCTGAAACAGACTGCCGATCTCATAGCCGCAAAGCGCCACAAACAGATGAAGGAACAGAATCGCGGTCAGATCGGTGACGATCCTCGAAAGCTTCCCGCCACCAAGCATTGAAACAATGCTCGGATACAGCAGAATTAATACCGTATACTGGACGGAAAGCAATACAAGCAGCAGTTCCCTTGAAATATAATATTTCACTGCGCTTCCGGTTTTCAGCATTAAGATTGCCTGCATGCTATCATGGCATAGTTTGTAAGCGTAGAATCCATCCAATAAAGAGATCACAAAAAGAAGCGCCGTAGAAATCACAAAGCAGTTCGAAAAAAGGTATATCGACAACACATACAGTAACCCGGAGTAAACAATCACAAACGAAAACGGAAGTATAAAATGAAGATTCCACAGATACATCAAAAAATTAAAGCGAAGTAATGCTCTCATTGTGTTTCTCCTTTATCTCGCCATGTTCAATATGCCAGATTTTATCAACCAGTGCTTCCCAGCCCTCCATTTCGTCATGATGAGAGCAGGCCATCAGAATTGCCGTATTCTGCTGTTTTAATTTCATCATATCCGCAAATAGCAGCTTCCGTGTATCGTAGTCAAGTCCCATAAACGGTTCATCCAAAAACAGCAGATCGCACGGTTTCAGCATCGCCTGTGCCAGCATGAGCTTCCGATAGGCACTGTCGGGAAGCTTGCTCACGGCAACGTTTTCAAGCCCTGACAGATAATAGTGCGCAAACATTGCCTTGCACACAGTTTTTGCCTCCCCGCTGGAATAACCATCGACTCTTGCCAAACTGAGCAGAAATGCAAATGCAGGTAATCCGATATTTTTCTCGACATCTGCCGGCTTAAACTGCATAGACAGTTTGGGTCGTAACCAAACAGTCCCCATTGTCGGCTGTGCCATACCGGAAAGCAGCCGGATCAGCGTTGTCTTTCCGCTGCCGTTATCTCCCGTTATCAGTGCACACTCTCCCGCATGCAGCGTAAGCGTCGCCTTCCTGATAATGGGACGCCCCCGATAGACCTTGTACACTTCGTTTGCTTCCAGTATTTTCTCTTTTTCGTTCATTCTCTTTTCCCTGCTAACATGAGTGTCAAAAAAAGAAATGACTCCGTAAAGAATCATTTCTTTTTCAAGACGGTATTTAGGATTGTTATTCGATTGGTATCACTGCTGTCACGCAGCCGTTCGCATCACTGATGTAGAGTGTGCCGCTGATCTCCAACTGTTGATTGATGATCAAACGTCCCTCTGCATCAAACAGATAGAGGAACTCTCCGATCTGGTGCAATCCGACATACATTTGCCCTGTTGCCGGGTCAAAGCAATACATTGAATCACCGATGATTGTCCATCCCTTTGCCATCGCTCCCGTCGCCGGGTCAAAATAGTATACGGAAACGCCGTCGCTTACAAAGCCCACCTGACGCTTACCTTCCGCATTAAAGAAATACATCTCACCGCCGATGTTCTGCATTCCGAACTGCATTCTTCCGTCCGTACCCATGTAATACACATCGCTGCCGACAGCGATCAATCCGGTCTGCATCTGTCCGCTTTCATTTGTATAGTAAATACCGGTGCCATCGTTGACAAAGCCGAACGCCATCTTCGCATCCGCCGGATTGAAATAATAGAGCTGACCGCCGATATTCTGCCATCCCACCTGTAGGTATCCGTTCTCATTAAAGTAATACAAATCCGAAGCGATTGCCGATAAGCCGATCGCCATATGACCATCCTCGTAGAAATAGAACAGATTGTCCGCCGCAAGCCATCCTCTATACATACAGCCGTTCGTATCGAACAGATAGATCGAATCGCCGATCTGCTGCATGCCGATCGCCATTTTTCCTTCTGTTCCAAAATAATAGGTATTGCCCGCCAAATTCTGCCAGCCAAACTGCATCAAGCCATTCTCATCAAAATAATAAATGCCGTCTGCAAGCTGTGCCAGACCGGAAACACGCCGTCCAAACGCATCGACGTAATAAATTCCGCCGTTAAACTGAAGCAGACTATTGGTCTTCATCTTATAGTTCTCATAAAAATAGTAAAATCCCTTTCGGAACACAAAGCCGTTTGCAACAATGCTTGCGGATAAATCCTTATACTGATAGTCAATATCAACAGCTCCGGCGATTCCCGGAATAGCGCCCTTGCTGGTTGCCTGCCAAAATGCAGCGTCTTCAATATCACAGGACGTATTGTACTGCGCGACCCATTTGTCATATGCAATCGGTCCGATATAATTCGTATACCAGTTTTTACTGCCATATACAATCGGATAATAGCCCGCATTTTCAACGATCGCGCAAAATGTATTTGCGATCTCAGCAAGCTGTGCGGGCGTAAGCGTGCGTTGTACGGAATCCTCAATGTCAATGGCAACAGGCATGCTGATCGTATAGTTTGAGATTGCCTGAATCACAAATAAAGCTTCCGCAGCCGCCTCCTGCGGTGTTGTCGCATACGAATAAATATACACACCGGTCTTAACGCCGTTTGCCGCGGCCTGTCTCATATTCTGGTCAAATTTTGTGTCGATGCCGTACCTGACCGAACCGACCCTGACAAAGGCATACTGCACACCGCAGGCAGCTACCGCTGCCCAGTTAATATCTCCCTGATACCTTGATACGTCAATTCCAATGCTGATCGCTGTACCTTCATTCTTCGCCTCGACCTCCAAATCCCCCATGGGAAGCATACAGATACAGCATAACAGCGCAAGCATGCGCCGGATACCTTTTTTAAAAAAGCGTCCCGCTTTCCGTTCCCTTTCTTTCGTTATTCTCATTCCTTATGTACTCCAATCCATTTTCAGCTATTGTTTACGTAGTTTCTCAAACTCCTCAATATAGCAGATCAACAATTCCACGGAGCCTTTCACCCCAAGCTTTGCGCTATTTAATGTTAAGTCGTAGCTGTCCGCCCTGCCCCACTTCTTAGAAGAGTAATAATTGTAATAGCTTTGACGCTGTTTATCCTTTTTGATCATCATATCCTTCGCCTTCGCAGCCGTAAGCTGATGACTCTCCATGATATTTTTCAGCTTAAAATCCTCGTCCGCACTGATAAAGACATGCACACAGTTTGGATAATCGGCGAGCGCATAATCCGCACATCTTCCGACGATCACACACGGTCCCTCGTTCGCGATCTTCTTGATCGTATCAAACTGCGCAAGGAATACCTTCTGACTGATCGGCATATCCACAAAAGAAGATGCGTTATAGCCGAACGAGTAGGTATCCATCACCAAATTATATAAAAAAGAATTGGTCGGACGCTCATCGTTACTCTTGATCATCTCCTCGCAAAAACCGCTTTCCTTTGCCGCCCGTGTCAGCAGTGCCTTATCATAATACGCAATCCCGTAATGCTCCGCCAGCTCTCTGCCGATCTCATGACCGTTTGAGCCGAACTGTCTTCCGATCGTAATAATCGTTTCCATCATTCACACCTCATTTCTTGTTTTAATGTAAGAATAGTATATGCGATATTCTGCATTCTTTCAACCGAAATACCAATCTTACAGAAATTACCGCTAATCTTCGACAAAATCCTCCTGACGCAGACCACCGTTACAAAAATCACAGAATGTCCAGTAAATGCTGAAAATATTCCGGCAGTGGAGCGTCCGTTTCAATATACTCCCCGCTCCTCGGATGAATAAAGCCGAGCAGCTTTGCATGTAATGTCTGTCCCTGCAGGCGGAACGGGCATTTTCTCATCCCATACACCTCATCCCCTAAAAGAGGATGCCCGATACTCGCCATATGGACACGGATCTGATGGGTCCTTCCTGTCTCCAAACGGCATTCCACATAAGTATAATCGTCAAAACGTTGTAAAACCCGATAATGCGTAACAGCGCGTTTCCCGTTCACCTCCTGAACTGCCATTTTTTTACGGTCCTTTGTATCCCTTCCGATCAGGGTATCGATCACGCCGGTCTCCTGCTCAATAATACCGTGGCAGATCGCATGATACGCCCTTGTTACATGATGCTCTTTCAACTGCTGCGCAAGAGAAAGATGTGCCGCATCATTCTTGCAGATGATGACGGAACCGGTCGTATCCTTATCAATGCGGTGTACGATACCGGGGCGCAGAACACCGTTGATCCCGGAAAGACTATCCCCGCAATGATACATAACGGCATTGACAAGCGTGCCGTCATAATGTCCCGCAGCAGGATGGACGACCATCCCCTTCGGTTTGTTGACTACAAGTACATCTTCATCCTCATATAAAATAGCAAGCGGGATTGGCTCAGGCTTGATATCCGGCTGCACGGAATCGGGAACATATATGGTAAGCTCGTCTCCTTCCGCCACACGCGCGCCCGCTTTCACCGGCATCCCGTCGATCGTCACCCCGCCCGCTTTGATCTGCTTTTGAATATACGAGCGCGAAAGAAAATCGACCAGTGCAGTCAACGCCTTATCCACCCGTTCTCCCGAAAGCTCGCCGGATACCTGAAACCGATATTCCTTCATAGCGTCCTATCCCTGCTCCTTGTCCTTTTTTACCGGTTCATTTGTTACCTCGCGGTACTTCTTCGGACGAACGCTCAAAAAGCGAAGCTCCTCATCCTTATATACAAACAGCAGAAAAATCGCGAGCAATATCGTTGCACAGGTCACATAAATGTCCGCCACATTAAAGATTGGGAACCGGATCAACACAAAGTACAGAAAATCAACCACATAATCACAGCGGAACCGGTCTATCATATTGCCGACCGCGCCCGATGCGATCAAAACGCAGAAGAAATTCATGCTGCGGTACCGTTTCTTGTCAGGCATGCGGAACAGCACATAGCAGATTGCAGCAAAGATCACCACCGCAATAAAAATGAAAAATACTTTTTGGTTTTGCAGCATACCAAACGCCGCTCCCCGGTTTTCCAGATAGTGCAGTTCAAACACGCCGTCAATGATCGGCACAGGCGCACGATCCTTTAATTGCACCACCGCAAGGTATTTGGTTCCCTGATCAATCGCTACCAGCACGATAAACAACAGAAGATCCAATACTAAACGCTTTATTTTCTTTCTGCTCATGCACGCTCATCCTCTTCATCAAAATAGATTTCCTGGACCGCGTCCAGTATTTCCTGTTCCGTAACATTCGTTTCAATGACAGCCTTTCCGATCTTTTTTAAAAGAACAAACCGGATCTTATCATGCTCCATCTTCTTATCCGATTTTGTGAGTGCCACGATCTTGTCAGGCTCAATATGATCGATGCTGATCGGAAGGTTGAACGGGACAAGCATATCCCGTATCTCATAATATTCCTCCATGGATAACAGCTCTCGCTTCCACGAGATAAAGGCCGCCGCAACAAAGCCTAAAGCGATACATTCCCCGTGCATCAGCTCAAAATTTTTATATTTTTCAATCGCATGCCCGACCGTATGCCCGAAATTAAGAAGCGCGCGGTCTCCCTTCTCGGTCGGATCTTTTTCCACGACCAACTTCTTTACCATACAGCTGCGCATGACCATTTCTTTCAACACATCCGTATCTCTGTCATGAATTTCATACATATTCTCCAGCAGCCACTCATAAAACATGGCGTCTTTGATCAGCCCATGCTTCATCACCTCGGCAAAACCGGAATAAAATTGTCTGTCATCCAAGGTCTTTAACGCCGCGATATTCATGTAGACCAGACTCGGCATATAAAATGCGCCAACCATATTTTTGTAGCCGTCAAAATCAACGCCCGTTTTTCCGCCGATCGAGCTGTCCGACTGCGCGATCAGCGTGGTCGGTATCTGGATAAATTCGATGCCGCGCAGATAGGTCGCCGCCGTATAACCGGTAATGTCACCGACCACCCCGCCTCCGAGCGCAAGGAGCATATCCTTTCTGTCATAATGATGTTCGATCAGATAAGCATAGATTTCACGCACCGTATCCAGCGTCTTAGAGGCCTCTCCCGCCGGAAACGCAAACACATCCACCTGTTTTGCATGCGGGGTAAGCAGCGTAACAAGCGTATTCGCATACAACTCTTTGACCTGAGAATCTGTAACGATGCAAAGTCTGCGTGAAGAAATCTCCATCCCCGCAAGCTCCTTTGGCAGCGCATGAAAATCTGTGTGATATACGATGTCATACTTCGGTTTCTTGTTCATCATGACCGTGATCCGTTCTTCCATACCGTATCCTGTTCCTTTCTCTCATTCGCTACTGTCAATGCCTTTTTGGATATTATTTATATATGTTTTTGCTTTTCTATATACTTTTATTATCTGTTTACACTTAAAGGATTCAAAAAACTTCCCGCTTCCGATGAACGTCTGCGGGAAGTTTTCTTTTTCATGTTCAGTTACCGCCGTCGTTATGCCTTTCCAAGCTGGTTATTTATTCCTGATCGGCACGTCAAAGGAGCCGCTCAATATCTCTTGGAAATCACCGGATATATCCACACTCGCAGGCGTGATAATAAAAATATAATGAGATATTTTCTGGAGATTACCCTTGATCGCATAGGTCGACCCTGATGTAAAATCAATGATGCGCTGCGCAATATCTACGTCCAGCCCCTCTAAATTCAAAACAACGGTCCTGTTCGATAACAGTGTATCAGTGATCTCCCTTGCCTCCTCCACGGATGTCGGCTTAATCACGCAAACCTCCATGCCGTTTCCGGAAGAACGCCTTGTCTGCTTCATCGGCGTTACTTTTGAAACAGGCTTCTTCGGTGTCTTTTCCTCATAATCATTGTCGTCATAATCGCGTTCCCGCTCCCGCTCCCGATAGCTGCTTCTTTGCGGCTTTTCATCCAGAGGCTCATCACTCTCGTAATCATCGTAATAATCATCCTCATCCTCAGGATTCAACTTCATTGCGTTAATAAACTTGTCCATTACACCCATATCAATACCTATGCCTTTCCGATAGCCATCGGTTCTCCTACTTTAACCATACAGCTTTATTATCATTGTTTTTTGCTTCTATGTCAACACAAAAGTAAATATTTAATGTGTAAAGTCGTCCTCAAACACTGCTGACGCGTCTAATACGATATGGTCATATACGCATAAACCGTACGTGGTATTCGATTTTACAATGGCATAATCGTCATTTTGGTAAAGAATGCTAATTTGCCTGAAATCAGCATAGCCCTTGTTGATATTGTATACACCGATCAGCGTTGCACGCGTACCGACAGTGAATGTTTCCTCGGAATCCGCTTTTTGCAGCACATCTCCGCCCTGAAGCAGATCCTCCCCGATATACAGATCTCCGTCACTTTCGCTGTAGACCGTGACGTTCACGCTCTCCCAGCTTAACCCTTTCTCAGTATAGACCTGCCTTGAAACATAACGTGTTTTTCCGCTGTCCGCTGTATAGACATATTCGGACGGAATGAGGAAAAATTCCTTCTCGACAATAGACGATATCGGGATTTTTAATCCTTTTTCCTCTTCCACGATCAATTCCACTTCAATAAAGCGTTCCATGCAATAAGTAAGCATGGATGTATGAAAGCCCAGCACACCGTATACGCCGTCCGGCAGATGCAGGATTTCAAAAGTCGCCCATGACTGTGTCTGATCTTTTAAGAACTTCACCTGTACATAGCTCTCACCGGCAAGCGCCCGTTCCTGCTCCTCGTCAAGCGGAATGACGATCGACCAGTTTTCCGACGTACAAAGCTTATATGCTACATCTCCCTGCGCAAGCAGCTCATTGTTTGTCAGACTGTTCTTTTCATACTGTGTCTGGTCAAACAGTTCCTTTGTGACATTGTTCGGCGTCAAATCCTCATATCCATCCACGGAATAGATGACCACTCCCGGTTCCGGCGCATAAAAGAGGTGAACGGAGCCTGCGATCCCGGCATCATTGATGGTGCTGATATTTTCCAGCGTATTCACCGTGGCAAGTCGTAACACGGCACCGTTCATCGTATGCTTAAAATCATAGACCGAATAAAATGCGCGTTCGCGAAAACTGCCCGCGAACGAAATACATTCTTGACGAAGCTGCAAAAGTTCCGCATCGCTTAACGTATTTTCTTCTTTTCCGGAAGCCATCAGCTCCGCAAGCCGTCCGCTTCCGTCAATCGTGTATACAAGCTGATTGGCGCCGATCTTTTCGCCCTCGCCCGCAAAAAAATTCACATATCCGTCCCCTGCGGAATAAACGACCCGTTCCTCTCTGATCGCGACTCCCGTATAAATATTGCTTTTCGAGAGAGAACCGATCGTCACCTCATATCCCGCAATGGGTTCCGAACGAAAATAAGTAATGACACACAAAATGATGTATATGAAAATAAATCCGAATATGATCATTCCGATATTCAGATTCACCGGTCTTCTGTATTTGACTATTTTTCCGGAATTCGCCATATTGAACCAGTTCCTTATCCATTCATATCCGTCATTTTCACACGAAGGAGCTATTGCTGTCTGTAAATTTCCGAAAGCAGGGCGTTCATTTTTTCATAGAGCGTAGCGCGCTCTCTCGCCCGCATGATCACGGCAATATACTGATTGCCGGAAGTATCCTTCACAAGGAGCACCAGACAGTTACCTGCCGCATTGGTCGTCCCTGTTTTCCCGCCGATCACGGTAATATTATCCGGTGCGGTATAATTTCTCGTCAGATACTGAACCGTCGATTTGACCGTCTCCTCGCACGCATTCCCGTCCGCATTCGTATATACGGTCGTATACGATTCCATTGCGATGATCTGCCTAAACTCATCATACTGCATTGCCTCCTGAAAGATCAGATACATATCATAGGCAGTTGTATAATGTTCTTCGTCATGTAATCCGTGCGGGTTGACAAAATGAGAATTGGTCGCACCAAGCCGGGCAGCCTCATCATTCATCAGCTGCGCAAACCCTTCCACGCTGCCACTGATATGCTCCGCGATCATGATTCCGACATCGTTCGCGGATTTGATCAAAAGGATATGCAGCGCCTGATCTAAGGTCATGCGATCCCCTGCCCTAAGTCCGAAGGTCTGAACTCCATACTCATCGATCACCGCATTCTCAGACGCGACAAGCATGTCATCCAAATTGCCATATTTTAATGCAACGAGCGCGGTCATTACCTTTGTCATACTTGCCGGATATAGTTTTCCGTGTATATTATTCGCATAGATGATCTTGGAATTGCTCAGATCAAACAGTCCTGCCGCACCAAGGTCGCCAAACACAAATTCCGTGTTTTCCGTCACGTTATTTGCTGTCACACACAAACCGGCAGCAAAGGACTCGCCGACAGCATATCGGTCGTTTGTCACCACACGAAAACTGCTGACCGGATAATCAGGGTCATACGCCATATCATAGGATATTTCCCCGCATCCCGTCAGCATGATAAGCAGGCTGAATACTGCCGCAAGCATGCCTCTTTTTACATGTAGGATTTTTCCCTTTCTCGGAAGAATCGCGACAGCGATTCTTCGAAAGATTTGCGCCCCGTGCAAATCTTTTTTATTTGTACATTTCACGCCACTCAAGGTCTCCTCTGTCTAAAGACTTGATCAACAGCTCCGCTGTTGCCAAATTCGTCGCTAACGGTATGTTATAAGTATCGCACAGCTTAACGACATTGTTGACATCCGGCTCATGCGGTTTCGCTGAAAGCGGATCCCGCAAAAACACGACCAGATCGATCTGATTGTGTTCAATCTGCGCTCCGATCTGCTGCTCCCCGCCAAGATGCCCCGCAAGATATTTATGGATATTTAAGTTTGTGACCTCGGCGATGAGCCGCCCGGTCGTTCCGGTCGCGTACAGCTCGTGCTTGCTTAATATTCCCCGATATGCAATACAGAAATTCTGCATCAGTTTCTTTTTTGCATCATGCGCAATCAATCCGATATTCATCCGTTATACACCTTCTCTTAGTATTTTTTTATGCATTGCAGTCGAACATTTAACACAAAGCCAATCCCCATATACAGACATAGCAGCGAAGTTAAGCCATAGCTGACAAACGGCAGAGGAATTCCCGTATTCGGAAATAAGCCCGTTGCAACGGAAATATTCGTAAAGCTTTGAAAACCGATGATGATCCCGACGCCTCCGCAGATCAGACTCCCCGCTGTATCTTTCGCCTTTCTTCCGGTATTAAAACACATCATGGAAATTCCGAACAACAGAAGAACCGTCGATGTGCTCCCGACAAATCCGAGTTCTTCCCCGACAACGGCAAAAATAAAATCGGTTTCCGTTTTTGATATAAAATTTCCACCCTTTACCGAGGCGATGGAGTTATTATTTAACCCCTTACCCATCAGCTGCCCCGAACCGATCGCCATGATGGAATTCTGCTGCTGGTACCCTTCCGCGTTCTCATATTCATCAGGATACAGCCATGCCAGGATCCGCGTCTGCTGAAAATCGCGGATGATTTTTTGGTCAGGCTGCAGGATCAACATGAACAAGATCACAAAGGTCGGGATCACGACCGCCGCCACTCCCGCGATGATCTTCCAGCTCAATCCCCCAACAAAGAGCAGGACGACAAAAACCACGACAATGACGATGCTTGTTGACATGTCCGGCTGAAGATAGACAAGCGCAAGCGGCGGAATAAACAACAGGATCATCATGACAAGCGTTTTCAGCTTATTCAACTTCTCCTTATGTATCATGATATACTGTGCATAAAATAAAATCAATAAAATTTTCGCAAGTTCAGACGGTTGAAATTGGATACCAAAGATGTTTACCCATCTCTGGGCGCCTCCGGCGTCCACACCGATCAGGCGCACAAGCAGCAGCAAGGCAAGATTCGCGCCATAGATCACCCAGTAAAACTTCAAAAAAAAGCCATAGTCAAACAGCGAGATTACGAGCATGAGAAAAAAACCCAAGACCACGCCCATCATCTGCCTGCTCTGGAGGGATTCCTTTGCACTTCCGATCGCCAGCACACCGATGACCGAAATAGCAACCACAAATATCACAAGTAAAAAATTGTAGTCTCTGACTCTGTACTTTTTTTTCATCCGTTAACACTCCGATCATCATACGGTCATGATATTCCCGTTTTCCCGATCTCTAAGATCGGCATATTGATGTATAACACGGGCTTTCGCTCCGAACGGCGTCCGTTTCCGTCCGTCTGTCCGATCTGCACCTCCATCTGCTGTTCATCGATCTTCATATATTTAGAGATTACTTTTGAAATATCGTTTTTCAGCAGCTCCATCATTTGTGGCGAGCAGTTTACGCGATCTGAGATCAGCAGGATCTTCAGACGTCCTTTTGCTATGTTACGCGTTTTTTTCGGGCGGAACAGTCTTCTCATAGCTTCGCCCCCTGACCTTTTCGAAATACGCCGCCGAGCTTTGCCAACACATGGCGGCTGTTGTCAAAATTAAGGAGGGGTACGTCTTCTCCGAGAAGTCTTGCGCAGATATTACGATATGCCCGTCCTGCCATGGTCGCCGTTCCGACAAGCGGTTCGCCCTGGTTTGTCGCGATCACGACATTCTCATCATCCGGCACCGCGCCGAGCAGGGGCAGCGCCAAAATATCAATGACGTCATCCACACTCATCATATTTCCGCGGCGTACCATCTCCGGCCGCACACGATTGACAATACACTCCATCTTGGCAATCTCATTTGCCTCTAACAGACCGATCACTCTGTCTGCGTCCCGGATGGCCGATACCTCCGGCGTCGTTACGATCACGGCATGATCCGCCGCAGCGATCGCATTCTGAAAGCCCTGCTCGATTCCCGCCGGGCAGTCCAATATAATAAAATCAAACTGATCCCGCAAAAAAGAGATCATTTTTATCATCTGTCCTGGCGTGACTGCCGTCTTATCCCTTGTCTGCGCGGACGGCATCAAAAACAGTCCGGGATAACGCTTATCCTTGATCAGCGCTTGCTTGATACGGCAGGTTCCCTCGATGACATCCACAAGATTGTACACGATCCGGTTTTCCAATCCCATCACGACGTCCAGATTGCGCAGTCCGATGTCGGTATCGATCAACACAACCTTTTTTCCAAGCGCCGCAAGACCTGTTCCGATATTTGCAGATGTTGTGGTCTTTCCAACACCGCCTTTTCCTGACGTGATGACAATTACTTCACTCATATTATGCCTCCGTTTAGATTGAAATAGTTGTCCCCTAAATGTGTCAGGCGTTAAAAAAGCTCCAAGCCGGAATCATTTAGTAATTCTTTTGTGATTGCTTCCTTTACGACCTCATGGTTTCTTACTACCGCGATCTGCGGCAGCTTTTTCGTGCGGGAAAACCATTTTCCCCTCGCCGGTACATCCGCTCTGCCGCTCTTACAGCCCGCGATCGTGATCTGATCAGTCTCCATGATAAGCGCTGCGACATAGTGATTTTCATTGGTATCCGTTCCTGCATAGGCTTCTCCGTATAGGGAACCCAGTACAATGATATTGCGCGCGGAGATTACGCGGCAGTCCTCTCCGACATCCCCGATCACAATAATGGACTTTTTGCTGTTTTCCAGTACTTCTCCATCGGTCAGGCTGCCCCTATGTAACAAATACGGCTCCTCCGCCGCGCGCGGCTCCGCCTTTTGCAGGGCACGCACATAAAACTCGTCCGCGCTGCCGCTTTTTTCGGCAACACAGAAAATCGTAAGTCCGCCATGTGATGACAGGACCTGTATCAGCTGACGCTCCTCCTGCGGGCTGACCTTTCTGTCCTCTATGGACAGTGCAAGTCTTGCGCCCTGAAAAAAGCCGGCGGCATCCCTGATCTTATCCTCCAATTCCGCGAGAATATCGGAAAATGGCGCATCTGCATCCAAATGCAGTGCAATGCCATGCGGATAACTTTTGATCATTACTAAAGGATTCAATACGCTCTCTCCTTTCCAAAAGAAATGCCGAAGGCATTTCCCTTTTGTGGAACTATCACATTCTCAGAAGAATCCGCAGAGCGGATTCTTCGAAAGATTGGCGCATTTGCGCCAATCTTTTTTAGTCAGTGCTGACTCCGGATGCCTGAATGGCATCTGCCGTTCCCGTGACAAGCTCCTCCTGCGAGGCAAGTCCGAAATAATATCTGATCACATCCCGCGTTGTCTCCGCCGCATAATCGGATGTATATCCGTACTCGATACGCGTTGCGATCGCGATTTCCGGACTCTCATACGGCGCATAGCAGACAAAAAGCGCATGGTTCGGGCGTGTTCTGCTCTCCTGCGCCGTACCTGTCTTTCCTGCGACCGATACCTCAACTCCCGCATAATACTTTTTGTTCTCGATCACCTGACGCATCCCCGTGTGAATGGAATCCCATGTCGAATCGGCAAAGTCCAGCGTATTTCTGACGTGCGCGTGATTTTGAAGCACAACGCTGCCCTCTGCATCTTCAATACGGTCTATCAATGTTAAATTATAACACGTTCCGCTGTTTGCGACTGTTGTAACGTATCGCGCAAGCTGTGCGGTGGAATAGTTTGCGTTTCCCTGTCCGATCGCGGTGATGACCGGATACTCGTCCGATATTCTCGGTGCAGACTCCTCAATCTCGACGCCCGATTTGTCGCCCAGTCCGAAAAGCTGTGCGTATTTTGTAAGTACGGTAATTCCCTCCTCCGAGCTATAGACATCATTCTGCAAGCTCATACGATAGGCGGCTTCATAAAAATAGCAGTTACAGGAATTGCGGATTGCGCCCGTCACATTTAAGGAGCCGTGCGCTCCCGGATAAATCCAACAGCGGTTCACGGCGTCCAGCCGGTCAAAAATACCGTGGCAGACGATCTTATCCTGTGTTGTGAGATATCCTTCTTCAAGCGCAGCGGATGCCGTCACCATCTTAAAAGTGGAACCCGGCGCCGTCCGCCTCTGCGTCGTATAATTCAGCATCGGATACGATAAGTCCGTGTTGATCTTATTCCAATAATCCGCATCGGATACACGGTTGGTATCATATCCGGGATAGGATACCATCGCAAGCACATTCCCCGTATTGACGTCCGTGATCACCATATCACCCGTACACGGATCCAATGCAAGCTGTGCGGGTGTGATGTCAAGATTGCCGATACGGTTTCGCATAAACTGATACGGACTGATCGCATTATTGTCAAATGCGGCAATTTCCTCATCCGTCAGGTTCACGATCCCCCTGTCGATCAAGAGCTGGCACACCTGTTTCCCCGTGATCCGGTCATTCATGATCATATATTTGATCATGCGTTTTCCAAAATCCGTACTCTCACTCA
Source organism: Lachnospiraceae bacterium (assembly GCA_014804755.1). Classification (GTDB taxonomy): domain Bacteria; phylum Bacillota; class Clostridia; order Lachnospirales; family Lachnospiraceae; genus DLAJ01. The sequence continues at coordinate 678 of JAAUZE010000030.1, read as the reverse complement.
GATAAGAGATGATGTAATCGACAAGCACGGTATAGACTTCTTCCGAATCCGCATACCGATCGTCGAGCGGAAGTCTTGCGGTATCGATCCAGTTCATGGATATGGCATGCCGCAGAAATTCCTGAAGGCTGATCGTCTCGTCGTTTCTCCATGCCTTGTACGTTGCATCCGATGTGTCGATCAGATCTGACTGAAGGATACCTACATTATTCGACTGTAACATAGTTACAATATAGCTCTCATAAACCGCATACTCCGTCTCAAGATCACAATACACCGTTCCCGTTTCCAGCAGCTCCGTCCGAAGCTTCTCCAGCACAATATCTTTGTTATCCAGATAATTGGCATAAACGATACTCTCCGTCTGCGTGGCATCCTCATGGTCAAGTTCCCGCATTTTCAGGACATTATTATCAAACAATGCAAAATACACATCATAGATCGGAATCACGATCTGGCTTGCGGATGCGTTTTCCGCCGGAATATACTCCCTGATGTTCTGAATCTTTTGGAGCAGGATGCCCGCGATCTTCTGCTCTAATATGTGATAGGCGGTCTCCTGTAAGTCCATATCAATCGTTAAATAAATATCATTCCCCGCAATCGGCTCCGTGCGCTCTGCCGTTTCAATGACTCTGCCGAGATTATCCACATAAACGATCTCAGAGCCTTTTATGC
>JAAUZE010000029.1 GCA_014804755.1 Lachnospiraceae bacterium | reverse complement strand
TGCCATTCTGTGTTAAATTCATTATTAGAAACCTCCGTTTGATTAAAAGTGTTTTTGTTTCATCCGCCAAGATGAACACTCTTATCTTACGACGAGGTTTCTTTTTATTCAATTGGCATTATTTCTGAATTACAGGAATCCTTGATTTGCTTTTTTACCATTAAATCATATAATTTTTCCTTAATTTTGTCAATTATTTTCATAATTTTACATTATTTTTTAAATTTTACATTTGCAAATGACTCGATAACTTCTGTCCTTCTTTTTGCAGATTACCCATTCTTTTTATACTTATTGGAATATGCGCATGTAAGACGTAAAAACCAACACAAATATAGGATTCAAATAACGCAGTAGCGAGCGAAAATGTATTTTTCTTAAACATCACCTTCCAATCGTCTCAGTTCTAGCATACTCTATTATCTACTTAGCAGCATCTTAATGCTCTTTCATTAGCGTCATAACAAATTAATTATCCATAACATTACATCACTACCCTTTATACTATGAAAGTCTTGATTATAATCGCTCGTTTGCATTGGCTTTAATATTACACTAATTGCTGTACCAGTAGAAACAAATAAACATCATTAATTACAAGATTTTTCCTATGATCAATATTGAATATCATACCACTCTTGCAGAACATCTTTTACCCGATGCAAACTTTTCATATGAAGTCCAAGAAAACTATTATTTTGTATATGAATCAAACGTTCAACAAGATACAGCATATGCTTTTTCTTTATAATCTCCTTATTGCTGTCATTTGCTTGCTTGATTAGTTGAATGCTTTCATCCGGGACAAAATACAAATAAGAAATCATAAAAAAATAGTCTTCTAATAAACAAATTTTCCCTTCCGACTCAACTACAGGTTCTAAGTATATAAAACGTTCTGCAATTAATTCCTCAATTCTCTGGTCTCTCTTTATAATTCTAGTTGCATCTGTGCTAATCAGAGAACTAATGTATTTTTCTTTTACAATCGATCTCATACCGTTCATTTTTAAACCTCTATAAATTAAAAGTACAAATTCTAAAGTTTTCCGCAACAAGATTTCATCTAAATCCTTTTGTTCAGACATCTCTACAGCCATATAGAAAAGCAATAATGATAACATATAATTATATGTCTCAAATTCATTCTCCTTAATACTACGATTGTCCACTGCATACTGATCAAGAATTTCTAAATATTCTCTAGCATCAACTTGATTTGGATATTTGAAACTCCTCATTTGATCTAAATATAGTTCTAAAATTTCAATACTGCAGTCGTAATAATTATGCTTTTTTAAATATTTTGCCATCAAGATTAATCCGATATTACTACCACTTTTCACCAGTATATTAGGATCAATTTGAGGAATTCTTTCCAACATTTCTTCCCTCGCCTGACAATATGAAAATAATACCCATATCGAGAATTCAGGCGAATCTATCTCGTTGATTTCATCGACAATATCTATACATTCTTCATCAAAATATTTTTTCTCCAGCATTATCTCCAAAAACTTACTTATTCTACTACTGTTAAAGCTCTCTATTTCTGTCAGGTATTTAGAAACACTTTCAAGGATCTTTCTCTCAAATTCTATGCAATTAATATTTGCGTTGTATAGCAATAATGAACCAATGTATCTCTCCATCTTCTCAATGGTATCCTGGTATACTAATTGGCTCAGAAACAAGCTTTCTGTTTTATCCATATGCTCTATAATGAATTCTTTTAAAGGTTGTATACATGGATTATCTCTAATCAATAAATTAATTGCGATACTCAATTTCAAATCGGTTGAATAATTGCCCTCTAACAAATCGTTCACATATTTTACGATTCCCCTTCCTCTAGCTACAATTCTAAAATAGAAAACACTCTGACTAATAAAGTTCAATAGTGGGTTTTTGTTTTTATAAACTATTTCCCTATCTTTTACTATTGCCATGTTCAATAGACCATAAATAAAATACAGCATATTAGAATTTGAAGTTTCAATAAGCATACCCACGTTAACATTCCTATATCCTGCTTCCTCAGACCTATTCCATTCGCTCCTCACCCATAATAATATTTCTTCTATAATTATACCAAATAGTTTAGCTTCACTACATCCCTTAAGTTGTTTTAATTGTTCTCTGATTGATTTGTCATATAAATCAAAATCCAAGTCAGGCGGAAACTTTGACGAGCAACTTATAGCAAGCATAATTAATTTTTCGATAATGTTCGGGAAATATTCCTTTGTTTCAAATGGCGCTGTGCAAACGGCCTCGTAAATTTTACTAAATTTTAGAAAGGCACAAACGGCGTCGCTAAATGTTTTATACAAAAGCTTAAAGTATTCTGCTACTTTACTACTAAATTTTTCCATTTCAGACAGGCAAAAATTGGGTGTGTCAAGTGTAAAATCATCCAAACATACGCTTCCACCCTCTAATGACACAGAAAAATATATCCCACACTCCATGCTCAACGTATCCGAAATATAAAACATATTATTTATTGCAGCACTTTTCACAACTTCTGTTTGTAAATATTTTTTGCCAGTACGCTCATCTATAAGCCGCAGTCTTCCTAAAATCGGTCCATAATAAAGCCCGCAGTTATTTGTATTCAGCATTCTCAGAAGCTGAAAAGATAAAATGCAAAATTCGTTATCTTCCAAAAAATCACTCATAATCAGCAGATTGCTACAGTCAAAAAAATATCTATCCAGGCCAAACAAATCCATATTACCAATCAATTTCACAAGTATCCATCTTCTTACAGTCTCCTCATCAGGATATGCCGCATTCATTTTTTCCTGAAAACATTCCAGTATATCATAGGAAAACTTATACTTCTTAACTTTTCTCCCCCCTTCCCTTTTATATTCCATAAAATAGTATCCATCTAAAACATCTAATATTTTGTTAAAAAAGCTTCTGATTTCTTCTCTACCTTTTTCACAACCATTAAAAATTCTATTTCCCGCCTCACAGATCAAATTGTACAAATCTTTATTTACTTTTTCCTCATTTAGAACCAAGGAAATTATCTGATTTATGGAAAAAGAATATTTATATTTTGAGCTCATATAAACAAGGCAATAGAATACTTTTGTCAATCCGCCGTCAGGATCAAAACCTTTTCTCACTGCATCAATTTTTTCTTTGATATAGTCCAAAGAATGAAATCTAAAATTGCCCGTGATATTACTACACTCATATCCCCATAAAATGTCCACACCAATACAATTTAAATATTCTTTGTCAATGTCTCGCTGCAAATTATATTCTTTATAAATTGCCTCCTTTTGATCATACTTTAATGGAATCAGCCTATAGAATTCATATAATACTTTGTCTTTTATCAAATTAATCTTATTAGATTTTTCAAATAAATAGTCAAAAACACACCACATCTGTGAATTATATTCTTTATAGGATAGATAAGCTATGATATAGCTACGGCAGTTCTTGTCCAGCTTGCTGAAATTTTCTATAAAATAAATCCCTTCATCCTTTAGCAAACTTCCATTATGTCCGATACAGGCGTATATACTAATAAGCTTATCTTCATCCATTTCATCCAATATTTTCAATATTTCACCGTTACGCTTTTTTGTCATCAATATAATCGGAATTAGTATTGCCACAAACAAAATTGATGACAAAATAGGTAAAACTATCTTTGCCGGAAGAAGATATTCTCCCTTAAAAGCAAACAAGTATACAATTTGAAAGAGCTCCAAAAAACATATAAGAATATCACAGACCTTCAATATATTGAGCAATATTTCCCTTTCTAAAATCCCCTTGTTCTTACATGCTTTCCTTATCCCTTTCATTTTTATCAAATCCAAAATATCCGTAGATTCAGAAAAACTTACGATCTCTTTACCCCACCCCACCGCTAATTCATACATATCATCATGTAACTTCTTATAGTCGTTATACGTTGTCTGTATGTCTATTACTCCTACTCTTTCCAAATACCTATTAAATATTTGTTCATATTTATCCTTCAGTAGTTCTTCTGCACCAATTTCACTTCCATTACTTCTTTTCAAAGTGCGGGGAATTCTTTTTCCATTTGTATCCATAAAATCTTCCTCCCTCTTGACGTATAACAAGCATTTTTTCAACCGTATCAAAAAAATTATACTATTATCATCGTTTTTAACACATCCACAATTCGCAACATTTTCGATTTACTACGTTTTCTAAATTATGAGGCAGACTATTTCAACATATAATCATTTCAAACATAGGGTGTTCTCTACTCAAACAGGTCTGCAACAATTTGCAGTCATGTTTCTGAGCATCTGTGACCAGCTGTGAAACACTGAATGAAGCTGACCATTCCGCCAAAATACCAACTGTATCTTTCACAGGAACAGGGTACTCCCCATTTCATCCTGAACAAAGTAATTCCTGTCCTTTCCGCTTCTGCCGAAACAATGCCTGTCTGACGGTTTGCTGTATCATAGACATACTTTTTACTAATCAAAGTTCCATTTGGTAAATAAATCATCTCCGGAACAAAGTCTTCTTTTCTTTTACTGGATATGTCTTCCCATTAGAATATAATGCAAATCAACTATACAAACTAATACCGTTTTTAATATGCTAATCCACCCTTGGTTAACTTTCCCGTATCAATATCCATAAAAAAATTATATCTAAATCTACCATACTGGTCTTCTTGATTTTTATTACCATCGCAAACGACCATAATGTTATCTCTCAACTTGGCAAAATATAGCATTTCAAATTCTGATGGGTTGTTTACTTTAAACAAATATTTACCTTCTATATCATAACCCAACAATTCTTGCTTCCCACAAGAGCAAATAATAAATATTCTTTGCTCTTGTGGGAAAAAACCAACTTGCTTCACATTTTTGACTGTAATTTTCTTTGTATTTCCCTGAAAAGACCATTCTACGATGCCCAGTTCCAAATCATAATATAAAACCGGCTCCCCAGCAAAGTTAAAATAAAACACTCTATTTCGTATGAAATTCTTTCCTGCTTCAATTTCTATCAATTGTATCTCTTTTCTTTCTGATACAAAAAAAGCATCTTCTATATCTATTGTTATTCTCTCATTTCCAAAAATCCAAAAAACCTTATTAGATACTATTTTTATGTCTTTAACCATATTCTGTCCTTTCTTCCATATATAGTTGAAATATATCTACATTATAGGAGAAAATCATTTTTCAACTACTTAATGTCTGCTCATTAACCCACTAAAATTTCTTCATGGTTATTTTGCATATATGTCAGCATAGATCCATGCTATTTGTACCTTGAAAATAACGATATCAAAAATCGCAGCAACGAAAGCGACGCAAGGCGGTCTACATTCATTGCCGGGATCGATAATGCTATCGAACCTCTGGTCGTGGTGTCCAGCTTTGTCATAATCTTCCCAAGTCCATAACACCGCTTAGCCAGACTGAATGCCCTTTCGATCTCCACACGCTCTGCATTGTCGCTATATTCTGTCTTTTTGTCAGCCATGGCTTCTTTACCGGTCTTCCCAACGCCGGTCCGGATAACCGGATGCCATGCTGCCTGCAGAATGAAAGATTCTCCCTGTTCCGGTAGATCTTGTCCGCAAGCACCCTCTGCGGATAATGACCGGTCCGTTCCTTATATCTTTCGATGGCGTCGATCAATACATCAGATTCGTTGTAGGCATCAAACGAAAGTCTTTCCAGACGTGCCATTCCCTTCTCATCGATACTCAGGTCAAGCTTCGCACCGAACTCCACGGGTGCTGCAGCCTTTCCCATGACGATCGGCCTGATGTACGGCTGGCTGATACTCACGATACGCTCCGGTACGGTATGTGTGTTGTTCTCATACATGTACTGCTGCTGTTCATAGACCTGACAGAGCACTGATAACCTGCTTCCTGCTTCGGCGTTAATTCCACGCCATCTGACACAAATGCTTCAACATATCCCATGTCCCTGCGGATGTATTGCAGCTGCTGCCTGACCGCTCTACGTATCTTTTTGGTTGTACGCTTTTTACACTTTGCAAGATTCAGGTAATCCCTTCTGGCATTCCTGCGGTACATGCGGGGTTTGTAGTAACCATAGTCATAGCAGATCCTGTCGATCAGACTTTCCAGATTTTCCCTTGCCTCATTCAGGAGATTTACATCCTGCGGATAGCTGATGTTCCGAGGCGCGCAGGTGGCATCAAGGATGACCGTACCACGATTCTCTGATCCCTCTTTTGATCCGTCAGACATCTCCCCGCCACTTCCGGGACCGGGATCATCCGGCGTGTTGTATGCGATGATCATCTCATTGATCTGTGCCAATATCTCATCGTCAAGACGCTTCCTGAACTCAACCAGCAGCGAAGGAATATAGGGAGACTCATTGGAAAACCCCGGGAGTCCGATATAATACTGGTAATACAGATTTTCCGTGATCTGCTCCACCAGGTCCCTGTCGGAATAACCATACTGCTTCTGGATCAGAAGGGAACCAAGGGCTGTCCGGAGAGGTTTTGCGGGCATACCGGTATTACCGGGAAAAAGCTGTGCATATTTTTCCTCTATGGCATCCCATGGGATGATTTCAGCTTTTTTGACCCAGCGGTTTTCCGGGTTCATTTTAAGCCCACCGGCTGGTTGAAATCTGCAAGTCCAAGCTGACGATATCGTTCGAATTTATACATGAGTGTTCTCCTAAGTGCAAGGTTTTTGTACGGATCTAACTATTTTTCCTGCACTTTATTATACTATATCTGATAAGAAAACTCAGTATTTTCATGCGATTTAAGCTTGTTTTTTGTTATTGAGCAGACATTACTTATAAATTGAGTTGATAGAAAGTATATTCAAATAATCCATTGCATCTATACTCCTATCCAATAATATATTTATTTGCTCTGCACCTCCTCGTAGGTAAGTATTATTACCTAGATCTATTTGGGATCCCACAGGTCCTTGTAATGTTAGCAACATAACATCATCTTTTACTTGATATACTACTACCCTATCAACGTCTGGTTTCCAAGCTTCTTTTACCGCCAAATCATTTCTCACGTAGTCAAAATCTGTAATACTTCCTGTTGGAGTAGCAAATCTACCAGGTGTAGTAGGCGATTGCCCTACTCCTAATGCCATTTCAAAGGTATCACCTGGATACAATGTTACCTCTACCGGATTATACCCACTAGGCCATGGGGATTCATTTTTAATTATATTAAAATAGTCATCTATAGTGCCATCAGGATTATATTTTAAATACTCATTCCATGTTTCGTCAGAACCAATACCTAATTTTCTCCAATATTCACTATATCGTGCGGCTTCATCTGGTGACATTAAATCACCAGAATATACTCTCTCATCATTTGCAGGCTCTGTCGCTCTTATTGGACTTAACAATATATGCCCGCTCGGATCATAGTATATCACCGGGTTATTCGCACAGTATGCATACAGATTCAGGCCATCCCCGCGGTAGGTATCCTCCTGCATGAACCGCCCGATCGCAGGGTTATAGAACCTCGCTCTCAGATAGTACTGGATTGCGGCACCGTCATAGATCTGCCCGGTGTATGTCAGACGGTTGGGTATGTCCCCCGTCTCTTTTAGAAGATTTCCAAACGCATCATAACGGTAGGTCTTTCGGATTTCATGGTCTTGGTCTAACAAAAACAGGGTACTCCCCATTTCATCCTGAACAAAGTAATTCCTGTCCTTTCCGCTTCTGCTCAGGGAAATCGGATGATAGCCTCTTACATAACTGATCTCCTCATCTTCCTGCTTTTCCTGTGCCAGTTCTCCCCGGTCAAATAAGAAACGGATGACCTTTCCATTCTCTTCCGTCTCATAGCGCAGTCCCTCCCCGTCATATCGGTTAGACTGGAGCAACTTTCCTATCGCACCATCTGCTCCCGCTGAGGCAACACTCACCTGACGGTTTGCCGTATCATAGGCATATTGCTTCCGCTTCGCTTTTCCCTGCTCTTCCAGCAGATTCTCCTGCTTGTCATAGCGGTATCTGAGCGTGTCTGCCCCGCTTTGGATATGGGTAAGCTGGTTCTTCGCATTGTAATGATAGATTTCTATCCCCTGCACGGATTCCTTTTTCAGGCGGTTTCCTACCGGATCATAGGCATACTTCTCCTCCTGTCCGTCCTGCACAGCAGCCAAAAGGCGGTTCATACGGTCATAGGTATACTCGTTCTGATATCTCCAGCCATATCCCCATGGCTGGAGATAGAAAAATTTTGTGTTTGATCTGCCTACTTGACAGAGACGGTGAAACTATAAGCATATCTCTGATACTGTATATTTTAATTCTTTTACCTCTTATATCTTTTAGTAAGCTCACTGCAAGATGATATCTACGCATCGTCATAAAGACAGAAAAAAATTTTTTTCAATGACATGTGAAAAATTATATTCTATCATTCAGATTTTTTATCATATAATCATACATCTCTTTTCCATCCTTTTGTTCTTGTAATGCTTGTGCTTCTTGTTCTGATATTTCTATTTTTTTCATTGATGAAACCATCCCTCCACTATCATAATGTAGGAAAAATTTTGTGTCCTGTTTTAATATAGTAATTCCAAAACCAGTATATATTTGTTCCATTTTATTCTCCTTTTCCTTTATTCAAATATTGGAGTTGATATAAATTCTTCTGGTAATGGCGAATCAATTATCGCCTCTGGTATTCCTCCGCCAGTACTTCCACCATGAATCCAAAACTCATTTGCACCTAGTTCATTTCCACTTGGCATCCTCAATCCTTGTGGGGCTGCAATATCTAATCTAACAGGACTATCCCCTAATGCTCCAGTTCAAGACTCAATAGCTGTTCCAATTTTGATACACTTCCATTTGCTTCTTGAATTATACCATCTGCTACAGATTTAGGCATCACAAAAGTTCCGCCAGGTGGTCCTGCTTGACCAGTTGGCGTCATTGAGCTAATTTTTACAGTTCCGTCAGAAAATAGTTCTAAATGTCTATTTATATATTCTGGGCTTAAATATGTTATAGGATCCGGTCGATAACCTCGATTTGTTAAGAGGATACAATATTTCCCATACCTTCTGCAAGGCTCTGTTTATTTATGATAACCCATCGAGATATTTTTTCATCAATCCATAGGGTTTACACAAAATAATTTACACTCTCGGAAACTGATATTTTTTAGCCACAAGTGTTACAAAAACGCTTGACCACAACATATCTGTAAATCCATGGGCTTGGGGTCTAGCCGGAAATTCTTGCACCATATGAATTTTTCCTGTCTCTGGATCTATTTCATATACCGGACTTATTTCATCTACCCTTAACGCACTACCCGTTCTTGGACTATCTAGTACATCATTATGTATTGTTGATGGATCTGTCTTTGATTAGCCCCTTATTATACAAAAGCCCACTAACAGCCGTACTTCTGTTTACTGCATTTTTATTATTAATATAAATATCAGAAAGAATATCATATAACTTTTGACAAGGCTTACAATATGACAATTCTGAAACATATGATATAGTATCCGGAGATGCATCAATATTTCTTTTAATTAGATCTAAATAATCTTCATCACCCGTCGCATCATATAACACATGAGAATATAGCACACTTCGGCTACTTGGTATTCTACACTTTGCTAATGCCTCTTTCAGTGCTCCTATTCCATCATACTTTTTAAGTTTTGGTAAAAATATAGCCAAATCCCCATCTCTACCTTCACGAAATACTTTCCAGATAATGTCCTCTACCTCATCTCTCTCCCACTCATATATTTCTTCCATGATTCGAGGATAATACCCGTCAAGTTTCTCTGACCCACTCGCATTCAATTGTTCAATCAAATAACCATACGCTCTACTATTTTGCATTTATGATTACCTCCTCAAAAATAACACCATTTTCCTTAAGAATCTTTTTTTCTACGTTCAGCCAAACATATCCCACTCGACCACTTGGGTGAACGTATGTAGCCATTCCTTCTACACCATTTGCATATTGTACAGACATTGCTTCCCATATTGGTCTCTGGGCTAAGGGTGTGCTCATGGCTGACAAAAAGACAGAATATACTGACAATGCAGAGCGTGTGGAGTGGACAATCCTGGCCTATAACATCCTGCGGATGATCGGACAGGAAAGCATCGGCAGGAGGGTACAGCCACCAAGCATAAGGTCAGACGCAGGAGACTGCGCACGGTGATCGGTAACATGATCATGATGGCAGGCCACGTTACGGGACATGCCAGACAGGTACTGTTAGGCTTAGCCGAAGTAACACATGGCGTTATGCCTTTTCCGGGGTATATACTGCTTTTGCAGATTTTCGGTTATAAATGTCATCCTGCAACTTTCCACGTAAGAACCAAGGGGAAAGTATGAATAATTCAGGGTTAGTCTTTCAATTCTGCCCGCTTTTCAAAAATTTAATAAATTTTAAATCGTCGAATATCTTTTCATCTTTCCATAAAAATATTCGCATGCTTCTTCTTCAGTTTCAAAAACCTTTTGTCCTACTTTTTGACCACGCTCACTGTAATATACTTGCCACATTTCCTCTTTCACTATACATAATCTCTCATTTGGCAATCCACCAATCATAATAGAATATAACTCTTGAGAAACACCTATTTCATCCAATTTGTTTTTAAGTTCATTTACTGTCATTTTATTGTAACCCCCTACCACCGGTTATCATCAAACCATTCGTCAAACCTATCACCTCTCTCAATCAGATAGTCATAATCCATCCTAAGAAGAATGTCGCAGTCATTCGTTTCGATATTCAAACTGAAAATAAAATGATTGGTACGAAGGATCCCCTCCTCATCCCGCCATTCATAGCCATAGTCCATGATGATCTCATCTTCAGTCGCCTTTAGCAGGGTATAGCGGGCATACCCATATTTTTGCTCATAATGTTCTGACAGGATCCCATGTTCTGCCTCCTCACGGACCATGGCTGCGATCGCCTCGTTGATGGCATCCTGCTTTTCCTCATCTTCCATCCCATACAGCTTTGGCTGTTCGGACTCTTCATATGCAATCCTCACCCCGTACGGAAAACGCCCGCCTCCTTCCCCTTCTTTCCATTCGCACCAGCCCCCGCAGTCTACAACAGCATGCCCGGCAACTTTTAAAACCTCCGTATAATGGCTGCCTTCTATGTCATAGCCCACAATTTCAAATTCCCAGTGATTTTTTCCCTGATAAAAAACGAGGGTGATATTCCTTCCGCCTGCTTCTTCTACCCAAAACATTCTCGGTGCCTGATCTCGATTCCAGATATCCAGACCACACATATCCCAAAAATCTATTTCTTCCCCGCCGGATTGCATGTAATATTGCAATACATTTTCTTCATCCGCATGCCTTCCATATTTCTCATCGGAATCAAGAAACACGGCCAAATACTTCTTTTGACTCTCGTCCCAGGATAATACTACCGGCCTGTCCACCTTCTTGATATAGATTTCTTCCTCCCCGTCATTATTGATGTCACACCGGAATATCTGACAACCGCATTCCGTCATGCTCTCTATGATCCCTTCCTCATCCATTTCACGGCTGCCTCCGGACCATGTTTCATAATCGGAAAGAAAAGAAGCATAATTTTCTCCCACTCCCTCATATAGCAGCATCCCTGCCACACACTCTTCCGCACTTCCCCAAAAACACGCCCCGCTTCCATATCCTTTTTCCCTCACAGGAGGGGATTCCTGCAACATCGGACTATACGAAACGATCATATTCCCGCCTGCCCCTTCGATCTCTGTCGCATCCGAACAGATTTCTTCCGCCAGTTCTCCATAACCGTCTAAGCACGTTACCTGATCTACGGCAACTTCTTGCTCAAAATGGCTTATAAGCCGCATCTTTCCTGCCAGATCCCATCCGTGAATCCAAAAGATTTCTACAGAGCCAGTAATCAAATCACCATTTTTCCTAAAGACCAGAAAGGTTTCTTCCCCATACCGCATCACCTCGACCCTGCACGGCACAGACACGTGAAAATAGGTTTCATCAAACCTTGGCTGAAGGTACATCAGTTCAAAATCATCCCCGTTATTCCGGTAAATGCTTATGCTGCTTGTTTCATGGATAAAGGTGAGGTAATTATCCATTCCATACTCAATGATATCCTCATCCCCATCCCCGTCGATATCTGCCTGCAGAACGAAGACTTCGCGCGCATTATACTTTCCCTCCGAAAACCCTTCAAAATGGGACAACGCATCATATTCCCCCAGCAAAGCCGCCTCATTTAGATCCAATCTCACCGAAATGATATGCTCTTCCAGTTCCTCCAGTCTGCCGCTCTGCACCAGCTTCACATAATATCGGCCAAACGACTCCAGCGCGTTCTCTTCCCATTCCTTCTCCCATATCTCAATCCCCGTTTTTTCCGTTGAAGCAGTATTGTATGCAGAAGAATTATTTTCTTCTCCCAAATCCGCTGTTTTCTGATCCGCACAGGCACAAAGCCCTGCAAATAGCAGCAGCATACAGACTAAAATCCATCTTCTGAATCTAGTCATTCCTTTCTTAGAAACCATATTGATATTCTCACTTTCCTACCATGTCGGCTCCATTCCATACGCGCCATCATCAAGCTCCCAAGACTCTGATTCCAAATGATTAAACTCCCAATGGTCAGAAAGCAGGACTTCCCCGTTCTTCAGATCGATCTCCAGCCAGACATACTCTCCCCATCCGGGCTGCCAGCCTTCATATCTTTGAAATATCGCATATTTTAGGATCAGCTTCTCCTTTGTAGCAGACAAAACACGACATGTCGCTCCACTCCACACCTGAACTTCCTGCTTGTCTTCCTCCGTAATAAAAATACGCACTATCTCCTGCAACAGCGCTGCCATAGTGTCATTGATGGCATTCTGAAGCTCCTCGTTCTCAAGTCCATACAAAACTGGATACTGGTAATCGTTCTCATTCTCCACAGACAGATGGACCGTATAGGAAAGCGCGTCTCCATTTTCGCCATCCTCATGCCATTCATACCCTAAATTGCAGGACACTATCGGCCGATAATTGACAGACAGCACCGTTTCATAACTTCCTCCTCTTATGTAGTATCCTTCGATCCGACACGTAAAATAGTTTCGGTCGTAATATTTAAAAAATGTGATATTTTCTCCCCCGCATTGTTCCACCCAAAACGCCTGCGGGATGTCCTCCGACGACCAGATGTCCAGACCGCAGAGCTGCTCAAAATCCGTCCGCTGTCCCTCTTTTCCCAAAGAATATTCTAGTCCCCATTCCGCCTCATGCTCCCCGTTTCCATACAGTTCCCCGGTAGGGTAAATCATCGTCCTGAAACCACTCCCAATTCCTAAATAAGTAGTGTGCTGGGCATACAATTCCATCATCCCGTCATTATCAAGATCGCTTTGGCATGCTATCGCTGAATTGCTACCTATCGCATAGCCAACAGAAAGACTTTTGCACCCCGTCAGCTCTCGATACCTGTACAGATACTCCTCTGCTTCTTCCCGGCCCATTCTCTCCAAAGCAGCATATCCTTCCGACTCCTTATCTAATATTTCCTCTGCATCCCCCGCAAACAGTTGTTCTCTGATTTCTTTCGGATCTGCTATCCAATAATCCATTGCGCCGTCACATAATTTTTTCGCCCATTCCTCCATACCATTTTTACAGTACAACACCTCACAGTCCATATCCGTATATTCATAATCCATGACAAGCCGCCCCGTCAGTGCGCCATCCTGCATCTGGTAAATGGTTATGATTTGGCCTTCCCCATAAGGATACTTATTTTTAGTGAACATGAAATAAATTCCGCCACCAAATTCAAGCACGGCAATATGGTCATTATACTGTATCATCGTATCAAAATAAGGCTGGAAATACATGACCTCATAACCCTGTTCCCCTTGATTCTCATATATCGTCAGACTATATTGGTACGGATAGACATCGATGTTATCATCCCCTACATCCGGCAGATACTCGATCAGTTCCTTCAGATTATCCCCGTTCACATCCACCTCTACCAAAATCGCTCCAGCCGAATTAAAGCAAAGTTCCGCATAACCGGGAAAATGTGCAAAAGCAGGGCTTAGATCCGCCATCTCAGCCGCCTCGTCCCATGTCAGAGTTTCGGAGATGATGTACTGATCCAATTCTTGCCAGTCCCCTTCTTTCAAAATATATTCCAAATATGTACCGAACTGCTCCAATGCGGTATGTTCTTCCGACTGCGATTTAGTCACGTCCGATTCCTGATTGCTTTCTGCATGTTCCGGTAGATTCGCTGTGCCGGCATCGTCCTGATCCGCCGCGTTGGTCAGCACAGTCGGTATTTCTCCGCTTTCTTTGTCGGCGCCATTTTCTCCACATCCATTCAGAACCACAAACGCCATAATCAGCAGCATCATGCTTGTCCACTTCGGTACCCTTATCTGCACAGTCATAGACCTTTCCCCACCATTTTGATGCCTAGTACCCCACCGGATGGATCTCATAACGATAATAACTTATTTCAACTTTGCCATCCGCCATTTTCGTTATTACAGCTTCATTGTCAATCACAATATCATCCAAAAAGTAAAAGTACACAGTTACCATCTCTCTTCCAAGGTGGCTTTTGGACGATATAATGAAATTATTTTCATCACAGGTCACCAAAAACTCTGCTCCCCCTACCATGTTGGCTCCACCATGTCCCGACCGTCATAATCCGACCCATAGAAATCAAAGATCCGGACGTCCCCGTTCTCCAAGTCGGCTTCCAGGCAGACTGACCCACTTAGGGTATGATCATCATAGAGAATATATTTCAGGACTAACTGCTCTTTTGGGCAGAGGGCACATTGCAGCTTCCCCTGGGTGAAAACGGATTATTCACAACCTCCATATCTTCTAGCCGACTGCCTAACCTTTCCTGTAACAGCTCCGCCATCGCGTCATTGATCTTATTTTGCACCTCCTCATCCTGTAGCCCATACAGGAGCGGATACGGGTACTGGATCTCTCTCCCCCCAGGCAGATGGACCGTATAGGTAAGGGCTTCCTCTCTTTCTGTTTTTTGTCAACCACTTTTCCCTAAAAAAAGCGTTTAAATTCCCTTTTTTCATGCAGGGAATTTCCCTGTTTTCAGCAGGTACTGCTTTATGCTTCCTGGCGCATCAAGGCATGTTCCATCCGGTAACTCCTTCCCTCAAAGATCAGCAGGTGGCCGTGATAAACGAGACGGTCTATCATTGTTGCAGCCATCTGGTCATCCGTAAATATCCCTCCCCACTTTGAAAATTCCAGGTTTGTGGTCAGCATCAGGCTCTTGCTTTCATAGCTGTCCGAGATCACACGGAATAACAGCTGGGAGCCGTCTTTATCTACCGGAACATAAAGGACCAGATTCTTTTTGTCGGTAACAAACTCCAGAGTCTCAAGCTCCTCCCTGCTGAATGCAGGGGGAAGTTTTACGGCTTCATAGCTATAGCCTTCGAATGTCTTGTATACAGGAAATCCAGCACGCTTGATCAGGCATATATAACCGGATTGTTTCCACAATATGCATACAGATTCAGCCCGTCGCCTTGATAAGGGTCTTCCTGCATAAATCGCCCAAGAACAGGGTTATAGAACCTTGCCCGCAGATAATACTACTCTGTGATCAGAAATGTGATAAATGAACCCTCAACTATTCACTTCATACCTATTGGTTTTCGGATTACATACTAATGGCTTAATATTCTGAATTCTCCCCACAG
>JAAUZE010000028.1 GCA_014804755.1 Lachnospiraceae bacterium | reverse complement strand
GATCATCGGCTTTGGCGTATAAACGTCTTATATGATTATTTGGATGGATTCCCGAGTGGCCAAAGGGGACAGACTGTAAATCTGCTGCAAATTGCTTCGGTGGTTCGAATCCACCTCCATCCATTCTATGAACTTCTCATAGAAAAACTTTTAGAAGTAAGTCATTTTATTCTTGAGAAGAACATAGATTGTATTATTTCATAACGCGGGGTGGAGCAGTCTGGAAGCTCGTCGGGCTCATAACCCGAAGGTCATAGGTTCAAATCCTGTCCCCGCTACTGAAGATTTTGAAAAGGAGTCATCTGATTTAGAATCTTACGCCCAGATAGCTCAGTTGGTAGAGCAGAGGACTGAAAATCCTCGTGTCACTGGTTCGATTCCGGTTCTGGGCACGAACCCTTGGGAAACCCGTAGATACTGCATTTTGTGGTATTTGCGGGTGTTTTTTTCGCATAGATATGCTATACTGAAAAAAATAGGATAGGCATAATGCATACACTATATAGAATACAGATTAAGGGACGGAGCGTGTTCTGAACGGAGTATATTCGAAGAGACAGAAAGCGTGTCAAATAGAAATATTCCAAGGAACAAAAGACGTTCCCTAAGGAGCAAAGGTCATGGGAGAGACAGAGGATAAAGAGAAAGGCAGGAAAAAGCGGTGGCCGCTTATTGCCGGCATGTTGCTGTTGTGCATGTTGACAGGCGCTTATATCGGGGGAATATTTTATTTTCAGGATCATTATTATTGGGGAACGAAGATAGACGGAAGGGATTGCAGCTGCATGAAGCAGGAGGATGTGGAACGGGTGTTTCAGGACGAGCTCGCGCAGCGTGTGTATACAATCAGCGGACGCGGAGGTATGACGGAGGAAATTCCGGCAAGCGGAATGGATGCAAGTTATATGTTCCATGAAGATTTGGAAGTGATCGGACAGCGGCAAAAGAGTTATCTTTGGTTTCAATTTCTTTGGGAGGAGCAGGAATATAATCTGGAGAAGGATTTACACTACGATCAGGAGAAGCTTTTCGAGCTGATCGACGCGCTTGCATGTTTCGACCAAAACAACGCGATTATGCCGGAGGATGCATATATCAGCGAGTATCGGCAGGACATCAAGGGATATGAAATTGTTCATGAGGTTCCGGGAACGTTACTGCTGTATCGTGCAAAAGAGACGATTGCACAAGCGGTTGCAGAGCAGCGCTACTACATTAATTTGGATGAGGAAGGACTTTATCAAAAGCCGAGAAAAACGGTGGAAGACGCGGCGATGAATCAGCTTGTGGAAAAGCTGAACCATTATACAAAGACGGCCATCACCTACCGATTTGGCGAGGAGACCGAGATTTTAGATGGGGATCGTATTCATGAGTGGCTCATCATTAACGGTACGGAAGTGGAAATTGATGAAGAAAAGGCGGCCGCCTATATCTCAGAACTTGCAGACGCGCATAATACCTACTATAATAGAAAGCGCTTTATAACGACTGCGGGCGAGGAGAAAGAGCTGCCGAGTGGTTATGGTTTTTTAATGGATGAAGAAGCGGAGACAAAGGCGCTTTTGGATTTTTTGGAAACGGGAGGACATTTCCTCAGAACGCCGGTCTATGTAAGGAGCGGGGCAAATTATAGCGACAATAATATCGGCGGAGATTATGTGGAAATCGATCTGTCTGCGCAGCACTTATATTTATATATAGAGGGGGAATGCCTCCTTGAGACCGATATTGTATCCGGCTGCATGAACAGCGGGAATGCTACACCACAGGGTATTTATGATTTAGAGTACAAGCGGCGCAATACGGTGCTGAAGGGACCGACATGGGCGTCCTATGTCAACTATTGGATGCCTTTTTGCGGTGCGGTCGGGATGCATGACGCGACGTGGAGGAATCGGTTTGGCGGAGAGATTTATCGGGATTCCGGTTCGCATGGCTGTGTGAATCTGCCGCATAAAGCCGCGGAGGAAATTTATCAATACGTTTATGCAGGCATGCCGATCGTGTGCTATTATTAGCGGGAAGGAGCACAAACCTGCAGGCTGAGCAAAATGGAGATCATTATGAAAAAGGATAAAGCTGCAAAGCAAAGAAAAGCGGCAAGAAAAAGGTGGATGCGTTTGATAAAAAAACAAATAAGCGGGAAGCGAAAGAGCAAAAAGCGTTCTTTGGAAAAAAAGAAACAGGAAAAACGGCTGAAAGAGCTTCTGCAGCAGTATGGAACGGATATTTTGAAGTCTGATAATTTTTTGAAATCCGAAAAATATATTCAGCATGGGAATGTATCCGTGATGCGTCATAGTATCAGCGTGGCAAAGCACAGTCTCCTGCTGGCGAAGCATTTAGGCATTAAATGTAATAAACGGGATTTGATCCGCGGAGCGCTGCTGCATGATTATTTTTTATATGACTGGCACAGCAAGGAACACGCCGGACTTCACAACCTGCATGGGTTTTATCATCCGGGGATTGCCTTAGCAAACGCAAAAAAAGAATATCGGTTAAACCGGAGACAGAGCGATATCATCAAAAAGCATATGTGGCCGCTTACGGTCGTGCCGCCCGGATACAAAGAGGCATGGATCGTGTCGGCTGCGGATAAATATTGTTCCCTTATGGAGACACTGCATCTGCACAGGGGCGGAAAACGGCGGAAACGCTGATTTAATCCGTGCTTCTCTGAAAAG
This sequence comes from Lachnospiraceae bacterium, assembly GCA_014804755.1. Lineage (GTDB taxonomy): Bacteria > Bacillota > Clostridia > Lachnospirales > Lachnospiraceae > DLAJ01. The sequence goes on along the minus strand of JAAUZE010000028.1, from coordinate 87,645 downwards.
CAAGGATGTGAAGAGGTTTCCGCGAAAGAACGAGGCAATCCGGTTATGGAAAAGGAAGTCAGTATTTATGAGCGCCTTGCCGCGCTTGCGCGCTCGGACATGTATCCGTATCATATGCCGGGGCATAAAAGAAATCCCGAAGCGGGATTACCGGCGGGATTTGCGGAGCTTGATATTACGGAAATAGAACATTTTGATAATCTGCATCATGCACAGGGAATCCTAAAAGATGCGATGGATCATGCCGCTGAGCTTTACGGTGCGGATAAAACGTATTTTTTGGTAAACGGGAGTACATGCGGGGTTCTTACGGCGATCAGCAGCGTCGTCTCTCGCGGAGATACCCTGATCTTGGGAAGGAACGCGCATATGAGCGCGTATCATGCCGCGTATTTACGGGATTGTAATGTGGTATCACTGTATCCGGAGCTGTTAGAGGAGTATGGCGTTTATGGGGCGGTCGCGGCTGCGGGACTTAAGCGGCTCTTACAGCAATATCCGGAGGCAAAGGCGGTCTGTATCACATCGCCGACCTATGACGGTTTTCTTTCAAACGTGGAAGAACTTGCGGCACTGGTGCATGCACATGGAAAAATACTGATTGTGGATGAGGCGCATGGCGCGCATTTCGGTCTGGATGCGCGTATGCCGAAAAACAGCATTGACTGTGGCGCGGATATCGTTATCCACAGTCTGCATAAAACGTTGCCGTCATTGACGCAGACGGCGCTTTTGCATGTGAAAGGCAGCCGTGTGAACCGGGAGCGTTTGGAGCGATTTCTGCGTATTTACCAGAGCAGCAGTCCTTCCTATTTATTGATGGGTTCCATAGATCATTGCATCTGTCAGTTACGGGAGCATTGCGGAGAATGGTTTGATTCTTTTTTGACTCGGCTGTCAAAACTATTAAAAGAGCTTTCGACGCTGCGGGTTTTGCGGGTAGTGCATGCAGGTGAACAAGTGACATGCGCGGGGACGCATACCGGCACGGCGGATGTGCCGCCCGGAAATGTCTGTGTGGGATTTGACCCGTCAAAGCTCATGATCTTTTGCGATGGAGCCGGCATGAGCGGTGTGGAAATGCAGCGCATTTTGCTTGAGGATTATCATTTGCAGATGGAAATGGCGGGAGAACATTATGTACTTGCGATCTTGACGGTCATGGATACAAGCGAGGGCTATGCGCGTCTGGCGAAGGCATTAAAGGAAATTGACGCGGCATGCGGGGCGAAACGGAAAAAAGGCGGCATGCAGCAGGAGAAATTTGCCGCTGCCGTTCAATCCCTGCAAGAGCAGAAAAGAGCGATGCCCCTCACGCAGGCGATGGATGAGGAGAAGGTGGAAGCGGTAGCGCTGAAAGATACGCAGGGACGCATTGTAACGGAATTTCTTTATGCATATCCGCCGGGTATATCGGTCATACTGCCTGGAGAGACTATGACAGAGCAAGTAATCGCGCTGATCGAGAGTTATCGGGAAAAGGGACTGACAATGCAGGGACCTGAGGATGAAACGCTTCGAACCATTCGTTGTGTGAAATAGATAGAAAAAAGTTTATCAGGCAAGCCAGGAGGGCAGTATGAGGAAGACAAAAATTGTTTGTACGATCGGACCGGCATGTGAGACAAAGGAAAAAATGAAGGAATTGATGAGAGCCGGTATGAACATGGCGAGATTCAATTTTTCCCATGGTACGCAGCAGGATCAGAAGGAGAGATTAGAGCGCGTGCGTGAGGCGGCGGAAGAGCTGGGACTTCCGATTGCAACGCTGCTTGACACAAAGGGGCCGGAGATCCGTCTGCGCGATATTGAGGGCGGTAAAGCGGAGTTAAAGGCGGGACAGATTTTTACGTTAACGACCGAGGAGATGCTCGGAAACAGCGAGCGGGCTGCCATTACCTATCAGGGACTGCCCGGAGATGTGGAAAAAGGCATGGCGATCCTGATCGATGACGGACGGATTGATATGCGTGTGGAAGAGATCGGGGAGAAGGAGATCCGCTGCAAGGTCGTAACCGGCGGCATGATCAGCAATCATAAGGGTGTGAACGTACCCGGTGCGATTCTCTCCATGCCCTATATTAATGAGGTGGATAAGAGCGATATTTTATTTGGTATAGAGAATGGCTATGATTATCTGGCGGCGTCTTTTGTGCGCTGTAAGGAGGATGTGTTAGAGCTTCGGCGTATCCTTAGAGATCATGAGAGTCAGATGAAGATCATTTCCAAGATCGAGAATATGCAGGGCGTTCAAAATCTGGACGAGATCATTTCCGTTTCGGACGGTATCATGGTGGCGCGCGGCGATATGGGCGTTGAGATTCCGATGGAGGAGGTTCCGGTTCTTCAAAAAGAAATGATCAAGAAGACGACGAACGAGGGCAAGCTTGTGATCACGGCGACACAGATGCTCGAGTCCATGATTCACAATCCGCGCCCGACACGGGCGGAAGTCACGGATGTCGCGAATGCAATCTATGACGGGACAACGGCGGTCATGCTTTCGGGTGAGAGCGCTGCGGGAGAATATCCGCGTGAGGCGGTGGAAACGATGGCGCGGATCGCCGAGCGAGCGGAACAGGATGTTGATTATGCGGGAAGGATGAACCGAATCCTCAAAGAAGCCGATATAGATATTACAAAAGCAATTTCGCATGCCTGCTGTACGACGGCGATCGACTTGCATGCCAAGGCGATCATCACGGTGACGATGTCAGGCTTTACAGCCGGAATGATTTCACGCCACAAGCCGGAATGCATGATCATCGGATGTACGATGAGCCCGCGCGTATGGCGGCAGATGAATCTTTTTTGGGGCGTGACCCCGCTACGGATCGACGAACAGGAGACGACGAACGCGCTCTTTGATCATGCGGTCGAGGCGGCAAAGAAAAGCGGACTTGTAGAGAAAGGAGATACGGTCGTATTGACGGCGGGCGTGCCGCTCGGTGTATCCGGCAATACCAATATGATCCGTGTCGTTGAAGTAGGATAACGTTTATGGAATTGAAAAAATATATCATGGCATTAGATCAGGGCACAACAAGTTCACGCTGTATTCTTTTTGACAAAAATGGCACGATGTGTTCTGTCGCGCAGAGAGAGTTTACGCAGTATTATCCGCGGCCGGGATGGGTGGAGCATGATCCGATGGAGATCTGGTCGTCCCAGCTTTCGGTTGCGGTGGAAGCGCTCGGAAAGATCGGAGCGGCAGTGGAAGAGGTTGCCGCGATCGGCATCACAAATCAAAGAGAGACAACGATCGTGTGGGACCGCAAGACAGGAAAGCCGGTCTATAACGCCATTGTATGGCAGTGCCGGCGTACCGCGGAGAAGATCAAGGCGCTGACGGCTGCAGGCTATGATGCCATGCTGCGTGAAAAAACGGGATTGATACCGGATGCTTATTTTTCCGGAAGCAAAGTTGCGTGGATTCTGGAGCATGTCGAGGGCGCGAGAGAGCGCGCAAGGCGGGGAGAGCTGCTGTTCGGTACGGTCGATACATGGCTGATCTATAACCTGACAAAGGGAAGAGTCTTTGTGACGGATTACACGAATGCGTCGCGCACCATGCTTTTTAATATTCATACGCGCACGTGGGACGAGGATATCTTAAAGTTGTTTGACATTCCGAGCTGCATGCTGCCGGAGGTAAAACCGTCGAGCTGTATTTACGGCTATACGGATGAGACGTTGATCGGCGGCAGCATTCCGATCGCGGGTGCGGCCGGAGACCAGCAGGCGGCGCTGTTCGGACAATGCTGTTTTGATGAGGGCGACGTCAAAAATACATACGGAACAGGCTGCTTTTTGCTGATGAATACGGGCAAAAAAGCTATGAGCTCCGCAAACGGGCTGCTGACAACGATTGCGGCAAGCGTCGGGGACGAGGTACAGTATGCGCTGGAGGGAAGCGTGTTTGTGGCAGGCGCGGCGGTGCAGTGGCTTCGGGATGAGCTTGGACTGATCCGTACGGCGGCGGAGACCGAGCGCGCGGCATGTGAGGTGCCGGATACAAACGGGGTTTATGTTGTGCCCGCGTTTACGGGAATGGGAGCGCCTTACTGGAATCCGTATGCAAGAGGCATGATCGTCGGTTTAACAAGGGGCGCAGGAAGGGCGCATCTGATCCGGGCGACGTTGGAGTCGCTGGCGTATCAGACGCTTGAGGTATTGCAGGCAATGGAAAAGGATGCGGGAATCGAGCTTCGGAGTCTGCGCGTGGACGGCGGTGCAAGCAACAATTCGTTTTTAATGCAGTTCCAGTCCGATATTTTGGGAAAAGAAGTAATCCGCCCGGATTGTATCGAGACGACGGCACTGGGGGCCGCGTATCTGGCGGGCATTGCGGTCGGCTTCTTTGCGGGAAAGGACTTTATCCGCGCAAACAGGCAGGCGGAACACAGCTTTGTGCCGGCGATGGATGAGGAGGCGCGCGCTGCAGCCATTAAAGGATGGAAACGTGCCGTGCGCTGTGCGCTCTCGTATGCGGAGGATGACGACGCGGGAGAGTAAAAACCCTTAAATACAGAACGAAAGAAGGTGGGAACAAATTGGATATTAAGGTCAATCAGGCAATGCAGCCGCAGGCAATACAGCCGCAGGAACAACCGCAGCAGGCGGACGGCAATTTCAAATTCATGCTTTCCAGCCATATTGAGGAGGCGGAACTGCAGAACCGCTTAAACCTGCTCATGGAAGATATCACGATGCAGGGCAAAAAAATATCGAAAAAAATGGATATCCGCGATATGAAACGATATCGCGCGCTTGTCAAAGAATTTTTGAACGAAGTCGTTACGCGTTCCCACAAATTTTCACGGGAAAACTTTTTGGACCGCCGCGGCAGGCACCGGGTGTACGGCATCATCCGGAAAGTGGATGAGACGATGGATGCGCTTGCGCAGGAGCTTGTCAAGGACGAGAAGGATCACCTTGCGATTCTCGGACTGATCGGGGAGATCAAGGGATTGATACTGGATATTTTTATGTAAAGACATGCTGTGAAAAGCAAAAAGGAGTTGCCTATGGTTTCATTTCAGGACATTATCGGACAGGAGCAGATCAAGGAGCACCTGCACACCGCCCTTACAAGAAATCAAATATCGCACGCGTATGTCATCTGCGGGGAACGGAGCAGCGGAAAGGAATATATCGCCCGCCTGTTTGCCATGGCGCTGCAATGTGAAAAAAGAAACAGCGGCGCGGACGATGTTCCCATACCATGCAACGAATGTCATTCCTGCAAACAGGCGCTTACGGACAACCAGCCTGACATTATTCGCGTGCAGCATGAAAAACCGAATACGATCGGCGTGGAGGATATTCGGACACAGATCAATCAGGACATTGTGATCAAGCCGTACAGCAGTCCCTATAAGGTCTATATCATCAACGAGGGCGAAAAGATGACGCCGCAGGCGCAGAACGCGCTGTTAAAAACATTGGAGGAACCGCCGGCATATGCGGTCATTTTGATTCTGACGACCAATATGGACGCCATGCTGCCGACGATTTTAAGCCGCTGCGTCAGCCTACATATGAAACCCGCGCCGGACAATGAGATCCGGAAATATTTGATGGAGCAGCTGCAGGTGCCGGATTACAAGGCGGACGTCTGCGTTGCGTTTGCGCGGGGAAATGTTGGAAAGGCAAAAGCGCTTGCAACCAGCGAGGAATTTGATAATATAAAAGCAGACGCCGTTTCGCTCTTAAAATATATCGGTGACATGGATATGAGCGAGACCGTGGAGGCGATCAAAAAAATCAGTGAATATAAATTTAATATTGATGATTATTTGGACATTATTGCGGTATGGTACCGCGACGTACTTCTCTTTAAGGCGACAAGCGATGCAAATCACTTGATTTTTAAGGAGGAGATACAGTATATTAGAAAAGTGGCGGATAAAAGCAGCTATGAGGGTATTGAAAATATCATTAAGGCAGTTGAGAGTGCAAAAGCACGATTAAAAGCGAACGTTAATTTTGAACTGACAATGGAGCTTTTGCTGCTTGCGATCAAAGAAAATTAAGCCACGGAAAGATTGAGGTTGATAGATTATGACAAGAGTAATAGGCGTACGCTTTCGCACGGCGGGGAAAATTTATTTTTTTGATCCGCTGAAGTTTCCGGTTAAAAAGGGAGATCATGTGATCGTGGAGACGGCGCGCGGCGTAGAATACGGCACTGTGGTCTGCGATCCGAAGGATGTGGAGGACGACAAGGTCGTTCAGCCGTTAAAACCGGTGCTGCGCATTGCGAGCGAGCGTGACGATGAGCAGGAGGCGAATAATAAAAAGAAAGAAAAAGACGCGTTTGCGATCTGTCTGGAAAAAATTGCGAAGCATAAGCTGGAAATGAAGTTGATCGACGCGGAATATACATTTGATAATAACAAGGTACTTTTTTATTTTACGGCGGACGGGCGCATTGATTTCCGGGAATTGGTAAAAGATCTTGCGAGCGTGTTTAAGACGAGGATCGAGCTGCGTCAGATCGGCGTGCGCGACGAGACAAAGATCGTCGGCGGTATCGGCATCTGCGGCAGAGCGCTCTGCTGTCACAGCTACCTGTCGGAGTTTATTCCCGTTTCCATTAAAATGGCGAAGGAACAGAACCTGTCCCTCAACCCGACGAAGATTTCGGGCGTCTGCGGCAGACTGATGTGCTGTCTGAAAAATGAGGAAGAGACCTATGAGGAGCTGAACCGGAAGCTGCCGGGCGTCGGGGACTATGTGACAACAGACGACGGACTGCGCGGCGAGGTGTCGAGCGTCAATGTGCTGCGTCAGTTAGTCAAGGTGCTTGTCGAGGTGGATGACGAGAAAGAGCTGAAGGAATATAAAGTGGAACAGCTTCGCTTTAAGCGCCGCCACAGAAAAGAAAAGAACAATGTCAGCGCAGCGGAGATGAAAGAATTAGAGAAGCTGGAGAAAGAAGAAAAGCACCAAAGCAAATCGAAGCTGGAAGATAATTGAGCATGGCAGAGACAGAATTGAGGGAGAACGAAAGAATCGACGACCTGCAGCGAAGCGGCTTAAAGATCATTCAAAACAGCAAGCGTTTCTGTTTCGGGATGGATGCGGTACTGCTTTCCGGCTTTGCGAGAGCAAAACAGGGCGATCAGGTTCTTGATCTCGGGACGGGAACGGGGATCATTCCGATCCTGCTTTCCGCAAAGACACAGGCGGAAAAGCTCACCGGCTTAGAGATTCAACAGGAAAGTGCCCATATGGCGAGGAGAAGCGTCGCGATGAATGCGCTGGAAGACCGTATTACGATTGTGACGGGGGACATCCGGGAGGCGAAAGCCCTATTCGGTGCGTCGGTGTTTGATGTTGTGACAAGCAATCCTCCCTATATGATCGCTGATCACGGACTGAAAAATCCTACGGACGAAAAGACCATCGCGCGCCACGAGGTTTTGTGTACGCTAAAGGATGTGATCTCACAGGCGGCGGCAGTCTTAAAGCCGGGCGGGCATTTTTATCTGGTACACCGGCCATTCCGCCTTGCTGAGATCATGACGCTGATGTGCGCATATCGGCTGGAACCGAAGCGGATGCGGCTTGTATATCCCTATGCGGACAAAGAGCCCGTGATGGTGCTCGTGGAGGGCGTACGGGGCGGAAATCCGCGGATGAGCGTGGAGAAGCCGCTCATCATTTATGATAAATCGGGAGTGTATACCGAGGAGCTTCGCATAGATTATGGATATTGATGGGGGATATGCGCATGGCGGGAGTGTTATATTTATGTGCGACGCCGATCGGCAATCTGGCGGATATGACGTTTCGTGTGATCGACACCTTAAAAGAAGCAGACCTCATCGCGGCGGAGGATACGCGCAACAGCCTAAAACTCTTGACGCATTTTGATATTCACACACCGATGACAAGTTATCATGAATATAATAAGGTGGAGAAGGCGCAGGCATTGATCGCGCAGTTAAAAGAAGGAAAGAATGTCGCGCTCATCACCGATGCGGGAACGCCCGCGATCTCCGATCCGGGAGAAGTGCTTGTCGCGATGTGCCAAAAGGAACAGATCACGGTGACGAGCCTTCCGGGAGCGGCGGCCTGCATCACGGCGCTCACACTGTCCGGACTTTCGACAAGGCGCTTTTGCTTTGAAGGGTTTCTGCCGCCGGATACGAAACCGCGGAAGGAGATTCTTGAGTCGCTTATCAATGAGAGCCGCACCATGATTCTTTATGAGGCACCGCATCATTTGAAAAAAACGCTGCGCGAGCTGTACGACTGTTTAGGAGAGCGCAGGATCACCATCTGCCGGGAATTGACAAAGAGGTTTGAGACGGTTCTGCCGACGACGTTTTCGGAGGCGCTTACACTCTATGAGTGTGAGGAGCCGCGGGGAGAATATGTTCTTGTGATAGAGGGCAAGAGCCTTGCCGAGCAGAAAAACGAACGACAGGAGGAATACCGCAAAAGATCGGTCGAGGAACATATGCGTTTTTATGAGGAGCAGGGAATTACACACAAGGAAGCGATGAAGCGTGTCGCGGCGGACAGGGGCGTTACCAAACGCGAAATCTATGCTTATTTATTGGATCATAGGGCGGAAAGTGAGAATTTATAAAAGATTCGTGTAAATGTGTATTGCAATCCGCAGAGAAATTATGTATAAATATATCGTAGCCGTATAATTTACCAGAATATGGGTGCGGTGTGGAATAAAAAAGAACAAAAAGGAGAATTAACTATGTTGGAGAGAGTAAAAGAGATTATTGCAGAACAGTTGAATGTTGATGCGTCCGAAATTACGGAGGAGTCCAGCTTTAAGGATGATCTTGGCGCGGATTCCCTTGATCTGTTTGAGTTGGTTATGGCTTTTGAGGAAGAGTATGAGATCGAGATTCCGGCAGAGGATCTGGAGAAGATCACAACAGTCGGCGCAGTGATCGAATATATGAAGAGCAAGGGCGTTGAGGCATAAGCATGACGACAAAAGAGATCATGGAGATCATTCCGCACAGGCAGCCGTTTCTGCTCATTGACACGATCGAGGAGCTTGAGCCGGGTGTGCGTGCGGTCGGAAAGAAATGTGTGAGCTATAATGAGCCGTATTTTGCGGGGCATTTTCCGACGGAGCCGGTGATGCCGGGTGTGCTGATCATTGAGGCGCTTGCGCAGGTCGGCGCGGTGGCAATCTTAAGCCTTGAGGAGAACAAGGGAAAGACGGCGTATTTTGCAGCGATCAACCGTGCGAAGTTCAAGGGAAAGGTCACGCCGGGAGACGTGCTGACGCTGGAGATCGCACTGACAAAGATCAAAGGACCGATGGGAATCGGAGAAGCGAAAGCAACTGTTGATGGAAAGCTGGTCGCGAGTGCGGAGCTGACCTTTGCGATAGGTTGACAGAATTGGAGGATGGGGATGCCGGAATTAAAAGGATCTAAAACAGAAGCAAATTTGAAGACCGCATTTGCGGGAGAATCACAGGCGAGAAACAAATACAGCTATTTTGCGTCCAAGGCAAAGAAGGACGGCTATGAGCAGATTGCCGCGATCTTCGAGGAGACGGCGGCAAATGAAAAAGAGCATGCCAAGATGTGGTTTAAGCTGTTGGGCGGCATCGGAAGCACGCCGGAAAACTTAAAAGCGGCAGCTGAGGGTGAGAATTTTGAGTGGACCGATATGTATGACCGCTTTGCAAAGGAAGCGCGTGAGGAAGGCTTTGAGGACATCGCAAAGCAGTTTGAGGGCGTAGGAGCGATCGAGAAGGAGCATGAGGAGCGTTATCGCAAGCTTCTGGTTAATCTTGAGAGCGAAACGGTATTTTCCAAGGACGGTATGGTTATTTGGCAGTGCCGTAACTGCGGACATATCTGCGTCGGGAAGAAGGCGCCTGAGGTATGTCCGGTTTGCGCACATCCGCAGGCTTATTTCCAGTTAAAAGAAGAAAATTATTAATGATCAGTGACGAACGTGTTCAAATGAACAGATCCTTCTTTCGTTCGTCACTATTTTTCAGGAAGACGGTGAGTTTATTCTGCATGTCCACGGAGGCGAGCAGAACGTCGCGGATATTATCCGTGCCCTGCGCCTTTAGCTGGCGGTGAAGCCAGGTTTCGTCTTTTCCTGTATGAAGAAGATTTTTTTGCATGATATGACCGTCAATGACAACATTGGCGGTCATTGTTTCCTGTTCGGGGGAAAGTTTAACGTCGGCAGCGGTGAGCGGCCGTTCCGTCGAGAGCGGCAGAAAGCTGATCCGACCATCCGCTTCCAGGACGGCGCTCTGCAGCTTGGAAATATCAAAATAACCTGCCACGCGGCATTGTGTGAGAAACTCGTTAATGTCGATCTTTGCTTTTCTCAGATTCTTTTCATAGATACTGCCGTTGTTTAACAGAATAACCGGACGTCCGACAATAAGGCGCCTGAGCTTGATGGATTTCATGGACAGGAACGACAGCAGGACGGCAATCAGCGCATAGACCGTCATGGCGACGATGCCATGCAGCGGATTTTCGTCCAATGCGGTTGCCATTTCTGCGGCGATCGAACCAATCGTGATTCCGTTGATGTAGTCAAACATGCTCATCTGGCTCATCTGACGGTAGCCCATGAGCTTCGTCAAAATAAAGAGCGTGACGATGGATGCGACGGAGAGAATAACAATCTGTAACAAGTCAGGCATGAGGGAACCTCCTTTTGTGATCTATTTCATTTGCAGACTTAAGCTGCATATAAAAAATAAGTTTGATACGCCGTACTAGCATGTGCAGACATGCTTTTTTTTATGCAAACAGTTCTATTATCTGATAGAGATAAAAAATATGGAAAGCTAGCTTGACATTTGTGCATCTGGGTGTTATATTGATGATATGGAAAGTAAACTTTCCATATCACGCGTATCGCATATCGGGAGGTGAGACACACATGAAGAATCGGCTTGAAGAGCTGCGGAAGCAGCGGGGAATCAAGCAGGAAGATTTAGCGGGTGCGTTAGAAGTATCCCGGCAGACGATCGGTTCTTTAGAGAATGGCCGATACAATCCGTCGATCCAACTGGCGTTCAAAATTGCAAGATATTTTCATATGACGATTGAAGAAATTTTTATTTATGAGGAGGAAGAGCAATGAAGCAAAAAAAGTCAGGGTACGTAATTGCCATCATAGGGGTTTTATTACTGGGAAGCGGTTTTTATTTAGTGAAAACCATAAATGACCCACAAGGGATGATGTTAACGCTGCCATATGTCTGCATCGGGATAGGCTGCGGCTTATTTGGCCACGGCATGGGAGCTATTGTTTCGCAGAGGGCGATGCAGAGCGATCCGCAAATGCAGAAGCGGGTGCAAATTGAACAAAATGATGAGCGTAATATTGCCATCGCAGATCGGGCAAAAGGAAAAGCGTTTGAAATGATGACGCTCGTATTTGGCATGTTAATGCTTGTATTCACACTGATGGGCGTTGATTTGACCGCGATATTACTTTTGGTTTTCGCATACCTTTTTGTGCATGGATATGCTATTTATTGCAGATGTAAATATGAGAAGGAGATGTAGACTGTTTTAGCTAAAGATATTGAATAAATCGTACGATTTGAGTATAATAATAGTACGAAGAAAGGAGAAGTTATATGTCTATTACAGCAACAGAGCTTAAAAACAATCTCGGAAAGTATTTAATCCTGTCAGAAACGGAGGATGTTTTTATTACGAAAAACGGCAGGGTGGTGGCGAAATTGACGAACCCGTATCAGGATAGGGTACAGACGGCAACTTCTTTGTTTGGAATTCTTCCGAAAGATGTGGATGCAGAGGGTACGAAAGAAGAGAGGCTTGGTAAAAAATAAATGAGAGTGCTGGTGGATACAAACGTGATCATTGATGCATTGACATCAAGGGAGCCATGGAATCAATATGCAGAAAAAATATTCATTATGGCGGCTAACCGTAACCTGGATATGTATATGACGGCAAGCTCAGCCACGGATATTTATTATTTGGTAAGAAAATATTTGCATAGCACAGAGCAGGCAAAACATGTAATGGGAAAGCTGTATTCATTGACGGGTATATTGCCGGCAACAGAGGTTGACTGTATAGACGCGCTTGCGTCAGCGGTTATAGATTATGAGGATGCCGTGATTGAGAGGGTGGCTGCAAAGGCGGATATGGATTACATTGTTACCAGAAATAGGAAAGGTTTTCAACAGGGAACAGTAAAGGCAATCCTTCCGGAGGAATTGATCGTGCTAATGGAGCAGAAAAAGTAACAAAGACTTCTGACGCGAAAAAACGAATGCTTGACTTCCGGCATACACGGTGATATACTCACACTAATTCAAAACAAAAAGGCTATGACGAGGAGTAGTAAATATTAGGGATTTTGCAGAGAGAAGATGGTTGGTGTGAATCTTCATTGAACTAATATTGAAGCAGCCTCTGAGCTGTGAACCGAACAGAGCATCTTAGTAGGCTTCAACGGAGTTCCCCCGTTAACACAGGAAGCAATATCGGAGAAATCCCGTATTGACAGAGTGCAGAGAAATCTGAAATTAGGTGGTAACACGGACAGGTAAGTTCGCCCTAAGTTGATAAGTTGTCAACTTAGGGCTTTTGTTTTGGAGAAATATGGAGAGGAGCGGAAAATATGACAGAAAAAGACTCTGGGATTAAGGAAGTAGATTTATTAGGAAAGGAGCACAGAGAAAAAATGACACCCGATCAATTACGAAAATCCTATATTGACCATATGAAAAGAATAGGAGCGAGCCAAATACCCTCTGCAAGTTTATTGCCGGAAAATGACCCTTCAACGCTGTTTACAGGAAGTGGGATGCAGCCGATGGTTCCTTATTTGTTAGGAGAAAAGCATCCGATAGGGAATGAGCTAACGGACATTCAGAAATGTTTACGGACAGTGGATATTGAAGAAGTGGGTGACATGTCTCATTTGACTTTTTTTGAAATGATGGGTCGTTGGGAATTCAGAGCAAATGAAAATGAATATAAGAAAAAGCAGATCGACGCTATTTGGGACTGGCAGATTGATGAATTGGGAATGGATCCCAATAGACTGTATATCAGTGTATTTAAAGGAAGTGAAGAACTGGATATTGAGAGGGATACGGAGACAATCCGAATCTGGTCAGAGAAATTCAAATCGGTTGGCGTTGAGCCTATTGTAGAAGAAGAGCCCTACCAATATGGAACATCCAGAGGGGGCAGAATCTTTTTATACGGTGAAAAAGAGAACTGGTGGAGCCGGGCAGGAAGCCCGATCGATATGCCTGTTGGGGAACCGGGAGGACCGGATAATGAAATGTTTTATGATCTTGAGCCGAATGGAGATTCTCTGGATCATCCCGCTTCAGACAGTGGGAGATTTCTGGAAATCGGTAACAATGTGTTTATGTGTTACAAAAAAGAAAATACCGGGTTTGTAAAAATGACAAATCCGAATATTGATTATGGAAGCGGACTTGAACGGGTTGCAACGGCCTTAAGCGGTGATAAGGATATTTACAATACAGCACTCTTTCTGAATGCGAAACAGAAATTAGCTGAATTAAGCGGCAAAGAATATACGGACGATCTGAAGTCGTTTCGAATCATATTAGATCACGTGCGAGCTGCCGCATTTTTGATTAACGATGGTGCAGAACCTGCCAATAGTGATGCCGGATATATAACCAGAAGACTGTTAAGAAGGGCAATTCGTGCAGGGAGAAAAATCGGTATACAGGGAAGCTTTGTGGAGGATTTGGCTGAGGTTTATATTGATGAAGCAACCGCATATGAGGATTTAATTGCGAACAAGAAGAAGGTAATGGAAATCATCAACAAGGAAGAAAAGTTATTTCATAAAACCTTGCAGCAGGGAGAAATAGAGATCCAGAAACATCTGAAAAGCAAAGGAAAAGTTACAGGAGCAGACGCCTTTTATTTTTATGAAACGTATGGTTTTCCAATTGAGTTGACAGAAGAGCTTTTGGCTGAAAATGGATGCAGGATAGAAGAAAAAGAGTCATACGCGGAAGCGGCAAGGAAGCATGCCGAAATGAGTCGGACGGCATCTGCCGGAAAATTCAAAGGCGGTTTGGCGGATCAATCAGCGGAAACGACGGCGCTTCATACGGCAGCACATTTGCTGCTTGCAGGTTTAAGGCAGGTTCTCGGTGAGCATGTATTACAAAAAGGCAGCAATATTACGGCAGAGAGATTGCGGTTTGACTTTAACCATGATGAAAAACTTACGCCGGAGCAATTATCGGAGGTGGAAAAGTTTGTAAATGATGCCATTGCTTCTAAGGCAGTTGTTTCTTTTTCCGAGATGTCTAAAATGGAGGCAAAAGAGAGTGGTGTCAGCGCAAGCTTTTGGGACAAGTATCCGGATATTGTAAAAGTATACACAATCCGGGATGGAGAGGGAAAAGTCTGGAGCAGAGAAGTATGTGGGGGTCCTCATGTAGAAAATACGGGATGTCTGGGAAAATTCAGTATTGTAAAAGAACAATCTTCCTCTGCCGGTGTTCGGAGAATAAAAGCCGTTTTAAGCCTCTTATAGGAAATTTCTCTACCCTAGAAGAATCCGCTATGCGGATTCTCCGAAAGAGTGCGAAGCACTCTTTTATAGTCCCAGAATATGTTTTTCCATGCTGTCAAGCAGGTCATGGGAATCGTCCTCTATATGGGAAAGATATGTGACGATCAGCTGTTTTTCAGGAAGAATGTAGCATTTTTGTTTCCATTTGCCGTTGATGCTGAAGCCATCTCGGTATTTCCATATGAAATAGCCGTATCCGCCCTCGCGGTTCATTTGTTGGATAGAGGTTGCTTTTTTTACATAATCTTCGGAGACAATTCGGTTTCCCTCATAAACGCCGCCGTGATAAAGTAATAAACCGACCTGGCTTAAATCGTGGACGGACAGCTCCATGCCGGAGGCACCGTAAAAATAGCCGTCGGGGCACCGCTGATAAACCGGATCTATTATGTGTAACGGGACGAAAAGATGACGGTTCAGATAAGCAAATAAGTCTTCCGAAACCGCATGCGTTAAAGCAACGCCGACTAAATAGGCGGGAATGTTGCTATAGTTAAAAATGCGTGACGAGGAATCTTTAATCGGGCAGGAGAGAGAGTAGGTCAAATAGCTCTCTCCTTCCGGTCGAAACGGAAACCCGTCCACCGACATGGTTAATAACCGCTTTATCGTAATATCCTGAAATGCCGCAATCTGTTTTCCGGGCATTTGTTTTGTTGCTTCTGTCGGAAGATAGGCAAGGATGGACTTTTCGATATCAAATTTTCCCTGATCCTGCGCAATACCGACTGCGATTGAGAGGATCGCTTTCGTGGCGGAGTAAATAGGAAACCGGGAGCCGCGCGTATTGCCGTATTCATGAGTGAGCCGACCGGACTCATAAACTTCCACGCCGAAGACGTTCCATTGGTTTTCTCTGATGTCATTAACGAATGCATTAAAATTCATTTACCTGCCTCCTAAGTGTTGCCTCGGACCCATTTAAGAATGAATTTAGTCAAAAGGAATTGCGATAGCAACATTATTATTTTATCACAGGTAACAATGCAATGCCAATTATTGTTGACAACATTCCCGATAGAGACTTATACTTTAGAAAATGACGATAGGAGGTGGATTTATGGACAGTTGCGATAGTATGGGACGAAGTACCATCTGCGGTGGCGGACAAAAGAAGTTTTTGGCGCAATCTGTCATAAATCTGACCTAGACTGCGTCCTTGTTCATACTGTCTTTTAATACCACCGTATTTGGTTTCCACTACTATACACAGCGGTTAATCTGCAGGTCTGCTTTGGGAAATCCGGAAGCGGTGGTATTTTGTGCTTTTTTTGGCGCAAAAAATAATTGGAAAGGCGGTATAAAAATGGAAAAAGAATTATTAAAAAAACCAAATTTTGTGGAAGAATTGTTAGAAATAATCCGCAGCTCCATAGCGGAACAAGAACTTTTGGAGAGACTGTCGGATTATCATGATAACGATATTGCGGGTGCGGTGGAGCAGCTGACGGCGAAAGAGCGCGAAAGACTGTGGGCGGTACTCGGTGTAGAAAAAACGGCTGGGATTTTTGCTTATCTGGAGGATGTGGATAAGTATTTTAATGAATTGGGGCCGGACAGCACGGCAAAGATCATCTCGCTCATGGACTCGGACGATGCGGTCGATGTTTTGGAAGAGATGGACGATTCTGCGCAGGAGCAGATTGTTGCGCTGCTTGACGAGGAATCAAGCCGGGATGTACAGATGCTGTTATCCTATGAGGATGATGAGATTGGGAGTAAAATGACAAACAATTTCATTGTGATCGACAATGCCCTGTCCATTCGGCAGGCAATGAAAGAGCTGGTGCGGCAGGCAGGGGATCATGATAATATTTCCACTATTTATGTGACGGATAAGCAAGGCTGTTTTCATGGGGCGGTTGATCTGAAGGATTTGATCACTGCAAGGGAAGGGGAGGAACTGGAAGAGATCATCAGTACTTCCTATCCGTATGTGAATGATCATGAAAAGATCAGTGACTGCATTGAGATGCTAAAAGACTATGCGGAAGACTCCATACCGGTCATAAATGAACAAAACAGGATACTTGGAATTATTACCGCACACGACATTGTCGAGGCCGTTGACGAGGAGCTTGGCGATGATTATGCAAAGCTGGCAGGTCTGACGGCGGAGGAGGATTTAAGGGAAACAACATTTCAAAGCATGAAAAAGCGCCTCCCTTGGCTCGTGGTTTTGTTGTTTTTGGGAATGGCCGTATCGTCTGTCGTGGGCGTTTTTGAAACGGTTGTTGCCGTGCTGCCGATCGTGATCTGTTTTCAGTCCCTGATACTTGATATGGCGGGAAATGTCGGAACGCAGTCGCTTGCGGTCACAATCCGCGTTTTGATGGATGAGAATCTTACGGCATCACAAAAGTTTCATTTGGTGTCCAAAGAAATAAAAGTGGGTTTTTCAAACGGACTTGTTCTCGGAATGATGGCGTTTATTTTTATCGGCGTTTATGTGTGTCTGTTAAAGCATAACCCTGTCGGAAACGCGTTTTTAATCTCCGCCTGTGTCGGGATTGCGCTTATAGCCGCAATGGTGATCTCCAGCATGGTAGGGACGCTGATTCCGATGTTTTTTCACAAAATAAAAGTAGACCCGGCAGTAGCGTCCGGGCCCCTTATTACAACGATTAATGACCTTGTGGCGGTCATTGCGTATTATGGTTTGGCGTGGATATTACTCATCAAGGCGTTTCCCGCAGGCTGACAGGTTCCGCACCCGCGCTGTGAAGCAGCGGGATAAAGGAGACGGCGGAAAGCATCCCGGAACTGTGTGAATCTACACGGCTTGAATTTGCACGGTGCAGATCTGTGGAAAGTTCGTCGCTGCAGCAGGGATCTGCGGAACCGCCGATGGTACTGCACGGATTTGCGGCCGGCAGGACGGTGACCACATACTCCTGTCCGGGCAGCATGTGAAGATCATTATCCGATACGGTGATGCGGTCCGTGCCGCCGATATGCAGCATCCACACAAAGCGGTCGGCGCGCAAAGTAAGGCGCAGAGCGTTACTGTCCGCAATTTCTTCGATATGATAGTGAATATTCGCCGGCGATACCGCAAGGTCCTTGTAGGGCGCAAACAGGTAATCCGCGTCGGAGAGCAGCGTATCGCCGCGGTAGATCTCCGCATGCATGACCGTCTGTTCCGGCGCCGTGATCAGTCCACGGATCGGAACCGTGAGTGCGGAAGTACTGATATTCGCAGGGAGCGTGGTCTGCTGTTCGCCGGAGGTAAGCATGGTGCCGTCAAACAGGCAGATGGTATAGCGGATGCGGATATCTTCTCTTTGCAGAGTGTCGTTGCTCAGCCAGATTTCCAATGCGTCGGGATTTCCGGCATAGTAATCCCGATAGTCCCGCATGCCTTCAAAGCTTTGGGGACAGTAGCCTTTGATTGAGACAGCAATCGGACTCATCGCCCGCTTTAACGCATAATAAATCGGCTTTCTGTCAAGGTAATAGTCGATCAAAGACCAGTTGTGGATACCCCAGGAGTCGGAAAGCGTCCAAAACAAAAGACCGGAGCAGACAAATTTTCTGCGTCGAAATTCTTCATAGAGGTATTTGGTAAGCTCCGCCTGTAAAGCCTGACTTTTCAAAATATATTCCTGCAGCCCCATTTCTTTTGTATGAGGAAAATACGCGCTCATGACAAGCTCCAAAATGCGGTGGTCGGAGCTGGTGTTACAATGATGAAGCCATGCGGCGGATTCACGGTCCGGGTCAGACGTAGGAGCGTCAGGGCAGGATGGCTGGCAGTTCAAGTCAAAAGTTTTTCGGTCAGGTCTGCCTGCCGTCTTCCACAGCGAAGGCAGAGCGCGCTTTGTGGATTCTAAGCTCATGGCGCCGATAATGCCGAATTCGCTTAGGAATTTGATCGGGAAATCGGTAAAATGAACGAGATCCAGATAGTGCTCAAACTGCGGGCGGTGTGTAAAATGCCAAATATGCTGATCGCCGCAGAGAGAACCGGCGGGTTCGTCACCGCCAAACGGACTGCTTTCCCGATAGACCAGATTCGGACAGTATTTTTTGACAATGGCAGGAAGGACATTCTGAAACAGCTTCATGCCGTAAGGGCGGGAAAGCGGATCATAGGTCATCATGCCAAGATACATTTCCTGAATTTCATTATTGCCCGACCAGCCGATCAGACTGCTGTGCCTGCGCAGGCGTGTTACGGCGCGGATTGCTTCGTCTTCCACGCGTGCGGTAAAATCCGGATCGTGATCGGGATAGTATCCGCAGGCAAACATAAAATCGTGCCATACCATGATGCCTCTGCGATCGCAGGCACGCATAAAAGCCTCGCTCTCATAAAAACCGCCGCCCCATACGCGCAGCATATTCATATGGGAGTCCGCCGCGAGATGGACAAGCGCTGTGGTTTTTTCGTCCGTGATACGCCCGATCAGGCAGTCCGCGGGAACATGGTTTGCGCCCTTGCAGAAAACGGGAACACCGTTTAATACAAAGGTAAAGCCGCTCTCGTTTTCGGAAAGCCGTTCTTCCCGCAGGGAGATGCTGCGGACGCCGTATTCCTGTGTTACAGTCTGGACGGGGGTACCGTCCGGTGCATGCAGGGTAAATTCGATGTTGTATAAATAAGGATCGCCGAGGCCGTTCGACCACCAAAGCCTTGCGTCGGGAATCGTGAGCGGCAGGGTGCAGGTTACGGTGTGGAAACCGCTTGAAAGATCGTCGGAGTTTTGCCCGATGTGGATGCAGTTCGTTGCGATCACGTCAGTTTTGTCAAAACGCGCGTCTCCGTAAATCGTGGCAGATACCGAATAGTCGCCGGGAAGCACGGTGTCGAGCGTAATATCCGCCTGCACGGAGATCGTTTCGTGTGCAGCCGGTACGGAGTTATCCGGCTGGTGTATATAAATATCCGTCATGGCAGCCTGTTCATAGAACGTCAGCGTGACGTCGCGCCAAATGCCGCAGGTTTCCAGCCAGGGCGTCCAGTCCCAGCCGTAGACGAATTGCGGTTTGCGCATGAGAACGCGATAAGGCTGATCGCCGTTCCACATTTTTCCCATATCGTCAAGGGGATGCGTTTTTGCCTCGGCAACGCCGCTGTCAAGGCGGACGATGAGCGTATTTTCCCCGTCGATGACGAGTGCGCTCACATCGAATTCCGCTTCTACGAGTGCGTTGTTATGACGCCCAAGATAAACCTGATTCAGCCATACATCAGCAGTGCAGTCGAGTCCGTGAAACGTAAGAATTGTTCGAGCCGAAGCGGATACCGAAGAAAGCATAAATGTCCGGCGGTACCAAAATTCTTTTGTCTCCAAAAAGCGGCAGTCAAGGGTATTCTCATCCACTAACGGCTCGTTGATGATGCCGGCTTCCATGAGCGCCATGCGCACGTCTCCGGGGACGGGACAACGCATCGTATAGGGTGGGCGAGTGCCGCAGCCAAGCTCACAATAACCAAGTTCCCACATGCCGTTTAAGTTGATCGTCTGATTCATTTTTGCTCCTATCTTACGCAATATCTTTCATCTGCGCCGTATAGAGTTTATAGTAGTATCCTTTTTTGGCGATCAGTTCGTCGTGCGTGCCGCATTCCATGATGCCGCCCTGATCGATATACATGATTTTGTCGCAGTTTTTGATTGTCGAGAGGCGATGTGCGATGATAAAAGAAGTACGCCCTTTCAGCATGGCGTTTAGGCCTTGCTGAAGAGCACGCTCTGTCTGCACATCAATGCTGGAGGTCGCCTCATCAAGCACTAAGATCGCAGGGTCCGCAAGCAGGGTGCGGGCAAAGGAAATCAGCTGTTTCTGCCCCTGTGAGAGCAGGGAGCCGCGCTCCTTGACCTCGGTCTGATAGCCGTCGTGCATGCGGCGGATAAACGAATCCGCGCAGACGGTTTTGCTTGCTCGTTCAATTTCCTCCAAGGTTGCATCCAGTTTTCCATAGCGGATATTGTCCTCGATCGTGCCGCTGAAAATAAAACTGTCTTGAAGCATGATGCCCATCTGGGAGCGCAGCGAGTGAAGCGTGACCTTGGAAATATCCTCGCCGTCTATGAGCACGCGGCCCTCGTTAATGTTATAAAAGCGCGAGAGCAGGTTGACGATCGTACTCTTTCCGGCGCCGGTCGGTCCGACAAGCGCAACACTCTCGCCGGGTTTGACCGTAAAGGATACGTCATGCAGAACCATTTTGTCTGTTTCATAGCCGAAGGTCACGTGATCGAAGGTGACTTCTCCGACGATCGGTTTCATGGGAATGGCGTCCTCGGCGTCGTCTACGATTGCGGGCTCGTCAAGTGTCTCAAAAATACGCTCCAGATAAGCAATGTTATTGATAAAGTTATTAAAAATATTGCCGAGGTTCATGATCGGCTGCCAAAAGCGGGACGCATAGGAGGTGATCGCCACAATGACGCCGACAGAGGTATAGCCGGCTCCGAAAATGATCAGTCCGAAAATAAAGACGGCGGCGCGCACCCAGACGGAAATATTGTCAATGCCGGGCCATACAAGGTTACTGTACTTGACGGCCTCCATCCAGCTTGCCCTGCAGCGGCCGGATAATTCGGAGAAGATTTCGGCGTTTTCATCTTCGCGTGCAAAAATCTGTGTGATTTTTGCGCCGACGATATTTTCCTGCAGGTAGGCGTTTAAGTTCGAATTTTTATTGGAAACAGCCTGCCATGCCCGGCGCTGTCTCTTTTTAATATAGCCCAAGAATACCGCTAAGACCGGTACGCCCGCAAGCACGACGAGCGAAAGCTTTACGTCCACGCAGAACATGAAGATCACAATAAAGATCAGATTCATGATCTCCAACACAACGTTGATCAGGCCGTTTGAAAGCATGTCGGAAACGGAATTGACATAGTTGACGACACGGATCAGGATTTTGCCGTGCGGTCTGTCATCGTAGTATTGAAAGGGCAGTTTTTGCAGGTGGGCAAAAATATCCTTTCGAATATCATAAATAATATCCTGACTGACCCCGACCATGATGCGGGAGCGGATCGTGGTAAAGAGGACGCTGACGGCATATGCTGCGATGAGCAGAAGGACCAGCTCATAGAGCAGCATTTTGTCTTTGGCGGGAATGGCGACGTCCAGCGCGTGCTGGATGATCATGGGCGAAAACAATGCCGCAATGCCGCCGAGCGCACTTAAGATCAGGGCGAATATCATTTTTTTCAAATAACGTTTTACATAGACCAAAGCGCGGAGCAGATGATGAAAGTCAAAGGGCGTTTCCAGCACCTCGTCTTCTTTATAGGTATTTCTTCGTTCTGCCATGTCTACGCCTCCTCTCCGGTCTGAAGTTTTACAACCTGTGCATAATAACCGCCCTGCTCGATCAGTTCGCGGTGTGTGCCGGATTCCAAGATTCTGCCGTCCTGAAGAACGAGAATCTTGTCGGCGTTCTTGGTTGTAGAAATACGCTGCGCAATGATGATCTTTGTGCATGGAAAATCTAAATGTTCCAAACTGTCCTGAATCTGCCGCTCCGTCTCTAAATCGACGGCGGAGGTTGTGTCGTCAAGAATCAGAATGGCGGGCTTGATGGCAAGCGCCCGTGCCAGCGAGATACGCTGCTTTTGTCCACCCGACAGGCCGACGCCGCGTTCACCGACAATCGTGTCATATCCCTCCGGCATCTTGGCGATAAAATCCGATGCCGCGGAGTAGTGGGCAAACCGGGCGACTTCCGCCTGTGAAATATGACTGTCGCCGTAGGCGATGTTGCCGTCGATCGTATCCGAGTAAAGCAGGACATCCTGCGTGGCGAGCCCGATGTTTTTGCGCAGTTGATGAAGCTTAAACTTTCTGACATCAATGTCATCAATCAAAACCTGTCCTTCATACGGATCGTAGAAGCGGGGGATCAGCTGGATGAGCGAAGTTTTTCCGCAGCCGGTCTCCCCCATGATGGCGATGGTCTCGCCGGGGGCGGCGGTAAAGGAAATATCAGTCAGAATCGGACCGTGCGCCTCCTCATCCTCATAAGCAAAGCTCACATGCTTAAATTCGATGCGTCCTTTAAAACGTTCCTCATGATCGATCGCATCCGGCGCATCCACGATGGAAGGCTCGGAATAATAGATTTCCATGACCTTACGGGAGGCGGCGGAAAAGCGCTGAAACTCGTTCATAATATTGCCGAGCTGCCGCATAGGGTTGGAAATTGCCCATGTGAGACCGGAAAAAGCGACATATTCCCCCATTGTCAGCTGGTCGTTAATGAGGAACAGGCCGCCGACAAGCAGAAGCACGACGGGCAGCAGGTTGGCGAACGTCTCGACATAAGGAAAAAACGACAGCCATGTCAGTGCGGTTTTCTTATTGGTCGCCGCGTAATCGGAATTGCAGGCATCGAATTTTTCAATCTCATAGTCTTCGCGGGCAAATGCCTTTACCACACGGTTTCCGGAAATATTCTCCTGTGCGTTCGTATTTAAGTGGGAGAGTTTTTCACGCAGGGCGCGGTGGCGCGGGGCAACTTTATTTTTAAATAGTACAACGATCAGGAAAATAAAGGGCGCGATTGCGATCAGGCACAGGGCAAGGCGCCAGTCCATGATAAAAAAGTAAATCGTTGTGGCGCCGACAAGCGAGACCGCCTCAATGATGGAGCGGATGACCCATGCGATCATGTGGCGCACAGCGTCGAGATCGCCCGTCAGTCTCGTCATCAGATCTCCGGTGCGGTAGGTTGCATAAAACTTCATATCCTGCCGTTCAATCTTATTAAATAAGTAATTGCGGATGCGGAACAGGGCGGACTGGGAACAATGCTCGTACGCCATGCAGACGGTATAGACAATGCTCGTGCGGATCAGCGTCAGGATTACCATTGCCGCAAGCAGCCAGAACAGAAGGTCGCGGTGGTTTTTCAGATTATCGGCGGCACCTGCACCGGTCAGAAAACGATCTACGATCTCCTGCGAAACATACGGCACGGTCAGCTGCATAAAATTATATAGAATCGTGCCAAAGATACCGAGTATGTAAATGGCATGATAGCCCTTCATATTTTCCCACAGCCATTGTAATTTTGTCTTCGGAAAGCGCATCAGCTCTGTCCCTTCTTTCGTCAGGGAATGATTGTCTTATAAAGAAACTTTTCCCTTATATATTCAAGCGTTTTGACAGTATAGCACAATGCGGTTGCAAAAAAAAGTATAAACGAGGAAAAAAATCGTACAAATCGATACAGTTACCAAGTTTTTAAGATATGCGATCCGAAGCGGACACGTTTTTGACGCCGTCATGACAGAAATACGTGAAAGGAATACCTTCATCGGGTTGCGCGTAAAGTGTATGGAAGAACAGCGCATGCGCAGGGAAAGGGCGCGGAGGAGATTCCGCAAACATTTATGCTAAATAAAATATGGGGGCTTATGATCATCATCGGCGTTGTATACGGCGCGGTGACGGGAAATATGGAGGCGGTGACGGACGCTGCAC
The DNA here is from genome assembly GCA_014804755.1 of Lachnospiraceae bacterium. Lineage (GTDB taxonomy): Bacteria > Bacillota > Clostridia > Lachnospirales > Lachnospiraceae > DLAJ01. The sequence continues at coordinate 63,612 of JAAUZE010000028.1, read as the reverse complement.
TGGATTCGGCAAAGGAGGCGGTCTCGCTCTGCATCACGATGATCGGGGTGATGTCTTTATGGGTGGGGCTCATGGAGATTGCACGGGATGCAGGCATCATTGCATCGTTGAATCGGAAACTGAATCCGTTTTTGACCTGGCTGTTTCCGGATATTCCGAAGGATCATCCTGCGAGAGAGCATATTTCGACCAATATTGTCGCGAATCTGCTGGGACTCGGCTGGGCTTGCACGCCTGCGGGGTTAAAGGCGATGGAAGCGCTTCGGGAGCTGCATGTGGAAAATTGTAAGCGTAAATATCCTGCGCAGTGGGAGGAGCATGCGCGCTGCGCTTCACGTGAAATGTGCACCTTTCTTGTTTTGAATATCTCTTCGCTGCAATTGATTCCGGTAAATATGATCGCGTACAGGAGCCAGTACGGGAGTGTGAATCCGGCAAGTATTATCGCGCCAGCGATCATCGCAACATCGGCGTCCACCGTGGCGGGACTGCTCTATGCGGCGATCCGCGCGGGACGGGAGCGGAAGAAGGGGATGCTGTGAGGGGGAGTTCTTGCGGAATAGTGTCAGATATGGGGAAACTGATTTGCAAAAAAGATATTACAAAAGTGGTTCGGAAAAATGTAAAAATATATTAAAAGTTGTTTGGAAAATGTGAGAATAAGAGGAAAAGTCATTTGGAAAAATGGAGATATGATCAAAAAGTCCTTCGGAAAATGTGATGGTGGGTTGTAGAAAGGCCTACAATTGGGTATAATAAATTCCAAAAGAAGAATGTGCAAGAAGGTGACAAATATGTATAGAGAAGCAATGAAGCAGTTAGAATCATGGAAATTTGCATCTGACAGAAAGCCGTTAGTAATTCGTGGGGCGCGGCAGGTGGGAAAAACCTGGCTCATGAGAGAATTCGGTAAGTTATATTTTCAGAAATGTGCCTATATCAGCATGGATGAAAACGAGCGAATGAAAGAAGTATTTCGGGAAGCATTTGACGTGAATCGGATTATTGAAATGCTGGAAATAGAAGTGGGATTCCAGATCGACGCTGAAAATACATTGATTATTTTTGATGAAGTACAGGAAGTACCAAGAGCGCTAAAATCTTTGAAGTATTTTCAGGAATTGGCGCCACAGTATCATATTATAGCGGCGGGTTCTCTTTTGGGGATCGCGTTACATGAAGGAACTTCCTTTCCTGTGGGAAAAGTTGATTTTTGTGATTTATATCCATTGACATTTCGGGAATTTCTGCTGGCGTGTGGGGAAGAGAAGCTATTAGAGATACTGGACAGAAATGATTTGGATATGATGCAGGCACTGAAAACGAAGTATACGGATTATTTGAAATATTATTATTATATTGGCGGAATGCCGGAAGTTGTATTGGAGTTTGTCACAAACAGAGATTTGAAAAAGGTAAGAGATATTCAAAACGGGTTGTTATATGCATATGAAAACGATTTGTCTAAGCATGCTCCGAAAGAGATTGTAACACGGATCAGAATGTTATGGAACTCTATTCCAACGCAATTGGCAAAAGAAAACAAGAAGTTCATATATGGATTAATTCGTGAAGGGGCCAGGGCAAGAGAATATGAAGTGGCGATCACCTGGTTAATGGATATTGGATTAGTATATAGAGTAAACCGAGTGAAAAAGCCGGATTTTCCGCTTATGGCATATCAGGATCTTGCGGCATTTAAGTTGTTTATTGTTGATATCGGTTTATTAGGGGCGATGACCCGTTTGAATGCAAAAATCATATTGGAAGGCAGCAGGCTTTTTGAAGAATTTAAAGGTGCGCTGACGGAACAATATGTTTTGCAGCAGCTAATTGTTCATCCGGAAAATGACATATTTTATTGGTCAGCCGAAAATGCGACATCTGAGTTGGATTTTTTAATTCAAATGGACGATTGCATTATGCCATTGGAAGTAAAAGCGGAAGAAAATCTGCAAGCAAAAAGTCTAAGAGTATTTGTGCAGAAATATGGAGTAAAGACTGCTGTCAGGGCATCAATGGCCGGATTTAAGGAACAAGATTGGCTCATAAATTTTCCGCTTTACAATATCGGAAATCTAAATCGTTTTTTAAAAGAAAAACAGGATGACTCTTTTTGAGGAAGGAAAAGTTGTAAATTGTGAATCGAAAGAATACCCCCATACCACCCCTCATATCATAGTATGTAAATATATTTACAAGGATGATAGGGGAGAGACAACATGAATTTTGCCGCAGTGCTTGCCAATATTTCCAACATCATCATCCCGGTTGTCATTTTTTATGTTGTGGCAATGGGGCTTGTTGCAAAGAAAAAAGTATATGAGGATTTTGTAAAGGGGGCAACGGACGGGTTTCATACGGTCATCCGTATTATGCCGACACTGGTCGGATTGATGGTGGCGGTTGGGATTTTGCGCGCGTCAGGCTTTCTTGATCTGATCAGTATGCTGTTTCGCGGCTTTACCGATCAAATGGGTCTGCCTGCGCAGCTTATGCCGCTCATTTTTATCCGTATGTTTTCCTCCTCAGCCGCTACGGGCTTTGCGCTCGATATGTTTCGCGAATATGGGACGGATAGTTATATTGGGACGCTGACCTCCCTGCTTTTGTCGTGTACGGAGACAATTTTTTATACCATGTCCGTCTATTTTATTGCGGCGAAGGTGACGAAAACACGCTGGACACTCACCGGTGCGCTTCTCGCCACGCTGGCGGGCATCGCGGCGAGCGTGGCGCTGGCGGGCGTGCTGACATGAAATAGATGTCCCATTTTGACACAGATTGGGTAATATGGTATCATCATGTCGATAGACATGATACCGCCCGAATGGGCATGCGATGACAGGAGGTAAAAACGATGTCAGAAGTACATAAAAAGGGATTGAATGCCCAGTTGGTGTGGGAGGATTTACAGAATTGCTGCATCAGCGAGGCTGCATGCGGACAATGCCAGGGAGAGGCGTGCATTATCGGTTTTGCAAAAGAGTGTATCAAAGAATATCAAAAGAAGCCCCAAAAAGAAGTGCCGAACGGGACGGAGAGAATTCCGACTATGGATTATAAGGCATTTGATGAAGTAGAATTAGAAATAGCCATCGCGCATATTTTGAAAGAATGTAAAGATTGCAAAGAGGATCATGTTGAGGATTGTATCATTAATGTGATCCGCAACTGCTATGAAGTCGGATTGTTCGGCGATGTGCAGACATACGAAGGAAGCACGCTGCAGTACTTAATGAAGGTGCAGGCCGATTTTCCGGAAAAATCCATCAAAATTGCCGAGGCATACAGAGAGTGATTTTTGGATGACCGGAGAAGCTTCGTAACAGCGTGTGTATTCCTGCATGTAGAAGTCAGGCGGAAATGTTTCACATTTCCGCCTGACTTCGTTTCTGCCATTTCTTATGAGGCAGAAATCTTTTTACCTTATAGGAAATTCCTCAGTCCCGAAAGAACGCGCAGCGTTCTTTTTTAATCATACCAATTATGGGTTCGCCGGTCATACTCGGCGTCTCCCGCATGGAATGCCGTGACGGCGGTGATATAACCGAGGCGGTCGCGGGTGATCGTAATATCGACCGTACCCTCCTGCTGTGACTGATACCTGCCGAGCATTTCATCAGAAAATCGGCGGATCGTTTCGCCGTTATAGCGCAGCGTATCGTTTTGCATATTGGGACGGACAAGTCCCCATTTGGCGTATTCTTCAAAAAGCTCCTCACGGTCTAAGATAAGTGAAAGGTCCGCTGCAAACGCACCTGCTTCCACATGAAATTCCTCGGATAACGCTTTCTTGATGCGGTCGCTTAACACATCGGGGTCGTTTGAGGTGTCCTCATGCATCACATCAAAAATAACTTGTTCCGCTCTGCGCTCGGCATTTTCACCGAGTGAGACGCCCCTTGTCAAGGTGACACGCACGCCGAAACGGCAGGTGTCGGAGCTGCAAAAAGACGTAAAGTACGGATCAAAAGGAGCCTGTCCGCCCGTGGCGAACACAACGGAGCCGCATAGAACAAAGCAGATGGAGAGCGCAATCACAAGCACCGGTGCTTTTTTGTAACGCAGAATGCTCGAAACGCGCCGCTCGACTGCGGTTTTGGAAAAGGCGCTGTAGAGTAACGTCGGGCGGCTCCCGGTGATCGCCATGGCAAGCAGGCTGAACGCGTAGCTTTTTTTCGCGTCCTCGTCTTGATACAGACGAAGAACCGCCTCGTCGCACGCTGTTTCCATATCGGATGCCATGTATCTGGACATGATCCAGACCAAGGGATTGAACCAGTGAATGCATAGTGTTACAAGCATGATGAATTTGAATAGGTTATCCCCGCGGCGGATATGCATGACTTCATGGCAGAGAATATGACGCAGCAGCTCTTTGTTGTTAAAATCCATGCGTGTGGGGAGATAAATCTTGGGCGCGATCAGACCGCTTACGAGCGGTGAGGCAATCTGATCATTTGTAAACACCAGTATGTGCCCCATATTCATTTCCCGAAGAAGCGCGTTGATCGTTTCGTTATGCTCCACTAAGAGGGAATCCTTTAAGCGCACCGAATAGCGGTATTTTTGATAAAGAAGAATGCCTGCCGTGATGATAAGTCCCGGAAAATAAAGGAATGTAAGGATTCGCCATAACATGCCGGGGTATTCCGTAAAATAACGAGAATACCCGGTTTCCTCGTAATACGCGGTCTCCTGACTTATGGCGCCGCCCGCCATGAGCGCGTCGGTGTCAGCCATCTCAACCGTAGGCGAAGAATTCTGTGTCTGACTGATAGAACCGTCGTAAAGAACATACTCGTCCACTGCAATGGCAGTGGTGGCTTGTTCCATCAAAGGAAAGTTTATGGTAAAGGGGACTTTCATGCTCAGCGGGCTGCTCACGGAAAAAGGGATCAGCAGGCGCAGCAGGATCACGCCCCAAAGGATGGGAAACACAAACTTCGGCAGCTTATTTTTTAACAGACTGCGCAGCACAAGAACAATCGCGATCATCATACTTCCATAAAAAATCATTAAATAAAAGGGCATATTCATTGTAAAATTTATCATTGTCATCATCCTTTCTTATTTCGCGTCATGGATCATTTTTGCGAGCCGTGCGGCATCATCCTCCGAAAGCCCCTGATTTTTGAGAAATGAGGAGAAAAAAAGCTCGCTTGAGCCACCGAACATTTTGTCGATCAGCTGTTCCGTTTCGCTCTGCGCTACTTCGTCGCGGCTCACAAGAGATTTGCAGATAAAGCCCGGCTCCTCACGTTCAATCGCACCCTTTTCAATGCATTTTTTGATGACCGTGTAAGTCGTATTTTTGTTCCAGCCGATTTTTTCCGAAAGGATGTCTACGATTTCTTTGGCAGATCTCGGTTCCTGCTCCCACAAGACTTCCATGACTTTCAGTTCGGAATCAAATAATTTCATGATCGTCACCTCCTGATTTGATTGTATTTTAGGTAAGCATGCTTCTCCGTAAAGAGATTCGCGTAAGCAAAACTCTTTTGTGATGATAGACTATCACGATAGTCTGCGTCTTTAAGGGTAGACTATCACGATAGTCTGTGAATGTCAATACTAAATTGTAAAATTAGGGAGACGCTGAGTTGCGCTTTGAGCTTCTTCACCGGCTGTGTAGTGATAAAGTCGCGGGTCCCGTCCTCTTTGCCGTAGTTATAGAACTACCTGTTTGTATTTGGAAGAAAGACCCACATCGATGCAGAAGATGAACTGCGACATGTAAATATCCATGAGTTTCTTTTCAAGTGGAATAAGGACTGTTGTGGATGAGAACAGGTAGGGATTTTATGGTTATCTGTTCTTTTTCCTGATATAAAAAGCGGGAAAGATTCCCATCTTTGAGCCGAGCATATGCAGAAGGGGAAAGCAGATCAAAACAGTGATGACCTGTACCATATTTCTAAAACTGTCATGGGCTTCCTTGAAGCTATCCTCGCTCATCGTCATGCCGTTCCCTGCCATATCCACATAGAAATCCCTGCGGCTTAATGGTTCGCTGTACTCAATCTGATCAAGGAAGCTCGTATCTTCTGTCAAATCCTCATAGACCACTCTTCCCACAGGAAGAATATTGTCCCCCGAAAAAATATCCGCGCCGGCAGACACCACTGAATCGCCATTGATCAGTGCTGCCACCCGCTCCCCGGATGGAAGTGTAAGAGCATACAGATAATGGCTTCCATGGTATCCTGCACCTCTGTTGCGGTATTCGATTCCCGGTGACACTACCGTAAAGACATCATATTTCAAAAGATCTTCCACACTTTGGGCTCTCGGAATCTCGTCCCCGGCAATCCCGCCGACAACTCCCGCATCCACTTTGTGTTCCGCCACATAAGCATTATAATCTGCGGATGAGTAGGGGACGATTAATTCATAGCATTTTCCTGTCCCTATGGAAATCAAATAAGCAATCAGCAGACACAGCCAGATATCAAAACGCAGCACTTTCCTTCTCATTTTGTTCAAAGCTCCCTATATCTCAATTCTATTTATCACAGGAACCGCTCAACGAACCCTGTAATCATGAAGTTTATCATACACCCATCCAGCATCCGTTTGCAATAGAGAATTAACACGGACGCATTTTGAAAAAATTAAGCTATTACTGGCTTTGCGGATTATTTCAAGTCGATTAGGTGTTAAACTTCCAAATGATAAAAATACTCAAAATCGCGTAATTTTGCGTTTCATTCTCTGCTTAAATATGCTATGATGTAAGCGACAGGGCTATGGCGACATAACCCTTTTTGCGACCGTGTCAGTACACTGGGAAAATGTGCATAGAGTACCCCTGCGGAAATTGACATGAGAGGATGAATGACCTCATGGAAATGCCCGGATTGGAGCAGCAATCGGGTGAAAGCGGCAGGGATGGGGGACATATCATGAGAAGACACGACAGAGAAATTACGGAGTTTGATGAACTGGTGGCGGTCATGCGGCGCTGCGACGTCTGCCGTCTTGCCTTTCAGGACGGGGAGATCCCTTATATCGTGCCGCTGAATTTCGGGATGCAGGTGCGAGACGGCGGGGTTACATTATTTTTTCACGGCGCTGCCGAAGGAAAAAAGTACGAGGTCATGAAGCGTCAGCCGAGAGCGGCGTTTGAGATGGATTGCGCGCACCGGCTCGTGCTGGATGATGACAAACATAGCTGTACGATGGAATATGAGAGCGTGATCGGAAGCGGCACCGTGTCGCTGTTAAACGAAGATGAGAAATATGAGGCGCTGTTGTGTCTGATGCGCCAGTATCACAGTGAGGATTTTCCTTTTAATAAAGATATGATGGCAGTGACAAATGTGTTTTGCCTGCGCGTGGAGAGTATGACGGGAAAGCGCCGGAAAAAAGGAAACGGAAAACAGTCCTAAAAACAGCGGGCTGTCAGGCGGGAACAAAAATGAACAATTGGATCATAGCGGCGGTCATTGCCGCTGCTGCGGCGTGTTTGTGTCTGCTGTGGCGGTATGTGCGCACGCGTCAAAAGCCCTCCCGCATTGACGACATGGAGGGGCATGAATTTGAATATTTTTGCGCGGAACTGTTGCAAGAGCACGGATTTTGCGATGTCAGGGTGACAAAGGGGAGCGGCGATTACGGGGTGGATATTCTCGCGGAAAAGGACGGCATCAGCTATGCGATCCAGTGCAAGGCATACGCTTCGCCGGTCGGCGTAAAGGCGGTGCAGGAGGCATATGCGGGCAGGGACTATTATGACTGTATGGTCGGTGCAGTGCTGACGAACCAGTATTTTACAAAGCCCGCGGTGGAAGCTGCAAAGAAGCTCAAAATCCTGTTGTGGGACAGAGGCTATTTGGACGAGATGATGAGTGAGCGGGAGTGACGGCAATCAGAGCAGCAGCTGTTGTGACTGAGTAGTGCAGCAGAGCCGATGATCGTTATAACCGAGGCGGCGGATAGCTGCATACGGAAATTTGGCTGGACAGTATTTTGCGGTGTGCATGAAGAGAGGTATGGTATGAGTGCGTTTGTGGAATTTGATCATGTAAAAAAAACATATCACATGGGTGAGGTTACGATCGAGGCGCTCCGGGATGTGAGCTTTCAGATTGAACAAGGCGAGTTCTGCGTGATCGTGGGGGCGTCGGGAGCGGGAAAGACGACCATTCTTAATATTTTAGGCGGTATGGACACGTTGTCTGAGGGCAGGGTACTTTTGGACGGAGCGGAAATATCGGGTTATTCCGCAAAGAAGCTGACCACTTACCGCCGCCATGATATTGGCTTTGTGTTTCAGTTTTATAATCTGGTCGGCAACCTGACCGCGCTTGAAAATGTGGAGCTTGCGGCGCAGATCTGCAAAAATCCGATGGATGCGGGCAAGGTGCTTGAGGAGGTCGGCTTAAAGGAGCGCGCGGGCAATTTCCCGGCCCAGCTCTCCGGTGGCGAGCAGCAGCGGGTTGCCATCGCGCGGGCGCTTGCCAAGAATCCGAAGCTGCTTTTGTGCGACGAACCGACGGGCGCGCTTGATTACAATACAGGTAAAGCGGTGCTGAAGCTGCTTCAGGATACCTGCAGAAAAAGCGGCAAGACGGTCGTTGTCATTACGCATAATCAGGCGCTTACGGCAATGGCAGACCGTATTATCACAGTGAAAAACGGAACGATCACGTCTGAAGAAAAAAATGAACATATCGTTCCGGTGGAAGAGATTGAATGGTAAAATGACACGTATGTCGGAATGAACTATGGTTGATAGAAGCGTTTGGAGGAATGGGTTTTTATGAAATCCATGATGAGAAGAACAACAAGAAGGGAAATTACAGGAAGCTTTGGGCGCTATATCGCGATCATGGCGATCACTGCGCTCGGAGTCGGGCTTTTTGCGGGCTTAAAGGTGACAAAGCCGACGATGGTGCAGATCGCGGATGCGTATGTGACGAAGCATCAGCTTTATGATTACCGGCTGATCTCCACATTCGGGCTTGAAGAGCAGGATGTGGACGCGTTTTCCTCGCTTCCGTACGTGCGTGCGGCGGAGGGTGCAGTCTTTGCCGATGTGATCTATTATATGGGAGAGGATGACGCGTCGCGTGTTGCAAGTGTGCATTCCATGACGCAGGAGCTGAACACGCTTGAGCTTCGGGCGGGCAGAATGCCGGAGGCGGCGGACGAGTGCGTCGTTGATGACCATGTTTTTTCGGAGGATGTCATCGGTGAGGTATTCTATGTTGCGGAGGATAACAGCGAGGATACTTTGGAGTTGCTTACATTTCGGGAATATAAGATTGTCGGACTGGTCTCTTCGCCGGCTTATTTGAATTTTGAGCGCGGGAACACTTCGGTCGGAAACGGCGTGGTGTCCTGTTTTGCTTATATGCCCGTGGAAGGATTTTGTTTTGACTATTATTCGGAGCTGTATGTGAAGCTTGATTCCGATCTGGAGATTCACTCCGACGCGTATCAGGAGGAAGCGGATGCGCATCAGGATGAAATAGAGGGGCTGTTGATCGCAGCGAACGACCGCCGTTATGACAGTGTTGTCAGTGATGCGCGCAAGGAGATCGACGAGGCGCAGGAAACGCTGGATGACGAGGCAGCAAAAGCGGAGGAGGAGCTTGCGGACGCGTTTGAGGAATTGACGAAGGCGCAGCAGGAGATTGACGATAATCGGAAGCTGCTGGAGGAACAGGAGCAGGAGCTGAAAGATGCGGAGACGGCGCTGACGCAGGGACTTGCGGACATCGACGACGGCATCCGGCAGCTGGAAGAAGCGATCGAAGAGGTAAACAACGGACTCGCGCAGCTTCGGGAGTTGGAGCAGATGCAGGCGGGGATGCAGGGAGCAGGACAGCTTTCGGCGGAGGAGCTTGCGGCAATGCAGGCGCAGATGCAGGGAGGCGGACAGCTTTCCGCGGAAGAGCTTGCAGCAATGCAGGCGCAGATGCAGGAACTGCAGGCACAGATCCAGGAAGTCACGCAGACCTTAGAAACACTTCAGACCAATCTGGCGGCGCTTCGGGCGCAGCGCAGCGTGCTGGCGGAGCAGCTTGTGCAGGTGCAGGAAAGTTTTTATGAGATATCGGATGCGTATGTGACGCTTCATGAGGCGCAGGCGGAGCTGGACGACGGATGGACGGAGTATGAGGACGGACGTTCGGAATATGAGTCGAAGATCGACGAGGGGCAGCAGGAGATCGACGACGCGATAAACGAGCTGGAGGAACTGGAAAAGCCCTCCTATTACCTGCTGACGCGGAATGAAAATATCGGATACGTCTCCTTTGACAATGATTCGAGTATTGTGGCGGGAATGGCCAATGTATTTCCCGTTTTCTTTTTCCTTGTGGCGGCGCTCGTATGTATCACGACCATGAACCGCATGGTGGAGGAGCAGCGGACACAGATCGGCGTATTGAAAGCGCTTGGCTACAGCAAGGCGGCGATCATGGGAAAATATATGGTTTATTCGGGGAGCGCGGCGATGATCGGCTGTATCAGCGGTTTTCTGATCGGAAGCTATGTATTCCCGAATGTGATCTGGACGGTTTACGGAATCATGTATTCGGTTGGCGGAAGCGGATATTTGATCGACGTACCGCTGGCAGGTATTTCTGTTGTTGTTGCCCTGATCTGCTCTATCGGAACGACATGGCTGTCATGTCGTATGGAACTCGGCAGCGTTGCGGCAGAACTCATCCGCCCGAAAACGCCGAAGGCAGGAAAGCGGATCTTTTTGGAATATATCCCGTTTGTCTGGAAACGCATGAAATTTTTACATAAAGTTTCCGCACGTAATATTTTCCGCTATAAAAAACGATTTTTTATGATGGTACTCGGCGTCGGCGGCTGTACGGCGCTGCTGCTGACAGGGCTCGGCATCAAGGATTCTATTGCGGATGTCGTGACCGAGCAGTATGATCGTATCCAGACGTACGACATGGCGGTTTCGTTCAGAAACGCGCCGACCGACGCGCAGCGGGTGGAATTTGCAGAGGATACACAGGGAATGCTTGAGAGCAGCATTTATTATATGCAGACGTCAGTTGATATTTCGTTTAACCGCATCACAAAGTCGATCGATCTGGTTGTGCCGGAGGATGCGGAGCAGATCACGGAAGTACTCAGGCTGTTTGACGAAAAGGGGGAGGCGATCGCGTATCCCGGAGTCGGAGAGGCAGTGATTTCTTCGAAATGTGCACAAAAGCTGGGACTTCAAATCGGCGATACCGTGACGATCAGAGATGGGGACATGAGAGAGCTTCATGTGAAGGTCAGCGGGATCTGCACGAATTATGTGTATAATTACGTTTATCTTTGTGCGGAAACCTATTCCGGTCAGCTTGGCAGGGAGCCGGAATATAAAAGTATGTGGTGTAACATCGCCGAAGGGCAGGATGTGCATGAGGTGGGCGCAAGGATCATGAGTGAGGAGAACACGGCTTCCGCGAACATCACGGAGGACATGAAGCAGCGCTTTACGAGCATGATGTCGAGTCTGAATTATATTGTGGTGCTGGTGACCTTCTGCGCGGCTGCGCTCGCGTTCATTGTGTTGTATAATCTCACCAATATCAATATTACGGAGCGTATCCGTGAGATCGCGACGATCAAGGTGCTCGGCTTTTATCCGGCGGAGACGGCGGCGTATGTGTTCCGCGAAAATCTGGTGCTGACGGGAATGGGCGCGGTCGTGGGAATTCCGATCGGCATCTGGCTGCATCGCTTTGTTATGGATAAGATTGATATTGATATCGTGAATTTTCAGGTGCGCATTCTGCCGCGGTCCTACGTATTCGGCATTGTGCTGACCTTTGTATTTGCGATGCTTGTCAACGGGGTCATGTACCTCAAGCTGCAAAGGATCAATATGGCGGAGTCGCTAAAGTCGATTGAGTAAAAAAGAATCCGCAAAAGGCGGATTCTTTCGGGATTGTGAAGTTTCCTATAAGTTAAAAAAAATTCGCTGGCGCGAAATTCTTTCGAAGAATCGCATAGCGATTCTTCTGAAATGATTGTATGAGTAAATGGAAATGGTTTCGTGGGGGTAATAAGAGAATGAAAGTAAAACCGAACAGTGAGCGTATGAAGATCATGGGGAGGACGACGCAGGTCGGCGAGATTCTTTACCTTGGTTTTTCGGCATCTTATCTTGAATTTGAGACGGTGGCGAGCCGAATCTGTGTGACGATGTGTACGGATGTAACGCCGCAGGAGGAAAGTCTTTTAGGGTGGTTTGCGGTTTATCTGGACGATGGGGCGCAGCCTGCCGTGAGAAGAGCGCTGACGAAACCGGAGGAGGATTTTGTGATTTTTGAGGAGGAGCAGGCACGAAAGGTGAAGCTCCGCCTTGTCAAGATGTCGGAGGCGGCGTTTGGGCTTGTCGGTGTCAAAGAATTCGACATTACCTGTGGGAGCGGAGAAGCAGGAAGCGGGGAACAGGAAACAGAATATGACACGTATGTCACAAGGACGCTCGATCGGCTGCATCGCATGGAAATCATTGGGGATTCCATCACTTGCGGTTACGGAAACGAAGGCGTCCTGAATCAAGATACGTTTACGACTACACAGGAAAATCCGGAAGAAGCATATGCGGTTCTGACGGCAAATGCGCTGAACGCAGATTATCAGCTCGTTTCATGGAGCGGCATCGGCGTGATCACAAACTGGATTCCGGAGGACGTCAATGAGCCGCTGGAAGAAATTCTGATGCCGGAGTTATACCCATACCGCGATAAAAGATTATGTGAGAAATTAGGACTTGAGCCTGAACGGTGGGACAGCGCACAATTCATGCCGGAGCTGATCGTCCTGCATCTTGGCACAAATGATGACAGTTATGTCAGAAAGATACCGGAGCGGCAGGCTTATTTTGCAGGTAAATATTATGCTTTTTTAGAGCAGATTCATGAGCAGAACCCGCAGGCGGCAATCCTCTGCACGCTTGGCGTTATGGGTCAGAATTTATGTGAGGAGGAGGAGAGACAGGCGGCGCGTTTTGCAAAGGCGCACCCCGAAGTGCGGATCGGGTATCTTGTGCTTCCCGAACAGGATGAGGCGGACGGGATCGGCGCGGATTGTCATCCGAGTAAACGGACGCATCAAAAGACTGCCGAGATTCTGACGCAGAAGATAAGGGAGTTTATGGGTTGGCGGAAAGGGCATGGTTTGGAATATGGAGATCAGTGAGTGTCTCAATAAGCTGTTTGTGCAGCTTTTTCATGATATTCTTATCATAGAAGAAAAGGCTCTGAAAAAGGGAGAGCATCTGAATCTGACGATTAATGACATTCATGTCATTGACGCGATCGGAGACAGCGTGCCGAAAAATATGAGCAGTGTCGCAAAGTCTTTGCGCGTGACGACGGGTACGCTTACCATATCCGTGAACAGCCTTGTGAAAAAGGGATATGTGAACCGGGTGCGGAGTGAGGAGGATCGCAGGGTGGTGCTTGTTTCACTCACGGAGACGGGACGGCGGGCGTACCGCGAGCATAAACGTTTTCATGAGCACATGATCGAATGTATCACAGGACGCCTTGACCCGGATGAAAGAAAGGTGCTCGCAGGCGCCCTGACGAATATGATTCGTTTTTTTGAGGAGCAAAAGTAAGGGTCGCATTGGTACAAGGGGACATGCGAGGTTTTTGACTAGGGGGCAAAAGAAGGAAGCGCCTCCCGCAGCATGGAAAACGGCGCAGGACCCGCGGAGAGGAAAAAAGTATGAAAACGCATGTCGCTGTACGCATCCCCCCAGACTTCCTTTGCGGCGTCTTTTAAGGAGACGATTTCCAAATAGCCGAGATAGTATTTCAGGTAATTGACCGGTTCTTCCACGATGTATTCATAGATCGAATTTATGACGTCCGTGTCGCTTATGCCGTAAGCGCTGAGCATTGCCGAGGTTTCTTCAAATGTCATGCCGTAATAGTGGATTGAGACATCCAGCATGGAGTACAGACAGAGCTGAATGCGGCGATCGATCCGGTAAAAATCGCAGAGCAGGGCATACGCCCCGGAATCCGGGAGCTGTGTGCAGGACTCCTGCATCAGCTGCGCGGCATAGGTGTATGACAGATCTTCGACGTAGGTTGCCCAGCCCTCGGCATAGCCGCCGTAGGAAAGAATTCCCTCCAAGGGCATGAAAGAATCGGCGTTCATGTCGTTCAGATGATAGACGCTTTGGTACAGATGCCCCGGATAGCCCTCGTGCGCGAGCGTTGTATAAAGCGCCAGAGAATCCGGTTCATTCCCGTAATTGATGTAGATACTGTTATTCCGATAGTCGTCGATCGCGGGGACCATATAAAAAGCAGGACTCGTATAGGGGCTGAGCGCATCGTCCACGGGTTTGATCTCGTAAGAGACCGTATCGGGAACGGCGGGGAAGTCTGCCGTGATACGCGCACGCAGATCGTTAAGCATTTCTTCGGGGGAATAGGCGTTAAGCAGCTCCGGCGCGGTCAGTAAAGCCTGTGTCGAGTCGGAGAATGCCTCCGTCAGTGCAGATGCGATTTGTATAAGCTCGTCATAGTCGGAAGCGAAGTTTTCTGTCAGTAGTGTCATAATTTCTTCGGGTGTACGGGAGGAGCCGGTGAGAGAGGCAAGCCGTGTCTCATAGTAGCGGCGGCCTTCCTCATAATGACAAAGTCCCTGACTGTTTGTGCCGCTGCCCTTTAAGAGAAACAGCCCGTCGGCAAGGCGGGCATATGCGGGTGCCACCAACTCGGTGAGGATGGCATCGTTTCTGGCAAGATATTGTTCCATTTCTGTCTCGGTACAGAGCCCTTCGTCGAGAAGCGCCTGAAGGCGCGAACGGAAGGTGATCTGTAGGAAATGGCTGCCCTGTTCCAGCTGTTCTTTTGTGCAGAGTGTGTCACACTGTGCGATGACCTTTGAGACGGCGGCATCCGACATAAAAAGTCCTGCCGCGGCTTTTTCCTGCTCATAGAGAAGCAGACCGTCAAAGTAATCGCCGACGCAGGAAAGCGTGCCAAGATAGCGCTCCGCATCCTCACAGGAGCGGATTCGGTACTCGGCAAACAGGATCAGCAAGGAAGTCTGTTCCCCGGAGGATGGCGAGAGGGGTTCCCCATAAAAGGGCATGGTCACCTCGCGCAGACTGCTGCTCAGAGAATGCTCCATGATACGATAGATCCAGGCATCATGCTTTGAGAGCTTGTGCACATCGATTTCCGACAATTGTGTCATAAAAGAGGAATAGGCGGCTGCCGTCACGGCGACGGTGTCCTCGGTATAGACGGGCAGGGAAACCTGCGCAGGGTCAAGCTCGTAACGGCTTGATAAGGCAAAAGCTTCAGGATGCACCATGGTGTAGTGCAGGTTTAGGCTGTTGTCGGTAAGCTCGTATGCGATGAGGTCATTTGAGAGCTGTAACAGCTTTTCGTGTTCTTTTTTTGGCAGGCGGCAGTGCGTCACAAACAGGCTGATGCCGAAAAGAGCAAGCAGCGTCGCTGCGTAAAGGAACAGACGGCAGCGGACCTTGCGGGTGTAGGGTGTTGCTTTGGTTGATGGGTTGGAATGTAGGGTGGAATGATTTTTGCGATGAATCACAGGCATGTTGTCAGTTCAGAGCATATTTTTTACAATATATGAGAAACATACGCAAAGCTGAACTGCGGGACGGGCAGAAAATGGTGCGGAGGCAGGTGTTTTTATGGAGCAGGAAGCGGCTTGGCAGACACAGACAAGCGATACGGAATATATTCCCGAGGAGATGATGGAAGCTGCGGGTATGAAAGGCGAGACGCTTGCGGTGGCGCAGATGCGTTTTGAATTGTATGAGCTGGAGAATGAAGTTGCTGCCGGGAGCGCGGAGCTTACGGGCATGCGTAAAAGGTGGGATGGCATAAAGAGGTCGCTTCGTTTCAGTCTGATCATGCTGACGGTCTTCTTTTTGCTGCGTATGCTGATGGAGACCCTGCTCCGTGAGCAGGTCATGATATCGCAACAGATCACGGATTCATTCGCTGAGGTGACGCTCAAATATATCGCTGCCATAATTTATGTTTTCAGAGAGCTGTTTTATGCGATCGATTGGGTTTTTCTCACCCGTTCGATTTACAAGGGCTATGCATTTTTCTGCAATTATGACAGCGAGGCGTCGAGGCGGTGGTGCGCATGGCAGAACAAGAAAAATCTGAGCATGGAGATCGAGCAGCAGGCGCTGCGGCTTATTAAGCTGGAGGAACGCCTGCGCGGGCTGAAGCAGGTGCGCACGATGTATCGCGAGCGAATGCAGGAGGAATGGCTGGAAGAAAATCTGCCCGAGCGGATTGTGATGGAGCGGGAGCTTGCGGAGGAAAAATAAAAAACGCATTGTCGCGGTTTTTTATCTGTGTTAGAATAAAGTCAGCTTGATTTGACGAAAACCATCCGGAAAGGGGCGCGTCGGGATCGTGGACCGTTATGCGGAAAACCCCTTCGAAAAAGAAAGGAGTATCGTAAAACATGACAAATTTAGAACTTGCCAAGGCTGCCAATCGAGTGCGCAAGGGAATCGTGTCTTCCGTACATAGCGCAAAGGCAGGGCATCCCGGAGGCTCGCTTTCGGCGGCGGATGTCTATACGTTTTTGTATTTTGAGGAAATGAATATTAATCCTGATAACCCGAAGGATCCGGACAGGGATCGTTTCGTATTGTCAAAGGGGCATACGGCGCCCGGCTACTATTCTGCGCTTGCAAACCGTGGTTTTTTCCCGGTTGATGACCTGCTTACGCTACGTAAGCTCGGTTCTTATTTACAGGGACATCCCGATATGAAGCATATTCCCGGCGTGGATATGAGCAGCGGTTCGCTCGGACAGGGCATTTCCGCGGCGGTCGGCATGGCGCTTGCGGGCAAGATGGATCACAAAGATTATCGTGTATACACGCTGCTCGGCGACGGCGAGATTCAGGAGGGACAGGTCTGGGAGGCTTCCATGTTTGCGGGAGCGAGAAATTTAGACAATCTTTGCGTGATCGTGGATAATAACGGACTGCAGATCGACGGAAAGATCGAGGACGTCTGCTCGCCGTATCCGATCGATAAGAAATTCGAGGCGTTCAATTTCCATTTGATCAATGCGGACGCACATAATTTTGATGAGCTGCGCGCGGCGTTTGCCGAGGCAAAGACTGTGAAGGATAAGCCGACCGCGATCATTGTGCACAGCGTGAAGGGCAAGGGCGTATCGTTTATGGAGAACAACGCCGGCTGGCACGGAAAAGCGCCGAACGACGAGGAGTTTGCGGTGGCAATGGCGGATTTGGAGAAGATCGACACCGAATTAGAGAAAGCAGGTGAAGCATAATGGCAGATGTGAAAAAAATAGCAACGAGAGAGAGTTATGGAAATGCACTTGCAGAGGTCGGCAAAGACTATCCGAATCTTGTTGTCCTGGATGCCGATCTTGCGGGAGCAACAAAAACGAGTACGTTTCAGAAGGCATTTCCCGACCGTCATATCGACTGCGGGATCGCCGAGTGTAATATGGTAGGAATTGCGGCGGGACTTTCCACGACGGGCAAGATTCCGTTTGTCAGCTCCTTTGCGATGTTTGCGGCGGGGCGCGCGTTTGAGCAGGTGCGCAATTCCGTCGGATATCCGCATTTAAATGTCAAGATCGGTGCGACGCATGCGGGCATTACCGTCGGCGAGGACGGCGCGAGCCACCAGTGCAACGAGGATCTTGCTCTGATGCGGACGATTCCGGGTATGGTCGTGATGTGTCCTTCTGACGATGTGGAGGCAAAAGCGGCTGTCCGCGCGGCGGTAGAGCATGAAGGACCGGTTTATTTACGGTTCGGCAGAAGTGCGGTGCCGGTCATCAACGACAGACCGGAATATTCTTTTAAGATTGGGAAGGGCGAGGTGCTCCGCGAGGGAACGGATGTGACGATCGTTGCGACCGGAATCTGCGTGGCGACGGCGTTAGAGGCTGCTGAAAAGCTTGCCGCGGACGGCGTGAGCGCTGAGGTCATTAATATCTGTACGATCAAGCCGCTTGACGAGGAGCTGATCATTGCGAGCGCGAAAAAGACGGGCAAGGTCGTGACGGCGGAGGAGCATTCCGTGATCGGCGGATTGGGAAGCGCTGTGTGCGATGCGCTTTGCAAGTCTGCGCCGACGCCGGTATGTAAGATCGGTATGCAGGATGTGTTCGGCGAGTCCGGCGCTGCGAACGCACTCGTTGAGAAATACGGCTTAGACGGCGAGGGCATTTACAAACAGGTGAAGGAATTTCTTGGATAAAAAAGAGTCGCGCTGCGCGCCATTCTTTTGAGATTTGTGGGGGTTACATGAGAAAGCAGGTTTCTTTTACGGGAAACCTGCTTTCTTTAACTTATAGGAAATTTCTCAGTTCCGGAAGAATCGCTTTAGCGATTCTTCGAAAGAACGCACAGCGTTCTTTTTTACACTGCTTAAGAATAGGTATGTCTCACTCCTTCGTAGAGCCTCGCACCGTGATGGAGGGAAGCGTACAGTAAAATTGTATTTGCAGATTTGGTTTTTTCATTTTATTTAAGATCAGCTTTCCCGCCTGAATCCCCATATCGTACACATCGATGTTGACGACGGTCAGCTTGGGTTCCAGAATTTGGGAAAACGGATAATCATCAAAGGTCAGGATGCCCATATCCTCGGGAATCCTGAGTTGATTTTCTTTGAGCGCATTGACGCAGCCGTATGCAATATAATTGTTGGCGCAGATGATGGCATCGGGCAGATTCGGGCTTTGCAAAAGCTGCTCCGTCATCCGGAACCCGCTGTCACAATCCGATTCCCCGTATTGCAGATGATGCTTCGGAACGATCACATCATATTCTTTGAGCACGGACAGGACGCCTGTCAGCCGATGCGCGGAAATTTTGTCCTCATCCGTTCCGCCGATAAATGCCAATGATTGATACCCGCGCTGCAAAAGAAAATTCGCCGCCATTTCACCGGCGAGCTTATTATCAATATCCAGCCAGCAGAAATGACTGGAAAAGCTGGGCTGTCCCAGCACGATATGCGGGATTTCTTTTTGAATGATGAGATCGTCAAGCTGTCTGGAAATGACGGATGCGTGAATCACCACGCCGTCCACCATTTTGCTGTCAAAGATTTCACGCACAAATTCCGGGGCCTCCGCGGGCGTCGTACTTTTGACACCGAGCAGATAGCCCTTGTTTCCGAGCACATGCTCTAACCCCGATAGAATCTCGAACATATGGGGGTTGGAAAATCCGGCGTTCTCGCCCAGCGTTGTGAGAAACAGGACTTGTTTTGTGCTCTGCTTTGCGAAATTTCTTGCGCGCAGGTTCGGATAATAATGTAATTCTTCCATCGCTTTTCGCACAGTTTCAACCGTGCTCTGAGAAATGGAGTAAGAACCGTTCATTACCTTGGAGACCGTCGCTGTGGACACACCCGCCCGTTTTGCGACATCTTTGATCGTAGCAGCCATCCGATGCCCCGCCTTTCCGAGTCATAAAAACCTCTCATCGTTTTCAAGTTCAATGAAATATTGCCCATCCCATAGGAGCAAGCTCCCGTCCCGAAAGCCCTTCCTGCCATAAAATCCGTTCTGCGCCGTCAAAGTCCGGCAGGCAGGCGGCAGTCTCACTCATGTTCATTGCAATAATGATCTTATCAGAATCCGTTTCCCTTGCATAGAGGTACAGACCGCTTCCGCGTTCGGCGTGTACGGTTCGATATTCGCCCTGTCTGAGCGCCGTGTGATCCCTGCGCATCCAGATTGCTTTTTTGAAAAAAGAAAACAGTTCGTCTTCTTTCTTATCCCACTTCATCGGCGCACGGTACTCCTCCTCCGATATTCCGCTGATGCCCTTTTCGTCCCCGTAAAAAACGGAGGGGATTCCCGGAAACGTCATCTGAAACAGTACCGCCAGCTTATAACGTCGCTCGTCGCCTCCGCACAGGGACAAAAAACGGCTCACATCATGGCTGTCCAGAAGATTTAACTGCGCGTATACGCTCTGTTTCCGATACCGCATCCTCATATTCGTCACTCTGCCGTCAAACTCGTAGGCATCAATGCTTCCCTCCGCAAAAAAACGACGGCAATGTTTTCTGAAATCATAATTCATCGTGGAGTCAAATTTTTTGCCGTCAAGCCAGTGGCGTGCCGTTTCCCAAACCTCGCCGATCAGAATGGCGTCGGGATTGACTTCCTTTGCCGCACGATAAAAGCTTTCCCAAAATGCATCGTTGATCTCGCTTGCGACATCGAGCCGCCAGCCATCGATTCCGTATTCCTGCAGCCAGTGCCTGCATACCCGGCAGAAATAGTCGCATACCTCAGGATTTTGGGTATTGAGCTTGGGCATCATCCGTTCATAGCCAAAGCATTCATAACTCGGGTAGATGTCGCCGTTTTCGGGTCTGATAACCGGAAATTCCAGACGGTAGAACCAGTCCTTATAGCGGGAGGATTCGCCGTTATTTACCACGTCGTCAAACGCAAAAAAGCGCCAGCCGCAATGGTTAAATACGCCGTCAATGATGACCTTTATTCCGTTTTCGTGACAGAGCGCCACCATATCCTTAAATTCTTCGTCCGTTCCAAAGCAGGGGTCGATGTGGAAATAGTCTAACAGATCATATTTATGATATTCCCCCGCCGCAAAGATCGGATTCACGTAAATGGCGTTAAAGCCGAGATCCTTCAGATAGGAAACATTTTCCGCAATCCCCCTGATCGTGCCGCCCAATTTTCCTTTTACGGTCTCGCCGGAAAATTCTTTTTCTACCGGTTTGCCGGAAAGATATGCTTTGCCCGTTGCAAAGCTGTCCGGAAAGATATTATAGATAACCGCGTCCTTTGCCCATGCGGGAGGGCGTACGATGTCCGCCCGGTGGTTGTAGGGAAGCTGATAGTATTCCGAGCGGTCGTCTACGCACTCTTCCATAAAACAATCCCCGTAGTACAGCATCCGCTCTGTCGTAGAAATCAGTTCAAAATAATAATTGATTCTTTTATAGGGATGCGCGAGCGTCGTCTCGTAATAATCGAAATATTCATCCGAAGCGCATACATGCATTTCCTGCTCCGTAAAAATAACGGGCGTTTGCCTGCATGCCCGGTCTCCGAAATGCAGAACGCAACGCATAAGATCACCCCTGCCGCATCGAAGCCGGATCGTCACATGTTCCTCGTCCATCCCATATGCATATTCCGACATCGGAATATGTAAAACCGCACTCCTGTTCATATTGTTTCTCCTTGTGTTTACCTATGGAAAATTTCGCAGTGTCAGAAGAATTCCCGAAGGGAATTCTTCGAAAGAATCGAAGCAGTATGCTTCGATTCTTTTTTCATCCTTTTACCCCGCCAGAGGTCAGTCCCGACGTCATATTTTTCTGCAAGGCAAAAAAGATGATCAATATCGGCAGGGATACCAAAAGCGAGGCCGCAGAAAACACGGGCCAGCTTCCGCTTGTTTCGTTTGCCTGCAGCGAGTATAAGCCCGCCGCCAGTGTGTAGGTACTCTCTCCGGTCATAAAGTTAATGGAAAAAATATACTCGTTCCACACATAGATCAGGACCATCATTGCCGTGACCGCGATCGTCGGCTTTGCAAGCGGCAGGATGATGCGCAGTACGATCCGAAGCGGTCCTGCGCCATCGATTTTTGCCGCCTCCTCAAGCTCAACAGGGATCGTGTCAAAATAGCCCTTCATATTCCACAGTGCAAACACCGCCATCGTTCCGGTATACACGATGATCAGTCCCATTCTTGTGTTGATCAGTCCCATCGGACTCAAAAGCTTGTATAGCGCCGTCATGGACAACAGCGAGGGAAACGCATACAGCAGGATCAATAATTGCAGGATCGCTTTTCTTCCGGGAAATCTTCTTCTGGAAAAAATGTATGCTGCAGGAATGCCCGTGCCGAGCGCGATCACAACCGTGGAGACGGCGAGCACCATGCTGTTCTTAAACCAGAGAACGACGGGTTCCTCCGTAAATACCCTGCGATAATTTGCGATCGTCACTTTTCGCGGGATAAAAGAAAAATCAGAGCCAAGCAGGCTGTTCTGTTCGTTGATCGAGACGGAAAATGCATACAGGATCGGAATGAACGTTACAAAGCATACAAGGATCAGGATCAGATTCACGAGCGTCAGCTTCAATCGTTGTTTTCCTTTTCGACGCATGTTAAGATTCCTCCTTCGGCTTCATGTGAATGACATAAGAGAACAGGATCAGGATGACGAAAATGATCATGGATACCGCTGAGCTGTAACCGTAATTGTTGGTGATGAAGGCGTTCTCGTATGCATAAGTTAAAATCGTATGGATATGGGCGCCCGTCTTTGCGCCTGCCTGCTGGGTTAAAAGATAAATGACGTCAAACTGCTTAAAGGTCGTAAATATCGTGATCACGACTGACGGTGCGATGATCGGACGGATTGCCGGGATCGTGATATAACGGGTCCGCTGCAGCCACCCTGCGCCATCTAAAAGGGCGCTCTCATAATAGCTTTGATCAACGCTCTGCAGGGCGCCGTCGATGATCGTGATCATAAAGGGCAGTGCAAGCCACAGATTGACGATCGTACAGCATAGAAATGCCGATGTGTCGTTTGCCAGCCATCTGACGGGAGAGAAACCAAGTTTTTCCATCCACTGGTTCAATAAGCCGAACTGGGAATTAAACATACCTGTTTTCCACAACAGGATGGATACATAGCCCGGCATTGCCCATGGAACGATCAACAGCGTCCGGTAACAGTTCCGCAGCCGTAACCCCTTTGTGTTCAAGAGGTTTGCCAGCAGGTAGGCGATGACAAGCTGTAAGATCATATTTGCCACCGTCCAGACGATCGTTAAGAGAAGCGCCGAGAGAAAACCGCTGTCAAACACGAGCAGCGCTTCCTGATAGTTGCGAAGCCCGATCACATCATAGGTAAACCAATGGTACACATTCATATTCGTCAGGGAAATATATCCCGTATAAAGGATGGGGAATATGACGATCAGGCAGATCAGGATCAGGGAGGGCGCCGACCATAAATAAGAGATCAGGGTTCCGTATTTTTTTCTTGTGTTTGTTTTTTTCATAAGATACCTCACTGCATCTTCCGGATGAGATCCTCCGCCCTTTTCTGTGCGTCCTCGCAGCTTGCGGTGACATCCTGACCGCTCATGTTAATATTGACTAACAGATCGGCGACGACCGTCCACATAATATCCATTTCCGGACGGTTGGGCATCGGAATCGTATGTTCCGCCGTTTCCCGCATTGCCATCACCACATCGTCAGCGGTGACGTCTGCATTTTCATAGCATGCCTCCACTGCAGGCGCACAGCCGCTCACTTTCGCGAGCGCAATGCCGACCTCCGGGTCCATCAGCGCCTCCAAAATGCGTGTTACCGTTTCTGTTTTGTTTTCCGCCGCGTACCGTAACACCTGTACACCCTGCACGCCCATATAGGGGGAGATCGGAAGAGAAGTCTCGTCGATGACAGGCATGGGAGCGATCCCCAAATCCATTCCGGCCGCCCGTGCGGATGATACCAGCCACGGTCCGCCGATCGTCGCATGGGCCTTGCCCTCCTGAAAAAGCGTATTGACCGTTGCGTATTCACTTTCTCCGGGCATCCACTCCACAAATTTTTTGTGATATTCCATGGCCGCGATCGTCTCCGGTAAATGTAAGCCCACATCCCCGTTCTCATTTAAGATATAGCCGCCGAAGCCGTGAATCCAGCCTGCGCTATAGTACGCGGTGCTGTGTTGTTCTACAAAGCCGTAATGCCCGCCCCGTGTTTTTTGTTCCATATAGGCATATAATTCCTCCGTTGTCTGCGGTACCTGATCGTCCGCCATATAGAGGCGGTTATACATAAAAAGCAATGTCTCGAAGTAGATCGGAAGCTGATACAACTCTCCCTTGTAGGTTGCCGCATCCAGCGTCATTCCCACATAAGAAGCAGTTAACGTCTCACGGTCGATCAGATCGGTGATCGGCGCGAGGATTCCCATTTCCGCATAAACGCCGATCTTGTCATGGGCAAAAAAGTACATATCCGGCGCTGCGTTCGGATCGTTTCCGACCATTTTTAACGCTTCCGTAAGATTGCTCTTGTATTCAAGCTGCACGACAATGTCGGGCACGAGTCGTTCCAGTTCAGTAAGCAGTGCGGATGACACGGCATCTTCCTTGTCATGCCAGATCACAATGGTATTTTTCTCTTCCTCTGTCAAAGTCTTGCCGTGCGCGCCGCAGCCGCACAACAGTCCGATCGACAGGGTGAGGGATAATAGTAGTGAAAGGATTTTTTTCATAATCATACCTCTTGTGCATGGCAGGCTGAGCCTGCCATGCATGCTTGTGTAATAGAAAACTAGTTCTTTTTCTTATTCTTTGCAATGACACCGACAATGACTGCGACGATAGCGACGCAGACGACCGCGATCAGTGCGATGATTCCTGCACTTACGCCCGATTTTTCCGTATCCGGTGCGGGAGTGCTTTCGGTCTGTCCGGCATTACCGTCCGCGTTTGGCGTATCGATCTGCCCGGCATCCTCCGTTTTTTCCGATGAGGATTCGTCATCGCCGTTCCCGGTTTCCGCTGTCTGCGCATCATCCGCGCTGCCCGTTCCCTCCGGTTTTTCGTAAAATACCTCATATTCCTCGGCTCCGGTCACGACGAGCCAAATATCTTTTCCGGTTTCCACTGAGATATCCACCGTCTGTACGCTTCCCTCATTGCCGTTGACGATCACGGAATTCACCCATCCGGGAACGGATAAGGTCAGCCAGCCGTCGTCGCCTTCTGCGAAAGGTTCGCCCGGCCAGGATGCAAATACATTTGTACCGTCGGGAGCCGACCATGCCCATAAGCAGGGAGCGCTCCAGTCCGCAGGCGCTTTGACGTATACATTTACGTCCGGCGCGCTCACGGCGTTCGGATCATCGTAGGTGAAATCATAGCTGCCGTCGTCTGCGACCGTGATCCACAATTCGGCGGGATCAATTGAAATATCCTCCGTCTGCACGGAGCCGTCATTTGCATTAATGATGATGGAATTGATCCAGATAGGCGCTTTTCCTGTGTACCAGCCGTCGTCGCCCTGCTTCAATGCCGATCCCGGCCATGCCGCAAACGCATTTGTGCCGTCGGGAGCCGACCATGCCCACAGACAGGGATTTTCCCAGCCTTCCGGAACTGTTGCGTGAATGAGGAACTTCTCCACATAATCCGGGATGTCGCCGTCCGTCAGCGCGTCGTAGGAAACGGACGCATTTTCCGCGTCTTCCACGGTGATCCATACATTGCCGCCCTTTAACACCAGTTCGCCTGTCTGCACGCTTCCCTCGTTGGCGTTGACGATCACATGATTCGCCCAGGAAGGAATGTGAATGTAATACCAGCCCTCGTTGTCCTCATATACTTCCGTTTCGCCGCCGGGCCATGCGGCAAAGGCATTATTGCCGTCCTCGTCCCATGCCCACACGCAGGGATCGCTCCAATCCCCCGGCACCTGCACGAAAACAACTTCCCTTTCTTCTTCTGCCCTTACCTGTGCAGGTGAAAAAAGCATAAACGCCATCACGGACAAAAACAAAAATGCCGCGATTTTTTTCATGACTTTCATAATAATCCTCCTTTTCAGTTGATGACTTTCCGTTTACAAGGAAAGCATATCATTGCGGTTTTGTTACGGCAATTCCAAATTGGGTAATCGGTTTCTTTGATTTTTGCACTATTTTCACAAGAATAAACCGTGGATATTTGTGTAAAAACGATATTTTTATGGGCACTTTTACCAAATGAGAAAAACTTTGTGAAAAATTCACAAAGAAGTTTCCTTCCGTTTCCGAAAAAATAAAGAGGAATCTGAAGCAAGGGCGCCGTATGACTTCCGCGCGGATTCGGCGGCGGAATGACTTGACAGAAGCGATCGCGAAAGTATATGATAAAAAAGAGTTCGCGTTCCGCGAACTCGTTCGAAGAATTCCCTGCGGGAATTCTTCTGGGATTGTGGAAATTCCTATATGGTAAAAAAGAGTTTGCGTTCCGCAAACTCTTTTAGAATAGAGAGGTGCATTATGAGAGTGTTTTTAACAAGCTTCCCGGGCGGATTCTATAAGGATAAGGTCGGCGTGCGCATTCCGTGTGAGTTGGATAATTCCAATGAATTTGTTACGAATCTGAAAAAATACTGGCCGAATGAAGCAAGAGGATTGATCATTGCAGCGGCGCCTGATGACGCAGCGACAAATGACAGTTTAAGGAGTCAGATTCCCGATTCATTCTGGCTGTCCGGACTGCCGTTTCGGAATTTGGAGGTCTGTGATGCGCGAAACGAAAGTCAGATACGGCGTCTTGTAGCTGACAGCAATGTCATTATTTTGGCAGGAGGGCATGTGCCGACGCAGAATCAGTTTTTTTGGCGCATTCATTTGAAGGAGCTCCTGCATGAGTATATGGGCATGATCATCGGCATCTCCGCCGGAAGCATGAACAGCGCAAGCATTGTCTATGCGCAGCCGGAGGAGGAGGGCGAGGCAGTCGATCCGCATTATGAACGTTACTTAGACGGGCTGGGACTGACCGATGTCCGGATCCTGCCGCATTATCAGCATTATAAAGGACTGACACTGGACGGAAAACGGGTATTTGAGGATATATGCATTCCTGACAGTCATGTCAGATCGTTTTATGCGCTGGTGGACGGCTCCTATCTTTTCGTTGATAAAGACGGAAGCACAACGCTGTATGGCGAGGCTTATCTGTTGGAGGACGGCTTCGAGAAGAAGGTCTGTGAACGTGATCAAAAGATCAGGATATTAGGATAAAGAAGCATTAAAAAAGAGGGCGTCGGCTGATGCCCTCTTTTTTCTTATAGGAAACTTCTCAATCCCGGAAGAAACGCATAAGCGGATTCAAAAGAAATGCCGAAGGCATTTCTTCGAAAGAACGCGCAGCGTTCTTTTTTATGGCTCTAATAACGCCAGCAGTTCATAGACGCGGGCTTTTGTCAGTTCTGCCGCTTTCGTGTTTGTGATAAGCGGATAAAGCGAACCGCCCTCAACCTCGGCGCCTGCCTCTTCTACGGCCTGTTCTTTTTCGGCGATCCATTTAAGCTGCTCGTCGGTGAGTGCACGCATGGTATCGGCATCGTTCACCCGCTTTAAGGCTTTCCAAATAATATTTAACATGGAATCCCATAACTCATATAATTCCTTCGATTTGACATTGAGATCCCCCTGAGAGAGCGTGCCGTCATTTATGAGGGCATCCTCTATAATCGCTGCCTGTTCCTCAATATATTCGACATTATATTTTAAGCTCTCCCATTCAGAATAGCTTGAAAAACCTTCCGCCTCCGCTTCATTATATAAGCCGTAAAAAGGAAGCTCCGTGTCCGTCGTGTTTTCCAGATAGTAATAGCCGACCCAGGAACGGTAGCCTTCAGGAAGCTCGGCGAGCGGCGCGCCCGGCAGATAGATCAATAGCGCTTCGGCCTCGTCCAAACCATAGGGAGTGGTGTAGTGATATAAAGTGCCGTCCTTGATTTCACTTGTGTCCGGCTCTTTGGCATAGCTGATCGACAAGATCTGCATGGAGTAGGTATAATCATTTACTTTTACCGGCTGCGAAAATTGTCCGTCGAAGGTACATTGATACACCGTTCCGTTCGGGTAGCTTTCGTCATAAGAACCCATATCGCTGTCATGATATTCTCCGGCGAAGGTTCCGTCCGAATGAATGGACAGCTGCGTTGCCCATGCGCCTGCGCCGCTTGCAAACCAAAAGGTTAAATTCTTAAATTCAGTAAACGATAACGCGGCACTGTCTATGACCGGTTCATCCGTATCCGGCGTGTCTGAGCCTGTCCCATCCGAGGCTGCATTACCCGTGCTGCTATCATTCACGCCCGTATCATCCGCATAATCGGCGTTCCCATGATCCGCGTCCGGTGCGTCATCTTCTTCAATGATAATGGGAATGTCGGTAGTTCCGGGACTTATCGGTTCCGTATTTCCGCAGCCGCAGACGCAAAACACCATACATCCGGCAGTCATCAGGGCGATCTTCGCTTTTCTCATGTTAATAACCATGCCTTTCTCTCAACCTGCAAACTTGAATGCGTATGAAATACGCTATGCCGCAGGCACAAATTTGCGGGACTCCGTTTAAATCTGTTAATATAGACGTTTGGTAACGATGGGAAGTTTCATGGAAAAAAGGATTTTCAACGAACAAAAAATAAAAAATAAAATGGTATAATAAGGTTGACAAGAGTGTCTATTGATGATAGACTCAAGGTGTCTATTAAGGATAGACAAATCGCGTGATGGAAATTTCCAAAATTTTAATTGCAGGAATTTAAAGATGTACTGTGATTGTTGAAATGATTTGATGATATGACTGGCGGGAGGAGACGGAAATGACGGATTACAAGCTGGGAGCGGTAGAATCGAAGTTTGCGGATATTGTGTGGGAGCATGAACCGTTATCGACCGGAGAGCTGGTGAAGCTGTGCGGTGAGGAGCTTCAATGGAAACGGACAACGACCTATACGGTGTTAAAAAAGCTGAGCGAGCACGGTTTTTTTCAGATGGAAAATAAGACAGTGACAGCGTTGATCTCAAAAGAGAATTATTATAGTTCACAAAGCGAACGGTTTGTACGTGAGACCTTTGACGGTTCCCTGCCTGCTTTCATCGCTGCATTTACAAAGCGGAAGGCATTGAGCGAGGAGGAGATCGCTGAGATTCGCAGAATGAT
The DNA here is from genome assembly GCA_014804755.1 of Lachnospiraceae bacterium. Lineage (GTDB taxonomy): Bacteria > Bacillota > Clostridia > Lachnospirales > Lachnospiraceae > DLAJ01. The sequence goes on along the minus strand of JAAUZE010000028.1, from coordinate 34,863 downwards.
CGATGGGGAGGGGAAGAAATGACAATGGGGACTATCTTTTTACGAGTGGTAAATATGAGTATCACGGCAAGCTGGCTGATGGCGGCCGTGATCGTGCTTCGCTTATTATTGAAGAAGGCACCGAAATGGCTTACTTGTATGTTTTGGGTGTTTGTCGCCATTCGTCTTGTGTGTCCGTTTTCAGTGGAAAGCACGTGGAGTCTGGTTCCGAGTGCGGAACCGGTGAGCGAGCGGAGAACGCCTGTGCGGGATACACCGCAGAACGCGCCGTTGCTCAATGTGGACATGAAGGAAGCGGGAGACGGGAATGCCTACGCTGCGGAGAACGGAATGAATGACATGGCATTCCATGTCACGGGGACGGGCGGTACACAAAATAACCGTCTGACGGGGATAAAAGACGCGGCAGATCGTACGGATGTATTTGGTGTTGTCTGGATATGCGGCGCGGTGAGCTTGCTTTTTTACGGTATCATGAGCTATGCGAAGCTGCATAAGCGTACGGCTGTTTCCGCCAAGGTGGAAGGGCGGATATGGCAGTGTGACGAGATTCGGACGGAGAAGAACTGATCAGGCGGTTTATGGAAGTAGATATAGAGGAGCTGCATGCCATCCCGTATACGCAGAATATTGTAGGCGACTATACGGGAGTCGGAGTGGACGTCACGAGGGCGGACGGCTCGACCTGTCGTGCGGAAATCCTGTGTATCGGCGAACTGCCCGATCAGGGAATCCGGCTGTACGGCTATAACGATGAGACGTATTGGAGGCAGGGGGTTGCTGTTGAGATCGGCGATGACATTTCTTATTTTGATTGGAAATATATGACGTCGAGGATACAATTCCCGAAATTATATTGGAATGAGGGAACGCGGCAGCTTCAGATCACACTTCCTGTCTATACGGGAACATCCTTTGCGGCGGAAGAGCTGATCGTTCTGCAATATCATGAGAAAGGCGTTTTAGAGGCGAACTATTTCACACTTTATAAGTTTTCTGCACTGATCAACGCAGCCCTTGACTACCGGTTTGATGAGGAGAGCGGGATGCTGACGCTGATCGACCGGCGGACAGATCGGGAGGTGGGTACCGCCATGCTTCCGGGAGAAACGGTATATGGGATTGCAGGTGGCGATATTTCGGAGTTTGTGCTCGGCGATACGATCCGTCTGCGCGTGACGCCGGGGTATCTGACGAATGCCGCCGAACCTCAGTATGACGGGATGCCGATATTGGAGTTTGAAGTGGATGTTATGGAGATGCAGGGAGGCAGACTGTCGTTTTTGCTCGGGTCGCTGCGCTGAAAGGATTTTCGAAGGAGCATTCAAATCGTAAAGAATATAAAAATGGCATAACAGGGATTGACAAAGAGGTCTATATGTTATAAACTAGCGGAAAGGTTTATGATATATAGACCTCAAATTATGCCTGAGTAACTGATCAAATCAGTGTTTCCTTAGAAGTTCGGCAGAGGAAAGGGAGGATGACCGGAATGAAAAAAGAATATCGCTTAACGGAGGCGGAGACGGAGTTTGCGGAATTGATCTGGACGCATGAGCCCGTTTCCTCAACAGCGCTGGTACATCTGTGCGCGGAAGCATTTGCATGGAAAAAATCAACAACGTATACCATGTTGAAAAATTTATGCGAAAAGGGCGTTTTCCGAAACGAAAATGCGACAGTGACGTCTGTCATGAAGAAGGAGGATTTTTACGGTAAGCAGAGCCGCGAATACGTCAACGAAGTGTTTGGCGGTTCTCTGCCGCGTTTTCTGACCGCTTTTTGCGGAGGGAGGAAGCTGACTGCCGCAGAGGTTGCAGAGATGCGGCGGCTGATCGATGAAGCGGATGTATGACGGATAGGAGGTGACGGATATGGGAGAATGTTTTGGAGTGATTGTTCGAATGAGCCTGACGGCATCGTTTGTCATTGCGGCGGTATTTTTGATCCGTCTGCTGCTTTTGCGTGCGCCGAGGCGGTATTCGTATGTGCTGTGGCTGGTCGTGCTGATCCGTCTGATCTGTCCGGCGGTACCCGCGGTTCGTTATGGCGTGGTTCCCGATATGGCGCGGATGTTTGGGGAGCGGCAGATCGCGGAAGAACAGACACAGGATGGGCAAACGCAGGATGCGTTTCCTGCGGCAGGCAGTGTGTGGACGCCGAGTGGATATGCGGAGAACGGAACGCAGCTTGCGGATGTGCAGAAGGTGATCGTTGCACCGGATGTTGCGGGCCTTCCGATCAGTGACACCGATAAATGGAATCCGCTTTCGGAAGAGGCGGAGAACGTGGCGGATATGCAGGAGTATTCGGGCTCCGGTCAAGGATTGTGGTGGGTATCGGATGCGGCGTTCCATACCGTCGTCTGGTGCTGGCTGTGCGGCTGCCTGATCTTTATGGGATATGGAATCATGAGCTATCTCCGGTTAGAATACCGACTGCATCAAAAAAAATCGAGCGTCATCAATATGGAAGTGGAGACGGACAGAGAAACAAGAGGTGTGTTCAAGTCTCTGCGGCGCAGGCGTATCCGGATCCTGACGGATTCCGAGATTGGAGCGCCGTTTACCGTGGGGATTTTCCGTCCGGTCATCTGCCTGCCGGAGGGGCTGCTTCCTTTTCAGAGAGAGATGGTGCTCGCACATGAAAGCATGCATATCCGCAGGCAGGATAATCTGTTGAAGCTGCTCGCGTATGCGGTGCGCTGTGTGCACTGGTTTAATCCATTTGTGTGGTTAGCGTTCCGCTATTTCGAGGAGGATATGGAGGCCTCCTGCGACGAGGCGGTCTTAAGGGAGCTCGGCTATGAACGACGAAAGGAGTATGCCAAAACACTGCTTGCACTTTCGGAGTGCGGGCGGGACGCCGGCGGATTTTATCCGGTGTCGTTTGGCAGGAAGAATGCGAAGGGAAGGATCCGCAACGTTCTTTCTGTGAAAAAAGCAAGAACATGGGTCGTGCTGGCGTCGGTATCGGTCGTGGTTGTGGCGGCAGCACTGCTCCTGGTCAATCGGAAACCGGCGCAGGAGGTGCAGAATTCTGCGGATGATTTTCCGGCACAGGCGGATTCGCAGCAGGAATATGAGACCCGGTCGGAGGAACTGCAGGCGGAGGTGGAGGAGCTGGAGCGGCAGGAAGAGCTGCAGCGGGAGCTGGAGGAACTGAACCGGCAGTTTGAAGAGGAACATGATCAGATATTGGAAGAAATAGAGGAGCAGCATGCGGAAAATGGCGCCGATCAGGAAGCGGAGCTTGCTGATCAGGAGGCAGAGCTTGCCGCTTGGGAGGAGGGACTTGCTGCACAGCAGGAGTTTCTGGACGCGCTGGGTGCAGAGGTGAAGACAAGGGAATTCTTGTATAGTGCGAGGGACCGGGTATTGAACGGATCGCTTCCTGAGGGAGAAATCTGTCTGGAGGACAGCGAGGGTTACTATTATTATGCGGATCAGGCGGTCTCAGTGCTTTATGTAGACGGCGTGTGCACACTCTTATGTAATCCGCGTGTGAGATTCGGAGAGAGCGGACTGTTGGACGTGGCGTATTCCTTTCCACTGGATGGGATTGAGGACGGAAGCGTGATGATGTCAGCAGCGTATGGCTGCAGAGAGCATCCGATCAGCGGAGAGATTTCTTTTCATTCGGGAATTGACTTTGCAGCAGAAAAAGGAGCGCCGATCTATGCTGTCGCGGAAGCCTGCGTGTACCGGACGGGCTACGATGCGGAAAACGGGAACTATGTGATCCTCATTCATGCAAACGGCGAGGTGTCTTATTATACGCATTGTGAAAGCGTTGAGGTGCAGGCCGGTGATATCATTGCGCGCGGACAGCAGATCGCTGCGGTGGGAAGCACCGGAAACAGTACCGGCGCACACCTGCATTTTGCGGTAAGCAGGCGGGGTGCGTTCGTTTTGCCGATGCTGACGAACGATTATACGTCGTTTTCTACAGATTCCATCATGGTGATTCCGGTGGAGAGTCGGTTGGAACCGATGGGAGATCAGACGGAATAAGGCGGCTGCAATCCTAAAACGGGAGGGAGGGTATTTACCTTCCCTCCCGTCTGTTATGGTATTTTACTTTTATAAAATCAGGATGTCGTCCTGATCCTGTTCATCTAAAAGCGAATAATAAAAGAGCATTTTCTTTTCATATATGCACTAAAAATGGTTTTAGCGAAAGGAGGGGGGATTTGACGCTTACAGTTAAAGGAATGCACATTGACGGACAAATATCATCTGTTTACGATAAAACTAGGTGTATAAATCTTTAAATTGATTTTTTTTCATGATAATATAATTTTGTCTGTTAGGGGGGAAACGGCATGGATAGCTTTCAAATAAAAGAGAAGACAAGTAAGAAAGACAATATGGAGGAAGAAGAACAATCAGAGCAAAGCGATACTTATTTTCCACAGGAGTCGTTTGAAAATGCAATGAGGCCAATAAACGAGCCGCCTTCAGAGGAAGAGGATACGTCCGTAAATCCGTGTGAGGATGAGCCTCCTTTGCAGGACGTGAACGATCTTCTGGAGAGAGAATCTGTCAGTCTGGATCATTATCTTGTTCCGGAGAATCTGAAAATGCCGGGGAAGAAAGTGAGGGAAGGGCAAAAACAGGAATTGAGGGACAAAGTGGCGGCGTTTAATGGTATGTTACATCGAATTGCGGGTAAGAAAATAAGAGGCGGACCGTTTGCGGTACATATTGTCGTCGGAGATCTGAAAGGATTTGGTGATATAACAGCAGGAGCCAAGCTGGCAGCAGAGCTTTCCGTGTTTTATCAGAAATATCCGGAATGGAAAGGGGTGTCTGTAAAGCTTGTTCTGCATAAAATCAGTAATTTGAGCGGTTTGGAAGGGAGCAACAGGGAGATTGCGAATATTCAGAGAATCGCTGAGGGCATTATCGGCGGTTCGGGTGCAGAGCTGTCGGAAGAAGATGATGAGGGCGGCATTCCGCTCATTAAGCTGGGATATCCGGCACATAATGTCGGTGGCGTGGATTTGATGATTCAGCAATATGGATATGAACAGTATGGAGATGATACGCGACGGATATACGGCAGCGGTCCGGGTTATGGCTCTTTGGGTACGATCGTGCCGCCGGAACCGCAGATTGAACAAGCTGTTGCAATGGCCGAGGGGACTGCATCGACCAAGCCGGGAGAAACATCATATGTGGATATACTTCGGGGATTTTGCGATAGCAAGGATATTAGGGAGATTCATTTTGCGTATTATTCCATTTATACGAAGGATTATAAAAAGTTCATGAATATGATGTGTCAAGGAGAGCGTGATATATTGCCAAATACAGCGTTTGTGTTTGCAGGACTGTCATTGAATGATTTGAATCCGTTAGCGGATTCTTCAGTTTCTCTCATGAGCATGGAAAGAAAAGCTGCTATTCGGATAATCGGAGCAAGTCTTACGCGAGAGGGGACAATCGAAACAGTACAATTGTATCCGAAAACGGATAAGAAATCCGGGTCGAAAGGGAAAAAGGGGTCAAAGAAAGCGCCTGTAGCTGCGGAATCGGATCAGCAAGGGGCGGAAGGGGCTGATACTTTGTATATGATTTGCTTTGACGGACGACTGACGCAGCAGGAGATGATGGCAATGTACTATTATAGCACGGGAGAGGTTGGAGCAACCGGCGATCAAAGCTTTATTGAGGCGTATACAATGCGGCGGGAAAAGGCGAAAAAGGCGGGCGCTCGTGAAGAGAGCAGGGCGATTTTGTACGGAATTCCGGAGCAGCAGACGAAACTTTACGGACAGCTTTTGGAGATCGGGGACGGGCAGCACCGCTTTGCAGCAGAGCAGCCGGGATTTCAGAGAATAGAGGGGAATGAAAAATTGGATGCAATGCTTGACGATAAACCTCTTCTCATGCCTGTTGTGATGTTGATTAATGAGATGCTGTGGGAAAAATATCCGCTTAAATAATTAATATGCGAATTGATGAACACAAAGTTATCTTTTGGGGACTATGAGACAGTTTAACGGAGCATTGCCCTGCCAGCAGACGTTTTTATCCCTTGCTCATGCAATATGCGATGCCGCCAACGATCTTTAGCTGTTCGTCCCATCCTGAAGGCTTTCTGTCAAAACAGGGAATCTGCATAGAACTTCTTCGGGAATCCGAGAAAACCCTACCCCCGATGATTAATATCTTTCATAAACGCGATCATGCGTGAAATCTGCTCCCTGCTCATGTGATTCATTTCTGACACGGCAGCGGCGATGTCAAACGGAAACGGTTCTTCCATATTAAAAAACTCCATGGGTGTGATATGAAAGTAATCGCAGATATCGAAGAACGTGCTCATGCTCGGAAGCGTTTTTTCGTTTTCGATCTTGTTGATGTAACTCTCACTGAGACCGAGAGAAAGGCTCATATCCCGTGCGGAAACATCTTTGTTCATTCTGAGCCGGGTGAGTCGGTTGCAGAATTCTTTTCTGTACGTATGGTCTTTCATAAAGTAATCTGTCCTTGCTTTAATTTTGATAGGGAATAGAAATCTCTGTCATCCCTATTATTATAGGATATGCAGACTTCGAATTCGGATATACTGATACTGTGTTTTAATTATTATGCATACAAATAGTATGCGTATGAATTTTTTTATCTGCGGCCTGCAGTCAAAGTCCAAAAAGAAATGTGCCCGATAGGTATTTACTTTTTTGCATGAATCGTATAAAATACGGATATATTAGGATGAGTGCAGCGCCGGATGGCGGCCACAGATCGGCAAGGCTGCGACAGGTCCGCCTGTTACAGCGGCAGGGTATGGGGTTTGATACCCGATGAGATATTTCCCGCTGGGGATATGCGAATAGAAGTGGTAACACGGACTTTTGGCAGGTTCGTCTTCTGATCTGGTTGGAAGGCGGGCTTTTTTGCTTTATCAGAACTTCTTAGGATAGGAGGAACAACATGGATAAGGGTAAGTATTACATTACGACGGCGATCGCCTATACGTCGGGAAGACCGCATATCGGCAACAGCTATGAGATCGTCCTGGCGGACAGTATCGCCAGATTTAAGAGGAAGGACGGCTATGATGTTTTTTTTCAGACGGGAACGGATGAGCACGGGCAGAAGATCGAGTTGAAAGCGAAGGAGGCAGGCGTTACGCCGAAGGAATTTGTTGACAAGGTGGCGGGAGAGATCCGCGATATTTGTGACAGCCTTGACACCTCCTATGATAAATTCATCCGAACGACCGATGTACCGCATGAGAAGCAGGTACAGAAAATATTCAAGCGCCTGTATGATCAGGGCGATATTTACAAGGGGGCGTATGAGGGGCTTTATTGTACGCCCTGTGAGTCGTTCTGGACGGAATCCCAGCTTGTGGACGGCAAATGCCCTGACTGCGGACGCGAGGTGAAGCCTGCAAAAGAAGAAGCTTATTTTTTCAAAATGAGTAAATATGCCAACCGGTTGATTGCACATATTGAGGCGCATCCCGAATTTATTCAGCCGGTATCGCGCAAAAATGAGATGATGAACAATTTCCTGAAGCCGGGACTGCAGGATTTGTGCGTTTCAAGAACGTCGTTTACATGGGGAATTCCGGTTGATTTTGATGACAGACATGTCGTTTATGTATGGCTGGATGCGCTTTCCAATTATATTACCGGAATCGGCTATGATGCGGAAGGCGGGAGTACGGCGCAGTATCAAACGCTGTGGCCGGCGGACTTACATTTGATCGGAAAGGACATCATCCGTTTTCATACGATTTATTGGCCGATCTTCCTCATGGCGCTCGGAGAACCGCTCCCGAAGCAGATCTTCGGGCATCCGTGGCTGCTTCAGGGCGACGGAAAGATGAGTAAATCGAAAGGGAATGTTATCTATGCGGGGGATCTGATCCGGTTTTTTGGCGTGGATGCCGTGCGTTATTTTGTGCTTCATGAGATGCCGTTTGAAAACGATGGCATGATCACCTGGGATCTCATGGTGGAACGCCTCAATTCCGATCTGGCGAACACGCTCGGAAATCTGGTGAACCGCACGATCTCCATGAGCAATAAGTATTTTGGCGGCGTTGTGACGAACCGTAGTATCTCGGTGGATGCGGGAGAGCCCGATGTGGATGCGGAGCTTCGCAGCGTGGCGGTAAGCACATATGAGCGAGCTGCAAAGAAAATGGATGAGCTTCGTGTCGCTGATGCGATCACGGAGATTTTCGCGCTCTTTAAGAGATGCAATAAGTATATTGATGAGACAATGCCGTGGGCGCTTGCGAAGGATGAGACAAAAAAAGAACGCTTGGAGACGGTGCTCTACAATCTGACCGAAGGTATTTTGATCGGCGCGTCGCTGCTGGAGCCGTTTATGCCTAAGACGGCTGAAAAAATTGCGGAGCAGTTTCACACATCGCTCCGCCCATTTGACACGCTCGGCGAGTTTGGGCTGTATCCGTCAGGTACGCAGGTGACGGATAAGCCGGAGATTCTTTTTGCCCGTCAGGATCTGGGCGAGGTGATGGAAAAGGTCGAGGAAATGTTCGCAGAGCGCAGAGCGGCGGCAGGCGTACCGAACGCTGGGGACGGCGCGCAGGCAGCAGGAAGTGCCGGAAGCGGTGCACAAAGCGGGTCAGGAGAAGCCCTGCAGCAGGGCGGAGCGGATGAGCCGGGCATTGACGTGGAAGCAAAGCCGGAGATCACCTATGATGATTTTGCGAAGCTGCAGTTTCAGGTAGGCGAGATCATCGCCTGTGAGGAAGTGCCGAAGAGCAAAAAACTGTTATGTTCTAAAGTGAAGATCGGTTCTGAGATAAAGCAGATCGTTTCGGGCATTAAGCAGCATTATACAGCGCAGGAAATGGTCGGAAAGAAAGTCATGGTATTGGTGAACTTAAAGCCGGCAACTCTGGCAGGCGTCGTATCGGAAGGAATGCTGCTGTGCGCGGAGGACGCGGAAGGAAGGCTTGCGCTGGTGTCGCCGGAAAAACCGATGCCGTCGGGAGCAGAAATCTGTTAGGAGGTGAAAGCGATGTCAAAAAAAGAAGATATTTTTTATGGTTCACGGGACGGGAAAACAAGGATTCATGGCATTATCTGGAAACCGGACTGTATGACGGGCGATCATCCGCGCAGTCCGCGCTGTGTGCTTCAGATCGTACACGGTATGGAGGAGCATGTAGATCGCTATGACGAGTTCGCGCGCTTCATGAATGAATATGACATATGTGTCATTGGAGAGGATCATTTAGGGCACGGAAAGTCGGTGAAGGATGAAAAGGATCTGGGTTACTTTTGTGCAGGCGATGCGGCGACGATCGTTGTGCGCGATGTACATCGGCTGAAAAAGATCGTGCAGGAGCAGCTTCCCGATGTGCCGTTTCTGATATTGGGGCACAGCATGGGTTCGTTCATTGTAAGGAATTATATCTGCCGCTACGGAACGGGAATCGCCGGTGCAGTGATCATGGGAACCGGTTCGATGCCGGAGCCTGTGCTCGGGTTCGGGAAATTCCTGACAAGGGTGATCGGACTGTTTAAAGGTGGGCATCATAAGAGCGCCTTGATTCAGAAGATTGCTTTTTCCGGTTACGGCAAGCGGATCAAAAACCCACAAAGTCCGAATGCTTGGATTTGTGCGGACGCGGAAACGATAAAGCGTTACGATGCGGATCCGTTATGCGGCTTTGGCTTTACGGTAAATGGCTTTCACACTTTGTTTACGTTCATCTCCCGCTGTCAGTCTCCGCTTTATCTCAAGCGGATTCCGAAGCGCCTGCCGCTGTTTTTTGTGGCGGGGGAGGAGGACCCTGTCGGCGGTTACGGAAAAGGCGTGCGCAAGGCATTTGCTTCTTATAAAGCGCGAGGAATGCTTAATTTAGAGATGAAGCTTTATAAGAATGACCGACATGAGATTTTGAACGAGTCGGATAAGAAGACTGTTTCTGAAGATATTTACCGTTGGATTGACGGAGTGCTTCGCGCGAAAGCGTAGCCGTAAGCAGTCTGCGCAGCCGGAAATGGCAAATGATATAGGGGAAAACGGAAGAGAAAAAAGAAAGAAAACCAGACATGAAGGGGCGGCACGGAAGGTTCACGTGCTGCCTCTTTTTCAAACAAAATAAAAATCGAAAAACGGATCGAAGAGAAAGCTCGATACGGCTTTATGTGGAAATGATTTCAAGAAAACGTGCCTTATGCATAAGATGATAAGGAAGATACATAATGGTTATTATCTGATTTAGGAATGAGAGCTTGTTTTTTATATGCCCGCTGCGGGCGAAAGGAAGGGACGGATACGATGAAAATTGCATTTTACAGTACAAAGCCTTATGACCGCGTTTGGTTTGAACCAATGGGAAAGGATTACGGTTTTGACATTCATTTTATCGAGATGCCGTGCAATGATGATACGGTATTTTTGGCAAAGGGCTATGACGCAATCTGTATTTTTGTCAATGATTATGTGAATGCGGGGATGATCGACAAATTATATGAAATGAAGGTGAAAGCGATCCTGTTACGAAGCGCGGGCTTTAATCATGTCGATGTGAAGGCAGCGGAGGATAAGATCACGATCCTGCGTGTGCCGAGCTACTCGCCGGAGGCGGTTGCGGAATTTGCCATGGCGATGCTTTTGACCGTAAACCGTTATACACATAAGGCATATACGCGGACAAGGGATTTTAATATGAACATCAACGGCTTTATGGGAAAGGATATGTTTCATAAAGTAGCCGGCGTCATCGGAACGGGAAAGATCGGACAGGCGATGATCCGTATTTTTAACGGTTTTTCCATGCATGTGATCGCGTATGATCCCTATCCGAATCATACGCTGGATGTGGAGTATGTCTCGCTGGATGAACTTTTACGCCAGTCGGACTTTATTTCCCTGCATTGTCCACTGACACAGCAGACGCAGTATTTGATCGACCGCGATGCGATCGAAAAAATGAAGGAGGGCGTTTATCTGGTAAATACTTCCCGAGGCGCGCTGATCGATACAGAAGCGGTCATTGACGGACTTATCAGCCGGAAGATCGGCGGCCTGGGGCTGGACGTATATGAGGAGGAAGAAGGCGTATTTTATGAGGACTGCTCGAACGAGATCATGACGGATGAAAATCTGGCAAGATTGACGACTTTTCCGAATGTGCTGATCACCTCCCACATGGGATTTTTCACAAGAGAAGCGATGCAGGCGATCGCACAGGTCACGATGGAAAATGCGTATGCTCTGGAGAATGGGCTGCCTCTTGTCAATCAAGTCGGAAAATGCATGGAGTAAACAAAATCCTCTCTTGCACTTACAGCCATGTTTGAGTATACTGTGATTATAAGATGGCGAATGCAAAAGGATTTGATCGGCATGAGTACAACGTACAATTACGAATATCGCGCCGCGCATGCGGATGAGTGGCAGGATGCGATGGGACTTGCATGGAGGGTATTCCTGAAATTTGTGGCTCCCGGATACTGCGAGCAGGGGGTGAACAGTTTTCGCGATTTTGTGACGGACAACACCCTGTACCGCATGTTTATGACGGGCAGCTACCGTCTGTACGGCGCGTTTGACGCAGGCAGGCTGATCGGTATGATCACGCTGCGTGGAGAGCAGCATATTTCTCTTCTTTTTGTGGATGAGAAATATCAGCGCAGGGGAGTCGGCGCGGCGCTGATCGATATCGCAGGGCAGTTTGCGTGCGGGAAGCCCGGCGAGGGCAGGCTGACGGTAAATGCGGCGCCGGAGGCGGTCGGGTTTTATCGCAGAGTCGGCTTTTTGGATATGGATACCGAGCAGCTTGCCGACGGTATCCGTTATGTACCAATGCAATTCTTTTTGTGATCGGACAATGAGGGAGACGTATGGAATATATCAAGAGTAAGGATATGTGTATCTTAATTCGGGATACCTTGGCATTGATCGATAAAAGAATCATTGAGCACGGCAGCAGGACGGCATATATCTTAAGCTGTATGCTTGCATGCCGCGGCGGTTATGAGCAGTATGAAATCGCGGATCTGGCGATCCTTGCGATGCTGCATGATTTTGGTGCTTATAAGACGGACAATGTGCATGAGATGATGCGCGTGGAGCTTCAGGATCCAATGCCCCACTCCATTTACGGGTATCTTTTTTTCAAATACCTTTCTCCGCATCCTGAGTATGCGAGGATTCTGCTCTATCATCACCTTGATTTCAATCAGACAAAGGATATTGAGGATGCATACATAGAGATCGCAAGGCATTTAAACCTTGCGGAGAAGGTGGAGATTTACCATTCGGCGCTGGAGAATGATTTTTCGGCGGGCATACTTTCCAAGGATATTGGCACCCGATACGGAGAGGAGTCTTTCCGGCTTTTCGAGGAAGCGGTTCAAAGATATAATGTCATTGCGAAGCTGACGGACGGAAGCTATGCCGAGGAGCTTGACCGGATTTTGGATTATGTTCTTTTAAGTGATGAGGAAAAGGTCGGCTATCTGAATATGCTGATGTACTGCATCGGTTTCCGCAGCGAATATGCCGTCATTGATTCCGTGACCTGTATCTGTGTATGCAAGGAGATCGGAAAGCTTTTAGGATTAAAAGAGGAAGAGCAGGAGCTCCTTTATTATAGCGCGTTGCTCCATGATATCGGCATGCTGTCCGTGCCGAGGAAGATCATCCAGTCCAAAGATCATTTGGATAAGGAGCAGCTTGCCGTTTTGCAGAAGCATGTGCTGTGTGCGCGGGAAATTCTGCTTGGGCGGATCAACCAGAATGTTGTGGATATTGTTTATACGCATCATGAGCGTCTTGACGGCAGCGGATATCCCGTCGGAAAAAAGACGGGCCCGATGAATAACTTACAGAGGATTCTTCAGGTCGCGGATGTGATCACCGGTCTGACGAATGAGTGGTCGTATGATACCGTAAAACGCAAGGACGGTACGCTGCGCCAGATCAAGGACGAGGCGATCACATTAGAACACAACACGGCGAATGAGGCTGTCATTATGCAGTCTGACTCAAAGGACGACGCGATCAATGCGTTAAGACAGGCGACGAAGGAAAAGACGATCCGTGTGCTTGAGGAAGAGGTGAAAGCCGGCAGGCTTGACCGGCGGATCGTGGACAGCTTTATTAAAGCGTATGATATGATCATGCAGAAAGTGCGCAAGGAATCGAAAGAGATTCTGCGAATGCATACGAAGCTGCACAGACAGTACCGCCTTGTGTATCACAAGATCAAGAAGTGAGGAGATCCATGAAGAATTTTTTCAAAATGGAGGGGAAATTTTTCAACATTCTCTCCAAAATTACGGATCTGCTGTGGCTGAATGTGCTGACGATCGTCTGTTGCATTCCGATTATCACGGCGGGTGCGGCGATCACTGCGATGTACAGTGTAACGCTTTCAATGGTAAAAAAGGAAGAAGGTTATCTGACAAAGGACTTTTTCAAGGCGTTTGCAAGTAACTTTTTGCAGGCGACCGCAATGTGGGCAGTTATACTGGGCGGCGCTTTCGTCATACTGGCGGACGTGCATATCATCGGTAATTATGCGCCGCAGTTTCAGACATGGCTTTTAATACCGATGTGCTTTATTGTGATCGTGCTGCTGGCTCTGTATCTGTATGCATTTCCGCTTCAGGCGTATTTTAAAAATACGATCCGCGGGACATTGGGCAATGCGCTGAAGCTGTCGCTCGCGCATCTTCCCTATACGATCGTATTTCTGATCCTGCAGGCAATGCCCGTTATCGTCATTTATTATGTGACAAACATTGGGTTTTTGGTTGCGCTTGGCTGGGGCTTTGCGGGAATCGGATATCTTTGTTCCTTTGCCTATCATGGCATTTTTCATAAATATGAAGAGCAGGAAGCGGCTGATGTTTCTGACAGTCAGACGGAATGATTGGACAAAGTAGCTAATAAAGGGTGTCAATTCTTGGCTATTATGCTAAAGAGTAAGACAAAAATGATCTTTTATGAGCACATTTTACAAAGAGACGAAAAATCTTTGTGTAATAGTGGCATAGCCAAAATAGGGGTTTTTCGTTATACTATGAATAGTTTCGAAAAGAGGGTGAACCTCACCTATATCAAGAAGATGGAGGCATGAAAATGGCAAGTTTATCATTAAAAGACATCTGCAAGGTATATCCGAATGGATTTGAAGCAGTAAAGAACTTTAACCTTGAGATTGCAGATCAGGAGTTTATTATTTTCGTAGGACCTTCCGGATGCGGTAAGTCCACGACACTTCGTATGATCGCCGGCTTGGAGGACATCAGCTCCGGCGAACTGAGAATCGGCGACAGAGTTGTAAACGATGTTGAGCCGAAGGACAGAGATATCGCGATGGTATTCCAGAACTATGCGTTGTATCCTCACATGTCCGTATATGACAACATGGCGTTCGGCTTGAAGCTGAGAAAAGTACCAAAGGATGAGATCGACAAGATGGTAAAAGAAGCAGCAAAGATCCTTGACCTGACTGCATTGCTTGACCGTAAGCCGAAGGCTCTTTCCGGTGGTCAGAGACAGCGTGTTGCGATGGGACGTGCAATTGTCCGTAACCCGAAGGTATTCCTGATGGATGAGCCGCTTTCCAACTTGGATGCGAAGCTGCGTGTGCAGATGCGTACTGAGATTGCGAAGCTGCATCGGAGACTGGGCACGACGATCATCTACGTAACACATGATCAGACCGAGGCTATGACGCTTGGTACAAGAATCGTTGTTATGAAGGACGGTGTCATTCAGCAGGTTGATACACCGCAGAATCTGTATGAGAAGCCGCAGAACCTGTTCGTTGCAGGATTCATGGGTTCCCCGCAGATGAACTTCCTTGACGCGGTTGTTGAGGTAAACGGTGATATTGCATCCTTAAAGGTTGCAGGACATTCGATTCCGCTTCCTCCGGCAAAATCCAAGAAAGTAATCGATGGCGGTTATGAGGGCAAGACCGTTACATTCGGTATCCGTCCTGAGGATGTATATGATTCCGAGATGATGATCGAGGCTGCTCCGAATGCGGTATTTGAATCTACGATTAACGTATACGAGCTCTTAGGTGCAGAAGTATTCTTATACTTCGATTTAGAAGAGTTCACGATGACCGCTCGTGTTGATCCGCGAACGACAGCAAGACCGGGTGATGTTGTGAAATTCGCGATCGATGTTGAGAAGATTCATGTATTTGACAAAGAGACAGAGATGATTATTACCAACTAATCACGGTAGAATGGGTGAGGGAGATGCTCTTGGGCATCTCCCTTTATTGTAAGGGAATGATAGCGTGCGTGAAATTGTCTATTGAGAATGAATGCATGTTTAGGGAATGGATATATGGTGAAAAACAAGCGGCGACATATCATGATTATTTTGGGCGGCATAATAATAGCAGCCATATTAAGTATAACGATAGGTTATTATAGGAAACCGAATAAATCTGTTTCTGGAGATGATTTGGCAATTTATGAGAACGAATTGCAGAAATTAAATGAGGAATTGGGGACGGATTATCAGCTGTCGCCGACCGGAGATGATACCTATGAAGATATGGTTGCCTTTTATACAAGTATGACAATAGAGGAATTTGACACTTATATTCGGGAAGCACATGAAAAAGAAATAGAGTTTAATAAAAGGGTAGGAGAGGGAGTCGCTATTCCCGTTGATGATTGAACGGGAGTTCTGAGATATTTATAAAATTTTTAATTGGAGGAAAGAATGATAACAAATCAAATCATTCAGACGAGTATAGATGAGTTACACGTTCTGACAAAGGTGGAGTTTGCGGTTTTTGAGATAAATGGAGAGTGTGTGGCGACAACGAATACGGAAATTGCGGGCGATCCGGCAATCCTTTCCTCATTTATTGCCTCGCCGGCGGATTCTCAGATCATAGGGAACAGTCATTTATTAAAAATCGTGGATGACGGCGAGATCGCGTATATTTTGATCGCGAAGGGGAGCGGCACGGATACCTATGTGATGGGAAAAATAGCGGTGAGCCAGATCAAAAATCTGATGATCGCTTATAAAGAGCGTTTTGACCGCAATAATTTTTTTCAAAGCCTGCTGTTGGATAATCTGCTTTTGGTGGACATTTTTAACCGTGCCAAAAAACTGCATATTGATATTGAGACGGTACGGACAATATTTTTGATCGAGATCCAGTCCGAGAAAAATTCCGAGGCGAGCGAGATGCTGCGCGGTCTGTTCAGTGTGCAGTCGGGCGATTATGTTACGTCGGTGGATGCAAACAGTATTGTACTGATCAAGGCGCTGGATCCGGATAATCAGACGGAGCAGATGGAGAACATCGCTTCTACGATTGTTGATATGATGAATACGGAAGCGCTTGCGAATGTGCGTGTTGCGTATGGCAATCCTGTGAATCATCTGAAGGATGTTTCAAAGTCGTATAAAGAGGCCCGAATGGCAATGGATGTCGGAAAGATTTTCTATGTGGAGCGGAAGCTCGTTTCGTATGCAACGCTCGGGATCGGACGTTTGATCTATCAGCTTCCGGTCAGCCTGTGTCAGATTTTTGTGAAGGAAATTTTTGGAGATCAAATTCCGGAAGAACTGGATGAGGAGACTCTGACGACGGTTCATAAATTTTTTGAAAATAATCTGAATGTATCGGAGACATCGAGACAGCTTTTTGTGCATCGGAATACGCTTGTTTACCGTATTGAGAAGCTGCAAAAGGCGACAGGGCTTGATATCCGTGTGTTTGACGATGCCATGACGCTTGAGATTGCATTGATGGTTGTGAATTATATGCGTTATCTGGATTCCGTGTGATAACGGAAAGTTGTGCTCATAAAATAGAAGCGCCGCTCATAGAATGTTAATAGTTCTGTGGGGGGTGCTTTGTTATGTATGAACAGAAAATATGCTATATCGATTTATATAGAAATGGCGTGAAATGCGGAAATATGGGACATGTACGTATGGAGTGGGATGAGAATCGGTATCGCTTCGGCGCGAACCTCTGCCATATGGACAGACAAACGCTTGTGACGGCGGTGCTGGAACGAACGGGAGGACGGCCGCGTACAACGATTCAGAATATCGCGATCATTCACGGAAAAGGAAGCGCCTCAGTTGATTGGATGCCGTTGGAGGGAAACGAGGAGAGTCTGCTGTTTCAGGCATCGGGGGAGGTTTATGGTATCTGCCGGCTGCCGAAAATGCGTGAGACCCCCAATCAGGAAGACACAGAAACGGCAGAGCAGACGGAAGCTGTGCACCCGATGAATATGGAGCAGGCTGTGTTACAGCTGACAGAGGGAGCTGTGCAGGAAATCGCTCCCGGGACGACGGAGAGACAAGGCGGGAAGTTGAAAGCGGATGACGGGACGGCGGAGAGACAGGGCGGGAAGTTGAAAGCGGATGTCGGGACGGCGGAGAGACAAGGCGGGAAGTCGAAAGCGGATGACGGGACGGCGGAGAGACAAGGCGGGAAGTCGAAAGCGGATGCCGGGATGGCGGAGAGACAGGACGGAACGCCGAGAGTGGATTCGGAGACGGCGGAGAGACAGGACGGGATGCAGAAAGCGGGCTCGGGGATGGCAGAGGAGTCGGAAACCGCCGTATATATGACAGAACAACGAAACGAAAAGGCGGAGGAAAACGCACAGGAAGAAAGAAAACCGGAAGCAAAAAAGCATAAAGAACAGGAAGCAGGGAGAGGGAAAAAAACAGTTGTGCTGACATATCCGCAGAATGCGGAGGCACGCAGACAGCACGAGCGACATGTGACGGCCCTGTCAGATGATAAATGGAAACAGTTGTGCAGCATCTACCCGACCGTGCATCCGATCGGGGATGATGTGGATTTTATAAAGATCACGCCCGTGGATTTTGTGGTACTTCGGCAGGAATATCAAAGCCTTGTGCGTAATAGCTTTTTGCTGCATGGGTATTATAATTATAACTATATTCTGCTTGGGAAATATCCCGACAAATATTACATCGGGGTACCGGGGATCATGCATGAGCAGGAGCGGATCGCAGCGGCGATGTTCGGCTTCGTCGGTTTTGAGCGCGCCGAAGCGCCGAAAGAGCAGAAAGAAAACCGCGACCGGTTTGGTTATTATATGATGGAGGTTGGGATATAAGCATTGCGGAATGATTGCGAAAAGGTATATAATTAATGTATAGTAAAGCGTGTCAGCAGGCGGGACGCGCAGTATCAAACAAAAGCGTGGGAGAGAGAAACGTGGCCGATCAGGATATGAAATACATGCGCGCGGCGCTTGGTGAAGCGAAAAAAGCATATGCGCTCGGGGAGGTGCCGATCGGCTGTGTCATTGTATATGAAGACAGGATCATTGCCAGAGGTTATAACCGCCGGAATACGGATAAGAGCACGCTTTCCCATGCGGAGCTTACGGCGATCAAAAAAGCAAGCCGCAAAATCGGAGACTGGCGCTTGGAGGAGTGCACGCTCTATGTGACGCTGGAACCCTGCCAAATGTGCGCCGGAGCGATTGTGCAGGCGCGTATCCCGCGCGTTGTCATGGCATGCATGAATCCGAAAGCCGGGTGTGCAGGCTCCATTCTCAACATTCTTGACATGCCGGAATTCAACCATCAGGTGAGTGTGACCCGGGGGGTGCTGGAGGAAGAATGCAGCGCACTTTTGACTTGTTTTTTTAAGGAGCTGCGTATTCGCAATAAGGAGGAAAAGCGGCGCGGTATTGACAAATATGTGTAAAACAGATATACTTGCAATGCGATGCTTCTGATGAAGCCCGTATAGCTGCCCTTGATAAGTGGCGTTGACGTTTTGGTCCTGCGCAATGAGAACTGCGAATCGTGTCAGGTTGGGAACAAAGCAGCACTAAGCAGATCCCCTCATGTGCCGTAGGAGCGCCGGGGCTGAGCTAACTGTCAAGGTAACGTATGCGGGTTTCATCAGGAGTATTTTTGTATCTGTCTGTCAGCGGAAAGTGCGGATGTTTTGGGCGGATGATACGATGCTTGGGTGAAATGACCTGCAGGGTAATGCAGAAAACGGGGAAAAACGGATGAAGTACGGGGGAAGTACGGATGGATATTGCAGTGCTATTGGGCGGCGCGGGCTTTGACAGTCAAAAGAGAACGATCAACGGGATCTTGGAAAGCGCGATTCCGGACGGCGGAAACGTGTATATTTTTGCCGGAGATGGCTGGAGCTATGGGGAGCTTTCCGCCTACGAGGTCGGAGAGTATAATATTTATCGGCTTGTGGATTTTTCAAAATATGACGGCGTGATCGTGAATCTGGATACGATCCATGACGGGAAGGTTGTGGAAGAGATCATGCAGGGTATCCGGGAAGCGGGCGTTCCCTGTGTTTCCCTAAATATCGAGTGGGACGGAGCCGTCTGTATTAAGATGGAGAATGAGAAAGGAATCCGTGCTCTTTTGGAACATCTGATCACAGAGCACCAGGCGAAGACGATCTCCTATGTATCGGGACCATGCGATAATCAGGATGCAAAAGAGCGCTTGGATGCGTTTCGGGAGACGATGACAATATACGGAATGCCGTGGAAAGAGGAGGAAATTCTGTGCGGGGACTATACCTATGAAAGCGGTGTGGCGATTGCGGAGGCTCTGCTTGGACGCGGTGAGGGATTACCGGATGCGATCATGGTGGCAAATGACGAAATGGCGATCGGTATCATTCTGACGCTGCAGGAGCGGGGATATCAGGTGCCGGAGGATGTGCTGGTAACGGGCTATGATGACAGCTCCACCGCAAGGGTCAATTATCCCCGTCTGACGACGGTCAGGCGCGGGGAGGAGGCGGCTGCCGGAAAAGCATATCAAAAGATGCGGCAGATGGTGGAGCAAAAAATAGAGCAGAAGGACGAGATCGTATACGGAAGTCCGATTTTCGGAGGCTCCTGTGGCTGCAACAGGCGGAATGATTATACGCACGCCATGTTACAGGAGAAATATGTCAGGAACATGGTACAGACAGGTTATTATCTGAATCTGATCAAGAACTCGGCGGCGGAATTTACCGGACTGGAGACCTTTGAGGATTTCATTCGTGTTGTAGAGTTTTATATCAGGCAGATTGATCCGCAGTCCTTTTATTTGTGTATGTGCGGCAGTATTGATCAATATTACGATGAGCTGGAACGCATGGCGGAGGGGCAGGAACGGGGACGGGACGAGTCCGCGTACCGGGAGGAAATCTCGATTCCGATCGCCTACGAGAACGGGACGTTTGGCAGCTACGAGGGATTTCCGAAGAATGATCTTTTGCCGGAGGAATGTAGGAAAGGAAAACAGGGGAATTTTTATGTTGTGATGCCGCTGCATCATAAGGAGTATTGTTTTGGCTACTGTGTCGTGGGAAATTACCGGCCGGCGATCGAGAGCCGTTTTTTCCAGCAGTTCGTGTTGAACTTAAACAATGCGCTCGAGACGGTCCGCAGACAGGATACGATGAGAGCCATGCTTGGACGGCTGAACCGCATGTGGGTATTGGATGAGCTGACCGGTGTCCATAATCGGTCGGGGCTTCGCAAATTCGGTCCGAGAGTGCTGGAGGAAGCGCGGCGCAAACAGTTGTCGGCGGCTGTTATTTTTGTGGATGTGGACGGGCTGAAAAAGGTGAACGATCAGTTCGGGCATGAGGAAGGAGACGCCCTGATCAAGGCAATCGCGGGAGTTTTGGAGCAATCCAGACAGCACGGACAGCTTTTGGTGCGCTACGGGGGAGATGAATTTCTGTTGCTTGCGGCGGGCTACACGGAAGCGGACGTCCGGGAACATATTGCGGGCATTCATGCGTCCATCCAAAAATACAATATGGTCTATCACAAGAAGTATTTACTGGACGCGAGCATTGGGTATCATGTGGAGCCTGAGCCGGAGAAGCAGGAGCTTGGCCGTATGATCGAGCTCGCGGATAAAGATATGTATCGGGTAAAACGGGAAAAAAAGAATCGGAAGGCACAGGAGGAGAATCTATCTTAGGTAGAAAATTTAAGTAGGCGGGATAGGAAGGATATGATATAATGGGCGCAAAGGAAAAACAAGCGGCCGCAAAAAGCAGCAAGCTGCTAGGACATTTGTTTTTCATGCGCCATTACCGAGCAAACGTCCGATGAAATCGGACGAAGAGCGCGATAGCGCGGGTTTGCGAGGTTAGAGATTTAGATGATATAATAATCCCATCACAGAGAAGGAGGAAAACAAGTATGGCAAACAGATTTGTTCTGAACGAAACATCTTACCACGGGGCGGGGGCAATTCAGGAGATCTCGACAGAGGCAAAAGCGCGGGGATTTCAGAAAGCGCTGATCTGCAGCGGTCCGAACCTGCTTAAATTCGGCGTGACCAAAAAGGTAACGGATATTTTGGACGCGGCAGGACTCGGTTATGAGATTTATTCTGATATCAAGGAAAATCCAACGATCGAAAACGTGCAGAATGGCGTGGAAGCATACAAGAAGGCAGGTGCGGATTACATTATCGCCATCGGCGGCGGTTCCCCCATCGATACCGCAAAGGCTGTCGGTATTATTATCACGAATCCCGAGTTTGCGGACGTGCGCAGCTTAGAGGGTGTTGCGCCGACAAAGAAACCGTCCGTACCGATCTTTGCGGTTCCGACAACGGCGGGAACGGCTGCGGAAGTCACAATCAATTACGTGATCACGGATACGGAGAAAAAGAGAAAGATGGTATGCGTGGATGTCCATGATATCCCGGTTGTCGCGTTTGTTGATCCTGAAATGATGGCAACGATGCCGAAAGGATTGACAGCAGCGACCGGTATGGATGCGCTGACCCATGCGATCGAGGGATATATCACCGGCGCGGCATGGGAGCTGTCCGATATGTTCCACTTAAAAGCAATTGAGATCATCGCAAGAAGTCTGCGCGGCGCGGTAGAGAATACGCCGGAAGGCAGAGAGGGCATGGCACTGGGACAGTACGTTGCGGGCATGGGCTTTTCCAATGTAGGTCTCGGAATCGTTCACTCCATGGCACATCCGCTCGGCGCTCTGTATGACACGCCGCATGGTGTGGCAAATGCCATTATTCTTCCGACTGTTATGGAATATAATGCGGAAGCAACGGGCGAAAAATATCGTGAGATCGCAAGAGCGATGGGCGTTCAAAATGTGGATGCCATGTCCGTGGATGAATATCGCAAAGCGGCGGTCGATGCGGTACGGCAGCTGTCAAAAGACGTCGGCATTCCGGCAGATTTAAAGGAGATCGTGAAGAAAGAGGACATTCCGTTCCTCGCACAGTCCGCATACGACGATGCGTGCAGACCGGGCAATCCGAAGGAAACCAGCGTAGAGGATATTACGAAGCTGTATGAGTCCTTAATGTAAGGAAAGAACAGAAAACACAGCGTAGCTGCGGCGTTAGGATGGCTGCAGCTATGCTGTTTTTGTACGGTAAACAGAGGAATTAAGAAGGAGCATATATGAACGGAACGATCGTGGTGGTGGATGACGAAAAAGAGATCGCAGATTTGCTGGACGTTTATCTCACAAACGACGGCTATACCGTGCAAAAATTTCATAACGGCGGGGAAGCGCTTCGTTGGATGGAGGAGCATGAGCCGGATCTGGCGGTGTTGGATGTCATGCTGCCCGATATGGACGGGTTTCAGATCTGCCGGAAAATCCGGGAACATTCTTTTTTTCCAATCATCATGTTGACGGCAAAGGTGGAGGACGGCGATAAAATCATGGGACTGACGATCGGTGCGGATGACTACATCACAAAGCCGTTTAATCCGCTGGAGGTCGTGGCACGGGTGAAAACGCAGCTTCGGCGCTATACGCGCTATAACAGTCCGGCATCGAATCCGGATGAGAAGGTTTGTGAATATGACATTCGGGGACTGATCATCAACAGAGAGCATCATAAATGCAGCCTGTTCGGGAAGGAACTGCCATTAACGCCGATCGAGTTTTCTATTCTCTGGTATTTGTGTGAGCATCAGGGGGCGGTCGTTTCATCGGAGGAGCTGTTTGAGGCAGTATGGGGCGAGCAGTATATCAATAACAATAATACCGTTATGGCGCATATCGGCAGGCTGCGTGAAAAAATGAACGAGCCCTCAAAAAACCCGAAATTTATAAAAACCGTATGGGGAGTGGGATACACAATTGAAAATTAAATCATTACGTCCGAATAGAAAAAAGAGCAATGATTTCAGATACTTCCGAAATAAAATTTTCTTCCGAACCGTCCTGATGGTTTTGATCGCAGTCGGCTTCATTTTTTTTCTTTATTCCTGCATCCTGTCGGGGAAGTTTGCGGACTGGATGATTGGAGTCTATCAAAATCTGTTTCGCTTGGATTATGACGCGGCATATATCTTATATCAAAATACGTTCCGCAGCCATATGGATATTATCATGATCGCGGCGATGGTGTGCATGTTTTTTATTGTGTTCCGCATTTACCTCAATTGGTTTACGGTATACTTTGAGGAGATCGGAAAAGGAATGGACAGTCTGCTTCAGGAAAAGTCGGAGGATATTTCGTTAACTCCGGAGCTGTTCGAGCTGGAGCGCAGATTAAACACGGTAAAGCATACGATCGAGAAGCAGAAAAGTGATATTTTGACGACGGAAAAAAGAAAAAATGATTTGATCATGTATCTTGCGCATGACTTAAAAACACCGCTAGCCTCCGTGATCGGCTATCTGAATCTGCTGCGCGATGAAAAAGAAATATCCGATGACGTACGGGATAAGTATCTTTCGATCTCTCTGGAAAAGGCGGAGCGGCTTGAGGAACTCATCAATGAATTTTTTGAGATTGCGAGATTCAATATATCAGACATTACACTGCAATATAGCCGGATCAGCCTTACGCGTCTGCTGGAGCAGGTTTTGTATGAGTTTGATCCGATGTTAAAAGAGAAGGGGTTGACGGGAAAACTGCGGACCGAACAGGATGTGACGCTTCGGTGTGATGCAAATAAGATTCAGCGCGTGCTTGACAATCTGCTGCGCAATGCGGTCATGTACAGCGATGAGGGCGGGGAGATTGAGATTACGGTGCAATCGGATCAGGCTCAGGCAGTGACGATCACGGTTTCAAATTATGGTGATACGATTCCGGAGGAAAAACTGAACCGGATTTTTGAACAGTTCTATCGATTAGATGATGCGCGCAGCACGAATAGCGGCGGCGCGGGCTTAGGGCTTGCGATCGCAAAGCAGATCGTCGAGCTTCACGGGGGAAGCATTGAAGCGCAGAGCGGAGAGGGGCAGACGAGGTTTCGTGTGACGCTGCCGGTCTCGGAAACGGTTGTAAGGGGCAGTTAAATAGTCGGAGCTAAGCTGCAAATAGACTTAGCTCCGATTGTGTTAGGTAACAGGAAAATCAAAATAGCGGTCCGGGTACGGCTCGTTTTTTAGCAGGTAGTGCCACCATTCATTTTCATAGGATTCAAAACCGCTTTCTTCCATAATGGAGCGCAGCAGAGTGCGGTGCTTGGCTTCGCTGACCGTAACTGTTTCCGATGTATGGTGGGAATGGTCGTCCATAAAATCGAAGCCGCTTCCCATGGGAACCATGTCGCCGGTATTCAGATCATAGATCGTGAGGTCAATGGCGCTCCCGCGGCTGTGGCTTGACTTTGCGGCGACATATCCTTTTGCGACCATCTCGCTGCGCTCGATATGGGGGTAATGTTTTTCTTTTGTGCGATAGTCTTCCGGCTGTGCGGACCAGTGCAGAAAGCAGTTTACCGCGCGCTGGGGGCGATAACCGTCCCACAAAAGCAGACCGTATCCGAGCGCGGCGGCCGTTTCACTCACCTTTTTCAGTGCGTCCGCCAGTTCGAATGTTCCGACAATGCGGTTGACCGCGTATCCGTCCACCGGCTTTCCGGTGAAGTTGTCCCATGTGGCGTACTTCGCATCCCAACGGATGCCTTGTACCGCCTCATCTAAAAAAACAAATCCTTTTTCCATCATTGTGCGTATGCCCCTTTCAGCTTTTGTTCATTTCCAGGCGTTTCGCAATCGCCTATATATTTATTTCTGTCTTGAGTGCAGTCGAGATCAGGGAATCGATCACTTCGGAAACGGAAATCCCGGCGGCTTTCATCATGCGGGGATAGCGGCTGTAGGATGTGAACCCCGGCAGAGTATTGACCTCGTTGAGTAAGATGCTTCCGTCTTTGCGCAAAAACATATCAACGCGGGCAAGTCCTCTGCATCCGAGCGCCCGATAAATTGCTTTTGCGGTTTCCTTTAATTCATTCTGCTTCTCTTGCGGAATATCTGCGGGAACGGTGAAGCTTGCGTTTTCGGAACCGTTTTCGGGAGCGTTTTCCTGATGAATGCGAAAGAAACCGTGAGAAAGCGTGATCTGGTCTATCTCGCCGACGACCAAGGCGTCATCCTTTTCCAGCACGGCGCATCCGACCTCCGTTCCGAAAACTGCCTCTTCGACCAGAATCTTGTCATCGTACTGCCGGGCCGTCTTTATGGCGGCATGTAATTCACCCTGATCATGAACCTTGCTCACGCCAAAGGAAGAACCGGAACGTGCCGGTTTTACAAAAACGGGGTAGGCGGGCATGTCTTGTACGGTGATGCGGGATGCGGCATCATTCGTGCAGTCCGCAGTGCATGAATGATCGTTTGGCGTGCAGTTCGTAGTAAATGAATATCCGTTTGACATGTGTGCGTCGGGATGTACGATCCGGAATTCGGGAACGGCAATGCCGGCGTTTTTTACCGCCATGTAAGCAAGTGATTTATCCATGCAGAGTGCGGAGCTTGCGATATCACAGCCGATATAAGGAATGCCCGATAACTCCAGCAGTCCTTGTATGGCGCCGTCCTCACCCGTTTTTCCGTGCAGAACGGGAAATACCACGTCTATATAGAGCGTTTGATAGTTGTTATCCCTAACAAAAGTCAGACCGTGTACAGTCCTGTCAGGAGAGATTATTACAGGAAAGCATTCGCGCTGTTCCCAATCCGGGCAGGGTTTTTCACATGCAAGCCACCTGCCGGCGCGCGTAATGCCGATGTAAAAGGGTTCATACCTTGCAGAGTCGATTTGCTTTGCAATTTCCCTCGCCGATTTGACGGAAATATCATGCTCCTCCGAGCAGCCGCCAAACAAGACGGCGATTTTCAGCTTATCCATGTGTTTGTCTCCTTTCAAACTCAAAACAGTTTCGCAGCGTGATCTCAACCGTGTCATACAACACGCGGTCGGTGTAGTATGCCGTGTGCGGTGTGATGATCACGTTTGGCATCTTTTGCAGCTTCGGCAGGAAGGGGTTGCGAATGGTTCTGTGTGAGCAGTCAGAATAGAAAATTCCTTCTTCTTCCTCCATCACGTCCAAAGCGGCGCCGCCCAGTCTGCCGTCCTCCAATGCGTTGATCAGCTCCTGCGTATCGACAAGCGCCCCGCGTCCTGTATTGATCAGAAAGGCGCCCCGCTTTACACAGTGAAGCTGATCCCTGCCGAGCATATGATAGGTGTCAGCGCTGAGCGGTACATGGAGGGTGATAATATCACTTTTTTGCAGCAGCTCGCACAGAGGGATGCAGTCTGCGCCGTGGTTCTGATCGCAGAGCAATATGCGGCAGCCAAAACCATGAAGCCGATTCTGCACTGCACGGCCGATGCGCCCTGCGCCGATGATGCCGACAGTCATGTCGCATAGCTCCTTTCCGCGATGACAGTTTAACCGGAAATCGCTGTGCTCCGCGCGGAGGATGGACGATTTTATGCCGCGTATTGCCATTAAGATCAACATCAGTGTGTAATCGGCAACGCCGTCGGGTGAATATACTGTGTTTGAGACGGTGATGCCCAATCGGCTGGCAGCGTCCGTATCGATATGGTCATATCCGATGCTCCGGGTGGTAATATATTTCACGCCCGATTCCTTAAGCGCGAGAAGGTCGGCTCCGGTAATCCTCGACTTGTGCCCCACGCTGATGCAGGCATTTAGAAGTTCCGGATTGTGTTCGTACTTTGCCGCGGGGAGCTTCGTCATAACAGGTTCAATGCCGAAATGCGGTGAAAGCTCGTGAAATAGCTCGGTTTCGTCTTCTTCGCAATCAAAGACTGTAATTTTCATACATGTTGTCCTCCTGTCTGAACGCCGGATACCACTGACATTCTGATGCCTGTGTGGGTATTCAGCTGTTCCGATAGAGCTAGTGTATCAAAAAAGAAAGCGGCGTTTATCCGCATGACTGTACGGTATTCCTGTTTTTTTCTGCGGAAATTCTTACGATTTTCTTACAAAGCCGATCATGATATATGAAAAACAGTACGATCTCCGGCACAAATTTATAAAAAAATGAAGAAAAAACTGTTTTATGCAACAATCGACAAGCTCTTTATGTTACAATAAGAAGCACACAGACATTACATAGAAAGGCGTTGGCGCATTGCAGGAAAATCGTTCAAAACTGATAGAAAAATCAAAAGAAACCTTAAAAGCGGTAGTACCCATCATTCTGATCGTGCTGCTGCTCAGCTTTACGATCGCGCCCATTTCACCGGATATTCTGATGGAATTTCTGATCGGGGCGGTCATGTTGATCGTAGGTATGCTCTTTTTCACCATCGGAGCGGAGATGGCGATGACGCCCATGGGCGAGCGGGTGGGTACCACCATGACGAAGAGCAGGAAGCTGCTTGTCATGATCGTAGTCAGCTTCGCGCTGGGCTTTGTCATCACAATCTCGGAGCCGGACTTGCAGGTGCTGGCACAGCAGGTTCCCTCGATTCCCAATTTGATATTGATCGTGGCGGTCGCGGTGGGCGTCGGGCTTTTTTTGGTGTTTGCGCTGCTGCGTATGCTGCTTCGCGTTCCGCTGCCGCCGCTGCTGCTTCTTTTTTACGCGATACTCTTTGCACTGGCGGCCTTTGTCCCCAAAGATTTTTTGGCGGTGGCATTTGACTCGGGAGGAGTAACGACCGGACCGATGACCGTTCCGTTCATCATGGCATTCGGTATCGGTATTTCTGCAATCCGAAGTGATAAACATGCGGCGGAGGACAGCTTTGGTCTGGTGTCGCTGTGTTCTGTGGGTCCCATTATCGCAGTGCTGATCCTCGGCATGATCTATCACCCGGAATCCACGGAATATTTGTCGGATGCGATACCGGAGATCACGGATTCCGTGGAGCTTGGCAGACTGTTTGTCAGGGGAATTCCGGTCTACTTACGCGAGATGGCGGTTTCGCTTCTCCCCATCGTTCTGTTTTTTGGGGCATTTCAATTGATCTCTCGCGATATGAAGAAAAAAACACTGATCAAGATTCTGATCGGTCTTGTGTATACCTATGTGGGACTGGTTTTATTTTTGACCGGCGTCAATGTGGGCTTTATGCCCGCCGGAAATTACTTGGGACAGGTGATCGCAGGACTGCCCTATGCATGGATCATCGTGCCGATCGGTATGATCATCGGTTATTTTATTGTTCAGGCGGAGCCCGCCGTATTCGTTCTCACAAAGCAGGTGGAGGAGATCACCTCGGGCGCAATTTCTGCCAAGGCGATGGAAACGAGTCTGTCTGTCGGCGTTGCGACTTCGATCGGCTTGGCAATGATCCGCGTACTCACGGGAATCTCCATCATGTGGTTTATTGTGCCGGGTTATGCCATTGCGCTGCTGTTGACTTTTTTTGTACCCAAGATATTTACTTCCATCGCATTTGACTCGGGCGGTGTGGCGTCCGGTCCCATGACGGCGACGTTTTTGTTACCGTTTGCGATGGGCGCGTGTAACGCGGTGGGGGGCAATATCATCACGGATGCGTTCGGTGTGGTCGCGATGGTTGCCATGACGCCGCTCATTACCATTCAGTCCTTAGGGCTGATCTATCAGGTGAAGGCGGGACGTCTTCAGAAAGCGGCGGGCGGATATGTGTCCATCGATCAGTACGGGGATATGGATATTATTGAATTATAACATGGATTTCACAGACGTTTTTAAGGAAACGCTGATTAAAGCGTTTCCTTAAGTAAGAATGGAGCATGTTTATGGGAAAGTTGTGTCTGATGACAACGATTATCAGCCGAAAACAATTAAAAAAATATCTTCGCCTGTATGAGGAGGAAGCGTTACAGGTCATGTTTATTACGCTGGGATCGGGAACGGCGACAGGAGCTATTATGGATTATTTGGGTCTGGAATCCATGGAAAAAGCAGTTCTTTTTCATGTGTTGGAGGAAGACGTTTGGCATAGTACGAAAAAGCAGCTTAGGCAGAAGCTTCAGATTGACGCGCCGGGCGGGGGGATCGCTTTTGTGGTCCCGTTAAGCAGCATCGGCGGGAAAAAGATATTGCAGTTTTTAACCGGAAACTTAGATTTTCAAAAAGAGGAGGAATCGGTTTTGAAGGATACGACCCATGAGCTTATTGTAGTCATTGCCAATCAGGGATATACGGAATTGGCGATGGATGCCGCCAGAGGAGCCGGCGCGTACGGTGGGACGGTGATCCACGCTAAGGGTACGGGCATGGAGCAGGCGGAGAAATTTATGGGCGTGTCCCTCGCTTCGGAGAAAGAGATTATTTTTATTGTGGCAAAAAGAGATCAGAAAAATGATATTATGAAAGCGGTCATGGAGCAGGCGGGCATGCAGTCCAAGGCGAAATCCATTGTTTTTTCCCTGCCGGTAACGGACACAGCGGGACTGCGGCTGCTGGAGGACTGATACAAAGGAAATATCATAATTTCTTATGCGGCGCAGAGGCTATGGAGAGAATTCGATAGACTCTGCGTTTATTATTGCAAAAAACAAAATAATTCATGTGTTTTAGTGTAAAAATTGAGAAATAATTAATTGATATTTACACGAATATATGACATACTATAGTTATCCTTTTCGCTGGAAAAATGGAGATAGGAGGACGAATGTTTGTATCGGAAAATCATGAGCTTCCTGAAGGCATGGAAAGAAAGTAAATACCGCAAGCCTTTGATTTTACAGGGGGCAAGACAAGTCGGAAAAACTTACACAATTTTGGAGTTTGGACGAAACTGTTATGAGAATGTGGCGTATTTCAATTTTGAGACGAATCCCAAATTAAATGAGACCTTTGAGGAAAATATCAGTCCCGAGTATCTGATACCGATATTGTCCCATATTGCGGGACAGACAATTGTTCGGGAAAAAACCCTGATCGTATTCGATGAAGTGCAGCTTTGCGAAAGGGCATTGACCTCTTTGAAATATTTTTGTGAAGATGCGCCGGATTATCATATCATCGTGGCGGGGAGTCTTCTTGGTGTGGCGGTGAACAGGGCAAAGTTCTCTTTTCCCGTCGGTAAGGTGGATATGAAGACAATGTATCCGATGGATATGGAGGAGTTCCTGCTTGCAATGCATGAGGATGGACTGGTGGAGCAGATTAAAAAGTGCTTTGCTTTTGATACGCCAATGCCCGCCGCACTGCATGACGCGGCAATGAGGCTTTATCGCAGGTATCTTGTGGTCGGCGGCATGCCGGAATGTGTGATGCAGTTTGCGAATACAAAGGATGATATTCTGGTGCGCCATACGCAGGATGCGATACTTGCAAGCTACTTAAATGATATGAGCAAATACAACAACCTAAATGAGATCAAGAAAACAAGACTGGTCTATGACAATATTACCGTTCAGCTCTCCAAAAAAAATACGCGTTTTCAATATAAAATGATCAAAAAAGGCGGGCGGGCATCTGAGTTTAAAAATGCCATTGAATGGCTGAGTCTGTCCGGCATTGTGTCACGGGTTTATAAAGTGGAGCAGGTAAAAAAGCCTCTTGAGAATTATCGTGATATTGACGCATTTAAGATTTATGTCTCAGACTTAGGACTGCTTCGTGCAAAAAAAGATCTGGCGGCGAATGACATTCTCTACATGGTGGAAGAGATCAATGATTTTAAGGGCGGAATGGCAGAAAACTATGTGAATGCGCAGTTGATCATGAATGGCTATCCGACTTACTATTGGGAATCCGAGCGGGGTGCCGAGATTGACTTTGTTATTCAACGTGGAGGGAGATTGATACCGATTGAGGTGAAATCGGCAGATAATACAAAGGCAAAGAGCTTAAGGGTATATATGGAAACTTATAAACCGGATTATGCGATAAAACTTTCCACGAAAAACTTTGGCTTTGAGGACGGAAAAAAGACCGTTCCGTTATATGCTGCGTTTTGTATTTGAATGGAGATTGGAAAATCGAAGTTTTTTCAAAAAGCGAACAAGTTCGCTTTCAAATTTGTGCTGGCTCCCAAGCATACAAAATTAATTTAGAAATAAATAAACCCTGACATAAGGTGTCAGGATTGGGCTGATAAACTGTGGACAGCAGAGGAAGATCAGATGTATGCAGGGCAGATATAAATGACTGAATTGACGGGGAGCCGGACTGACATTTTGCATCATCTGAAATCTGGACAGACAGAAAGGAAAAATGACGATGGGAAGACCAACGACAAAACCGGATTTGATCAGTGCAGCAACAGAAAACTATGAGAAACTAAACAGTGTGATCGACGGACTGACCGAAAAGGAGCTGAATACGCCCTTTGATTTTTCAGGGAATGCGTCGAAGAAAGAAGCGCATTGGAAGAGGGATAAAAACCTTCGGGATGTTTTGATTCATCTTTATGAGTGGCATCAGCTTTTACTGAACTGGGTGCGGGTAAATCACATTGAGAAAGCGGATGAAAACGGCGCAGATGGCGCGGATGCGGCGCCGGTTCGGATTACCGCGCGCGGAAAGAAAAATGATGCGTATCAGCCGTTCCTTCCACAGCCCTATAACTGGAAGAATTACGGTGAAATGAATGTGGAATTTTGGAAAAAGCATCAGAGTACCACATTGGAGCAAGCAAAAGAGCTGCTTCGCAAATCCCATGAGGAGACGATGAAGTTAATAGAAATGCTTTCTAATGAAGAACTGTTTTCCAAAGAGGTATTTCCCTGGACCGGAGGGAATGCGCTGGGTTCTTATTTTGCCGCAAATACCTCGAGTCATTATGATTGGGCGATGAAGAAATTGAAAGCGCATAAGAAGAATTGCGCGGGAGCATGAAATCATTTTTTTGTTAAATGTGAAAGACCGATCGCAATTTCGGTATTAAACAGTCACGATGTTCACATACGAAAATGAAATCTTCCTGCTCTCCAATGATAGGGCGGGAAGATTGCTCTCGCATCAGATATAGAAAATCGTTTACAGTAGTGTGCCTATGACAATTCTCCCAATGTCCCAATACGTAACTAACCGTTCCGTATTCATTTTTTATAGATTGAAATGAAATATATTCGGGACATTATCACCGAATGTTTTGACTGCCATCCGGTACATTGCCTTTGCGTGAATCCGATCATGCCAGATAAAACGCCTTAGAACTTTTCGCAGAGACCATTCTTCGTCATAACTGCCAAGACAAATTGTATTGTTCAAAAAATCCGGTTGACTTTCCAATAATGCAAATCCGCGTTGCCTGCACTCTACAATATTTCCCTCATGATCTGCATCAACGCCAATTTCGCCAAAATAATAATCATTAACATTTTTGGTGTGCTCATACATTTCAAATGCGGTGCGGGGAATTTGACCATAAAAAGTTGTTCTGACTGGCAGGCAGCTTTTATTTTTATCCGGTATTACATCATACAATGCCTGAAAGTCCCGCGCTGATTTGAGTGCGAGTGATCTTAATTCCTCATATTCATAGTTGCTTAACGGTTTCTTTTCTTCGTCAAAGAGAACATTAGTATCTGCATCAGAAATAGTGAGCTCAGATTCTTTTTCCTGTACGATCACAGGATCAAAAGAATCAGGAACCATTTCGCCTTTCCATTTCAGATAGGATATAATCTCCGAATGCATTTTCTGAATGGCGGCATCTCTGGTCGCGCCTCTCGTAAAGGCTCCTACAAAATTATTAGAATACAATAAACTGTCGTTACCGTTGTGTTCCCATACACATTGTATTTTCATATTAATTCTCCAGTCTTACAATATTTTTATTATCATTTATACAAAATCCTTTCGTATGCCTTTTCCGTCAGATTCCAATTACTTATCCTGCGGCGCATGCGGTCATCCAATAATTCATAACCGTGTTTTTGATAAAAGTGAATCGCCCAGGGCGCATTGCGAAGAGCTTTGACAATGAGACAGGAGTTGTCAAGGCTCTTTTTGGCGTAAGCTTCAAAATGCGATAATAATTGCTCTCCGATGCCCGCTCGTTGATATTCTCTTTTAACATAAAGAGATGTCAGTTCGTGGTACTCAGAAAAGGTATGGAAGGACAGAAAGGCGCAGATCGTGTCCTCTTCCATGTAAATAAAATTTTGATCTTCCTGCAACTGCTTATAAAAAGTGGTCTCGTCCGCATCACAGCGTTCCTGCTCCTGAAAGAGGGAGTTGGCGCTGTTATAGATTAATGCAAAATCGCGTGCATAATGAGGTTCCGCTGCCTGAATAATCATACAAGTTTTTCTCTTTCGTGTTGATAATGCCTCACAAATTTTTTGATTTGTCATAGTGACGGAACGCTGCGATCCTTTCTCAATTCAGGCTTGTTCTGAATGCCATTGGAATCAATAAGGCAAAACCATTTTACGTGAGGAAAAAATGGATAAGCATATAAATCGTGCTTTATAACGATACCTTCCGCGATCAGATAATCAACCTCTTCATTCTCGTAAATATCCTCCTCATATATACTGATCGGCATTCCTTCGTAAAGAGTAACGATACTTCCATGGGAATCCGTTCTTGTATCAGTTTGAGATAACATAACGATGTTGTAGTCAACCATTTCATTGAAATCAACGGAAATCCGCGTTTTATCCATAGTGAAACCCTCTCATAACAGATTCGTTAAAACATTTTATCATACAGCTTCCATTACACGCAAGAACACTTATTATAACATGAAAGGAACAGGGCAGGAAGAACGGATTAAAATGCTTTGACAATCGATAGACTTTTTGAATATGTAAGCTTTTATGTTCCGTCAAAAGTTAAAGACTTGTTAAGAATTAATATATTATAATCAGAATATAGAGAAAACTGAATGAATAGAGGGATACGCTATGTTCTGGAGGATATTGAAAAAAGACCTGAAACGCAAGAAAACCATGAACATCATTCTGCTGCTGTTTGTCATTTTGTGCTCCATGTTTGCAGCGGCGGCAGTGAACAACATCATAGCTGTGACTGGCGGTATCGAGCATTATTTCGATGCGGCGGATGTCCCCGATGTCACCGTGCAGATGATATTCGGCGGGGAAAACGATCTTGAGGAAAAGATTGGGGAGCTTGATTCCGTTAAGGAGATAAGGACCGAGCATTGGCTGTGTGTAGCCAGCTCAAAGTATTTCAAGCATAACGGAAAGAAACTTGATAATTTCACGAATGCTGCCTGGTTGCTTTCTGATAGTGAAATGGCTATCAACTATTTCGATGAGAACAATCATATCATCGAAAGCGTGGACAAGGGCTGCTTTTATGCCAACGCTCCTTTTTTACAGGACATGGATATAAAAGAGGGCGACGAGGTGGAGCTTACTGTCGGTGACAGTCATCTCACGCTGAAGTTTATGGGGCGGTTCAAAGGTGCGCTGTTTGGTTCGGAAAACTCGAATTCCCCGTATCTTATCATGAACGCTGATGACTATGACTATCTTGACAAGGACGAAGCCGCTCATATCATGAATGGCAGGCAGTTTTGTGTAAATACATCATCAGTTGATGAAATAAGGGAACTTGCAAAGAACTATAGCGGTGTATATGTCTACACACGGGAAGAAATAAAGGATATTTATCTCTATGATATGCTTTTGGCTTATGCCTTAATGATAATTAGCGTTGTGCTGATGTTCACAGCT
>JAAUZE010000027.1 GCA_014804755.1 Lachnospiraceae bacterium | reverse complement strand
TTCTTTATATACCCTCGTGGTATAACAATACCCCAGCTTATTTAAATAATTTTGAATTGACTCATATTCATGTTCAGGGAATGATATTTCTTCAAACATACAATAAATGCTCCTAACAATGTAAAACATAAAATTTCATTATAATGTTCAATACAATTTCCGATTTGTTGCTCATGCAATTTCAATCGTCTTTGATATTACCATTTCTGACATTCTCTTCAATTATTTTCTTTGCGCACTCCCAGATTATATTTGAACCCGACTTGGTATTCGTAATATGTCTTTTCATTACCTGTTGCTTTCCGATTTCATGTTCTCTCCAATCTCTGCCATCATTTGAATTATTCAAAAGCAATGGCTGAAAATTATCCATTGCACGAACAAATCTGGCTTCCGGGGTTTCAGATGCTTCATATTCTTGAAACAGATTTTTCAACTCTTCCCCCTGATTCTCTGGTAACAAGCCAAAAATACGTTCTGCCGCTTGTTCTTCCCGCATTTTTTTAGTCTCGCGCCCTTTTAAATCGTAGGCATATGTATCTCCCGCATCAATCTCGACAATATCATGAATTAAAGCCATCAGCATCGCTTTGGCTACATCAATTTCTTCATTTGCATACTCTTTTAATAAATAGACCATAATTGCCATATGCCAAGCATGCTCAGCGTCATTTTCACGTCTTCCATTTCCACTCAGATGTGTTTGTCGAATAATATTTTTTTCTTTATCGGCTTCTAATATAAAATCAATCTGTTTCTCTAGCCGTTCCTTTTCCATGAAGTACTTCCTTTCTGCAATTTCCGATTTTATGTTTTAATCAATTCTCATGATAAAACCGAAATTCACCGTTTAGTCCATTTCGCAAAAAAAATATTTTGCTGCTCTGTATCGGGGAAAATATCAATATCCGCATAATCCCAAATATGAACAATATCTTTCGTGAATGCCTGCTTCCCGATTTCAACGAGATAAACCTTATCTGTTGCTCCCATCATTCCTGATTGAACAGCATTGAGCCGTGATCCGTTGCATTTAATTCCATATCCTGCAACAAGCAATTTATCTCTAAATTCTTGATATGCCGGTAAGTAAGCATCGTTTGTAGCTTCAAACTCATCTTTTCCGACTCTGGCAAGAATTATAACATAAAATAAATCAGGCAGGAAGAACCGATTCTCTACTTTTTTCATATTCCGGGACAACCTTAAATACAATTGAAACGGCCAAGAAAACTTATTGAATATACGTTCTGGGGTGTGCAATTTCGATTTTCAGAATGAGTATAAAATGAAATTTTGACAAAAAATTCCAAAATGCACACCCCGGTAAAAATCAATTCGTTTCAGCATGGGCTACAATTGCCTATTTTTTAGCTTAAACCTATCGAGAATCTTATCTTTCCAGAAATTGATAAAGAAATCAGGCTTTTCTATGGTCTTCCGCGATGGGATATTAAATTGACCACTTGTTCAAGACTCATTTCTCCCATATCCTGTTTATCAATCTCTGCGTCTCTTTGTCTTACGGATACAGACATATTATTTTTCTCTTTTTCGCCTACGATAATCATATATGGCACCTTATCCATACGTGCTTCGCGAATCTTATATCCAAGTTTCTCACTTCTAATATCCACTTCTACCCGGATATCATTTTCTTCTAAAGCCCCCTCTACTTTCTTAGCATAATCATTATATTTATCTGAAACCGGCAGAACCTTAACCTGTACAGGCGCGATCCACGCAGGAAATTTCCCCGCATAATGTTCCAGTAAAATACCAATAAAACGTTCTATCGAT
Source organism: Lachnospiraceae bacterium (assembly GCA_014804755.1). GTDB lineage: Bacteria > Bacillota > Clostridia > Lachnospirales > Lachnospiraceae > DLAJ01. Next base: position 176,662 of record JAAUZE010000027.1, on the reverse strand, counting down.
CCAAATATAACTCTATGCAACATGATCGGACGATGTTTCTCTCCATCTGCCCCAATATAGTCAATATCAAATCTTTGCGGAAGCTGGAAATCAAGCTGAATCGTTCCGCATTGCCACGTTCTGCCTATGGAATCTTTTAGATGAAAATCAAGTTTCGGTCCATAGAATGCACCGTCTCCTTCATTTACTACATAAGATTTACCCATTCCCCGCACTGCTTTTTCTAAAGCTTCCGTAGCAAGCTGCCAATCTTCGTCACTTCCTATGGAATGCTCCGGTCTCGTTGACAATTCGATTTCATATGAAAAACCAAACTTCCGGTAGACTTCATCAATCAAACGCATAACACCCTGTATCTCATCCAGCACCTGATCTTCTCTCATAAAAATGTGAGCGTCATCCTGCGTAAAGGAACGTACTCTCATAAGACCATGTAATGTTCCGGACTTTTCATTACGATGCACAAGACCTAATTCTCCCATTCGCATAGGAAGCTCCTTATAGGACCTCGGTTCCAGTTTATACACCAGCATTCCACCCGGACAACTCATTGGTTTGATCGCATAATCATCATCTTCAACCTTAAGAGCGTACATGGCATCCCTATAAAAATCCCAATGACCGGACGTCTCCCAAAGACTTCTTTGCAGCATAATGGGCGTAGAGATTTCAACATATCCTTCTCTGCGATGGATTTTTCTCCAATCATCAATCAGCAGGTTCTTCAATATCATTCCCTTTGGCAGGAATACCGGTAATCCCGGACCCTCTTCAAAAATCGTAAATACTCCAAGTTCCTTTCCCAATTTTCTGTGGTCTCTTACTTTTGCTTCTTCAACCATATGCAGATATTCATCTAATTGTGCCGCTTTTGGAAAAGAGATGCCATAGATTCTCGTAAGCATTTGATTTTTTTCGTTGCCTCTCCAATAGGCTCCGGCCACTGACAATAGTTTAATCGCTTTAATCTGACACACATTAGAAATATGTGGTCCTGCACAAAACTCCTCATATTCTCCCTGTTTATAGAAGCTAATTTGCTCTGTATCATTCAGTTCCTGAATCAGTTCAATTTTATACGTTTCACCTGCATTCTCCATAAAGCTAAGCGCTTCTTCTTTTGACTTCTCATAGACTTGCAAGGAGAGAGACTCCTTTACAATCTTTCGCATTTCTGCTTCGATTGTTTTTAAATGCTCTTCTGAAAATGAAAATTCAAACTGAAAATCATAATAAAATCCATTTTCGATTGCCGGACCAATAGCACACTTCGTTTCCGGATATAAACGTTTTACAGCCTGTGCGAGCACATGTGCACTCGTATGCCAAAATGCCTTTTTGCCCTCCTGTTCTTCAAAGTTTACTTCTACAATTTCTCCATTTTTTCGTAGAACCTTCATAATTTGTTGCTCCTTTCTCTTTTCACTTTAACTATTTGGCAACAACATAAGAAAAGCACCCATAAGACTATGATCACATAGCCTTAAGGGTGCACTTAGCACGGTTCCACCTTAACTTTTCACTTCAGATTCTATCAAATCCTATCCTTTAACGCAGGCATACGGTAACACTTACTCATTTCAGCATTACAGCTCTGGAATGGTTTTCGTCTAATTTCCACATAAATAGCTTCCACCAAGCGCTATTCTCTCTGGATGCTTCCAACTAAACTACTTTTTCCGTCATCGCTTTTCTTATGTTATTGTTGGTACTTTATCACAACTTCTTTAGTATGTCAATGCTTATGTTAAGCCAAACGGCACGACGATAACTTCGGTAGAAATCCTGCACGTTCCGATAGCCGTATCTTTTAGCTATACCCGGCAAACCGGAACTTAATTTATCAAAGTGATGATAAATATTTCATCACTGTCAAAATCTATATCGCTTATTTTACCGTTGAAAGCAATCCAGTATAAACGCCCGTTCCCGTTATCATTGTAGCATTCTGCAATATCTTCAAATTCATATAATGTAATACTTTTGTCCGTTTCTGAAGCCGAATTATCTCTTGTAGAGTCATGCACAAGATAGATTTTATCGGCACTGCTGTCATATAAGATGTCATCTATCACGATGCCGCTTTTTTCTGTACCTTGCACAACTCTAATAAAAGTATCTTCTTTATTCTGATGCTGTTCCATAAACTCGCTGTATCGGTTTTCATTGTGAACCATTGCGCCTATTACAAAACACCCATCCATCTGTGCCTGCTCTTTGTTATAGTATTCGCCAAGAGTTCTAATGTCCTCATATGGTTGGGTAACAGGATTTCGGTAGAAGGAATCCAAATCAGAGACCTCTTCCTGATTCTCTGCGGTGCTTGGACTATCTATTTCTTCGACATCCTGCTTGCCGCATGCGCACAGAATGCACATCATGCACAATAACAAAATACCACTCTGCACTCTATTTATGAATCTATTCATCATTTCCTCCTCTACAAAAATTACAAATCCTTTCGCCCACTGGTAAACCGCAAATAATAAGAAATGATAATATCATTACCAACGGATCCCCTGCCTCATAATAGCTGTCATAGCTAACCTTTTAAATTTAATCTCGTGGTCTAATCAACTTGTCAATAAATTTGAATTTATTTATGTCGTGGATATTCAGGCATCAAATCAATCAATTTAATTGTCCGTCCTTCTTTATCCAATAGAATTTCAATATTTTCTACATCTCCACCTAAATGCATCATAAATTCTCTGCAAATACCGCAAGAAGGAATTATATTTCCATCTTTATATACTGAAACCACTTTTTTAATCTCACTTTCGCCATATGTAAGCATTGTTGATAAAGCATTTCTTTCAGCACACATTCCTATAGAGCCATCTGTGTCAATGCATATACCCTTGTAAATATTACCTTTTTTTGTGAGTACGGCAGATGCCACACTTCCTACCCACATTTTATTTGAAACATCATGGGGGTTCAAAACACTCATTGCTTCTTCATATAATCTTTCCCATTCTTTATCCATCGTTTTACCCTCCTTAATAAATACCGATTAGTCTTTTTGTAAACCATGAATATTTTATTATATAGGCATTTAGATGACATCCGTATTGTGCCCTAAAGGTTACGCTTTTGCAATCAATTCTATCCCGGTCTCTACGACGCCGCAAACTGACTGTTATACAGCTCCGCATAAAAACCGCCCTGCTTTAATAGCGCCTCGTGATTTCCCTGCTCAATGATGGAGCCGTCCTTCATGACAAGAATAACGTCCGCCTCCCGGATTGTCGAAAGACGGTGCGCGACGATAAAGCTTGTGCGCCCCTTCATCATTGTGGCAAACGCATTTTGAATTTTGATTTCCGTGCGCGTATCAATGGAGGAAGTCGCCTCGTCCAAAATTAACATCGGAGGTAAGCAGAGCATGACGCGCGCAATGCACAAAAGCTGTTTCTGTCCCTGCGAGAGACTTCCGCCGTCCTCCGTGATCACGGTGTCATAACCGTTGGGCAGACGCTTGATGAAACCATGCGCATGCGACAGCTTCGCCGCCTCTATGATTTCCTCCATTGTCGCATCCGGCTTTCCCATCGCGATATTTTCACGGATCGTTCCCGTTTTCAGCCATGTCTCCTGCAATACCATTCCGTACGACGTGCGCAGACTGCCGCGGGTAATGTCGCGGACGTCCGTACCCGAAACAAAAATCTTCCCGCTGTCCACATCATAAAAACGCATGAGCAGATTGATGATCGTCGTCTTGCCGCATCCCGTCGGTCCGACGATCGCAACGCGCTGTCCTTTTTTCACGGAAAGGTTAAAATCCTCGATCAGCTTTTTCTGCGGAACATAGGAAAAAGAAACATGCTTAAGCGCCACGGTACCGTCCGGCTCTTTTAATGTTACCGCCGTTTCCGGCTCCGGTACCTGCGGCTCCTCGTCGATCAATTCAAAAATGCGTCCGGCACATGCAATCGCGTTCTGCAGCTCCGTAATGACCCCTGAAATCTCGTTGAACGGCTTCGTATACTGGTTCGCATAGCTCAAAAAACTGGACAGTTTACCGACGCTGAACGCAAGCGGATTTTTCACAACGGCAAGCGCTCCGGTCAATCCGACCGCGGTATATACAAGCGAATTGACAAACCGCGTGGACGGATTCGTGATGGAAGAAAAGAAAATTGCGCGAAGGGAACACTTTTTTAACCGCTCATTGATCTCATCAAAGCGTTCCATCGACTCTTCCTCATGGCAAAACGCCTGCACGACCTTTTGATTTCCGATCATCTCGTCAATGAGCGCCGTCTGCTCGCCGCGCGTCTCGGACTGCAGCCGGAACATGGCATAGGTCTTCTTTGCAATAAAGCTCGCCACAAACAGGGAAACCGGTGTGATACAGACAACGACAAGCGCAATCTTCCAGTTGATCGACAGCATAAACAATAAGGTTCCCACAATTGTTAAGACGCCGGTAAAAAGCTGCGTAAAGCCCATCAAAAGACCGTCGGAAAACTGGTCCACATCGGCAATGACACGGCTCACCACATCGCCGTAGGAATGACCGTCTATATATTTTAACGGCAGCACCTCAATCTTCCGCACCGCCTCGCTCCGAATGTCTCGCACCACCTGATAGGTAATGCGGTTATTACACACATTCATCAGCCATTGCGCCAACGCCGTCACCAGCACGCAGACCACGATCGTAAATAAAATCCGCATCAGCCCGTCAAAATCAACCAGCCCTTTATCCACGATCCTGTCGATGGCATTTCCCGTCAGAATCGGCACGTACAGCGTCAGGATGACCGTGACCGCCGCAAATACGATGGATAAAAAAAGAATCAGCCAGCTCCGCTTAATATAATGTAATACCCGCTTCATGATCGCGGCCTGATCGCCGCGCGTCTGTTTTGCCATTTTAATCTCCATTTCTTTCAATTTCACTTCTCTCTACTGTCTTCCGTCGTTTCTTTCTTAAACTGGGACTCATAAATTTCCCGATATACCTCGCACTGTGCAAGGAGCTGCTCATGCGTGCCGACGCCTGCCAGCCTGCCGTCATCCAGCACCAGAATACGGTCGGCGTGCATGATGGACGCCGTTCTCTGGGAAACAATAAACACCGTTGTATTTCCGTCCATTCCCTTGATCGCGCTGCGCAGCTTCGCATCCGTCGCATAATCCAATGCGGAAGCACTGTCATCCAAAATCAGGATCTCCGGCTTTTTCACAAGCGCTCTGGCAATCGTCAGTCTCTGTCTTTGTCCCCCGGACAGATTCTTTCCCCCCTGCTCGATCTTCGCGTCAAGCTGCCCGTCTTTTTCCTTCACAAAATCCGCTGCCTGAGAGAGCGTCAACGCCTCCCACAGTTCCTCGTCCGAGGCGTCTTCTTTTCCCCATTTCAGATTTTCACGGATCGTTCCCTGAAACAAAACCGCTTTCTGCAATACCACACCGATCTTTTCCCGAAGCTCGCGCACGGGATATTCCCGCACATCCTTTCCGTCAACCAGAACACTTCCCTCGCTCGCATCATAGAAACGCGGAATCATATTCACGACGGAAGATTTTCCCGAACCCGTACCGCCGATGATGCCGATCGTCTGTCCCCTCTCAGCCGTAAAATCAATCTCCTCAAGCGCCGCCTCTCCTCCGCTATGGTAGCACAGACTGACATGCGAAAACCGCACGGCCGCCGTATCGCTTCGGTTCTCCGCTTCTGCCGTACGCGCCTGTTCCCTCGCTTCACCCGTTTCCACATCACTTGGGCGCTCCGCTTTCGTCGATTGCGCCGCCGCTCCTGCTGCGCCGCCCTTATCCATGGACGGCTGCATATCAAACACGCTCTGAATCCGGTTTGCGCAGGCAGCCGCCTTTGTCACCGTAACGATAAGATTCGCCAGTTTAATGAGCTCCACCAAAATCTGCGACATATAATTGACAAGCGCCACGACATTTCCCTGCGTCAGACTGCCGGCATCGACCTGCAGCGCGCCGACATAGATCAGCACCACCGTCGCAAGATTAATGATCACATAGGTGATCGGATTCATCAGCGCCGAAATTCTTCCGACAAAATTCTGCATTGCCGTCAAATGATCGTTGCTCTCATCGAATCGCGCGATCTCAGAATCCTCTTTATGGAACGCGCGGATGACGCGCGCGCCCGTTAAGTTTTCCCTCGTAATGCCCAAAACCTGATCTAATCCCGCCTGCACTTTCCGGTACAGCGGGATGCTGATTGCCATGATACCGAACACGACCACGCACAGCAGCGGAATCGTGACAACAAAAATAAGCGCTGCCTTCACATCGATCGTAAACGCCATCACCATCGCGCCGAACACAATAAAGGGTGAGCGCAAAAACAGGCGCAGCACCATGTTCACACCGTTCTGCACCTGATTGGCATCCGACGTCATGCGCGTGATCATCGTGGAAGCGCCCAACGTATCTAATTCGGTAAATGATAAGCTCTGAATGTGACGATACAGCCCGCTTTTCATGCCGGCGGCAAAACCGACCGCCGCCTTTGCCGCAAAATACTGCGCCGTCAAAGAACAGGTCAGACCGATGATGCCAAGCACAACCAACAAGAGACAGCGCATATAAATATAATGCCTGTCCCCGTGTGCGATCCCGACGTCGATGATGTCCGCCATCACCAACGGCACAAACAGTTCAAACGTCGCTTCCAGCATTTTAAACAGCGGTGCAAGAACCGTTTCTTTTTTATAATCCTTCAGATATACCAACAGTTTTTTCATGTCGGATATATTCTCCTTTAATCTATCATTATAATATTAAATTCTCACCAAAAAGCTGTGCTGTGGCGCCGCTAAAAAGAATACTTCGCCGTCATGCAACAGATACGGCTGGTTCGGGCTTAAGCGCGCCCCGTTAGCGAGAAACGTCCCGTAGCTCGATCCTCTGTCCATCAAGTACAGCCCGCCGTTCATGATACGCAGCTCGCAATGTACCTTACTTACGCCGGGTGTATTCTCCGGGAAAAGAAGATGGCATTTCGCTCTGCTGCGCCCCATCACCATACATCCGGTAACGGTAAAGCTGTTGTTTGCAAAAATCCCCTGCGTACCGATGATCTTCGGCGCGCCCCGCACTGCCATAGCGCTCTGATATGCTTCCACATGCCTGCGTGCCATGTACTGTTCTCTTTCTCTCGCAATCTGCGCCTCGCGCTTTTTATCGCGGCGGATCATATAGATCAGGAAGATCAACACGATCAAAAACACAATGCCGACAGCGACTGCCAAAAGAACCACATACAGATCGGGACCACTTTTCTTTTCATTTTCGTCCCCCTCCGCAGCCACGGGTACCGCAGGCTGCTCCTGCAGATCGTATTCATACTGCGACGCGCTGATCTTGTCATAAGAAAGATGCAGGTTATCGAGCGCATCCATTACATAGTCCACATGCGTGACAAAACCGATCCAGTTTCCGCCGTCGGAATCCGCCGCAATCGCCTCATTGATGCCGATGACATAGCCCTGCACCGTCACCGTCGGTCCGCCCGAATTGCCGTGATTGATGTCCGCATCGATCAAAAAATAATCCACGCCGTCAGAGATGACGCTGCACTTTGTAATAATGCCGGACGTGATCATCTGATCCTTCACAAGCGAAGAAAAATCTCCGTCATAATAAGTCTGGTCAGCATACTCGTCCGCAATACCCGGATAACCGAGCGTATACACCTGAGTCGTAACTTCGATATTCTCACTGGCGATCATCGGCAGCGCCACTCTGCCCGCGACCTTTCTCTCTGTCCGCAGGATCGCAATATCCGTCATGGCGTCCGCATAGAGCACCTCAACGTCATAATTGCCGTCGTCAAGCGTGTCTCCCGTTGCAATATAAACCGACTCATACGTCTCATCATCATCATAATTCGGATTTACGACATGATAACAGGTGACAAACAGATCCGTCTCCTCTCCTGCACTTCCAACGCCGAATGCGGAGCCCATGTAATAATAATTCTTATCCTCATACATGACTCTGACAACGCCGTTTCGCGCATCAAGAACCTTCTGTGTCGTGCGCCCTGTCGCCTCTGTCTTTATATTTCCCGCAAAAAGCAGCGTGCACGCCAGCCCTGCGACCAATCCTCTTCCCGCTTTTCTCATATCCGTTCCCCTATCTGTCTTTCGCTTCCTCTGCATAACTCATTTCATTTTTACGTAATCATGTTTATTTTATCATTCCGGCGTCATGTCCGCAAGCATGTATGGAATCGAATTTCGTCAAACTGCCCGCTCTTTGTGAATCATGCGGCAATCATGCGACAAAATCAGAAACACTGTTTCCGTTATTTGTCATTTATGGTACACTAAACACAGCATAAATCTCCATGCTGTGCAATTGTTTTCAGACAGACCAATGAAACCGAAACTCATTTCAGGAGGGCTCGCATGATTAACGAATTAGACAAAGTAGACTTTATGGGACTGGACAAAGTGGATCAATCCAAATTAATCCTTGTGATTACAGACCATTTGGATTGGCAGTTTGTAAGAGGCCATTTGCTGCTAATACAGGAGAAGCTCAATAATTATATCAATTTTATTTTGAACGAAGAGTATAAAGACACTTATCCAGAGAACATTCATCGTTTTCAAATCATGATATATGTACAATATCAGCCTCATAAAAAATTAGAAAAGCTTTTAACAAAGTTTCGTAAAGAACTGGCAAAACAGGTCCCTGACGTTCCGATCGAAATCGATTATCAATTCGTTGCAGATGAAGATTAATTGAAAATCTTTCTATATCACCAAAAACTCCCCGCATGCCAAAGCATGCAGGGAGCGCTATCTCTCATATTAATTCCATCCATTTTGCGGATGCCGTTACTCCACATCCTGCAGAGCCGCATAATTTTCCTCACCGGTACGCACTTTAACGACACGGTCTACATTGTAAACGAAAATCTTTCCGTCTCCGATGTGTCCGGTATAAAGCGTCTTTTTCACGGTCTCGACCACATCCTCAACCGGAATCTTGCTGACGACAACCTCCAGCTTTACTTTCGGAAGCAGCGTTGCGTCGATCTCGGCTCCACGGTACTTCTCACCCGCGCCCTTCTGAATACCGCAGCCCATGACCTGCGTCATGGTCATGCCCGTGACACCTAAATTGTTCAGTGCGGTCTTTAAGCGCTCAAATCGCGACAGCTTCGCGATCACGACAACCTTATAAATACCACTTGACGAAGCAGCGACAGGCGCTTCCACAACCTTGACCGCCGCATTTTTCTGGAATTCGGAAGCGGTCGCATAGTCGTCGTTTCCGAGGTCGGTATTCTCATTGACCTCCATCGTCATCGTGTTGGATACATCCATGATGCTGAAGCCGGAATATGCGGACGGCAGACCGTGCTCTGTCGAATCCAAGCCGATGATCTCTTCCTCCTCCGATACGCGCAGTCCGAAGATCGCCCTGATCAGAGCAAACGTGATGATGATCGTGACCGCTGTATAAGCAATGATACTGGCCATGCCCAAGAGCTGAATGCCTAACAGCTTGAAGCCGCCGCCGTAAAAAAGTCCGGTTCCCGCGATCTGGTTTGCGCCAAACGAAACACCGTCGCCATAACCTCTCGCAAAGGCGGGCGCGGTATCCGTTGCGAACAGCCCCGCCGCGATCGTACCCCAGATTCCGTTCATGCAATGCACCGCAACCGCGCCGACCGGATCATCGATATGTAATTTATGATCTAACAGCCATACACCGAATACCACCAGCAATCCGGCAACCGCACCGATCATGATGGAGCCGAACGCATCCGTCACATCACAGGACGCCGTGACCGCCACCAGCCCCGCGAGTGAAGCATTCAGGCACATAGACACATCGGGCTTGCCGTATTTGATCCATGTAAATATCATGCACACGACCGTAGCGATCGCCGGCGCGATCGTCGTCGTCACAAAGATAGAGCCGAGCTCCGCAATCGTTGTTGCCGCCGCACCGTTAAAGCCGTACCATCCGAGCCAAAGAATAAATACGCCGAGCGCGCCGAGCGGAAGGCTGTGCCCCGGAAAGGCATTGACCTTTTTGATCTTTCCTTTTTTATCCTTCGTGAATTTGCCGATACGGGGACCAAGCATCTTCGCGCCGATCAGTGCGCAGACGCCGCCGACCATATGGATACACGCTGATCCGGCGAAATCGTGAAAGCCCATCTGCGCCAGCCAGCCGCCGCCCCATACCCAATGCGCCTCGATCGGATAGATCAGCGCAGAGATCACGCCGGAATAGACACAATAGGACAAAAATTTCGTCCGCTCCGCCATTGCTCCCGACACGATCGTCGCCGTAGTCGCGCAGAACACCAGATTGAATACAAAATTTGACCAGTCAAAATCCGCATAAGCCGTAAAAATATCAAATCCCGGCTTCCCGATCAGACCGGCAAGATCCTCGCCAAGCAGCAGACCGAAGCCGATCAAAATAAACATGACGGTACCGATGCAGAAGTCCATCAGGTTTTTCATAATAATGTTTCCCGCGTTCTTTGCCCTGGTAAATCCGGTCTCCACCATCGCGAAGCCCGCCTGCATCCAGAACACCAACGCAGCGCCGATCAAAAACCAGACGCCGAACACATTGTCGCCCACAAAACTCATTACTTCTTCTGTCATAATAATCTCCTCCTCTTCCTCGTAACACAAAAAATGCGACACTCCGGGTACACCTGCATCAATGCCCCATTGCATCGCATCACATTCCGCCGCATTTTGCGGCGGCTTTTCCGAAAAAAAGAGCGCTCGAGATTCTCTCTCAAGCGCCTTTGCTTTTCAACTGGTACTATAACACCTTGTTTTTTATCTGTCAACTGTTTTATTTTCACCCAGGCATCATCCAGAAGTTATCTTCAAGTCATCATCTGAATGATTTTCTTATCCGTCTCGCGCATTCCGTCGCGGCCTAACTCAGATATGTTATGGATCGTGTTCTCCACACCTTTGCTTACAAGTCCGTCTCCTGCGTAGAATTGATTTCCTTTTTCGTACATTTCAAACCCCAAAATACCGGCTTCTACCGCCATCACAATTTTAGCGGCACAGCTGGGCTTGGCGCCATCACATATCATTCCGCTTGCAATGGCAACGGCATTCACGATCTCATGTTCGATTACTCGCCTGTCCTTGGTCAGCAGATAGGCGATCCCTGCGCCGGCGCCTACGCCCGCACTGACAACTCCACAGTAAGCTGACAGTCTTCCGATCCCGCTCTTCAAATGCAGAGTCACCAGATTAGAGACGATCAGCGCTCTAAGCAGCTCCTCCTCCGATTTTCGGAAATATCTTGCATATACGATCACCGGAAGACTCGCAGTGATCCCCTGATTGCCACTCCCGGAATTGATCACCACCGGCAGCTCGCAGCCACCCATTCTCGCATCAGACGCAGCGGCCGCATACGCAACTGCCTGCGTTCGGGCATCGTCACCTCTGCACGCGATCACTTTACCGATCCCGGCTCCGTAGCGTTCCTTCAGTCCGACTTCCGCTATCCTGACATTACATTCCATTTGTTTTAGGAGTACTTCTTTTACATCGGAAAGCTCCGCTTCATTTGCAAAGTTGTAGATTTCCTCTACCGTCAAAAGATCATAATCCAATTCATCCTCTTGATCCGCCACAGACTCATCATTTTCGTACAGAAGTGCTCCATCCTTCTCGATTCGGACAATATTCGTATGCGTGTCCTGAATTTGAACAGAAGCTTCATGTCCGGCACCCTTTAGTACCAGCTTCATATCCAATACATGGTCGCTCTCCAGATGCTTTACCTTATATGACATCTCTGTCATTTTCTCCTTGAGAGATTCTATCTGTTCCTGACTCACCTGTGAAATAACCTGTAATTGTCTGTCAGCATCACCAAAAAGAATTCCAAGCGCAGCAGCCGTCTCCAGTCCTTTCCCGCCGCCGCTATTCGGCACGATCACACTTTTTACATTTTTGATGATATTGCCGCTTGCATAAATCTCCACCTGCTTTGGCTGAAATCCTAACACATCTCTTGCCTTTGCCGCGCAATATGCAATGGCAACAGGTTCCGTGCACCCCATTGCCGGAACTAATTCCTTCTTCAAAATGGATACATAAGTTTGATAAATTCTACTTGTTTTTTCCATAGTAACCCTACGCTGCTTTTTTGTACTGATACATTTATCATATCGCATTCTCCTCCGTGCAGTCAAGCTCCTGTATGCATCTGAATCTGCCATTCATCTTACGGCTCTGAAAACTTAAATACCACAACACCATCAATAATCCTAACCGAACCATCCGTCGGATAACATGGCATTTCCTGCACCTCTGCTACGATTGATAACTCGGAAATGTCTGAGATTACTGCCGGAGAATATCCACAATAGATTGTCATATACTGTAAATACTGATTCGACAGTACATAATTTGACCATCCTGCAAGATAGGTATTAGGGAAATAATTTTCCGCATTAAAATAAGTCTCATCGTGATAACTTCCAATAAATGCAACGGGCATATCGGCACGATATCCTTCCAGACTTTTGATCTGCGTAATCCATGTCGTTACAATTGATTCCGTCTGCTCCTCGCAAAGAGCAATTTGAAGATAATATTCGTTATCATAGTGACAGTAACCTGCTGTTGATAAGCTCAGCATCAACACTACAATCACATTTGCCACACTTAATACGATCTTCTCCATCTTCGGGAACCCCTTGAAAAGACCTTTCTCCGACTGATTCCATTGATCTAATAACATAACCGGCATAATAAAACATAGTACCAGCGGATAAAACATCAGCGAATAAACATACGCATGACTTGCCATCAGGTAAATACCAAATGCCGCAATCGGAAAAATAGCTACAAGCAAAAGACTCATCAAGCCCTTTAAAACGCTGTCGCGCTTTTTATGCAGAAATTGAGCAACCGCGTAGATCCCAACCTCTATGTATCCGCATATGCACAACATGGACAACCCTGACAAAATCAACAGGTTACTGTTGATTCCGTTAAATTGACCGATATGAAATGTCCGGTAATTATAATAGATTGTCTTTATGATCACAGGCAATTCGGCAATTTTTAGCTTTCCCATCTGATCTGCACCCTGATAGGAACTCAACTCATTCCCCCAAAAAATACGCGTTATCGCAAGATATCCAATTACCGTAATCACAAGCAGCGCAAAATATTGAAGCGCATTTTTGAACACTGAAACAAAGGTTTTTTCTGAAAATAACTGTCTTAACAGAATCAGTACTAATAGTGCTGCACAGAATGGAAAATATGCTTGATAAATCCCTATGGAAAGAACCCCGAAAATACATCCGACTATCCTGAGATACCACTTTTCGGATAGAAACAACCATACCGCCAACGCTGCAAAAACCAGCGCAACTCCATAAAAAGGTGCCGTGAACATAAAAAAAGCGGTCCCCATAACAGGCGCAAACGACACCATGATCCCGCCTATCAGCGCACTCAATACTCTATCCCTGATATTCAGGAGATGTACTGTTAGCGCCGACACCATGGCAATACAAAAAATATAAAACATCCCGTTAAGCCATGGCATACTATAATTGCCGAGCAGCCTCTCTCTTACTTCTCCTAACATCCAAAGAAACCATCTGCCAAGCACACGACTGGCCCCATACACCCGCAACCCCGTAAGGTCATCATAGTTAGGAAGCTTGTTTGTAAACATATAAAGATGGGCAATTAATCCAAATACGATACTTGAACAAAACGCATTTCTGGCATTTTTCGGAATATTATGGATGTATGATGCCATCATTTCTGCCTTTATCATTTCTATAATTCTCTCTTTCCTTCGTTACGCGATTTCCTTTTTTCATATGCTCAAATATTACAGTATTTTGTCATAAACTTCTCTATGTTGCTCTATCGTATTCCATTCGTCGCTTTTCTTCGCTGGATTGTGCAAATATGAGCGCCTGCTGTATTGCAGCGATATACTTTTGGTTTTCTGCGCTTAGTTTTTGGAATTTTTCAATAAAGTCCTTTATTTCCACAACTTGATCCATGAGCGTCCTTCCTTCTTTCGTACTCAATATACGAGTATCATATCATTGTTATGTGAGTGTGTCAAGTTACATTTCTCTATGTTTTACTTGTAATGTGAGTAACGATATGCTATTGTATATTTATTATGAAACGGAGGTTGTCTCATGTCGATCAATCAACGTGTTAAACAGGTACGACAATCCTTAAACCTTTCGCAAGCTAAATTTGCAAAGGCTTTGTCTATATCGAACGGCTATATTGCCGGCATAGAACTTGAACACAATCATGTGAACGACCGGCTTGTCAAGTTGATCTGTTTTACTTTTCATGTGAGGGAAAGCTGGTTAAAGACTGGTGAAGGCAATATGTTTGAAGAAAAGCAGGATCAATTAATCGAAATGGCTTCTGCTGCTTTTAAAGAATTAAAACCAGAATATCAGGATTATATTTTAAAACAGATTGACCAGTTGTTAGATATTCAAAATAGGGAGAAGGGCGAATAAGCTTTTGTTCCTTTTTGCTTGCAAGGATAAAAACAGGTCCTTTTTATGGTTGAGTGGGTAACTGAGATTTGATATAATGAGCAGACAACGTATTTAACAACTTAATGATGCCCGCAAAGTCTCGGATGAAACGAGGTCAATATATGAACAAAGAACCTATCATTGTGAAATCTCATGATATTCATTTGGATTCAGAATATACACAATGGATACATGAAATCAAAGAACGATATAGAAATACTCAGATCAAGGCTGCGGTGAAGGTTAATTCAGAGCAGTTACTCTTTAATTGGCTGCTTGGAAAGGATTTGGTAACAAGAAAAGCGGAGGAAAAATGGGGCACTGGAATAGTGGAGCAAGTGAGTCTTGATATGCAAAATGAATTTCCCCATGCCAAAGGCTTTAGCACAACAAATCTTTGGAACATGAAAAAATGGTTTTTATTTTATTCCAGCAATTACGAAAAACTTCAACTGCTTGTTGGCGAAATGGATACTACTGAAATAAAATCCAAAACTGGAAATGTTTTACAACATTTAAAACTCCAACAAGTTGTTGGAGAAATGGAATTTCCAAAGATTTTTGCATTTGTTCCGTGGGGACATCATATTCAAATCATTACAAAATGTAGATCTGCCGAAGAAGCGGCGTTTTACATTAAAAAGATTGCAACAGAAGGATGGAGCCGCAGCACCCTGATAAACTACATTGAATCAGACTACTATGGGAAATCGGGCGGTGCCATCAGTAATTTTGATACACAGCTGCCCAGTGTTCAGAGCAAACTTGCCCAAGCTATAACAAAAGAAACCTATGATTTAGGATTTATTACTTTGCCTCCCGATTATGCCGAAGAGGATTTAGAAGATGCTCTGGAGAAAAACATAACACAGTTCTTGCTGGAACTGGGAAAAGGCTTTGCATTTGTCGGAAGGCAAAAGGAAATAATTGTTGCCGGAAAAGCAAGAAAAATCGATATGCTGTTTTATCATATCCCCTTAAAGTGTTATATCGTGGTTGAATTGAAAGTAAAATCATTTGAGCCGGAATTTGCAGGCAAATTAAACTTCTATGTCAATGCGGTAGACGAATTGATGAAAACGCATGATGAAAATCCGACAATAGGACTCCTGATCTGCAAGAATATGAACCAGACGGAAGTTCAATGGGCATTTCAAGGAATCCGGACCCCGATGGGCGTCGCAACATACGACAAAGTGAAAATGAAAGAAATAGAAAAGCAGTTACCTTCAGTGGAGGAGATACAGGCTCGTATAGAACGGGCGGAAGAAGAATTTAAGCTAAACCTCCAAAACAAGTAATTCAAGTGCCACAGCCAAATTTGACAGTGAAAGAATTGACTAAAAAAGTGTAGCAAAAAATCCAATGTGTTCCGAAAAGGATCACATTGGATTTTTTGTATGTTACCCTTCTTCTGTTCCCGGCCATTTCCCACTCGTCTTTATTGGTTCTTTTTACACTCCGGATAAGGAAGCTGTTCCTGGCTGGATGCGGTAGCCTTTGTAAGCTGCAAAACGATTTCACTGAAATATCTGGGACTTACTTCGGAGAGTGCATATTGGTTCTCCTCCTTTACCATGTCATAGACATAGCTGCCGCGCTCCACCGTACGCGCTTTATAGAATTT
Organism: Lachnospiraceae bacterium; assembly: GCA_014804755.1. Lineage (GTDB taxonomy): Bacteria > Bacillota > Clostridia > Lachnospirales > Lachnospiraceae > DLAJ01. Next base: position 160,487 of record JAAUZE010000027.1, on the reverse strand, counting down.
TGCGCTGTAGACGGTCACTTCATCGTTTTCACCTCCCACAAAGCTGCCGGAGAATTCCAGGTCAACACCCACATTTCCGTCCTCTCTGTAGAAATCGTAATATCCGCCGGCATCCTGTACGCTTCCTCTGTACCAGCCCTGACTCTGGAGCTTGCCGGACAAGGATAAGCCGTTCAGCAGCTTACCGCCGAAACGGGTGAGCTCCTTCTGCTTCTTCTCCTCCTCCGTGATCCGGTAAATAGGACGCTCCAGCTGTTCGATGGGCTGGGTCACCTCATAGTCGGATAATTGCTCCTTCCATGTTTTCAGACTCTCTTCGTCAAGCTCAATGGGATGCACCAGACCGATCATGGCATCCTCCGGCAGCTCATACTCATCCTCATCCATGGTGTTGAAGCTTCCGTCTTCCATATAGCGGAAGGTACTTGTAAGCGCACCGTCCGCATAGACGCCCCAGATTAAGCCGATCGCAAACTGGTGCATCACCGGATTTTTTACAAACAGCTCCTTCCACTGCTCTGCCTTCCACAGACGTTCCGCGCTGAGCGCCTGCTCCAGACGAAGCTTCTGATTGGTCACGACGGCCTTTAACTGCTTTTTCAACAGCTTATAGGCATCGCTTGCCGCTTTGGATTTTTCAGGATCATCCTTTTTGCCGGGAGCAGGCAGACTCTTTACCTTCTTGCCGTCCTCATCGTACACTTGAAGCTCCAGCGCGGCTGTCAGCGTCACCTTAAAGCTCCGGGTTCCATAGTCAAAGGTCTGCTCCATCCGCTCATTAAAGCCCAGATTCGGTACAATGCGATCCTCAAGCTCCGCCCTTGTGATACCCAGTTCTTTTGCGGCATAGGTCAGTGCGTCCGCTGCCGCATTTCGTACCTGACGATGTTTGAATTTTCGCGAAATCTGATCCACGATCAACAGCGCAGTCGGGCTGCCGTTTACGGAGAGCGCCTTGACTGCGTCAGCCGCGATCGCTCCTCTTGACGCCTCCGCCCAATCTTTGATCTGTGCATGCAGAACAGGCACGATCTCATCCCCGCCATGGATGGACGTCGCATACAGCACCCATTTCTTTTTTGATTCGGCTCCGTTTTCCAGCCACTTGTTAAACAGCATCCCCATATAAAAGGCCAGCTCTTTTGCATTCAGATCCGCGGCAAGCTTTGCCGCGTCTTTGCTCACACCCGGTATTGTCATATCCGCATAGGCCACAAGAACCGCTGCCAGATCGTCCTCGGAGGCCGGCGTGCCGTCCAGCTTGTGTACCTCCGTAAACGGCGCTCCCGTTTCAAACACCCACGCTACTTTCCGTTTCTTTCCGCCCTTCAATATTGCCTTTGCAAGCTCTCCGTTGGTCTGCTCCCCTGCCTGTTCTGCCTCTTCATCGCCTTCAATACCGAGACAGTTTTGCAGCAGCTCTTTTATTTTTTTACTCTTCTCGACGGCAAGCGCCGCTTCGAATGCATCGCGATAGGAGGATGCACCCCATTTTTTCAATACCAATACGGACATCTCACGCTCCTGCGATTTCTTGGAACTCAGCATGGCCTTGATCTGCGGCTCCCATTCCTTGTGGCTGACATAGACCGCCTCCAAAAGCTCCCGTACCTGTTTCGAGCTGTCCATAGCACAGGATAACAAGACCTCGCTGTACTCCTGCCAGAAATCATCCAGTACGCGGATGCATAAATAACGGACAAGCGCGGAGCCTTCTTTCGCAGCGGCCGCAAACTCTCCGCCCCATTCCGGTTTTTTCATGCGCAGCACCGACACACATTCGTCCATGTATGCCACCTTGCTCTTTTCGGAATAAAAGCCATCGTAGATCGCTCCCAGCGAATCCATCTGGTAGGAAAAAGGAAGTTGTTCTTCCCCATAAATCTTTAGGATGTCCATGATCTCCTGTTTATCCACTGAATTAGAACCATCATACCAATACGATCTGAAATACTGCGACTTCATGCCCAGTCCTTCCAAGACCACGGCCCGGCGGTACATCTGCTGCTCCTTGCTGTTACTCTTCAGCATGCGGATCTTTCCACAGCGGTTGGAATCATAATCATATCCGCCCCGCCATTCCTCCACAAAGGGATACAGCGCATCCAGAGTTCCTTCACCCAACAAATACTGTTTCGCCTCGACCTTTCCTTTATTGATACGGCCGACGAGCTCCTCCGCCAGCTTCATACGGAATTCCCCATCGCTTGATAAGCTCATTTCCCGATACAGCTGCGGGTTCGCCGCCTCTGCCTTTTTTAACAGATTCTGATAGTCATCGGTGGATAATCGGGAGATTACCTGTTTGATGACCTCCGGGTGATTTTGGATCATACGCCGTAACGGTGCGTCAGCCTTTTGCCTCAGGCACCAGAGCACATAGCTTTCCTTTTTGATAGGAAGCAGATTCTCCAGCTCCCCGATATGGTCAAAAAACCATACCCTGTCACCGATTTTCATACAAATATCAAGGGTTGTATCCCGATTGATCTGTGCATCCATTGCCGCTGTCAGACAGAGAAACGAAACACATTTTGAAGAATGCTCGATCGCAAGAAAGGCCACGCCGGCAAGCAGCGTTTCCAGATACTCGGATACCTGTTTTCCGCGCAGAATGTCATACAGCTCCTGCGGAAACGGCTCATTCACTTTCCCGTCCCGCACATAGGACTGAAGCTTTTGAATTTCCGCATCCGTTGGCGCTGCTCCCACAAAAAGATTATGGATACTGCCGATCAGATTATTTTCCACACATTTGACAGCATCCTGCACGCCTTCTTCAGGCGTTCCTTTGGAAAACAGTGCCTTTAAAAATCCTCCCTGCGCTTTCTCGGCTCTTGTATGGTACAGGCTGATCCCCGCCAGCAGCACCCTTGCGTTATCGCTCTTATGATAGCACAGGTTCATAGCGTCACTTAATACCTTCGGGTTTTTCTGATCGACGCCTGATACGGCATTTTTCAACGCATAGCTGTTCCACACGACTCCCTCTGCACGCATGGCCGCCGTCTGCTCCCTTGTCAAAAATTCCTGATAGGCATTCAGATTCCACCCATAGGTAAGAAGCACATAATAGGCTGTTGAGCCTCCGACTGCCGCCGCAAACCGCACAAAGCGGCCCACTTCATCCATTCGTCCCCGTTTCCTTAAATGCTCCGCATACTCGTTACATTTCCGCCTTTTCTCCTGATCCAATCCAGAGAAATCCTGATGCTCCGCCTTCTCAAGAAGCTCTCTGTTTTCCGGCCCGGTCATGTCCAGATATTGTTCCGCAAGAATCCTATTTTGTTCGGACAGCCCCATCAGGTCCAGCGTATCCATTCGTTTTTGATAGTTTCGCTCTTCGCTTAAATTCATTGTGTAATACCCCCTTTTTGATTTGTATCTGTATAGGCAATTGCAAAACCCATAATAAAGTGTTGGGATGTGCATGCATTTCTCATTTGCCTATTGTATTTATGTCTTCCGTGTCGTTCATGGCAAGGAGCGCGGTGTCATAGGAAAGCTTTTCGAGGCAGGCGCTGATATAGGCGCTCAGGTTTGCAAGCGCATGAATGACCGGCTCCGGCGAAAATTCCATGCGGTGCCGCTTTTCCTTCAGAAGCCCGGCGATGCAGGCAAACTCCGCACCCGCCTGATGCAGTCCGAGACGCTCTCCGTCCTCGGAAACGGCGGATAATTGTGAGATCGTTTCCTCCTGTAACGAATAGAGCCCGCTGACAAACAGATCCGAAAGCTGTTTTGCAGCTTCCCGAACATACTGATCCATGGTACGCAAAATCTCTGCGGACACCGTTTTGTTCCCATCCGCATGTTCTTTCGTTTTTGACAGACTCTCTATCGGGTCTTCTTTCAAAAAGAATTCAATCGGATACAGGCACAGCCTGCTCTCCTCATCCATATATAAAGAGCCGAAAAATACAATGCTTCCCTGCGTACGATTTCGAAGGCGCTGTTCCAGACGTTCCAGAAGGTTGATGGTCAGACGCTCCTCCTTCGTATATTTCAGAGAAATATACAGCTTTCTTCCTGCCTCGTCATACATGCTCCATGAAAAACGCTGGGAAACCGTATCAAAGGATGTCTCCCCCCATCTGACTGCTCCCACCAGCGCAAGGCGCTCCCGTCTGCCCGTTGTCCTGTTCATTCCTTCCGCCTGCTCTTCCGTTTCGGATTCTGTATCAAATTCCCCTGCTCCACGTCCGAAACAGCTTTTCAGAAGCGTTTCATAATTCCACACGATCATGCTGTTTACTTCTTCTGAATCGATGCTTCCTGCGCCTGTGATCTCGCCCTTTGTCTCCTGACTCACCGACAGCCGCCCGCCGGATGCGGCTTTCGCATTATGTAGATCAAATTCCAGCTTCTGCATCTGTTCCCGATTGCAGTTTAAGCCCCAGGGCGCGGCGGCATTCTCCGAGCCTGCAGGCGGCCTCCTGCGGGTCCCCTCATAGAAAACCGGCCGAGCATCAGTCCATGTATACCATTTTTTCTCTCCCGTTTCAAGAAAATAATAGATTTCTCCCTCATATCCGGTCTTGCTCTGAAAGGATCTTCCGCCCATACCCATCAGATGCAGCCGTCCCACCGGCTCATAAGTATCCCGAAAGGTTCCCGCAAGCGCGCGGATCTCCTCCTGATTTCCGGCTCTCATAAGATCCTGTGCCTTCCGGTAAAGAATCAGTATTTTTTTGAAAAGCGTCTCACATGCAAATGCTGCAGAACGCGAAAAATACTGCTGATAGTAAGCGGCCGCTTCCCTTAGTCCGCTTTCCAGAACCGGCAGCCCCGCGCGGTGTGTGATCACGGCCAGACGTTCCAGACTCTCCGAAACTTCCGGCGACAGCCTCGACAGCCCCGTACAGATTTGATCACAGAGTTCTTCACACAAATTGCCGCAGGCCTGTTTTACCAGATTTTCGTCCCATGAATTTTCGGTCTCCTTATATACGTCTAGTTCATCAGGTGCTATTTTTCCTTTTTCAATCTGATAAGCGAGCACTGCCTGCGCTTTGTGGGTACACAGTTCTTTACTGTGGCAGCTGCAGGTGGAATATGCGAAAGGCTCTAATAGCTTTACAACCACATTTTCCCACGGCAGCTTCACCGTAACAATGGAGCTCTCTTCTATCGGCGGAAGCGCTCCTTGTCTGATATTGGCGAGGAAGACGTTTAAATGCCTGCTGCCGCAGGCACGTATCATGCGTTCCTTCGATAACTCCAATAATTCTGTTTTTTTTCTGTCATCGGGATTTGCCTCTCCGGACGACGCTTTCTCAGCATCCTCTTTTTGCGCTTCCAACTCCGCTTCCGCAGCATCTCCTTTTGTCTCCCCGAGCAACACTTCTTTCTTCATCCACAAAATCGCCGTTATGATATGCCTGCAGATGCTTTGTGAGGGACAGCTGCAGCTGCTTTCTCCCAAAGGTACGCGCAGCACGCAGGTTTCCTCTTTCAGCACAATCTGCGCTGCAACCTGCGCTTCTTCCCCCTGTCTTGTCAAAACGGGATTTTCCTGCTCCAAATCCTTGTAGGCGCGCTTTAGCGTTCCTTTATTGCTCAGACCGATCAGGTAATCATCGTCCACCTTTTCTATCAAATCCGTCAAAGTATCCATGCACTGCTCCTTTTGGCTGTAACCCGCACCGGCGGACTTTTGATCAGCCGTTCATGATCTTTCCCATAAAGTCCCCCAGAGCTTCCGGCGTCATAGCGCCCACATGCGCGCCCAGATCCGCAAGGCGCTGTGCCGTATGTCTGTCATAGACCGGATTTGCGTCCATATCCAGAGCAGTCAGGCAGATTAATTTCGCCCCGCTCTCGATGATTCCCCGGCTGGTTCCGAGAAGTCCCTGAATGCCGCCTCCCTCACACAGGTCGGAAACTAACACGACCATGGTCCTGTGGGGATTTTCGATCAACGTCTCGCAATACTGCAGCGCTCCCGCGATGTAAGTGCCTCCGCCGAGCTGAATGCTCATCAATGTCGCCACCGGATCCTCCAGATGGGCGCTCAGGTCCACTACCTGCGTATCAAAAATCACAAGCCGCGTATCCAGCATCGGGAGCTTTGCAAAGATGCCGGCCATGACTGCACTGTGAATGACGGAATCCAGCATGGAACCGCTTTCATCCACGGCGATGATGACTCTCCACTTGCTGTAGCGTCTGGTCCTGCTGTTAAAATACACCTGCTCGATCAAAAGTCTCTGGTTTTCCGTGTCATAATGCTTCATATTTTTGCGGATGGTCTTCCGTATGTCCAGATTGCGCATGGAAGGAATCGGGCTGCTCGCATTCCGGTCAATCTTTCCGAGAAGAGAACGCTTCAGATCCCGGTTTAACTTCTCAGCGATTTCCTCCGCCACCTTTTTTACGATTCGGCGCGCCGTATCCAGCACCTCGCCCTTCATCAGATGCTTTAATTGTAAAATGGTTTTCAAAAGCTCCTGATTTGGTTCCAGTTTTTCTAATACTTCTTTATCCGTAAGAAGCTCCGTCATTCCATAGCGGTCCAAGGCATGACGCTCCAGAATCTCAACGGTTTCCTTCGGAAACAGCTTCCTGATGCGGGTGATCCATGTGGCCGCGGTCAGATGGCTTCCTCCTGTTCCGCCCTCTCTCCGCACGTCCTCTCCCTGCTCTCTGTTATAAAGAAAATCCAGCGCCTCCTCCAAGTCCATACAGGAAATGCCGTTTTCCAGTGCCGCTCCGTCCGTAAAATCCAACTGCTTCTTTGCGTAACCGCCCAGAATCAGCCGCCATCTGTTTAATTGGCCGGTATCCCCATTCCATTCATTTCCCATCATCCGTTTTCCCCCATCCGCTTCACGGCATAGGCATTCAATGTCTCCCCATATTCATATTCAAAGGCCGAAACAATTCTGCCCTTTAAAAGCTCCTGTTTTTTGACTCCGTGGAGCGCTGCCGCTTTTCCCGCGAGCCGGTCGGTCTCAAGCGGAGTAAAATATCCGAATGCCTGACGAAGCTCCGGCAGCAGTTTCATAAACGCCTCCGCGGAAAGCTTTGCGAGCAGTCCGTCGATCATGGTAAGAAAGCTCTCCCGAACAAACACAAAATCCCTTGCCGTATAGAACAGCCCCCGCAAAAATGCCGCGCTGTTCATCTGCATTTCTTCCGTCCCCTGCAGATAGCCTGCGGCCGTCTCCTGTATCCGGTCGTCGTACCGGCTGTCATAGCCGTATAAAAGCCCCAGCACGGCTCCCTCCAGTCCGGGCTGTACATGATCTCTCTCCAAAAGCCGCAAAAAAGAATCCATAAGAACCGGATGAAAATGTTCAAACCCCTTCTTTCCGGTCATCTGATAGAGGGACAGGCAGCTCTCCATACATTTCTGCATCTGTTCTTCTTTCACCTGCGCCATGGAGGGCAGGAGCTGCACGATTTTCTGAAAGCAGATAGCAAGCAGCTCTTGAAGCTTAGAGGAATCCTCCACCTGATAGAGCTCTTTTAATTCAAAAAGCATTTTCAGATGGGAAAAGCCCTCGGCCAGCGAAAAGAAATCCCCGTCCTCGGCAAGCACTTCTTTTACATGCTCCTCCATCCCTGCCTGCTCTTCCAAAAATCCCATCAAAAAGCTCTGCGTCATCAGCAGCGCAGCTTCCTTGCTGGTACTGCTTTTTACAAATTGTCTGTTTAACTGCGACCTGGAAGCTTCCTCCACGGTTCCCCCGGACATGGATACATCCACAAGCGCTGCCAGAACATGACTGGAAAACTGGTAGCTCCAGACCTCCCTGATCCGGCTTTTATCCCGTCTGCTCATCAGATCGGAGCCTTTTTTCCTCTGCGCAAATCCGGTCCCCAGAAAATCCATACGATATAGAAATCGGCTCATGGAAAGATGCTTTTTCTTTGTAAACAGCTCCAGCGTTACTTCCTGTTTGGCGGACACCTGTATCTTAAAGCCGAATTTCCGACACTGTTCTTCAAAATCCGCAAGAAGCGGCGGACGAAGCGCATCCGCACAGAGCGCTCCTACCTGATCCCCCGTATTCAGCTCTTTCAGGATTCGAAGGGGCAGATCCGTCGAAGGACTGCACTCTCCCTTCACAAAAGAAGAAAGCGCCGCATCCCGAAGCTCATACAGCCCCGGCTCCTGCTTTCCTCTGAGCGCCGCCAGCCCCTTTGCCATGGAGAGGGCACAGATCACATCATAGGAAGAGAGCATTTCCTTCTTCTTTCTCGCACGCCTTCCCGCACTCACCAATTGATGAAGCACCGCGCCCCCGTATATTCCATTTGGTGCCCCTTTTTCCGAAAGCTCGGTCCACACCCGTTCATAGAAACCCGGGGACTGCATCCCGCTGGCATAACCATTGAGCGCATCGGCGGCCTCCATGGAATACGCTAACGGGTAAACTCCCTGCTCTTCTGCAGTCAGTCCGTGGAGCTTTACCTGTTCCCCCGTATAGACAAGCTTCTCTTTCTTCTGCATTAACAGTTCTGTTAATCCTCCGGTATGAAATCCTCCGGTCACCACTAAAATCCGCCCATACCTCTCGGAAGCCTCCGCAATCTGTTTCGCCATAAACCGCTCCCGCAGAAGGCATCCGTCCGCCTCCATTTCCTCACGGGGTGTATGACTTCTTGTCAGCCCGCAGTAAAAAAGCATTTGACTGACAAAATCCTCCGTCTTTTGATAAAGACCCCCGATCTCAAAATATTTCTCCCACAGCTCGTCAAAGCTTCGAAGCCCGCTCTTTTCACAGAGAAGTTCGATGTACCGGCTGCGGCTGAGCAGATAGTCGTCATTGTATGTCTGCTTTTCCCCCTCTGCGCGGATGCCCTTGTGTTCTTTGGTCCCTAATAGAATTTCGCCGTAGGGAAGATCGATAAACAGCGCGGGAATATTCCTCTCCTTTGCCGCTCTTAAGGCTACAAGCTCCGGGGAGTAATCAAGAAACGGATAATAGCATTTATAGTCTTCTTTTTCTTCACTTAACAGACCCTTTTGATCTTTAAAAAAATAATACAGGGCAATCGGCGCCTTGGTATCCTCGTGTGTCAGTACCGGCACCATTTCCTGTGCATTTTGCGGTCCTTCGATCAGAATACAGTCGGGCGCATAAGCCTCTATCGCCTGCTTCAGATGAAATGCGCAGGCCGGACTGTGATGACGCACCGGAAAATAAAGCACGGGGCGGCTTACATCATAGACCGCCGACGCAGGAATGACCGCAGCTTTTTCGAGAATTACCGCAGGTACTTCCGAAATTACCGCAGGTACTTTCTTGCCTCGTAATAATTGTTCCATATGCCGCCCTCTTTTCCGCCTTTATCCCGCACGACCGTCTGAAAATAACTGCGCAGCTTTTCCATATCATCACTATTTTCCTTCTGCACGGCGCCCACCAGATTCTGCACCAGACACCCCATATCCATATGGGAATCTCCATAATAGTAGGCCGTCATCATGGTCTGATAGTAGACAGATACCGCCTCCGCCGTACTCATGACCGCGGAGGGGCGATCAATACGATGTCCCATGGAGGAGACGCCTTCTCTGAGCTCATGATAAGTAGACGCTAAGAGCTCCGCCACATCCTCATCCACCGGCATATCAATCTGACTTTCCTGCGCAAGCGCTTCCACTTCATTGACAATAATCTGCTTTTCCTGCGCCACATCCCTGACAGGCATGACGGTTTCAAAATTAAAACGGCGCTTTAGGGCGCTGCTCATTTCGTTGACGCCCTTGTCCCTCGTATTTGCCGTTCCGATCACATTAAATCCTGCTTTTGCAAAAAGAAGTCCCTCATCGCCAAGCTCCGGCACATTCAGCACCTTGTCGCTGAGCACGCTGATCAGGCTGTCCTGAATCTCCGCCGGGGTACGGGTAATTTCCTCAAACCGCGTCAGAATCCCCTGCTCCATTCCCACATACAAGGGGGATGGGACCAATGCTTCCCGAACCGGTCCTTTTGCCAGCAAAAGCGCATAATTCCAACTATACTTGATCATATCCTCGGTGGTACCCGCCGTCCCTTGGATCGTATTGGTGCTGGTGCCGCTGATCGCCGCAGACAAAAGCTCCGACAGCATGGTTTTGGCCGTACCCGGCTCTCCTACCAGCATTAATCCCCGGTTACCCGCCAGCGTAATAATGCAGCGCTCCACAAGCGCGTCGTTACCCAGATATTTTTTCCGGATCACAATTTCTTCCCCATTCACGATCAGTGGTTCTCTGCTTCCCAAAATAAACGTCCGCACCGCTTTGGGTGACAATTTCCAGTTTAAAGGCTTTTTCCCCGTATCCAGCGCCTTCAGCGCATCCAGCTCCTTTCGGAAGCGTATTTCCACGGGCGGTTTCATTTCCGTTTTATGCTCCATTTTATGTATCCTCCCCTTTCTGTTACTATACAGATTAAGCCCCTCTTTGCCGCAAGTCAAGATGGTTTTTCCATCTGTTTTTTTGTTTTTCTCAACGTCATCAGATGAGCAAAAAAACAGCCCCTGCACAGGATACTTATTCCTATGCCAAGGCTGTTTTTATTATTTGCTTTTTCGCATTTTAGAATAAAAACATTTATACACATAGCAAGCATTGGAAATGAAGCACTCAATATGCTATACTGTTTCTGCTGCCACCCCTAGACAGGTAGGGAAAGGGGGTGTGTCGAATGAGTTTATTTTCATCATTTTTACTCTCCGTTTTGGCAAGTGTAGTTGCCTACTACATATGCAAATGGCTGGACGGAAAAGAGTAAGCGGTAGTCAGCCTGGGGAATAAGCCACCCCGCCACAACGGAATAGAAAAGCCCCGGTGCAGGAACACCGGGGCTTTTCGCGTGCCGAATGAGCACTTTCATCATTTTGCCTACTGGCATTATAGCATATGCCGTTTGGCATTTCAAGTATTCCCCCAATTTTGGTTGAGCAATCCTATCCTGCGTATAGACAGAATCGACATTTTTATTTCTTCTTACTCCTTTTATCAAAAAAGCAAATCCTCTAGCACTTTTCCGGTTCCGGATACTCCACGCCGAACGTCTCGACCGTAACCGTCTTCATTACCTGATCTTTAAGCGGCCTGTCGGAATAATCCGTTGCTGTCTCAGCGATCGCATTGACAACCTCCATGCCCTCCGTGATCTTTCCAAACGCCGCATAAGCGCCGTCCAAGTGAGGGCTTGTCTTGTGCATGATAAAAAACTGAGAGCCTGCCGAATCCGGCATCATAGAGCGCGCCATGGAAAGCACGCCCTCGGTATGCTTAAGATCATTCTGAAAGCCGTTCTGGCTGAACTCTCCTTTTATTCCATAATCCGGTCCGCCCATTCCCGTGCCTTCCGGATCGCCGCCCTGAATCATAAAACCGTTGATGACGCGATGAAAGATCACGCCGTCATAAAAGCCCTTCTTGATCAGGCTGATAAAATTGTTGACGGTATTCGGCGCGATCTCGGGATACAGCTCCGCTTTCATGACTTTCCCGTCCGCCATTTCAATTGTTACGATCGGATTCTGTGACATGATATGATTTCTCCTTTTCCACATGTTATTTGCAACTGTCAAACGCCTATTCAGTATAGCACGAAACGAGCAAACATGCTATACTTTATTATATGAAGAACACGCATACACACACGACTCTGCGCAAAATCATATTTCTGATCGAATCGCTGTCCTCCGCCGAACTGCTTTCCCGCACCCTGATGGAGCTGTGGATGAGCGGCTATGAGGCGGAGCGGATTCCCATAAATCAAATTATGACAGATATGTCAAAAGACACGCCGCCCGATATATCTGACCGTACAGCTTCACAAAGCGGCGGTTTTACCGCCCCGCCTGACTTAATAACACATCCTTTAGCGCAGACCCTTCTCATTGTGACCGACCGCAACGACATTGCCAAGTGCTGCCTGCAGCACGGTTTTGCTGTTATCGGATATCTGCACGAACAAAACAGGGATGTTTCCTTTGACGGCGTCCGCTATCTGATCGAAGATATTTCCGGCTTGGACGCGCCTTTCTGCGAGCTTGCTTTTTGCAGGGCGCATCAGCTCCCCTATACGATATTGGAAACCGAGCGCTGCCTTGTCCGCGAGATCACGACCGAAGATGTGACAAGGCTTTATGAAATCTATGCAGATCCCGCTATCACCAGCTATATCGAGGCGCTCTATGCCGATGAAACCGCGGAGCGTTCTTATATCCGCAATTATATCGACAATGTCTATGGTTTTTTCGGGTACGGCATGTGGATCGTCATCAACAAGGCTGACGGACAGCTCATCGGCCGCGCGGGTATTGAGCCAAAAGAAGATTTCGCCGAGCTCGGCTACGTCATCGCGCGGGAATATCAGAATCAGGGCTATGCGACCGAGGTATGCCGCGCGATCCTTACCTACGCCGCGGACAGGCTTGGTCTGCCGGAGGTTTATATACGTGTGCAAAAAGAAAACGCCGCATCCCTCCGCATCTGCGAAAAACTGCAGTTTCAGCCCGTTCCCCGTCCCGAAGACCCGGACATGCTGCTTTTTACGCTCAGGCTGAATTGACCCTGATCATAATTACGCTGTCCGTATGCATGATAAAAACGGTTTCCTTTATCGTATCCGTTATCTGCAATGATCTCGTTTTATCCACTGATAGATCAAAAAAGCATTCACACCGATGATCAGCATGAGAGTTGCCAATATCAGAACCGGACTGACCTGTCTTCCGTAACAATATGCGATCAGCGGCTGATTCATATCTTCCATGAACGATAACTGCTCTGACTGATACGCAGACAGTCCTTTCTGCGACAAATACACCTCCGGCAGGATCGTCTCTATATACTCCGCGATCGGAAATGTGCTGTCCACATAAACAAGCCCCGGATCCGCCTCCGTATTGTAAATACTGATCAGCATAAGATACGTTTTCGACGGGGACAGCCATACCTTAAGCGGTATGCTCTGCCACTCCCCTTCCGTGACCTCAGAAAGCCCCACACTGTTCCTTGCTACACATTCCCCGCTTAAATTCACACCCTCATAAATCTCTACGCGCAGACCGCCGGACGCATTCTCCGGCAGCTCTGTCAAAATGCATTCCACATGATCTAAATAGCGGTTCTGCGACCGAAATAAAAAACGACTCTCATACCGCAGCGGCATCCCGTCTGCGGCTTCCGCTTCACGCCACGCTGCTTTTACGTCCGCCGCATCCTCCACATGGGTCTCCACATTCTTTTTTCCCCCGACAAACAGAACAAGAATCAGGAGCAGATTCAAAACCGGTAAAATCACGGGGATCATTCGTTTTTTTTCCATGTCCTGCATCCTCCACATGTAAACATAATATAATTTGCACCTTTTATCAATCTTTTTACTTGATTATTTACACCTTTTTACATGTGAGCAAAAGAAAAGGGTGTAACCCCATTAATGAGGTTACACCACATATTCTAACATCCCTGTCTCTGACATTTCCAAAAGAAATGCTGATTGCATCTCCCAAAAAGAATGCGGAGCATTCTTTTTATGCCTTGCCGTTGCAGCCAAGTACGTCGATCAGCTTATGACGAACAAGCTCCTTGATGTTCGCACGTGCCGGCTTTAAGTACTCGCGGGGATCGAACTTGTCCGGATGCTCTGCGAAGAACTTACGGATCGTACCGGTCATTGCAAGACGTAAATCGGAATCAATGTTGATCTTACATACTGCGGAACGTGCAGCTTCACGAAGCTGATCCTCCGGCACGCCGATCGCGCCCGGCATTGCGCCGCCGTAGGTATTTACCATCTCCACATACTCCTGCGGAACGGAAGAAGAACCGTGCAGTACGATCGGGAATCCCGGGATTCTCTTCTCGCACTCATGCAGCACGTCAAAGCGAAGCTGCGGCTTCGTACCCGGCTTAAACTTGTATGCGCCGTGGCTTGTACCGATTGCGATCGCAAGGGAATCGCAGCCCGTTCTGGATACGAATTCCTCTACCTGCTCCGGATGCGTATAAGAGGAATCCTCCGCAGCTACCTGCACATCATCCTCAACGCCCGCTAATGTACCGAGCTCAGCCTCAACAACAACGCCGTGCTCATGCGCATACTCTACGACCTTCTTGGTGATCTCGATATTCTCCTCAAACGGCTTGGAGGAAGCATCGATCATGACAGATGTAAAACCGCCGTCGATGCAGGACTTACAGGTCTCAAAATCCGGACCGTGATCCAAATGCAGCGCAACTGGCAGCTCCGGATAGCAGATCGTAGCAGCCTCAACAAGCTTTACGAGATAATTGTGATTTGCATAAGCGCGAGCGCCCTTGGATACCTGTAAAATAACAGGCGCCTTCTCCTCCGCACATGCCTCCGTGATACCCTGCACGATCTCCATGTTGTTGACATTGAAAGCGCCGATCGCATAGCCGCCTTCATATGCTTTCTTAAACATTTCAGTGGTTGTAACTAATGGCATACTCTTTCTCCCTTTCTTTATTATGATTTCTTAACAGCCCTTTGGCTCTTCGTCATACCTATTATATCCTATTCCTTCCAAAATGAAAACAGCAAAACGAGAAAAAAAAGCAAGATTCTTTCCGCCAAAATCCGCGTGTTCACATTTTGTTCATTTATAATTCAAAGATTATTAATTTCATAAACATTCTTTATCCATACTTTGGGGATATACTTAAACCATAAAACACATGACAGTATCACACTTTCAAATAAACTTTTTCATAATAAGTGCCAGATAACGCAGGTTATCTGGCATCCTCCCTTTTATGGGGCATTTTTATTGCATATCTTCCTTTCTTTTTTGATAAGTATAAATGATCGAAAAAAAGAAAGCGCGTCCATCATGAATACCCTGTCCCATGCTCTGCATACGATCGATGAATTTGTCTGGGGACCCTGCATGCTGCTTTTGCTTGTCGGCACCGGCGCTCTGCTCACCGTGCGCACCCGCTTCCTTCCGTGGCGCATGCTTCCCAGCGCCATCAAAAATACACTGGGACGGAACGCGCAAAACCCACGCAAAGCAGATGCAGGCGCAGACGGCATCTCTCCTTTTGCCGCGCTGATGACCTCGCTCGCTGCAACCATCGGCACAGGCAATATCGTCGGCGTATCGACTGCAATGGTCCTGGGCGGTCCCGGCGCGCTTGTGTGGATGTGGATCGCGGCAGCCTTCGGCATCGCCTCCAAATTCAGCGAATGCATGCTTGCCGTAAAATACCGGGAACGCAATGCGAAAGGCGACATTGTGGGCGGACCCATGTACACGCTCAAAAACGCATTTCCCCGCCGCCGCACCGGCGCCATACTGGCGTTTCTTTTTGCCCTGTCCGCTGCGGTCTCCTCCTTCGGCATCGGCAATATGACGCAGGCAAATTCCATTGCGCACGCGCTGCGCGACACCTTTGCGTTTCCGGCTCGCCCGATCGGTATCGCCCTGACCGTGCTTACTTTATTTGTCATTGTCGGCGGCATCCGATCCATTTCCAAGATCGCCTCCGTGCTTGTACCGTCCATGGCGGTTCTCTATGTTGCCGCGGGGCTGCTCGTGTTACTTGTACACTATCGAAATATTCCGGACAGCCTTGTCCGGATCATCACCATGGCATTCTCCCCCACTGCCTTTACGGGCGGCTTTCTTGGTACGGTCACCGCCTCCATGCTGCGCGCCATGCGCTACGGCGTCGCTCGCGGCGTCTTTTCCAACGAAGCCGGTATGGGCTCCGCTGCCATCACCGCCGCCTCCGCTGCCTGCGATCACCCTGTCCGTCAGGGCTATCTCAATATGACCGCCACCTTTTGGGACACGATCATCGTATGCACGATCACGGGATTGTGCATTGTGAGCAGCGGCGTGCTCGGCAGCACCGAAACCGTGGATTCCGGCAGCTACGCAAATCATTCCGGACAGCTTCTGTTTTTCAGCGGCGCGTCCGCAGACCGCTCGGCCGTTTATGATATCGCGGCTTACGACGGCTCCTCGCTTTCCCTCGTGTTAAACAAGAACGCCACAGACCCGGATACGGTCGCCGCATTTTATGCTGACGCAGCGTTCACGCTGACAAGACTTGCATCTGACAATGCCGCCGGCGACATAACAGGGCGTTCCCCCATCCCGCTCACCGGAAGCTGGCGCGGCCCGCACGGATGCGTCTACACGTTCCATGCGGACGGCACTTATGAGTATGCAAAGCTACTCACAGGCGCCGCGCTCACGATTGCCGCATTTCGCAGCGGGCTCGGCAATACCGGCGCTTATTTTCTTTCCATCAGCATTGTTTTATTTGCTTTTTCGACGATCTTAGGATGGGAATATCTCGGAGAAAGAGCTTGGGAATATCTTATGAAGACGCACAGGTACAACATGCTCTACCGCGTGATGTTTTCTCTTGCCGCCTATGTCGGCGCGACCGCCGCCCTCGAACCGGTATGGGATTTTTCCAATATTGCAAACGCGCTCATGGCTGTTCCGAATCTGATCTGTCTTCTTGCCTTAAGCGGAGAAGTTGCACGAGATGTCCGTCAATATCAAAAAGACTTTCGCTGACGCAAAAGTCTTTTTTTATGGCACCAAAAACTGAATCGCATGATGCTCGTTATGCACCTTCACCCTGCGGTGCTCTCCGCCAAACTCCCCGTCGAGCGTCCACGGTATCGCTTCCTGCGTTTCAAAAATAATATCCGCCGCCTTAAAGCTGCTCATCAGCTCCGTATCAAAGTGCGCCCCCAGGAGCGCCGCCATGATCTGATTCAGCTCCACGGCATTGCGCGGACGCTTGATCAGCGTAACCTCAAAAAGTCCGTCGTTCAGTTCCACATTTTTACCCGTAATATTTTGAAATCCTCCCACGGAATGCGAATTTGTCACCATTCCGTAAAGATAATCTCCCTCCATCTGCTTTCCGTCCGCCGTCACCGTCATTTGATAGGATTTGATGGAGGAGAGCCGCTTCATGCCCTCCAAAATATACGCCATATGCCCCAATACATTTTTCACTTCCTGCTTCGTCTCATAAGACACATCCGTAAACAGCCCGAACGCCGCAATATAGACAAACACGTCCTCGTTGAATCTTCCGATGTCACACAAAAACGCCCTGCCCCGCACAGCGGTCTCCACCGCCGGCATCGCTTTTTTCGGAAGTTTTAAGCTGTTCGCAAAATCATTGGTGGAACCGGTCGGAATATAACCGATGGGAACGCGTACTTCGTTCTGCATCATTCCCGTCACGACTTCGTCCAAGGTACCGTCCCCGCCCGAGCAGACGCACAGATCATACAGTCCCTCGTTCTCGGAAACAACGGTCACCGCATCCCCCCTGCTCTGCGTGGGATGCACCGTTACATCATAGCCATCCTTTGTCAACGCATCCACAACATCTAACAGCCTTGATTTGATCTGCCCTTTTCCGGCATGCGGATTAAAAATAAACAACGCCTTTTTTTTCATATCCGTATCCTCAAAAATTACGATTGTTTGAAAAGAGCCGCCCTGCGGCAGCCCTTGATTCTATCCTATTTCACGTCCTTACCGCTCAGGAAATCCGCAAGCTTGGCAACCGCCGCATTTTCATCTTCCCCGTCGGCCTCGATCGTCACACTCTCTCCTACATCCATTCCGAGACTCATCATTCCCATGATGCTCTTTGCATTGACTCTCTTTCCCTCTGCCTCAAGGTAGATCTTACTCTCGAACTGACTTGCGATCTGCACCAATACGGCAATCGGTCTTGCCTCCAGACCATTTGCCAGTTGAATCGACATTGTTTCCTTTTTCATAGCCTCTCCTCTTTTCCTGCTCCTTACAAATCCCTTTTACCTTACAGATTTCCCCTATACCCGTTTCTCTCATGTCGGCATGGACGCTCTAAGCTCCTCCGCGATTTCCGAGAGCTTTCGCAGCCGATGGTTCATCCCCGATTTTCCGATCGGCGGCGTCATTTTTTGCGCCAGCTCGCCAAGCGTCGCGTCCGGCCACTCCAAACGAAGCTGTGCTGTCCTTTGCAGATTTTCCGGCAGAGAAGAAAGCCCCCGTTTCTCCTGTATCAGTTTAATGTCCTCTACCTGCCTGCTTGCCGCATTGACAGTCTTCACAATGTTTGCAGCTTCACAGTTCACCCTACGGTTCACATGGTTGCTGATGTCCTTCAGAATACGGAGATTCTCCAGCTCCATCAGCGCGACATGCGCTTCCATGATGTTGAGAAGATCGACGATGCCCGCACCCTCTTTCATGTAAACCACATAGTACCGTTTCCGGCGGGTAATCTTTGCCTCCAGTTCAAAATCCGCAAGCACCCCGCATAACTGTTCCGCCTGCGGCATATCGACACAGACAAATTCCAAGTGATAGCTTCTTTTCGGATTGCTCATGGAACCGATCGACAAATAGATCCCACGCAGATACGATCTCCTGCAGCAGGCATTCTTCAAAAGAAGCGGCGACACTTGTCCGTGACGCGTTGTCAGCCTGCACGCCGAACACACACGCTCTGCGTCCGCACCCTCCAAAACCAGCTGGTAAATCCCTACGTTTTCCTGCGCTGCATATGTTTTTTCGAAAATATCCGTATCTATATTAAATGTTTTTTTCAATAATGTAAAGCATTTTCTTACTACTGCGCTGTTTTCTGTGCGAATTTCCAGTCTGCGCGCACCGTTTTCCCCCTCGCCGCACCCTGCGCAGCAGGCTAAAATTGCCGCCAGCTCAGCAATCTGACAATGCCTCGCCTGCCCGACATGCCGCGCAAGCTCCTCCTTGACCTCTCCCGAAAAAGACATTTATACCCCCTGCCCGATGTCGCGATGTCCGATCGTCAGCCCGTACTCGCCCTGATCCTTCAGCCGTTTGTAAAGTTCGTTCGCAAGCGTAACGCTGCGATGCTTTCCTCCTGTGCAGCCAATCGCGATCACCAGCTGATATTTTCCTTCCTTGACATAGTTCGGTATCAAAAAGCGGATCATATCGGTCAGCTTTTCCATGAACTCCTCTGTCTCAGGAAAGGATTTTACATAGTCCTGCACAGCCTGATCCTGACCGGTCTGGTGCTTCAGCTCGTCAATATAAAAGGGATTCGGTAAAAAACGCACGTCAAACACAAGATCCGCATCCGCGGGAATCCCATACTTAAAGCCAAACGATAAAATACTGACAATAAGGCTATTGTACGCTTCATTTCCGATAAAAATACGGTCTAATTCTTCCTTCAGTTCCCGTGTGAGCAGCTTCGACGTGTCAATGACGTAATCGGAAATTTCGCGGATCGGCTTTAGGATCGCGCGCTCCTTGTGAATGCCCTCCTCCACACGTCCCTCCGGCGCGAGCGGATGCATCCGCCTGCTTTCCTTATAACGTTTGAGCAGCACCGCATCGCTTGCCTCCATATAAAGCATATCGTAGGCATAGCCTGCCTCTTTGATACCGTTCAGAATATCCGCAAGCTCATCAAAGGACTGTCCGGCGCGCACATCAATACCGAGCGCAACCTTTGTCACCTCGCTATTGGGCGTTACGATCAGCTCCACAAATTTGCCGATCAATGCTACAGGAAGATTGTCAACGCAATAAAAGCCAATATCCTCCAGCATTTTTAATGCCGTCCTCTTTCCGCCACCGCTCATACCTGTCACAATCACAAATTTCATAAAAAGTCACCTATCCGTATCACTTCCGGTTCCAGTTCCACATGAAACCGCTGCTTCACCTTTTCCTGTACCTCTGCGATCAACTCATAAATATCCTGAGCCGACGCATTGCCGACATTAATGATAAAGCCGCAATGCTTTTCCGAAACCTGCGCGCCGCCGATCCGATACCCGCGCAGCCCCGCGTCCATGATCAGCTTTCCCGCATAGTAGCCTTCAGGACGCTTAAACGTGCTTCCCGCGCTTGCATATTCAAGCGGCTGTTTGGCGCGTCTTTTGGCATTAAAATCCTCCATCCGTGCCCGGATCTCCTGCTCGTCTCCTTTATGCAGACGCAGCACGGTCTCCACCACGATGAACGGCCTGTTTCTGATAATGCTTGTGCGATAACCGAATTCCATCGTATCACAGTCAAGCACCATCCGCTCTCCCTGCTCGTTTAACACCGTTACACTCTCGACGATCTGGCTCATTTCCCCCTCATAAGCGCCCGCATTCATCACGATGGCTCCGCCCATGCTGCCGGGAATTCCCGCCGCAAATTCCAGCCCGCCTAACCCATGCTGCGCGGCCTGCGACGCCACGCTCGATAAAAGCGCGCCCGCCTGCACACACATGCGCTCTCCGTCCACCGTCACAGCGTTCATGCCGTCGCCGATCTGGAGCACCACGCCGTGATACCCCCTGTCGCTGACTAATAGATTACTGCCGTTTCCGATCACCAGATACGGCTGATGGAGCTGCCCCAAATAGGCTGCCAGCTTTGTAAGCTGTTCCTCGCTCTGTATCCGTATCAATATATCCGCCGCTCCGCCGACCCGAAAGGTCGTGTGCTTTGCCATTGGTTCTTCCTGTAACAAATGCTCCGGCGCTACAAGCTGCCGGATAAAACGTTCCACTGTTTCTGTCACTCTGCTCCTCCATGATGCCAACCGCCCGTAAATTCGGGCGTCCGCACAATTTGTGCTTTTCCTTGATCGTTTTACCTCATTGTATGCGCGCAGGGCTTTTATCAGTCCTACGAGAGCACCAGCCTTGCCGCGCCGTAAATCCCCGCGTCGTTTCCGAGTGTCGCCAGCGCAAATTTCGCATCCCTGCTGCCATGGAACACGTAAGGCTTATAATATTTCTCAATATAATCCAACAGAACCGGTCCTGCCTTCGACACGCCGCCCCCAATGACAAAAATCTCCGGATTCACAACACATGCAACCGAGGCGAGTCCCTTGCCGAGATACTCACCAAATTTTTCGGCAACCTCCATCGCAAGCGCATCGCCCGCCTTCACTGCGTCAAACACCGACTTTGCGGAAAGCTCCCCGCTCCGTAAGACACTATCCCTGTCGCTTTCGGCAAGCGCCTTCTTCGCCAGACGCACAACACCGGTCGCCGATGCATATTGCTCCAGACACCCGTGATTGCCGCATCCGCATGCATCCTCTTCCTCATCATTCACATGAATATGTCCGATCTCTCCGCCTGCGCCCGTCGCGCCTGCAAGGAGCTGTCCGTCCACAATGATGCCGCCGCCGACGCCCGTGCCGAGCGTGACCGCCACCATGTTACGGTATCCCTGTCCGCCGCCCTTCCACATTTCTCCGAGCGCAGCCACGTTCGCGTCATTGCCCGCCTTGACCGTTAAGCCTGTCAAAGCCCCCAACTCGTCGTTTATGTTCATTACGCCCCAGCCTAAGTTTGCCGCTTTATAGATCGTCCCAGCGCTGTCCACCGGTCCGGGAACCCCGATGCCGATCCCCGCAACGTCTGATCCGGCATACCCTTTTTCACTCATTTTTTCTTTGACGGACTGTGCAATATCGGGCAGGATATTTTTTCCGTTTTCCTCTTTTCTTGTGGGAATCTCCCACTTATCAAGTGCATTCCCCTCCGTATCAAATAAGCCGAGCTTGACCGTTGTTCCGCCAAGATCCACTCCGAATATCGCCTTTGCCATACCTTCTCTCTCCTCTCTGCCACACTCTTTCTATTACACTTCACTTGACCTACCGGAATTTCCGCGGTCCCGGAAAAATTGCCTTACAAAAGAAATACCGGAGGTATTTCTTCGAAAGATTGGCGCTTTGCGCCACTCTTTTTTATGCATCTTCTTCCTCACGCCGCTTAGCCAGCGAATTCTGCACACGCTGATATAATTCCTGCGCTGCGTTGTAACCCATCTTCTTCTGACGGTGGTTGACCGCTGCCGACTCGCAGATGATCGCCAGATTTCGTCCCGGCCGGATCGGAATGTTATGGCAGACAACCTTGTTTCCGAGATATTCCGTATATTCCTCCTCCAAACCGAGGCGGTCATACTCTTTATCCTTATCCCAGTCCTCCAGCCGGATGACCAGATCGATATTCTGTGTATCCTTGACGCTCGACACACCGAACAGCGTCTTGACGTCAATGATGCCGATACCGCGCAGCTCAATAAAGTGCTTCGTAATATCCGGCGCGGTTCCGATCAGCGTATCCTCGCTGACCTTGCGGATCTCCACCACATCGTCCGTGACCAGACGATGTCCTCTTTTGATCAGCTCCAACGCCGCCTCCGATTTACCGATGCCGCTCTCACCCGTGATCAGCACACCCTCGCCGTAAACGTCAACCAGTACGCCATGCACCGAGATCATCGGCGCCAGCTTCACGTTCATCCACCGGATGATCTCCGCCATAAATGCCGAGGTCGCTTTTTTCGTCATTAAAATCGGAATATTGTGAGAAACCGCAATCTCCAAAAACAGCGGGTCGGGTTCCAACTCGCGGCAAAACACAATCGCAGGAATATGATGATTCAGCAGTTGCTCGAACACTTCCCGCTTTTGATCCGGCTCTAACGACTGCATATAGGTATATTCCACAAAACCGATGATCTGTAAGCGGGTCGCTTCAAAGTGCTCAAAGTATCCCGCAAGCTGCAGCGCCGGACGGTTAATATCCGGCTGGGTGATCTTGATTTTGGAAATATCGATATCCGGCGTCAGATTCTCCAGTTTTTCTTTCTCGATGATCCTAGTTAAACTTAAGCTTGCCATGTACTCCCTCCTCATACATTTTCATGCTAATCTCCATTCTTACGCGCAGGGAATGTAACGAATGCACCGCATTTGTTACATTTCTTTTCAGTATAACACATTTCCTCTTATTGGTAAAAAAATTTTCGCGGTTATTTCTTTTGTTCCTTAAAAAATTCTACAATCTGCTGCGCCACATGTTCCGGGATTTCCGGAAGCGCCGAAAGCTCCTCCTTCGTGGCGTTTCGCACCTCCTCGATGGAGCGGAACTTACGCATGAGCGCTTTTCTTCGTTCGGGGCCGACGCCGGGTATCTCGTCCAATACCGAATGTACCTGACTTTTGCTTCGTATGGAGCGATGGTATTCAATAGCAAACCGGTGCGCCTCATCCTGAATGCGCGTGATCAGCTTAAAGCCCTCGCTGTCCTTCCCGATCGGCAGCTCCCGATTATGAAAATATAAGCCCCGCGTGCGGTGATTGTCATCCTTTACCATCCCGCAGACCGGAATGTCAATGCCAAGCTCCGAGAGCACCTCAAGCGCAATGTTCACCTGACCGCGTCCGCCGTCCATGAGCAGCAGGTCGGGAAACCGCGTAAACGAACCGAAATCCGTTCCGTGCTCCTCGCTAAACGCCTCCTCGCGCTCGGAAAGCCCGTGCTGAAAACGCCTTGTCAGCACCTCCCGCATGCAGGCGTAGTCATCCGGCCCTGCTACGGTCTTAATGCGGAATTTCCTATAATCGCTGCGCTTCGGTTTTCCCTTTTCATATACGACCATGGAACCGACGTTTGCAAAACCGCTGATATTGGAAATATCATATGCCTCCATGCGTAAGACACTCTCTAACCCGAGCAGCTCTGCGATTTCCTTCACGGCGCCGATCGTGCGCCCCTCCTCGCGTTTGATCCGCTCGCGATCCTTGTCAAGCACAAGCTTTGCATTCTGCGCGGCAAGCTCCACAAGCTTCTCCTTTGCCCCTTTTAACGGAACCCGCAGATACACACGCCCGCCGCGCTTTGCGGAGAGCCACTGTTCGATCAGCTCCATGTCCTCGATCGCCTCCTGCAGCATCAGCTCGCGCGGAATAAACGGCGTCCCCGAATAAAACTGCTTCACAAAGTCCGTTAATACCTGACTCCGTTCTCCTTCCGACACGTGTGTCATATAAAAATGCTCGCGTCCGATCAGCTTTCCGTCCCTCACAAAAAATACCTGAACGACACAGTCGGTACCCTCCATACACATCGCAATAATATCTTTATCCTCACCGTCGCTGTCAGTGATCTTCTGTTTCTGCGCAACGCTTTTCACACTGGTAAGCAGCTCCCGGTACCGGATTGCCTCCTCAAAATCAAGCGCCTCCGATGCCTGTTCCATTTTCGCCTTTAAGTCTTTTAGGATCGGCGCGTAATTACCGTTCAAAAAATCAAGCGCCTGCTCGATATGCGCGCGATAATCCTCCTTTGTCACATAGCCTGCGCACGGAGCCGCGCATTGTTTGATATGGAAATTCAGACACGGGCGGTCCTTGCCGATGTCCCGCGGCAGACTCCGATTGCAGGTTCTAAGCAAAAACAGCTTATTCATCAGCTCGATCGTATCCCGGACCGCTGCTGCGCTCGTATACGGCCCGAAATATTTGGATTTATCTTTTTTCATCACGCGCGAAAATAAGATCCGCGGATACGCCTCCGAAACCGTCACTTTAATATAGGGATAAGTCTTGTCGTCCTTTAACATCGTATTGTATTTCGGACGATGCTCCTTGATCAGATTGTTTTCCAGCACAAGCGCCTCTAACTCCGAATCCGTCACGATGTATTCAAAGCGCGCGATCTGCCGGACCATCTGATCGATCTGCGGTCCGCGCCCCACTATCTTTCGGAAATAAGAACGCACGCGATTGTGCAGATTGACTGCCTTGCCGACATACATGATCGTGTCATCCTTATCATGCATAATATATACTCCCGGCTTTGCGGGAAGCTTTTTTAATTCCTCTTCTACATCAAACAAGGCTTCTTCTCTCCCAACTTTGCTCTATCATTCAGATCTCGCGTACGATATTTTGCAGCCAGACTCCTTTTTTTACAAAAACAGCTCCGACGATGCACTTGATAAAATCCAGACTCTGCACGACGGCATACAGCGCAAGGATGGGCAGCGCCGTAAAGTGCGTCAGCAAATAGGCGCACGGCACGGCAAGCGCCCACATAAACACACTGTCAAACAAAAACGTCACGATCGTCTTACCGCCCGTCCGAAGCGTAAAATAGCACGCATGAAGAAACGCATTAAACGGCATCATCACGGACGCGATCAAAATGAAATCTGCGGCGAGACTGCGCACCTGCGGCTCCGTCTTATAAATCGCCGGAAACAGATTTCGAAACAGCGACATCGTAAATCCGATCACCAGACAGCACAGGACGGAAAAACAGATCATTTTCCGATCCGTATCCTTTGCCTCCTCCATTTTCTGCGCGCCCAAAAGCTGACCGACTATGATCGCGATCGCATCTCCCATAGCAAGATATACAACGCTGAACAGATTCGAAATGGTCGATGAAATATTCAGCGCCGCAATCACGGATAAGCCCCTCATGGAATAATTCTGATTTAACATTGTAACGCCCAGCGCCCAAAGTCCCTCATTAAACGCAAGCGGCGCTCCCTTGATCAAAATCTGCCGCATGAGCTGCGGCGGGATACGCAGGCTCGCAAACGCGCCCACGATGAACGGATGCTTTTCTTTATGCGTCTGCGTCCAGATCACGACGATCGCCATCTCCACAAAACGCGAAACCACGGTCGCAGCAGCCGCCCCGACCACGCCGAGCCGCGGCGCGCCGAAATGCCCGAAGATCAATATGTAATTGAGCGCGACGTTGACCACCACCGCCGCAATGCCCGCTTTCATCGGAAGTACGGTCTCTCCGACGTCACGCAGCGTATTCGCGTACGCCTGCGAAATAACAAACGGAATCAGACCGATCAGCATGACATGAAGATACGCCCTGCCGTAATACAGCGTGTTTTCCGCGTTCCCGACTCCATCAGTCTCATGCAGGAACCGGATAATGAGCCACTCTCCCTTTAACAAAAAAAGAGCAATGCCGGCCACAGCAACAACGCTCGTCAGCACCAGCTTGGCGCGAAACGTGTTGCGCACGCCCTCATGATCTCCCTTTCCGTAATACTGCGCCGTAAAAATACCCGCGCCCGAAAGCGCGCCCCATACGCACAGATTAAACACAAACAATAACTGATTCACGAT
Source organism: Lachnospiraceae bacterium (assembly GCA_014804755.1). Lineage (GTDB taxonomy): Bacteria > Bacillota > Clostridia > Lachnospirales > Lachnospiraceae > DLAJ01. The sequence goes on along the minus strand of JAAUZE010000027.1, from coordinate 134,572 downwards.
CGCAACGCCATTCATCTGATCGGTTCCGACCTGCCCGACCATAATGTTGTCCAACAATCCGACAAAATTCGTGATGGCATTCTGTATCATGATCGGAATAACAATGAACAGGACCTTTTGATAAAAGGCCCTGTCCCCGATATATTTTTTTCTGATCTGCTGCCCTGTCATTTCTGGTTGCCCTGCTCCCCGTCTGTCTCATTCTGCTCATCTTTTCGCGCATACGAACGGTTTCTTAAAGCTTCGGCAAATTCATTCTCCACTTTCGGCGAAACCTCCTGCATATCTTCGGATTTGGACGCAGTACCATCCTGCTCCTGCAATCCCCGAATCTGCGGCCATGCATTGCGAAGAAGCTGCTCACGCTCATAATCCGACATATTGCCGCCAAGGTGCGTGTTCTGCCCTGTCGCGCCAAGACCGTCCGCCTGTCCTGCCGAATTTCGTTCTGACTGCCCCGCCATGCCGAGACCGCCCGCCTGTCCTGTCGAATTCTGCCCTGACTGCCCTGCCATGCCGAGGCTGCCCGCCTGTTTTTTGGAATGCGCCCCGTCTTCCAACGCCTTTGACTTCGGCTTCTCCTCCGGCTCGGGCAGTCCTTTCTCCTCGCAGAATATTTTCATAAACTCCTTGCCCGTGATCGTCTCTTTTTCAATCAGATGCTCGGCGAGCTTATCCATCAGCTCCCGGTTTTCCTTAAGCATCTTCTTTGCTTCCTTATAGCTCTCCTTTAAGATCTTCATGACCTCCTCATCCACAGCCGCGGCTGTGACGTCGGAGCAGTTCATTGCAGTCCTGCCGTCGAGATATTTACTTTCCACCGTCTCAAGTCCCATCAGACCGAAACGCTTGCTCATGCCGTACTGCGTCACCATGGCGCGCGCGATATTTGTCGCTTTCTCAATATCATTCGATGCGCCCGTCGTCACCGTATCAAAAACGATTTCCTCCGCCGCGCGTCCGCCGAGCAGTCCTACCAGCATGTCATGAAGCTCTGCCTGCGTATTGAGATATTTTTCCTCCTCCGGCACCTGCATGACATAGCCGAGCGCACCCATCGTCCTCGGTACGATCGTGATCTTCTGCACCGGTTCGGAATTTTTCTGTAATGCCGCGATCAACGCATGTCCTGTCTCATGATACGAGACAATCCTGCGCTCCTCCTTGCTCATAATGCGATCCTTCTTTTCCTTGCCGACCAGAACAACCTCGACCGCATTGAACAAGTCCTTTTGCGAGACGAACTCCCTGCCCTCCTTGACCGCATTGATTGCCGCCTCATTGATCATATTGGCAAGATCGGAGCCGACTGCGCCGCTCGTCGCAAGCGCGATCTCCTGCAAATCCACACTGTCGTCCATGAGCACGTCCTTTGCATGCACGCGCAGAATATCCACACGCCCTTTTAAGTCCGGCTTGTCCACGATGACCCTGCGGTCAAACCGTCCGGGTCTCAACAGTGCCTTATCCAAAATTTCCGGGCGGTTCGTCGCCGCCAGAATAATGATTCCTTTTTTTCCGTCAAATCCGTCCATCTCGGAGAGAAGCTGATTTAACGTCTGCTCCCGCTCCTCGTTTCCGCCGCCGTATTTCGAATCACGGCTGCGTCCGATCGCGTCAATCTCGTCGATGAAAACGATACAGGGCGCGTGCTTTTCCGCTTCCTCAAACAGCTTTCGCACACGGGATGCGCCGACGCCGACATAAAGCTCGATAAAATCCGAGCCTGCCAGTGAAAAGAACGGCACATGTGCTTCGCCCGCCACCGCCTTTGCCAGCAGCGTCTTACCCGTTCCGGGAGGCCCCACCAACAGCGCGCCCTTCGGCAGTCTTGCACCGATCTTGCTGTATTTTGCGGGATTATGCAAAAAATCAACGACCTCAACAAGCGACTCCTTCGCCTCATCCTCGCCTGCAACATCCTTAAATGTAATGCCCGTTTCTTTCTGCACATCGTAGAGCTTGGCGTTAGTCTTACCGATCCCCATCGGCCCGCCGCTGCCCGACATTCTCCGAAACACAAAATTTAAACCAATACAAAGCACCAATACGGGCAGTCCGTACGTCAAAAGCAGCGACAGGAACCACCCCGAATTATCCGGTATTTCCTTGCTGAACTCCACTCCGGCATCGGTAAGGCGCTCCGTCAGTCTGTCCGCATCCTCCGCCGTGCCCGTGTAATACCGCTGCGCAGGCAGATAACTGTCCTGCTCATTCTGCTTCGGCTTGATCGCAAGCTGGGAGTCATAGATCACTACGGACTCGATCTCCCCGTTTTCCAGCATCTCAATAAAGGTGTTATACGATATTTCCTCATTGGCTCCCGTATCCATGGTACGCATGAACCAACTGATCATGAGCACGAGCGCCAGACTCGCCAACAACACAAACAAAAAGTTCTGCCGCTTCTGAGGCTCGTTGCCGCCGTTTCCGTTTCCTCCGTTCCCGCCGCTGCCGTTTGAGCCATTGCCCCCGCTGCCCGACCCTCCGGAGCGATTATCATATTCGTTCAGATTATTTTTCATTCTCATTCCCCGCGTACAAATCACACACGCTTCTTCCTTCGATAGTCAGTCTCGTCCAAAACGCTTCATCCCATTCACGATCAGACGATTCCCCATTTATTATATGGATAGCGCCGCTATAAATCAACTATTCTTTTATGAAAAGAAAATGAATTTATGGTTGTTCCCATGTTTGGAATGGGATAAAATAGAAAAGAGTTTGTAAGAAAGGATTACGGTTTATGAAAAAACAACGCCTTCCGCTCTGCGACCTGCTGTTTGTGTGCACACTTGTGCCGCTGCTTTTCTTTTTTCTATGGAAATGCCGTTATGGTTACGGCGGCTGCGACGAGCCTTTTTATCTGACGTTGGCACAACGGCTTTCCTTCGGCGACGCTCTGCTTTCGGAAGAATGGAACCTTTCGCAGCTCGGCGGCTTTCTTCTTTTACCCTTTTACCGGCTTCACGCGCTGATCGCGGGAGGAACGGACGGGATCGTCCTGCACTTCCGCTACATTTATACCGTCATGCAGCTTCTCACTGCCGTATTTCTTTATCTTATCCTGCGACGTTATCGCTATGGCGCACTCTGCGCGGTGCTGCTGTTTGCCGTTTACTCACCCTATGACATCATGGCATTGTCCTATAATACCTTTGCGCTGATGGCAATGGCCCTCTGCCTGTCGCTGCTCTCCCACTGCAAAAAAGAGGGACGCATCGGATTTCTTTTTGCGGGCTTTTTCTATGCCGTCGCCGTCATCGCCAATCCTTATATTATCCTGCTATATCTGCTGTGCGTGGCGGTCTTTCTCATCGCACTGGCTATAAACGCTTCTCTCCGTAAATACGGACGCGGTCTGCTTATTTTTACGCTCGGCGCGGCGCTTCCCGCCGCCTGTCTTTTCCTTTTTATATTATGCCGGGCCGACATCAAAACGATCATGGAAAATCTTCCCGCGATCCTTCATGATCCCGAACATGCTTCCCGCTCCGTAAAAGACATCCTTTACAGCGCCTGGTACGTCATGCGCTCCACGTTCGGCTCGTTTGTCGCCGTATGGCTTCTGCTGACCGTGCTCTCACTTATTGACCGAAAAAAAACGCATACATGGATGTATTTCAGCATGACCGCACTCACCACGGCAACGGCGGTCATGATCCATATTCCGTCCATTCAGACCGACTATAATTACATCATGTTCCCGATCACGTTATGCGGTCTTTCAGCCTATCTGCTCACCCGAAAAAAGAATCACCGCGTATTTCTTTTCCTTTGGTGCCTCGGCATGTTTTATGCGTTCTGCCTCGGCGCGGCGTCCAATCAGGGGGAAAATGCGATCTGCATGGGAATGCCTGTCGCAATGATCGGCAGCGTGCTTCTTATTTGGGATTTCTTAAAAGAGCAGGCTTGCGCGAATACAACGATAACAACTGCAAAAGAAACCATCCTGACTGCAGGAAAAAGCGGCCGCTTCACAACGCCGCTCGTGCTCTGCGCCGCCGCTCTGCTCTTCCTTTCCCAGCTCTGCACGGAATGCTACGCAAAATCGGTTCACGCCTTTTGGGAGCCTTCCGTCGCCGCGCTGGATACAAAGATCACGGAAGGTCCGCTTGCCGGTGTCCGCACCACAAAAGAGCACGCGGACGCTTACAACACCCTGCTTGCGGAAATCCGCGGTTACCGGAACGGTTCCTCCGAGCCCGTATTGTTTGTCACATCCAACCCGTGGTGCTATTTATATGCAGACCGTCCTTACGGCGTGTATTCCTCGTGGATCTCGACATTTTCCGCCTCGGAAGGTGCGGCAGTCGAGCTTCTGCTTGACCGCCTTGGCAATTATTACCGCCTGCATCCCGACCGGATCCCGACGGATATTTATATCTTAAAAAATGACATATGGTATGACATGCTGGCGGATGCAAACGGGTGGAAGAACGGTTATCCGCTCGCCGCATGGCTGCTCACTGCGACCAATATTGATCCGTCCCCGCTTTATCCGCCCGGATGTGCGGAATGGGACATTCTTTATGCTGTGGAAGAGTCCTCATACGGTTTTCATTTAAGCCGGATTGATACACCATAATTCTTTGTCTTTTTTTAAGAAATGAGTAGATTTTTGTCTGTGAACCGTTATATAATGGTGATGTATTGTTTTTATACAACACTTTAGGAGGAACACTATGGCAGTCAAATACGTCTTTGTTACCGGCGGCGTTGTATCCGGTCTCGGAAAAGGGATTACCGCCGCATCGCTCGGCAGATTATTAAAGGCACGCGGCTACAAAGTTACCATGCAGAAGTTTGACCCTTATATCAATATCGATCCCGGAACGATGAATCCGGTTCAGCACGGCGAGGTATTCGTCACGGACGACGGCACCGAAACCGATTTAGATCTTGGACATTATGAGCGTTTTATCGACGAGAATCTGGACAAGAATTCCAACGTGACGACCGGAAAGATTTACTGGTCCGTTCTGCAAAAAGAGCGGCGCGGTGATTACGGCGGCGGCACCGTTCAGGTCATCCCTCATATCACCAATGAGATCAAGAGCCGTTTTTACCGTAATTTCACCGATGATGAGACAAGAATTGCCATCATCGAAGTCGGCGGCACGGTCGGCGATATTGAATCACAGCCTTTCCTTGAGGCGATCCGTCAGTTTCAGCATGAGGTCGGACGTAACAATGCCATCCTCATTCATGTGACGCTGATTCCTTATCTGCGCGCTTCTCAGGAAATGAAAACGAAACCGACACAGGCCAGCGTCAAAGAACTGCAGGGCTTAGGACTGCGCCCCGACATCATCGTATGCCGCAGTGAGTACCCCCTGAATCAGCATATCAAGGACAAGATCGCTCTTTTCTGTAACGTGCCGAACAGTCATGTATTGCAGAATCTGGATGTGGAGCATCTCTATGAGGCGCCCCTTGCAATGGAAAAAGAGCACCTTGCTTCCGTTGCCTGCGAGTGTCTGGAATTAGAGCAACGCGAACCGGACTTAAAGGACTGGAGCGCCATGGTAGAAGACCTTCGCAATCCGACCGACGAGGTCACGATTGCTTTAGTCGGCAAATACACCGCTCTGCATGATGCCTATATCAGTGTGGTAGAAGCGCTTAAGCACGGCGGCATTCCCAATCACGCAACCGTCAATATCAAGTGGATCGACTCGGAAACCGTGACCGCCGAAAATGTGAGCGGGCTGTTATCCGGCGTGGACGGAATTCTTGTTCCGGGCGGCTTCGGCGACCGCGGGATCGACGGCATGCTTTTCGCGATCCAATACGCCCGCACCAATGAGATTCCGTATCTCGGACTCTGCCTCGGCATGCAGCTTTCCATTGTTGAGTATGCGCGAAATGTTGTCGGCTATGAAGATGCGCACAGCATCGAGCTGGATGCCGGCACGCTTCATCCGGTCATCGCCTTAATGCCCGACCAAAACGGCGTGGAGGACATCGGCGGCACGCTCCGGCTCGGCACTTATCCGTGCGTGTTGGATGAATCCTCGCTTGCATATCAGCTTTATGGCGAAAAAACCATTCATGAGCGCCACAGACACCGCTACGAAGTCAATAACGATTACCGCGCGGTGCTGACCGAAAAAGGCATGCGCCTCTCCGGTCTTTCCCCTGACGGAAGGATTGTGGAGATGTGCGAGATTCCCTCGCATCCGTTCTTCATTGCCACACAGGCGCACCCGGAATTAAAATCAAGACCGAACAGACCGCATCCCCTGTTCAAAGGGTTTGTATCTGCTGCTCTTAATAAGCATCACGGTGATGTATAAAAAAGAACGCAAAGCGATTCTTCCAGTACTACGAAATTTCTTATAGAAAATAAATGATATTTCAGCAGAGAAAAACCGCTGCACAGATTTGTGCGGCGGTTTTTGGATTCATTTTATGGGATTACTGCTGCGCTTTTCTTTTGATCACGGCAAGCTGCTCGGGTTTTGCCTGAATTTTAAGGTTCGGATATTACCCCCTGCATTCATCACCACAATCCTAATGTACATTCGGGATCACATACTGCAACTCGCCATCCTCATTATAAATCAAGTAGGTATCTACGGTATTTTCCGGCATATCGTCAAACGCCGGATCAGGATTTACCACAATCGTCATGATGTATCCGTCTCCGATCACCTTGGTGTCCTGAAAGCGCATCGGATTGTCAATCCCGGTCACTTCCGTATACTCCTCTTTGGTAAGCCCCCATTCCCTGTTATCTCCGGTCTCCAGATCAATCCGCCGCACCGGCAGAATATCATAGTAAATCGCTTCCGGCGTCAGAATCGCCGACCAGATCCAGTCATGATAAACAAACTCCTGATAATCTTCCCCCGTCAATACCGGATAAAAAGAAAGCGGCTGCACACAGGTATCCTTCTCAGAAGCATGATAAATCATGAAGCCTTCCTGCTTTTTCTCCGAATCCTTATGATAAGTCAAAACAAGAACTTCTTGCGCATCCGTATCGTAACACACATCCAGCGGATACTCATTCGCGCCCTCAATGACCGTCAGCCCGCTGATCAAAAGCTCTTTCCCATAATACACATCATACAACTGTTTTCCGCTTTCATCGGTACCGCCGGGAGCAAACATCGTTTCATCGCTCGCAGAACTATAAGCCGGGTGAAAATAAGAAGCTTCCGAACCTTCTGCTCTCTCGTGGGCATAAATCTCCCGGCAGTAAATCGTTTCCTCTATCGGATCTACATAATAGTATCCCCCGTCGCCGGAATGAAACACGATCAGCGTATCATCCTGCTCCATCTGCTCCCACTCTTCCGAAGACAGATCCCGTATTACCCGATTGCCTTCCTGTTCCGGTATCGCTGTCGGCTGTGCCTGCTCATTCTCTGATGTCCCTGACGTCTGTCCGGAACCATCCTCATCTCCCTTTACCAAGTCTGTGGACGGTTCCCCGTTTGGCTGCTCTGTCGGCTGTGTATCCCCATTTTCCTTTGGTGTTTCTCCATTTCCAGAATCCGATACCGCAGTAACAGGTTCCAACGGGTTTGCAGCAGTCTCCGACTTCTTTTCGCCACAAGCGGCCAACATAGTGACCACCAGCAGAAAAAGGACATATTTCCAATACTGCTTTTTCACAGCTCTCATAAGACTCCTCCTTTCACAACCGTTGTTTTGCTTCTTATTAATTTTGGCATCCTGCACCTGTCATTGTCAAGTATATCACTTCTATTTATTGAGAATCTATTTTCTGCAGAGCATTCCCCACATAACAATCAGAATAAAAGCGGGAATCCCAACAGTCGCAAACAACGGAAGTTTCATAAGATAATTTCCCAGTAAGGGACTGTAAAGCACCAAAAACGGTGCGGCCGCTTCCGCCAGCATCAAAACGCCGAAGGGCAGCGCCAGCAATAGAAACCCAAGCATAACGGTATTCATAACACTCTTCAGTTTTTCGGAGAGAAAGCAGACGATAAATCCTCCAAAATTCAGAAACAGGAAGCGCAGCGCAGACAAAAGCAGCAAGTATCCGCCGATCGTCATAGGAACCCCATGCGCATTTAAGGACCTTAAACATCCGGCCGGATAAAAAAACTCTTCTGCAGAAATCTGATATGTTTCCACAACATTCAGTAAAAACGGCAGGTACGACAGACACAGAATCACGACTCCGATACATGCACTGATTCCCACTCTGATAAGCTCTGCCCGTTTTCTTCCGTACAATGTCATACGGCACAGTCTGCTCATATGGAGCTGATCGTCCGGTCCATAAATCTGCGTTGCGCACAGAACCATAAACGCCATCATTTCAAAAGCAAGAAACGCGTCCTTTCCGTTTCCCGCCGATGCCGTCAATTCTTCATAAGCCGGCTCATACACCATATAGGTCAGATGATTTTCACGTAAATAATCACAGTAATCCAACACCCGGCAAAAGGCCTCATAGGCCTGCAGTTGTTTCTCCATATCCGATCCCGGCCCCGCCGCTGTCTGATCCTGCCCATTCAGAAGTTCCGCAAACCGCTCTTTTTCGTTTTCCATATACGCTTCTTTTTCGGGTGTCAGCTCCCCCGAAAGAACATCCAGATACTGCCTGTAACAATATTCCGTATAGTTGTAATACCTGACTGTTTCACCCTTATATAAATATCCTTGTAATAGTCCCAATACCACCAGGATCAGAAATACCTTCCGGTCGATCAAAAGTTTTCTGAGTTCATTGAGCAGAACTCCCCCGCACTCATCCAGCCGGTGGAGCCCGCTTTTCGTACGCCGCCATTTCAAAACGGATACGTTATGTCGTAATACACGGCTCTTTTTCTGATCCGCTCCCCTTAACAGGAAAAAGACAAGAACAGCGATTCCAAAAACCAAAACCACCCCATACGCCGCCGCAAGATTCACGGGATATTCGAACAGATTCAGATTGCGGTAAATACGGAACACCTCTTGTGTCTGCAAAAGACCATAGGGCAGCAGATATTTGAATATGCCCGCATAGGAATCTCCCGAAATCTGTCCATACGTAAGACAACTGCCTCCGATCACGATTCCGGATACAAGGATCGTAGCGGTAGAAGTATGCACTTTTCCTGCAAAAAAGCCAAAAAGAAGCATACACATACTGTATGCCAATAGCTTAACGATCAAAAAAAGAATCAAAAATTCCCATACCCTGACAGGCCACGCCGTCTGCCGGAACATGGATACGGAGGGCAGAAATCTTGTAAGATTCCCAAGCCCATACAATTTCCATGAAATAAAGAGAGTCCCCCCATACAAAAGCAATTCGATCACAAGGCAGACAAAAACGCCCGCCGCCGCTTTCACGGCAGCAAGGCTCTTTCTTCCCCGATAACAGGAGCGCAGAAGATTCTGCATTCCCTCCTCCTGATCTTTGATCCAAATAGAAAACACAGCGTAAACGATCAAAATGAGCACCATAAAATCCGTGAGCGTTGATGCAGAAAAAAGCGCTATCCCCAAAGAGGGAGAGGGTTGTACGGTCACCGACTCCATTTTTTCATACACCCTGATCGTCTTTTCCCGGTTTCTGACCGAATACCCGCTTTCGTTATCCCGAAATATGGAAATACTTCCGGTCAGTTCCGCAGTCTCCCGCATATTGCGAAGGTAATCCGTATAGCCGATGATCCCCTCCAGTTCATTCACGATTTGTTTTTTGACAGCGGCCGCTTTGATCAATCCGGAAAAAATATTCTCATCAGCTTCCTGCTTTTCCCGCTCATATACGGTCAGAATATCCGACGTTTCCAGTTCTTTCTCTATCTGCTCCCACGTTTCTTTATATCCGCCTTCCCCGTGATAGGGCGTTGTTCTTATCTCGTTATAATAGATCAACAGTACGTTCAGAACACAGAGCGACAACAGCACCAATATAAATTTTCCTGTAAAGACCTTTTTGATCTCACTTCCAAACATGCTCATCACTCTTTCTCTTCTTCTTTTTCCTCAAATACCCGAAGATAGATGTCCTCAAGTGAAAACTTCCCCTGATGCCAGCCGTCTATGTATTCCGGAAGCGCAAGCAATTTTCCTCTCTTTAAAAGCAGTATCTCATCCGCTGCTTTTTCAATATCGGATACCACATGAGTCGCAAACAGGATGAGCTTATTCCCGGAGAGCTCTTTTATGATATTACGGATCTCGATCCGCTCTTTCGGGTCCACGCCCGCCGTTGGCTCATCCAAGATCAAAATTGCCGGATCGCCCAACAACGCCTGCGCCATCAACAGTCTCTGCTTCATCCCTCCGGAATATTCCCGGATCTTTTTATTTTGGTGCTCCGTCAGATTCAGCCGCTTGAGCAGCTCCGGTATTTCCCGCCTGGCAGTCTTTTTATCCACACCCTTTAACGCCGCCATATAATATAAAAACCGTTTCCCCGTAAACGTCGGATACAGATTTTGCTGCTGCGGAACAAACCCGATATTTTTCAGATATCGGATTCCCAGCTTTTGAATATCGGTTCCATCCAGACAAATGCAGCCCTCATCCGGCAGCAGATTTCCCGTCATCAGATTCATCAATGTGGTCTTGCCCGCCCCGTTCGGTCCCAAAAGCCCGTAAATTCCTTCACGGAAACAATACTCAAACCGGTCAAGAGCGGTAAATTGTCCATACCTTTTCGTAACCTGTGATAATTTTAATTCCATATAAGGACGCTCCTTCTTAACCTATCGGAAATTCCTTGATCCAGGAAGAATCGCGCGTACGCGCCATTCTTTTTTACGGCAGCAATTGATTCAGCTTAGAAAGAACTTCCTCGATCCCCGCTTCCTCAAGCTCCTGTTGCAGCTGCTCCACCGTTTGGTTCACATCCTCATAATCCCCGTCCCAAAGCCCGTTGTATTTCTCATAAACAGCAACAATCGCCATAATATCCGGGTCCGAATACAGGGTGTGTATTCCATATAATACTTCTGGGCTGAACTCGACGCTGTCATTGCGCTCAGCATAAATCTCCGTCTTATTCTCCGGTTCCAGCCCTGTGGGCAGCGTGATCATCTTATTGGCAATGGTTGTCTGCGCATAGGGACTCAGACCCCCGTTTTGTAAGATCACGAGATTGCCGGTTACCGGATCGACCTGATAATGCTCCCCCTCGATCCCATAGGTCAGAAGATTCGACAGCTCCGGCTCCGTGGCGACTAGGTTTAAAAATTCTAACGCTTCCTCGGGATGTTCCGACCATGACGCGATTCCCGTCACGGCATTTAAAACATAAATCGCCGCCTGCGGCTTCGAAAAAAGCACATTGACATCCGTCAAAATGGCGTCGCATAAATACCTGCCGTCATACAGGTTCTTTAAATTACAGGACGTCACCGCAAAAACAAAATTGCCCTTCAAAAACTGCCGATAGGGACTCTCCGTAAAATCACCGCATAGTTCCCGGCATTCCCTGATCGTTCTCCAGTCCTGTATCAACCGTTCTTCCTCCGCTGCGCTGACCACGCGGAAATGTCCGTTTTCCTGTATAAAATAAAGACCATGAAACCCATAACGTACCGGAATATAGCCCTCTATACTGCATAACGCCGTAGGATCTGCGAACAGACCGCAGACACCGGAAGGCACTTCATTTTTGGCTGCCAGTTCTTCCAGCGCCGACTTGACATCCGCCAAAGAAAATTTATCCCTTTCTGAAAAATCCGATGCATAGCACCGATTCGCCATCCATACACTGTCGTAGACTAGCTGCTCATTCGCCGTCCGATAACCGTAAATATCCTCCCCGTACTGCATAGTGGTCCAATACGCCTCACTGAACGCATGGTATAACCGCTGCCCGCTCTCCGTTTTCGTAAGAAGGGAAGTTAAGGGAATCAGCAGTCCGTCCTGCACCGCCTGATTGTATGCAGGCACTTCACCTGCATACGCAGATCCCGTATAAAGAATGTCCGTTGGTTCTTTTGCTTCGTATCTTTCCCGTATGATCCGGTTATAATCCGTATCATCCCGCGCTTCTTCCAGCCCGACCGGAGCTGCCTCAACCGTAAAACTGCAATGGTACTTTTCCTTCAGCAGTCTGTTCAATTCCTGTAGGGTTTCCTCGGCAATTTCTCCATACGCAGAAAAATACACCCATGTCAATGTCACTTCCTGATCTGTGCTTTCGGCGCCGTCTTCCGCCGCCTCATTGGTGCCTTTCCCGCAGCCTGCGCACAGAACCAAAAGCGCCATAAACACGCACAATCCTCTTTTGAATCGACTGCGTTTCATTTTCCTTACGCCCTCCGTTTTATGCCTATTTTTATTGCAGAAATTTATCTATCCTTTAAAGAATCTCGTGCTGCGCAATATAATTATTCTTACCCGCCAGAAAATCGGTAAGCCGGATCACCTGTACCGCCTCTCCGAAAACCAACACATTTTCTCCTACAATATCCACAACCGGTCCCTCTGTACCCGGTCTTTCCATCTCCTTGATTTCCCCGCTCTCATAATCTAAATAAAGATCAATAAACTTTTCCGCATCTCTGAGGTAATACTGAAGAAGAAATCCCGAAGACGCTGCCCGCACATCAAAATTGGTTTCCGGTATGTTATAGATAGACTCATCCGCTCCTTCGGCATCCGCCAGGCATAGCTCGCCGTTCTCTACATAATAGAGGTTCTCCCCACGCATTCCCGCAAAGCGTTTGTTTTCCTCTATTTGAAAAACAGGCTCGCTCTCCCGCGTCTCAAGGTTCATCCGATAAACCTGCCCCTCATTTTCCGGCACGGCGACATCCAGCTCATACCCCATCTCATAATACAGGTTTTTCTCATCCACATACAAAATGCTGATAATACCAATATCCTCATGGATGTCCGTGAGACTGCCGTAGGTGCCGTCCGTCAGATCCACATACGCAAGGAAGATCGCATTTTCCAATTCCAGAGTCCCTTCCTGCCGCTCATACTGATTTGCCACATAGTAGATTTGGTCGTTGCAGGCAATCCATTTGACCGTTTGATAATAACTGTAGGGAATTTCCGCAAACTCCTTCCACTCACTCTCGGAAACGCCTTTTTCATACACGAATGTGGAATCAAAATTCGTCACAAAGGCATACAGCCTGTCCCCGTAAATCATGGTTTCAATTATATCATCCCAGGGAAGCGCCGCATCACAGTAGGGATCCGGGTTATTAACCGCGGAATAGGGGACATGCACGCAGTTCGGCTTCGTACACAGGACGACATCCTCCCCCGTGGCATAATCGACAAAACAGAGAATCCCGTCTTTTTCGTACAGAATCCCGCTTTCCGAATAACAGTCAAATATGATCGACCTAGCGGTAAAACGCTCGCTTTCCCTGGCAGAACCGGCTGTGGGTTTCCCACAGCCGGTCAACAAAACTGATAACAGCAATAACATGCATTTGCCCCATAAGAACGTTCTCCTCATATCCCTGCCCCCACATCAAAATCCAAGCAACATCCATCAGCAGATATTAATTCATCTTACCATGTAAATTGATCACGAGCAACAAATACTTTTAAACTCTTTTTACGGCAGCAATTGATTCAGCTTAGAAAGAACTTCCTCAATTCCTGCTTCCTCAAGCTCCTGCCGCAGCTGCTCCACCGTTTGGTCCACATCCTCATAATCCCCGTCCCAAAGCCCGCTGTATTTCTCATAAACTGCAACAATCGCCATAATATCCGGGTCTGAATACAGGGTGTGTATTCCATATAATACTTCGGGGCTGAACTCGACGCTGTCATTGCGCTCAGCATAAATCTCCGTCTTATTCTCCGGCTCCAGTCCTATGGGCAGCGTGATCATCTTATTGGCAATGGTTGTCATCGCATTTGGCCCCATGCCGCCGTTTTGTAAGATCACGGGATTGCCGGTTACCGGATCGACTTGATAATGCTCCCCCTCGATTCCATAGGTCAGAAGATTCGACAGCTCCGGCTCCGTGGCGACTAAGCTTAGAAATTCTAACGCTTCCTCGGGATGTTCCGACCACGACGCGATCCCCGTCACGGCATTCAAGGCATAAATCGCTGCCTGAGGCTTCGAAGAAAGCACCTCGACATCCGTCAAAATGGTGTCGTATAAACACCTGCCGTCATAGAGCTTCCGTAAATTACAAGATGTCACCGCAAAAATAAACTTGCCATCCAAAAACTGCCTATAGTGACTCTCCGTAAAATCACCGCATAGTTCCCGGCATTCCCTGATGGTTCTCCAGTCCTGTATCAACCGTTCTTCCTCCGCTGCGCTTACCGCCCGAAAATGTCCGTTTTCCTTTATAAAATAAAGACCATGCAATCCACGGCATACCGGAATATAGCCCTCCATACTGCATAATGCTGTGGGGTCTGCGAACAGACCACAGACTCCGGAAGGCACTTCATTCCGCTCCGCCAGTTCTTCCAGCGCCGACTTGACATCCTCCAAAGAAACATTTTCCCTTTCTGAAAGATCCGATATATATAACGGATTCGCCATCCATACACTATCCAGGACTAACTGCTCATCCACCGCCTGAAAACCGTAAATATCTTCCCCGTACTGCATGGTGATCCAATATGCTTCACTGAACGCGTGATATAACCGCTGCCCGCTTTCCGTTTCCGTTAACATTGAAGTTAAGGGCAACAGAAGCCCGTCCTGCACCGCCTGATCGTATGCGCCTACTTCACCTACATAGGAGGTTCCGGTATAAAGAATGTCCGTTGCTTCTTTTGCCTCGTATCTCTCCCGCAGAATCTGCTTGTAGTCCGTAACATCCCACGCTTCTTCCAGCCCGACTGCATCTGTTGTAACCGTAAAATTGCAGTGATACTTTTCCTTCAGCAGTCTGTTCAACTCCTGCAGGGTTTCCTCGGCAATTTCTCCATACGCAGAAAAATACACCCAAGTCAATGTCACTTCCCGATCTGTGCTTTCGGCGTCGTCCCCCGCCGTTTTACTTGTGTCTTTCCCGCAGCCGGCGCACAGAAATAGAAGCGCCAAAAACACGCACAATCCTCTTTTTATTTGATCCCGTTTCATTCACCCTACGCCTCCGTTTTATGTATGTTCCTCCTTGGAGAAATGTAACTCTCTTTTAAGGAATCTCATGCTGCGCAATATAATTATCCTTACCCGCAAGAAAATCGGTAAGCCGGATCACCTGCATCACATCTCCGAAAACCAGCGCATTCTCCCCTACGATGTCCACTATGGGTCCCTCTGACTTCGGCCTTTCAATCTCTTGAATCATCCCGCTTTCATAATCCACATAAATGATGGTGTAGTCCCCCGTGTCTTTATCGTAATAGCTGACAATAATCCCCGAAGACGCTATTTCCGCATCAGGATAGATTTCCGTTCCTCTGTAGATACACGTATCCGTTCCCCCGTCGTCCACCCGGTGCAGATCGCCGTTTTCGAAATAATAAAGATCCTCCCCATACATTGCCGCAAAGCGTTTGTTTTCCTCCACTCGGAAAACAGGCTCACTCTCCCGCGTATCAAGGTCCATCCGGTAAACCCACCCCTTATCTTCCGGCACAGCAACATCCAGCTTATAGTCCATCTCATAATACAGATTTTTCTCATCCACATACAAAATAATGATGGTACCAATATCCTCATCAAAATCCGTGAAACTGCCGTAAGTGCCGTCCGTCAGATCCACATACGCAAGAAAGATTGCATTTTCCAATTCCAGAGTTCCTTCCTGCCGCTCATACTGATTTGCCACATAGTAGATTTGGTCGTTGCAGGCAATCCATTTGACCGTTTGATAATAACTGTAGGGAATTTCCGCAAGCTTTTTCCACTCACTCTCGGAAACGCCTTTTTCATAAACGAAGGTGGAATCGAAATTCGTCACAAGGGCATACAACTTGTCCCCGTAAATCATGGTTTCAATAAAAGCATCCCAGGGAAGCGCCGCATCGCAGTAGGGATCCGGATTATTAACCGCGGAATAGGGGATATGCGCACAGTTTGGCTTCGTGCACAGGACGACATCCTCCCCTGTGGCATAATCGACAAAACAAAGAATCCCGTCTTTTTCATATAAAATCCCGCTTTCTGAGTAGCAGCCAAGTACGATCGACCTAGCGGTAAAACGCTCGCTTTCCCTGGCAGAACCGGCTGTGGGTTTCCCACAGCCGGTCAACAAAACTGATAACAGCAATAACATGCATTTGCCCCGCAAGAATGTTCTCCTCATATCCCTGCCCCCACATCAAAAGCTCAACCACATCCACCAGTAAATATTAATTTATTTTACCATGTAGATTGATTCCAAGCAATAAATACTTTTCATCACCGATAGATACTCAATAAACGGAAAAACGAATTGCTGTCTTTTCGGGCAGCATCCCATCGCAGGCAAGAAAATACAAAAGGGTAATATCCGCCTCCGAAAGGTTCAGATATTACCCCCTCATCCATCACCACAATCATAATATACATTCGGAATCATATTTGTCAATTCTCCATAATTTTGACGGAACCATATTTATCATTTGTTTTATCATACATTCTCCATCGCACACGCGCAGAAGATATTTCTCCCCTACACGGCACAAGTACTGCCTTTCCCTGCGCCATTTTAATTACAGCATCATAACCTTTTCCACGCGAGCTGTTCCTACGAGATACCACGATAACCGTCATGTCGAGAGACAACAAGGTATCTTCTATCTTTTCCGCCAGTCCCCGCGGAAGCCCCAAACGAATCTCATCAGCCACCAAAAAACACGGTCTATGGATAAGCGCCCGCGCAATAGCGATTCTCTGCCGCACACCATTCGAAAGTTTCTTTCCATTATCTGTGAGCCGTGTATCCAACCCGTTCGGAAGCTTTCTTATCAATTCGGATAGTCCTGCCATCTCAACGGTCCTCATCACCTCGTCCTCGGAATACGCAGAAAGCATGCAGATATTTCTGCGGATTGTATCATCAAATAAAAAGATGTCCTTATGAATAATAGCCACCGCCTCACGAAACTCCTTCCGCGGAATGTGGCGAATGTCCACATCATCATACAGAATCTTTCCCTCATATGTTTCATAAATGCCCGTAAGCAGATTAATCAGCGTCGTTTTTCCCGCGCCCGTTTTCCCTGTCAGCAAATATTTCTTTCCGCAGGGAAGGCATAAATCAAACGGCTTGCATATCTCCCTGTTTCCAAAGGAAAATGCAAGCCGTCTGCATATAATATCCTTTTTAAAGGAAAAACCGTTATCGGTTCCCTGTATACCATTATCGTTTTTCATTGTGTCCTCTTCATCCGAATCTGCGAACGCTCCTTCTAGACGCTCTCTCGCCGCCAAATACTGATTGACTGCCGGGAACACCGCTGTAACATTCTGCTCCAAGATGTTTACAAGAAGAACAAGAAACGTTGCACGCCCTAACAAAAGATTTCCGTCCGCCATTCCCGCAACAACATACACAAGTCCAAAAATCGTAAACAGAATACTGATCTGACCGCATATTTTTTCCTGTCCATACTGGCATATCCGATTATACCTCTCCTCCCCGGAAACCACCAATCGTAAGCGTGCCATATACCTTTTGAGAATAGCTCCCGCTCCAAGTATCAATAATGTTGGAATCAAAATTATCACGAAAAGCCGTCGTTCCATTATAATAAAAATACTTGTTGCA
The DNA here is from genome assembly GCA_014804755.1 of Lachnospiraceae bacterium. GTDB lineage: Bacteria > Bacillota > Clostridia > Lachnospirales > Lachnospiraceae > DLAJ01. Next base: position 116,945 of record JAAUZE010000027.1, on the reverse strand, counting down.
ACAACGACCATACCGATATTTTCCATCATCCCCTTGCATGCAGTAAAATACTCCGCCTCATATTCATCCATATCATTAACAAAAAGCGCTATATACTTTTCCACCGTACGCCGTGCATAGCACTTGTACGGGAGCTTAAACAACTCCCGAAACTTCGCATACCGATTTTTTATCATTATATATCGTATACAGGGAATCCTTGCTTTTACCGTTATAAAAAGCGCAACAGACAGAACTAAGATAATAAGACCTAAATATCCTGTTGTCATCCCCATTCCGGTTAAAAGCGTTTTTCCCGCGAAACCAATCATAGCGCTATAAACCATATTTATCACTATACTCAATAGGATAGATAATAAACAAGAGCTAACCATCCACAATTTTCCATTTTTCATCCGTTATACCCCCTTATCTTTCGGATATCGGTTTTAGCACAACCTATCCATACCGTTTCATCATATTATCTACCTTATTTTCGCTATCCGCGCCTTATCGCTTTTTGGCGCTTCTTTTGTATTTTCCATTGTAATCACCATACCGAAAAAGAACCATGACGTTTTCGGAAACATTTTAAGATTTTTCCAAAAACGTCATGGTTCTTTCTTCGTAGCTCTTTTATACTTTGCTTGAAACTGGTCTATGCATTTCATGCTAAGCGTGAAGTCATTCCCTTATACAAAGGAGGTATCCGTATGAATTTCAAAAAACGTATTGTTGCATTATGTCTGGTCACTGCCGCAGCCCTGTCCCTGATATTCGCAGCACCCGCGAAACAGTCCAAACAAGCCGATGGCAAACCGGCAATTCTCTTGTGCGATCCCTATGAAGAATATGACTATAAACATTGTTAATACCATTTGATCGCCTCTCCACTCAGCTTCTCATAAGACCTTTTGGGTATCTCTGGGTCTTTACAAAGTAATTCCTCACAATAAAACGCATATCGATAATAGCGCAAAGCGAATGCCTTGTCACCAAGGCATTCCTTTGCGTTGGCGATATTATTGACAAACAATCCCATTTCTGACATTTTGCGGCTCACAAAGCACAGAGCAATGCCTTCCTGGGAATATCGGATACACTCCTTATAACGCCCCGATGTGCTAAGGCTGATACTCAGTTCTGCCAAAATACTCATCAATGTCCGAAAGTGAAATTCCGGTCTTACAGCGCTCTTTTTATAATACCCGTACAGCTTCTCCGTAAGGTAGATGCTGTCCTCCGTCTTTCCGTCGCATCGCAAAGCCCTTGCTATCTGCGATAGAATAGAAATCTCCTCACTCGTAAAGACCGTACACCAAAACGCTTCCGGCCATTCCCGCACATTCTCCGTCAGCACAAAATCCGGTATCGTCAGCTTTAGGAGCGATAACAGCCTCTCCATCTGCTCCCCACACGAAATTCCGGACCGGACTAATTCCATGATATAGTAGATTTCTCCGAGATATTGCCGGTTATAGCAGTTATCCATATCCAACTGCTGTTCCATCCGTTCCGCGGCTTCTTTTGCCTTCTTCCACTGTTTGGTCTCGATCATCCAGTCTAAGCGGAAACGCTCCTCCAGTAAGCGAAAGTCATCCGCCTCGATCACACTGTAATAATAGTCTTCCCGCACCGCCAGTTTTTTCGCAAGTGCCTTAAAGTTTCTTCGGCTTGGCGCACGCTTTCCCGTCACAATTCTTGAGAGCGTCTCCGGCGTGCAGATATCCTCGCTCAGTGCCTCCTGCGAAATCCCTCTCTGTTTCCTCCTTCGCTCAATGACCTCTCTTAACAGCTCCGGCTCCTGCCACAGGTCCCACACATACCACTCGTCCCTTTGACCCGTCAAGGCGGAATGGGGCGCCTCAGCCGTCTGCTCGCTTCCCCGACCTTCCGCATGTGCGTCATCGAATATCCCGCCGTCAGGGTGCAGTTCTTCCCGCATCTCATACCAAGATGCAAGCTGTACCTTCCGTTTTGCTACTTCCTCCGCCTTCCCCAGTTTCTCCGCTGCTTCGATGTACGCGCCGAGCACCTGCTCCCCGCAGACAAAGTAGCGCAAAGACATCATCATGGAAAATGCCTGTTTTGAGATCGTATAAATCTCCTCATAGCGTTCTTCTTTCAGGAAATACGGCAGACATTCCGCCACCAGCCTCGGATAGACCTTCACCCGCTCCTGCTCATCCTCGAAATGGCGGTACGCATAATGCACCAAAAATTCAAGCAATTCAGCGGATATCGACTCATTCCGCAAGCACTCCTGCCACAGAAGGAGCGCGTTAATCTCCTGCACGCACAGCACGCTCTGCGGGCGCAGCTTTCCCGTAAAACCGGGAATCGTCGCGCGGATGGCGCGGTAAAAAAACGCCGTCGCACCCTCCCGATCTCCCCTAAGCCTCTCCTGCAGCAATCCGCGCATCATCAAATAAAACTGCTCCTGCAGCGGCTCATTCAGCTCCTTGTCAGGAATCTCCCGTTCGGAAAGCAGGTGTTCCGTTCCCTCCCAGTTCATATCCACAACCAGATTGAGCAGACGCAGCCTCCAGTCAAAATAACGATATTCCGCGTCTGTCAGAAGGGACACAAACTTATCGGGCGACTTTCCCAATCTCTGCATCATCGCTGACAGGAGCAGCCTGTCCACACGCCGCTCCCCGTTAATATACCTTGAGAATGCGGCGTTAGAACAAAGCCCTCTGCACAACTCCGTCTGATTGGCATTATGCTCCTCTATCATTTTGTTCAGCAAATCCAACAGCGTTTGTTTCATGGCGTTTCCCATTTTCTCATACTGTAAAAAGAGTTTCCCGCGATGCCGCTCATCATACGATCATTTCAAAATGCAGATTGACTGCGCAGGCATCACAAGCACACCGTCGTTAAGTGTAATGACTTCCCCGTTCAAGGTCAGATAACCGCGGATCTGCATATCGGCAAGCTCCGTTCCCGTAAGCGTCACCTGAATTTCTTCTTTGGAATTGTTATATACGATGCCGATCGTGCTTCCTTCATAGGTTTTTGTGATCGCCGCCTGACCCGCGTCACATAGCGATTCCACGATCACAATGCTTCCTCTCGCAATCTCCGGATTTTCATTGCGCAGCCTGATTGCTCTTTTATAATAATTTAAGATACTTGCTTCGTCAATAAGCTGCTCTTCCAAGCCCGGAAATGCCGATGTGATTCCGCTGTCCGCATCCTTGGGTCCGTTCGTCATTCCTGTCGTATCGGTATCCGACCAGATCATGGGCAGCCGCTTATTCTCATCCTTTGTGCCGGAGCTCTTCATACCGATCTCCTCTCCGTAGTACACAAAAGGACTGCCGTTCATCATCATCAAAAGACCACACGCCATTTTCAGATCATCCTGATTACTCAGCAGCGCATTCGCTACCCGCCCCATGTCATGATTCGTGATAAACGGCGCGTCGATATAATCCGCATTCGCCTCGTTGAACATTTCCTGATAACGCAGCATATCATTGACAAAGCTGCTCGCCGTATAAGTTCCACGTGCCGCCTTGACCAGCTTTCCTTCTGCTCCCGCCGCATCAAAATTAAACATACTGGGGGTCTCGCTTTCATAATAACCCTGAATGGTGTTAAGTCCGGCCCATACCTCGGATACCATATAAAAATCCGGATTCAAGCCCTTACAATAAGAGTACAGCCAGTTCAATGCTTCCGTATTAAAGGTGATATCCCCTTCCTCAAAGTGCATCGCCGCATCCATACGGAATCCGTCAACCCCCATGTCAATCCAATATTTTGCGACATTCTCAAGCTCTCCCCGCAATGCCTCGCTGCCTAAATTTAAGTCCGGCATCTCCGACCAGAACACACCCTCATAGTACCAGTCGCAGCCGCTGACCTTATAATAATCACTGTTTACCTTTTCCCTCGCAAAATGATAATATTCCACATACGGACACTCTGCAGGATCCGGCTCCGCGCCCTCCTCAAGACCGCGCAGATACGCGCAGGCATCCAAAAACCACTGATGCTTTGAGGAGGAATGATTGATCACCACATCAATGACGACACGGATTCCCCTTTTATGGCACTCATCCACCAAACGCTGAAAATCCTCCATTACGCCGTATTCGCTGTCAATCTCATAATAGTTCGTAACATCATATTTATGATAGGTCGTGGATGACATGATCGGCATGAGCCATATCCCGTTAAATCCCATATCGGCGATATAATCCAGCTTTTCCGTCACGCCGTTTAAGTCCCCGATACCATCCCCGTCAGAATCGTAAAACGAGTATACAAAAATCTCATAATAATTTCTGTAATTATCATCAATGATATTGAGTTCCTGCTCATACAAATAACCGGTCGGATCATCTGAGGCTTCCGATCCTTCCTGTCCCGTCTCTCCTTCCTGACCGATCTGTTCCGTCGGCACTTCCTGTCCTTCTTTTTTACCGCAGCCGCCGAGCAGTCCCATGATCAGCGCCGCGACTAACGCCATGCTAAGTAGTCTTTTTTTCATTTTTTTCTCCTTTCCCGATGCCCGTAAACTGCGGCGTCGCGCCGCAGACGTTTTTATCTATAAACAACTCTAACACAATTTTGCTTTTCATAACAGCCCTATCAAACATACACTGTCCGGCGCATTGCCAAAATCGGCAGTCCCCATACGGAGACTGCCGATTTTTTATCTACTGCTGTACATAGCTCAAACGGTTTCCGGCATCAGCCCTTGACTGCACCGCCGGTCACACCTTCTACATAGTACTTCTGCAATGCCATGAACAATGCCGTTACGGGTACGGCTACCAATACGCCGCCCGCGCAGAACCTTGTGAAATATCCCTGATAATCGTTCGTATTCACCCATCTCTGCAATGCGACCGCAACGTTGTAGCCCTTCTCATAACCGAACGCTACATAGGAAGCAAATACGTAATCACACCAAGGCGCCATAAATGCAACCAACGCGGTGTAAATGATGATCGGTTTTGAGAGCGGAACGATCATGCCGACAAAAATCTTCGCTCTCGATGCACCGTCGATTCTCGCCGCTTCGTCCAAGGACTTCGGAATCGTATCGAAATAACCCTTGCACACATAATAACCCATACCGGAACTTGCTACCGAGATCAAGATCAAGCCCGGTACCGCTCCCGCCTGTGTCAATCCGAGCTGCTTTAACAGGAAGTACAAGCAGATCATCGTAAGGAAACCCGGGAACATGCCCAGTACCAGCCACAGGTTCATCAACGCCCTACGCATCTTAAAGCGCATTCTCGAAAGCGCGTAGCTGACGCATAATACAAAGACTGTCTGACCGAGTGAAACAAAGATCGCAATGATCAAGGTATTCATATACCATCTTAAAAAGTTGCTCTCGCCGCTGAACAGGAATTTATACGAGTCAAGCGAAAAGTGCTTCGGGAGCAGATACGCAACCATTCCACCGAATTCCACTTCCGGCTTATAAGAGCGGAAGCTCTGCAAAACCAGACATACGAACGGGAACAGCCAAACAATACTGATCAAAATCAATATCGCATAGGCGATTGCATTGGACAGCTTTTTATGCTGCTTGTGCAGCTTCTTTTCCTCTTTCATCATTGGAAGCCCTCCTCATCTCTGACTGACGGCAGAATGTTATATACCGCTACCGATACGACCGCCGTGACTAAGAATACCATAATACCGATGACCGCCGCCATCTTATAGTTCGTATCATCAACCGTCATCTTATAGAGCCATGTCACAAGCAGATCGGTATAACCCGCTCCTCCCGTAAGTTCCAACGACTGCGGTTTTCCCTGACTGAGCAGGTAAATGATGTTAAAGTTATTCAAGTTACCCGTAAACTGTGTTAACAGATACGGTCCCGTTACAAACAGCATATAGGGAAGCGTGATCTTCCGAAATGTCTGGAACGGACTTGCGCCGTCGATCTTCGCACTCTCGTACAGCTCCTCCGGGATGTTCATGAGAAGACCCGTTGTGATCAACATGACATACGGAATTCCGACCCATAAATTGATAAGCAGGATCGTCGGTCTCGCCCACGAAGCTTTCGTCCAAAACGGAAGCGCTGTTTTAATCCATCCCCACTTCATCAAATAAGAGTTGATCAATCCATCCACTGCAAACATCTTGCTGACATACAACAGCGATACAAACTGCGGGATCGCGATTGTCATGACAAGAATGGTGCGCCACATTTTCTTAAATTTAATGCCTTTTTTATTGATGAGGATGGCAACCGCCATTCCCAAGAAGTACGTCAGGAAGGTTGCAAAGAAAGCCCACACTAACGTCCAGTTTAACACCGTCACAAACGTTTTTCCGAATCCGCCGGTGCTTAAGGAAAAGATATTCTTAAAGTTTTCCAAGCCCACCCAGGTAAACAGATTCGTCGGCGACTGATGATTCGCGTCGTAATTGGTAAACGCCACACAGATCATAAACACGATCGGCAGCAAAATAAATAAGAATACACCCGTTACCGGCACTGCCAGCAGCGTTTTATCAAAATGTTCATCCAACAGTGAGTGTAAATCCTGCTTCACTGTCGCAAGTTTTCTGCCTTCCTTGAGACGCTTTTCCTCATTCATATTCACACGGACATTGATTCTCCACGCAAACAGAAACGCCACAAGAACAAACAGACTCAATACACCGAACAGCAAAATGAAAAAGCTGTTATCACCATACGTATATACATAATTCTCATCAAAACCGCCCTGTACCGTTCCGAGCGTTCCGATATCTTTCAAATATTTCGCGCCAACTGCAACCATATACCAGATAAATGCAATCTCGGTTGCGAGAAATGCGACGCCTCTTAAAATCTGTCCTCTCATCAGCGGTCCGAAGCCCATGATAAGAAATGATACCTTCGTCTTCCAGTCTCCATGTGCAAAGGTCTGCCCGATTTCTTTACAATCCTTTACCGGCACCTGAAGTACATCCAAAATCTTTTTTCCAAGACTCTTTTTCGTTTTTTCCATCCTTGACCCCCTCCGGCTTTCGCGCTACGGAAGAACGCTCATTTTTTGCCTGAAAGTCGGGCGCGGAGGGGTTTCCCCCTCCTGCCCGCATTTTTGCTTCTTTCATGAACTCTATTGTTCTGTCAGTCTGTCAAATACCCGTTCGTATTTTACTGACCTGCATAGGACTGCTCAAGCTCCTGGAAGCCCTGCAATACATTCATCAGCTCGTCATCGCTCATGTTGTTATAGTTTCCTGCGATCACGTCATCACCAAGGCTCGTTGCATCCTGCCAGTAAGCATCCGGATACTGTCCCTGCGGAATCGCATACGCCAGCTGTGCTGCCAATGCTGCAAGCGCCTCATCAGCCTGTACTGCCTCGCTGCTCTGTGCCGTTAAGTTGGAAGGTCCCCAGCCTACTGCTTCAAATCTTGCAAGCTGTGTCTCTGCATTCGTCAGATACTGAGCGAGTGCCAGACATACGAGCATCTTGCCCTGCTCTGTCTGCGGCTTAACACCCAAAAGCTTGAATCCGCCGAAACCGCCCATCTGGAAGGTCTCGCCGTCTACCGTGAAGCTGGGAAGCTTTGCACATGCATAGTTATCACCAAGAAGATCCTTTGCAGCGCCTGCATCCCATGTTCCATCGATGATCGCGCCGACATTTGTTGCAGAGCTCAGAGAGGAACCGTTTACAAATACGCTGTTGCCAGCCAGAGCGATCATTGCCTTTAACGCTTTCACACCGTTATCCGTAGCATAAGTGATATTGGAGGAAGTCAGCGCACCGCTGTCATCCGTATCATAAGTCAAAGTACAGCCTGTTCCAAAGAAGAACGCGGTCTGATACCAGCCGGAGTTGATCTCCATGTAGAAGTTCTTGCCTGCTGCTGCACAGTCTGCAAGGATCTGATCCAGGTTGCTCGGATCCGTAACGACGCTGCTATCATAATATAAGAAATAGCCGTTATCGGATGTCAGCGGGAACGCATAAATCTGATTACCCATCTTCGCTGCACCAACTGCACCCGCATCGTTCTCGCTCTCAACGAAGCTTGCATACTCGCCCGTGATCGGTGTTAACGCGCCTGCGGATACAAGACGTCCTAACTGATCCTGTGCGAAACCGTAAATATCAGCGCCGCCTTCTACGTCGGTGATGATATTACCTGCTGCATCACCCTCACCGGTCGGCTGAATGTCTACCGTGTAGCCTGCCATCTCCGGATGAGCTGCAAAGAACTCGTCTGCCTTCTGCTGGGTGAACTCCGTTACATTCTCTGCAACCCAGATCGTGATTACACCTGAGCCGTAGTCAATGTCCGCAGGAGCGCTGCCCTGATCGTCATTGCCGGATGCCTCAGGAGCGCTGCCCTGATCGTCATTGCCGGATGCTGCCGGCGGGTTGTCATTACTGCTGCCGCCATCGTTGCTGTTGTCGTCTCCGCCTCCGCATGCTGCAAGGGATAATACCATTGCTGCGGAAAGGAGCATTGCCAATAATTTCTTTTTCATCTTTCTCCTCCTAAATTTTTCTTGTTGATATGTATGCCATATCAAGTTACCTGTTTATCATAAAATGCATTGCTGCATTTTACTTCATTATTTACGGTCATATCACCGATTATCGCGGTGCTTCCCGTCCACATAATATTTAGGTAATCTATGATTACCTAAATATTAAAAGAGTACGTACTCTTTTAAGCGGTTTTATTTCTCTGTGCGTTTTATCTGCGGTACACGATAGCAAGTGTCCGAAGCCACTCGCGGCGCTCCTCGGATAATTCTTTTTTCCCGAGACGCCAGCGCCAGTTGGTTCCAATCGTTGCGGGAAGATTCGTGCGCGCTTCCATGCCGAGCTTTAACAGATCCTGCATTTGAAAGATTGCAACATCCGCAATGCTTCCATATGCCAGTCGGATAATCGCGTCCACAATCTCCTCTTTATTATTTATATTAAGATAATTATATAAAAACGCCAGTTCATACTCGCACTTTTCACTGAAATATCCCATAAGAGGCTCGTTATCATGTGTGCCCCCATATACGACCATGTTGCTATTTGGATAATTATGCGGTAAAAACTCATGATCGGCGTTTCCGTCAAAAGCAAACAGCAGGATTTTCATGCCCGGCCATCCCGTGCGCTGTACAAGCCGCTTCACTCCCGGAACAACAACGCCCAAATCCTCGACAATCATCCGGCTTTCTCCAAGCGACTCCGCCATCGCATCCGTCAGCTTCTTACCGGGTCCCTTCCGCCAATGCCCGTTCCTCGCATGGGTATCCTTTGCAGGAACGCTGTAATAGCGTACCACCCCGATAAAATGATCAAACCGGATCACATCATAAAGCTTTGCGTTCGCTTTGATCCGCCTGCGCCACCACGAAAAATCTTCCTGCTCCATCTTATCCCAGTCGTACAGCGGATTGCCCCACTTCTGACCGTCATCCGAGAACGCATCCGGCGGACATCCGGCAACAAGCTGTGCCTTCCCGTTGTGATCCACCTGAAACAATTCCCGGTGTTCCCACACATCCGCGCTGTCCATCGAAACATACAAAGGGATATCGCCAATGATGCGGATGCCGCGGTTGTTCGCATAGCTGCGAAGCTTTCCCCACTGATCGAAAAACTCATACTGGCAAAACTTCCAAAACAAAATCTCATCTGCAAGGCGCACCCGGTATTCCTCTAACGCTTTCGATTTCCGATCACGAATGTCCGGCTCCCATGCCGTCCATTCCACGTTTCCGGAAAACGTTTTCAAGGCCATATAAAAAGAATAACCGTCCAGCCAGTTCTCCTGCTCCCTGCAAAATGCCCGAAACGAAACATCCTCCGTATCAAACCGTTCAAACGCTTTCTTCAGTACCGGAAACCGATTCTCAAACAGGATTCCATAGGAGATATCTTCCTCGTCATCCCCCCATGAGAACGCCTCAATTTCCTCTTTTGTCAACAGCCCGTCCTCTTTCAGGATATCCAGATCAATATAATACGGATTGCCGGCAAACGCGGAAAACGACTGATAAGGACTGTCTCCGTAACTCGTCGGACCAAGCGGCAGCACCTGCCAATACTTTTGATGCAGATCCACAAGCATATCTACAAATTCATACGCCGCTCTGCCGAAGGTACCGATTCCGTATTTGGAAGGCAGGCTGGCCACCGGAAGCAATATCCCGGCTCCTCTTGTCAGCGATGTCCCTTTCACTCTGCTTCCTCCTCGAAAATCGCGCTCTTTCTTTCCTGACCGTTTTTCGGATTGCGAAAACCTTTTCCAATTGTTTTCGCTTATTTTCGTTCCTTTTGTAAATTTAGCACTTTTTCCATTTAATTGCAAGCTCTTTTGCGCAATTTTTCTGGATTTAGTGTTATTCTATAGCTTTTTTATGGTAATTTTGTGTATTTTTTACAAATTTTTTTCGCATATTTTCGTTTTTAGCTTAATTAGTTGATTTTTTTACTTTTGGTTACTATAATTACTATTAAATTGCAGATTCGAAAGGGCGTGACAACACCTATGGCAACAACGATCAAAGACATTGCGAATCGACTTGGCGTCTCTATCAGCACCGTCTCTAAGGGTCTGAACGGCGCGAGCGACATCAGTGAAGATCTTCGTCAGTTTGTCCTCGATACCGCCATTGAAATGGGGTATCAGACGAAGAAAATGAAAAAAGCGGAAAATAAGAAGCTTGCTCTTTTTATAGAAAATATGAATTACGATACGCCGGAGAGTTTTGGCTATGACCTCGTACTCGGTTTTCGTCAGGTGGCGCTGCGCGATGATTGGGACGTCACGATTTTTCCCGTCACACCTGAATTTCAAGCACAGAATAAATATGACAGCTATCTTTTGAAAAACGGCTACAGCGGTGCATTTCTTGTCGGCTTTGCCCTTCAGGATTCTTGGATGGGACAGCTTACGCATTGTAAAGTGCCGACCGTTCTTCTCGATAATTTTATAGAAAGAAACACCTATGTCGGTTCCGTGGAAACAGACAGTGCGGAAGGCATTGACTTAGCGGTGGAACACTTGATCCGGCTCGGCCATACAAAGATTGCTTTTTTTAACGGCTCGCCCCACTCCATGATCACCGCGAGGCGCTATGATGCGTTTATCACCAGCATGGAAGCCCATCATATCCCGATCAATCCCGACCTTGTCACATTCGGACATTATGTGAAGGATTCCGCCAAATATCATGTTCCCAAGCTTTTATCAAGCGGCGCAACAGCAATTGTGTGCTGTTCCGACAGCATCGCGGAGGGCGTGATCGAGGAGTGCACCAAACGCGGTATTCGTATTCCGCAGGACATCAGTGTGATCGGCTTCGACGATCTTCCGTTTGCCGCCACGCTCACGCCGCCGCTTACGACCGTGCGTCAGGATCGCCTCGATCTCGGCAAAGGCGCTTATCATGTGCTGAACAATCTGATCAATCACGTATCGATCAGCCGCACCGTCATGCGTGCAAAATTGATCGAGCGCAACTCGACCGCTCCGGTAAATATCGCAATGTAATGCAAATCGTAACTGCGGCAGATATTTTGCCGCAGTCACGATTTACACGTTATAAGATTCCAATTCTTTCGCAATCTTTTGATAGACCGGGAGTTCCACTCCGTATCGGTCCGCCATTCGCACTACCTCAAAGATCAGCCCGTCGATTTCCGAAGGCTTTCCCGCCGCAATATCGCGCTGCATGGAAGTAGACGCTTCGGGAGAAAGCGCATCCAGGATTGCCATGTTGTTTCTGACAATGTCAACCTGAAACGATATGCCCATCGCTTCCGCAAGCTTGTCAATCTCTTTCACCAGCGCCGCAAAGGTGTCCCGCTCGTCTCCCGTCACCTGAAAACGATCGGCATTGGCATGGAAATACAGCCCTGCTGCCGCCATTGGCGACACGTAGGAAAACTTTTGCAGGGCGTCCCTCCTGATATTTTCGGAAAGCACCGCCTCAATTCCGCTCTGCCGCAAATCCTCCGCCACCAAAAATAATTCCCGCCGAAGTTCATCGGAATCACGCACGCCATACACTATTCGAAAGATCGTGCCGTTCATCCGGATCGTACCCGGTTCCCTGATCTGTGCCGCAATATAAATGCAGCCGTCCGTCACCAATAGCTCCGGCAGCATCTTTTGCAGCTTTGCACCGATCCCGTACAGGTTTAGGATCGGTATCACGATTGTTTCCTTTTTTGACGCCTCTTTGATAAAAGGAACCACATCCTCTAACGAATATCCTTTGACACACACGAAGATCACATCGGGTCTGCCCGCGGACTTTTCCGTGGATACTTCAGAGGAAGCATCCACAGATTTTTGTGCGAGCCGGTTCGTATATTCACGCATCTCATATGCTGTAATCGGTGAAACCATCTCCGTTCCTTTCACAGTCTCCAATCGGATTCCCTGCTTTCGAATCTGTTCAAGATGCTCGCCCCGCGCGATCACGGTGACGTCCTTTCCCGCTCTTGCCATATACGCCGCGATACAGCCTCCCGTCCCGCCGGCGCCGATCACACAATATTTCATCTCTATTCCCTTTCTGTTACTGTTTGTATTTCTTGCACATAACGGATACAATACGTTACGACAATTTTATTCGGGCATACTATTACCGTTCGATTACGGCAATACCGATCTACCATCATTATACGCAGATCGGCATGTCACGCAAGTATCATTTATAAAGAAAGGACCCCCTCATGGATATTCAGATCATCCTGCATCAGCTCATTACGCTGTTCCTTCTGATGGGAACCGGTTTTCTCTTGTTTAAACTGGAATTTCTTAACGCGGAATTTAACCGCACGCTGACAAAGCTTCTCATCAATGTCACCATGCCGTTTCTGATCATTGATTCCGTCCTGAAGCTTACACAGCGCGCCCCCGTTTCAACAGTCCTTCTCGTGCTCGCCGCTGCGGTTGTTCTTTATCTGATCCTGCCGCTCTTTGGCTTTCTGATTGCGCGGCTGTTATTTGTCCCGAAGGCGCAGCGCGGGCTTTATACTTATATGACGACGTTTTCCAACGTCGGTTTTATGGGATTTCCGCTGATTTCCGCCCTGCTCGGCGCGGAGGCGGTGTTTTATACCGCGCTGTTTAATATGATCTTTAACCTGTCGAGCTTCAGCTACGGCATTCTGCTCATCAGCTCCGGCAGCGCACAGACTTCCCGAAACGGAGCAAAAGAAAAACCCCGGCTCCGCATGCTGCTTTCACCGGGAATTTTACTGTCCTTACTTGCCATTGTCCTGTATTTCGCCAATCTGTCCTTTCCCGCTCCTGTCGTGGACGTCGTCGGCTATATCGGCGGACTGACCACGCCGCTCGCCATGCTTTTGACGGGCGCGTCCATCGCGTCCATGAACCTCCCGGAAATGCTGCGGGATTGGCGCATGTATCCGTTTATCCTCTTAAAGCAGATCGCGCTCCCGCTCTGTCTCTATCCGCTGTTTTGTCTCTTTATTCAGGACGCGCTGCTCTTAAACGTAAGCCTTATCATGCTGTCGCTTCCGGTCGCCAACTCCGCCGTGCTTTTTTCCATTGAGTATCGCGCGGATGAAAAGCTCGCCACAAGGGGCGTTTTCCTGACGACGTTCTTCTCCATCGCGACGATACCGCTTGTCGTATTCCTGTGCCTGTAATCATGTCGTTTTCGGATACGCCTACGCCTCTTTGATGTGATAAAGTTCCGGAAGCTTCGACAGCGTAACGCCATTCCCGCTCAAATAATTCCGCCGCAGCACCTCGTTCGTCGTAAATCGTTCCGTCATACCAAAATCATGCGACCATGTCATATAATACGTCCATCCGAGCCCTTCCGCTATGATCGCATCCACGTCGGGCAGCGGTCCGATCTCTCCGATTGCGCAGAGCTTCGGTGACGATGTCATTCCTTTTAACTCTTCGTATTCCTTGGCACAGCTTGTATGGCAGTGCGCCTCCGGGTACATATCACGGCTGATCATATCGACCACATCATCCCCCGGATAGCAGGCGGAATCCGACGAATTGAATACCCAGATCAGATTGTCTAAATGAAAATGATTCGTGTAGCGTTCATACATCAGACGGTACAGTTTTTTTACTGCGTCGGCTCCCTTTTTTCCCCACCAGAAATAATCACCGTCGCATTCGTGGAACGGTCTCCACAGAATCGGCACATGCGCATCACAAAACGGCTTTAACAGCCCCGCCATGAAATCCATATCGGACAAAAGCGCGGCATACTCCGGCGTCCCTTCTGTCACGGCACGATCCGCATCATAGTCCGTGCACTCGGAATAAAAAGATTTGTGACAGCCGCCAAGCGGGGAAAACCAATGCCATGTAAAAGTGATGAGCCCTCCTTTTCCGGCCCAATCCCACGCTTTCTTAAGCGTTCCTTTTGCCGCGCGCACCTCGCTTAAGCATTCCTCATCGCTCTGCGCGGAAATGTTCGGCGAATATGCCAGCAGCTCAAATCCGCAAAGTGCGGGCAGCTCCCCCGTTACTTGATATATGTAGACAAGCTCCTCCTGTCCCATTGTCTGCGTATGCTGTCCCAAAACGATCTTTTTTCCCTCAATGGTCTTCAAATAAGTTAGCACGCGTTTTACTTCCTCATGTGCGTTTGGATTGACCGGAACGATGGCTGTCTGCATGGCATGTCCTCCTCTGTGAAAAATAGCATATTCTCGATGAAAATGGCAGGTTTCAATTTATTGTGTTCCAAAAATATGCTATCATGAATTCAGAAACATTGCAAAATATATCCGCAGGAGAATCATAAAATGTCTGTCATGATCAAGATATGCGGGCTCGTCTCACCGGATGACGCCGCGCTCATTAACCAATTTCCGGTAGATTTTGCCGGCATTGTGCTTTTTTATCCGAAAAGCAAACGCAGCCGGACGCCGCAGGAGGCTGGGAGCATCCTTCAGGCGCTTCGCCCGGACATCAAAAAGGTTGCCGTTGTGGTTTCTCCGTCCGCCTGGGAAATCGCCGCGATCGAATCGCTTGATTTTGACCTTATCCAAATACACGGCGAATTGTCCGACGAGGTGCTGCGCGCCGCTAAGCTGCCGATTCTGAAAGCATTTAATGTCAGTGATTTAGAACAATATCCGCGTTTTCGCGGCTGTGACGGCATCGCAGGCTATGTGTTTGACGCGCCGCAGCCGGGCGGCGGAAAGACCTTCGACCTCGACATCCTCGATACGCTTCCCCGCGACGGCAAGCCGTTTTTGCTTGCGGGCGGACTGACCCCCGATAATGTTTCCCACGCCATTGCGTGCGTCCATCCCGATGGCGTAGACGTTTCTTCCGCCGTCGAATACACCGGGCGCATTGGAAAGGACCCGCAGAAGGTCGCCGATTTTGTTCACGCAGTGAAGGCGATGTCATAACCGGAATGACACCGCCTTCATAGCTGCTATTTTTGTTCTTTTTTCGTTATCCTGATCGTTCACTCTCCCGGTCACATGCCCGTCGATCCGCTTCCACCCATCAGCTTTGTCATTTCCTCGATGCGCTCTAACGGAAACGGCGGCATACACAGCGGCTTTAATGCCATGCTCATCAACTTCATCGGATTATCGTCCGCCGCGATCCGGTTGGACGAGAGGGTTCCGCACCATTTACACCGATGAATGATCGCCCACTCACCGTTTTTCCGCACCCATGCCGCGATCGGCTCCATGATGCCGCCGCAGTCCGCTTCGCGGTCACCCGGCTCTATGTCCAAATGCATGCTGGAAAGGCAGTTCGGACAGTGATTGCGATGCTCCGTCCCACCGCCCTGCGGAACGACCAGTCTCCCGCAGCATTTACAGACAAATTCCCGATCGCTCGGATGCGTTTTATCGTAGCCTTTTTCATACTGTCTTCTTTTATTTTCTCTATTCATTTTTTCCTCCGAAAGATGCCATAAATTGAGCTTCTTACTCAACATTGAAAAATCAAAGATTTTTCAATTAAGAATCATAGATCTTTCAATGTGCTTTGGGAGGAATGCCCTTTACGCAAACCTCCCGGTCAGCGAACGGTCTCCTTCTTATTCATCTTTGACATAAAACAAAATCCTCCTTCTATAAATTCTTCGTACTGCGAAATGTACCTGTCAGGATGACCGGTACATTTTGTGCAGCTCATAGCCGACTATGCTTTGATGATAGCGCGTGCCGACCGCGTCCGGCAACCTCAAACATTTATTTATAAAAAAGAGTTCCGCTGGCGCGAAACTCTTTCGAAGAATTCGCCAAGGGCGAATTCTTCCGGGATTGAAAAATTTCCTACAGAGATTAAGCAATCCGGCATCGCGCACGATGCCGGATGCCGTTTATTTTTCCTGACGAATGATTCTTTGAATACTTTTGACAGAAAGATAATATTGACCGGATAATTCCTTCGTTGTCATCCCCTCTAAATAACGTCGGTAAATCTGCCGGTTACGCTCCTTTAATTCTCCCCGGAGCTTTGTTTTTTCTCCCCAGACGGCTCTCTGTCCGGGTTTTCTCGGAATGTAGACAGTCTGTCCCGCCGCATATTTCTGGAGCAGCTCGACCATCTCCCGCGGGAATACTTCCTCCGCTCTCCTATAGCTCATACTTGCCTCCCCACACCCAAACGGGCATGTAACCGATTTCGGACAGGCAAGGGCTATCCTTCGGTTTTATCGTCTATTTGAATAGCCCTCGCTATCCCCTGCAATTGCCTTACTCATATCAAAACCCTCCTTTTCATGTTGTATTATTCGTATAGGTATTATATACGACGCACGGGGAATTGGCAAGCTATCGCTTTGATCAGCCGGCTTCCGCCGTTTTTCTTTTTTCACAATACACCTGAATCGCCTTGTCTGCAAGCTCCGCGGTTCCGGCTCCTCCGGCGCGGTCGATATTTTCGGTCATGCTGCCCCCACCGTTATACATCTTTCCGAGGCCCTCAAAGATCTCGAGCGTGCAGTTGTAATAATGCTCTGTAATAAATGCGCGCAGTTTTTCGACCTGCGCCTGCACCCGTTCCTCTTCGGGCGAGCACTCCCGCATTGTTCCCAATTCCGCAAACAGTCCCATGAACTCTGTCGAGATCAACGTCCATTCTTCTCCTGTGCGGTTCGCGCTCTTTTCCTCAAATTCCCGATACGCCTCCGTATTGCCGTAGGACTCTTTTGCCTGCTTTGCGTACTCGTCGATTTTTTTTGTATCAAATGCCGTAAAATCCATCAGTGGTCTCACTCCTATCAATTTTATTCCGCGAGCGAGGTCAATCAGGTTCTCAATATGCTCTTTTTTCAGCTCCAACAGGGTGATCTGCTGCTCCAATGCTTTTCCCTTGTCAAAATTCGGGCTGTCCAAAATCGCTTTGATCTCCTTTAGCGGAAACTGCAATTCCCGAAACAGCAAAATACTCTGCAAACGTTCCAACGCCGTATCGTCATACAGCCGGTAACCGGATTCGGTCAGCTTCGTCGGGCTAAGCAGACCGATCTTGTCATAGTAGTGCAGCGTGCGCACGCTCACTCCCGCTAATTTGCTCACTTCATTCACTGTCAGCATTACAGTCTCCTCCATGTGCCTCCTTCGTGTTACGCTCATCATACAGTATGACGCAGCGTAGGAGTCAAGCAGGAATTTGAAAATAATTTTCCGAACACAAACCTGATAAAAATTTAATATACCTTCCCTAAAGAAGTACTGATATGTAATTGACAAATGAATTGAACTCCGATATGTTTATTTTGGGGCTGGGCGCTGAAAAACAGCAAAACATTTTTTCAGCGGGAGTTTCTGAATTTGCCGATTATGGTTATGAAAATAGTTCGACAAATCGAATTTTTAAAAAGCCGGTATCAGCAAGGGAAGTTTATTCAAATATTTTCCGACAAAAGAGGACTTTTATTTTTATATTCTTGATAACATTACATCGGAGCTTATTTCCGGCATAGAGGAAAGAATTAATACCCTTTCACCCGATTTGTTTCAACGGATAATACAATACGCTGCCTTGGAATTTTCATGGCATATTCTGTATCCGGAAAAATCTAAGATACAAGACATCTATTATTGGTTTTTACAGGATATTGATACCGCTTCATTTCGATGGGACAGGCAAAAAACGATTACTATGATAAAGTGGATACTTACGAGTTTGTCAGCGTATTTGGAAATTCTTAAAGCAAGAATCGCAAAATATAGGAGATCCTTATGTTTAATCATGCCCGTAACGGAAGTGTTCGTGTTGGAAATTCCGAAATGGATTACATATCTTTTGGAAATGGTAATAAAAATCTTATTATGCTGCCCGGACTGGGAGATGGTCTGCGTACGGTAAAAGGAATGGCTCTTGCCTTTTCTGTTATGTACAGGAGATATGCTAAAAAATATACCGTGTATGTTTTCAGTCGAAAAAATCATCTGCCGGAAGGATATTCTACAAGGGAAATGGCAAAAGACCATGCAGAGGCTATGACTGCTCTGGGTATCTCAAAAGCAGATATTTTAGGCATATCTCAAGGTGGTATGATCGCACAATATCTTGCGATTGATCACCCTGATTTTGTCAATAGGCTCGTCTTGGCAGTGACAAGCGCAAAGCCAAATGAAACGATTGAAAACGTTGTTGGTGCATGGATTGAAATGGCAATACAGGAAAATTATAAGGACTTAATGATAGATACGGCAGAAAAATCATATTCAGAAAGATACTTGAAAAAGTACCGACGGCTTTATCCGCTTCTTGTAAGAATGGGAAAGCCAAAAAGTTTTAAACGTTTTCTCATACAAGCAGCATCTTGTACGAGCCATAATGCCTATGAGGAATTAAACAAAATTATATGCCCTACATTAGTGATCGGCGGGGATTGCGATAAAATCGTAGGAACAACTTCTGCTTCTACAATAGCTGATAAAATTGAGGAAAGCGAATTGTTTATTTATAACGGTCTTGGTCATGCATTGTATGAGGAAGCAAAAGATTTTAGTGAGCGAGTTTTGAATTTCTTAAGTACACCGGACGAATAAAGTGTAATTGATGTCTCCATATTTGCAAAGAAACCGCTCCAGCGCATATTGGGAATTTCCGGTTCCGCTGACATAGATTCCGATCATGTCGCTCCTCTCTCATTGGTTAAACAGTAATTTCAACCTGATTTCCCTCGACCGCAACAACACAGCTCTCATAGCACCCGTCGCCGGTCATTCTGGGACCACTGACGACTTCGTATCCGTCATCCTTCAGCCTCGCCGTCAGCGAATCAACCCGCTCTTTACTCCCAAGGCTAAAAGCGATATGAATATAGCCCGTTCTTTGAATGGATTTTTCAGCATCCTCCATATCCGGTTTATTCATGATTTCTAATCTCGCACCATCGTCAAAAGATAAAAAATAAGATTTGAAGTCGGTTTTTTTGTTATGGTATCCATCATTGGCGCTTGCGTCAAAATACGTTTCAAAAAACTGCTTTGCCGCCTCCAGATCATTTACATACATTGCAATATGTTCTATTTTCATCGTGTACTGCCTCCTCACATTCTTTGATTATAATTATCTTTCATTTTATGGCTCTCATGAGTACCTTTTACTTTTCCGTTTACTTTGCCACATATTTCTGATTCGGGCTATGCGGTTTATCCGGTATTGTCATCTTCAGCCTACCCGTTTGAATAAGCGGTTTTAGATACCGTTTCGTAAAATTCTTTATATCTTTATATTCCAAAAATGCCATGATTTCATTTTTACTTCTAGGCTCGCTGCAATATACCAAAATCCTATCTTGAGGGGTATCTTGGGGGGTATCTTGGGGGGTATCTTGGGGGGTATCTTTTTCATAAACAGCAGATACTCTTTCCAAGAATTTTTTATTTTTTATAGTTGCATATACCATAAACCCTTCTGTTTGATATTCCGGTTCAGGCAATCCTGCTTGTTTCATCTCAAAATACATTCGGTCAACGCCCTCACCAAATTCACGAACATACTCATATTCATGAAGCAGTCCGGCGATTTTCGGATTCCTTGAAAAATGCATTTCTCTCATATTGTTCAAACGTACAATTCCCGGAAGTGTACCCGGACTTTCTACCGTAATATGATCGTCAAACATCTTAATCTGAATATCAGTACCTTTAATGCTATAATCGCGATGCGCAATCGCATTGATAATCATTTCTTTCCATACAAATTCCGGATATTCCGGTTCAGTAACAAATCTGGCATCCGCGCCTAAATAAGTATGCTCTTTTACCTGACTTCGAACAAACTCAATTGTCTTTTCCACCAAATCCAAAATGCGCCCCTCAAAAATCTTATCTTTCACCACATTCATAGCGGCGCCGACTCTTGCTTCTGTTCCCTCATATCTTATGAAACGCACTCTGGCGCGTTCAAAAAATAACTGCGGACTTTTACCAAACAGCAGAATCGCTGCCCCACTCATTTCCTTCCGCCCGCTAACATCGATAATATATTTTTTGTTTTGCTGAATATACTCCTCCGGTGACTTCCTATACCCGATTTTGTTACAGTACTCGGCAACCACTTTCATGTCAATGTCATCTATCGTACTGCCGTATACCGGCTCATTCTCATAATATCTTTCCCCCTTAGCATACATTAATTGCAATCTTTCATCAAAGGTAAGTTTCTTTGATTTATCTCCCACACGCAAAAAGGCTTCATCCCGATGATTCACATGAAGCTCATTACTCTGCGGAATGCAAATCAAAAGGATATGATTATCTTTTCCCTCCCAATCAATACACTCCACTATCTCCGTTTCAATCATAATAGACGGTTTGCAAAAATCAAACGGTACACGATAAATCTCATTTACGTTATTTGTATAGGCATCTATTCCAGTAATTCTACCGTCATCCTCTATCCCGACTGCCAATAAACCTCCGTCCGCATTTGCAAAGGCAATCATCGAAGTGGCAAGCGCTGTTGCACTGACCCGAGCACTTTTACGATCAAATAATTGTCTTTCTGTCATTATGCACATTTCTTCAATTGTCATCTTCGTAAGATTCATATATTGCCTCCGCCTACAGCTTGCTATGGCTATTCGTTCTTGTGATACGACATGGTTTTATGTTAGTAGCATTTTTTCCTTCCTCATTCTTGCCACTTTATGTCCCACTTTATTCTTTCACATAAAAAACCAGCGTCAATCTCTCATTGATCTGCTCATTTTTCCCGTCCTTCGATATCCCATCTTCTCATACAGATGACATTTTCCCGGTTCCTGCAATATGGTATCAAGCTCCCAATCTCATCAACGCATTCTGACACCATGAAAACAGCAGGGAAAACGCTTCATCAAAGAGTTCTTCTATGTAAGATTCTATTTGGAACATTTGGAGCGCTCCTCCTTAAATTTTTAGAATCCCTTTCTTTTCCTCTCATCGCATCCGCGCCAAACATTCATCCCATAAATTCGTCGATCCGCTTTAACAGCCCCTCATCTTTTTGATAGGAAAAATCCGTTGCATCAATCTCCATGGTATGACCGATGATCTTTTCCTGTTTCATCCACTCTGCGCAGCGGACAAAATCTTCTTTCACGTCCAGCGTCGTGCTTAAATGCACCGGATGGCGGTTCTCATTATTCATACGGTTCCTATATCTTTGATACAAAACATTCGTGTCTCCCCTGAGCACAAGCGTACATACCTCATAATGGTTTTCTTCCGCGATTTCGTGTAATTTTTGCAATTCCGCCTCATGAAAATTTGCTTCCAAAATAACATCGTTTCCCGTCACCGCAAATCCGGAAAATAAATGATACAGAATCCCCATCGTTGCATTGGACAGCTTTAAGTTTTCTTCACGATTGTGAAAGCCGATCGCATCTCCCAATATCTCTTTGATCGAATCTTTCTGAAATGCAGCGACGCGGTATCTTGCGGATAATATTTTTGAAAAAGTTGATTTTCCGGCTGCTATATCGCCGGTGATCAAAAGCAGTTTTTTCATTTTTTTCCCTCTCATGTCGTTCAACATTCTTTTCACATAACCCTTTCTCCTTACATCACACTTTTTGCGCAATGACCAACCCATGCTCACTGTATCCTAAATTACTTCTTTTATCACACAACTCAAAATGAATATCCATAAATGCATCAAAATCTTCACAATTCATGCCCTCCACAATCTCTCTATAAACAAACATCGGGCCGTCAACGCCAACATGGTGAAGTACTTTTAAATTCTGTTTATTCAAATCCTCTTCTACCATCTCAGGAGTTGATGAATAAAATAATGTACTATCTTCTATATGTCCCGTTTTCATATAGTTTGCCAGAAAAGAAAAATGATCTTTGCACTCTGCAAAATGCGCCATATAATTTGCACAACGATTGATATATGCGATCATATATATCCCGCCAGTCTTTAATACTCTTAATGTCTCTGACAGGGATTTTTCTCTGTCTTTCCCATCACACAGATGATAATAAGAACCCAAATTTAATACAACGTCAAAGCAATTATCATGAAATCTTGATAAGTCCAAAACGTTTCCCTGATATACGTCTTTTAACTTCTGATTTTTTTCATTTTGCGTTCTTATGTATGCTACATTTGTTTCAATCAAATCCCCGGCAGTCACATTACACCCCAGATCAGCAAGCGGAAATGAGTAAATACCGCCGCCCGCACAGGCATCTAAAACTGACATGTCCTTTTGACAATATTGCCTTAAATATTTCATCGTTGTGATAAACTCAATTTTTCCTGACTGCGTGATCAAACGCTGACTTTCATCACAGGCTTTATAGAATTCTTGTATTTCTTCCATCTTCTCAATCTCCTGCCTATTTTTCCTTTTCATTCAAATCCTAATCACATAATATCTTTTCGCCGGTACTTCACGAACGCCGCTGCGATGCCTGCTATCGTTATCATTATCCCTACCGCCAAATATCCCGTTTCGATCCGTCCGTTTGTAATAATATCCGCGCCGTCCGTATAGCCGAAGGGCGTGATGTATTTCAGGAACTTTGCGCTCTCCGTTAAGTTCGCAATGATATTCAAAAAATAAAACAATGCGGCGAGTCCCAAGCCGAGCCCAAGTCCTCCCCCACCAATAAAAGCGGAAATGCCGAAGCAGACTGCCGCCGTTTCCACCTGCATGATCAGGTAAGCAAAAAACATCAGGAACATCGGCTTAATATCCGCGGATTCGCCGATCATCTGCATCGTGATGACAGTAACTGCAACCGCCGCCAAATTTAGGATCACGATCTGCACAAGCACCGACACCCATTTCTGCAAAACAACTTTCGTGCGGCTGACAGGATGCGTTAAAAGGAACTCTGCGGTATGCTCCTTTTCTTCTTTTGCAAGAACGGAAATACCGATGAGCGCCGCAAAAAAAGCTCCGCCGAGTCCGAGCACATTTCCGCACTCCACGCTGAAAAATCCCATAAATTCGCCGAAGTTGATCTTATCCATTCCAAACGCCGCGGAAAATCCGCCCATATTGGCAAACGCCCCGCTCAATTCGTTCACCTGCTCTCCCATTTCGGGATAGATCAAAATACATACTCCAAGCATCAATGCGATCACCGCTGCCCATATGATGAGCGAATTTCTTCCCTGCCTGATCTCGTGTTTTAAAATGGTCATAGGAATCCTCCATTCTTCAGGAAATGGCGTAGATGTTCTTAGGCGGTGTCTTTCGACGCCTTAGAACATCTTCATTTTCTTCATACTTTCTCCCCCGAAATATAGTAGTGCATAAAAATGTCCTCTAAATCCGGCTCCGTAATACTAAGGTCCGTTACAGGCATTCCAGCAAGCGCGTTCAACAGTGCCCCCGGCTCTCCGCTGTACAGGAATTTCACGGTATCGCCTTCCGTCACCACGTTCCTTATCCCGTCAAGCGCCGGCGCCGCCGCAACCCCTGTGAGCGTCACATTTTTGGCATGCGTATGTCCCAGTTTTTCGATACTGTCGCAGATCAGAATTTTCCCTTCCCGAATGACCGCGGCATGTTTACAATAACGCTGTATCTCCGAAAGAATATGGGATGAAAGAAAAATGGTCGCACCCTGCTTATTCCGTTCCTCCAAAATCTCATAAAACGCCCTTTGCATCAGCGGGTCGAGTCCGCTTGTAGGCTCATCCAAAATACAAAGACGCGGCTCGTGCTGCAGCGCGCAGACGATTGACACTTTTTTTCGATTGCCGAGCGACAGCTCCCTGATTTTTTTATTCATATGTAATTCCAATCGCTCGCAGAGCCGTTCCGCTTCTTTTTTGCAGTCCTTTTTTCTCAGTTCGGCGGAATAGCGGATGACTTCGCCGACTTTCATATTGGGATAAAAATTGGCCTCGGACGGCATATAGCCGATGTCCGGAAGGATGTCCTCTTTTTTATCGCGAACATTGCGCCCAAAGATGCTTGCCGTTCCGCCGGACGGAGACAGTAAACCCAAAAGGATTCGGATCGTCGTGCTTTTCCCCGCGCCGTTCGGACCGATAAATCCGAAAAAATCTCCCTCCGGCACCGTTAAGTGGATATCGGTAATTCCCCTTGCTTTGCCGTAATATTTTGTCAGGGCAACGGTTTGAATTGCGTTCATGCTGATTCTCCTTCTTCATCTCCACTTAGTTCCTTATGTCATTACCGCAATGCAGTCATCTTACTCAGATTATTTCACTTACCTTCAGCAATTTTTTTGTGTTATTTTCGGGTTAATTAAAATCATTTCAATAATTTTCTGCTGTGTCGAATTCAAATTATGAGACAAACTTATTGGTGAACTTTTTGGTGAACTTTTTGGTGAACTTTTTGGTGAACTTTTTGGTGAAATTTTACGCATTCCACTAAAAGAAGGCCTGTATAAATTTACCCGAAAACTGTCCCCTATTTCCAATAGTTCAGGCTCTCTAATACCATATTCCCTACAACTGCTAAACATACGTTTAATACCAGTACCCCAGCTTTCAATAATCCTCATTCTGCTGAATATTTCCGCAATACATCGATTGCGAATCTTGGAGCCGCCTTCTTTTATCTGTTCTATAGTAAGCCCTCCATACAACATTCCCGGTGATGTAATTTCTACTCTGTCATCATATACTGCCACTTGTACACATACCCTATCCAAAAGGTACCCATCTTTTCCTTAGTATATCATTTCTTTTCCCAAAAGCATACAATCATTTACTCTATATCTTCCGCTTTTCTCATCCATCATATCGCATCTATAAAGTTAGTTGAAAACAAATACAAAAAGTGCTATGATTTAAGAAATCCCCCAAAGAAAATACAATAAAAATACCGTCAGGAGAAAACAATGATGCCGCAGAATACCCGCCCCAAAGAAATTGTTTTTTTGGATACCGAAGTTGCCCCAGACACCCATAAAGTGCTCGATATAGGAGCGATACGCACTCCCCTTCCTGCCATAAATACAAGCGGCATACCGTTTCATTCTAACAGCATGGGTGAGCTGGGACATTTTTTACAGGGCGCTTTCTTTTTATGCGGTCATAATATGATTAAGTTTGATCTGCAGTATATCATGTCCACCGTGGAGGCGGCAGGGATACGTTCCTACATAGATACTCTGTATCTCTCTCCCCTTCTGTTTCCAAGAAGGCCATATCATAAACTGTTAAAAGACGATAAAATCCAGACCGAAGAGCTTAATAATCCACTGAATGATGCCAAAAAAGCCATGGAATTATTTTTGGACGAAGTATCCGCATTTCATCAGCTTCACCCGCTTATGAAAAAAATTTATTGTACACTTCTTGACAGAAGCCCTTATTTTCGCGGTTTTTTCCGCTATTTGGATTTTCATGAAAAGTCAGACAATATTTCTGCACTGATACATCAGGTATATCCGTCTCAAATTTGTGCAAACGCAGACATCGGCGCCCTTGCGAAAGAACGACCGATTGAGCTTGCTTATTGCCTCGCCACGATTTCCGTCGACGACAAAGAATCCATCATTCCCTACTGGGTGCAAAAAAATTATCCAATGGTACAGCAGGTATATCGGATACTGCGCGGTCGCCCCTGTGCAAAGGGCTGTGTCTATTGTCGCACGGCTTTTGATATTCACGACCAGCTAAAGAAAAAATTCGGTTATGACAGCTTCCGCAGCTACAACGGGGAACCGTTGCAGGAAAAAGCAGTTGCCGCAGCTGTCCAAGGTAAATCGCTTCTCGCAGTATTTCCCACAGGCGGCGGCAAATCTATCACCTTCCAGCTTCCGGCTTTGATCGAATCGGAAACAACGCAGGGTCTGACCGTGGTGATTTCCCCCCTTCAGTCACTTATGAAAGATCAAGTGGATAATCTGAGTCAAAAAGGAATCACGGATGCAGTAACGATAAACGGCCTGCTCAACACACTGGAACGGTCAGAGGCTTTAGAACGAGTCGAAAACGGGATTGCCTCTATTTTATATATCTCACCGGAATCCCTACGCTCAAAAACAATCAAACGACTGCTGCTCGGGCGCAACATCGCAAGATTTGTCATTGATGAAGCTCACTGCTTTTCCTCATGGGGACATGATTTCCGCGTAGACTATCTTTATATTGGGGATTTTATTGCTGAGCTTTGTGCGGAAAAGCATACCGCAATCCCCGTATCCTGCTTTACCGCAACCGCCAAGCAGAAAGTTATCAGCGACATCAAAGAATACTTTAATCAAAAACTCCAGATTGATTTGGAACTCTATACTACAAATGCCGCTAGGCAAAATCTTCGTTATGAAGTGCTATACCGTGATAATGATACAGAGAAATATGCGACTTTGCGTAACCTGATTGAGCAAAAAAACTGCCCCACAATTGTTTACGCCTCCCGCACCAAAAACGTCGAAGAACTCACAAGGAAACTTTCTCATGACGGCTTTAACGCAAAAGCCTTTCACGGTCAAATGAGCAGTGACGACAAGATCTCCAATCAGGATGCCTTTATCCGCGGCGATGTGCAGATTATTGTAGCAACTTCCGCTTTCGGCATGGGCGTGGACAAAAAAGACGTAAAACTCGTGATTCACTATGACATTTCCGATTCATTGGAAAATTACGTTCAAGAGGCCGGGCGCGCAGGACGCGATGAAAATATTGATGCCGAGTGTTATGTTCTTTTCAACGAGGCAGATTTGGATAAACACTTTATGCTTTTAAATCAGACAAAGCTCAGTATCAGCGAAATTCAGCAGGTATGGAAAGCCATCAAGGATCTGACGCGCGGAAGATACCGGGTCTGCTGTTCCGCTTTAGAGATTGCGAGACATGCCGGCTGGGATGAGAATATCAGAGACATCGAGACGAAAGTGAGAACTGCGATTTCAGCGCTTGAGACGTCAGGATATGTGGAGCGCGGGCAGAATTGTCCAAGAGTATATGCGGACAGCATTCAGGTTAGAACCTCTCGCGAAGCCATCGAACGCATCGACTCTTCCGACAAATTTGATGACAAACAAAAAGAATATGCGAAGCGGATCATCGGAAAACTTATTTCAACCCGCAGCAGAGCCTTGGTAAACTCCGGCGAGGCCGAAAGCCGGGTGGATTACATCGCGGACTATCTTGGCATCGATAAAGAGCGGGTCATTGAATCGGTGAACCTCATGCGCGAAGAAGGCATTTTGGCAAATGACAAAGAAATGTCCGTATACATCGATGCAGGCAGCCTGAAAAGCCGCGCAAAAAATACAACTCTTCACAAGTTTGCCGAATTGGAAGGATTTTTGATTGAAAAATTGGCGGAGGACGGACAGCGCATCAATTATAAAGAGGTCAACGAAGAAGCGTTAAACAAAGGGATCAAGTTTTCCACAGTCAACAATCTTCGTATTCTTTTATATTTTTGGATCATTAAAGGTTATATCCAAAAACCCGAAGGCGAGATAAACACCGGTATGCAGCTTATACCGCTTGAAAATGTGGTATCATTAAAAAGTAAATATGAAAAAAGAATGGCATTAGCACAATTTATAGAAGAATTTTTTATAAATCACGCAAAAGAAAAGGCTAAGCCGGCAGGAACAGCTACGGGCACCCATGCCACAGCCAGCGAGACGGATCAAAATACGATCACCTTAAACTTTTCCATTCAGGAATTACAAAACACTTACAATGATATGCCAAAGCTGCTTCCCGAAAAAGCTACAACCTTATATGAAATAGAGGAAGCTCTCTTATATCTCTCGAAAATCGGCGCTTTTCGCTTGGAGGGCGGCTTTCTCGTGCTCTATAACGCAATGGAGATCAACCGCCTTGAGAAAGATAATAAGAAGCGCTACAAAGCGGAAGATTATAAACAGCTTGCAGATTTTTATGACAGCAAGACACAGCAGATCCATATTGTTGGTGAATACGCCAATATGATGGTACGCAACTATCAGGCCGCCCTAACGTTCGTAAACGACTATTTCCAAATGGAATATAAGCTTTTTCTGACAAAATATTTCAAAGGAAAAAGGCGCAGTGAAATAGAGAGAAACATTACACCGATGAAGTACCGTCAGCTTTTTGAAAATCTGTCGGAACGACAGACCGAGATTATAAATGACGACTCTTCAAAAGTCATCGTGGTCGCTGCAGGTCCCGGAAGCGGCAAAACAATGATTCTCTCACATAAACTGGCATCATTAATGCTGTTGGAGGATGTAAAACATGAACAGCTTTTAATGCTGACCTTTTCACGAGCGGCGGCAATGGAATTTAAGACACGCCTTGCAGCGTTGATTGGTAATGCGGCGCATTTTGTCGAGATCAAAACTTTTCATTCCTACTGCTTTGATTTATTGGGGCGCGTAGGCAATCTTGAAAAAGCAGAAAATGTCGTGCGTGATGCAGCGCAGATGATATTGGATGGCGATGTGGAGCCGGACAGAATCACCAAAACCGTTTTGGTACTGGATGAAGCACAGGATATGAATGAAGATGAATACCATTTGGTTCGCGCACTCATGAACAGTAATGAAGATATGCGCGTGATTGCAGTCGGTGACGATGATCAGAATATTTACGAATTTCGAGGTTCCAATTCGAGATATATGGCCTCGCTCTTGCAATTGCAGGATTCTCGTAAATATGAATTGACGGAAAACTTCAGAAGCAGCAGAAAGGTTATCGCATTTGCCAATGAATTTGTAAAGCAAATCTCCGAACGCATGAAGACGGAGAAAATTCATCCCGTCAAAGAAGAAGAGGGGGCAGTACAGCTTGTCAGAACCGCATCTTCCACCGAGTTAGCAGCCGTAGAGTACATGGCTTCCGCCATGACAAAAGCTCAGCGCAGGGAACCCGGCAAAACGGCAGCAATTCTTACGAGTACCAACGAACAGGCTTATCTGGCTGTCGAGCTTTTAAGCAGGAAAGGATTTCGGGCAAGACTCATACAGTCCAATGATGGCTTTTCTCTCTATGATCTGGCAGAAATGAGATATTTCCTCACACAGCTTGGGCAATATGGCATTCCCATTCTGTCTGACGAAATGTGGGAATCTGCAAAACAGCAGCTGATAACAACATACTCACGAAGTACTTCTTTAACCGACTGCCTGAATCTATTAGATCAATTTTTTAAGGGCGATGACAAAAAATATCTGACCGATCTGGAGGATTTTCTTCGTGAAGCAAAATTTGGAGACTTTTATCAAAGCCGCGAGGATGAAATCTGTGTCTCGACCATTCATAAGTCAAAGGGGCATGAGTTTGATCGGGTATATATGACATTAGATACGTTTATAAAATATTCTTTCGTAAATAACAATTACAAAGCCCATCCAGGTGAAATGTCACAAGAAAACAAAGACAACAGAAATGCCGAACTCAGAAAGGTTTATGTGGGCATAACCCGCGCAAAAAGCCAGCTGTATCTCTTTTATAATACAGATTATTTTACAAATATTGCTGACAGGCTCAACGCTATCGGCATTCAGGAGCGATATGACAAAACAATCTTTGCAAACATCGGTGAGATCATCCTGCCCATGACTCACAGGGATGTCTTTTTAAGTTACTCGGAAGATACAAAACGTTCTAATGTCATAGAAACTTTGCAAAGCGGCGACCACCTACAGATACAGGAAGATTCCGTTAATGGGAGAATCAAATTATTTTTTGCCGTTCCATACCGCAATAACCTATTTCGGGTAGCCTGCGCCTCAAAGGATTTTTGCAAAAAAGTGTATCGTCATAAAGAAAAGGGGTATTCACTCTTCAGCGCAGAAATTCTTTATATTGTGAAATGGCGCAATAAAGAAACCGGGCAGGAATACAGCGTCCTCCTGCCCGTTGTAAGAATGAAAAAAATATAAGTGCTATATCCTCAA
The DNA here is from genome assembly GCA_014804755.1 of Lachnospiraceae bacterium. Classification (GTDB taxonomy): domain Bacteria; phylum Bacillota; class Clostridia; order Lachnospirales; family Lachnospiraceae; genus DLAJ01. The sequence goes on along the minus strand of JAAUZE010000027.1, from coordinate 86,688 downwards.
AACATGCAGCTCATGCAGCGCTCTTGTCGCGGCAACATACTGAAGCTTCGCCGTCTTCACACCATCAATTTCATCGGGCGGATTCCATAAGATTACGACATCAAACTCCAAGCCCTTTACCATCTGCACCGGAAGGATCGTCACGCCCTCCATCCACTTCCCGATCCATTCCGCCTCCGCGTCATCGCCGCAGATCACGGCGATGCTGCCGTAGCCCTTTTTCTTTACAGACTCCGCAATCCCCTGCGCCCGCTTATACATGGCTTCCTCATCGCCTTCCCTGTACTCCTGCACGGGAATGCCGTGACGGATGACCGGCTCGATCTGATAACGTCCTGAGGATGCTTTTTTCAAGATTTTGCCTGCATACTCTGAGATTTCTATTGTGTTGCGGTAGCTCTTTTTTAAGAGTCGGAACGTATCCCGCTCTCCCGTGAGCACCCACATTCTCATCTCCTCCCAGTCGTTCATGCCCGTTTCATAATTGATATTTTGGGAGACGTCCCCCATAATGGTAAAATAGCATCCCGGCAAAAGCGTCCGCAGCACATAATAGATCATCGCGCCGAAATCCTGCGCCTCGTCAATAAAAATCTGCCCGAATTCCTCGTCCTCTTTTTTCTGTTTCACGCGGTAATAAATGAGCGCCATCGCCGCCGCATCGTAAATATCATATTCTCCCGCGGCCGCCCGCTTTGCATGAAGCGCAAGATCCACATTTCCCGGAAACTTCCTTTCATAATCCGCAAGGAACTCCCCATACAGCGTACAGACGCTTTTTCCGATTGCCTGATTCTTATAATGCTGTTTATAATCCCTGCATTTTTTCAGGAAATAATCCCGCTCCCCATCGGGGCATAAGAATTTAATTCTTGTCCGCGCGCGCTCGTCCAAGGTGACGAGCAGCCGGTAAATACTGTACTCCGGCGTTTCTTCCCGCAGACGCTCAATGCTGCTGTCCGTCAGGATCGTTCCCAATTCACGGTCTGCAAGCGTCTTCGCCGAAACCGTATCCCTCCTAAGACGCAGGAGCCATTGCTCCAAATAAAGAATAAAATCCATGCGGCTTCGAACGGAAGCGTCCGGCAGCGGCGCGGTCAGTTTATGCTTTTTTGTCCATTCCTTTTTTAACAGATGGGTGAGCATTTCATCCATGCGCTTCTGTTTCACATCGTGCACATCCAATTCCGGCAGACCGCTCGTAATATAGGAAAGCAGCAGATCGCTTCCGCCGATAATACAGAATTCATTGGAGGTAAAGCGTTCCTTGTAATTGTAAAGGATATAGGAAATGCGGTGCATCGCGACCGTGGTTTTTCCGCTCCCCGCCACGCCCTGCACCAGGATATTCTTAAATGGTGACTCCCGGATGATCTCATTCTGCTCTTTTTGAATGGTGGCAATGATGTCCCCAAGCACCGCATCCTTATTTTGAGAAAGATACTGCACCAAAAGCGCGTCGTTTGCCGCGACGTCGCTGTCATAATATCCCTTCAAAACGCCCTTCTCCACATCGTATGTCCGCTTTAGATGCAGGTTGATCGGAATCTCGGGGCTTTCCGGTCCGTAGTCAGAGACCTTCTCCGGCAGATGATAGCTCCCGTCCCCGATCTCATTCTCGTAATAAACACTGGAGATCGGCGCGCGCCAGTCCGCGATCACCACATCCGTCTTATTGCGGAAAATACCGTTCTTTCCAATATAGACCTTCTCCTCATGGGCGGTCTCCTTGTCCAGATAATCAATCCTTCCGAAATAAGGATTTTCATACGCCGCACGGTTTTTCTTCAGCTGGCTTAACGCGTGTTCCTCCAGACTCGCGCTCGTCATCATCTGATTGTAAAGCTCCACGTCGCCGCCCTGCATCGCCCGAAACAGCGCCTGCGTTTTTTGATGCCGTTCCTCAAATTCCGCTTCATATCCCGCGGCATTTTTACGGATCAGCTCCCTGCATGCGTCAAAATGCTTCTGTTCCTCCTGCCGTTCTCTGTCCATCTTCCGCCTCCCTTTCTGTGCTGTTACCTGTTTCATCTGCAAAGAATCACCCCACGATTTTTACAGAAATGAGAAATATACGATAAGTACACAAAAAAGTATACAGAAAAAATAAATTATTACTAGACTTTTATTTTGAAGTGTGGTAGAGTGTATATACAAGTTGTGCCTGAAATTCTGTTTTGAATTTCGGGTTTTTTTATTCATTTTTTCGTTTTCCAATAAGAGCATCAGCGTACTGCAAAATTCTTCCGGCATCACGATAATTCTTATACAACAAAAAAGGAGGTCGACCGGCCTCCTTTTTTACCAGATGCTATTCCACCCAAACCTCTTTTAATCAGAAACTCTGTTTAAGGTGAAATCATCCACCGTTCCCCAGCTCTGCATATTACACTTCATGCGCACACCGAAGATCAACGTACCGTCCGTAACCTTGATATCAGTGATCGTCGGAACTTTCCAGTCCACCCATGTCGTTACCATAAACGGCTCTGTCCGCTCTTCTCCATTCACAATTACATATAATTCCATTTCAGAATCCGCAGACACATCTCCGCCCTGTGCATATACTAAGAGCTGATAGGTTCCCGGCTCTAAGTCCGTGAGCTCCTGCTCAATGGAAAATTCCATATCGGAATCCTCCGACCAGAAATGGAACGCGACCTCACCGGTATAAGCGTCGTCCGCCTTTACCTGGAAATCCGTCGGATTCGTATCGCCCGCATAGGTCACCTTCCACATGGACGTATCGGCGTCTTCAAAGCCCGGGTTCAAAGCATGATTGAGCATAATGACCTCAATCTGACAAGTAACCTCTGTGCCGTCTTCGAGAGTACCCTCCACCTCATAGATACCGCCGATGTTCGTATCGATTGCAGCAAGCTGTTCCTCATTCCATGTTACGGCAGCCTGCTCATTTGCCGAGCGGTCATTATAGATGACGGGAATCGCCTCAGGAAGCGATAAGGTGCCGCCCACATCACAGACAACATTCACTCCGGGAATGTCATCAATTGCCAGCGGTGCGGTCGAGCCGTACCTTAAATACTTAAATACATTTAAGGACGCAAGAGGATAACCGTTAAAATCAAACATTGCCTGATTATCCCAAGAACTGCCGCCGTAATATAGGCCGGCATCCTCCGGGTCATAATCACCCGCATAGCTGCTTGCCCAGCCGCTTCCGAATTCTTCCCAGATCGGGGAATTATCCTCCGTTGCCTTGCCGACCGGAACCCATGCTCCCTCCCAATAGAAGATACCGAGCGCGCCCGCCTCATTTGCATCCTCACAAATATCACGGATCATGGTCGCCTGGCTCTGCACGGTCGCGGCATATCCCTCAACCAGATCGTCCGTACCAAGGAAGCTGTTGCCACAGCCGTCGCCGTCCTCGGAAGTATAGCAATAAGAGGTCTCCGCGATCATCGCCTCTTTTCCGTAATTTTCACGGATATTCCGGACAACCTCCTGCATATTTTCATTGGTTCCGTCCCAAAACGGATAATAGGATAAACCGAAAATATCATAATCCACGCCGGATTCTGCGAGCTTCGACGCGATCCAGTCTATTTCATCCGGCTGATTAATATGCGTATAATGTACAACAACCCGAATGTCCTTTCCGTATTCCTCGGATATTTCACGCACCGCACGGCTTCCCGCGTGTAACAGCTCCATGACATTGTCAACATCTGTTTCACCGGACATCCCGTTGTTGATCTCGTTTCCGATCTGTACCATACCTACATTCACACCGGCATTTAAGATTTCCGTAAGACTTTCCTTTGTAAAATCGTAAAGCGCATTACACTTCTCTTCGACGCTCATGCCCTCCCATGCCTTCGGTGCATGCTGTCTCTTCGGATCCGCCCAGAAATCAGAATAGTGGAAATCGATGCAGACCTTCATGCCGTACATGGTCGCGCGTCTTCCGAGCTCGACCGCCTTCGCAACATCGTTATTGCCGCCGCCGTATCCGTTGCCGTTTTCATCGTAGGGATCATTCCATACGCGCAGGCGGATGTAATTGACGCCCGACTGTGCCATCGTCATAAAGACGTCCTGCTCCTCGCCGTCATAATTATAATATTTAACGCCGCTGTTTTCCTCAACAAGCACGATGGACGCATCCATGCCGCGAATAAAGTCATCGGAAATATTTTCGATCGGCGCAATAAAAATCTCGGATTCTTCCGTCCCATTCGGCAGCGCAAACGTAGTGATTTCAAACGTATCGGACTGTTCTGCGTCGTCCGTTTCCTGCTGTGATGCTCCCTGTGTTCCATCCTGTTCCTGACCCTCGACGGACGCCGGTGTTTCCGTAGGCGTCTGTGCTCCCGTTTCGGAGTCCGTGTCCTTCGATCCGCATCCTGACAAAGCAGCAATGCAAAGACTGACGCTGATACCGAAAGCCGTTAATTTTTTTCGTAATCGCTTCATCATACTGATCCTCCCTGTAGACAATTTTGCCTCCCAATTTTAACTTCTTTACTCTTTTACAGATTTTATCTATAATCATTCCTATAGATAAAAAATATTATAGATAATTCGCATTTCGCACAGCAATATCGGAATGCGATTTGAATGATCGTATTTGTATCATATTCGGGAATGGCGTTTGCGGAGGGATCTCTTTATGGAACAAGATACCAAATTAGATATGCTAGCGGCGCTGGACAGCCGCGATTCCTCAATTAATGTGCAAAACGGCGAGAGCGATTTCAGCCGCTTTTACCATATGAATGTGCCGCTCCAGCTTACGCTGGAATACTGCGACGGTTCGGAGCCCGGGGACTATGTGAATATTATTACCCTGTCCCCCACGAAGGCTGTTCTGTATCAGGAATCCCTTTCCCAGAAAAATACGCCCTATGCAAAAAACGCACCGCATTTCCATGACTTTTTTGAATTTGTGATTGTTTTGGAGGGAAGTATCATACAGAAGATCGAGGGGACGGAATACCTTTACACCGCAGGCTCCTGCTGCCTGATCAATCGCAACCTGCGCCATATGGAGTATTATCATTCCAAAAGCAGAATCCTGTATATCGGTCTGACTTCTGATTTTGTTACAGATCTATTTGCCTCCGTGCAGAACTCACTGTTTCCGAATGAAAAAGAAATCTGCAGCAGCATTCTGTACCGGTTTATCACTTCCGATCTGAAAGAACCGGGAAAACGTGCTTATCTTGACTTTATCCCGGCATATCGGAACCCCCTGCACGCAGGGCGTCTGCACTCCATAGCAGAGACCATGATACAGACGCTTCTTTATCCAGAATTTGGCGCTTCCCATCAGATCAAAGGATTGCTGTGTGCTTTTTTATCCTATCTGTCGCTGCCGAAATATTATCACTGTACGAATGTCCGGCTCGATACGAACAGTGACTTCCTGCTTTTTTCGCGCATCACCCGCCTCTTTGAGGAAAGCGACGGCCGTATGACGCGCGCCGAGTTGGAGCATTGCCTGCATTACAGCGGAGACTACCTAAACCGCATCGTCAACAAATTCACCGATATGTGCCTCTATGACTACGGCATGACCTTCTGCATGAAAAAAGCGGCGCAGCTCCTGATGGAGACAAACGACTCCATCAGCGCGATCGCCGCCGGGCTTCAATTTACAAACCGCACGCATTTTTATACATTATTTAAGAAAAAATATGGCGTGACGCCGAAGGAATACCGGCGGATGCACGCATGATACTGACCCGTTGTATCCTACCGCTCCACACGGATATCCTCTCCGGACTTTCTGTTTTTGATCGCCTCAGGTTGCTCATTGCCGTACAACCTCGATCTCAATCCCGTCATCCGTGACCTCGCCGATCCGGATCGTCAGCTTCGGATCAGAGAGCGACCCTGCCGGCGTATACCATCCGAAATCGGATGCCTCCCCATATACCACGCTGTCTCCCGTCCGGTAAAAGCCTTCACCGTCATTGACCAGCTTCAGAACCCGTATCCCCTCATCGGATTCATTGTAATAGGGGCTGTAATTCTCATAACGAAAATAGGGCTCGCCGTCATAGGGATCGATTTCTATTCTTGCATTGACATGAAAGACGCGCACGCCTGCCTGCTCCGCTTCGAACACTCCCTCGTTGTTCCCATCCGGCGTATTATATTCCACTAAAAAATACTCGCTGTTAAAATCGATCTGCCCACCCTGCGGAAAGATCACAACGCAGCCGCCTTCGTGCGCCTTCGGCAGCCGGAACGAAGCGCTCTCCACATCGGGTCCCATCACCTGTACCTGATCCTCTCTCAGCCATCCGAGCATCAGCTTCGAAAATTGGCAGAAATCTCCGCTGGAATCGTCCATACGTTCCATTCCGGCAATCCCGTGAAAGCCCTCCGAATCGTCGGAATAGTATTTATAATAATCCGGCAGACCCATGCAATGACCAAGCTCATGCTCTATCGTACCCTGATAAACAGCCCGCTCGCCCACATAGGGCTGCTCGTCATTGATGATATAGGTATTGACCGAGATCCCGTCCACGCGAAATTCCGGATTCTGATACCATGTCGCCTGACAGCCCCACCAAAAATCCACATCCCCGCCGGACGGCACCGAGATCACTAACGCATCCATGATCGAATCCCCGTTGCAGTCATACTCGGAAAAATCAATCTCCTCATCATAATAGGTGAGCACTTCCATCACAAGGTTTTCGAATCCATAGTCATTTTCATAGGAAGCAATCTCTCCCTCCGCCTCATAAAAATAAACGTCCCCGCCGATATGCATCCGTCCGTAAGAAGCAGTATCATAATACGCTGTGACGCTGTCGTCCTGCGCAAAGAGCCATTCCGTTAAATCGTCTTTCGTCACCCGGTTCCGCCGATATGTCACATCTTGAAAAGATACCATGAATACGGGAACTCGCGCCTCCCCGACCGACTGCATATAATAGCCGCTCTCTCCGAATACGGGGTCGATATAATCGCTCCCTCCTGCGGCCTGCCCATCGGCGTGATCTTCATTTAAGTCCTGTTCCGTTCCTCCGCCCGAACCTTCGTCTGTCTCCCACTGGGGAAATATTTCTCCGCCTAATCCCCTGACCGGAAGCACACCCGTAAACAAAATCATGATGATCCAAAGCAATAAACGATACATCTTCTACCCCCTGCCGCATACCTACTCCAGTGCCGAGAGAATAAACTCCCACTTATTATCCTCCGGCCAATCGGAATATGCCCTGACCTCATGATAAAGCGGTTCATTTTCCCGTATCGCTTCCGATGACAGACCGAAACGGCGCTGCGTATCTCTCAGTTTTAAGGCCATTTCAGGTACAACGGCGCTCATCTGCGCGGAACCAAAATATCTGATCAAAAGAATTCTTGTTGCATTCCAGCTCTGCTTAGTCCATTCCTCTTTCTTTCTGTTCCAATCATCCAGACTTTTGATCTCGTCAAGCTGCGGCAGGATCACATCCCTCAGATCGCTCCCAATCCGTTCTTTTATGTCTTCTATATCCATATCCTGCGGTACATAATTCTTGTATCCGTCAATACAATACCCTAACGCATTCCGATAGGGATGAAGATAACCGCAGTCCGGCAGCAGGGAAGACTCATGAATCGAAGAAGACCCCCAGGAATTCCACTCTTTTAGTTTTTCCCGCGTCGTCTCTTTCGGAAACGCCTCGATGTGAAACCAAAACGTATATCCTGTCGCCGCGGAATTAAACTGCGAGCTTTGAATCTTGACCGTCATGCAGCATTCTTCCTGCACACGGTAGAAGGTCTGCCCGATCGTGCGATAGCCTGCAGCCTTGAATGTCGGTGTGATGACTTCCTTCAGGACAAGCGTTTTCTTTTCATTTGAGGTCATGGGAATCTCCTTTTGACACACTGCGCACCGCTCCGGTACAAAATGTCCCTTACACTATTTTTTATTTTCATCCAATAGTTTTTCAAAATCTTTCCGGCAGACCGGACGCGAATAATGGTATCCCTGCAAAAGCGTGGCCTTCAGCGCTCCGACAATATCCGCCACTTTACCGTCCTCCACACCTTCGATAATAGAATAATAGCCTAAGCGCTTGCACATTTCCAGCAGACTGTCAACAATCACATAATCTACGTCGTGCCCCGGCTGCGCAAGCTCCCGGATAAAAGAATGCTCCACTTTAATATAATCCACGGGAAGCCATTTTAACATCTCCATGGAAGCATACGCCGTTCCAAAATCGTCCAATGCAATTTTGAACCCTCGCTCCCGCAGCCTGCCAAACATGGCCGCAAGCTCTTTGGGATCTTCTACCTGACAGCTCTCCGTAAGCTCTATAATGATAGATTCCGGATTTGCTCCGTATTTTTTTACACAGGAAATTGCTTTTTCCTCGAAGGTATCATCTATAAACTGCTGATAAGATACGTTAAAGCTTACCTGCAGCTCGCCATAGATATCACGCCATGCCGCCTGCTGCCTGATCGCCTGCTCCATGACCCAGTATCCCACTTCATGAATCTCACCATAATCCTCTAAAACCTTAATAAACTCCATCGGATAGGAATCTTTAATTCTTTCTCCTTTCCAGCGGAGAAGAGATTCACAGCCCTCAATTTTGCCGGTGTCCGGATTGACAAACGGCTGGAAGAACAGTTCAAATCCTTTGAAGTCGTTTTTTACACACTGCTTTAAATCTTCCCGCAAAACCAGTTCTCTCTCATACTTTCCGGCGATCTCCTCCGAAAAAAATACGATGCTTCCTCTCTGGTTATTCTTGGCATACTCCAGCGAGTGCTCCAGTTTATTGATCAGAGTTTCTCTGGTATCTGCATCCTGAGGAAACAGCACGCCGCCGGCTGATATGGAAAGTCCAACCTTCCGACCGTCTTCCATGCTCACAATATCCGTTCTCCGGCATATTTCCTCATAAAAATCCGTTACCTCCTGCGGATTGGACGCAAACGCAATCACAAGGAATTCATCCCCGCTAAACCGCAGCACTTTCCATTCCGGCTTACCTAAACTGCTTAGCTCCCTCGAAAATTTAATTAAAATCTCGTCCCCGGTGTTATATCCATAATTGCTTACAATTTTCCGAAATCCGTCAATACCGATCAACAAGGCAGCTCCTGACTGTGAAGCAAAGTCGAAATAGTGCATCTCCTGTGTTGTCAAAAGTCCGGTCAGAGAATCGTATTTGCTCTGCCCGTCTATTCTTGTCATAAGTCCCGCGAAGATGATAGGATTTCCTTCCGCATCCCGGATCACGCTGCCCTTGCATTCCACCCACACATAGCCTCCCGATGCATTCCGAGCCCGGTATTGGCAGTCATGATATTTCTTTTTTCCGGAAAACACGCCTGTGATATCATCCGTATAAACATTCAGGTCATCGGGATGTATATGCTGTCCCCATACAGTCGCCGCATCCTCCAGATACTCCCCTGCCAGCCCGAAATAATCCACAGCAGCTTTGGACCAGCGCGAAATATCGGTCTTCATATCGCATACATAGATGTAAACATTATCCGACGCCGACGCAAATGCTTCAAACAGTTCATTATTGAAAACATCACTCATGCTATCACCTTTTATCTTTCTTAATCCAGCCTTACCACCTGATTTTTCCCGGCCGCCTTTGCCATATAAAGAGCCTTGTCCACCCTGCTGTAAAGCGCGTCGGAATTTTCATCCCTTGCCTGCGTTACGCCAATGCTGACGGTTTGGCATCCGGCAGTTTCGTAAGATACCGAGGAAAACGCCAGGCGGATTTTTTCTGCCAGGACCGCTGCGTCATCCGCATTACTATCCGACAACAATATCATAAATTCTTCGCCGCCCCAGCGACCGAGGGAACAGGAGGATACCTCCGTCGTTGCATTCCTTAAGACGTCAGACAGCGCCTGGATCACATGGTCTCCCTCTTTGTGCCCGTAGATGTCGTTTACCTTTTTAAAATTATCAATATCCAGCATGATCAAAGAAATATTGTTGCATGTTCCCTGATTTTTTCGCTTATCCAAAGCGCTGCGGATTTTTCTCTCAATCTCCGCACGGTTATAAAGCCTTGTCAACCCATCCGTGACAGAGCTTAATGCAAGCTTCATATTCATTTCCTCCAACTCTGCAGTGGACGCCTCGATAAAGGAAACAAAACGTCTGATGATCGGTATCTTTTCATTATTGTCTTTGTCAATCTGCTCCCTGGCAATATTCACTTTTGGGCCTGTTTGGGGCATATCTCCTTCCCGCATGGCAACGATCACAAGGGTTACATTGAAATTAAGCATGTCCCCCTTTATGCGCAAAAACTCGCCGTGCGTGTAAAAGCCCGTTGTAGGCGCAACGCTGTGAAACAAAATCGTCTCGTCACTAATGTTTTCATTTCCCCAGAATGCCTTTCTGGCTGCACAGGAGAAGGTCTGTATCACTTCGGGGCGGAAGTCCGCTATTTTCTGCCCATCCTCCCTGATGCTGGCAAGAATTGTTTCCGGGTCGCCATAGGCCAGTCGGACAATCGCATCCTCCTGCATGTCAGAGGACATCACAAGAGAATCGTCATCATTGACTGCCAGAGGACAGCGAAGAATATTCGTATCGCCGTGCTCCAAAAAAAGCGGGAATTCCAGTGTGTTGGAGAAAAATCTGTCATTTTTGTTAATATTTAAAAATTTCCGGTAGACGTCCAGAGCGGGTTTGCCGTCCAGCTCATACAGGATCTCTCTGTCCGCCTTTGTCACCCTGAATTTTCTTTTTAACGGCTTCCAGCCCGAAATAAGGGCGCTATATGTATGAAAATCCGATCCGCCCAACAGCAGAAAAATGATACCATGATCTAAAACGCCATTTCCTTTAGAAAACACGAACGCCGTATCATCATCCATATCGGGATTAAATGCACCGCCGCCAAATACCTGAATATCCTCCCGCAAACGGCTCATTTCATTGCAAAATTCCATCATGGACATATCCATGATCGTGGCATGCATTTCCACAGCCTGAACCCACGGATTTTCATCGCAGCATTTTTTCAGCGCTGCCACATCCTGAGCCGCATTTTCCTCCGAAAAGGGAAGCTGCAGAATTTTCGCCTGCGTCGTCTCATATTCAAAAATGGTACAGGTTAAAATAATTTTGGTTTCAGACAATGCCCCATCCATGATATTGGCATTCGTTGTACATCCCAAATACAGTGCATCCGGCATTTCATCATCCAGGCAATCGCAAATATGCCGGATATGCTCAAACTCCATATCCTCCGAATAGATTCGGAATATGGTAACATAACCCGAATGAGCAGTACGCCATTGCTTAATTTGCTTCAGTTCTTCAAGGAAGCCCGCATCATCTTTATAGCAGATTTGAAATTGTTTCATGTCATTTCCCCTTTTATTCTTTGTTCCTTCTCGTTACCCTCTTTGATATGGTATCGTTTTTTACCATTGATCATTGGGCTTCCGAGTTCACTCTGTATACGAATCTATTATAATGAATATTTATTGGTTTGACAATCCAATCAATCCCTTTACTGAAAATAATCAGCAATTTCCTTCATCCTGCTCTCCTGCTTCACATGAAACGGACAACGGGATTCACAGTGACCGCACTGCACGCAGGAATCCGCCTTCCTCTCCAGATTGCGGTAGTGCTCTGCCGCCATAGCGTCTCCATTTCTGGCAAGATCATAGTATTTATTGATGATTCCGATGTCTAATCCCATGGGACATGGCTTACAGTGATTGCAGTAAACACATTTCCCGACAGCCTCCGCAGGACTAAAGGAACCTATCACAGAATAATCCCTTTCCGCTTCCGATGCTTCAAAATAACCCAGCAAATGCTCCACCTGTGCCACGCCGGACATCCCCGGCAGCACCGTCAGCACACCGGACCGATCCAGCGCATATTGCATGCACTGATACTGTGTCAGCGCCTTTCCGAAAGGCGAAATAGCCGCATCCAACAGCTGTCCGCCGGAAAAAGGCTTCATGACAGAGATGCCGATTCCTTCCGTTTCACAACGGCTGTAAATGGCAGAGCGCTCATCCACCGAGCCTTTGGCATATTCCCCTTTTTGATAATCATAACCCGGATTCACGGAAAACATCAGCATATCCACAGATGCTTCATCCAATACCTTCTGGATTGTGACCGGGGTATGGGAGGACAGACCGATATGCTTTACAACTCCCTCTTCCTTCATCTGCATCAGATAGGAGAGCGCGCCGTTTTTCCGATATTCCTGCCAATCAGACAGCTCATCGATGCAGTGTATAAATCCATAGTCAATATAATCCGTTTTCAGCTGCGCAAGCTGCCACTCAATGCTGCGCCGGATCGTTTCTCCGTCCGTGCTCCATCCATAAGTTCCCGAAGCATAATCTGCGCCAAAATGAATCTGATAAAACACATTCTTTCTCACTGCGCTAAGCGCAGTTCCAAAATAGGGGAACGTCCTGCTCTCTGCCGTAGCAAGGTCATAATAATTGATGCCGCCCTCATAGGCTCTTTGTATTGTCGCAACCGCATCCTTTTCGCCTGCTTCCGCTATGTAAGCGGTTCCAAACCCCAAAACGCTGATCCTGTCACCGGTTCTCCTATTCATCCTGTACTCCATCTTTTCGGCCTCCATTTCCATTTTTCAATCACGGAAGTATCATTTCCCATCATCCCAAGCAATATCATACTTTCAACACTACCGGTAGTCTATGAACCCAGCTCCAAGGTGATCGTCACATCCCCGTTGTCGAGCAGCTCTTCTAATTCCATGTCGGATTTATCCGCAATTCTTCCGAGCCTTGTGTACGCCCAGGAATTGGAACCATAAAATACTACCATCTGATTACCCGAATACAACACAATATCTCCTGCCTGTGTTGTTGTCTGTTTATCATTCCTTGGCAGACTTGTCCCCAAAGAACCAACCTGTTCAAACCCCCCGTACATGGACATTTGTATGGACAGGGACTGTTCCAAAAGAATTTCTTTAAGGGCTGCAACAGACTCATTCTCTTCCCATGCCACCGTAACAGCTTCATCATTAATCTTCATCAATATGCTCATTTCTTTTTGCTCCAATCCGTTTCCTTCTTTTTGTTCACTTTGCATCTGGTCTTGTTCGCTTTGTATCTGTTCCGATTCATTCTGGTTTGCCGAAGTCCCACTGTTTTCTTCAGCATCACTTTGTATTTCATCTGCCTGTTCTGCCGATTCCGTTTCGTCGGAGAATTCGGCTGATTCTATATCAGAAAAACTTTGCGGTAATTCCTTCTCTGATGCAGAATTGCCACATCCGGCAAAAACACCTATCAGACAGATGACCATCACTGCCAAACTGAGTTTTTTCATACATTGTTTCCTTTTCTTTTTTGTTTTATTTAATATTTGTTATAGTTAAAATCTACATTCATTTTTATAAAATAGCAAATATTGAGATTGAATGGATTGGTATAAATTTAGGAAATGATATGGTGAATCCGTTTTTTATGTTTCGTATATTTCTCGGTTGCTTTTTCCATCTCCTGGTTATGTGTCACACTTCCATTTTGGGATAATCGCTGTCTCATTGTGCAAAGTTCTTTTTTATTTGGGCAGTTCTTGACGTCATTTGTCGCCCAACGCAAAGCCTTTGCGCATATATTCTTTCAATATTCCGGTTGCTCATATTCTAAACTGTGTGCCTCGTTTTGATTTTACACGGTATCCGACAGAAATGATAACATCGAGATTATAAAATTCCACAGACTTATCTAAATTTGCAACGTGCAAAATTTGTACTCTGCTTTCTCCGAGAAGTTCTCCTTCTATTCCGTTGCATAATCTAACTCCGCTTCGGCAGCGATTTGGCAAGCATAGGCCTTAAAATGTGCCTGCATTGAGCGTTCAAATTTTATTAAAAATATCTGTTCTGGTAATTTCTTTATATACGTTTTTTCTTCGCAGGTTCTATTATCTATAACATTCCACTCAAACGAATCTAATTCAAACCGAACATATCCAGCCGAAGTAAGAGTTGGTGCATGATACACAACCCGCTTAATACGTTTCGGCTTAAACTCATATGTAGCAATTTGTTTCCAATCTAATCGTCTTGTGATTTCAATGTGATCGTCACATATCTCCAGACCTGCTTCTTTCCCTAGAATCTTGGGTCTTGGTGTAAATACCGCTACATCTTCTTCCTCATCAGTATCTGCTTTTGCACTAAACGCCCCAACTGCTGCGTCTCCTAATTTATCAATAGCACTTTTTCCCTCTTGCGGTTTATGTTGAAACGCTTGCGCCGCACCAGAATTTATTCTGCTTAATGAATCTTGATTTAAGGGCATTCTTTGTGCCGCGATACCACTATCTCGCACGATAGACTCTTGATTTCGTACTGGTTGAGCGGACTTCTCATCCGCAACGCCGGTACTTGTTAATTTCGAACTTCCTCTATTCAAATCTACAGCCAATTGTTCAAACTGTTCAGCATTCATCAAAATTGCCCGAGGTTTTGTGCCGTCTTCCTCTCCAACAACTCCAAGTTCAGCCAATTGATCCATTATTCTTGCTGCCCGATTAAAACCTATCCTAAACGATCGTTGTATCATACCTATAGAAGCCTTGCCTTTTTCTATTACAAATCTACCCGCCTCTAATAAGATATCAAAATCATATTTACCATCCGACACTTCTCCACTTACGCTACCGACTAAATTAGATGCATTATTACTTGTTGGATTAAACATAGCTATGGCATTCAAAATAGCATCTACTTTATAATCTTCAATGTATATTGCCGAACCGGTTTTAGTCTTATTTGCCCCTTTAAATTTCATACCTCCGGGAACAAATAATCTTTCTGCTCCATTTTCATCCAATATCATTCGGGATACACTCTTTGATGTAACATTAAATGCCACCCTATAAGGAATATTCAACTTTAGCTCTGTGGAAATAATCTTTGCTGTTGGAATAGAGGTAGCCAGCCAAAAATGAACACCTACTGAACGGCCTAATTGAAGAATCCTCATCAATTGCTCGTTGTTAAAAACATAATTCATTGACATAGTTGCATAATCATCTATCACAATAAAAAGATCCGTACTCCAGCTGCCAGCTGTTAATCGATTTTTTATCTCAGATTCAACCCAAGATAACACTCCAATAGACTTTTTCAAGTCCGTTATAACAGGTATCAACATATGTGGAACTTTATTAAAAGCAGAATATTCCAACCCTTTAGCGTCAAAGATAATAAACTTCAATCTACTTTGACTATATTCTGCTACCATAAAAGCAAGCAACGATTGGATAAACGCAGTTTTACCCGTTCCTGTTGTTCCCGCAATTAACATGTGCGAAATTTTGCTCAAACTTTCTGTTTCAACTTGATTATTCTCATTTCTAATAAACGGAACATTTATTTCATTACTTAGTGACGATTTCCCCAATAATTCTATACAATCATTCGGAATTAACCCTTGTATCGTTTCTTTTATAACACCGGCCTCCATTCACTTACCTTCCTATCTGAAGTACGGCAGAAATGTCATCCTTTGAAATTGTTGATAACATCTCCACATCTTCTATGTTGGCCACATCAATATGATTTGCTTGATGTGTTATTATTTTTTCAAAAATATTTCTTACGCCTCTTCCATTGCCAATACTGCCCGGTAATATTCCTTCAAAATACATACGTATTATTTCTTCAGCATCATCCGCTAATCTATATTGGTTTTTCTCACATAAAGACTTAAATATTGCAACCAACTCTTCAGCACTATAGTCCTCAAAACTAATATATCTATTAAATCGAGACTCTAATCCCGGATTGGAATGAATAAAAGATGACATCTCATTCGTATAACCCGCCACAATTACTACCAGATTATCTCGATGGTCTTCCATTTCTTTTAACAAAGTATCTATTGCTTCCTGCCCAAAATCATTGTCAGAGCCCAATAAGGTGTATGCTTCGTCAATAAAAAGAACTCCTCCGATTGCTTTTTCTATAACTTTTTTTGTCTTTATTGAAGTCTGCCCAACGAAACCTGCAACCAATCCGCTCCTATCTGTTTCAATAAGCTGTCCGTCGGAAATAAGACCTAAACATTTATATATTTTCGATACGCATCGTGCAACCGTGGTTTTTCCTGTTCCGGGATTTCCCGTAAATACAAGATGCAAAGATACAGACGGAATTTTTAATCCTTGATTTTTTCTAATATGCTGATACTTAACAAGTTGAACTAATCCCTCAATTTCTTTCTTTACGTTATTCAATCCTGTAAGTGCGTTCAATTCAGCAAGTGCCGCTTCCAGCGTTTGTATCTCTTCATCATCATTAATATCCAAATCAACCGCTTTAATAGTGACAATCTCTTCCTTTGAAAAATCACTTGATGAAGATATTCTATTAGCTTGCCTTGTTATTGCATTTTCAAAGAAATTTCGTACTTCTCGAGCATTACCAAAATTATTACCATGCTTATCAGCTAATGTTGAAAAATATTTTTTTAACGGTTCGTGAGTATCCTCTGATAGTTCATATTTATTAGAACTGCAAAATTGCTTAAATATATCATATAACTCATCACCAGTATAATTATCAAAATGAACATAGTGAGTAAACCTTGACTGTAATCCAGGATTTGAGTTTATGAACTCTTCCATAAGACCATCATAACCAGCAACAATAATTACAAAATCATCTCTGTGGTCTTCCATTTCTTTTAATAAAGTATCTATTGCCTCTTGCCCATATCCTTGATCATCTCTATTAGCGAGAGAATATGCTTCATCAATAAAAAGGACTCCCCCCATTGCTTTTTCGATAACTTCCTTCGTTTTTATGGCTGTCTGCCCAACATATCCAGCTACCAAATTGCCTCTGTCAGTTTCAATCAAATGTCCTTGAGATATTAGTCCTAAATCTTTGTATATTTCTGCCACAAGACGAGCAACTGTTGTTTTTCCTGTTCCGGGATTTCCCGTGAAAACAAGATGATAGGATACATTTGTAACAGGAAGATTCATATTTTTTCTCATGTTTTGAACTTTTGCAAAGTTTATAATTGCCGTTATCTCTTCCTTTACATTTTTCAACCCTATCAATTGATTCAATTTTTCCATTGCGGTTCTTGCGTCTATATTTTTTTCTTCCTGAACAGTTAGCGGTGTTTTTGGCTCTATAACTTCTACCTTCTTATCCTCTTTTTGAGGTGTAATGAAAGAATTCAAATTCGATGTTCCACTATATTCTTTTACATTTTGCTCATCACAATAATCCTTTAACATTTTTATAATCATAGTGATAGCTTGCACTTCTTCAATTGTTGTATTTTCATCGATCAAGGTAAACATCAAAAGAATATATTGCATACCATCAATAAAAACTCGACTATAATAAGCACCATATTCCTTATCATAACTGACAATATCTCTAAAAAAACCAGGTATCTTGATTGATCCCTTCTTTATCCTCACAGCAGACAGGATCTTTGCCACTTCTTCTCTTGAGTAATCAGATTTGTTCTTTGTATAAACTTCCATCAGGGCACGAACGCACTCATCCTCGCTAACATCAAAGCTTCCCCACAAATACAACGCACACATTCTGCAAAAAGAATCAATCTGATTAATAACTTCATCATCCATTCTCTTGTAATTTTCACAGAATGCTAATACACTTCTCTTATAATTGTCATGTAATTGTTTTGCATACTGAATCATTATTTTTCATCCTCGAAATCCATAAAATCACTGAATTCATCTATTAAAGAACCGTTTTCTTTTTTAGTCTGCATTACATCATTTTCAAACAGCTCGTCCGGCAAGTCTTCTCCGTTTTGTCCATAACCGCTATAACCATGTGTCACATTCCTAGGACTCACACTCGAATGAACTGTAGCTTTGCGATAATTTGATGTTGGTCTTGTACGGGCATTTCCTGAATTTAAAAATGATGAATATGTTCTACATACACTTCCAATACCATCAATAATTCTGTTATTAGAAACATGAATTTCTACATTCAATTCATTTCCTGCTTTTAGATGCAATAATCCATATCTACAAACCGGAAGTTGGCGATTATTCTTATATCGTTTATCCGCGGTACCATTTTTATTAACATACTGCCATGTATACCTTATTATTTCGGCATCTCTCGAAATGAAGCCATCTTCAATAAAATTTGTTGTCGAACATATTATACTTATGTCGCCATAAGCATATGCTACAATTTTACTCCCCTTCTTAATCAACACCTCACTAGGCAAAAAAAGAATTTTACACTTATTGCTTGAAATCAAAAAGGATCTTTCCCCTGTTTTAACCTTCACCCCAGTATAGTGATTTGGCTTAATAATTCTGACCTTTGCCACACCCCTCTGTATTGACCTGGTTGCACCTGCATTTATCTTTATATTTGAATTAAATCTTGATGTTTCAATCACCCAAAGTTTTTTACTTGTTTTCAACACATTTAAGTTATCAATTACCGAATTCCATTTTTCTTTTGTTTCATCATCAATATCGTAGTCTATGGTAGCAATAAAGAAATTATAAAACACAAGCCATACGATTCCCATAACTAAAATTGACCAGCTACTGATATAATAGAACAGCACGAATAATGCCACCCACCATAGCCACGTTAGTGCCTCGGCTCTTTTTATGTTTTTAATTATTTCTAATCCCGATTCTGTCATTTGACCAGAAGATATCGGTATCCTGATAGCATCTGTAGTAATGTCGGTAATCTGATATGTATAAGTAGATTGTGGTGCCACTGTTCTATTGTTTCTTGAACTTCCACTTTTCTTACTACTTGAAGAACCTATTTTCTTTCTATAATAAACACCGTTTCGACCAATACTAATGTATGTTCCTCTCGGTCCCATAGAAACCCGTGCGCCCTTAACTCCTGTAGAAACTCCTATTCCAGATTTAGAAAAATTCAGACGAAAAGGTCCTACTGATGAACTTTTTCTGAAATTCAATCCCATTTCACTTGAATCCCCCATATGTTTTATAATAAAAAACTCGGATAATATAATATCATATACGCCATACAAAGACAATTGCTTTGACCTATACCTGGTTTTCCTCATTCCAAAAGCTAATAAAAAATGACAAAATGCTTTCCGCCGCCGTCAAACCATCTTAACCAACTTCAGTCCACCTCAATATGATGCTCCACATTTTGTTTGGAAAGTAAGTAAATCGTCTCAACGGTATTACCGCTTTTCCACTAAAGCTATAACATCACTAATAAATTTATACTTCCTTTTACGCGGGACAACCCCATCAAGCGCTATGAAAATTGTATATTTCCAATGTTATTAAATACTTTAAGCAAAAGGATTTCATTCCGTAAAATATGCTTGTAAAATATCTTGTGTCTTTATGTATAAAAGTTCCGTCTGCTTAACTCTATTACTGACATCCTTCCTAAAAGTAATGGATGCCTCATACTGCTCATTAAATACATCTCTGTCTTCTTCAGTAAAATAGCAATAAACAATCTTAACATCCTTAGATGGCATCTCGCTAAATCTTAACATTATGTCCCTTAGTATATGTTGGTCATTATCAATGTTCATCCCAAATATTACCATCACTTCTATTTCGCTTTTTTCCATACAGGTACCAACTATTTTTACAATGTTAGATACTTTTTTATTTATAGGATTCTTATTCATTACATTTATCACTCCTGCAAATGTTTTATTAGTAAAATAATCCCCAATCAATATATCCGAAAAACTTATGTATGTTTCTAAGTTTAAGTCTATTCCCAAACTCTGATAGTATACATATTCTTTCTCATTTTGTACATACTGTCCATGAATATGTTGTACAGGTCGTGATGAAATGTTTTCTAAAATGTGATCATAATTCAAGGTCATTAATACCTTATATTTATCCAAAAAGGCTCTGATTTCGTCCAGTTTTAAATTATAAAGATTGCTTAATTCAAAAAAATTTACAGCTTTTCCATTGCACAGAATAGCGGTTGCAAAAAGCATTCGATAATATGTATTAAACCCATTACTAAGTACAAATTGATAAATGTCATCCGTTCCTGGTACAAGCCTATTCTTATTTATGTTCCCCAGTTTGATTAAAGTAATAAATTCATTGTTTTTAGGGAATTCATATTTTTCAGTTTTTAAGGCACTTATAGCAAAAAACATATATATCAATATTGACCAATATTCGATATTTACAGACCTATATCCCCACTTTTTTCCAACGCTTGCAATACTTTCAACCAAATCAAGCTCCGTTTTATCAAAAACCAGTTTATGAACATAGCCATTATTATTTAATTCCCCCATCAATTCCACATCTTTTATAATACTATCTGCAAAGTAAATACCCGACACAAATACTTTCTCTATATCTTTATGCTTATATGTATACACGTACTTAGAGACACTTTTATAATTGTCCTTAAAAATCTTATTAAATGAATTATTTGCCTTCACATCATACTTTCCGCTTCGAATCAATAATTTGTGTGCTTCATAAAGTCTATCATAAATATTTGCAAAATCACTATCAAAGTTAATACTGAACCCATTCCCACATAAAAATGCTGCCGGTTGTTCTTGTACTATTTTTTCTAATTCTTTATATGTTATTTCTTTCATCTTCATTAATTCCTATCGTTCCTTAATCTCTTACAGTCTTTCATACTATATAACCGGAATTCTAGAGAAATCCAAGTTGCAAAGGACATCGCAATATCACTATGAGCACATGTTCCGCCATAACGTCCTGCTTTTGAAACAATCGAAGCTCCGTTATTCTTTTCGTTATATCCATATTTTTGCCAAAGGATACACCCAGCGCATCAATGGTGGTCTGGTAATACTTCAGCGTTTTCTCCGAACAGCCCTTGATTCGCTTGCGCCGTTGGTGAAAATTGTTTCTACTTAAACGACTATTCGTGCGTTGAATCTGTACCGCTTGCCACTTCACTCAACTCCAACATATAACGGTCAAAGTCAGACATAAAGAGATTATCCTGAATAATTCTGTATTTTTCAAACTCTGTCTCTGCATGGAGCTTCGCCTGCTCCGCACTGATTTTCCCCGCTCCTATCAACAATTCATTTCCGTTAAATTCGAGGAACCCATCCAACCGCTTTGCCCAGTCTTCCATGCTCATAGGAATATGCCGCTCAGCCTGAAGTTCGGCGTAGTCGAGATAAAGAGTTACAATTCTTTCCAAATATGACATTTCTTTTTCGCTTAAATAGTTTTTTGCGATTGTAACATCCGCCTTGATAATCTTTCCGTCTGGAGCATTTTCCCATGTTGCCAAGCCCATATGTTCTTTACCTGCGTCTGCCCTTTCCACAATGAGTTCCGCGGCGGTATGTCTGTGAACGGCAAAATGCATTTTGTTCTGAACCGTTTGAAAAAACAGGCGAGTAGTTTTAGCATCTTTATCATAGTCAAAAGCCGTAGCATACAGGTCAGTAATTTTTTGATAAAACTTTCGCTCTGACAGACGGATTTCCCGAATGTACTGTAACTGGCGGTCAAAATATTCATCTGTAAACATATGACCGCTTTTCAGGCGCTCTTTGTCCATTGTCCAGCCTTGAATCGTATAATCCTTAACAATTTGTCCCGCCCATTTTCTGAACTGAACAGCCCGCTGATTATTTACCTTAAATCCGACAGAGATGATCATCTGGAGATTATAATGATCCAGGTTGCGTGAAACCTGGCGAGTTCCTTCCAACTGAACCGTTAAGTATTTCTTAATAGTTGCCTCCGGTGTCAACTCTCCATCCTCATAAATGCGCTTGATATGCTGGGATACAGCGGCAACCGAAACATCATATAGCGCCGACATCATTTTTTGCGTCAGCCATATGTTTTCGTCCTCGTAGCGCATCTCATAGCTACTGTCACTATCTCCTGTGGAAGCCACAAAGGTAAGATATTCAGCAGCACTTGAACGGATTGTTACCTCCGTTTCCTTTCTTTTCGCCATATGGTAATTCCTTTCTATGTCCCTGTTATAAACGATAATTTATCCTTTCCACAATCCCACGCTTCCGCTTTACTTGTGCAATTTAGAGTTTACTACTTTCAATCCGTCTTATTAATGTTATCGCTCTCCCACAAGAGCTTCCGCACTGCTATCCCGTCACGATATATCGGAAGCTTGAACTCTATTGATCTCAGTCTTGATTTCGATTCTCCCTCAGGATATATTTGAATCTCTTTGATCAGATAGGAAACCAAATTTTTCTTTTCCTCATCATTTATCATATCATATAAGCTGTTAAAATTCTGCATTATTTTATAAATATTGTCGATTGTAGCGGCTTCCATCGCAACAGCGTCTTTTCTTAGCTTTGCATCCTCAATCCTTTCCTCCAATTCCGCAATCGTGTCGTATAATCCATCCAGTCTTATTGTCATGTCATGCAGTTTTCGTTCGCGATACTTTGTATCTATGGGAAGACTGTCTATTTCCTTTTTTAGACGGGACTTGTTTAGATCCACTTTCCTGCTTATTTCTTCCACATATATAGTAATATAATTTTTATACGTCCCGTCTTTATTCGTCCGTGCATGCTTGTTCATATACATGGAACTGCCACACTTCTTCGCTGACAATTCCCGCATGCTGCCTGTTTTCCGGTATGTAGTCATCCGCATGCCTTTTACTATCCCGCCGTCCTGACTAATCAGGGCAGCTTCATCACTTCGTCAAATACAAAACAAATGGGTTTCATTTCCGCACAAAAAAAAGCAGGGATTCATCCAAATCTCTGCTCTCCCGACTATCATCTTCCGTTACTCGATCCTAAACTCCTCTGCCTCTTCATCCGTGAGCGGTCTTCCCAGCATCTTTGAAAGCTCTATCATTTTACGCCACTCATACTGTTTCCCATCAGATGGCTCCGTTAATCTGCTGTCTCTTGCATAATAGGCAATATCATGTGTATCATCGGTTACTTTTTTTGCCATCACCAACATTCTATCACCTACTTTCTCATATACTCTATCAGATCACCTTTGGATGTAAATGCCACAAATCCATCATAGCCTGCCAAATTATCGCTTTGCCAAGCATCCCACATCTGCATTTGACAAGCGAAGGGGAATCTGCTACAATAAAGGCACAAAAGAGGTACTGCCGATAGACGGTCAGCCTTAAAGAATAGTTACAAAAAAAGTAACCGTGATCCTCGGCTAAAGGGCGGTTACTTTTTTGTGTGGTTTATACGTTATCCCTTTCACTCCATCGCCCGTGCATTGTAAATGCCAAATCTTTCTTAAACGCGCAAAAATCCCATTACCGATATTTCTATCAGTAATAGGATTCTCTATTGTTCTATACTGCTATCCTTGTTTCTGTGCATAAATCAGACCACTGATTATGCCTGAGATATGCTCCATGACTTTTCCGATATGCCGACGCCTGCTCATATGGAAACTCCATATCAAACAGGTGCAGGATATTTGCAGAATTTTCGCCTACCCTTGATTGATAGCTGCCTGTGCTGGTATAAATAAAACAAGGGCTGAGAGCTTACAAAAAAGCCTTCAGCTCAGTCATTATCATAGAAGATCTGTATTTACAGCCTTTTATTCCCCCACTCAGACAAGGATTTATCTTATATTATTCAATCAGTATAATATCCTGCTGTTGTTTAAATTCAATGGTTTTTGTACTTCCTCCTGTTCTTCTGATTAATTCATCTTGTCCAATGACTTTTACAAGGTTTGTAATCTGTTGTCCCATCACATCTTTATTGTGGTAATAAATGGTAGTATACACGTTGTCGTTTAAAATTAAATCTCTTAAAATATCTCCATCAGTAACGTCTAACGAATGACCAAAAATATAAAGGTTGTGTTTGGGACATTCTTCATTTTTTAAGGCAGATATTGCATGTTCATTAATCATTCTTTGAATACTATTAGACATATACCCTTGTTTCATATATGGTACATTTTCAAATTTACTTAAATGTTCAAAATAATCTCGCCTTATCCTATCTATCCAATTTTTATACTTGCAGCCTGTTTGCTTATATATCCGTTGATAAAACTTTTTAAAGGCAATAAAATCCATATCTTTATTTTTCCTATCATCTGAAAGGTATTCATCTATTCCAAGTACCATGTTATTATTTTCTATTGTACTATTTATGTCAGCTTTACCATGGATATAATCTATATATTTTTCCGTATTTTCTTGTATTTTACCACCATATAATTTTTGATATGTATTAGTATAATTAAAAGACAACACATATGTATCATCTATCGATATCCTATTTTTTTTTAATATAATTTCTCGAATATCAAGAGAGAATGATTTACTTTCTATATTTTCTACATATTTTGTCAAATATATCTCAAATGCTCTTATCAGCCTATTTAAATCAGCTAATAATTTATCTCTTAATCCTTTATATGTCCCTTCCGGAGACCATTTTTCACAGTACTTATTTACAAACTCATTGCCAATACTTTTTATTTTATCTTCTAATGTATAATGCTGACTTTCTGGCGAATTCATATCAGTATCTATTGACCGAATAATCTGAGAAATCTCACTTTCAAAATCAATCCAGTTTTCATCACCATGCATATCACATTGCAAAAAATAATTAATCCAAAAATTATCTTTTATACTATTATTGAATTCCTCAATTAATTTAACTGATTTTTCCTCTTTACCTTGTCCTTCTTCACAATAATCTACAAACCATGTATACAAAAACCTCTTCATACTATTTCCTGTATCATTACGTATCTTATCTAAAGAATCTTTTCCTTTCTCTCTATAACACTCCGTAAATAATTTGCAAAACTCTAAAAAATCTGTATATTTTGTGGGCAATTTATGAGCAAGATCAAATCCATTACCAATTACTAATATGTTCATTTTTGAAACCTCTTTTCTTCAGTGTATTTACTTAATATTGTAACCGGATAAATACATTTTTTCAATATAATAGAAATATTATTGAATTTTTCTAAATCATGTCGAACAATATAAATAAAAATTCATCGCTCACCACACCACCACCCTAAAGCCCTGGGAAAATAAGCATTTTCAACATCTCACATCATTTCCGCCACAAAATATAGTTGCTTTTCTTCATATAGCTCTATATATAGTTGTAATCAACCACACTTTTCAATAAAGACCAGTGCAAACACGAACCGATTACCGATACCCCAATTTTAGGGTCTTTAGTGTGCTACAAATTCACCCTATCAGCTACACCAAAACAGGAGAATCATTGAAAATACGGCATTTCTAACACTATTACAACTATAAGATCACAATATTTACATCACTCCATCGGACAAACCACAAAATCACATATTTTCCTTCATTCTGGCGGCAGTCATTTTAAGCTAATTTCTCTTAATCCCTTGAATTCCCTATGTTTTCAAGCATTTACAAGCAAATTTCCCGAACACTACCGAACTATTCAAAGCTAATACATATACTTGTCAACTCTAACATTATAATATAAAAGCACAAAAAGTTGACCCCTATCCACTCCTACACAACATATCGAAAACATAAATTTTATTAATTTCGGTCTTGATTTTAATTCCCCTTCCGAATATATTCGAATTATTTTGATTAAATTAGGAAGCTAAATTTTTCTTTTCCTCATCCTTTATCATATCATCCGTTAAAGTCTTTATTATTTTAAAATATTGTTAATTGTAACACCTTCTAATTCAACACTTCCTTTCTTGGTTTGTATCCTCAATCCTTTTTCCAATTCTGCAGCCATGTCGCATATACCAGCCAGTCTTGCATGCCATGAAACCTACCTGCATCTCAATGCCCCTTTCATCCCATCTCCCAGACATTAAAAATGCCTAAATAAAAAGGTGTATGATCTTTACTCCATACACCAGTCAGACACTTCCTATGATTCCGCTTACTATTCTAGATTATCTATTGTAATACATGGCAATTCTTTTTCCAGCCTTAATTGTTTATCATTTGTAAAAAACACATCACATCCGCTTTCAATAGCTGTCGCAATCTGTAATGAGTCCATTGCCTTAAAATCTTTATATTCTGCTCTTATTCTTGCCCCTTTTTCGCTATCCTTTTATCCGTAGGAATGATCTCTAAGCTCCCTTACATATTCATCTGCTCTCTGCCCACGTTCTGTCGGAATCACAAATTGTTTCAAATCAACGCCTGTTCTTTTCTTCTCTTTACTTATATTGTCCAAAAGTGTCACAACCACTTCTGCTCCATCGTAATCTCTCATATCTTCATCTTCAATAATAACGGTATTTCCCCGCACAATTCCTTTTACTGCTGCCAACATGCCAACACCACCTTTCTCTGTACTTATATTATACACAACTATCTCCTGCTTTCAAACTTGTTTTTATGCCTTCACTGAAAAATATACAAACATTTTTACCCTTCTTCTCCTTCTCCAAATTCCACCGTTATATCAACTGTACTATCCGGCGTTTTGTGGGAAAGTAGTACAACCGTCTCCACATGCACCGTCTGTGGAAACATATCCACAGCCCGCACCCGCTTAAGCTCATACCCGCCATCGGCCAGAATCCGCAAATCTCTTGCGAGCGTTGCGGAATCACAGCTCACATATACGATACGCTTCGGTGCCATCGCAAGCATCGTTTCAAGACATGCCGCATCGCAGCCCTTCCGTGGCGGATCGACCACGATCACATCTGGGTGGCGCATGCCATAGTGCTCCCCCACATTTCCGGCGGCACTTCCCTTATAAAACCGCGGCAGCACCTCCTCCGCTTTTCCGACAAAAAACTCCGCGTTTTGAATCCCGTTTCTCCTTGCGTTCTCCCGCGCATCCTCGATTGCCTGCGGAACAACCTCCACACCGTACACCTGCTTTGCATCCCCCGCAAGAAACAGTGAAATCGTCCCGATGCCGCAATACAAATCCCACACGGTTTCTTTTCCCGTCAGTCCCGCGTATGCAAGCGCCAGACTATACAGCTTTTCGGTCTGCCTCGGATTGACCTGATAAAAAGACAACAGTGAAATGCAGAATGTCACCTCACGCCCATCGAACTCACATAAATTTTCCTTATAAATGCGAATGCTGTCCGTAATCGCAGGCTCGCCCCATAATGACACGACTTCCGTTCCCATGATGACATTCGTGTTATCCATATTGATACAGTACGACACGCTTGTCATATTTTTGATTGCTTTCAGCTTTTCCACCAGCCGCTCCGCATGAGGAAGCTCTTTTCCATTTATGACGGCACACACCATGATCTGCTCTGACGAAAATCCCTTGCGAATAAGCACATGACGGATCAATCCGTTTCCGTTCGTCTCATCATAGGCCTTCACGTGATTTTCATTCATATAAGCAAGCACCGCTTCCAAGACCTCCCGATTTTCCGGAATGCCGAGCAGGCAGTCCGTTCCGGAAATGATCGTATGCGTCCGCCCCGCATAAAATCCGGTCACCGGATTCCCCTCACGCGTTACGCCAAACGGATACTGCGCTTTATTACGGTACCGATATGGCTCGTCCATCCCGACGATCGGCGCCGTCACCCGGTCAAGCAGCGCCTCGTCAAATCCTCCGATACGCTGCAGGTTGCCACGCACCTTCCGCTCTTTATATTGAAGCTGCTGTTCATACGCAAGCGGCTGAAGCTGACAGCCGCCGCACTGACGGTAGACCGAACACGGCGGCGCAACGCGAAAAGGAGAAGATGTGATGATCTCCTCCACTCTTGCATAAGCATAATTCTTTTTGGGCTTCGTAATACGCGCCCTGACGACATCCCCCACAACGGCATCCTTCACAAAAAGCGTATAGCCGTCGCTTTTCCCGATGCCCTCGCCGTCGCTTCCTATATCGGTGATCGTAACCGTAAGCAATTCATTTTTCTGATACAAGGCCGTTTCCTCTTTCCGCAATTATTCCAAGGAAACATAGATTAAATCCGTATTTCCTTAACACCTCTCATGATTGTGCACAGATATATGCTAACCATCGTGACCGCCATACATTTACCCGTCCACTCTCGTTTTTCTGACATTGGAATCCAGCAGCCTGTTATATCCGAGCCAGCCGCTTTTGTCCGTTCCCTCCAAAAGCTCCGTAAACGTCTCCAGCTTCGCATCCGTATTGTCCGCAAAATTAAGCGCGACCGCTTCAATGAGCGCGGGCTTTTTCGGCGAACCGAATTCATATTCCCCGTGATGCGCCAAAATACAATGCGTAAGCTGCGCGAGCATCGTCTGCGGAAAATCCTTGATCTGCCGCGCCTTCTCACCGATCATTTCTGCCCCCATGACAATATGCCCCAGGAGCTGTCCCTCATCCGTATAGTCATTTTCGGGAAAAAGAGAAATTTCCCTCGTCTTCCCGATGTCATGCAGCATCGCCGCCGAGAGCAAAAGATCGCGATTTAAGATCGGATACGCCGTGCAAAAATAATCGCAAAGCTTCGTCACGCTCAACGTATGCTCCAACAGCCCGCCGACAAAACCGTGATGCACGGTCTTTGCCGCGGAGGAACGCCGGAATGCCTGAACAAACGCTTTATCTTCCACAAAAAAGCTACGCAGCAGCGCTTTGAACGGCGCATGCCCCATACTCTCTATCAAATCCAAAAGCTGCCGGTACATCTCATCATTATTTTTTTTGCTCACCGGAAGATAATCCGCCGGATCGTATTCGCCTTCCTCGCAGCGGCGCACCCGCTTCACGCTGATCTGACGCGCCCCGTTAAAGCTCGTCACATCGCCGTAAACCTCTATGTAATCCAGGGAATCAAACTCTGCGATCCCCGCGCTGTTCGGCTCCCAGATCTTTCCCTCAAGCGTTCCCGATTTATCCTGTAAGATCACCGTATCATACGGCTTTCCCGTCTTTGTCACCGCAGAAGTTTTGTGCTTGCAAAGATAAATATCGAGCACCCTGTCCCCGTCCTTATAATCCGCTAAATACTTCATGTTTGATTGATTTCCTTTCTTCTACGTTATAATCTTTTTAGACAAGAATGTTTCTCGTCTATTGCAAAACCATTATTTCTGTAAAAATTTAGTGTGCTTTCCTTGTTTGATCCGGTTTCAAGGAACACTTTATAACACCTACGCTCTTTTGCTATTTCTGAAGCTTTGGCTAATAATGCTGATGCATAACCTTTATTTCTGTATTCTATATGCGTCACTACATTTTCGACTACTGCAAACGGTCTGACATTATGTGTTAAACTTTCAATGATTGCCATTTGCACAGACGAAACGATTTTTCCATCTTCTTCTACAACTAACAAATGCATATTTTCATCTTCCTCGAACTGATCAAGCAGATTTCGCCATAACTGCATATCTTGTTCTTCTTTTGGCGGAAAATGAGTCAAATAATCAAAATATAGTACTTTCAAATCGTCTGCATCTGTACTTTTTGCTTTTCTGATTGTCACAAAACACCTCCGCCATTTGCACAAATATTTACCCTTCTACACCATTATCATCTGCTTTCAACAGAAATACAATGCTGATGAGAGCATTTCTACACATATGTTATTTATATCTCACTTCAACGTGCCAAGCGTGACCTCTACCTCCATCGTGCGGTATTCCTCCTGCGCCTTTCGCTGCAAGGTCACCGTAACAATGTCTCCCGGCGCATATTGAGCAAGCGCTCTTGTCAGATCGCTCATGCTATTGATCACGCTCACGCCGATTCCCGTGATAATATCATTTCCCTGAATGCCGCAGATCATTGCGGGCGAACCCATCTCAAAGCTCTGGACGCAGACCCCCCTCGGCATCTGCAGCGCTTCACTGAGCGCCGACGTAACATCCACGCCGTGGATTCCGATGCTTGCCCGCACCGTTTCATTTGACATTGCCTCGATCGTCTGCTTTAATTCCGTGATCCCGATCGCAGAGATCTGATTTTGCATATCGCGGGCATTATAGGTATTGTCAATAATCCCGACCACCTGCCCCGAAAGATTGATCAGCACGCCCGTCGCCCCGGCATTCCCGTAAATATCCGTTGTGAGCAGACGGTAATTGGCATCCACCAGATTCACATTCGACGAATTTGACGTGATCATCCCATAGCAGACAGAACCTGTGCTGCCCGTCGGAGAACCGACTGCGATGACCGGCGACCCCAGAAGCGTCAGAGAGTTCGACGAGCCAAGCGTTGCCGGTATCGCGCTCTCACGTGTTTCGGCCGACATATTTGCCAGCTTGACCGCCAAAATACAAAACCCCGTATTGGGATCCGTCTGCTTTTTTACCGCCTCCGCCATGCTTCCGTCGTGAAAGGTGATCATGATCTGCTGATAATCATGGATCTTGCTTTCCGTTGCTAAGATCAAACGCTCTATCCCATTGTCCGCAACGATCAGTCCCGAGCTTCGCGCCTCATTTTCGTACACCTCGTTAAACCAGTCCGTATCCGCAGTCACGCCGCTGACGACCACCATGCTCTCCTGCATGTTCTCCGCAATGGCATTAAGCTCGGCGTAGAGCTTCACATAGTCCTGCGTCGTTAGCTCTACCTTCTCATAGACCGTGACCTTCTGCGGTGGGACCGGCGTCTGCTCCTCCTGCTCTGCCCCCGGCAGATCATTATCGGTCTGCGCCATGTCCTCCGGCATCGTCTCCTCCTGCTCCGCCGGGAACGTGACGACCTCCGGCTCTTTCTCAGGATAAAGCCAGTTTGAAATGATCGGCTCGAGCGCAAAAAAAGTAATGCATGCGATCAGACCGAATACCAGCGCCATAACCGCGGTAATGATCGTACGTCGCAGCAGCTTTCTTTTATTGATCGGGCGTTCCTTGATTTTTTCTTTTACAAATTCAAAGGAGTCTTCCTCCTGCTCCCGGACCTCGTTTGTTTTTTTGTCCTTCTCCTGCATCCCGCACCCCGCTTACCGCGGCACCCACGCCATTTTCATGTTCCGTATCGGCGCCGACTTGTATATTACGCATCGTTCCGTTTTTTCTTCTTAATACTTATATAAGTATATCCGATTGCCGATTTCTTGTAAAGAAGCACAGTTTATGCTATGATAGTGTGAAGATATTTTCTAAGGCGTCTAAAAAACGCCGCCTAAGAAAATCTAAAGCTTCACACTAGAGAATGCAAGGCGAATAAATTCGCCTTCGAATAAATTCGCCTTCGAATAAATTCGCCTTGCATTCTCCGTATATAAGGCATGAATGATTTTCACTTGTACACAAACCTGCATTTCGCTGACATCATAGAGGATTCATATGAACGAAAAAGTATATCAAATATTGGAATTTCATAAGATTATTGACATGCTCGAGGCAAAGGCCGACAGTGCGCCCGCCAAGGCACTCTGCAAAAAGCTCCATCCGAGCGCCGATCTTTCCGAGATCACGAAAACGCAGGAGGACACAGCCGCCGCGCTGACAAGGCTATTCCGCCAGGATCGCATCTCGTTTGCGGGCTGTACGGAAATCCGTCCGGTCTGCCGCGCGCTCGAAATTGAAAGCGCACTCTCCGCAGCTGATCTGATCCGTGTTGCCGATATATTAGAATGCTCACAGCGCGTATATGCTTACGGAAATCCCGACGCAAAGGACAGCGAGCCGGACTGCCTGACTCCGTATTTTGAACAGCTCGTCCTGCTGCCCGACTTAAACCGTGAGATCCGCCGCTGCATCATATCCGCGGAGGAGATCGCAGACGACGCTTCCGCGAAGCTTTCTTCCATCCGAAGAAGCATTCTCTCAATTAACGACAAAATTCACGACAAATTAGCGGGCTATGTCAACACTTCGCTGCGCCCCTATTTGCAGGACGCCGTTGTCACCATGCGCGATAACCGCTACTGCATTCCGGTCAAATCGGAATACAGAGGACAGGTTGCCGGCATCGTTCACGATCAGTCCTCGACCGGTTCCACGTTATTTATCGAGCCCGCCGCTATTGTCGAATATAATAATAAGATCCGCCAGTTAGAGATTGAGGAGCAGGAAGAGATCGCCGCCATTTTAAGAGCGCTCTCCGAGCGCGCGGCGGAGCATACGGCAGAGATTGCCAATAACGCGAAGCTTCTGACCAAATTAGACTTTATTTTTGCCAAGGCGTCACTCGCCATGGATATGAACGCCACCATGCCGGTCTTTAACGACGAACGCATCATTGACATCCGCAAAGGGCGCCATCCTCTGCTCGACCGCAAAAAGGTCGTCCCGATCGACGTCCGGCTCGGAGAGGACTTTGATCTTTTGATCGTCACGGGACCGAATACGGGCGGCAAAACAGTCTCCCTGAAAACGGTCGGACTCCTGACCCTAATGGGACAGGCGGGACTGCATATTCCTGCCGCCGATCGTTCCCGGCTCGGTATTTTCAAAGAGGTCTTCGCGGACATCGGTGACGAACAAAGCATAGAGCAGAGTCTTTCCACCTTCTCCGCTCATATGACCAATATCGTAACGATCCTAAAGCACGCGGACGCGGATTCGCTCTGCCTGTTTGATGAGCTTGGCGCAGGTACCGACCCGACTGAGGGGGCGGCGCTTGCCATTGCCATCCTCACCTACCTGCATGACCGCGGAATTCGTTCCATGGCTACCACACATTACAGCGAATTGAAAATATTTGCGCTCTCAACGGACTATGTGGAAAACGCCTGCTGCGAGTTTGACGTGAAATCGCTGCGCCCGACCTATAAGCTCCTGATCGGCATTCCCGGAAAAAGCAACGCCTTCGCCATCTCCAAGCGCCTCGGTCTGCCGGATGACATTATCGAATCCGCCAAGACCCACATCAGCAAGGAAGCCGAAAGCTTTGAGGACGTGATCGCCAATTTGGAAAAGCGCCGCCTTGAAATGGAGCGCGAGCAGCTTGAAATCGATAAGTACAAGCGGGAAACGCAGTCCGTAAAAGACCAGTTAAAGGCAAAACAGGATAAGCTTGACACCTCCCGCGATAAAATCCTGCGCGAGGCAAACGAGGAAGCACGGGAGATCCTGATGGAGGCAAAAGCGATCGCCGACGAGGCCATCCGCAAATTCCAGCGTCTGAACGCGTCCTCCGCAGACATGCGGGAACTGGAAAACTCCCGCCAAAGCTTAAACAGCAGGATCAGTGAAAAAAATTCAAAGCTTTCCATTCCTTCCGCAAAACCGGAGCATCACGCCAAAGTCCGGGCAGCGGACTTAAAGCCGGGTGACAGCGTCAAGATCGTGTCCATGGGCTTAAAAGGCACCGTCAACACCTTGCCCGACGCCTCCGGAAATCTCTTTGTCATGTGCGGTATCATGCGCACGAAAACAAATATCAAAGACCTTGTTCTTTTGCAGGACTCAGACGATGCGACACGCCTTGCTCCCTCCAAAAAAACAAGCACGGGAAGCAGCATGAAGATGAGCAAATCCATGCACATCTCGACTGAAATCAATCTGCTCGGCAAAACGGTGGACGAGGCGATCGCCGAGCTGGATAAATATCTGGACGACGCTTACCTCTCTCATGTGCCGAGTGTGCGTATCGTTCACGGCAAAGGCACGGGCGCGCTCAGGAACGCCATTCACCAGCACCTGAAGCGGCTGAAATATATCGACTCCTACCGCCTCGGCGAATTCGGCGAGGGCGACTCTGGCGTTACGATCGCAACGTTTCATTAAACTATCATTTTTTAAGAGGAGGAAATCACTTGGCAGCCAAACAGAAAATCCTGATCGTAGATGACGACAATAATATTGCGGAGCTCATCTCCCTCTATCTGACAAAGGAATGCTTTGAGACCCGGATCGTGAACGACGGCGAATCCGCCCTCACCTGCTTTGATTCCTTTAAGCCGAACCTGATCTTACTCGACTTAATGCTCCCCGGCATCGACGGCTATCAGGTATGCCGTGAGATCCGCGCGCATTCCCAGACGCCGATCATCATGCTTTCCGCAAAGGGCGAGATCTTCGACAAGGTGCTCGGCTTAGAGCTTGGCGCGGACGATTACATGGAAAAGCCCTTTGACACGAAAGAGCTTGTCGCGCGCGTCAAGGCGGTTCTGCGCCGCTACACACCCGCGCCGAACACGACCGTCCAGCAGGATGTGGACAAGGTGGAATTTCCCGACCTTGTCATCAACCGGACGAATTATTCCGTGATCTACAACGGACACCGCGTGGATATGCCGCCGAAGGAGCTGGAGCTTCTCTATTTTCTTGCCTCCTCCCCGAACCACGTTTTTACAAGAGAACAGCTCTTAGACCAGATTTGGGGCTATGAATACATAGGCGATACGAGAACCGTGGACGTCCATATCAAACGTCTGCGCGAAAAAATCAAGGACAACGCCCACTGGCGGATTGCCACGATCTGGAGCATCGGCTACAAATTTGAGGTACGTTAAGGCCGCATATGCTCTTATGTAACGCTGACAGATTGGATTTTGAGGGATAACGATTCATGAAACGCACACTATATTGGAAATTTCTGCTTGCCTATCTGATCTTTGCTTTTTTCGGTTTTTTTGTTGTCGCAAACTTTGTTTCCGGCATGACCTTAGACCATCTGAAAAAAGAAAAGGCGGAGTCCCTTTATCAGGAAGCGGTCATGATCGCGGGTACCTACGCATCCGAGCTTTACGATAACCGCATTTCTTTGGAAACCGCCAAAAATCAATTGGATGCGCTTGATGTTTACCTCTCTTCCACGATTTGGATCATGAATCCGTCGGGGAGAATTGTTGTGGACTCCAAAAACCCGATCGATGTCGATAATCAAGTGGTCGTGGAAGCGTTTGATCCGACCGTGACCGGAAGTACTTACTATACGGTCAGCACGTTCTTCGGCATGTTCGAGGAAAATATGCTGAGCGTTTTTGCCCCCATCACCTCAGATTTTAAGGTAAAAGGTTATGTCGTGATCCTTACCCCCATGAGCGCAATCGAGCAGGAGAGCAACAGCCTCTTAAATATTTCCTATCTGCTGTTGGTGATCCTGTTTTTATTGTCACTCATCATTCTTATTTTTTTCACGGAAATGGTCTATCTCCCGCTTCGCAAGATTACGCGCGCGACCGAACAGTATGCGGGCGGCAACTTAAGCTATCAGCTCTCCGTGGACAGCGAGGACGAGATCGGCTACCTCGCCGCTTCGCTTTCCTACATGGCGGAAGCGCTTGCACAGGGCGGTGAAAACCAAAAAAAGCTCGTCGCCAACATCTCGCACGACTTCCGTTCCCCCTTAACCTCCATCAGCGGATATGTGCAGGCGATGCTCGACGGCACCATCCCCCCTGAGCTGCACGAAAAATATCTGCAGATCGTATTAAATGAAACGGAGCGCCTGACAAAGCTGACAAATAATCTTTTAACGCTGAATAACCTCAACACGGAAGGCATGGTTTTGGAAAAAAGCACGTTTGACATCAACCGCGTCATCAAAAATACGGTCGCAACCTTTGAGGGTATTTGTCGAGAGCGGCAGCTTGTCATCGATCTGGTACTGACCGGCGACAGCATGCTCGTCACGGCGGATTTAAGCAAAATCCAGCAGGTGCTCTACAACCTGCTCGACAATGCCATCAAATTTTCGCATCACGATTCCCATATTAAGATCGAGACGACGCAAAAGCATAATAAAGTGTTTATTTCCGTCAAAGACAACGGTATCGGCATTCCCAAGGACAGTCTGAAATTTATTTGGGATCGTTTCTACAAGACGGACTTATCGCGCGGTAAGGATAAAAAAGGAACCGGCCTCGGCCTTTCCATCACCAAAGAGATCATCCGCGCGCACAGTGAAAACATTAACGTCATCAGTACGGAGGGCGCCGGGAGCGAGTTCATTTTTTCCCTGCCCTGCGTGGATATGGATGAGGACTAAAAAAGAACTGCAAAGGATACCAAAAAAAGTGCAAATTGTACCGAACTTCTTTTTTTTGACCAGATCCGACAGTATATTTATAGTCGGACTCTATTAAATTTTCATGAAGTGAGGTACATAATTGTGTTGAAGACGATCAAGGGAAGGCTTACAGTCAGCGTCATTGGAATTGTCATAGCAAGTATTCTTCTGACGACCGCAGGAATCATTATCATTGCGGGCAACCGCATGATTCAGGATCAGACAGAGGCATTGCAGTTGAATGCGGACAAATACGCGGAAGAGATTAACACATGGATTGAAAACGAAAAAATGCTCGCTGCCGGAGCCGCCAACAGTATTCAGGCAATGGGAAGCGTGGAAACAACACTCATCCAGTCCGTTGTGGACGTCCATGCTGCGGGCAGAACAGAGCTGTTAAATCTATACTGCGGAACGGCGGACAGCAGATTTATCCAGTCTAACCGCGAAGCAGAAATCCCGGAGGGTTATGACCCGGTCGCACGCGGCTGGTATCAGCAGGCGGCTCAGGCAGGAGACGTCATTGTAACGGACCCTTACTGGGACGTTATCACAAACCAGATGTGCACAACGATCGCCGCACCGGTCTATGTGAACGGCGAACTTGCGGGCGTCATCGGTCTGGATGTAACGCTTGGGACGGTAACGGACTTAACGGGAAGCATCAGCTATGCAAAGGGCGTGTATGGTTTTTTGGCGGACAGCAGCGGACATTACGTTGCACATCGGAACAAGGCGTATGAGCCGACAGGGGACACGGCAGTCGCGGTAACGGATATCCTTCCGGGACTCGGCGAAATGATGACCGGTTCCAATCGCAGCATCAAAAAGCTGACGGATTATGACGGAAGCACATGCTATTTTGCCGCATCTGAAATCGCGGGCAGTAACTGGAAGCTCGGCGTCGTCGTACCGGCCGCCAATATCGTAGATTCTCTCATCACGATGATCATGGTTGCTGCAGTGATCGCGCTTGTGATCATCGGTTTCGTTACCGTGTTCATGACGGGGCTGATCGGAAAAATGCTGGCTCCCATACAAATGCTGAAGCAGTTTGCTTCCGGCGATTTTTCTGAACAGACAGTAAGCGAAAAAGCCATACCAGATGAGTATAAGAACGAGACCGAGCAGATACGGACCGCAACGGTTGAAGTCAAGCAGCAGATTCGGAACATCATCTTAAATACCAAAAAGGAAGCGGAAAGCATCGGCACGATCGCCGAGGCTACCTCTTCTAAGATGAGTACCCTCAATCAGGACATTTCCGGCATTTCCGATCTGGTGAATGGTGTCACGGATCAGACGTCGCAGGCACAGCAGCTGACGGAACGGATCAAAAGCAACGGTCAGGAGCTTGGCTCTGCCATCGGAAGCGTGGCAAAGAAAGCAGAAGAAGCCGCCGAGCAATCCTGTCTGATCATGGAGCGCGCCGGAAAACAGCACGCATCCTCCAAGCGCTCCGCAGAGGAAGCGGTCACACTGTATGAGGCGACAAAGGGAGATTTGGAGCAGGCGATCGCAGACAGCCAGCGGGTACACGAGATCAATACATTAACAGAGGAAATTCTTTCCATCAGCTCACAGACGAATCTTTTGGCGCTGAACGCATCCATCGAGGCCGCAAGAGCGGGCGATGCCGGAAAGGGCTTTGCGGTCGTTGCGGATGAGATCCGGCAGCTTGCGGACAATTCCAAGCGCGCGGTGGATAAGATCCGCCAGGTGACGGAGGGCGTCGTGCAGAACGTAGCGTTCTTATCCGAAAGCTCAGGCAAACTGCTCTCCTTCATGAACGGAAAGGTCATGGAAGATTACAAGAGCATGACAGACCTTGCCGAAGTGTATCAGAAAGACGCGGCATTTTATAATGACATTTCCGGCGATCTGGGCGCATCCTCCGAGGAGATGAACGCAAGCATGGCGGATATTAATGAATCCATTGCCGCGATCACGGAGCTCATGAGCGGAATCACGGAATTTGTCGCACGCATGGAACAATCCGCAGAAGATTCCGGCGAAACCTCCGAGGCAGTCATGGCGCAAATGCAGGAACTATTCCGGCTCAGCGAAATTTTGAACCGGACCGTCGCATCGTTCCGAATCTAAGACGCGGCGAATATCAATCATACTGTTTTTGAGAAAGGGCTTAAATCCATATGGACAGAAAAGGAAAAAAGGGACCGGGAATTTTAGTGAAGCTGATCTTAACATGCGCTTTGCCGATCATTTGTGCGGATGTTATTATCGCCATATATTCCATTAATGCGCTGCAAAATGGGATGAAGGAAAAAGTAATGGAGGAACTGGCTCTTGTATGTCAATCGGTTTCTGCGTCCTATGATGCCATTGATCCGGGCGATTACTCTGTAAAGGGAT
Source organism: Lachnospiraceae bacterium (assembly GCA_014804755.1). Taxonomy (GTDB): domain Bacteria; phylum Bacillota; class Clostridia; order Lachnospirales; family Lachnospiraceae; genus DLAJ01. The sequence continues at coordinate 48,459 of JAAUZE010000027.1, read as the reverse complement.
ATCTGCTCTATAAAGGCGATTATAATATTACGGCGCACGAGAGTATTATTGACAGCTATACGGCAGGCACAGATACGGATGTTACCCTTTTCTACGGGGATGTCAGAGTTGCCACTTCTTTATTTGACAAATCAGGAAACCGGATGCTTTGGACAAAAGCCTCCGACGTGGTTGTCGAAGCCGTATTGAAGGGCGGGAACGATTATAGTTCAGACAGTATCACGATCAATGATGAAAACTATTATGCCTATTATAAACCGGTAAGGAATAGCGAAGGGGCTGTTGTAGGTATGATCTTTGCCGGACAGCCATCGAAGGATGTTGATGCAACCATTCGCAGCAAAATCATCGGCATTGTGGTCATTTCTCTTGCTATTTTGGTTGCCGCTCTGGTTGTCTGCACGTTTCTTGTAAAAGGAATCGCGACCATCGTTGTCCGGGCAGGCGGTATGCTTGTCAATATTTCCGACGGTAATCTGCGGGTCGAACTGAGTGAGGGGGCGGAGAAGCTCAGCCGGGTAGCCCGGAACAGAACGGATGAGATCGGTGCAATGGTCTCGTCCATGTACGGACTGGCGGAAAAGCTTCAAAGCATGGTCGGCAGTATTAAAGAAAAAACCGACAACCTGCTTCAGTCAAGCAATTCTCTGGAATCCGTTGCGTCGCAGACCAGCTCTACGGTGGATGAGATCAGCCATGCGGTGGAGGACGTTGCCAAGGGCGCCGCAACGCAGGCACAGGATATTGAATCGGCGACCACACAGGTTACGACCATTGGTTCTATGATAGAAAAAATTGCAAAAGGCGTACAGGAGCTGGATAACATATCCTTAGGGATTAGAGACGCAGATCAGGAATCCGAGCGTATCATTAACGAATTGAGCATATCCAACGACAGGACATTAGAGGCAATTAAGAAAATTGACGCTTCCGTAAATACGACCAATGAATCCGTCGGCAAAATTCAGGATTCTGTCAACCTGATCACGTCGATTGCCAGCGAGACCAGCCTGTTGTCATTAAACGCAAATATCGAGGCAGCAAGAGCGGGGGAAGCCGGACGTGGATTTGCCGTTGTGGCTTCACAGATTTCAAAATTGGCTGAGGATTCCAACAATTCGGCTAAAACGATCGAAGATATTATTCATCAGCTGGCCGAGAATTCCAAAGCTTCTGTTGAGATTATGACAGAGGCAGGCGAAATCATTATTGAACAGCAGAAGAAGCTGGAGGAAACAAAGAAAAAATTTGCTGATGTTACAAAAGGGATTGAAACCTCGATTGTTGAAACCGAGCAGATTTATGCGCAGACCAGGGAGTGCGATGAGGCAAGAGTGAAGGTGGTCGATGTCATACAGAATTTGTCCGCCGTTGCAGAAGAGAATACTGCGTCAACAGAGGAAACAAATGCTGCGATGCAGGAGCTGAATGCGATGGTCAGCCTGCTTACAAATGCTGCAAAAGATTTGAAAGATATTGCGGATGAGCTTGAACGGGATGTTGCTTTCTTTAAGATTTAATTCGGTACATATTTTTCAAATTCAGGAGGAAATGATATATGAGAAAAAAGATATTGTCACTGATTCTTGCGTCTGTCATGCTTCTTTCCATGACCGCCTGCGGAAGAAACGGTAACGGCTCTACGACAGGAACGACCGGAAACGCGGATGAAAACTTGAAGATCGCGATCGTCAGCAGTCCGGCAGGAGTAGATGATCATTCTTTTAATGAGGATATTTATAACGGTATTCTGGCTTTTCTGGAATCCCATCCGGGCTCAACGGTAACGCCCGTACAGGAAACTACCGGCGATACGGCGGCGTCTCTTGCGGCGGTCGCGGATATTGTGACGGATTATGATGTCATTGTATGCTGTGGTTTCCAGTTTGCAGGAATCGCCGATATTGCAATACAAAACCCAAATATCAAGTTTATTTTGGTAGATTCTTTCCCGTCCGATGCAAACGGCAATGAGGTGGAAGTGGATAATATTTTTGCGATGTGTTTTGCAGAGCAGGAATCCGGTTTCTTTGCCGGAATGGCGGCAGCACTTGAGACAAAGTCCGGTAAGGTGGCTGTTGTAAACGGCGTTGCTTATCCTTCCAACGTGAACTATCAGTATGGATTTGAGTGCGGTGTGAAATATGTCAACGAGACAGAAGGAAAGCATGTCGAGATCGTGGAGCTTCCTTCTTATGCAGGAACAGATGTTACCGGCGCGGATGTAGGCGGAAACTATATCGGTTCTTTTGCCGATATCGAAACCGGAAAGGTCGTAGGCAGGGCATTGATCGCAGAGGGCGTCGACATTATCTTTGCAGCGGCAGGCACCGCCGGGAGCGGCGTTCTGGATGCCGTTAAAGAAACGAACGGCGTCATGTTCATCGGTGTTGATATCGACCAGTATGACGACGGCTTTGACGGGGATCGTAACGTCATACTGACCTCTGCCATTAAAGTGATGCATAGTGACGTTGAGAAAACCTTGAATGCGATCGCTGTCGGCTTTTTTGGCGGCGGGAATGTCACACTTCGGGTTGATACAGGTTCCACAGGCTATGTTAATGCGGAAGGAAGAAATCAGTTATCTGCTGCAACGATTGAAAAGATCGATGCCGCTTATGAATTGCTCAGGTCGGGCGATATCGTGCCTGCCGCTAATTTTAACGGCATCACTCCCGATAGTTTTACATGGAAACATTAAGATCTTTTTTGAACATCCTGCGTTTTAATGAATTTAAGAAGGGAGGTGTGACAGCGATATGTTAGGTGGTTCTATAGCCGTCGCATTGATCCGGTTTGTGATCAATCTATTAGGAGTGATCATTTTATTTTCTTTAATGAGCGAGCCGCGCTACGGCCTTAAGAAAACTGCCGCCTGTTACGCCTGCCTTTGTGTCGTCATGGCCACGGCTTCCTGCGTTTGGTATGCCGCCAATCGGGAAAGCTATGTACGGCTGGCACCGCTATTGCTGTATCTGGTTTTCGCCATCTTTTCCATTTTTATGAACAGTGATCCCATTTATCTATGTATTTACAAGCTGACGCTCACGTTCTATCTGATGGCAGTTTTTATGGTCACCGGTATCGAAGTCTCGGTGATTTTCTTTGTCGGAAATGTATGGATTGATATTGCTGCGCGCATTCTTTTGATCTTCCTCATGGCAGTTTTTATCAATACCAAAATCAAAAGCTCCATTCGCGGATTCGGCTATTATGTGGAGCATGAAGTGGACCGTTTCAGCGTCGTTGTTATGATTCTCATCATCCTGGCCGGCGTCGGGTATATTTTGAGCCAAAACGGCCTGGAACAGACCCCGTTTCGTCTTTTTCAGATCGGCTTGAACTTCTTTTTGATCGGCGCCCTGCAGCTTTTGGTATTCCGCCTCTATCTGCATACGGGTAAAGAGAAAGAATATCAAAAAGAAAACCAGTTGATCCAAATGAATCAACGCCTGTTGGAACGGCATATGGAGCTTTTGGAATCATCCATAGAAACCGGACGCAGAATCCGGCACGACGCAAGGCATCATAATGCGGTCATCGCCGAATATGCGCGCAGGGGGCAGAACGAGGAGCTGCTGCAGTATTTGAAGGAATGGCTCAAAGAGACCGATACAAACGCCGTCGAATCCATCTGCTCCAATACTGCGGTCAACAATCTCCTCGCAGCGTATACCGAGCGTGCAAAAAAGGAACATATTTCCGTCTCGCTTGATGTGAAGCTGGAAAAAAATCCGGGAATCCCCAGTATCGATCTTGTCGCCATATTGGCGAACGCTTATGAAAATGCCATTTACGGATGCATGGAGGTACAAAAGCATGCAAGAGAACGGGCATGCTCCATTCATCTGATGATACGCAAGAAACTCGGCAGGCTCATCATCTATTGCAGTAATACATGCCGGACGGAGATCGAGCTAAAAAACGGGCTTCCCAAGCCGGAGGCGACAGGAGGCATCGGTGTATTGAGCATTATCAAGACAGCGGAAAAATATGATGGAGAATATGACTTTAAGACTGATAATGGCATGTTCATTTTCCGGCTCATCATAAACCTTCCGCTGGAGAGGAACGAAGGGAGCTGCTAAAATGTATCTGATCGCACTCTGCGATGACGAGACAACCGAATTGGATAAAACAGAACAAATATTTACAGGCTACGGAGATAAACATCCCGAAATCGAGCTCAAGATCAAACGTTTTGCTTCCGCAGATGAGTTGATCTACGCGATCAGAGAAAAACAATATACACCGGATCTCATCACACTCGACATCTATATGCCGGACAAAACGGGAATCGACGCGGCAAGGGAACTGCGCGATATAGGAATCAGCAGTCCCATCCTTTTCCTTACCACGTCAAAAGAGCATGCACTGGACGCATTTGGCGTGGAGGCTGTACAATATTTAGTAAAACCGGTATCCCCGGAAATGCTGTATCCGGTACTGGACCGGCTTTTAACAGACACACCGGAACTACGCAAAAAGTATATTCTGCTGCGTATCGACGGAAAGATCCGCCGCGTAGCCGTGGATTCGATCGTGTACTGCGAAGCGCAGGGAAAAATGCAATGTCTGTATTTCTCGGACGGTACGCACTGTCTGCTGCGCATCACGATGACGGCAATCTTCGACATGTTTTCCCCCTATCGCGAATTCGCAAGAGTCGGCGTATCCTATCTTGTCAATCTCAAACATGTAGAAAGCCTGAGCAGGCAGGAGTTACAGATGGATGACGGGAAAAATATCTATCCTCCCCGCGGTTCATACCAGTCCCTGCGGGAACAGTATTTCAGCTATTACTGTGAAGAAGACGATGAGAATTCCGATTGACCGGTCATGATACACAACATCTCGGCTCGGTATGGACTCATTTGAAAAAGGTTATCCCGCGGCACTGCCGTCAGGATAACCTTTTTTTGCTTTGATTTAAATACTGCATGACGCCGAGATGAATCTGAAACGCAACGCGGTCCTGATAGTCCGCTGTCGTAAGCAGCGCGGCCTCCTCCGGATTGGAAAGAAATCCGCATTCCACAATGACGATCGGAACAGATGTTTTTTTCAGCAGGTAGTAGCTGTCATTTGCTTTCGCTTTGCGTCCGTTCTCAGGATCAAGCGAAAGACATAGCTGCTCCTGTATGATCTCCGCAAGCTGTTTTCCCTCCTCGCTCGTCGTATAGTAGAAGGTCTGCGCGCCGCGCACATACGCTTCATGATAGCTGTTTTGGTGAATGCTGACGACAAGCACGGGAGAAGCCCGTTCAATGACCTCGATCCTGCGTCGTAAATCTGCCGCCTTTTTATTGCTGTCACTTTCCACGTATAACCCGTCATCCGTCTCTCTGGTCATGATGACCGTGATGCCCTCCGCCTCCAGATAGCTCTTGAGCTTGTAGGCGATCGCAAGGTTAATGTCCTTTTCATACGTCACTTGGTCAACGGAAACTTTTCCGCTGTCCCTGCCCCCGTGTCCGGCATCGATCACGATCACCATATCCGACGTGTCCGCAATCGTCTCCTCCGTCTTTACCGCTTCTTTTTTTTCAAGCGTCGTCACGATCGCTGCAGCCGCAAGCAGCAGGATTCCCGCCGTAACAAAGACCACATCGGCGCGAAGCCGCCTGATCCGCCGCAGCCATATCCGGTATCGCTGTTCTGAATGAGACGCCCGTGCGCCGCTGTGCGTGTTTCTTTTTTTCTCCGTCATGCTCCGCTTCCTGTCCTCTCTCATAACAGGATATGAAAAAAAACAGAATCTCATAACAGGATTCTGCTTTTTTTCTCTTCGCATGCCTTAAGATCTTTCCATGTCTTATGAATTTCCGTACGCCTCCATGACCGCCCATATATCCGTCGTCTCATAGCCAAGCTTCCATGCCGAAACGCCCGCAACGCCATAGCTATTCATCACGTTGAGCTTGACCTGAATGGAATCCGCGTTCTCCATCCATACCTGATAAAGCTTGCCGCCGCTTGTCAGTTCGCCGTAATACTGACAGGTGACCTCATCCCATATTAAATTGATGCCGTAATTATTCACCCAGTCCTTTGCCCACTGCATACCGCCCGCGCTGCTCGTCACCTCGCCGCCGTCCGTAGACCAGATGCGCGTGAAAAACGGTACGCCGTTGATGATCTTATCCGCGGGAACGCCAATGTTGATCGTGTCGCTGATACCGCGCTCCACAAAGCCGATGGACGCGACGGAGCCCGCCTCGCTGCATCCGTTCCAGTGCTCGTCATAGCCCATGATCACAACATAATCGACCACGATCCCCTGATCTTCCAAATGATACTGTCCCCTGCCGCCTTCCGGCACATAATTATCTACGGAAAGCACAAGGTTATACTTGTGCGTCAAAATGGACAGCTCACGCAGAAACTGGATAAAATGCTCGCCGCATTCCCTCGATATCTTCTCAAAATCAATATTGATGCCATCCACACCCGCATTTAACGCCGCACTGACAAGCTGCAGCTCCAGCGCTTCCCTCATCGTGCTGCTCGACAGGATACCGTAGATATCCGGCGAGCGGGTAAAATCATCCGCGAGCGCCCATACCTCAAGCCCCTTTTCATGCGCGCGCGCCACATAATCGGCAGTCGCAATATTATCAATGGATACCCCGTCCGCGCCGCCGCCCACATAAAACCATGTCGGCGAGATCACATTCAGCGCGCCTGCATTTACCGTCATCTCATTCAGTGTGCCGTTTGCATCCGCATTCATGACCTGATGCCATGCCATCACGATCTTATGATCCCTTGCGATCCGCGGATAAACAGGGTCCGCGTAGTCTCTTTCAGACGTCCTTTGCGTCTCATGCTCATTTTCCAAATATTTGACTTCGATATATCCTGTCACACAATCCTTCGTTTTTACCTCCGCCCATGTTTCCATCCGGTTGAGCACCACAACCTCGTCTCCCTGCGCAACATCCGTAAGGATCGGGCTCTTAATGCCGCCGAGCCGTCTGACTGCCGTCGCCTTTTTCACGGTCGCGGTCGTCACCGTATCCTCCTCGGTAAACAGCTGTACACGGTACGGTTCTTCGCCGCTGTACAGCGTATAACTCATGCCGCAGTAACGCTGCACATAATCCGCTGACAGATAAAGCGTACCCTCCTCCTCAAACACCGCCGTATGGGTCAGCGTCTCGCTCTCCATGGCTGCCTGTCCCGATATGTCAGGTGTCGTCTTTATTATGACATTCGTGTCAAGTAACACCGTCTCCACATGGTCGGGAAGCGTATATTTCAGCGCGTGCTCCATATCATTATAATAAAAGCGATCCTCCATATATGCCGCCACCGTGTCATATGAAAAGTAGACAACGCCGTCCCGCACAAGCGCGCGATCCGTAAGCAGCGTATCCTGATGCATGATCCTTGCCTCATTGCCCTCGCATTCAAAATATTCGGTCAGATCGACCCGCTCCTTCGAATAGGCGTAGCGATCTAATATTTTAGGTACAATTGCCACAAGCGCTACCACGCAAATAAGGGCGATTGCGACGAGCACCGGAATTATTTTTTTCTTCATTCCTGTTCCCTCCAAACGCCCTTATTATAACAGACTATTGCACTTACGTCATTACCAAATTTGACATATTCAGACTTTTCTTTCCCAAGCTGTCTGATATTCTGCACGATCCGCCATGTTGCTTTTTGTAAAAACAGTACGAATTATCATATGTATCTCCTTTCCTTTGTGATTTGGCAGATCCATGCGAACCGTGACCGCCTGCATGTTCAGGCAGTAAACGCCATATGCTTCTATCAGGGCGCACCCGCATCCGACCAAAAGGAACCCGTGATATTGCAGCGCGGGCGCGCTGTGACGAACGTGAAACAGTTCTGCTTGAGATGCCGGACGGTATCTGACTTAAAGGAACGCAAAGCGTTCCCTGCGGAACAAAGAGTGTTCCGATGGAAAAAATTACCTGCTAAAAATTTTGAATTATACCGTGAATTTCGTTTCTTTCTTCGTTCATTGGAAAAAATTATTTTACGAACAGACACATAAGCCTGTAAGACAATCCCATACTAAGATGGAACAGACAATGGTTCCTATGGGAAAAAGATAATTTTGAACGTATGAGTCACGAATGTGACTATGAAAAAAACATCTGCCTCCTCTCCGATACGGATTGTCCGAGGCATCTCTGTTTCTATATTATATACTTGTAGTTTTGCTTTTACAAGTCTTTTTTCGACAAAATTTTTTAAAATGCTCATTTTTTCCAAATAGCGGTAAAACACGCATTTTCTGCGGATTTTTTCGTTATCACGCATAAAAAAAATATAAACTGTCACGCCATGCTCTTGACTTAATAAACTAATCAGTATAAGATACTTTTACTGATAATTTGCAGTATCGCATGGTTTTTGATGGATAGATAGGATGTGATATGAATGAAAATCGAAAAAGTAAATGACTACCAGATCCGCTGCACTTTGACAAGCGACGACCTTGCAGACAGGCAGATCAAGATCAGCGAATTAGTATATGGCTCCGACAAGACCAAGAAGCTCTTTCGGGATATGATGCAGCAGGCGTCTGTCCAGTTCGGCTTTGAGGCAGAGGACATCCCTTTGATGATCGAGGCCATTCCCCTTAACTCCGGCTGCCTTGTGTTAGTCATCACAAAAGTAGAGGATCCCGAGGAGCTCGACACACGTTTTTCCAATTTTGCGCCGTCCATTCACGACGATGACGACGATTACGAGGAAGAAAATATGGACGTCATCAACAGCACAGGATCGTTCCTGTCTGATACGGCCTTAGATGTTTTGGATCTGTTCCGCAGGATGCAGAATGCCGCGTCCGCACTCCCCGATAAGGGAAAGGACAACACGCCGGCTGCCGCTGCGGAAGACGCTGATTCGGATATTTCCATTTTATACAGCTTTTCCTCTCTGGATCATCTGATCAGGGTTTCGCGGATGCTTGCGGGCGGCATCAGTACCGATACCGCTTTATATAAGAATACGATAACAGGACAGTATTCGCTGGTCGTTTCGAAAGGGAAAACCTCTCCCGCCGAGTTTAACCGTTTATGCAATACGCTCTCGGAATACGGCAAAGGAGAACGGCTGACCCATTCCGCTTCTGCCTTTTTAGAGGAGCATTTTGATGCGATCATTCCGTCGCATGCCGTAGAAGCGGTCGCGCAATCCTTTTAACGGCTTCCATGCAGAAATTCGGTCATTACGAATCAACAGGGGAGACCCCCTATAAGAAAAAAGAGCCCGTCGGGCTCTTTTTTCTTATAACTTAGGAATCCGCAGACCCAAAAGAACGCTATGCGTTCTTTTTATGACAGCTCTGCGAGCTTACCCATCAGTTCATCCACATCAATGCCATGAACCATTGCCGCCTCTTCCAAAGACTCTCCCTGTGCGGACGGGCAGCCAAGGCAATGCATTCCCGCTTCCATCAGAACCGGTGCGACCGCCGGATTCATCTGAAGCATCTCGCCAATCGTCATGTCCTTCGTAAACTGTGCCATATCTATGCCTCCTTTTTTTGATCATCCTTTTGTGCTGTCCCTATCTTAACACATATTGCACAATTTTCACAATTTTTTCCATTAATTTTTTATTCATGTACTCGAAAAAGTACATTGCTTCTATTGACTCTCCTATGAAATTTAACCTATAATTATGGTGTATCGAAAGCATATTTTTATGCGTAACTAACGGTTTTTTAACCGTATAAAAATTTTTTATAGGAGGCATTTCAAATGAGACCAGAATGGAACGATTTTGTAGGCGGCAAATGGGACAAAGAAATCAACGTGCGTGATTTCATCCAGAGAAACTACACGCCGTACGAGGGGGATGAGTCCTTCCTTGCAGGACCTACGCAGAACACCAACGACTTATGGGCAATGGTTCGCGACCTTCAGGACAAGGAGCGCGCAGCGGGCGGCGTTCTTGACATGGACACGAAGGTTGTATCCACGATCACTTCCCACGGTCCGGGCTATCTTGACAAGAATAAGGAGACCATCGTTGGTTTCCAGACTGACAAGCCGTTCAAGCGCTCTTTACAGCCTTACGGCGGTATCCGTATGGCAGAGAAGGCTTGCTCCGACAACGGATACGAGGTTGACCCGGAGATTTCCGAGTTCTTCTCCACTCACAGAAAGACACACAATGCAGGCTGCTTCGACGCTTACAATGCAGAGATGAGAGCATGCCGTTCCGCACACATCATCACGGGTCTTCCGGATGCTTACGGACGCGGACGTATCATCGGCGATTACAGACGTGTCGCTCTTTACGGTATCGACAGACTGATCGAGGATAAGCAGGCGCAGAAGGATTCGACCGGACGCGTTATGACAGATGAGGTCATTCGTCTCCGCGAAGAGATTTCCGAGCAGATGGTTGCATTAAAGCTGATGAAGGAGATGGCTGCTTCCTACGGCTGCGACATTTCCAAGCCGGCTGCCAATGTACAGGAGGCAATTCAGTGGACTTATTTCGGTTATCTGTGCTCCGTAAAAGAGCAGAACGGTGCCGCAATGTCCCTCGGACGTACGTCCACCTTCCTTGACTGCTATGCACAGAGAGACCTTGCAAACGGTACGTTTACCGAGGAGCAGATTCAGGAGTTCGTTGACCACTTCATCATGAAGCTGCGCTGCGTAAAATTCGCTCGTACACCGGAGTACAACCAGATCTTCGCGGGCGATCCGGTATGGGTAACGGAGTCCCTCGGCGGTGTCGGTGTTGACGGACGTCACATGGTAACAAAGATGAGCTTCCGTTATCTGCATACGCTTGAGAACTTAGGACCTTCTCCTGAGCCGAACCTGACGGTTCTCTGGTCTACCAGACTTCCTGAGAACTGGAAGAAGTACTGTGCTAAGATGTCCATTAAGACATCCTCCATCCAGTACGAGAACGACGATCTGATGAGAGTTGTTCACGGTGATGATTACGGTATCGCATGCTGCGTATCCTCCATGGTCATCGGTAAAGAGATGCAGTTCTTCGGCGCACGCGCAAACGTTGCAAAGTGTCTGCTTTACGCGTTAAACGGCGGTGTGGATGAAGTTACCAAGAAGCAGGTTGGTCCGAAGTATCGTCCTGTAACGGGTGATGTTCTTGATTATGATGATGTAGTAAGCAAATTCGTTGATATGATGGAGTGGCAGGCAGACGTTTATGTCAATACGCTGAATGTCATCCACTATATGCATGACAAGTACTGCTATGAGAGAGCAGAGATGGCTCTTCATGACAGAGACGTAAAACGCTACTTCGCAACAGGTGTTGCAGGTCTTTCCATCGTGGCTGACTCCCTTTCCGCGATCAAGTACGCAAAGGTTGAGCCGATCCGCGATGAGGACGGTATCATCGTTGACTTCAAGACAACCGGTGATTTCCCGAAATACGGCAACGACGACGACCGCGTAGACGAGATCGCACAGTGGGTTGTTCATACGTTCATGACGGCAGTCAGAAGACATCACACCTACAGAAACGGTATTCCTACCACGTCCATCCTTACGATCACATCCAACGTGACCTACGGTAAGGCAACCGGTAATACGCCTGACGGACGTAGAAAAGGTCAGCCGTTCGCTCCGGGTGCAAATCCGATGCACGGACGTGATACGCATGGTGCAGTCGCTTCCCTGTCTTCCGTATCCAAGCTTCCGTTCAATGATGCGCAGGATGGTATTTCCAATACCTTCACGATCATTCCGGGCGCGCTTGGCAAAGAGGATAAGGTATTTGCAGGCGATATTGAACTCGACTTAAACAAATAATAGATGAGGGATCATGCAATGGATGAATCTCAAATGATCGATAATCTCATCGCACAGCTCGACGCCGGTATGACAAACGGCGTCGGGCATGTGAATGTAGATGTCGATGAAACAAGCAATGAAGCCAAAAGTGTGGAGACGATGGGCTGCGTTGACTGCTCCAAAAACGCATTCGCATGCAGCATCCCAACCATGCAGGAAGGCATGGATCGTTAAACACCGTGATTTTAATCAAAGGAGGATATTACCATGGCAGAAAATAGTGCACAGGTAGAAAACTTAGTAAATTTGTTAGATGGTTATGCAACCAAAGGCGGACATCACTTGAATGTCAATGTATTAAACAGAGACACACTTCTTGATGCTCAGCAGCATCCGGAGAACTATCCGCAGCTTACCATCCGTGTATCCGGCTACGCAGTAAACTTCATTAAGCTGACACCGGAACAGCAGGCAGATGTCATCTCCCGTACGTTCCACGAAGCTGTATAAAAAAGCATGGCGCAAACGCGCCAAGCTTTCAAAGAAATGCCAAAGGCATTTCTTTTGGAGTTACAGAATTCCACCTTTTCACAATTATTTACAGAAGAATCCGCCTTTGGCGGATTCTTCTGGCATTGAGAAACTTCAATCTTTTCAGCATCTTTCTACAGAAAGGATCTTACTATGAGCGGAAGAATTCATTCACTGGAGTCCTTCGGAACCGTTGACGGTCCGGGTACCCGATTTGTCGTATTCGTTCAGGGCTGTCCCATGCGCTGCGCTTACTGCCACAATCCCGATACATGGTCAATGACGGGCGGTACCGTAATGGAAGTATCCGAAATCCTGGAACAATACGAGCGCAATAAAAGCTTCTACACCAAGGGGGGCATTACCGTAACGGGCGGCGAACCGCTCATGCAGCCGGATTTTCTGATCGAGCTTTTCACGGAATGCAAAAAAAGGAATATCCACACCTGCCTTGATTCCTCCGGCATCGCCTTTAAGCCCGACAACAAAGCTTTTCTCGACAAGATGGATCAGCTTGCACCGCTGATCGATCTTGTCATGCTCGACATTAAGCATATCGATCCCGAAAAGCATAAAGAACTGACCGAGCAGCCCAACGACGGGATTCTCGCTTTTGCACAATATCTTTCCGACAAGCATGTAGATATGTGGATACGCCATGTCGTTGTTCCGGGCATCACCGACGATCCGAAATACCTGTTTGAGCTTGGCTACTTCATCGGCGGTCTGACAAACCTAAAGGCGCTCGACGTGCTGCCCTACCACACAATGGGAAAAGTCAAGTACGACAAGCTCGGTATGGAATATAAATTAAAAGATGTTCCCGCTATGACACAGGAAAAAGCGATCGAATGCAAAAAGCATATTATTGACGGCATCAAAAAGCGGCGCGCGGAGCTTGCGGAGAGTTAGACCAAGGCACGATTTTTCATAGTAATTCCATCAATCAATTTCCCCCATGGTCTTTGTTGGAGAACAAGGAGGATATTGTTGATGGAATTTATACAATTCTCTTATATTTATAATTTTTTTGCCGATATATAAAATGAAACTTTATTATTTCTGCACATGCAACAGGAGGATATCGTTCTATGTTAACACTTACCAATAACCTATCTGCGATGAACAGCAATAGACAGCTTGGAATTGTCACTACGAATGACAATAAGCTGATGGAACGGCTTTCTTCCGGCTATAAAATCAATCGCGCAGCAGACGACGCATCCGGTCTGACCATTTCCGAGAAAATGCGCCATCAGATACGCGGACTTCATCAGGCAGCAGAGAATATTATGGACGGCATCAGCTATGTACAAACGGCGGAAGGTGCATTAAATGAGGTTTCTGATATCTTGCAGCGTATCAATGAGCTTTCCGTAAAATCTGCTAACGGAACAAATACGGCTGCGGACAGAGAAGCAATTGATCGAGAGGTGCAGTCCTTAAAATCGGAAATGCAAAGAATTTTTGTCTCAACCACCTTCAACGAAAGGCAAATCTGGCCGGATCAGCCGCCATATTTCAAACAGATCGGCACTTATTCCGTGCCGGTCGTAACATTTAATAATACGCAAAATAGCTTTGATATAACAAATGCAAACTACGATGTTCTGGCATGTGACAGTTATACAATCCATGCCGATGAAAACGGGGTCAATGTTTCATGGATGGGCTATGACGGCAATCAATATGAGACAACCCCTATCGATTGGGAGACGTTAAAAAAGAACAACTATACTTTTGAAATGGGCGATCATTTCGGAGACAACGATGGCTCCAATAAATTATTGGACGCTGATGGCAAACCCGTATTTACACATACCATATCCTTCACCCCCGCTCCCGGCGCGAAGCTTGAGGATATCATACAATGTATTGACAAGGTAACATTTTCTCAAGAGCCAGAGGCATATATATACGGAGCTTTTGAGAATGCGAACGGAAATGCGGTCTCAAATCCCTTGTCCGTTAGTGGCTCCCTCTACTATCCGGCTGCCGTTGCCTCCAGAACGAATGGGACGAATACACCACACACATTTGACGGCAAAGATGACGAGTGGATCTCCCCATCCAAAAGCAGTACCGCTAACGAGGCTGTTACTTCCTCCGATGGCAATTTGATAAGCAGACCGCCAAACGCTGCGACCGTGGAGGAAGCAAAAAACACTTCCGAAGGCTGGACATTCTCTTTCTACATAGACGGTATCGGCATGGTGCAGGCGAAATCAACCTCTGTCAGCTATTGGGCCGGCAGGGAGTCAGCGCCCGATGACGAGGGAATTTGGTGGTCATGGGATAAAGACCAATATGATCAACCGCGAAAATATGCCATAACACACGGGTTTTCCGGTGGTACTTTAAGCAACGTTATGAATACACTTATGGGTGCCAAAGACTCTGATCATCCAGGACTACTTACCGCAAGCGAGACCGGCGGAACAATTGCGCTTAATTTTTCGTTATATGCGGACAACGACTATACTTACGCCGACAATCGAACCTCCAAGCGGGTGGGAATTTTTTCTCTTTCACTTGAAGTTGAACCGACGGATGACGAGGACCGCATTTTAGAGAAAATTCAGGAGGCACTCGTTGATCAAACAATTATTGATTTCACTTCACTTTCCGCTGACTCTGATATGTCCACAATTGGGAATGCTTCCCCCTGGCCAAACCACAACATAGATTTGCCCATTTATGAGGGCATCCAATACTTTGATGTTCATGTCGGGACGGCGGCTGACCAATATATCGGAATCGAATATGACAGCCTGCGCCTGCACCTGCTTGGAATGGAGGATACCAATGTCCTCACCATAGAATCTTCCAAAAGTGCGATCAATGAGGTTCAATCAGCGATGGCCATCATCAATGGACAGCGAAGTGATTTTGGCGCTTATCAAAATCGCTTGGAACATACATATAATATTGATAAGATTTCAGAAGAAAATACACAGCAGGCAGAATCTCTGATCCGCGATACTGATATGGCCAAAACAATGGTAGAACATTCTATCGCATCCATTCTGCAGCAGGCAGGTATCAGCATGATGGCGCAGGCAAATAAAAATCCCGAATCTGTATTACAGCTGATACAATAAGGGGACGAGCCGCAATTCTTGTTTCATACGACCGGCAACAATTTGCAGATACAGTACAATTTATATGATTTTATATTTTTTCTTGATATTTGCACTTGTCACCTATCACCTTTTGTATTAGAATAATGACAGATTCAAGTGACAATATTTTATGTTTCATATTGTTATCTTATCGTGAACCAAATATAAAGGAGGATTTTATCATGGCAAGAGTAATCAGCGATGCTTGTGTAGCATGTGGTGCCTGCGAGGCAACCTGCCCGGTTGGCGCAATTTCTATGGGAGACGGCAAATTTGAGGTTGATGCAGATAAGTGCATCGATTGCGGTGCTTGCGAGGGCGGCTGTCCGGTTGGCGCAATCTCTGAGGGCTAATCCGGTATACGCAGAAGTCACCTGCTCTTGGCAGGAAGATAGAAGCAAACAAAAAGAGCCTGTTATGGCTCTTTTTGTTTGCTTCTCGTTTTCTTATCTCATATGCTATACGCTACCACATACAGATATCCGCGTCCTATGTCATAAATGGCAACCGCCTGCGTCAGACCATCCTCGCTCTCATTCCGCTTCCATTTATACTTTGACCCGTGCAAATAACTGTAATATTCATGTTCAACATGGATCTCCCCTGCTGCAGAGTCATAAAATTCCTCAACTTCGATATCTGCCTCCGTATGCAGATTCTCCAGCCACGTTTCTTCCGCCTGCACGCTATAAACATCATAATGCCAGCCGTCTCCACGAAATGACTCTGTCTGCTTATGATATACGCGCTCCAGTCCGTCGGGCAACCCAAGTCCCCATCTGTCTTTGGTATTTTCACTCCGCATGTTAAGCAATCTGACAAAGTGGAAAGCACCACTTGCAATCAAAACCACAAATACTGCTAAGCCCGCATAGATACCTATTTTCTTAATCCGGACAACACGCTCTTTCATGTACTCCTCCCCCTGATACAATTATCTTTTACGCCGGAAACGCGATTTTTGTTTGCTTTTTGCTGCGCATAAATATCTACGCACGATTTCCCTGCCTGCACCCCACAGCAATGACCGAGGCAATACCCGCCATAAGATTTACAGAAGAATAAAACATTGAAACGCATTCACAGACCTCATTCCGCCGCACTCATGCGATAGTGCCCGACAATATCATCACGCTCCGCAAGAATATCCTCCTCATACGCTTTCTGCATCGTACCGTTGTGATGGATGACATATGCGATCCCGTCATCGTTTCGATGATCCGACACGATCCCGATATGATTCTCAAAAATAACAATGTCACCGCCCTGCCATGCGGCAATATCATAAATATCTGTTGTCAGGCTGATTGCCGTATGACCGAAAAATACCTTCAGATTCCGCACGCGCCGATAATCAATATTATCATCCGGCGCATCGACCGCATACATCTCCCTGTTCGCCGCAATGTCCGCATCCACAAGCGCCCGCAGATCGTATCCGGCATCCCTTAACGCATATGCCACCAGATCCGTACATACGCCATACCCATCATTCGGATAACCGCCCTCATAATACTTGCTCTTATACCGCGGATTCGTGGCAATATACGCGCGCGCTCCCTGCAAAATGTCGGTCTGATCATCAATACCGTCCCCATCCGCATCCACGGCACTGTGAATATCCGCGATTTGAAAATCCGCATTTGTCTTCGCATGAACCGGCGCGCTGCTCGTATGAAAAAAGAAATAACGAATATCCGTAAACAAATACAGACCGACTGCGCCAACGAGCACAATGACCGCAAAAAACAGGATCACAACCATCTTCTTATTCTTTTCCTTTTTCATCCTATATCCTGCTCCTTTTACATTCCCCTATTTACCGCTTGACGCTCTAAAACTCCGGCAGCTTCGTAAAAACCAACTTTTCACCGTCCGCCGCACCGACGTACATCTCCTTCGTCGTGCGCCCGGTCTTCAGATAATGCTCTATCACAAACTTTGACGTATAGGGCATTTTAAGCGCCTCAAGCTCCGAATACGCAAACCACTTACTGATCCCCTCATTCGACACTAGCTTCTCATCCACATCGTCTTTTAAGTCCGCAAAAAAATAATAATTCTGCCTAATCTCCCCATTCGTTCTCCGCAGTGTGATATACCGCAGACACAGATTTTCAATCGCAGACTCGCCAATGCCTAATTCTTCCTCCAACTCGCGCAGCACACATGCCCTCGCGTCATTTAATTCAAACTCCTCAAAATGCCCGCCCGCGGAGCCGACCCAGACATTGGTTTACAACCCTTCCGCCCTGTCTGAAAAGCAACAGCATCCGCTCTCCTTTTGATAAGTATACGGATGTCATATTTCTTAGTTTTCCGTCCATCTTCGCTGACTTCCTTTCTCCTGTCCCTATCAAATAGGATCGTTCTCGCAGATTTCCTGATCAGGGCAACACACGCTACCCCTTTGTCCAAAAGTTAAACAACGGATACTTTTCTTGCAAAAACCGCTCCATCTCTTCCCAATCTGTATCTACATTCACATACTCTTCGACTAATTCGCCCCACTCATAATATTGTGCCACAAGTATTCTTCCTCCATCTTCCGACGGGAGCTCATCCAAAATAATCTCTTGTTCCAGTTGATATTCTCCATCCCTTAGCCCATAGATATCATACCATTCATAAGACGCTCCGTTTCTCCATCTATGATAAATCTTATGTGCTTCATAATCTATGGAAATACAGTCCGGAAGCGATGTGTCCAAATACATTTCCTCTCTTTCGGACCATATAAACAACTTATAAGCTTTCCAGCCTCCGCCACTCCCGCCTCCGGAGCCCGCGTAATACAAAATGTCCTCATATCCGTCGTCATTGCCGTCCCATGCCATACTTGCCTCTTCTCCGGCAGTAGGGATGACGTTATCGACTAACAACATCTGATAAAAATCCGGGTTCCCTTCTTTCCCCAAGAACTCTACTTTGACTACCCACTCGCCCAAACCCAAAGCCTGACCGCCAACCTGAAACTCTGTATGTATCAGCGTCGTATCCGATACCTCCTCCGTTATGGTCACAGCCCTCACACGCTCATACTGATATCCTGCTCTGCTATGCCAGCACAAGCCATATAGCGCTATCCTCTCTTTTTCATAATCATGGTATACGCCAATTGCCCTTTCTCCCGCAAAACAATAAACGAGCGTCATCATAAAAAGCTCCGGTTCCTGCCATGTACCGCCTGTCAGATAAACCGCTTTCGGCAGCTCCGCCCTTTCATAGTCGCCATCAGAAGATAAAAACCATAGATCCGCGCCGCAAAATCCTTCCTGCGCTCCATTATCATCAAAATTACCACGCACTACCGCATAATCCATTCTTTTATCATTATTAAAATCATAGGCTGCATAGAAAAGATACTCCCATGTTTCCCCCTCTTCCTCATATAACCTTAGAATCTCTGGATTCTCCCTGCCATCCTGATAAGCGGCAAATACATTGGCACATGCAATTTCCTCCGATACAAAGTCTTCTTTGCGAAATAAACGCTGATATCTGCCGCGATACGCTTCTCTTCTGTCAGTCTCTTTCTCTTCCGCTCTATCGATATTCTTCTCTTCTTCGGTATTTTCTCTGTCATCTGCCGCCCTATCCGCCTCGATATCAGTGCTTTTCTGCTTTTCCGTTTCCTGCATCAATAACCCTGCATCTATCACAGAAAATCCCGCATTCCGTCCGTCAAACTCCGTCTGCGGCAATTCTTGCTTCACCGGCTGTTCTTTTCCACAGCCGCTAAACAGGAGCACTGCGACCCCTATCCAAACGATGACGAACCGTATCCGCTCAATTCTCTTATTTATCATTAAATCATCTCCAAAACTCTGAGCTTCCCATTTTTTTGAGATTATTTTACCATGTTCCACAGACCACAGCAAGAAGCCGGGTCACACAAGCGGAACAAACAGAACTTGAATAGCGCTTCTACCTGACAGCAGCTATTTTAAAATAGATCATATTATCGTTGATTTCTGAAAAACACAATGCTATA
This sequence comes from Lachnospiraceae bacterium, assembly GCA_014804755.1. Classification (GTDB taxonomy): domain Bacteria; phylum Bacillota; class Clostridia; order Lachnospirales; family Lachnospiraceae; genus DLAJ01. The sequence goes on along the minus strand of JAAUZE010000027.1, from coordinate 29,038 downwards.
CTATAATTGTTCTATATAGAACAATTATACAATGCCGCTATTCTAAAATTGCCGATAAACAAGGAGGAGTCCTAATGAAAAGAACCAGATCGCACATCATCGAATTTATTCAAAAACAAAAAACCGCCTTTCTCGCTTCCGTGGACGAGGACGGTTTCCCAAATGTGAAAGCCATGTTTACACCGCGCAAGATCGAAGGCAATTGCTTTTATTTTTCAACAAATACCTCCTCGATGCGCGCACAGCAATTTATGAAAAATCCGAAAGCGAGTATCTACTTTTACCAAAGAGGACGCTTCCGTTATGAGGGCATTATGCTGATTGGCACGATAGAAGTCATGCAGGACGACACGACCAAAAGAGAAATCTGGCAGACCGGCGATACGATGTATTACCGACAGGGTGTTACTGACGCCGATTATTGCGTCTTAAAATTTACCGCCGAGAAGGGCAGACACTACTGCGATCTGAAAACAGAAAGTTTTCGGATGGAGGACTTAACGTAGTCGGAGGAATCGCATATCCGTCTATTGTTCCATCCGAAACCAATTGGTACTTGATGGTAACTTGCAGATGTGGGTTGATGCAGAGGACTGCTTTGAACTATGGTAATTTTAATTCCCCCGAATTCGGGGGAATTAAATCAATTCAAGACCTTTGTCGTCAGTTCTTCCAAAATAGACATCTGGTGTATTGCAATTTTATTGAGTTTTACTAAGCGTTCTTTTTGGCTCAGCCCATCTTCAATCAGCACTGCATTGATGTTTTCCATATTTGATAGGCATATCAATTCATTTATGCTCGCATAATCCCGGATATTGCCTTTTTTATCCGGATTCTTATCCCTCCATTGTTTCGCTGTCATGCCAAATAATGCCATATTCAGCACATCAGCTTCCGATGCATAAATGATAGAAGTCTGTTGTGATGTAAGTTCCGGCGGAATAAGATTGATCTTGATAGCATCGGTATGTATCCGATAATTGATTTTTGCCAATTCCCTCTTGGCGCTCCATCCAAGTAAAGCCTGTTCTTCTTTCTTTAACCGTTCAAATTCCTTGATAAAATATAATTTGAGAGGATTCCTTTCATTTTATAAATATCCCCGTCTCTTTGCCCCGTTTATCAAATTCCAGAGCACCTGTTTCTTCATATAGCTCCCGTTTTACCGTATCCAAAATTTTTTTAGTTTCCAGTGCTCTCCGGGAACTGTTCCCGATGCCCTTCTCATGTATCTCTGTCCTTATATTTGCAGAAAACGTATTCATTCTGTGTTTTGGAAATTCTATATCTCTCCTTTACTGAACTTAATTGCCTCTTTCAATTTTATACTCAACACAATCGCATAATATAACATCGCTGTCCACAGATAGGACTGCTCTGCCCCGCACCATTCTCCTGAACCTGTTTTCATATAAATCCACCAATTATATGGGATGAATGCAATTTGCGGAAGAAATATCAAATATGAAATTATCCCCCATAACGACATTTTATTTTTTTGGTCAAAATCGGTTTCTATTCCCCATGTATTTTTTTTTGCGATTAACATTTTAGCCAATTTTTTGTTTTTTATAGTAATTGACTTCGCAGATGTATTAAATGTCTGGGAAATAATTCTGCTTGGATATATGTGAAATATTGGAATTAGTGCTGTTGTGAGTAGCATCATAAATAAATCCATATAACTTTTCTCTCCAAAATAAGATTATCACGCAACTGTGCATATTTTCATTCATTTATTGAATTACCCCATATATGCCGATTTTTTGCTCTAATCATATTCTATTGAAATAATTTTCCCTACACCAACCTGCTTAGCTCCTTCCATGATTTCAAACGACTGGTTTGGCATCACTTCTTGATAATGGCAATCTTGAAAAGTGAATTTCATAATTGCGGGCGTTGGGATATCAAACTTTTCAACTGGTAATTCAATAAAAGTAATCCCCCAATAATCTCTGGAATCATTAAATACCGCATCCGGACGATATCCTTTTACAGGTAAATGTTTCCGATGTCCAGAATAAAAATAACCTCTACAAATAAATACACAAACTCCTCCTCTGTTCATTCTCCTTCTTCGTAGATATTCTTTATGTGTTCACTAATACCAGACTTACTACACTATTCTTTATTATAATGTATAAATCCGCAAAAAGAAAGATTTCCATGTGGTGTCGTGGTATGTTATGATTGAATATAGATTTATTCTGATAGGAATATGATATTTTTTAATGAATAAAGATTTGCGATCTGAAAACAGAAAGTTTTCGGATGGAGGACTTGACATAGACGGAGGAATTGCATATGAAGCATTTCATAACAACAGAAAGTGCCGTATTAGGCTTTTGCGTAGGGGATCATCAAATTGACTGCCTGTGTGCAAATAAGCTGCAAAAGTTTGAAAAAGCGTCCGGTCAGCTCTTATTTGAAAAATTGATTTTTAAAAAGAATGGTCTCGCGCGAATTTTAACGGCAGATAACGGGCAGATTTTTGTAAGCGACTTCTGTACGCTATCTGCCTTCGACCAACATACCTATGAACTGCTTGGCAAATGGCAGCTTGGTGAGGATCTCACCTCTGACATTTGCGGAATGACTATGGATGACAAAAGTATCTATTGTTCCATCCGAAACGGAAAAATCATCACGATTGACAGAACCTCTTTTCAGAAAACGGAACATATCATATCCGATAGCAGCATGTGGAGCCTGAAATCCTATCGCGGTCATCTGCTATGCGGAACCGTCTCCGGGCAATTATTATTATTGAACAAAGCGTCCCTGTCCATCGAAAAAAGCCTTGTCTTAAGCAGACAAAATATTCGAAGCCTCTTCATTGACTCGGATAATGGCCCTCGAGGCAGCATATTATATGCGTCCGCTCAGGATAAAAAATTATTTCAGATTGACCTGTCACAATTTGAAATTCGGAACGTTCAAAAGAACGCGCACGCTAAAATGTTCGATTGTGCAGGAACCTATCATGATATACTGGTGACGGTTTCCCACCCCTGTGGTGAAATTGCCTTTTGGGATAAACACGCATTCCAAAAAAGTAAATCGCTTTCCGTTCCGCTCAAATTAAGCGGCAATACCTATCTGGAAGGGAATCAAATGTATCTTACCTCCCGAAATATTTACGGGATCGACCTGATTGATCTGGAAAGTTGATATTATATCCTCCGAAACCGCTCATATCTGTGATCAGTCAATTCTTCCACACTGTACGCGCCGTACTGCCCCAAAAACCGCAGCATCTCTTTGTCTAAGTGCTCGATGACATCCTGCATATGCTCGGTCGTATACTGCTCGGGTTCAGCAAAAACAAGCTCAATAATCCCCTGCTCCTTCAGCTCCTCCGCCGTCATACGCATGACCGCTGCCGCTTCTTTCGCCCGTTTGCTGTCTTTCCAAAGAATACTTGCAAAACCCTCCGGAGAGAGAATGGAATAGACGGAATTTTCAAGCATCCATACTTCATCCGCCGTCGCCATCGCAAGCGCGCCGCCGCTTCCGCCCTCTCCGATGACAATGGAGAGCACCGGCGTTTTTAACGCGGACATCTCATAAATACTGCGCGCGATCGCCTCGCCCTGCCCGCGCTCCTCCGCTTCTAAGCCGCAAAACGCACCCGGCGTATCGACAAAGCAGATGACGGGACGATGAAACTTCTCCGCCTGCCGCATGAGCCGCAGCGCTTTCCGATACCCTTCCGGCGACGGCATTCCGAAATGACGATCAATATTTTCCTTTGTGTTGCTTCCCTTTGCCTGCGCAATGACCGTTACCGGCATGCCATGGAACAGAGCAATACCGCCGATCACCGCCCGGTCGTCCGCAAAACAGCGGTCGCCGTGCAGTTCCACAAAATCAGTAAACAAAGCGCGGATATAGTCGCCCCCGACAGGACGGTCGTTCCTGCGCGAAAGCTGTACCCGCTCCCACGCGTCGATATACCGCCGCAAATCTGCGCTTTCCCGCTCAGCCTCGCCGTTACCCAAATCTGCGCTCTCTTGCGCCGATTCATGTTCCTTTCGATCTTCTTCCTCACGCGCATCCGTTTGGCCGCACTCCGACGTTTCACCATGCACGCCCACGCCGTCATGCAGACGCAGGATCGTGTCCAACGTATCGCGCAGCTGATCGCGTTCCACGATTCCGTCAATAAACCCGTGCGCGAGCAAAAACTCCGCACGCTGAAAGCCCTTCGGCAGTTTTTCTCCGATCGTCTGCTCGATCACGCGAGGTCCCGCAAAACCGATCAATGCTTTCGGCTCCGCCAAAATAATGTCTCCGAGCATCGCGAAGCTCGCCGTCACACCGCCCGTCGTCGGATCGGTGAGCACGCTGATATATAAAAGCCCCGCATCACTGTGACGTTTAAGCGCCGCCGACGTTTTTGCCATCTGCATCAGGGATACAATTCCCTCCTGCATTCTCGCACCGCCCGAGCACGCGAACAGAATCACGGGAAGCTTCTCTTTTGTGGCACGCTCCACGGCGCGGGCAATTTTTTCTCCGACGATCTCACCCATGCTCGCCATCATAAAACGCCCGTCGCAGACTCCCAACACAACTCTGTGACCGCCGACACGCGCTTCCCCTGTGACGATCGCCTCGTCAAGACCTGTTTTTTCCTGAAGCGTCCTGATCTTTTCCTCATAACCCCGAAATGCCATCGGATTGCCGTTTAAGAGTCCGCTGTCCCATTCCTCAAACGAACCCTCGTCCGCGACACGCGCAATCCTGCTATATGCATCCACACGAAAATAACCGCCGCATTTCGGGCAGATATAATAATCTGCGATCGCATCCTCCGCAATAATGGCGCCCCCGCATTTATTACACTTACGCAACAGGCCGCGCGGCACACTCGGATGCTTTTCCCCGCGGATACTGTCATTTTTTCTGGAAGCGATCTGCTTCGTTTTTTTGAACATATGATCCAGCTTCATAATATGCCTCACAATCCCTGCTGATAACGTTCAATAAAGGAAATATCCACATTTCCTGCCAAAAAATCAGGGTGATTGATCAATTCGTACTGATAGTCCACGTTCGTCTCTATCCCTTCCACAATGACCTCGCCGAGTGCACTCTGCAGCTTGCGGATCGCCTCGCCGCGGTTTTTTGCCCACACGATCAGCTTCGCGATCATCGAATCATAATAGGGCGGTATCTCGCAGCCTGTATAGATCGCGGAATCAACACGAATGCCCTTCCCGCCCGGCAGATACATGTCCGTGATCGTTCCCGGGGAAGGCCGGAATCCTTTTTCCGGGTTCTCCGCATTGATCCGGCACTCGATCGCATGACCCGTCAGCTTTACATCCTCCTGCGCATAGGATAGTTTTTTCCCTGACGCGATGCGGATCTGCTCCTTGACAAGATCGATTCCCGTTACCCACTCCGTCACGGGATGTTCGACCTGTATGCGGGTGTTCATCTCCATAAAATAAAAATGACCGTCCTTTTCCAGCAAAAATTCCACTGTTCCCGCACTGACATAGCCTGCCGCCTTCGCCGCCGCAACCGCGGTATTTCCCATGCGCTCGCGCAGTTCCTCGGACAGCGCCATGGACGGCGCCTCCTCGATCATCTTCTGATGATTGCGCTGAATCGAGCAGTCGCGCTCGCCGAGATGAATCACATTGCCATAAGAATCGGCAAGAACCTGAAATTCAATATGACGCGGCTGTTCAATAAAATGCTCTATATACATCACGCGGCTTGCAAATGCCGCCTCCGCTTCTTTTTGTGCGGTAAGAAACGCCTGTTCAAATTCCTCCTCACACGCGGCGACACGCATTCCTTTTCCGCCGCCGCCCAGCGCCGCTTTGACGATGACCGGATAACCGATGTTTGCAGCCTCACGTTTTCCTGTTTCCGCGTCCAGGATCGGGTCGGTCGTTCCCGGTACGATCGGCACGCCCGCCTCACGCATCGTATTTCGCGCCTGCTGCTTGTCGCCCATTTTGGAAATGACCTCCGAGCCGGGTCCGATGAATGTGATATTGCACTTCTCACACAGCCTTGCGAACATACTGTTTTCGGATAAAAAACCATAACCGGGATGAATGGCATCCGCGCCCGATATGATCGTCGCGCTGATGATCCGCTCCATTTTCAGATAACTGTCCGCCGCGGCTGCCGGTCCGATACAGACCGCCTCATCCGCAAGCTTGGTATGTAATGCCTCGGCATCCGCCTCCGAATAGACCGCGACCGTCTCGATTCCCATTTCACGACAGGCTCGGATGATGCGAACGGCAATCTCACCCCGGTTTGCCACCAATACCTTTTTTATCATGGCTCCGCTCCTATCTGATGACGAACAGCGGCTCGCCGTAGCCGACTCCCTGTCCGTTCTCTACCAATATTTCCGCCACCACGCCGTCATATTCGCTTTCAATCTCATTCATCAGCTTCATTGCCTCCACACAGGCAAGAATCTGTCCCTTTTTCACGGTATCGCCAACGGATACATACGGCTCCTTATCCTCCGACGGCGCCGCATAAAATACGCCCACAAGCGGAGATTTCACGATCTTGCCATCGATCGGGGGCGCTGTCTCTGCCGCGGTTACCTGCACGGCTGCCGCTTCCGCGCCCGATAGAACCTGCACGCCTCCTGCCGTCCCCGTTATTGCCTGCAGACTCCCAGCGGCTCCCGAAACGGTCTGTACCGCACCGGTCACTGCCAAATCCGCGGCGGTCTGCACTCCCGGCCATGGCGGTATCATTGCCGATACTGCCCCGGCCTCTTTTTTCAGGCAAAGCTTGACGCCGTTCTCCTCATAGCAAAAATCTGTCAACTTTGATTCGGACACCGCGCCGATCAACTGTATCAATTGTTCCAATTCCATGATGGTTTTCCTCCTGCCGTATTTCCGGCCGCATTGCCGAAACGTCCCTTACAACTTTAGCAGCTTCTTACTCCTCATACTTTTTTACCAGCAGCGTCGCATTGTGCCCGCCAAAGCCCAAAGAATTCGACATGGCGTAACGCACGTCTTTCTGAATCGGCGCGCCGATCGTATAATTTAAGTCACATTCCTCATCCGGCGTCTGTGTTCCCACGGTCTGATGAATAAATCCATCCTGTATCGTTTTCACGCATGTGACGAACTCCACGCCGCCCGCCGCGCCAAGGAGATGGCCGATCATGGATTTCGTCGAATTGATGACAACCTCCTTTGCCGCCTCGCCAAACGCCGCCTTGATCGCTCTCGTCTCAAAAAGATCATTGTGATGGGTTGCCGTTCCGTGTGCATTAATATAGGTCACATCCTTCGGTGCTACGCCCGCCTCTTTCATCGCAAGCTCCATCGCTTTCGCGGCGCCGCTCCCATCCTCGATTGGGGAAGTGATGTGATACGCGTCGCTCGTGGAACCGTAGCCGACCAGCTCCGCGTAAATATGAGCTCCGCGCGCCTTCGCATGAGAAAGCTCCTCCAGCACAACAATGCCCGCTCCCTCACCGAGCACAAAACCGCTCCTGTCTTTATCAAACGGAAGGGATGCCCGCAGCGGATTCTCCTCGGTCGAAAGCGCCGTCAGCGCCGTAAAGCCCGCAACGCCGGTCGGACAGATGCAGCCTTCCGTTCCGCCCGCGATCATCACATCCGCATCATCATACTGAATCGCACGGAACGCATCGCCGATGCAGTTTGTTCCTGTTGCGCATGCAGTCACGACATTCGTGCATTTTCCTCTGAGTCCTAACTGAATGGACACATTTCCCGCCGCCATATTGGAGATCATGAGCGGCACCATCAGCGGATTGACCCTGGAAGGGCCTTTCGTCATAATCTTGGTGTACTCGCTCTCCTCCATCTGAAGGCTGCCGATTCCCGATCCGATGATCACGCCCGCGCGGAACGCGTCCTCCTTGCTCATATCCAGTCCAGCATCCTCAAACGCCTCGCTTGCAGCCGCTACCGCATATTGGGAAAACAACTCCATGCGTTTTGCCGCCTTGAAGTCCATGCGCTCCTTTGCAACAAAATCCTTGACCTCCGCCGCTATTTTTACCTTGTAATCCGTCGTATCAAACTTCGTGATCGGACCAATCCCGACCTTTCCCTCCTTCACGGAAGCCCAAAATTCTTCCACGGTATTTCCGATCGGCGTTACCGCCCCAAGACCTGTCACAACGACTCTTCTTTTCATCTGCGATTCTTTTCCTTTCGTTTAATCCGTCATACAACATAGATGCACAAAACTCATGAAGAATGTCCGCAGGACATTCTTCTGTGTGAGAAAGGTTCGCTATGCGAACCGTAGTACTTCTTAGCGAAGCGCCCCTTGGCGCGAGCTTTAGAAGTACTTCTCACACTTACATCACCATGCCGCCGTCCACATGCAGTACCTGACCGGTAATGTAAGCGGCATCCTCCGACGCCAAAAATGCGGCTGCTGCCGCCACCTGTTCCGGTTTTCCAAAGCATCCGAGCGGAATCTGCGTCATGGCGCCCGCTTTCACATCCTCGGAAAGCGCCGCCGTCATATCCGTCTCAATAAATCCCGGCGCGATCGCGTTCACGGTGATGCCGCGGGACGCGAGCTCCTTTGCCGCCGACTTGGTAAGCCCGATTACCCCTGCCTTGGACGCCGCATAATTTGCCTGCCCCGCATTGCCGCTCACGCCAACGACGGACGCCATGTTGATGATGCGCCCGCTTTTCTGCTTTAACATCTGTCTTGCCGCAAAACGGATCGTATGGAACGCACCTTTCAAATTCGTATCAAGCACACGGTCAAAATCCTCCTCGGACATCGCCATGAGCAGCCCGTCCCTCGTCACGCCCGCATTGTTGACGAGAATATCCAAAGAGCCATAGGTCTTGATCACATCTTTGATAAATGCCTCGCACTGTTCAAAATCAGATACGTCGCACTGATAGATCGCACCTTTTCCGCCCTGTCCTTCCATTTCCGAAAGCGTCTGCTTTGCTTTTTCCTCAGAGCCGTTATAATTGATGATGACGGTTGCGCCATCCTGCGCAAGCCGCAGTGCGACCGCCCTGCCGATTCCCCGTGACGCTCCGGTCACAACCGCTATTTTACCCTCTAAAGCCATTGCTCACAATCTCCTTATCCTTTGCCGTCTTGCGCATCCAAGATTCTCTATTTCAAACATACACTCAGCACAGAACACATTTATACATCCACAATGCAAAATTGCGTTCCTACAAAAGCGCTTCCACGATCTTGTCCACGTCCTCCCATACGGAAGCGTGCAGCACGCGCTTGTCCTTATCTATTTTGCGTAGGAAGCCGTCAAGCGTCTTTCCGGGACCGATCTCCACAAACGTATCGACGCCCTCGGCGATCATATGCTCCATGCTCTGCTGCCAGCGCACGGGAGCGCTCACCTGCTCCGCCAGCAGGCCCTTGGTCTTTTCAATATCATTCACCGTCTCTGCCGTCACATTCGTCACATAAGGAACCCGCAGCGGTGAAAAAACCATATGCTCCATCTCCTCGGCGAGCTGTTCTCCCGCGGAAACAAGCATCTTAGAATGAAACGGTCCGCTGACTTTTAACATAACCGTGCGCTTTGCTCCGCCTTCCTTTAAACGCTGCTCCGCTTCCTCGACCGCTTTCGTTTTTCCGGTGATCACAATCTGACCCGGACAGTTATAATTGGCAATGGACACACCTTCTATGCCGCCGATGATACGCTCAATGTCCTCTGCAGCCATCGCGATGACCGCGCACATTGCGCCTTCCCCCGCAGGCACCGTATTCTGCATCAGAATGCCACGCTTTCTCACCAGACGGATGGCGTCTAATTCCTCCATGCCGCCCGCCGCCGCAATCGCACAATATTCGCCGAGGCTTAGCCCCGCCGTCATATCAGGCTCGATTCCTCTTTCTTTCAGAACGCGGGTGATTGCCAGACAGGTCGTCACCATCGCCGCCTGCGTATATTCCGTCAGATCGAGCTTCTCATTCGGCACGAAGCATAATTCTTTCAGATCGAGCGCCAGCGCTTCACTCGCCGCATCATATAGCGCGCGCGCAGATGCGCTTTTCTCATAAAAATCAGCGCCCATACCCGCTGTCTGTGCCCCTTGTCCGGGGTAAATGAATGCCAGTTTACTCATAGAATCCCGCTCCCCCGATCAGTTTGTCTGTTTCCTGCGCAAGCCTTCCTATCAGCTCCGCGCAAGTCTCCTCTTTATTCACTAAGCCCGCAATCTGTCCCGACATGATCGTACCGTTCTTGACATCGCCTTCCACGACTGCCGCGCGAAGGCTTCCGACCGTGATACTCTCAAGCTCCTCCAGGCCCGCTCCCGCTGCTTCAAGCTCTAAGTATTTTTTCGTCATATCATTCCTTAACGCACGCACGGGATGTCCTGTCGTTCTACCCGTCACACGCGTATCAATATCTTTCGCCTTTATAATGCGTTCCTTATAATTTGCGTGTACCTGCGCTTCCTTCGTCACAACAAACACGGTCCCCATCTGTACGGCACGCGCGCCCAGCATGAACGCTGCGGCAATTCCTCTGCCGTCCGCGATACCGCCCGCCGCAATGACCGGAATATTCACGGCGTCAACAACCTGCGGCACAAGCGCCATTGTCGTTGTCTCACCGATGTGACCGCCAGACTCACAGCCCTCCGCCACGACCGCGTCCGCTCCGCACCGCTCCATGCGCTTCGCCAGTGCCACGCTCGCCACGACCGGAATGACCTTCACGCCTGCTGCCTTCCACATTTCCATATAGGTTTCGGGATTGCCCGCTCCTGTCGTTACCACTTTCACGCCTTCCTCGACAACGACCTTCGCCACATCTGCGGCATGCGGACTCATCAGCATAATGTTGACGCCAAACGGCTTATTCGTCAGCTTCTTTGCTTCCCGTATCTGTTCACGCACCCACTCTGCGGGTGCCGCTGCCGCACCGATCAAGCCCAATCCGCCTGCCTCGGAAACGCCCGCTGCAAGGTGATGCTCCGCAACCCATGCCATACCGCCTTGAATGATCGGATATTCGATTCCCAACAGCTTTGTGATCTCTGTCTGCATAACTTATGCCTCCTTCTTACGGTGTATCTGTCTTTCGCTTATTATGTATTTCTATGTCAATGATCTATTACCACTCCACGATGACGGCTCCCCATGTTAAACCGGCTCCGAAGCCCGCCAGTACCAGCTTGTCCCCTTCATGCAGCTTTCCGCTTTGATGCAGATCATCGAGCAGGATCGGTATGCTGGCGGACGATGTGTTTCCGTATTCCTGTAAATTCATCGGAAACTTCTCAATCGGCTCATCCAGCCGCTTCGCGACTGCCTCCACGATTCTTTTGTTTGCCTGATGTAGAACATAAAGAGCAATGTCTTCTTTCGACATATGATTTTGCGTGAGCACCTCACCGATGATCTCCGGTACTCTTTTTACTGCGAAACGAAATACCGCCTGCCCGTCCATGCCGATCCGATGCATCTGATCCTGCATTGCCGACGCGCCGCTGTCGTCATATAGATTGCTCCAGTCATGACGGCTCTTACAGGTGAGCGCTTCCCCCTTCGTCCCATCGGAATGCGTTACCGGGAAATACATGTCTCCATCCGTCCCCTTCAATACGACTGCTCCCGCGCCGTCACCAAACAGGATACAGGTGCCGCGGTCTTTCCAGTCCATCAAATTGGAAAGACACTCACTTCCGATCAGGAGCGCCGTATGATAGACGCCACTGTTCAAATAAGCAAGCGCCGTATTGTAGGCAAGCAAAAAGCCTGTGCATGCCGCGGAAAGATCAAAGCAGGTCGCCCGGTTCGCGCCCAATTCCTTCTGCACCTCGCACGCCGTGCACGGCAGTATCAGATTGGAGGAGGTTGTCGATACGATGAGCAGATCGATCTCTTCCGCTGTGATGCCCGCATTCGCAAGCGCGCGCTTCCCCGCCATGACTGCCATAGAAACGGTTGTTTCCTCCGTGCCCGCAATATGCCTCGCCTCCACGCCGGTGCGCTCCTTTATCCACTCATCGTTTGTATCCACAAACGTGGCAATCTGATCATTATCCATGCGATTCTGCGGCACATACGCGCCTGTTCCGCATATTTTTCCCTTCATAAATGCCCCCAGTGTTCTATTTTCCCATTCTCTTTATTTTGACATTCAAAGTATATAAAGATTTCCTATATTTGTCAAGTCTTTTCCCGCATGCGCGCCGTTCTTTCCGGTTCTAGGACAGGCCCTCCTGCTGTTCCTGTCCCTGTCTGTTTTTTTCCCGGCTGCCGAACAGGCTTCCTCGCGCTTTCGCCTGCTGTATTTTCTCCTTTGCTTTCCGCGCATGCTCTCTCTCCTGCCTGAGCTTTTCTTTCTCCATCCGCGCCTGCTCGTGCTGCGCTTTCTCTTTTTCCCTCCGTGCCTGTTCCTTCTCCTTTTGCAGCTTCTCTTTTTCCTTCCGCGCGCTCTCCTTCTCTTTCTGAAGCTTTTCCTTCTCCATCCGCGCGTTCTCCTTCTCTTTCTGCAGCCGCTCTTTCTCCATCCGTGCCTGCTCCTGCTGCGCCTTCTCTTTTTCCCTCCGCGCGTTCTCCTTTTCCACACGCAGCTTCTCCCTTTCCGCGCGCTGGTGCTCTCTCTTTAAACGCTTCCGGTCGCCCAATGTCATGCGGTTGCGCCGCTCACGCTCACGCAGGATCTCGTCCAGCTTTTTATAATGCTCCTCCTCTCGCTGTTCCTGCAAGCTGAATTGATAATTCATTTCCTTTGACACCGTCTCCGCAACCCCCTTCTTAATTTCGCGCAAAAGGCCCTCATTTTCCTCGTGTACCGCCGTCACAACCATCTGCTGAAGCATCATGCAAAGTCTCGCCGCCTTTCTCGTTTTTTCTTCTTCCAACTGCCCTGCACCCGCACTGCGCTCTCCGCATTCCGGCAGGTGCTTTTCCGACTGCTCCTGTAATGAAGCCTTGTCCTGCGGCTTGTTCTGCGGCTTCTCCTGAACCCATTTCCCGTTTTCCGCCATACTCTCCGGCTGCTTGTCCCTCATATGTACCTTCGTGCGAATTGCCCGCAGCTGCAGTCCCTCTTTTTTTAACTCCTTGATGTACAAAAATCTGTTTAAGTCTTCATCCGTATATAATCTGTGCCCCTGCTTATTCCGCTCAATCGGCAGCTGCAGCTCCTCCTCCCAGTAACGCAGAACGTGGCTCTCCACGTTCACTTTTTTTGCAGCGTCCGCAATTTGATAATAATTCATGCTTGCCCTCCTTTTTGATTGCATAAAAAAAGAGAATCTCCCCGTTGGAAAATTCTCTTTTGCATACTTGACCCTACCGTCATTGTATCGTCTATTCGCCCTGCCCTGTCATGCAGGTTTTATGTTTTGTGCATCATCCGGCTCCGCGGCCATGCAGGCCGTTCTTTCAGAGCATCCGCAGGTTATTCCTGCCGATTACGGTAATCGCCGCGTTCCATGTTCGCGAACTTGGTATATTCCGGCAGCCATACGAGATTCACAGTTCCGATCGGGCCGTTTCTCTGCTTGGCGATGATGATCTCCGCAATATTTTTCAGCTCGGTATCTTTATTATAATAATCATCGCGGTAAATAAACATCACGACATCGGCATCCTGCTCGATCGCACCGGATTCACGCAGATCGGAAAGCATCGGCCTGTGGTCAGGACGCTGTTCCACGGCACGGCTCAGCTGGGAAAGCGCAATCACCGGAACCTGCAGCTCTCTTGCGAGCGCCTTTAAGGAACGCGAGATCTCAGAAATCTCCTGCTGTCTGGAATCACTGCCCCTGCCGCTTGCGCTCATGAGCTGTAAGTAGTCGATCATGATCATTTGCAGGTTATGCTCCAGCTTATATTTCCGGCACTTGCTTCTCAGCTCAGGTACACTGATTCCCGGCGTGTCGTCAATGATAAGATTTGATTTGCCAATGACCGCTGCGGATTCGATCAGGCGCTCCCAATCATTATCATCCAATCCGCCGGTTCTAAGCCTCTGCGCATCCACGCGGGATTCCAAAGAAAACAGTCGATTGACAAGCTGCTCCTTCGACATTTCCAAGCTGAAAATAGCAACTGTCTGGTTCGAACGGAACGCCACATATTCTGCAATATTGAGTGCAAACGCCGTCTTTCCCATGGACGGTCTCGCTGCGATCAAAATTAAATCCGAGGGCTGCATTCCCGCCGTCCGATAATCCAGATCGGTAAAACCGGTGGCAATTCCCGTCACGGCGCCTTTATTATGGGATGCAATCTCAATTTTTTTGAGCGCATCGGCAACCACCTGTCTGATCGGCACAAAATCTCCCACATTGCGGTTCTGTACGATCCGAAATATCTTTTGTTCGGTATCGGCCAAAATGTCCTCAACCGGTTCCCTGCCGACATAACAGGTATTCGCGATCTCCTCGTTCGTCTTAATGAGTCTGCGCAGCAGCGACTTCTCCGCAACAATATTCGCATAATGCTTCACGTTCGCGGATGTCGGCACCGTGTTTAAGATGTCCTTGATAAATTCTAAGGAGCTGACCTCGGGAGGCACATCCTTTTCCTTAAGACGGTTTTGCAGCGTCACCATATCGACCGGTTTTGCCTCATCATGAAGCTCTACCATGGCCTCAAATACGATGCCGTACTGTTTTCCGTAAAAATCCTCACCCGTCAAAATCTCGGACGCAACCACGATCGCGTCCTTATCCATCAGCATTGAACCGATGACAGACTGCTCCGCCTCAATGCTATGCGGTAATACCCTTTTTAAGAGGGCCTCTTCCAGTTCCGCCACTGTTCCTCTCCTTTGTCCTCTACTTCTCGCTCACCTGTACCCGTAAGGTCGCCGTTACCTTCGGATGCAGCTTTAACGGAACCTCATAGGTGCCGAAATTCTTAATGGAATCTTTCAGAACAATCTTCTTTTTATCAATGTCATAGCCGTATTGCTCTTTCGCCGCCTGCGCGATCTCCTTGCCCGTTACGGCGCCGAATACCTTACCGCCTTCACCTGCCTTGATGGAAACAGCAATGACTTTGTCCTCCAGCGTTTTCTTGAATTCCTGTGCCTTGGCAAGATTCTCCGCCGCGATCTTTTCCTCATTTGCCTTTCTCAGCTTCAGGTCATTGATATTGGCATTGTTCGCCTCCACGCCGATCTTCTTCGGCAAAATAAAATTGCGCGCATAGCCGTCGCTGACCTCTACAAGATCTCCTTTTTTCCCCAGTGCTTTTACATCCTGTTGTAAAATGACTTTCACGAAATATCACCCTCTCCTATCATGATTTCCAGCGTTTCCTTGATCCGGGCGATCGCACCCGCTATATCGGTATTTTCAAGCTGTGCGCCCGCCATATTCATATGTCCGCCGCCCCCGAGACGCTCCATAACGATCTGCACGTTGACTTCATCTATGGAACGTGCGCTGATATAGATCATATTCTGGTACTCGGTGCAGACAAAACTTGCCTTGATCCCGACAATATTGAGCAGCTCGTTCGCCGCCTGCGCTCCGACAACGGTCGGGCTTTGAATCCCGTGCGACGGGCAGATGGATATGGCATAACTGTCATGGAAGATCTCAACCTGACGCACTGCCTCCGCCTTCGCCTTATATTCCGTTTCATCCTCGCGGAACATCTTGCGCACCCGCGTCACGTCCGCGCCGCTCCGCCTTAAGAATGCCGCCGCTTCAAACGTCCGCACGCCCGTTTTGCTCATAAAGTTGTTCGTATCAACCACAATACCCGCATAGAGACAGTCCGCCTCCACGCTGCGTACCTTCACATTGTCGCCGACATACTGCAAAATCTCCGCGACCATCTCGCATGCGCTCGACGCATACGGCTCCACATAGGAAAGCGTCGCATTTTCAATAACCTCCGCGCCCTGTCTGTGGTGGTCGAGCACAACAATGGATTTGCAATAATGAAGCAGCTCGGGGCATTCCGTGATACTTGGCTTATTGACATCCACGATCACAAGAACCGTATTGCTGCCCGCATATTCAAGCGCCTGCTGACCCGATATGATCGTGTCATCCTCATACTCTGATTGGCTTTTGTAGCGATCCACAAGCGGCTGCAGGGATTTCGTCACATCATTCAATACAATGCGCGCTTTCCGCTCAAGCGCTTTTGCGATACACACGATTCCGACCGCCGCGCCGAAGCTGTCCACATCGCTTAGACGATGTCCCATGACAAGCACCTGATCTTTGGTGCTGATGATCTCCTCTAAAGCATGCGCCTTCACTCTCGCCTTCACGCGTGTGCTTTTTTCCACCTGCTGGCTCTTGCCGCCGTAATAAGAAACCGACTCCGGTGTCTTGACCACCGCCTGATCGCCGCCGCGCCCAAGCGCTAAATCGATCGCCGTGCGCGCAAATTCGTAATCCTGCGCATAGGTCAGTCCGTCAACCCCGACGCCGACGCTTAAGGTGACTGCCATCTCATTGCCGATATTGACTGTCTTAACGTCCTCTAAGAGATCGAAGCGCTGTTCCTTCAACTGCTGCACGGATTTCTTGCGCAGCACGATTAAGTATTTGTCTTTTTCCAGCTTCTTAACGATACCGTCAATCGCAGAGATGTACTTGTTGATCTTACGCTCGATCAGCGCGGTTAAAAGAGAACGCCGTACCTCCTCAATACTTTCAAGCGCCTCATCATAATTGTCAAGGTAGATCATACCGACCGCAAGCGACTGGTCGTCATTTTCCTGTAACGCGATGCGCAGCGCTGTCTCATCAAACAAATAAATGGCGATCAAATATCCTTCATAAGTTCTGCCCGTCACGATATCGCTGTTTGCAACCATCTCGCGCAGGGATATTTTTTTCATCCGTACATCATATACACTGCCCTCGTACTCGATCGTCTGCTGCGCTGTGTCTTCTTTATGCGGAAGCTTGTCCGCCGTCAGTGTGGGAAACACCGTCCAGACGGATTTTCGATAGCCTTTTTCTTTATGCGTGACGTCCTCAAAACACTCATTCGTCCAAATAATCTTCCCGTTTTCGTCAAGCAGCGCATGCGGCAGCTCTAATTCCCGCAAAAGTTGTTTTTGTATCTGACCGTACTGCGTTGCGAAGCTGATCAGCTCATTCATGATGATCGGCTTATTATAATTCATCAGCAGCGCAACAATGATAAAATAAGTCACAACGAACGCTGACAACACCACGCCCGCCGTCACGTTCACCATATAAATAATGATATTTACAAGGACAAGCAGCATGCCAAGCAGCAACGTTGACTGCATATAAGTCCTCAGACGACCCTTCAGCCGTATTTTATTTGTACTCATTGAATAGTTCCCCTCTGATATGCATAACGCCTATACCGTTCTAGTATAACATTATTTTATCGGAACTTCCATAGCATAATATAGTGGATTATCGCGAAAGAATGGGATAGATATTGTGGTATCATATACGACTCCCAGCATACTTAAAAAGACCTCCGCGCGAACGCGGAAGTCTTTCCATACAGCATTTCTCAATACTTAACCCGGAAAAATCCGTCAACGACGGTTTCCAAAAGAATCCGCTTCGCGGATTCTTTGAAAGAACGCTTCGCGTTCTTTTTTAGTCACAGGCATACGGCATAAGTGCGATATGTCTTGCGCGCTTGATCGCAACCGTCAGTGCTCTCTGATGCTTTGCGCAGTTGCCGGTAATCCTTCTCGGCAAAATCTTGCCTCTCTCGGACACATATCTCTTTAATTTTGCCGTGTCCTTATAATCAATTACATTATCCTTTCCACAGAAAACACATACTTTTCTTTTTCTATGAACGCCGCCGCGTCTCTTTACAGGCGCGTCGGTTTTGTCTGCTGCTGCTTTGATATAAGCCATTGCTAATGCCTCCTATCTGAAAATTCACTGTTAGTTAAACGGTAATTCCTCGTCGATCCCGTCCGGAATATTCATAAAACCGTCTCCCGCAGGCGCTACAGGAGCAGACTGTCTTGCTCCTCCCGTATATCCCCCATCGTTCCCTGCAGATGCGTTTTTACTCTCCGCAAACTCTACGTCTTCTACGACAACATCTGTCGTATACACCTTGACGCCATCCTTATTCGTGTAGCTTCCGGTCTGAATTCTTCCCGACGCCACTACTTTCGTACCTTTGTGTAAATACTTCTCCACAAATTCTCCGGTTCTGCCAAACGCCACGCAGCTGATAAAATCCGCGTTGTTATCATCACCGTTATTGCGGTTAAAGCGACGATCCACCGCAAGCGTAAATCTTGCGATCGCCGTTGCGCTTTCGCCCTGAGAGTATCTCACATCCGGATCTCTCGTCAAACGTCCCATAAGTATTACTTTATTCATACGTTTCTCTCTTTCTTTATGCTTCCTGTTTTACGCACAAAAATCTGATGACGTTTTCCATAAGACGAACGTTGCTTTCAATCTGTGCCGGTGCAGTCGCGTCTGCATCAAACTGGATAAAGTAATAGAAGCCTTCTTTCATATGCTGAATATCATATGCAAGTCTCTTCTTTCCCCAGTCATCCACATTCGTAACCTGTCCGCCGAATCTTTCGATGTAGCCCTTGCACTTCTCAATCTCAGCGGCTCTCACGTCATCTTCGACCTTCGCACTTACAACAACACATAACTCATACTTGTTCATGCTTTCTCGTTACCTCCTTTTGGTCTCTGGCCCCTCCCTGATATAGAAGGAGCAAGGAAAAAATAATATCACGGATTTATAGGATACCACACTGCCCGTCCAAAATCAATAGATTTTATCAAAAAGATTCCAAAATCTGCCGTACGCTTTTTTCTAATGCCGGACGCGCAATCATGATCTGATGTCCGCAGCCGCAGCATTTCAAGCGAAAATCCGCGCCAATACGCAGCACTTCCCATTCCGCCGAACCGCAGGGATGCTTCTTTTTCAGTTTAACGATATTACCGACCTGTATATCCATTTTGTCCCGCCTCCCGCCTGTCGGTTAAACGACGCAAATCCTATTCGAACTCCCGCACTTGCTGCCATGCTCAAACCGTAAGCCCTCCGAGTACTTCCCCAATGCTGCCCTGAATGACAAGATCCGCCATACTGTCCCTTCCCGTCGCGGAACGGTTAATAAGAACCAGCCGGTTTCCCCTATAATAATCGATCAGCCCCGCCGCCGGATAAACAACAAGCGACGTACCGCCGATGATCAGCATATCCGCCTCGCTGATGCACTTGACAGCTTCCGACAGCGTATTGTTGTCAAGCCCTTCCTCATATAATACCACATCCGGCTTGATCCCGCCCCCGCATGCATCGCATTTCGGAACACGATCCGATCCCTTGATATACTGCGCGTCAAAAAACTTCCCGCACGCTTCACAATAATTGCGCAGCACGCTTCCGTGAAGCTCCAGTACTTTTTTAGAACCGGCCGCCTGATGCAATCCGTCAATATTCTGCGTGATGACCGCCTTCAGCTTTCCCGCCGCTTCAAGCTCCGCCAGTTTTTTGTGCGCTGCATTCGGCTTCGCATCCAGACAGAGCATTTTATCCCGGTAAAACCGGTAAAATTCCTCCGTCTTTGTTCGATAAAAGCTGTGACTCAAAATGGTTTCCGGCGGATAATCATACTTTTGATGATACAATCCGTCCACACTCCGGAAATCCGGAATCCCGCTCTCGGTGGACACCCCTGCTCCCCCGAAAAAAACAATATTCCCGCTCTCATTGATCCACTCCTGCAAGGTGGCAAGCTTCTCCTCCATTACCGATTCCCCCTCTTTCCTACTTCACCCTGTTACCACGATCTATTACCGAACCTTCACGATCATGACGACGCGCCCCTGCATGTCGGGATACCCCTCGTACACGACTTCGCCCAGCTGCCGCAGTGTCTCTGTATTCATGCCGATCGGCGCGTATTTATCATATTCACATGAGCCGATAAACAAATACGTTACCTTATATTTATTCAGCAACGCACGTACAAGCTCTTGATCCTGCGAAGTATACATGGTCTGCACCTCCGCAGCGCGCGCGCTGACAGGCTCAAGACTGTTATGCCAAAGCCATTCGTGTACACGCCAGCCAAGTACGGTCGGCAGACCGGTCAGCACGGACACTCGGTTGTCGATCGTATAACTGTCTCCGTTTGCCTCCAATATGACCGGACGTCCCTGTACATTTTCGTTGAGCCACGCAATCGCCGCTGCGTCTGTCGGCTGCTCCTCATAAATATACTGGTCGGCACGCATGCCCTTATAATTATCCTCGTTACTCAGATCGCCAAACCATGCCCGCACACTCGTTCCGAAATATCCGCAGGTCCATAGCAGCAGCACAATACCGGCAATCCCCCATTTGAACTGCCTGCGCGTCTCCTTGAGCAGAACAAAACGCGTCAAAATATAACCGATTGATATGCCAAACAAAATAAAGGCCTGATAAACCAGCTTAAACATGGTATTGGAGCGCTTGTAATCTCCGGCATAAATATCCGACATGTAGATCACCTCGGGCGTGAGTACAAGCCCGATCGCGCAAAGTCCGAGTATCAGGATAAACAAATCGGAGATTGCAAGATTCTCCAAAAAGCATACAAACCGATTTTGCCTTACTGCTTCCGATCCCGCTTTGCTGTCTCCGTCAGCATCCGCAGCAGCTGTCTCCGTTTTCTCCGCCCGATTCTTTTTGTTTCTCTGTATTTCTCTCCAGATCAGCGCCGTGACAAATCCGATCACAATAACGATCTGCAATCCCCACAAAATAATAAGCTGATAAAACGCCGTATGCGTCTCTGCAAGCAATATGCCATTTGCCATCGCCACAAAATTGCTGTTAAACGGCAGTGCCACTAAAAACGCAACTGCCAAAACAACGATGGCATGCATTGCGGTCAAAGCCCATGTGCGCAGATCAAAACCGCAGATCACCGCGTTTGATGTCAGGATCACCGCGCCCGCCACCACAAAGTAAATCGGAAAATCCCAGTAGTTGGACATCATGAAAATACCGATCAAATATCCGACTGCGATCACGGGAAGCCGGAATGTTTCCCGGAATATGGATACCTTTGTCTTTTCTCCGTTCCTTCTTTTGACGATCGCCGCTTTCATCGCCTCCTGCCGGTTCATCAAAAAAGAAAACAAGATCGCCGTCAGCGTGAGCACAAACGTAATATTTACCACATGCGCATGCACATCCCCTAAAATAAACGAATAAGACGGGAACTCATGAATGGTCTTGTCATGTGTATCGGGCGTATAACCGATATAGCGCGTGGAATTCGGAAACCAATAGCTTGGTCTGTCTCCTGGAATCTGAAAGGTATCCCACAGCATCGGAACAAGCCAATTAAACACAATATAGTGTCCGTTTCCTGCGATCGTCACCGCTATCGCGGCTAACGCGCCTGCGACATGCGAAACCGCATCGCTTATTTTTTTCTTCTTCTGCGCGATAAACACCCGCATTACCTGACAAACCAGCGCATATACAAGCGTCGCACAGAACGCAAATCCCGTTCCAAGCGCCAGATTATAGCCATAGCTGACCGTGCTAAATGACATCTTTGTCAGGAATGTCATAAGATATTGTCCGAAATAATAATAGTTCAGTCCTTCTCCGGCAAACCAAAAATCCTCCACCGGAAAATATTCCGTCTTAAACATGGACATCATAAAACCATAGTCCATCATTTTTTCCGTTCCATAGGCCTTCGGGTTGAAGCCCTTCATATACATATATGCAACGAAAATCATAAAAAACAACAGTTCCAGAACGAGAATCCGCTCCCAGTGCGGTCTGATCGGACTTTGCACTTCCGCTTCTTCCTCGGTTTCTGCATGTTCCTCCGATTGCGCAGCCGCCTCCGCATCAGCTCTCTCCTTAGCCGCCCTTTTCCTTTTTTGTTGTTTAACACGGCTGCTCTTAGCGGATTCCTCCTTCTTTTCATACGCCGCAAACACTCGCGTATATTCATTTTCCTCCTTAGTTTTCGTTTGCTCAGATTCCGTGTCTGCTCCTTGTTTTACGCCGTCTTCCGCGTCCCCGTCTTCTGCGCTTGCTTTTGCTGCCGATTTCTTTCTTTTGCGAAGCCAGTAGATCAGCACGCCGGCATAATTGCACAGAATGCATGCACCGAGACACCAATAACAATTTTGTGTTGTAAAGGGCAGTATTTTCAACGAAGCCAAAAGCCACATAAGCCAGCCCGTCACCACAAGCCCGATTGCCTTAGAAAACAGATAGCCCCTGTCATCAAAGCGTCGAAAAATCATCGCGCTTAGGGGATAAAATGCAAGTCCCAGTATCACGGTCGCTCCCCACCACTGAAAGAGCTGCCAAAACTCTTCTTCCATTTTCAGCAATCCGGCATACGCCACAACCATAAACATCACGATCGTGCATAGGATCTGTATTAATGTATAGGTTGCCGTATTCCTTTTAGCCTGTGTATCCATTCTTTTCCTCCGTACTGCCTGCGATCACTTTATTGATCGTCCTGAAATCCTTCCATGCCTGTCGGCCGATCCCGATGATCTTTTTCATATTGATGGAATTCACTCCGCCCTGTCTGGGACGGAACGTGATCGGAATATATTTTACTGCCAGCTTTTTCTTTTTATATATGACGGAAATAATTACATTCGATAAATTATAGCCCGGCGGGATCAGCGGAAGATACTGCGCAAGCGTACCCGCTTTCATCAACCGGAACGGCGTGTTCGCATCAGGTACGTTCACATGAAACAGCAGCAATAGAACCAGCTTCAGCACCTTCGTCACCAGAATCCTCGAAAAACCGTCCTTCCGTTTTGTCCGATGCCCGATCACCATATCATATGACCGTCGTTGTTTCCAGAAGCTCCAAAACTCTGCGGATACGGTCTGCCCGTCCGAGTCTGTCTGAAAAATATATTCCGCCCCCGCATCCAGCGCATATTGATAACCATATAAGACCGCCGCGCCATGACCGCCGTTCTCCTTTGTAAGACCAATCAGCCGCTCATGACTTTCACTGTATTGCTCCAGAATCTCCGCGGTTCGATCCTTGCTGCCGTCATTGATAATGACAAGCTTAGACTCCCCGCCGATCTTTTCTACAATCGGATACCAGTCATCAATTACATTTTTTATTGTGTCCTGCTCGTTATAAGCGGGTATGACAATATATAATTTTTCCATTTCTTTCCCTCGGTCAACACACGCGCTCAGTGCTTCTTTTTTCTTGCAAGATACTGCACAAATATGTCGTCCTCAATATCATAAGTATAATAATTATACTGCATATCATAACCAATGTCATTACGAAAACGATCGGCATACGGCTGCATCGAAAAATCCATGTCCATCGCTTGCCGCTCCCGGATACGGTCATCTGCAATGATCTGATACAGCTCTCCAAGCGGATAGATCGCTCCAATAAAAAGGCACACGATCAACGCCCCTTTTACCATCCCGGTCCTTACAGCTTCCGCCCTCTCCCAAAGGAAACATAGCAGCTTAATCATCAAATAAAACATCGCCGGAATGGACACACCCATGCAAAAATCATTCCATGATCCCATGTGAAAGAACGGAATCACCGTCAGCGAAACCACCGCCGTCCAAAACATCACATCATGAAGGTTCCTTCGATAAATACACAGAGCATAAATGCCATACATAAACAAGCAAAAAACAAGATAGATCCAAATATTTTTTCCCCCATAGCGCACGAGTTGAAGCCCAATCTCTTTCGGCTTATCCGAAAAAATGTTTCCGCCAAAATATAACAGCAGCACCACGCCCAAACTGCACAGCGTCATGATATTCCACGGACTAAACAACCGCTTCCATACTTTGCTGTCCCCTTTTGTCGATATGAGCAGGCTGCAGACATAAACGGCAGCAAAAACAAACAACCCGATCATGGGCAAAATACCAAATAGCATCACCGGGATTATGAGCGCCGCATAATGCTCTATTTTTTGCCGATGCTCCGTCAGTATAAGCATAACGAGCCACGGTACGATGCATTGTGGAAATACCCAGCGCATCGACACCAGATTACTGCGGTACTGCAAAAAGTATCCGTTCACATTCAAAAAATGAAAATAATCATACTGTGCGCCAATTGAAATCCGAAATAATGCCGATAGGATTTGCTGCGCGATCGGCAGCATTCCTCCAAAAAAGAAAAAGACCGCCAGCGTACCGAGCTGCTTTTTCCAATCCTGCGCCCTAACAGCACGAAACAGATGCAGTACCACAAGCAAAAGTCCAATTGCATTCCACAGATACAGCGTCCATTGCGTAACCGAAAAAGAGCCGCAAAGCTTCCCAAACAGCGACGGAACTAAATACTGCGCAATATAGTAGGTCAGCATGGAGTTCTCCCGCGTTTCATAATAAACCGGCCATTTTCTGGTCGTCAGATCATGAAGGATCGCATTATGCTTGTTCCAGTCCGCGTTCTGCGGCGCACCTCCCGTATAACCCATATAATAGGAAAAAACCAATATCAGAATAACCACCGCACAGCACATTCCGGTACCGATGTTAAGCTCCTGCTGTGTGCCCTTTACATAATCGCGCACCATCCGGATTACTGCCGGAAGTATCAATGCAGTAGCAACCGCCGCAAAATACCATTTTATCCATGTAAATAAAAATAAAAAAATCGGCAGATATAAATATAAAATTGTTATGATGGTAAGCCATTTTCCGCTTATTTTAAGTTTTGTGTCATCCATACGCCCATTGTACAATGAATTGTCAAGAAATGCTACACATTTGTTCGGAAAAAACGTACCTGCCTGCCTTTTTACGTAGCGAAAAAGGACATTTTCCGGAAACGTTTTTCGTTTCCTGCGAAAATGTCCTTTCGTATACACTTTAGGGTCAATCTTTAATATCCAAACTCTTGAGCCCAGTAAAGCTTGCCGTCTGCGTCCTCATAGATTGCAATTCCACAGGTCACATAACCTACGTCCAAAATATTGGCCGCATGCGTAGGGGATGCCATCCATGCCGCAACAACACCATCTGCGGTACTATAACCCTTTGCAAGGTTTTCGCCCCAAATAATATCGCTGTTGACAGTCCAGTATTCCCCGCCATTTGGTCTTGTATGTGAGAAGGAACGAACCATCTCATCATTTGCTCTGACTTCTGCGGCAGCCGCAAGCGCATCACTCCATACAAGTGCAGGTAACCCTGCTGCGGTGCGCTGGCTATTCACTTTCTCCAACGCTTCAACCGCCAATGCACGAAGTTCTGCACAACGCTGTCTTTCCGCATCCGTCATGCTTGCATTCTCTACGGAACTGATCAAGGCAGTATACTCATCGTCGATATAGACGCTTGTGTCATTCGGATCAAACTCACGAAAGGCACCTTCATTGTCTAATTCACCTTTGGTACTTCCACATCCAACGGTCGAAACAATCATAACCGCCAGCAAAAGCGTCGCTACCAACTTTTTCATAATATCACCTCCTCCAATTTACTGTTTCTATAGAATTTAGAACATCTTCGGTTCCATGAAATCAATCGCTTTCCCGAAACGTCCCATCTTCCATTCATTAGGCTTGTGCACGCTTCTCGTCCCTTTTCTTTAAGAACGCCCACGTACCCAATCCTGCTGCGGCTCCGAACATCACTGCCAGCCACATATTTGCTTCTGCCGTATCTCCCGTCTGCGGTGCACGTCTTGCGCCAAGTACCTCGCCCTGTTCAGGAACAACCGGTGTACGCTTTGCGCCAAGTACCTCACCCTCCTCCGGTGTATCCGCAAGTGGTACCGGTGTATCCGTAATTGTCACGGTTGTGTTCGGCATAGGTGTTGCACTTGTCGGTGTCGGCGTATCCGTAATCGTTACGGTCGGCGTCGGTTCCGGCGTATCCGTCGGCGTCGGCTCCGGCGTATCCGTCGGTGTCGGCTCCGGCGTATCTGTCGGCGTCGGTTCCGGCGTATCCGTCGGTGTCGGCTCCGGCGTATCCGTCGGTGTCGGTTCCGGTGTGTCTGTCGGTGTCGGCTCCGGCGTATCTGTCGGCGTCGGCGTCGGTGTGTCGGTCGGCGTCGGTTCCGGTGTGTCTGTCGGCGTCGGCTCCGGTGTATCTGTCGGCGTCGGTGTCGGTGTATCTGTCGGCTCCGGTGTTGTCCACGGCTGATGCGTTTCCGAACTTCCTTCACGAACATAAGTATCCGTAACAACACGGCCTTCCAACAAACCTGTCACAACGACCTGCTCTGCATTCGGTGCCACGATCACGCCCGCCGTTACACAACTGTTGGCATTAATCGTTCCTGAAAACGTACCAAAATCCCAAATTAAATAACCATTTGCGCTTCCATGTTCGTCCTGATACATCGGAACAGTAATCGAAACCGTATCGGTTCCTTCCGTGTTCACTCTGACTAACAAGGTTGCACCAACTTCACTGTTTGCCCGATAAAGCGCGCTCAGACTGCCCTGTAAAGAATTTTCTGCATGTGCGCATTCCGTGAGTGCAGCTACCGAAATATCAATCACTACTACATCGCCTTTTCTAAGCGTGTTGTCTGCCAGCATACCTGTTACGGCATCTACTGCCTGACAAGCTGCCGCATCCACGGGCTTTCCTTCTTCTGTAACCGTCTCGTTTACCTTGATGTCCTGTAACGCTTGATCCATTGCATCCGCTGCATCGGCAATTCTGTTCAGGTTCTCATTAATCTGAATTGTCTCTGCAACCTCGTTTACATCAACATCCAGCTGATCAATGTTTTCCAACACACTTGCAAGTTCTTCGACATCCACTGTACCATCCTCGAGGTTGATCGCAGAGCTGACATCCACGAGAACCGTGTCGTCCGCATCCTGTGTTCCCGCCGCAGGCTTGGCATCGTCTTCATCATTGATACTTCCTTCCAGATCGGCATCACCATGCAGTACAGTAGTACCCGTGCTGCCCACCAATCCGCTTGCTTCACCAATGTAGGAGTAGTCTCCGCCTTCCATTCCCTCTGGCACTTCCACTTTCACTAAAAAGTTTTCATTTTCCAGATGGTTGACCGCTATGTTACCCTCTACATGATCGCATCCCGACTGAAACGTATCCGCGTATACTGCAAAATCTTCCGTCGCTTCCAATGCTGCAAGGAAATCCTTCACTGCCTGTGCCTGTGCCCCTTCCAGCACCGTACCGCCCGCGGTCACGATCTGCTGCGGTGCCGGTGTTACGGTAGGTTCGCTCTCCGTATCCGAATCGTCTGTCGAAACTGCATCATCGCTCGGCTGTTCATCCACGCTCTGATCATCTTCCTCTGCTCTTGACGTGAATGTCGTCAATGCTGCTACATTTCCCATCACAAGCGCTGCTACTACGAGACTAATTAACAGTCTCTTTAGCTTCCTCATCTTGTTTACACCCCCTTTTCTAATAACATTTTTTGTTTTTTACAGTAACTCTTCCTGTATATAAAGACCTGATTCGAACATAAATCAGTTCGAAAGAGTCATTGTTTTTAGTGTTTTTCTAAATAAACATGTTCCATCTTCCGAGAATACATCTAATCTTTCTACTCCGCCTCACTCACACTGATCAAAACCCCATGAACAACCATCCTTTCCGTTGTGCCATACGATCCCGCACAGGTACTCAGCGTAACAATATTCGGGCGTTCGGAAAAATCCAGATCATGAATCGGTATATATTCTGTTAAGCGCAGCGCGTCCGCGATATAGTTATCATATTCTTCTTCGGTATAAATAAGACGATAACGGTCGCTCGTGTACTCCGTCGTATAATATGCAAAAATCTCGTACTGATAAACCTCTTCCCCTCTATATATGTAAAAATAAGGATCGGATGCACATAGCCCCTGTTCCTTACGAAAACGCTTCAGGCAGCCGAACATGGAGCCATTTTTCATATTATGACCGTAGATAAAGGTATTGCGGTCACTAAAATCCGAAGCTGTCTCACAGTCAATGAATAAACAACCCGCTGCGTTATATTTTTTTTCAAATGTATAATGGAGATAATAATCATTATCCGGTCCCTCTACAAGCGGATAGCTTAATCTCAAAGCCGGAATACGCAGCCACGCACGATAATCCTCATTAATCCTCCGCAGCGCCTCATCATCAACATGTACGACCGCACTCCCATTCTGCGATGCCGCTCTTTGCTCCCCGTCTGTCAAACGATTCTCGGCGGATTCTTCAGAAACAGCTTCGGCGTTCAGAACACTTTCTTCCTGTGAAACCGCTAATGTCTCCGCCACTTCGGATATTTCTGCCTGTACTGCGATATTCTCTACCGGTTCTTCTACAACATATGCCGCCAGATCACTATATTCATCCTCTGCCTCTCGATACTCCATTTGTATCGTAATCACTTTATATAAGGCAACCCCGATGATCAACACCAACACAACCGGAATCACAATGTTGGCGATTCTCTTTTTATCCATAAAAGTCCCTTTCGCCAAGTCCATATCAAGTAAAATTTAGCAGAATCAGACATGTCCCCATGATGCTATGATTATTTAGTACTATATTATCATAACTTCCCATTTTTTTCCAGCCGGAAACAAAGATTTTCATATGAATTTTTGCATGATTTTTTACATGATTTTTTGTATGATTTTTTGTTCCGCTTTTATCTTTCCATGTTACGTAAACAACAGCATGTCAAACAGGGGATTTAGCGACACAAGAAAAAAAGACCTCGAATAATCGAGATCTTTTTAGAGGCGACTAACGGATTTGAACCGATGATCAGGGAGTTGCAGTCCCACGCCTTACCACTTGGCTAAGTCGCCATGATTCCTATCTTATGCAGGCAATAGAAAGAATAATACATTCCTCAAAAAATGACTCCGACGGGAATTGAACCCGTGTTACCGCCGTGAAAGGGCGATGTCTTAACCTCTTGACCACGGAGCCCTGTCTTTAGCGAGTTCTCCCCTTTTAGGATTTCTCCCGAAGAATCTGAAATGATTCTTTGCGCTCCCCGAGTAGGGCTCGAACCTACAACAACACGGTTAACAGCCGTGTGCTCTACCATTGAGCTATCGAGGATCATCTCCGGTACACCATCCGCTGTA
>JAAUZE010000026.1 GCA_014804755.1 Lachnospiraceae bacterium | reverse complement strand
TACCTGGTCGGCGTTGTGGTCGATAACGTGAATGGCGTATTTGAGGAACTGACATCGACTGTCGATGTGATCATCTCTGATCTTGAGGAAAGCAATGCGTTGTATGCTGATCTTGGAGAAGCGATCCCGGTACAGATACAAAATATCCTTGTCCTGTTCGTGTTTGTGTTGGGGTTCTGCGCTATACTCTCCTATCTGAGGAGGTGATCACATGGGTCTGTTCAATTGGCTGCTCGGAGGACTCAAGGATTTTATTGTCGGTTTCGTGAAAGAAATATTTAACTGGCTGGTTGATGTTGTTGTGGAGATCGCGGATAAGATTGGTTCTATTATTGATGCGCTGCTCGGTCTGTTCGGCTTTATTCCACTCTCGTTTAAGCTGTTTGACCGTTTAGGGCGTGCGGTTTTTTGGTTCCTGCCCGGTGTGGCATTTAGCATACTTGAGGTAGTGGTGGCATTGATCGGCATTATCCTGATCGTAAAATTTGTGCTGCGCATGTTGGGAAAGTAGGTGTTGTTGATGACCAAGACGGATTTTCTTGCGATTCTTGCAAAAGGATGGAATCTGATCATGGAAAGACATAAGATATTCGGTCATCCGTTCAGTTATGGTGATCTTGCGTTATATCTCACATTGGCGGGTATATTGTGTTTTTTGATAAGAAAAGGTTTCTTTGATAATTAAGAAGGAGGTAGATCATGAATGAAAATGAATTGGAGACAGTATCGGAGGTATCGCCGGATACAGTGGATCATGAATCCGATCCGGTTCCTGAGATGGAAGTTCCGGCAGTGTCACAGACGGATGATGTCCCGGATCTTGAAAAAGATCCTCTGACGTCCGGGGATGAACAGGAAAATGATTCCGGCGACGCCAGTTCGTCAACTGCTCCTGATCTTCCGGAGACTGAAACAGATGGAGAAGCTGCGGAATCCGGTACGGATGCGGGAGACGCAGAGGAAACAGAGGATGGTGAAGAAACGGAGGACGGTGAAGAGACAGAAGACGGTGACGGAGAAGATGGGAAAGAAGGCGGAAATGTAACAAACGTCACGATCATTCGTCCGCCCATGCAGCAGATCACGTATTATGCAGATGAGGATGCGGAGTACCATGTGACTGTCGAAAACGATGAAGACACCCCCGTCCCTGTTGTCATCGTGGAGACTTTTAAGGAGCCTGGCATCATGGAAAAACGCCTGGAAGACTATACGGTCACGGAAGGTCTTCTTTTGTGCATCCTGATCCTGCTGGCGCTGCGTATGGTGTTTGATTATGGAAGGAGGCTTTTTTGATGGAAGAAACAATAAAACAGTTCTTTGTGATCGTCGGCTTTTCTATGGAAGTGCCGCAGACGTTCCCGGAGCTTCTGCAATGGTTCGTATACATATTGATAGCATTGATGCTCGTGCTCGCGGTGTTCCGTCTGATCGGCAGCATCTGTTCCGGTTTTATCTCTTTTGGAAATATGGGAAAGTAGGTAGGTGTGTATGTTGAT
This sequence comes from Lachnospiraceae bacterium, assembly GCA_014804755.1. Lineage (GTDB taxonomy): Bacteria > Bacillota > Clostridia > Lachnospirales > Lachnospiraceae > DLAJ01. The sequence continues at coordinate 126,960 of JAAUZE010000026.1, read as the reverse complement.
ATTATTAATATTGATGTTTTTGTTCTTCTGCTGGCTCTCGGTCTGCTTCCGCCTCATCGTCCGCCATCCGCTGCTCACGCTTTATTATGCAGTCAGGGATCTTGTCAATTTTTTCCGGCATAAGCGTTGGAATGAATGCCCTACGGGCAAGCTGGTCGCATATACGGCGCTGTTTGGACGTGGAAAGACACTTTCGGTCGTGCATTATATCATCTCCATGTATCAGCGTTATAATGATGTGCCTGTGTATGATAAACAGCGCAAGAAGTGGGTGCGTCAGATCGTGGAAGTGATCAGCAATGTCCAGCTCTCCATTCCTTATGAGAATTTTGTTTCTCTTGAACAGGTGGTCGCAGTCGGTGAACGGAATCATAAAAAGGATCTTGAAAATGATACGCTCACGATCACGCTGGTGCTCGGTGATGAATTCAGCGTGCAGTTGAACAGCCGGGATTTTAAAAAGAATATCGATCCGCTCTTTTTGAATACGCTGCTCACCTGCCGCCACCATCATATCATGCTTGTGTATGATGCGCAGCGTTTCAATCATGTGGATGCGCTTCTGCGTCAGGTGACAAGTTATGTCGTGGAGTGTAAAAAGGTATGGCGTTTCATGGTGCATCATTATTATGATGCTTATCAGCTTGAATGTGCTTCCGATCCGTCCCTTGTGCGTTCCCAGCGTAAGACGGGCTGGTTCATCCGGGATCGTGATTTTGCTGCATATGATACGCTTGCGTGTGTGGGAAATCTGAAAAAGAGTTTTGAAAAGGGAGACATGATGACAGAGGATCAGATCCTTGCACTCCGGGTAAATAATGGGAATCCCGGTATTGAAGGAGTCACGAAACCGTCCGGATATCTGAAGAGACGCCGGAAATCCAAGCCGGGATAAGCGGATCATGATCTAAGTCTGTTGCGACGTCGCAACAGGAAACTAAAGCAAAAAAAGAGCAGTCAAGGACGCAGAGCGGCGCGCAGCGCTTTCCTTGACGGCTCTGTTTTTGCACCCAAAATCAGGGAGGGCATGCAGAGTGTGCGCAGCACGCCCTGCATGCCATAAGTGCCCGCTCACAGCCCTGGCGGCATACGGCGGGCGGCAAGCTTCAGCGCGCCCGCCGTATGCCAGAAAAGACAGCCGGGAAAGCAGAGCGACTTTGCCCTATGTCTAATAGGGGCAAAGTCATTCTCTATAGAGAATTTTCAGTATGTTTTTTTTCGCTGGTTTTCGGAGTGATCTTTGTCTTCTTTTTTTGCCGGGTATTTTCCCTGGTCTGTTTTCTAGTACGTCCATCGTGCTGTTTTTGTGATGTTTTGATCTGTTTTAGTGCATTATTTGGTTTTTGAGCTTGGGATTTAGGGGGTGGATATGTGTTTGATTACTGGTTTACTTCGACGGATCAGAATGGGTTCATGTATTCCTGCGATATGCTGCGTTATCGGTTGGAGTTTCGGAAAAAGGATTTTGACGGTGAAAAACTGCGGAAGGTGCTCTGTGAGTGGGGGCGACATGACATCAAGGATTACCCGCTCAATACATCGGAGTATAAATATCGCAACCTGTTCACGATCAGTTATGATGATATTGAGTCTACAAAAAGAGTGATGACTGTCGGTGTCGGTTTCAATGGGACTAGCAAAGAAGACTATAAGGACGGGTTTATCGAAGTAAACCCGAATAAATGTTTTTCCAGTCTTCAGTGTCTGTATGATTTTCAGCGGATCGTTGACTGCTGCTGGAGTTTTGAGCTTGTCCGGTTCGACCTTGCGATCGATCTTCCGATCCCACGTGAAGCGTTGTCTTTATCAAAAGATGGGCGTAAGTATGCAATGGAGATGCATAGCAGCTCTGATAAAACAGAATATCTTGGCGGTCGTAATAATTCGGGATATGTGAAGTTGTATAATAAAGGCAGGGAACAGGGGGATGATACGGTAGATCTGTCACGTTTGGAAATGACGTGTGATGCAGAATGGACTGCGGATCAGATCGTATCCAAACTGCCGTATGTCAATACAGTTCAGTTCGCTGGATCTTTTGATCAGGAGTCTGATATAGAGGTTCGGGACTTGAGCAGCACCCAGCGCGCCCTTGTGCGTGCATTGCGTACCAGTACGGATCGGGATGAAATATATAAGAGCCTGAGCGCGAACATACGGGTAAAGCTCCGCCCATACATTTATGATGACAACACAACTCTCGTGTATGATACAACCTGTGTGCAGGATGTGATAAACGGGATCAGAAGCTTTGAACAGAGCATGAAGGAAGGTGTTTACCTGAATGTTACACGTGAGCAATTGGAAGCAGATAAGCAGCGTAACAAGTTTGTAAAAGTGGAATTGTCAGATACGCCATTTTATCAAGCTGAATAAATCATATATATGCTTTTCTTTTTTTTTGAAATACCATAAAATCAAGCATACGCTTGGATAAGCCACAGCGGTTTTTGTAACAAAAGATGCTGGCTGATCACCAGCATCCGAAGTCTCCGAGCGATGGACCTTCGATCGCACGCTTTTCATCATACCAGTCGTCGTAACCTATGCCCCACGGATCACTGTGTGTTGCCGTATGGAGTTCCTGGCTTGTTTCAGTTTTTTCGTTTGTTTCTGCCGTTTGATTTGTCATGTTGTTTTCCTCGCTTTCTTTTTTGCTTTTATTTTTGTCATGCTTTGCGATTTTAGTGGAATAAATCATTGGAGTCTACTGTGTCAAAATGAATAAATACATTTATGTATTTGTCATTTTGATCCGGTAGATGGAAATGATTTATGGAACTATGATCGCAATGACATAAATAAAAGCAAAAAAGGAGGAAAACAACATAATCAGACGGCAGAAACAAAAAACGGAAACAAGCGGAACGGAATCGGCAACCCGCAGGGATCCGTGATAGGTTATGATGACTGGTATGATGAGTGTGACCGAAGGTCTGTCGATCGGAAGCGCAGGAGCTGGTGACCAGCAGGCATCTTTCTAAAAACCGCGATCCACTCCCTTGAGGGAGCCGGAGGGTGAAAAATTGACGCAGCAAGGATCCAAGCGTAACAGGAAATTTTGCATAGATGATATGACAAAAAAAGACTGTCAGGGACAGTCTTTTTCTTTTGCGTCATACCCAGCTTTTGATTGCGGTACGATCATTTTCCGGAATGTCTGGGTCATCAGTATCCGGCGATACAAATGCAATTTCAAAATATTCACGGCGTTCCTGATCGTATTTGGACATACTTTCCCACTCTCCTTCTGCGTATCTGATAGCTTCTTCTTCTGTATATGCGTCGATGAATCTTGTGAAGTCATCCCCATTTCTGACGCCTTCATAGAGTGCATATTTTTTCCGGGGGATGTTTTCGAGAAATTCTTCACATTCTTCATGTGATCCCTGAAATAACGGATCGGAATGATATTCGTTGAATACGGCGTACCTTCCGCCATGCCATTTGATGTTGTATTGTTCGTTGTCGATCAACATGCCTATCCCCCCTTACCAGTTCATTTCCATGATCTCGAGATAGTTGCGAAGCGTCCGCATGTCGTCGATCATGTTTTCGTCATGTTTATCTCTGTTTTCCCATGTCAGAAGTTCTCCCAGTGCGTTGATGATGTTGCTGATTTCCCTGCGGGATTCAAATTGAATGCTATCCATATCAAGTATCATGATATTTTCCTTCCTCCTATTCGACTGATAGGTCAGCGTGTTTTTTAATTGCTTTGGTAGTGTTGCGGTGAAGTCGGCGGCTCGTGTGTGAGTATTCAGTTGTCAAGGTGCGCATTGGATCATGTTTTTCATATGGGACTGCTTCGTATAGCGCTCGTTTCGTCGTATGGCTGACCCGCTTTCGACATGAGATCGGAGAAAAAGTCAAATAATTTTTTTGAATGCATTACTCAAAAAAATAGGAAAAAAATTTTTTGAATGCATTTGTCAAAAAAATTTTTTCCGGTATTTTACTTTTGCGGAGAGATCATGTAGGGTCGAATAGCCATACGTCGGAGCGGTATGCGGAGCGTTCAGTCCCATAAAACATGATCCAGCACCTTGAGAACTGAATACGCAGCGTGCCAGGAACGAAACGATGTAAAGATGAATGAACGCCTGCCACACAAGCCCTTCCCTAGGGAGAGGGCTAGGGAAGGTGGCACGCTTCTTTGTGCGCGACCGTAGGAAGCGTGCTGGCGTGACGGATAGGTGACGGAATGGTATACGCAGAAAGACAGCCAGGCAGAGCATGACCGGATGCTTGGAGAAAAGCATGCGCTTGACGGAAAAGAAACGAGAAAGATAGAATGAAATGAAATGACATCTGACAAGGATGGCATTCAAAACGGGGGAAAAAGAATATGAGAACGTACAGACAGATGACAAGGAACGACCGGATCAGGATGGAAACGCTGCTGAAAGCGGGACATAGCAAGGCAGATGTGGCAAGAATCCTGAACTATCATCGGAGCACGATCACACGGGAATATCAGCGTGGTGCATACCTGCACCGGAATACGGACTGGACAGAAACAGAACGGTATAGCAGTGATCTCGGACAGGAAAGACATGACTGGAACATGCAGGCAAAGGGGCGAGCGTTAAAGATCGGGAACAACGCAGAGCTGGCGGGACAGATCGAGAAAAAGATCATCAAGGAAAAGAGAAGCCCGGAGGCGGCACTGTCGGAGCTTGATGCAGACATCAGCATCAGTACCCTGTACCGTTATATTGACCACGGCATCTTTCTGAAGCTGACAAATAAACACCTGCCGATCAAAGGAAAAAAGAGAAGGAAATATAAAAAAGTGCAGGTGCAGAAAAGGGTATCAGCAGGGGAAAGCATCGAAAATAGACCGGGATATATCAAAGGGCGGGAATCCTTCGGGCATTGGGAAATGGATACTGTGAAGGGAAAACGAAACGTAACAAAGTCCTGCCTGTTAGTATTAACGGAGCGGAAAACAAGAAGTGAGATCGTGGTCAAGCTTCCTGATCAGAAAGCGGCATCCGTCGTTGAAGCGCTGGACAGACTGGAACGGAGCTATGGAAGCCTGTTCCCGGAACTGTTCAAAACGATCACGGTAGACAACGGGGTGGAGTTTGCGGATTGTGCAGGGATGGAGCGATCCATCCGGGAGGGACAAAGGACAAAGGTGTATTACTGTCATCCGTTCAGCAGCTGGGAAAGGGGAAGTAATGAAAACAATAACCGCCTGATAAGAAGACACATCCCCAAAGGAACAGACATAGACAGATACACGGATGAGGAGATCAGGGAGATCGAGCAATGGGTGAACGGGTATCCCCGGGGTATATTTGGGTATCGTACAAGCGCGCAGGAGTTCGAAATAGAGCTCAAAAAGCTATTAGGGTAAAAAAATTCAAAAAAAAACTTGTTGCAATACTATTGACAAAAAATAAAATTTTCGTTCCCACCGGCAGAACTGTTACAAGCTTATGACACTCTCATCTTATGATGCTCTCATCTTATGATGCTCTCTCTTGACCTCGTACATCCTCTGATCGGAAACCTCGATCAACAGATCCACGTTCGTATCCTCCCGAAGTCTGGCAAGACAGTAACCGATGCTGACGGAAACCTCATAGGACTTCTTTGCCTCTTCGCCCTTTTTCGCGCAGAGCGACTCGATCCGTGCGACTTTCTCGTCCACGTCATCCTCCGTATATTCGTCCACGCCAAGCAGGATGAACTCATCGCCGCCGCTCCGGATACAGATCTCATTGCTTGTCTTACACTCCGCGAGTGCCGCGGCAAGCGATTTGATCGCATAATCGCCCTCATGATGCCCAAAGGTGTCATTAATATATTTGAGTCGGTCCAGATCCGCAACAAGCGTGAGCAGAATCTTCCCTTTTCCGAACTGGCGGATTCCCTCTAATTTATTTTCCATCGCCCGGCGGTTATACAATCCGGTCATCGCATCAATCTCGGATTTCGTCTCGATCTTGCCGCGCACGCGCATCATCTCAAGCGCGTTATTCACATTGCGCAGCCAGTTATGAAACACATAATCCAACTTACGCTGCTGTGACAGCCCGGCAGTCAGCACCGCATAGCCGAGCGTCTGCTCCGCAAAATGAACCGGTGAAAAATAAAACACCGTACCTTCTTCCCGCTCCTCAAACATTTCCGGCAGCATCTCCTCCGTATAGAACGAACGCTCGCCCGCCGGGTCGTTCGGCGTAAAGCAGACTCCCTGCGTGTCCTCCCAATTCGTTGCCAGCTCGGAATGAAGCACCATGCGCATACGCTCCGGATAGCCATCGATCATCGAGGTGTTCGTATCCATCCAGTCCTCCCGCAGACACATATAAAAATCCTTGTACGGTCGCAGAATATGCGTGTTCTTATATATCTCGTAAATACACCGACCGGAACCGTTCACACTCACAAGGTTCTCAAATAAATAGCCGTCCAGCAGCTCGCTGATGTCCGCGCCCGCATCCTTCTGCATTGCCTTAATGTAAGAATTAACATTATATAAGGAACGGCGAATTCTATTCTGAAGATATTCCGGATTACAGTGGCATCCGCAGCTGTCTCCCGGGCGCAGATTCGTGTTCACGGTATGAACCGGTTCAATTTCCGGCTCCTCTTCATCGATTGCGGCATGCAGAAGGTTCACCGCCTCCTCCGCCGTCACTGCGTTCGCAGGCTCGTAGGTTGTCAATGTCGTCTCGTTGATGACAGATTCCTTCGTCGCGTCGTAGCCGGTCACAACGACCTGCTCCGGCACTTTAATCCCATGTAGGATCAGACGGTTCATCAGACCGACCGCCATATGGTCGCTCGCACAGATGACCGCATCCGGTACGGCAAGCCCGCCCGAACTGATGCGCTCCGCAAGCTGTTCTCCCGAATCATACCAAAAATCTCCGTCAAACACTTTACTTTCATCAAACGGCAGGTCATGATCTGATAAATAATCACGATAACCTGACAGGCGTTCCTTACACACATCCTGATCAGGAAACCCGTTTAAGAAATAAACGTTCCTGCAGTGGTGCACATCATATACATGCTCCGTGATCTCATAAAACGCTTTTCGGTCATTTGTATACGCCGTCTCGCTGCCATCAAAGGGCAGGTCAATGGAGACAACCTTTTTATGACATTTCTTTTTTACCATCTCGACAAGCTTGTGATAGATGGGCGCGTTTCCGTTGGCATGCATGGGAAGCGCCGTCACGATCACGCCGTCAAACTTATCAAAATTGATCAGACTGTAAATATTCCACTCTCCGCTCAAATATTCCTTATCCGAATGAATGGACTGCACAAGCGGCGCAAACACGGCCACATCGTAATCATAGCGTTGGCACTGGGCAAAAATGCCCTCCATGACCCTTGTCTGGTAGCTATTCTCCAAATAAATCGCCAATACAGCGATGAGCTTTCTCTTTTTCTTCATCGGTAGACCCTTCCAGAAAAATAGTACTTTAGTCATTATTATATCATACTTTTTCCCGTCTTGAAAGGGCGCAATTGCAAAATTGTCTGAATCTCGCATTTTTAGCTCACCAGCTTCAGGTAAACACGCGACGTCATCCGGTACACTATTATATAGAAGAAACCGAATATCAAAAAGCAGGCGATCGTTGTCCATATTAATAAGGAAATATTGACGGCATTAAACAATAGCATGATCTTTTGAATCAGCGGGAATGCGAACGCCGTGTGAATCCCCGCCGTCACAAGCGGCAAAAAGAACACGGTCAGCACTTGTGAATTCACGCTCGTTTTGATCTCCCGCTCCGTCATGCCAACCTTCTGCATGATCTCAAATTTCGCCCGATCCTCATACCCCTCAGAAATCTGCTTATAGTAAATAATGAGCACAGTCGCGAACACAAACACGATGCCGAGCAGGATTCCTAAAAAGAACAGGCTTCCGTACATTCCGTAAAAGCCCTCCCTCTCTTCGGCAATGCTCTCCACCCATACGTGCGGAAACGTCTCATCTTCTATCTGAGCCTGACCGATGCGCTCACAGATGGCACTCACGATCAGCCTCTGCTCCTTGTCGTCCGCCGAAAGGTCAAAACCATAATAGCTATACAATTCCCCCCGCACCGACTCTGTGATCTCTTCCTGATAAAATGCAGCATATCGTTCAAAATCCGGTACAAACAGCCAATAGGAGGCAAATATATCTGCGTTATCCGCCCCGTTCGGCGGCAGCGTCCTTACAACCCGCTTCACACGCATGGGTTCCCAATCCTCAAGCGTGATCGTATCATACGAATAGCTGCTTCCCTTCGACACGCCGAGCAGCACCTCTCCCGGTTCAAGCTCCTCCTGCTCCCCTGTCAGCCGGTTATAGTCTTCCAGCGGAACGATATAAAAATCAATCTGTTTATTGCTTGTTCCCATACTAAACCCAAGTGTAACGTCATGCGTTGCGATAAAATCCTCATTCCGCTCCGCGATCACATCCAGATATCGGTAAAAAACCTCGCCCTCTATCTGTTCCCCCGCATCCGAGACCGCCTTCCGGGCAAGCGTCTGCAGCGCGCCGACGGCATTCTCATCCAGCGTGTACGCCTTTAAGACAATGTCCTCCGGATAGCGTATGCGCATACCGTCCTCTTTTCCGAAATACAGGCATGCTGTGGATGAAATCGTCACAAGCACCATTGTAGAGAGAATGCAGATTGACGCAAGTCCCGCGCCGTTCCGCTTCATGCGATAGCTCATGGAAGACACCGACACAAAATGGTTCGTCCGGTAATAGAATTTCTTATTTTTCTGAAGCAGCTTACACAGTGCTACCGAACCGCTGATAAAGAGGGCATAGGTCGCCGCAATGACCATCATGACCGCCACAAAAAACCATACCATTGCCTGCAGCGGTTCTTTAATGCTGACCGCCAGAAAATAGGCCGCACCGAGTACCAATACACCGAGCAATGCCAAAACCCAGTTGACTTTGGGCGGTTTTTCTCCGACATTTTCACTCCGCAGCAGCTCCACCGGCTTGGAAACATGAATGGACCGCAGATTATTGATCAGGATCAATCCGAACACAACTGCAAACAAAAACAATACCCGGCGGACGGCCTTTAGGGACACCGAAAACTGATAGGTCGGCGCTAAACCGATCATGTGAGTGGCGGCAAGCTCCGCCAGTTTGGAAAACAGCACACCGGACAGTAAGCCCCCTAAAACGGCGATCACATACATGATCAGGCTTTCCCACACGAGCATCCGTGCAATGTTCCATTTTCCCATACCGAGAATATTATACAGGCCAAATTCCTTTTTTCTCCTGCGGATCAAAAAGGAGTTCGTGTAGAACAAAAAGATGACGCAAAAAAATGCCATAACGTTCACACCGAAGCCAAGTGTCGCCTGCAGGGACCGCCCTCCGCTCATCTGATATAAGGAGTCGCTGCCTTCCAAATACGTGATAATGTAATACATCATCACCATACCGATTCCGGTCAGCATAAATGGTACGTATACTTGTTTATTTCTTTTAATTCCCAACCATGCCAGTTTGGGATAATAAATTCCTTTCATTGTGTATTGCCCTTCCTTTCGCACTTCCTAACTTCATTTTCTTCAGCCTTCTTCTCCGCTTGTCGCAATGGTCGTCAGCGTATCGGAAATGCGCTGATAGAGCGCCTCGTTCGTGAGGTTGCCACGGTAAAGCTGGTGATAAACCTCACCGTCCTTGATAAACAGCACGCGCCCCGCGTGGCTTGCCGCTTTCACGGAATGTGTTACCATCAGAACGGTCTGCCCGTCCGCATTGATCTGCGAGAACATTCTCAAAAGCTCGTCGGTTGCTTTTGAGTCCAACGCCCCCGTAGGCTCATCGGCAAGAACGATACGCGGTCTTGTGATGAGTGCGCGTGCAACCGCTGTGCGCTGCTTCTGTCCGCCCGAAAGCTCATACGGATATTTGTCAAGCAATTCCGCAATACCGAGCCGTTTTGCAATTGGTCTGATTCTATCTTCCATTTCTTTCATTTTTGTACCTGACAATACAAGTGGCAGGTAGATATTATCCCGCACGGAAAACGTATCGAGAAGATTGAAATCCTGAAACACAAAGCCGAGTCTGTCTCGTCTGAACGATGCGATCTCTGATTCCTTTATGGTCGTGATGTCCCTGCCGTCCAAAAGTACACTGCCCCCGGTCGGCCTGTCAAGCGCCGCCAAAATATTTAGGAGTGTTGTCTTGCCCGAACCGGACTCGCCCATGATTGCCACATACTCTCCCGCTTCCACACTGAAGGACACGTCTTTCAGCGCCTCCACCTGATGCGCGCCGAACCGTGTTGTATAAACCTTCCTGACATTTTGTACTTCCAATATTGCCATTGTGATTGTTCTCCTTTCGATTGCAATTCGCAATCCTTTTTTCTGTGACAATCTTACAAAAAAGGGAAATGACACGCCATCGAATCGGCTTACATTTCCCCCGTGCACGCTTACAGTTTTGTAAGACCGCGCCGAAAACGTCAGTCTTCCCTGTAACAATCTCTTTTATTCGTGTTTGATATTGTCCCGATGCAGATTAATGCAGACGACTGTCCCCTCGCCAAGCACCGAATTTGCCCAGATCCGATGGCCCAGATTCGTCGTGATGCGCTTACAGAGATAGAGTCCGATGCCGGTTGCTTTTTTATCTCTTCTGCCGTTGTAACCCGTATAACCCTTCTCAAAAATACGGGGCAGATCTTCTGCTGCGATCCCGATTCCCGTATCCCTTATCATGAGCACTTCCTCTTTTAACTCAATGGAAATCTGTCCTTCCTTTGTATACTTGAGCGCATTAGAAAGCACCTGCTCAATCACAAACAGCAGCCACTTTTCATCTGTCAGCACTTGATAATGAACCGGCTCGTAGACAAGCCGTAACTTCTTTCCGATAAAAAAGTTTGCAAACCGCCTGATCGCCTGTCTTAAAATATCATCCAGATCACAGTATGCAAAGCAATAATCCGTCGTTCCCGCGTCCAGACGTAAGTAGCAGAGCACCATTTCCACATACTGCTCGATCCGGCTTAAATCCGTGGATAACGCCAGCGTCGCTTTGTCATCCTGCTCCCCCAGCTTTAAGCGCATGGCGGCGATCGGCGTTTTGATCTGATGCACCCAAGCGGTATAATACTCCATCCTATCCGTGTGACTCATTTTCCAATGTGTCTCGATGTGGATCTTCTCTTCAAACAATTTACGTATCAGTCCGTCATACGCTTTGCAGATGCCATCCTGAGGTTCGGGAAGATGCTCGATGCTTAACGAGATCTCCTTAAACATTCCTTCCAGATGCAGACAGCGTCTGCGATAGGAGACATAATCCGTCACCATGATGACAAGTCCGATTCCCGCGCACTCCGCCATTACATAGGCAAGCGCTTCCCACGGCACCTCATACAGCATCAGCGTGACTACCGCTGCCGCCACGATCAGAAGCGTATTTCTGATCACTTTTTTCCGCACACCCAAATAGGCACAAAAACGCTTCATTGTATCAAATACCCCATTCCCACCTTCGTCGTGATAAAATCCTCAAGTCCCGCGGCGGAGAGCTTCTTGCGCAGCCTGGTCACATTGACGGTCAGTGTATTCTCATCCACGAATTCATCCGATTCCCATAGCTTCTGCATGAGGGAATCTCTGCTGACCACCTTTCCTTTTTTCTCCAAAAGCGCCTGTAAGATCCGGTACTCGTTTTTCGTCAGATCGACCTTCTCCCCCTCGTAGGAGAGCGTCGCATCATCCATATTTAGGGTGGCGCCACGATGCCGCATGACCGCGGGTGCCGACGAAAAATCATAGGTTCTGCGCAAAAGCGCCTGAATCTTGGCGATCAGCACATTGCTGTCATAGGGCTTCGTGATAAAATCATCCCCGCCCATATTCATCGCCATGACAATATTCATATTATCCGATGCCGAAGACAAAAAAATGATCGGCACATTGGAAATCTTGCGGATCTCGCTGCACCAGTGATACCCGTTATAAAACGGCAGTCCGATGTCGAGCAGTACAAGCTGCGGGTCAAACGCGCCAAACTCCTCCAGCACATTTCTGAAATTCACGACGCAGCGCACCTCAAAGCCCCATCCGCTGATCTGCTTTTCCACGCCTTGCGCAATCCCCTCGTCATCCTCTACAATCAAAATCCGATACATGGCCGTTCTCCCGTGATCGCTCTTTTATGAAATGAATCTATTCCAAATAAAAAGAATGCCGCGCATTCTTTTTACATCAAATATAAACAATCATTTGCCAAATGTCCATAGGTTGTGTATATTTATTGTAACAGTTCAGCCATGCATTGCCGAGGTCAAAAAAGTGCTTGCACATTTTTTTGACCGAGCAAATGCATGCGCCGAGCGCCATGTAATGAGCAAAGTTAGCTGCAAAGAATCGCGCAGCGATTCTTATGCTGCGGGAAAGCGCCAACGGCGCCTTTGCGAATGGCGCGGGCTGAACTGTTACCTATACAAAAACCAAGGAGTCAGATACCATGTGGATCACGGAAAATTGGAAGGATTATGAAGTGCTGGATACCTCATCCGGAGAAAAACTGGAACGCTGGGGGGACTATCTTCTCGTGCGTCCCGACCCGCAGGTTCTATGGAATACGCCGAAGACCCATACCGGCTGGAAAAAAAGAAATGGTCATTACCACAGGAGCAGTAAGGGCGGCGGAGAATGGGAATTTTATTCGCTTCCCGAGGAATGGCAGATTTCCTATGAGCCGCTCTCCCTTTCTTTCCGCTTAAAGCCGTTCAGCTTTAAGCATACCGGATTGTTTCCCGAACAGGCGGCAAACTGGGACTGGTTCTCCGCGCTCATCAAAGCGGCAGACCGCCCCGTCAAGGTGTTAAATCTCTTCGCCTACACCGGGGGCGCAACGCTTGCCGCCGCCCGTGCCGGCGCTTCGGTTACGCATGTGGATGCCTCAAAGGGTATGGTGACATGGGCAAAGGAAAACGCGGCGGTTTCCGGGCTTTCCGATGCACCCATCCGCTGGCTTGTCGATGACTGCGTCAAATTCGCGGAACGCGAGATACGCAGGGGCAATCACTACGACGCCATCATCATGGACCCGCCCTCCTACGGCAGAGGTCCCAAGGGCGAGATTTGGAAAATGGAGGATTCCATCTTTCCTTTTATCGAACTGACAAGCGCTCTTTTGTCCGAGCAGCCATTGTTCTTCCTGATTAACTCTTATACAACCGGCTTACAGCCCGCAGTCCTTACCTATATGATGCGGACCGTCCTCACGCCGCGCTTCGGCGGCACGGTGGAAGCGGACGAGATTGGACTTCCCGTCACCGGGAACGGACTTGTTCTTCCCTGCGGCGCAAGCGGGCGGTGGACCAAAAAAGAATCCGCTTAGGCGGATTCTTTCGAAGAATTCCCAAAGGGAATTCTTCCAGGGTCGCGAAATTTCCCATCTGTTATCATCCGAATACGCCGAGATGCTCTAACAGAATCTTTATGCCGAGCAGGATCAGGATCACGCCGCCCGCGCATTCCGCGCCTGACCGGTATTTTGCGCCGAACGCGTGACCGATTTTCGCTCCCGCAGTAGAAAGCAGAAACGTCACGCATCCGATAAACAGCACTGCCGCAAGGATATTCGTATCCGGCAGAAACGCAAAGGTAATTCCGACAGCAAGCGCGTCAATGCTTGTGGCAACCGCCATCAGAAACATGGTCTTCACGTCCATATCGGCGTTTGCCTCCTCCTCTTTCCCGAATGCTTCCCTGATCATATTCACACCGATCACCAAAAGCAGCACAAACGCGATCCAGTGATCGACTGCCGTGATGTAGCTGCGGAAACGATAGCCGAGCAAATAGCCGATAAACGGCATCAACGCCTGAAATCCGCCAAACCACACACCGCACAGCATCGCGCTTTTCAGACTGCACTTCTTCATCGCCAAGCCCTTGCACACGGACACCGCGAACGCGTCCATCGACAGTCCGACCGCTAAGATAAACAATTCCAAAAATCCCATGATATCCTCCCGCTCCTTTCTAAATCCGCCCTTTTGCACATTCGTCTCATGATAAGCAGACGTGAAACGCTTCGCGTTCCACGCTCGCGTTGCTCGCCGCAAGGCATTTCCTAGGTGTCTGCTCGTGCAAGCACGGTCGTCTCGTGATAAGCAGACATACAATAAGCAGACGTGAAACGCTTCGCGTTCCACGCTCGCGTTGCTCGCCGCAAGGCATTTCCTAGGTGTCTGCTCGTGCAAGCACGGCAGACACCTAGGAAACACCTTGCTTCTCTGCTTATCGCGCAAAAAATCCGATACAGCATATGCTATACCGGACAAAAAAACAAAGAGACTCCCTGCATAACCGGTACGGCTATACATGAGTCTCGTTATTTCAGATAAGCCAGACCTCATCGGTCAGTATGTTGACTTACCACATGCGCTCCGAACGTCTCTCCTCACCGATCATCCGCCCTAAAAGCACATGCAAACTACTCCCTCACGATATTTCTATGAGTTTAACATCTTCCTGACTTATTTGTCAACCCCTTCATAAAACTATCATCTTGTATCTACGCGAACTGCGCAATAGAATACACAACGGACGCCATTTACCAAAAAATGCGGATTTAATCCGCTTTCAGTTCTTCCCACTGTAGTTCATCAACAGGGCGGGTTAAGTCCAAAAAGCACAGTCTTGTTTCATTATCTCTCACACATTCTGCAAATAGCAAATCCGAACTGCCCCCAAAATACCATGTTGGTTTCAAATCACAGGAGACCACAGCAATTTGTGTTCCTTCATAATCATAAATGATCAAATAGCCGTCCACCATATCGTCACACAGAATGATATACTTCTTCGTAAGGGTAATATAAGGAACCTCGATTGGCTGATCCGCCAAAATTTCCACAGTTCCATCCTGTATGGAATAACAGCATATCCCCTCAGAGCTACCGTAGTACACGCAACCATTCCATACGAAATAGGGTTGAACAAGTTCTGTTTTTACAAGCCTGTATTCCCCATCCGTTTTGTCGTATTGATATAATCCGCCCTTTGCATGTTCCACACTTTCATCCGAAAAGATATACGCTTGAAAAAATACAGCATCTTCACTGCTCTTTATGCGATAAATCTGAACTTCTACAGCATCATCATCTCCCTCAAAGAGAACCTCCTCCGCTCCGCCGCCAATCGGCACCCGAACGAGCTTCATCTTTTTTTGTTTACGATCATTAAAATACACATAACCATCTTCGATCAATATATCCGGTGTGCGCCAATGCCCGGTCGAGGCATAGTCCGTTCTGTAAAGCTTTGTACTAGTCTCCCATTCGGAGCCATCCGCCTTAATTCGGAACAGAGTCACATAATCATCCGAAGTGAAACCGACCGCATAGAGACTTCCGTCATAGTATTGAATATGATCTTTAGACATCCCATCCCCTCCCACATTCACAGAAGGGAAATAAGCGTTGCATTCTTCATTATCATGCCCACAGTCTGGCTTATTGCATAATGGCACTACCCTGCCCGATTCTTTGTCCATAAACATCAGCCGTGGATAGAAGTGATTTTGATCCATGCGTTCCCAAAAATAATATCCTTCTTCCGATTCAGTCACATGGCAATATTCGAAACCAGAAGCGTTAAAATCGGACTCTATAGGTGCGTCTGCCCCATTCGCACTCTTCTGTTCTGTCTTCCCGCACGCTGACAGCAGAAATAATCCTGCTGTCAGCGCACAGAGAAGTCGTACACCGCTTGGACAATTATTTTTTTTAATAATTTCGCTGCTTATCAATTTACTGCAACCTCTCTTGAATTGATTACCGTAACTCCGTCTACAAAACCATACGCCTGTCCCCACGTGTAACGATAGCCGGACGGACTATTTCTTGATACAACCGCTTCCGTAACATTTCCGTGTTGAACATCGCTGACATGCCCATTCTCTACATAGGCACTGAAATACGTTCTTTCTTGATAATAAACAGTTACCATAATCTCATGTCCCGCTTCCCCATACACAAATTTTCCATACGCCCGGCTCGCAGTGATGTCCACCGCAATGCTGCCTGACGCAGCATAACACGTACCCACGCTGCCCCCAAATACGCACATTGCCAAAACGATTCCCAACACCATTTTTTTGATCTTACTCATAGTAACTCCTCCTTTTCACAAATCCATTTACAAGTGACTCAAACTATATTTTGAGAACTATCACCTGCACTTGTCAACTACTATGATTGAAGTATACTACACTTTTGGGTATTTTCCTTGCAATTCTTCCCACGCTTTCATCAAAAACCTTATCTTAGCCGCCGCAATGCACGCTGCCCTTACCGCCAGCTGCCTGATTGCTTACCCATTATATGTTATATAGAATAAGTAAACATCATCCAGATTGACAGCCTTCTCCGGCTGCGCATTTGCGGGTGGTTCTTCACTGATCACCTTCAATGACAGGCCTTTCTCATTTTTTCTGAGATTGCTGATCAGATATTGTGCCTGCATATCCGACAGCTCCGCCTCCGCAATCTCTACATTCCATACATATTTGCGCACCTTTTCGATCAGCCTGCCCGGCGTATCGGTCTCTACCACGCTTCCTGATTTCAGGAGCAAAATCTCCTTTGCAATCGCTTCAATATCGGAAACGATATGCGTCGCCAGCAGCACAATGCGGTTTGTTGCAATCTGACTGATATAATTGCGAATATGAATCCTTTCCTCCGGATCGACTCCCGCCGTCGGCTCGTCCAATATCAAAAGCTCCGGATCATTTAAGAGCGCCTGCGCCAGCAACAGTCGCTGCTTCATACCGCCCGAAAATCCGCCGATCCGTTTATTCCGTGCCGATTCCAGATTAAAGATTTTCAAAAGCTCCTGCGACCTGCTCTTTGCCGTCTTTTTATCAAGTCCTTTCAGGTGCGCCATATACATCAAAAAAGCGCCCGCTGTAAAGTCCTCGTAATACCCCTGCTGCTGCGGCATATATCCCAAGATTCTTCTATAATCCTTATTCCCTTTGAGAATCTCCTGACCATTCCAAAAGATTTGGCCTTCCTGTCTTGCAATATTGTTCGTGATCAAATTGATGAGCGTACTCTTCCCCGCCCCGTTTGGTCCGAGAATCCCATAGATCCCGGGCGTAAACGTGAAACTCATATGATTTAAGGCTTTCACATCGCCAAAACTTTTAGACAGATTTTCTACTTTTAATTCCATTGAATAACCCCTTCTTACATATGACTAATTCCAACGCCTTGCATACACAGATACATACTACTAAATAAATCCCCCACCTTACCACATATCTTATCAGGAAATACTGCCAGATCGTACAATGAATACGGACATCGGACAAATCCAAAATACTCTGTACCGGCGCGCCGATTCCTGTGATCCCATACACGACCGAAACTGAAACGATTTCAAACAACAGAACCATGAAATACACCAACGATGTCAGGATCATCGCAACACGGATCTTGACCCGATATAAAAATTTTGCCCGATGGCTGCTATTGATCATACATGCCATTCCGCTTCCGTTTTCTCCGTTGTATATCCCTAAACAAATCCACACGATCGCCAAAAGCAGACCAAGATTCAGCATGGCATCATCATTCTGTAATAAATGTATATAGCCGTATAAATTCACATACCAGACGGCAATGCCGGTTTCCTGCGATATGTTTTTCAAACTTTCCGTCTGCTCCTGAATCTGTTTTAAGAACAGACGCTCCTCCTCAAAAGAATCGTACCACATCGCCAGCACGATCATTGTATCTCCATCGGCCGCTTCCGAATACTGCTGCGCAAATGTGATGTCTACCTGTTCAAGTTTGTCTGCCAGCTGAGCGATCTCCCTGTCGGAATCCTCCCCCGGCTCCCCCAGATACCGCTCCATAAACGCATAGTAAAGCTCCTGCTGCGTAGAGCGTTTGACCTGCGTGAAATCCGCCCGATAACAGATTAATACTGCCAACAGCAATATCGCCACCAGCCCTCTTTGGGCAATCAGCGCCTTATAGGTCTCCATTCCTGTCAGAGAAAGCTTCTCCAAAAACCTTCCCCTGATGCTCTCAACTCTTACCTTAACCGCGCTTACCGTCTGCCGGATTCTGCTCACTTTGGAGCTGCATGGATAGCGCCTGCAGCAAATCACGATCCCAACTGCTGCTCCAAACAGATATGCGATCGCTAATGCTGTCAAAATAGCGGTGTTTCTATTGACCGCATATTCCAAAATATTCAGATTCTTATATTTCGTAAAATAACTGTTCTCTGCGGTCTGATACCATACATTACAGTATTTCAACAGCTTCCAGACATTGTTATCATCTATTTTGGCATACAGAAAATACTCCACCGCAAAAACGCCCCCGCAGACTCCGGCTGCCAACACCACATGATCAAAAATTACCGAGACAGCCCATGCCAGCGTCATGATCACATATAGGATGATTGTCCGATACAGAAGATAAAGAAGTAACGCCTGCCATACCGTAATCTTCAGCGGGAATGACGCAAAGCAAACGAATGTCTGTGCCGGACAGGATAATATCCGCAGCGGATTCTCATGAAATAGCAGCATTCCTTCTAACAGGATACTCGTTTGAAACAGAAATGTAAGGATTAAGGCCCAGATGAAAAGCGCCCCTATTTTTTCAAACGCCAATCGCAATCTTCCGTACTCCGTCGGAAAAGTAATGGCCCGCACTCTCTTCTTCCTGATTTCTCCCAGTTCAAACGCAGCCAGCATTCCGCAGACAAGCGCGCACAATCCGCCGAATCGGAACGAAAAGAATTCCGTTATCGTCCTCCCTTTCACGTAAGTCAGATTCACATCCAGCATCGGTTCAAACGCTTTCTTCGTGGATGCGCGATTTCTGCTTGAGAAACTATTCTCCTCCGCAAAAATACTGATCCCGCTCATTTCATCCGCCTGATCCATGATCGCCTGCATGGCTGCATGATATGCATCAATATGCTGCTCTTCCTCTTCCCGCAGATAGTCCTCGTAAGGCTGGTCGCGTCGTTCCATCCATATACGGTCGTTTTTTTGGCAATCTTCCCAAAAGACGATCATCTGAAGCAGAAACAACACGATCATAACGCTCAAAAGTTTTCTGTTTACCAGAATTTTCTTCCATTCCATATTACATGTCCTATCGTTTCAAACACACGCTCTGTATCCGTTAGTCCACCGCAAAATTTTCCCAGTGTAATTCCTCAAATGGGAGCGTCAGATCCAAAAAGCACACGCCCATACCGCTTTCATCACCCCAGCTTCCAAACAGCATCTCAGAATTCCCTCCATAAAACTTGTTCAACCAGATGTTGTTGGGTACTGTGGCAAGCCTATTGCCATCATAATCATAAATGATCAAGCTGTACCCATACGGAGGCCGCCCCGCCATTTGGTCGCAGAT
The DNA here is from genome assembly GCA_014804755.1 of Lachnospiraceae bacterium. Taxonomy (GTDB): domain Bacteria; phylum Bacillota; class Clostridia; order Lachnospirales; family Lachnospiraceae; genus DLAJ01. Next base: position 107,524 of record JAAUZE010000026.1, on the reverse strand, counting down.
AATGATATAATCTTGCGTAAGGGCAATTTGCGGGACATTAATCGGATCATCCGAAAGGATTTCCACGGACCCATCCCGCATCGAATAGCGGCACAGCCCTTCCCCTTCCATGCCTCCGTAATATAGGTATCCGTTGTGTACGGACCAAGGGCCTCCATACCCATCCTTCGCCTTGACGCACTGTCCGGTTTCCATGTCACATTGGTACAGTCCGCCCACCGAATTCACAAGTTCAGCCGAATCTCCCAAATAACTGATCGTCAGGAAATACACAAACCCCTCAATGTTTTTCACTTCGGTGATCTCCGTTGCCGAAATATCCTCCGATACCCCATCCGGTCCATCATACAGCACCTCCGCCGTACCCCCGCCAAGCGGTATCCGCTCCAGCGTCTGGCACTTTTGGTTCCAGTCTACAAAATAGACATAGCCATCCGCGATCAGTATCTCCGGATAGGAAAAAACGCTTCCCCAGTCATAGTCCGTCCTGAACACCTTCGTGCTGAGCTCCCAGTCGCCGGACCCGTCCGCCTCAATGCGGTAAAGGGAGACATAGCGGTCCACGCTCATCCCGGATACATAAAGGCTCCCGTCGTAGTACTGAATATAGTCATACAAAAATCCGTCCGCCCCCTCCATTGCAGAAGACGTAGGCGGGAAATAAGCGTTACACTCTTCATCAACATGCGCGCAATCCGGTCTATTGCACAGGGGCACTATCCGCCCGGACTCTTTGTCCTTAAATAACAGCATGTTGATCGATATCTGACGGTCGGGGTTTACTGCACTATAACCCCAAATATAATATCCCTTCTCCGATTCCGCCACACATTGAAACCCAAAATCAGTGTCGACGGTGTCGGTCTCCATCACCACGACCGCGCCCTCTCCCGCCTGTTTCTGTTCCTCTTCCTGCCCGCTTCTCCCGCAAGCTGACAGCAGGAATAATCCTGCCGCCAACACACAGAGAGGTTTTATGCCGCCTGTAAAATGAATTTCTTTTTTCATCCTTATATTCCCCTTCGTTATGCGTATGCTGTTCCTGTTTCAGCCACCGAACTTGTTTCCCTTTTCTTCCATTCCATGCACACATCCGAATCATAATTTAGTATACTTATGAATTCATCCTACTTCAGTCCTTCCCACTGTAACTCCTCAAAAGGACGATTCAAATCCATAAAACACAATCGAAAGCTTTCATCCCCCCTGCATTCTCCAAACAGCATATCCGAATTACCGCCAAAATACCAGCTCGGTTTCAAATCGCTGGAAACTTCGGCAAGCTCCTTTCCCTCATGATCATAGATATATAGGATACCGTCTCCTATCTGATCAAAGAGAATGATATACTTATTTGTGAGGGTTATATTAGGAACATCCATCGGCTGATCCGTCAAAATTTCCATAGTCCCATCCTGTATGGAATAACAGCAAAGCCCATCCGTACTCCCATAATATACCAAACCATTTTGCACGGAATAGGGACCAGAAAGACCCTCTTTTATCAAGCCGCACTGCCCGACATCAAAATCGTATCGGTATAATCCTCCCGTAGCGTGATCAAAGTTTCCGTCCACAAATTCAAGCGCTTGAAAAAACAAGGCTCCATCCTGGCTTTTCATCCGATAAACCTGAACTTCCTCAGCATTGCTGTCCCCTTCAAAGACAACCTCCACCGTTCCGCCCCCCAACGGCACACGCTCAAGCTTCATCATTTTTTGTTTACGATCAACAAAATACACATACCCATCAATAATCAGTATATCCGGTGTATGCCACTGCCCTGTAGAATAGTCCGTCTTATACAGCTTTGTATCAATTTCCCATTCAGATCCGTCCGCCATAATACGGAAAAGAGTGACATACCAATCCGAACTAAGCCCGACCGCATAGAGACTTCCTTCATAATACTGGAGATAAAATTTGTCAATCCCATCCTCCACAAAATCTATGCCCGGAAAATAGGCATTACATTCGTGTACATCATGCATGCAGTCCGGTTTATTGCACAGAGGCACTACGTTCCCGGAGCCTTTATCCCTAAACATCAGCAGTGGATAGTCCACAACGGTGCTCATTTGTTCCCAAAAATAATATCCCTTTTCCGATTCCGCTACATCATAGTATTCGAAATCAGAGTTACTGACGCCGAATCCGGCCTCCAGCACAGTTTCCTCCGCACTCTTCTCTTCTGTTTTTCCACAAGCTGACAGCAGAAATAATCCTGCCGCCAGCACACAGAGAAGTTTTATGCCGCCTGTAAAATGGATTTCTTTTTTCATCCTTGCGTTCCCCTTCGTTATGCGTATACTGTTCCTGTTTTAGCTACCAAACTACCATCTGCATAACCTTCCGCATAGCCGCTTACATATTGCCACCCGGCCCAGTTAGCTCTTGAAACATATGCAGTTGTAACTTTGCCAAAGCAATTCCCAATACCATTTTCTTGATTTTACTCATAGTCATCCTTATTTTCACAAATCCGTTTACAAGTTACTTAAACTGTATTTTAAGAGTAGCATTCCATTCCCGAATTTGTCAACCACTATGCCTAAAGGACCGGATCCTACACGCTTTTAGAATCCCCTTTGCGATTCTTCCCATGCTGTGGAATTTACTATTGTCCCCAAAAAATAAGTGCAGACAAGCGTATCCGCCTGCTGCACTTACAACCTAACCCCCCTATCCGATAAAACAAAAACACCATCTTAACAGCCGTTGCCGTTTCCTCCTGCTGCTTCTCCCTGCTTCTTTCCTCTGCCGCATGCAATCCCCGCCGCAATACATACCGCCCCAACCGTTACGAATCCGATCATTGTCAATAGAATGATCGTATCGTCGCGACTCTGCCAGCTTGACCAGTCGATCAGACGCCCCCGCGTGACGGCCCGCACGAAAGACGGGGCATACATGGTGCCTTTCGGCAATATCACCTGCGTGATCACATCGTTTATGGTTCCGTTGAAGCACCCGAGGATCACAAGAATTATCCCCGCTTTCGTGAGCGGATGGCACTTTGCATACCGCGCCGTCATAAAGACCGCCCACGGAAGCAGCAGGCACCATGACGTGATCAGAAGCGCATTATGCCAGTAATGCGCACCGCCGCCGTAAAATCCGCATACAATAATGATACCGTAAAGCCACAGCGTATCCCACAGCATCACGATCATTCCTTTCTGATGACAGAGCGGTTCCGGAAGCGGCGTCTGTCTTAAGATAAACGGTAAAAAAATCACGGACAAACCGAAAACCACGGGTACCGCCGCCACAAGAAACCAACGCCCCCGCGTATAAATACAGCAGGTGAGCAGCAGCACCAACAGGGATCCCGTAAAACTGAGGATAGTTTTTAAAAAACGGCGACCGTTTGCAAGCATCGGCACCACCGTGATGCTCGCGACGACGAGCAGCGCCGTCAACACGATAAAAAACCAGTCAAGCGCATGTCCTGTCGCCAAATTGCAGATAAAGCACACGATCACCGGAATCATCAGGATTCCCGACGTGACCATGCCCGCCGTCACGGCAGCGCGCTTTTCTTTTTTCCTGTGATGCTCTAATACGTCACCCGCCTCCTGCTTCAGCATGCGCTCTACGCTGCCGTCCTCCATCTGTTTTGACAGCCGCGTACACTCGCCGCATTCCTGCAAATGCTCCTCCACTATCCGGCGACTTTCCTCGCCGCACACATGATCACGATAAAGAGGCAGTAAATCCCGCACCAGACCGCATGGATATTTTTTATCATTCATTGTCATTCACCCTTTCCTGTAGCTTACATTTTGCACGGTGATAAGTTACTCTTGCCCAATTCTCCGTTTTTCCGAAGATCATACCAATCTTCGCAAAAGACAGTTCCCCAAATACACGAAGTTGAAAAACCTCTTTGTACGGTTCCTCCATTTCATGCAGAACCTGATGAATGCGAAGCGTCAGAACCTCTTCCTCCGCCACCTGTTCCACACCCTCCGCTGCCGGCAGCTCCTCTTCCGATAATTCCGTCCGAAAACGGGACTGCCTTTTTAACTCATTATACGCCGTGTTCTTCGCGATCGCGCAGAGCCATGTGAACTGACTAGACTTCCCGTCAAACTCCGGCAGACTGCGCAGCGCCTGATAAAAGGTCTGCTGTGTGATCTCCTCCGCCAAATGCGCGCTTTTTACAATTGTCATGACATAAGAATACACACTCATATAATAGGTCTGATACAGTCCGTCAAAATCCACATCAATCCCCCCTTGCTCTCATGGGTTAGACAATCAAAGCGCATTTTCGTTACAAAAAAAATAAATTTTTTTATTTTCCATATAAAAATTTTGTCTGAAAATTTTGTCTGCATCCATGCCTTTATCATAAGTCCAAACGAAGAACTTCACAATCACAAAACCCACCGGATATCCCGGTGGGCTCATCACAAAGCGATATCAAGTTAAATATCCCTCAGCGCATCCTTCATTTTTTTGACATATTCATAGACATGTCCGCCTGCTGCCTCGCCATACTGCGCAATCATCTTTACGATGGCGCTTCCCACGATCGCGCCGTCCGATTTCCCCGCCATATCAGCCGCCTGCTCGGGCGTGCTGATGCCGAAACCGACCGCGCAGGGCACCTTCGTCACCTCACGGACACTCTCTGCCATCTTTCCGATATCGGTCGTGATCTCGCTTCGCACGCCCGTAACGCCCTTCGAAGAAATGAGGTAAATATAGCCCGTCGCCTCGCGCGCGATCATCTGAATCCGCTCCTCGGACGTCGGCGCGATCAGCGAAATGATATCCACATCATACCCTACCGCCACGTCGGATAATTCTTTTTTCTCCTCATACGGTAAGTCCGGGCAGATGATACCGTCCACTCCAAGCTCCCTGCAGCGCGCAAGGAACGCGTCGTAGCCGTAATGGAATACGGGATTCAGATACGTCAAAAAAACAATCGGTATCTGCGTCTTCTGGCGCACCTGCCGCACGATCTCAAACACGCCGTCCGTCGTGATACCCGCTTTTAAGGCGCGGACATTCGCGTTCTGAATGACCTCCCCCTCAGCGGTCGGGTCAGAAAACGGAATGCCGATCTCGATTAAGTCTGCACCCGCCCGTACCATCTCCAAAATGAACTCCACGGTTTTATCCGCAGTCGGATCTCCCGCCGTCAGAAACGGGATAAATGCCTTTCCGTTTGCAAATGCCTGTGCGATCTTACTCATGAATATCCACCCCCCTGTATCTTGCGATCGCCGCAACGTCCTTGTCTCCGCGTCCCGAAAGACAGATCACGATGCAGTCCTCCTTAGCATAATCTTTTGCGATCTTTCTCACATGCGCAACGGCATGCGCGCTCTCAATGGCGCAGATAATCCCTTCCGTCCGCGCCAGATATTCAAACGCATCTACCGCCTCATCGTCCGTTACCGGAACATACTGTGCTCTGCCGCTGTCATGCAGATATGCATGCTCGGGTCCGATGCCCGGATAATCTAAGCCCGCCGATATGGAATAAACCGGCGCGATCTGCCCCTGCTCATTTTGACAAAAAAGAGATTTCATTCCATGGAAAACGCCGAGCGAACCCTTTGCGATCGTCGCGGCATGCAGCTCGGTATCCACACCTTTGCCCGCAGCCTCACAGCCGATCAGCTTCACCTCTTTGTCCTCAATAAACGGATGAAACATTCCCATCGAATTGCTGCCGCCGCCCACACACGCAACGACCGCCGCCGGAAGCTTTCCCTCACGTGCAAGCATCTGCTCTTTTGTCTCCTTTCCGATGACGCTTTGGAAGTCCCGCACCATCATCGGGAACGGATGGGGTCCCATCACGGAACCGAGTACATAATGCGTATCCTCCATGCGCGCGCTCCACTCCATCATCGCCGCGTTGACGGCATCCTTTAACGTCATCGTTCCGGTCGTCACGGCATGAACCTTTGCTCCTAAAAGCTCCATGCGGTATACATTGAGCGCCTGCCTGACCGTGTCCTCTTTTCCCATGAACACCTCGCACTCTAAGTTCAGCAATGCCGCTGCCGTCGCCGTCGCCACGCCATGCTGTCCCGCGCCCGTCTCTGCGATCACGCGCGTCTTGCCCATTTTTTTTGCCATCAGCACCTGCCCCAAAACGTTATTGATCTTGTGCGAGCCGGTATGATTCAAGTCCTCGCGCTTTAAATAGATCTTCGCGCCGCCTAAGTCCTCCGTCATCCGTTCCGCGTAATAGAGCAGCGACGGGCGCCCCGCGTAATTACGCATCAGCTCATCCAGCTCGCCTAAAAATGCGGCATCGTTTTTATAAAATTCATACTGCTCTTCCAAATGAATGATCTCGTTCATCAGCGTCTCGCCGATATACTGACCGCCATAGATTCCGTATCTTCCTTTACTCATGTTTCACCGTTTCCTTTCCGCCTGTGCCGATTATCGCCAACCGCACCGTTCTGCTCTGCCGATGTTCCGGCATATCATTTACTTTTACCGGCATTTTCCGTCTTACACATCTCACATACCCGCGCGCAGCTTTGCGAGCGCTGCCCTCTTATCCGGACTTCTCATCAACGTTTCCCCGATCAGCACCGCGTCCGTTCCGTTTTCACGGAGCGCCTGAATATCCGCTCCTGTCTTCATCCCGCTTTCGGAAACAAAAACCACCTCCTGCGGTATCAGCGGACGAATCCGTAACGAATTGGAAATGTCCACCGTAAAATCCTTGAGATTCCGGTTATTGACGCCGATGATCTTCGCGCCTGCCCGAAGCGCGCGGCGCGCCTCCTCCTCGTCATGCACTTCCACGAGCGCCGACAGCCCGAGCGATGCCGCCAGCGCATGATAGCGGTTCAGCTCGTCGTCATTTAGGATGGCGCAGATCAAAAGCACCGCGCTTGCGCCAAGCGCCTTCGCCTCATAGATCATGTACTCGTCCACCGTAAAGTCTTTGCGCAGCACCGGAATGTTCACCGTCTGCACGATTTCCCTTAAATACTCGTTGCTCCCCTGAAAATAGAACGGTTCTGTCAGCACGGAAATTGCCGCGGCTCCCGCCTGCTCATATGCCCGTGCGATCTCTATATAAGGAAAATGTTCCGCGATCAAGCCCTTCGACGGGGATGCTTTTTTCACTTCGCAGATAAATTGAAGCTCCTCCCCGCGCAGCGCCTTCGCAAACGGAAAGCCCGTGTCCGCAGGAAGCTGCTCTGCCTGTTCTTTCAGTTTTTCAAACGGCAGTTCCTTTTTGCGCTGTGCGATCCGTTCCCTCGTCCGCTCCGCAATCTCATCTAAAATCATAGCTTTGCCCTCACTTTTTCCCATCCCCGCATAGCCGCGGACTCTCTCTATTCGTTCGAGCGCGCCGCAAACTCCTCCAGCTTGCGGTATGCTTTTCCGCTGTCGATCATTTCCGCCGCCAACGCAATACCACCGGCCATATCCGCCGCTTTTCCGGCAACAAAGAGTCCTGCGCCCGCGTTCAACAGTACCGCGCCGCGCTTCGCGCCCGTTTCCGTACCGTCTAAGATCGCACGCGTGATCGCCGCATTCTCCGCGGGCGTACCGCCTAAAAGCGCCTCTTTGTCACAAGTTGTAAAGCCGAACTGCTCCGGCGTGATCGTGTAAGTCTTGTAGGAATCGCCGCGCACCTCGCATACCGTCGTCGGCGCAGCCATCGAAATCTCGTCAAGCTTATCCTGCCCGTAAACAACAAGCGCGTTTTTCACGCCGAGATTACAGAGCACATGTGCAAGCGGCTCCACAAGCGCTTCCTCATACACGCCCATCACCTGCATGTTCGCGCCCGCCGGATTCGCCAGCGGTCCCAAAATATTGAACACTGTTCGAATTCCTAATTCTTTTCGGATCGGTCCAACATGCTTCATCGAAATATGATAATTTTGTGCAAACAGGAAACAGATATTGATCTCCTTTAAGAGCTGCGCGCTCTTTGCCGGTGAGATCATGATATTTACACCGAGCGCCTCCAACACATCCGCCGCGCCGCACTTACTGCTCGCTGCCCTGTTTCCGTGCTTTGCCACCGGAACTCCCGCCGCGGCGATCACGATTGCTGAAGTTGTGGAAATATTGAAGGAATTGGAGCCGTCACCGCCCGTTCCGACGATTTCAAGCACATCCATGTCATGAAGCAGTCTCGTGCAGTGGTTTCTCATTTCCTCCGCCGATCCTGTGATCTCCTCGATTGTCTCGCCCTTCATGCTGAGCGCCGTTAAGTACGCACTCTTTTGTACTTCGCTCGCCTCTCCGCTCATGATCTCGTTCATGACCGCCTTCGCCGTATCATAACCGATGTCCTCTTTTTTTGCCAATTGTAAAATTGCTTCTTTAATCATGGTTGTTCTCCTTTCGCCAGATTGCCTTCTTATTTCATCTCAACAACTTTTGCTGTGAGCGGTTAAAAATTCTTCTCACACTAAGCTCTTATATAGATTCTTTATCATTTCAAGCCCCGATTCCGTCAAAACCGACTCTGGATGAAACTGCACGCCGTAAACCGGATAACGCACATGCTCAACCGCCATCACCTGCGCATCGTCCGTCTGCGCTGTTACTTTCAGTTCGGGCGGGATGGTCTCTCGATCCGCGGCAAGCGAATGATAGCGCGCCACCGGACACTCCTTCGGAAATCCCGCAAACAGAACGCTGTCCGTGTCCACGGTGACCACACTCGTCTTCCCGTGCATCAGTTCTTTTGCATAGGTGACGGTCGCGCCGAACGCCTCACAGATCACCTGATGTCCGAGACAGACCCCAAAGATCGGAATTTTGCCTGCAAGCTGTTTCACGACCTCCACACAAACGCCCGCATCCGCCGGTTTACCCGGTCCCGGCGAGAGCACGATGAGCTGTGGGGAGAGCGCCTCAATTTCCGATACGGTCATCTCATCGTTTCGGATCACGCGGATATTTTCGCACACCGCGCCGATCAGCTGATACAGATTGTAGGAAAAGCTGTCGTAATTATCAATCAGCAATATCATGATCGATTCCTCCTTTCGCCGTCTCTATCGCCTGCATGACCGCTTTCGCCTTGTTGATACACTCCTGATATTCGTTCTCCGGAACGCTGTCCGCAACGATACCCGCGCCGCTTCGGATAAACACCTTTCCGTTTTTGGCGAACGCCAGGCGGATACCGATACAGGTATCCATGTTTCCCGTAAAATCCAGATAGCCGATCGCACCGCCGTAAATGCCGCGCTTATTATCCTCCAGCTCGTTGATGATCTCACAGGCGCGCAGCTTCGGCGCTCCCGAAAGCGTCCCCGCCGGCAAAATCGCGTCCACCGCGTCAAGCGCATCCTTGTCGTCCCTCTCCATGCCGGATACGGTAGAACCGATATGCATGACATGGGAGTAACGCTCAATGTTCATATACTGCTCCACCTTGACACTGCCGATCTTACTGATCTTTCCGATGTCATTCCTGCCCAGATCGACGAGCATATTGTGCTCGGACCGTTCTTTTTCATCCGCAAGCAATTCTTTCTCCAGCGCCTCATCTTCTTCCGGCGTTGCCCCGCGCGGCCTTGTTCCCGCAAGCGGATAGGTATAAAGCTTCCCGTCCTCCAGCTTCACAAGCGTTTCCGGTGACGCGCCCGCGATCTCAATATCGTCACTGGAAAAATAGAACATATACGGCGACGGGTTGGTCGTCCTCAGCACGCGGTAAGCATCAAACAGACTCCCCTCCATGTCCGCCTCCACACGGTTCGAGAGCACAACCTGAAAAATATCGCCCTCGCGGATATGATTCTTTGCCTGAACCACCATCTCACAGTATTCTTCTTTTGAAAAAAGATAACGATACTCCGAGGTCAGCATAAGCGGCGCGACCGCCGCCTTCTCTCCGCCCCGCACAAGCGCCGCCATTTCCTTCAGCTCACGGATGGCGCGCGGATACGCCGTCTCTAAATCATCCGTCTTTGCATTCACGATCAAAATGATCTTCTGCCTGAGATTATCAAATGCGATCACCTTATCAAACAGCATCAAATCCACATCGCGGAACCCTTCGCAGTCCTTTGCGCCAAGCTTTAAGGTCGGCTCACTGTACTTGATATAATCATAGGAAAAATATCCGACCAGTCCCCCGGTAAACGGCGGCAGTCCCTTCAGCCGCGGACTTTTGTACTGCGCTAAAATCTCTCTGATATAAGCGCCGGGATGCGTAACCTCCTCCGTCTGCGTGATGCCGCTTTTGATCGTCATCTGATGATTCAGACAGGAAATTTCCAGCCGCGGCTCGTATCCGAGAAAGGTATCGCGTCCCCACCTTCTTGTCTGCTCCACGCTTTCTAAAATATAACAATGCCTGCTGACCTTTTTTAAGCTCCGAAGCACCTCGATCGGCGTTCTGCTGTCCGAGTAGATTTCCGTGCTGATCGGAATCGCCCGATAATCTCCGTTCTGAACGATCCGTTCCGCCTCCTCCAGTGTGGGATAATACATTTCTCATTCCTCCTTCTTTGCTTCATATGCTTATCGCGCTAAGCAGACGTGAAATGCTGCGCTTATCGCGCAAAAAAAACGCCCTCAACAACAGTTATCTGTCATCAAGGACGAGTTTATCATTTTACCCGCGGTGCCACCCTGCTATATGCGTTCTGCGTCCGCGCTGCCTTCCCGATCCGGCCATGCGCCCGCTTTCCGTCATACTCTCATTAGAGATACCATCATATCCCCGGCTGCTAACGTAAGCCTCACGTCATAGAATACTGGGAGCCTGCGGCTCTGTTGACTATGCCCTCCGCGATCCATTTAACAGGCTGCGGTCTGACCGGATCTCAGCTCCCCGGTCTCTCTGTGAGTGCAGATTCTGTTTTTATCTTCGCTTCATCGGTTTAACGTACTATTTGATTACTGTACTGTCATGAATTATAATACCTGATATGAGATTTTGCAAGTACTATTTTAGGAAAATCTTTGTGAATGCCGATCATGAGTTGGAGATTTATGATATAATAGGCGCGTAAGCGCGGGTTTGCGAGGTTAGGTAATATAATGAGCGTTAGCGAGAAGAATGAGTTCACTCATTCGGCGAGCGGCGAATGTCGATCATGAATCGAAGATTCATGATATAATAGGCTCGAAAATTCAGCAGGGAGGATGAAAAATGCGAAGAACAATCAAAAAGCGATTGATCAAGGCGGCTGTACTCGGTCTCGGCATGGCCGCAGCTTGTTCCTTATACGGGTGCGGTTCCGCAGAAACCGCTGCCGATGAGACGGATATGGGAAACGGAGGTTCCGGCAATACGGCAGTGGGAAATTCTGATGGCTCATCGGAAGACACGTCGGAAAATCCGGACTCGAAGAGCCTGCTGTCCGCATCCTATACGGTGCATGTGAATGCTTCCGAGGAGGATGATTCCGGCAGAATTTCAGATACCCTCTATGGCTTGTTTTTGGAAGATATCAATTATGCGGTTGACGGCGGTCTGTATGCGGAACTGGTCAAGAATCGTTCCTTTGAGTACGGTCCGGCTGCCGCGAGCGAAAAGAAACACGGATGGCTGAATGAAAATGACGAATATGTCAATTTTGAGGTAGTGGACGGAAGTGAGCAGGGGAGCTGTCTGAACGAAGCAAATCCAAACTATGCCGTTATTTCTTATAATGGGCTTTCCTCCAATGACCTCTATTATGGTATCTGCAATGTAGGATACCTGGACGGTCTTGCCGTTACATCCGGGGAGAGCTACTGTGTTTCCCTATATGTGAGGAGCGCGATGCAATCCGATCTCGAATCTATGGGCGCGGATGCCTCCGGGATGGAGCCGATTCCGGGTTATGAGGGGGATATACGGATCTCGCTTCGGGACGGGAACGGAACCGTCTATGCACAGGCTTATATTGACGGTATATCGGATCAGTGGACCAGACAGGAAGTCATTTTGACGCCCTCTGCATCTGCAAACCAAAATCTGCGTCTTTCTGTTGAGATTCGCATGGGCTCGATCTGCGTGGATATGGTTTCCATGATGCCCGTAGATACCTATCAAAATCTGCCCATCCGAAAAGACATCGGAGCATATCTGGAAGCCTTACATCCTTCCTTTTTACGTTTCCCCGGCGGCTGTGTGATCGAGGGAAAGGATGAAGAAAGCATTTACCGCTGGAAGGATTCCATCGGAAACGGAATGGAATTTACGATAAACGGTGAAATAACGACGGGGGACGTGGCAGTGCGCCCACAGGGCAGGGATATTTGGTCCGGAACGGCCGCCAATCCATACTACACCACCTATGGCATCGGCTTTTATGAATATTTTGAGCTCTGTGAGGCGCTGGATTGTCTTCCGGTCCCTGTTTTGAATGCCGGGATGACCTGTGAGGTACAAAGTCCGAAATATATCGTGTATGCACTAAGCAGTGACGAGTTCCGGCAATATGTGCAGGATGCTCTGGATCTTGTGGAATTCTGCAGGGGCGGTGCTGATACCTACTGGGGCAGCGTACGCATCCGGATGGGGCATGAGGAACCTTTCCGATTGAAATATATCGCAATCGGAAATGAACAGTGGCAGAGTGAATATCATGCGCACTACAGGGAATTTGTGGAAGCGTTTGAAACCGCCGCTGTGGAAAATCCGGATCTGTACGGAGATATCGAATTGATCGTGGCAAACGGTACCGCTTCCGGCAGTACGGAGGGATGGTTCTATATTGAGGACTATCCGGATTCTGTTACAACGCTCGTAGACGAGCATTATTATGAATCTCCGAATTGGTTTTTAACAAATGTACATCGTTATGATTCCTATGACAGGGATGCTCAGGCAAGGGTATTTCTGGGAGAATATGCAGCGCAGTCCAATACCCTGTATGCGGCGCTTGCGGAGGCAGCGTATATGACAGGACTTGAGAGGAACGGGGATGTGGTCGAAATGGCGTGCTACGCGCCCCTGTTTGGGAATGGCACAAGTAATCAGTGGACGCCGGATATGATCTTCTTTTCTAATCATTCCCTGTACGGAACGCCGAATTACTATGTTCAGAAAATGTTCGCGCAAAATGTCGGAACCAGGGTGCTGCCCACAGAGCTTGAAATGACCGGAAGCGCACAGGAAAGCGGGCTGTCCGGCGCCGTCGGGCTTGGCTCGTGGATGACCTCTGTTTCCTATGATAATCTGACCGTGACCTCCAACGCGGACGGCTCCGTGCTATATCATACGGATTTTGAAAGCGACGATACCTTACGCGAAGACGGTTTTACGGATCACGAGGGCGAATGGAGCATCCGTGACGGAAAACTCGTGCAGAAACATACGGGATCGCCCTTTGATACAAACACGGGCGATGTTGTTTATGTCGGTGATACTTCCTGGAGCAACTATACGCTTACCGTGGATGCAGAAATTCTGGGCGGAAACGAAGGGTTCTTGATTCCGGTTTGCGTTAAGGATTCCGGCAACAATATTTTCTGGAACGTCGGCGGATGGGGGAATACCGTTTCCTGTCTGCAGATTGTTACGGGCAATTCTAAAAGCGGACAGATTACCGGAACGGTGAGGAATCTGGTTCTGAAGAAAAATCAAGTCTACCGCTTAAAGGTGGTCGTGGAGGGAAACAATATCAAATGTTACATTGACGATACCCTGTATGTGGATTATACGCAGCAGGCAACGGAGTGTATTTATGAAACGGCAAGTGTGGATGAAAACGGGGATATCCTATTAAAATTTGTCAATATAACGGAAGAAGAGATTCCGATCGCCGTGGTTTTAGACGGATTTCATATTGAAAACATTTCCGGTGAAGCTCTGGTTACGGTTATGAACGGTGACAGTCTTTCCGATGTCAATTCCTTTGAGGAGCCGGAAAAGCTCTATCCGCGGGAATATACGATGGAGATTGCCGCGGAATTTACCTATGCCGCGCCGGCGTATTCGGTAAGCGTCATACGGATCAGGGCGGAATAATCTGTAGATACCTCCCCATTACAAGTGGCTATACGTTTCCGTATAGCCACTTGTGCGGTAACTCCATTGAATCATTCAAGTTAATACCTTCTCCATCATGATCTCATCTTCATCGCACTCTCCGGTCAGATAAAAGCCCAACTTCTCATACATATTTCTTGCGGCTTCATTACCGTCAATATAACATAAGATCACCTTATCATACCTGCCATCCGATTCCATCATTCTAAGAATTTGCTTCGCCGCTTCGGTTCCAAAACCCTTCCCCTGATAGCGTTCATCTATAAATAATTGGCTAAAATCATACGTCCTCGCCAGCAGTCGCATATCATCAGATCCAAATCCCTTTTGCGATTCCGAAACTTTCAGACCCAATCTCCAATTCCCGGGATCTACACTTTCAAGCCTGATCATTATTTTTCCTCCACGAAACGCGAATTTATCCAAATTTTCAATAAATAGTATCGGCTTACATTATCCACGCATTTTATTATAATGCTAATCTCATAAAAATGTATCCGTCTTCGACATTATCGGAAAATACAAATCCTAACTTTCTCCAAAACCTTTGCGCGACCATATTTTTCAGCTCTACCGGGACGGAAACTATTTTTGCTCCATACTCATGTTTTAAAAATTGAATGCAAATTTTTGCCGCTTTTGTTCCCAATCCATTTTTTTGAAAAGCATCATCAATCAAAAAATTTATGATTTGGTAGTTTTCCTCTCCGACATACATTGAAACAAATCCAATCACTTTATCGTCGTCATAAATTGCAAACGGTCTGGTATCCTTGTAAAAGACCCATGCTTCTGCTAAAGAATAAGTGACTGAATCTACAAAGCTTTCATTTTCAACGCTCGCCTTTAAGTGAAAACACTGTTCATAATTCACTTCATTAATCGTCCGTAATTCTATCAATTGTATCAGCTCCGTAACTTCCGATTCATTTCTTTGCATTTTACCACGGGCGTTTGCCGTATTCAATACGATCCGGAAAAATCGCTGGGACCGAAACGTAACATTGGGATGGATGATCTTTTTTCCTCTGATCATTGACGCTGTATCAATTATATTGTAAAATAGTTGCAATATCAACTGTTGTTTGAACAACAAAAAAGGAGATTTTTATGCCTGCAACAATGAAAACGTTAAACAATATCAGCCGCAGTCAGGCAATGTATCGAAAAAAAACAATCTCTGCAGAAAGCCTTGGTCCCAACCACTATGCTTTTGTGCTGGCTATCTGTTATAAGCCCGGCCGCTCACAGGATGAACTTGCCCGGGCAATCTGTCTGGATAAAAGCACCGTGGCAAGAGCGCTTGCCCACTTAGAAAAACACGGCTACATCACCCGCCTTCCCAACGAGAAGGACAAACGACAGTATCTGGTGAACCCAACGAAAAAAATGCTGGAACTCTACCCCAAGGTACAGCTTGCCAACAAAGAATGGAATGCCCGCCTGACGGAAAATGTCTCTCCGGAGGAACTGGAGGTGTTCCACAGAGTGCTGTCCCGGATGGAGCAAAATGCGAAAAAGATTACAGATGAGTTGGAGGTACATTCAGTTGAAACGAATATTTTCCTATCTGGCGCCTTATAAAAGGAGAATGATGCTGGGAATTACCATTAAAATTCTGGGCACTCTTGCAGAGCTTTTGATTCCGTTTATCCTGACTTATATACTGGAACATGTCATTATTACCATGGAAATTTCCCGGATCGTACTGTACGGGGTCATCATGATCCTCTGCTCGGTGGCCGCCTGTGTCGGCAATGTGACCGCAAACCGGATGGCGGCAAAGGTCACCGCCGATTTTTCCATGGCAATGCGAAAGGATCTGTTTTCAAAAACCCTGTACCTTTCCGCCCGTGATACGGATCAGTTCACGATCCCCTCTCTGGAATCCCGTACCACCTCTGATACCTATAACGTACAGAATTTTATCGGAATGATACAGCGCATGGGTATCCGCGCGCCGATTCTTCTGCTGGGCGGTGTCGGGATCTCTCTGTTCATGGACAGTGCACTGGCTCTGGTGATGATCGCTACCATGCCTTTTATTTTTATTACTGTCTACAGTGTGGCACGCCGCGGCGTTCCGCTGTACACCAAAGTGCAGAAATCCACTGACGATATGATCCGGGTCGTGCGTGAGGATGTACTGGGCGTTCGGGTCATTAAGGCTCTTTCCAAAAATGACTATGAGAACCGCCGCTACGACGGTTACAACTATACGCTCACCAAACAGGAACGTCATGCAAGTATTGTAATGAATGCAGTAAATCCCATTATGACGCTGCTCATGAATCTGGGAATTGCTGGGGTAATCGCCGTTGCGGCCTACCGGGTATCGGCAGGTACCTCTTCCGCGGCTACGGTGATTGCATTTACCCAGTATTTTACTTTAATCTCCATGGCGCTGATGTCCCTCTCCCGTATGTTCATCATGTACACAAAATGTGCCGCTTCCGCCAACAGGATCAGTGAGGTTTTAGATATGCCGGATTCCTTCCCACTGACAGAGGATGACGGTAAAGGAGACCCCTCCTCTAAAATTTCCTTTGAAAACGTGACCTTCTCCTATCTTGGTAAAAAGCCGAATCTTGAGAATATCACATTCAGCGTTCCCAAGGGAGGCACGCTCGGCATCATCGGCGCTACCGGCAGCGGTAAGTCCACTGTTGTCAAGCTGCTGCTCCGTTTTTACGATACAGATTCCGGCACCATCCGCATCGACGGCAAAAAGATATCCTCCTACACGAAAGAGGAACTGACCTCCATGTTTGGCGTGGCGCTGCAAAACGATTTTCTTTATGCGGATACCATTGAGGAAAACATCCGGTTTGGCAGGGAGATCAGCCATGAGGATATTGTCCGCGCCGCAAAGATTGCTCAAGCTTATGACTTCATCTCCGCTATGCCTGACGGGTTTCAGCATATGATTTCCTCCAAGGGAACGAATCTCTCCGGCGGCCAGCGGCAGCGCATTTTGATTGCCCGGGCCATTGCCGCCCATCCCAGCATCCTGATTTTGGACGATTCCTCCTCAGCGCTGGATTATAAGACCGATGCGAACCTACGTCAGGCGCTGAGGGAATCCATGTCCGATTCTACCATGGAATGCCCCTCTTCCATTATTACCGCGGCACAGCGGGTCAGCTCCGTCAAAAGCTGCGACCCGATCCTGGTACTGGATGAGGGCAGGGTCATCGGCCGCGGAAAACATGAAGATCTGTTGGAAAACTGCGCAGAATACCGACAGATCAGTGATTCTCAGATGGGAGGTGCTTTCCTTGACTAATCATAAAACACCACAGCACAAACGCGACAATAAAAAGATCATAATCCGGCTGGGCGGATATATTCTGAAGCAGTGGCCGCTGTTTTTACTTGCCGTCATATTGACACTGGTCTCTAACCAGATGTCCCTTTTGGGACCCAGATACTCCGGTGCAGCCATCGATGCTATCAGCCTGTCCTCCGGAGTCGATTTTCCTACAGTATGGGACAACGTGATCAAAATGATCTTCTGCTACGCAGGTTCTGCCATGATTGCTTATTTTCTGTCAATCATTATGGTAAACTTAAGCCAGCGCATCGTATATATCATGCGCAAGCAGGTCTTCGAGAAGCTGAATACACTGCCGGTAAACTACTTTGACACAAATGCCACCGGCGACATCATCAGCCGTATTTCCTACGATATCGACACGGTAAATACTTCCCTGTCCAACGATCTGGTGCAGGTAATGACAAGTATTTATACTGTCGTGGGATCCCTGCTATTTATGTGGGAAATTTCCAGACCGATGATATTAATCTTTGTACTCGCTGTACCGATTTCGATCCTGTTTACAAGATACCGCTCTAAAAAAGTGCGCCCCCTGTTCAGCGCACGTTCCCGAAAATACGGCGAACTGAACGGGTATGCGGAAGAAATGCTTTCCGGTTCCGCCAGCATCCGGGCCTACGGGCGGCAGGATGTAATCTCCGGCAGGTTCAACAAGCATAATGACGGTGCAATGGAAGCATTCTACAATGCGGAGTACAACGCATCCCTGCTGTTCCCCACCATCAACCTGATCAATAATGCATCCCTTTCTCTGGTGGCCATTTTCGGCGGTATTTTATATATGTACTCCGAAAACGATCTGGTTCAGGCAGGCTCCGTTTTGTTCATCACGCTGGGAGGAGTGGCGCAGTTTGTCCAGTATTCCAGAAAATTCGCAGGTCCTATCAACGAATTTTCCAATATTCTTCATGAATTTCAGTCCGCTTTCTCCGCTGCGGAGCGGGTATTTAAGGTGCTGGATGAGGAGCCGGAACCGGCAGATGCCTCCGATGCCCGGGATATGGAGCGGGTAAACGGGCAGGTGGAGCTGGATGATATTACCTTCGGTTATAAAAAAGACACTACCATTTTGCACAATGTTTCCGTAACAGCAAAACCGGGACAGATGATCGCCATTGTAGGTCCCACCGGCGCAGGTAAAACCACAATCATCAATCTGTTGATGCGGTTTTACGATCCCGCCTCCGGTGAGATCCGTGTAGACGGCGTACCGTCGCTGAAAATCAAGCGGGCAGATCTGAGGCGCAGCTTTACCATGGTGCTTCAGGATACATGGCTTTTCCATGGCACTATTTTTGAGAACATTGTATACGGCAGAGAAAACGCAACTCTGGAGGAAGTGAAGGCGGCAGCCAGGTCCGCTAAAATCGATGGGTACATTGAAAGCCTCCCCGACGGGTATGATACTTTGCTTTCGGGCGATGGGGTAAACATCTCCAAGGGACAGCGGCAGTTGATCACCATTGCAAGGGCATTTCTGTCCGACGCTCCGATGCTGATTCTGGACGAGGCCACATCCAATGTGGATTCCCGGACGGAAATTCAGATTCAGGAGGCTATGAACGAACTGATGAAGGGCAGGACCAGCTTTGTAATCGCTCACCGGCTGTCCACCATCCAAAATGCCGATACCATACTTGTGGTTCGAGATGGGGAAATCACCGAACAGGGAACCCATCAGGAATTGCTGAAGCAGGATGGATTTTACAGTACACTGTATCATTCTCAGTTTGTTTGATGGATAACCCGGTTCTTTGCTTCATCCCAGGCTGATCTCATCAATCTGCATTAATCACTCTACCGTAAATCCGGTATTCTCCAAAGGATAGCCCTCCGGCAGCGGAGAAGGAGTCGTCTGAATCTGTCTCGTCTTCTCATCGGAAAGATACTCTGGGAAAAATCTGATACCTTCAGGGAATTGTTGATGGTCAGCCATAATTGTGATACCCCCTCTCTCATCTACAAACACAGTTTCCACTTGCCGCTGTTTTGAAGACGGCGTGCCAGTTCATAGGTAAAATACAAATTGCACAGTTTGGAATAGGAGGAACGGAATCGAATGATGCTGTATCCAGTGTCATACATATGATAGTTTGTCTGCCGGTTTCTGCCTTGAACTGCTTGGACAGCGATATGGTTGAACCTTCCTACGCCTTTCCGATGGAAGGAAAGGGGGTTGTACAGGGATTGGCGATTACGGCCGGAACCGCCAATGATAGCATTCAGTCTGCTGAAAACGATACTCATCATAAAACCTCCGTCAGGTCATTATAACAGGCAGCATTTCATTGCCGTCAAAATTCAATTTATCTATGCACAGAACTCTGTGTCCCGCTTCGTTGTCGCCGATGATACGCCTGTGGTAAACGATCAGCCAGTCATCCGTACCCTGAATATTGATATAGCTGTTATGTCCCGCACCCTCGGCAATTTCCGAATTGCTGAGTATCCTCTTTCCGTTTGGATTGATTTCAAGCGGGAATCTGCTGCAGCTTTCGCAAACGCGATAGGTTCCGTTGACCCAGTCGCCCTCCGACCACATGAAATGGTACACGCCGCCCCGTTTAAGCATACAGGGCGCTTCGACATAGCCGTTCGGTGTAACAGCCTTGAAAAGACTGCCCTTTTCAAGCGGTACAAAGCCGTTCATCTCCTCATTCATCAAAGCCGCATTGCAGTGCTGCCAGCCGCCGTAATAAAGATAAATTCTTCCGTCGTCGTCTTTGAAAAGATGCGCGTCTATCGGCTGCGCGTAGTTGATGAAACGGTCGATCAAAGGCGTTCCGGTCAGATTTCTGAACGGCCCCGTCGGTGAATCCGAAACCGCGATCTCCAACCCGCCAACCTCGTCATCACTCTGAATATCATTGCTTGCAAAAATAAGATAATATTTTCCGTTCTTCTCTATGGCAGTTGGCGCCCATACCGCTCTATAAACGTGCTGATAACCGCTCATATCAATAATATCGGAGTGCTTTTCCCAATGTGTCAGATCTTCCGATGAAAAACAGTCAATGTTCATCTGGTCGCCATAGGCGGAGAAGGATTTTGTAACGTAAATATAATATCTTCCTTCAAAATACCGTGCTTCGGGGTCGGCATACCAGCCGTCTACGATTGGATTCATCATTCATACCTCCATATAAAATCTAAGTGTGCCGCCCTGCATAAGCTTATCGTGGGCAATCAAATTTTCCGTCATCTCCGTGCCGTTAAAGCTTACTCTGAAGGCGCTGCTGCCGTCTGTTTCATCCATAATATGGAGAAGATTCCCGCTGCCAAGCATAACGGTGATCTTCCGTGCATTGCACACACCCAAGACATACCCACCGCTTCCCGGGCAGACAGGATAAAAACCAAGTACGCCCAAAATATACCATGCGCTCATTGAGCCGTTGTCCTCGTCACCGGGGAAAACATTTTCATTGTAGCCCTCTCTCAGCATCCGGCGCACATGGTCTGCCGTTTTTCCTATGCTTCCGATCGCTGAATACAGGTACGGCAGATGCATACTCGGCTGATTTGAAATTGCGCACTGCCCGAAATCGGCAGCCGCCATCTCCGTCATTTCATGTATCTCGCAAGGGTACGTGCCAATCTCAAAAAACGCGGGAGCGGTAAACAGTTCATCAAGCTTTTCTTCAAATTTTTCTCTGCCGCCGTAAAGCTCCGCAAGACCCTCTATGTCATGATATACGGCAAATCCGTTCTGATATGCGCCGCCCTCGCAGTAATCGCCGCCCCATTCAAAGGGTGAAAAATCGGGCTTCCGCTCTCCTTTTGCACTCAGACCTCTGAGAAAGCCAGTCTCGCTGTCAAACAGCTTTTGATACCCCTGCGACCTTGTCATATATTCACCGCATATATCCGTAATGTTCAGCTTTTCCGCAAGCTGAGCGATACACCAGTCGCAGTAATAAGCGTCAAGGGAATTGTTCACGCTCTCGCCGTATTTATCGTTCGGCACATAGCCGAGCCTTACATAGTCCTCCACGCCAATGCGCCCGCAAAGATGGGTACCGCTTGCCGTATTGGCATTTTGAAGCATCCCGTCAAGGGCAAGCTTCATCTGTTCCTTCGTGAGCAAGCCTTTTACGGCGCAGTCCGCAAGAGCGGCGTCTATCAGTGTGCCGGGCATAATGCCCCGCTCACCGGGAGACAGCCATTTCGGCAGCCACCCCTGCTCCTTATAGAAATTCAGATATCCCTCCATGATCTCACTGATATGCTCGGGAACGATCAGCGTCAGCAGAGGATAAAGGGTTCGGTAAACATCCCAGAAGCCGTTGTCAACAAACATTTTGCCGCCGCATATCTCCCCGCTTTTTGTATTATAGTGCACCGCCCTGCCAAGCTCGTCATACTCATAAAAAATCCGCGGGAAAATAAAGCAGCGGTACAGGCAGGAATAAAAGGTGCGCATCCGTTCTTCGGAATCCTCTATTTCTATTTTAGACAACAGGGAATTCCATTGCTCTTCGGTCCCGGCTTTGACCTGCTCATACGTCCTGCCGCTGACCTCGCTGAGATTTCTCACGGCATATTCGGGAGAAATATACGAAGTTCCAAGCCGGACGATAAGCTCCCCGCCCTGCGGAATATCAAAGGCAATGTTCATCCCAGTGCCTGTGCCGCTGCATGAAATTCCCTGCTTAGTACCGCCCGAATTTTTTGTAATAACGGTTTCGGAAGCATTTACGGGCTTGTCAAATTTCATACAAAAATAAAATTTAAAATCCTTCCGGGTGCCGTCGCCGTAAGCGTTGGTGAAGCCCGTAAGCATTCGACTGCCGGGGTCGAGGACAAGCTCTGTCGGAAACTCAAAGGGCAGCACGGCAAGCCTCGGCGTCTTTGCGGTATCCCAGCGTATCTTTATGATCGCGCCCCGTTCAGTGGGAACAATACCCATCTGCGCAAAATACCGTTTGAAATAGATCTCCGTGCAGGCGGGAGAAAACTCCTTCTCGTCAAAAGAGGAACTGCGGCTGTCCTCGGTAACATACGGCTCTCCGCTTTGCGGCATAAACACAAAATGCGCATAATCTCTGACCCACGGGCTTGGCTGGTGCGTAAGCCGTATGCCCTCCGTCTGTCTGTGCAGCGGTGAATAAAACCAGCCCCCGCCGCCTGCCCTTGTCTGAATGGAAAAACTATTCATACCAAATGGAGCGCAGGTCAGTGGCAACGTGTTTCCCGTGGAAAATCTCGGCTCGGAAAGCGTTCCCTGCTTTATATTGACATATTTAAGGAAGTTTTTCATAAAAATCCTCCATTCTTACCGAAAAGCAGTGCAATGTATGGTATAATTACGGATAACAGTTAAAAAAGTGAGGAATACATTCATGGAGCATATCATCTCATTCGGCGAGACCTTTGACGATCAGGACAGACCGTTCTACATCGAAATGGCAGGTATCACCTATCCCGACCCCAATTATCATATCACTCGAAAAAATTCATACATCCACTGCTTCGAGTATGTCATAAAGGGCGGCGGTATCGTTACCGTGGACGGTATCACAAATTACCCGTCCGAAGGCGACCTGTACGTTCTTCCCAAAGGCGCGGATCACGATTATCGCTCGATGCCCGAAGACCCTTTTGAAAAAATATGGTTCAACATCAGCGGTACGCTGTGCGATGAGCTTATCCATGTTTATGGCATTACGGGCACTCTTGTCGTCAAGGGGATCGACGCGTTTCCTTTTTTCCGTGAATTTCTTGACCTATGCGAAAATAAAGAGCTGGCTCTGAATGAAATCCATTCGCAGTGCGCTCTTGTTTTCCACAAACTGATCATAAAGATACGCGACAGCATCATGCCCGATCCGAATCACAGCCAAAAAGGCGCTGCATCCGAAATCAAATCATATATAGACCGTAATATTTATGAAAGACTGAACATAGAAGCGTTGTCGAAGTACGTAAATATTTCATCTTCGCAGGTCAACCGTGTGTTCAAAAAAGCCTATGGCATAACGCCTTACGACTATATCCTCACACGCAAGATAGAAACCGCAAAGCTGCTTCTGAAAAATTCCTCGCTGACGGTAAAGGAAATCGCCTGCCGCCTGAATTTTGCGGACGAACACTATTTCTCTAATATCTTCCTGCAAAAAACCGGCGTGCGCCCCAAAAGGTATTAGGGATACATTTTAATATAATTCGGGCAGCGTTTCCTTTGTCACAGCATAGGGACTTTCATATAGCTTTTTCAGATATTCAAAGCGATTGGTCTCCTCCGTAAGGCAGAACGCGCCCGACCATGTCATATAGCTTACCCAGCCAAGCCCAAGATCGTGTATTTCGTTAAGATCAGGCATACTGCCGATCTCTCCGATCAAAGTGATCTTCGGCTGTTCGGTTATTTTTATCAGCTTATTGTATTCATCTGAGCAGGCTGTGTGAACGTGATTCGGGGGATAGATATCCTTTGAAATAATATCCACCACATCATCGCCCGGGTAGCACTCGCGTTCAGCGGTATTCCACACCCATATGAGATTATTCAGACCGTGCAGACCTGTGTACCTGTCATACATCATACGGTAGAGCTTCTTCACGACCTCGGGTCCCTTTACGCCCCACCAGAACCAGTTGCCGTCTCCCTCATGGAACGGTCTCCAAAGTATTGGTATGCCCTTATCGCAAAACGGACGAAGCAGTCCCGCCATCATATCCATATCAGATAGCAGCGCCTTGTTTTCAGGCGTTCCGTCAATCACCGCCCTGCTTGCGTCAAAGTCGGTATTGTCTGAGAAAAAAGCTTTGGAACGCCCGCCAAGCGGCGAAAACCAATGCCATGTAAATGTGATAAGTCCTTTCCTTTCGGCCCATTCCCACGCTCTTTTTAAGGTGCCGTAATTGTTGGCTACCTCGGTCATACATTCCTCATCGGTATCGAGATAATTGATGTTCGGGGAATAGGACAACAGCTCAAATCCCAGCAAAGCAGGCTCATGGCCTGTTATTTTTTTAATATGATGAAATTCCTCCATCGCCATGGTCTGGGTGTGCTGACCGGTTATAACTTTATCAAACGAAATATCGGACAGATATTTCAGCACGTTTCCGACGCACTTCTGCGACTTGGGATTTACGGGTGTATCGATTCTATTGCTCATGCTCTCGCTCCTCACTTCATGATCTCCGCTATTTTTTCTATGGGAACCTTTGGTATTCTGTCAACGGAAAGCAGACCGTTGGTCTCCTGTTCAACATCTGTCAGCTGTGTATAGCAGTATCCGCTTATATCCACATTCTTCACAGCCTTTATCAGTGAGCCGAAGCGCTCCAAAAATTCCTCGTCCGTGTGCACCGAAGCCCCATAACCCCAGCCCTCGTCATGTGCATAATGGGTTCCGCCGAACTCGGTGAAAATGATGGGCTGACCCTCATATTTAAATCCGGCGGCAAAGGGCAGAAGCTGCGAGTTTCCGCAATAGCCGTCAGTAAGCTTTTCCCTGGTGTCATAAAAGTGCGTAAGCCAATTGCTGTCCTGCTCATAGTGGTGGAGCGTGAGAACATCGCTCTTTGCATGATACCAGCCGTCGTTTGAGATAACAGGACGCATTGGGTCGATGCTTTTGGTCATATGGTAAAGCCCCTCGGCAAAATTCTGCTGCCTGAGATTTGAAGCAATGCCCCTGACGCCCCAGCTTTCATTAAAGAGCACCCATGTTACCAGCGACGGGTGATTGTGATTCTGCGTAACGATGTCAAGCCACTCCGCGGAAATCTCCTTTACAGCCTCGTCGCTGAACCAATGATTGGAAGGGAGCTCGCACCATACCACGAAGCCCATAATATCGGCGTAATAGTAAAAACGCTCATCCTCGTTTTTCTGGTGCTTGCGAACGCCGTTGAAGCCCATTTCCTTTGCAAGCCGGATATCGTCAATGATCGCCTGCTCGCTTGGGGGTGTCATTCCCGATTTTTTCCAATACCCCTGATCGAGTACAAGCTTCGAATAGAACGGTCCGCCGTTGAGCAGTATTTTTCCGTTCCTGACGGTAAATTCCCTCAGTCCGAAATAGCTGCCTACCCTATCGGCTTCTCTGCCGCTCTTGCTTACGGTCACCTCAACGTCATACAACGCGGGATTCCAGAGACACCACTGCTCCGCCTGATAAGTAATGCTCCTGCTGTCAAGACGAACCTTTACGGTGTTGTCAATATCTCCCGCAATCACAGATACCGTCTGCACGGGTCTGCCGTCAAAGCTTACCGCTATTTTTACCTCAACATCATCTGCGGGCTTATTCACAGCCATGTCAAACGTAACGGAGCTGTCGCTTATATCGGGGGTTATTTTAAGCTTTGTAAGTCTTACATCGTCTACATATTCAAGCCATACGGTTTTCCATATCCCTGTAGTCTGTACATACCAACAGCCGAAGCTCTGCGCCTCCCAGCGCTGCTTGCCCCTGACCTGAACAGGCAGGTCGTCATCGGTGCACTTTACGGTAAGTATGCCCGTATGATCGAGAAGGAGATCGGTCACATCAAAAGAGAAACGTGTATACGCGCCCTTATGCGTTCCCGCGAGTATGCCGTTTATATACACTTCGGTAACATAATCTGCGCCTTCAAAATTTAAGATCGTGCGCTTACCTTCTTTTCCCAAAATTTTACGGGAATACCACACCGTATTGTGCTGTGCGGTATCGTGGATCCCGCTAAGCTCGGTCTCGTATGTGAATGGAACATTGATCTTTCGGTCAAGTCTGCCCGCAAGCGCATCCGCGGCATCGGTTTCATCTCCCAAAGCAAACGCCCACTCGCCGTTCAAATTCAGCCAATCGTTTCTGACAAACTGTGGTCTGGGATATTCCGGAATATAGCATTTTACATGTTTCATAATAGGTTCCTTTTATGTGATTTTATTTTTTGATACAATGATAATGCAAACCGGACGGTCTTACAATATAGTATCCAATCACAAAAGTGAGGAATGCTTGAAAAGATACTCCCCTAAAAAAGCCATTGACGAACCTAGCAGTCTGTGTTATATTTTATATACCCCACCAGGGTATATCAAGCATGGTATTTTTGTGAAGTACCATTTTTTCTTCCTTATTATAATAAATAATTTGCAAAAGAACCCATACTAAAAAAGAATGGCGCCTTGCGCCATTCTTTCGAAGAATTGTGTAAGCAATTCTTCTGGGATCGGATAATTTCCTATAAGTCAAAGCGTTTCCTGCGGAGGTTCACTATGGAAAATGAAGCGACATGCACCGCCTGCAGCAAGGGCTGCGCAGAATGCGAACGGCACAAGCATCGTTCGAAAGAAGAATACCGCTCTCTCACAAACCGGCTAAACCGCATCGAAGGACAGATCCGCGGCATCCGCCAAATGGTGGATGACGAGCGCTACTGTGTGGATATTCTCACGCAGGTCAGCGCCGTGCAGTCGGCGCTCAATGCCTTTAACCGCGAACTGCTCACCCGCCATATCAAGAGCTGTGTGACGGAGGACATTAAGAGTGGAAACGACGCGGCCGTTGACGAACTCTGCGCAACACTGCAAAAATTAATGAAATAGAAAAGAAAGTGAATTCTATCATGAACAAAGAAATCTATGACATTACGGGAATGACATGCTCCGCCTGCTCCGCACGCGTGGAAAAGACTGCAGCAAAGCTTCCCGGTGTTGAAAAAGTGAGCGTGAATCTCCTCACCAACCGCATGAATATTGAGTACGACGCAGATCAGCTCTCCTCCGGCGAGATCATCTCCGCCATCGAGAAAGCCGGGTACGGCGCCGGACTATCCTCCGCGTCGATGAATCCGGGAAACACGGATCACAGTCCCGCCTCCATGCAGCATGCGGAAAAAACGCCGTCCGAGAATGTGAATGAAAAACAGATCCGCAGCATGAAAAAGCGCCTCGTCTGGTCATTTGTTTTTTTGATCCCGATGATGTATGTGTCCATGCACGGCATGTTCCGACATATGTTCGGACTGCCGATCCCGCACTTTGTCTCTGCGCTGTTTGACGGGGAGCAGAATGCTGTCGTCAACGTACTGACCCAATTTTTACTTTTGCTTCCTATTCTATATTTGAACCGAAGCTATTATATCAACGGGTTCCGTAACCTGTTTCACGTTGCGCCGAATATGGACACCCTGATCGCACTCGGCTCCACCGCATCCACCGTTTACGGTTTATTCGCGCTCTACCGCATCGGCTACGGACTCGGGCACGGCAATATCGCGCTTGTGTCACACTACCTGTCCGATATTTATTTTGAATCGGCGGGCATGATCGTCACGCTGATCACGCTCGGAAAATTTTTAGAGGCGCGCTCCAAGGGCAAAACAAGCAGCGCAATCGAAAAACTGATGGATCTTTCTCCGCGTACGGCGCTCGTTATGCGTGACGGAACGGAGCAGGAAATTCCCGTCTCTCTTGTTGCGGTCGGTGACACGGTCATTGTCAAGCCCGGCGCGCGCGTTCCGGTAGACGGCGTGATCGTGAGCGGTCACACCTCACTGGACGAATCTCCGATCACCGGAGAGAGTCTTCCCGTAGAAAAAAAAGAAGGAGACGCCGTAATCTCCGCCTCTATGAACCAAAACGGCTATTTTCAGATGAAAGCACAACGGGTCGGTGAGGACACGACCATTCAGCAGATCATCCGCCTTGTGGAGGAAGCGTCCTCCAGCAAAGCGCCGATCGCGCGCCTTGCCGATAAGGTGTCCGGCATTTTTGTTCCGGTCGTCATGCTCATCGCGCTTGTAACAATCCTCATCTGGATGCTCGCCGGAGCGGATTTTGAATCCGCGCTCTCTTTCGGCATC
The DNA here is from genome assembly GCA_014804755.1 of Lachnospiraceae bacterium. GTDB lineage: Bacteria > Bacillota > Clostridia > Lachnospirales > Lachnospiraceae > DLAJ01. The sequence goes on along the minus strand of JAAUZE010000026.1, from coordinate 79,430 downwards.
AGCGTTCTCGTGATCTCCTGCCCGTGCGCGCTCGGCTTAGCAACCCCGGTCGCGATCATGGTCGGGACGGGTAAGGGCGCGGAAAACGGCATCCTGATCAAATCGGGAGAAGCGTTGGAGACGGCGCACCATATCGACACAGTCGTATTGGACAAAACAGGAACCATCACCGAGGGAAAACCGCATGTGACCGACGTACTTCCCTATGACTGCACAAAAGAAGAACTACTCCGCATCGCAGCCTCCTTAGAGCATAAAAGCGAACATCCGCTTGCCGATGCGGTGCTGTCGTATATTTCCACACTCAGCGATACGCCCCCATCCTATGCAGAGACGACGGATTTTACGCTGCTTCCCGGTCAGGGCATCAGCGCCGTGATTGATGGCATCCGCTATTATTCGGGCAACTTAAATCTGCCTGTCTCATGCATCACGCAGGAGGTTCGTCAGCGTGTGGAAGCGCTCTCCGACGAGGGCAAAACACCGCTTTTATTTACATCGGATACCCGTTTTCTCGGCATCATTGCCGTCGCTGACGTTGTAAAGCCGACAAGCGCGCAAGCCATCCGCCTCTTACACGATATGCATATCCGCACGGTCATGCTGACAGGTGACAACGAACGCGTTGCGGGGGCGATTCAAAAACAGACGGGCGTTTCGTCCGTGATCGCCGGTGTACTTCCGCAGGATAAGGAACGACATATCCGCACGCTTAAAGATCAAGGGCACATCGTCGCCATGATCGGGGACGGCATCAATGACGCACCGGCTCTTGCGACTGCGGACGTCGGCATTGCCATCGGCGCAGGGACCGAGGTCGCGATTGAAAGCGCAGACGCTGTGCTGATCCGCAATGATCTGCTTGACGCGGTAACGGCCATCCGCTTAAGCAAAGCGGTCATCCGCAATATCCGTCAAAATCTGTTTTGGGCATTTTTCTATAACTGCATCGGCATCCCGCTCGCGGCGGGCGTTCTGTACGCGCCGCTTCACTTAAGGCTGACGCCGATGTTCGGCGCCGCGGCTATGAGCTTAAGCAGCGTCTGCGTTGTCACCAACGCTCTGCGCCTGCGGCTTTTTAAGCCAACGATACGCACAGGCGGCATTCCGGCAGACGAAACCGTACGCGCAGACGGCATTCCGACAGACGAGATCGCCCCTGCCGACACCGCGCCAATTGTAACTAAAGCCTCTACAGAGGCTCAAAATAAGGAGGAAACAACTATGACAATCACATTAAGCATTGAAGGAATGATGTGCGAGCATTGCAAAAAGCACGTGGAAGAAGCGCTCGGGAAGCTGCCCGTCTCATCGGTAAGCGTCGATCTGGCAGGAAAAAGCGCAAGCATCACCCCGACAGACGACCTCTCTGACGATACGCTGAAGCAGGCGATCGCGGATGCCGGATATGAAGTGGTGAACATTGCCAGAAATTAACACCGCTTTTTCCAATTCTTGTTTCACGCAAACAATCAAGGCGCACAGACTGTTGTCTGTGCGCCCTGATTCTTTCTAAAGGAAGCCCTTTGATCAGCGCTTCCCCAAATAACATCATACAGCACCTTTCATACTTCGCGTCATGCCGGCGCAGCCGGCACAAACAATATGTGAGAGCGAACCTTTCTCACACTTATGCCTTAAATTTCACCGCCGTACCGTAAGCGATGATTTCCGCCGCACCGGACATGATCTGCGAAGAACCGTACATGATCCCAATGACCGCATCCGCACCGATCGCCTCCGCCTCATCCACCATCCGCTTGATCGCAATGGAACGCGCCTCGTTGAGCATCTCCGTATACGCGGTGATTTCTCCGCCTACCAGATTTTTCATGCCCGATAAAAAATCTCGTCCGATATTCTTTGCTCTTACCGTTGTTCCCTTTACCATTCCGAGTGCCTCAATCTCTTTTCCCGGCACATATTCAATACTTAATAACAGCATCTTTGTTCCCTCCTTAATATTTTGCCGCATCATCCTCTTCTCCGTTCCCGATCTCTTTTAACCGCTCACGCACGGCAATCAAAATCCCGCCGATCACAACCAGCGGCATGATGATGACAACGACGATAAACGGAATCACCGCGCCCGGTATCGATTCTCCCGAATAAAAAATTCCTGCTATGACGAACACCAGAAGCACCGCCATATACAGCGTCACCCCAGCCGCCACAATAAGCGGCGCAATTTTCTTTTTTCTCCTCATATCCGTTGCAGTCACGTTCATCAGACGCGTCCCCCCTTTCTCCCTGTCTTCCATCCCCGCAAGCAGCTCCTCGGTGGGAAGTGTTTCAAACTCCGCACCGGTTTCGGTAAGCTCCGTACATAGTTCACGAATCTGTGCAAGATTCTTTTCCTCCCGTGCAAGGGAAATCTCATGCCTTCTTAAGCAGTCCTCCAGCGTCATATGCTTCGTCTGCAGTTTTTTGATCTCCTCGATCGGAACTGAGAGCTTCCGCAGAAGCTTGATCCGCTTTAGCATATCGACGTCCTCCTCCGAGTAGTCGCGATATCCGTTCTGCACCTGCCGCTTCGGTTCTAACAGCCCTTTCTCTTCATAAAAACGAATGTTCTTTTTCGTGATGCCGACTAACTGCTCGACTTCATTGATTTTCATAGCGTATGAAAACCGCCCTTCCTCACAAGATTTGTATTAACCATATACCTTCCACCCGATGGAATGTCAATCCATTTTTTCAATAAATTTTCATTTGCACTCATACGTAAAAAGTGTACAAGTTATCGCTAACTTGTACACTTTTTTCTACACTCTCATACTTTATAGAAATCTTTTCCCGTCTGTCAAATCCTGACATCTACCGGAGGGTACAGCTCTGACTGTGATTTTTCCCTTCCGATATCCATGTTACCTGCCATTCCCTGTGCATTTTTATTTTCATCCTGCCCGGCTTCTGTTTTTTGGACAGGGTTCCCCTTTGCAGAATCCATGTCTTCCGTATTTGTTTTTTCCGCATTTTTCGACTGTCCGCCATGTTCCGTTTGGCTGCGCTCCGTCTTCTCCGTGCGCTCCGCGGTATTGCTGCGCTCCGCTTCCGCCGCCTCGCGTGCGCTTTCATTTGCCTCGCGCAGTGAACCCGCCTGCGCATTCGCCGCATTTTCAGCCCTTGCCCTCACATCTGCGAGTGCGGCCTCTTTTCCCTCCGTCGAACCTCCACGAGCGGAATCAAGCTTGATCTCCGACTCTAATACGCCTGCGCGGTTTTCCATTTTGTTCGAGACACTGCCCTGTACCTTTGCCTGCTTCATGGAAGCGTCAGCGGAAAGCATCGCGGACATCCCCTCTGTAGAAAGACCTGCTGCCTGTGTCTTACCCTTTCCCTTAGATGCGCTCCCCGCTCCCTGCGCCCCTGCATTCTGTGCATTTTGGCTCTGTTTCTGCTTCTCCGCTCTTTCCAGCATCCGTTTTTCCATCTGATGCTGTCTGAGCTGCATATTCAAATCGGAGATTTCCTTTGTCAGCTCTTGACGCTTTTTCATTTTTTCCTCAGGACTCATATCCTCCTTGGAGGACAATTCGGAAAGCTCCTGCTGCTTTTCCTCTATCTGTTTCCGAATGCTCTTTGACTGCGCATCCTCACTTTGACCGAGCATCCCTGCAGCCATCATGATTCCTGCGCCCGATGCGCCTGCCGCGTTATTTCCGTTCTCTACTCTCATATGAATCTCCCTTCCATGGTTTTTTATTGGCAGGTGCCTGGCAAACTCCCGAAATCCATACATATGTTTTCACCCGTTCCATGCCCACGGAACATCCCTGTCCTTTACTACCTGCCTTCTCTTATCTTTTCGACCGAACGCGGCACACACGTTACTATTTTGTTGTCAATGAACATTTTCTTGGTGTGATACAGGAAAAAGCCGATACAGCCCCTTTCCCTCTACTTATTATTTTCCCATACCAAGATAATCGGCATTATTTCCCTCTTCATAACCGTTCTGCTCAACCAAATATTTTACAATGAGGGCTTCTAGGCCACTTCCTCTTGTGTTTGTAATTCCCGACATACTCATCCCTCCTGCTCCTCAATCCGTCTGCGCTCAGCTTCAATTTCATGCTGTAATTCTTCAGCAGTAGGCAGTGCAAAACGATAGCGCGAAGCGAAAACCTGTTGGGCATCATTCAAAACAGAGTATTTGACGATTGCCTCATTCTTCTGGGAACACAGGATGATGCCAATGGTGGGATTGTCATCCTCGTTTTTGTAAAGCGCATCGAACATCCGAATGTAACTATCCATCTGTCCGATGTCACCGTGAGTCAGCTTGCCGATTTTCAGATCAATCAGCACATGGCATTTCAAGATACTGTGATAAAACACGAGGTCAAGATAAAGATCCTCGTCTTCATAGCGCATCAGTTTCTGTCTGGCGGCAAAACAGAAACCGCGCCCCAACTCCAGTAGGAATTCCTGCAATTTATCAATCAATGCCTATTCCAAATCCGACTCCCGCAGTGCCGGATAATTTTTCAGGTCAAGAAACTCGAGCACATAAGGATCTTTAATGAAGTTCTCCGCAGTCAAAGGAGCTGTAAGTTCCATAGCTTCATCTCTCACGGGCGTTTGATCTCTACTTGCAAGAAGGCGCTCATAATACAATGTAGAAATCTGCCGTTCTAATTGGCGGCTCGACCATGCGGATGCGATTGCCTCATCCATATACCACCGCCTTGCCTGCTCGTTTTCCACCGACAACAGGAGGCGATAGTGCGTCCATGTCAATTGCGAACGCAGTGCGTTCGTATTTGGAAACATCACATAAAATTTCTTCATCTGCTGCAATGTCCGCACAGAAAAGCCTTTGCCAAAGTCCTTGGTCAAACGGCTGGACAACTCCTGCAGCACAGCTTTTCCGTAACCGGCCCGCACATTTCCGTCCTGCTCGTGTTCTATGATAATGCGCCCAATCTGCCAATAGGCCTGCACCATCGCAAAATTGACCGCGCTATATGCCTGATTGCGCGACAGCAAGAGCATTTCCTTTATTTCTGAGTAAATATCCTCATACGAAGTTAAATCGAAGTCATCCATTTTATCATCCCTCCTTGGCAATCTTCTCCATCCATGCCGCGTATTCCTTTGCCGTAAGTTCCCTCTCAATCCGGACATACGGTTTTAAGGCAATGTGCGGAACGAACAGAAAGGGAGCGTCGAAGCTACGGCGTACCGTAGTCTCTAACAGCACAATCACCCCATATCCGCCAATGGCCGGAATATAATCCGGCGGCATTTCACCCCAAATCATTCTCATGGAATCATCATTTTTAAATGCCGCGTGATCCGCCGTGGTGTAATTACATTCCATAAAACGGGTGGAATAGCTTTTCTCCCACGCTTCCTGCGGATACTCTCCATGCGCTAACCGCACCAGCGACTCATCCGCAAAAAACTTCTCCGCGCCGTATTTTGCGCCGAATTTCTCCACAACCTGTTCTTCCAGCAGAAAAAGCAGATGAAAGCAGTTGTTTAAATCATTTACTGTTGCATAAAATCCCTGTTGCCTTGACGGCTGTAAAACCAACAGTTTCTGGTTGGAGCAGGTTTTCAGCATGCTGTTCACATAAGTAATTGATTTGAGATACGGACTCTGAGGCGTCTCCTCGGTCAGATAACGGATTTTTTCTCCCAGTTCCAGATCAGCAAGCATCTTCCTCAGACTGGCGCCTCTGGTCAGAAAGGCCATTGCGGAGACGCACAAAATATGAAATCCGCAGTAGGCTCTCGCTTGATCCGAATTTTTTAGGTAAATTTTGGAAATGTCCAGTTCTTGTTCCTCGTCGTATTCACCATCCTCGTCCTGATTTTCGCTCTGCTCCAGATTTTGGAATAATTCATACACCTTTTCGCACGCTAAAGCAAAGAAATGAATCAATCCCTCTCCCGCTGAGGTATCTTCCTTTTTTTCACAAACAAAGCCTATAAAATTCGTCAAAAGACTTGCCTTGTACAAATCCATTTCCTGCAAATGTTCGCCCAGTTCTATTGTGAATGAAATGACGTTATTGCTGTTGAACGCTTTGCTGATGGATTCTCCAAATTCCGGACAAACCTGCAGCAGCTCTTCATTGCCCAGTTCTTCCAATTCGGTTTTCTGGCAGAGAAATTTCATCAAACCTTCTTCTATCATGTTCCAAAATCTCCCAAACAATTATTTACTACAATGATACCATACTCCACCAGAATTCACTATCATTTTCCAAGGTCGATTGCAACCCAGATTTCCCGTTTGTATATAAATTTCACATTTTGAAAGCGGCCCTCCCGAAAATCAAATACACAGCATCATACTTAAAACTACCATATCCCCTTTTTGTTCGATCGTCATGGCACCGTGATACCGCTCCACGACCGTTTTTATGTGGCGCAGTCCAAACCCGTGCTCCTCCGCCGGCTGCTTCGTCGTCATCGGTAATCCTTCTGCCCCGCACCCCACAAGTTCTCCCTCAAACGTATTCTCAATCACGATCAGATAGGCCCGGTGTTCCCGAAAACTGCGTATTCGTATCCGTCCTCCCCGCGGCGCCGCTTCCCGCGCATTCGTCAGTGCATTATCCAAGATTACGCTGAGATCAAACGCGTCCACCGCCGCACTGTCAGGATAATGAAAATCCGCCTCAAACATCATTCCCGCTTCCGTGATCCGACGGCGGTGTTCTGAAAGGATAACGTCCGTCACAGGATTTCCTGTCATGATTTCCGTCTCCCGCACAGCTTTTCCCGCGCCATGCTCCGTGGCTTCTCCTTCCGGCTGTCTTCCGGCATCCCCCATGCCTTTTTCCTCCGGCTGCTTTCCGGCATACACCGCTCCGGATTTGCCTGCCTCCCCGGTATACGATCGCCCCAGCGAATCCAAATACGCCTGCGCCTGCCCATACGCACCGCGATCCATGAGTCCCCAAAGGACGCTGATGTGATTTTTCATATCATGACGCATCCCCCGCAGACCATCATGCAGCCGTTCCACCTCCTCGATATGCGCGCGCATGCTTTTTACTTCCTGCAAAAGCAGCCTGTCACTCTGCTTTTTTGCCTGCTCCTGTTTGAGCTTTTGATAGAGCCAGAGCATGGACATGATCGCCGCGATCAGAATCATCTCCATGGCAGACTCCATCAACGTAAACTCCGGGATCATTTCACTCAGATACCTATCGGTCTTTTCCAAAACCACAATCACATTCCGCTCATTCGAGATAAAATAAAGCATACCCATGGTTGCCGGCAGCATGAGCAGCAGCATTTCTTTTTTTTCCATACCGCTCCTGTTAAAAAAGAACATCCGCTCAATGCCCTTACAAATCCCGTACACGATCAGGGCAGTCAACACGCATTCTATCACGCGCGCCCCGCAAAAAATGAAATACAGAGTTCGCATCATACTCTCCTGCGATATGCCGGATCTCAAGATCACCCATTCTTCAATCCGGACCTCCGCAAAATAAGTCAACTCCGTCGACAGTGAGGACGCGACCCAGCGCACGGAAAAGAAGATATAACACAGCAGAAATTTGACCTGTCTATTTTCTTTTTCCAGCATACACAGCACAAGAAATGCCACTAATATCGCGACCAAATATACGATAAAGGCATGAACCTCAGTCGGTACACACAGATACACAACCACCATGACAAAATATGCTGCTCCGACCATCCACACGCGCCGCCTTGCTTTGACATTCACCATAAAATGCCTGCACAGCCCCGCAAACAGGATTGCGATGATAAGTTGTTTTACTACGCGGCTGACGCCGCTCGCGATCTCATAGTACAGGTCATAGATTTCCGGTTCCACGCCACTCCTCCTCCCGTTTTCGGATATAATCCATATATCGGCGGACGAACTCGGCATATTTGGTTTTCGCCACCAGCACGCTGTCCCCGTTCTCCAACATGATCTCTGCACCGTCGTAGCGCCTTACATAACGCAGATTTACGACATACGACCTGTGGCAGCGCACAAAATCTGCACTCAGCCGCTGCTCTAACTCCTTCAGGCGTCCGTAAAATTCAATCTCACCCTGCATCTTGTGAAGCGTCACCTTACGGTTAAACACCTCCAGATACACAATTTCTGAAAGATATACCTTCTCTGTCCGCGCCTTATTCTTAATCGTCAGGCTCGCCTCCGCATGCGCTCCGCGCAGAAGCGCCGATTCGCGGATACGCTGTCGTTCGGCGACCGCTTTTTCCAAGACCCCGTAGAATTTAACCGTATCGACCGGCTTTAGCAGATAGTGAAACGCCCCCACATCAAACGCCCGGTACACATACTCCTTAAGCGCCGTCAAAAAAATGATCGTGACATCCCCGTCCCGTCTGCGCAGCCTCTCCGCCAGCTCCATACCACTCATGCCATTCATCTTAATATCTAAAAAAAGAATGTCCGGCATTTCCTGTTCCGTCAAAAGCCGCTCTGCACTCTCATAAAGGCATACCTCCGCCTCCGGCAGAAAATGCCTGATTTTTTGCCCGACATCCTCTCTGATTTCCCGTTCATCATCACAGACCGCGATTCTCATGGTATGACTCCTCTTGCTTTTCTTTTTTTCTCCTCGCAAACTCGCGCTGACGCGCTGTCTTATCCGGCTTCGCCGGATGTTTGCTCGGTAAGGGCGCAGGAAAAGCAAATGTCCGCAGCTTCGCTGCGGCCGCTTGCTTTTCTTCTGCGCCCTTTCATTATAGCATGTCCGCGCATTCTGTGAAAAACGCTTGTTGTAAAAAGGCATTTTATTGAAGTAATTTGCCAATCAATGTTATTTGGTTTAAAATCTATTTGATATGCTTAACAAAAACGTACAAGGAGCTGCGCCATGAACAAGAACCATTTTCTAAAGAAGTCCTTTTTTCGAAACAATCGCTTGATCTTCGCTATCAGTATCCTCTTCTTATCATTCGCCAATGCTTTCGATGTCGGTTTTGCCTGGCTTATGCAGGAATTGTTTGATTCCGCCGGAGATCAGGGCCATTTTACGCTGTCAGAATTAGCGGTCATCTTTATTGTCCTGTTTATTGCAGTCGTCATCGCACAGCTTATTTTCCGGGTGACACACAGCCACTTTGTGCGCAAAGCAATGCTGCAGTACAAGAAAACCGCGATGGAAACGCTGCTCGGACATACGTTAAATGATTACAAAATCGCAGACAACAGCACGTTTTTATCGGCAATGAGCAATGACCTTGCCTCGATAGAAAATAACTATCTGCTCGGAATATTTACGATCACGATCCGAATGATCCAGCTTGTAGTGGCATTTGGCATGATGCTCTGGTATCACTGGCCGTTAACACTAATCTCGATTGCGGCAAGCGCGCTTGCTTTTGCAGTTTCCATGCTGTTCGGAAACAAGGCTTCCACAGCGGAAAAACTGGTAAGTGAAAAAAATGATATCAGCCTCAGCACGATCAAAGAGATCATAGAAGGATTTCCGGTCATCAAGGCGTTTAAGACAGAAAAACCGATCACAAAACTGTATGATAAATCCAATCAGGAGCTGGAAAACGCAAAATACAGCAGACGAATGATACTGACGCTGGTGAATATCGTTTCTCAGTATACGGGGGCTTTGGTACATGTAGGAATCTTTTTCCTTGGCATTTATTTTGTACATCGCAGCTATATTACGATCGGTGTTGCCGTAGCTTTTGTGCAGCTCATGAACTTTGTGCTGGGTCCGATCCAGACGCTGCCGGAGCTGCTCAGTGCACGGAAAGCGGCAAAACAATTGATTTTTAAATTAGAAAACTTATTGTCCGGTTCCGTATCAGAGCAGGGCGTATACGCGCTTCCGGTGTCCGGGCATGAGATTCGGTTAACGAATGTGTCTTTTGGCTATGAAGAGGGCAAGAACGTGTTAGAGGATGTGAACCTTGTCTTTGAAGCCGGAAAACGATATGCCATCGTGGGACCGTCCGGTTCCGGCAAGTCTACGCTGCTGAATTTATTATTGCACAGCAATGACGGGTATCAGGGAAACATTTTTATCGGTGAAAAAGAATTAAGAGATATTTCTTTGGAAAGTCTTTATGATAATGTTGCCGTTGTCCAGCAAAATGTATTTATTTTTGATGCCAGCATGAAAGACAACATCACGCTGTTTCGAGACTTTCCCGATGCCGAGATCAATCGGGCGATCGCATTATCCGGATTAAAGGCGCTGATCGAAGAAAAAGGACTTGATTATGACTGCGGTGAATACGGTTCGAATCTTTCCGGAGGGGAGAAGCAGCGGATTTCCATTGCCCGAAGCTTATTACATAAGTCCTCCGTCCTCTTAATGGACGAGGCAACAGCCGCATTAGACGCCGAAAATACCTGGTCTATTTTATCTACTCTGCTGAATGAGGACGATAAAACTACCAGAATTATCGTTACGCATAATCTGGACGAGGCTTTATTACGTAAGTACGATCAGGTCATTGTCATGAAGAACGGAAATGTGATCGAACAGGGAAGCTTCGAAGAACTGCTGGCGGCAGACGGCTATTTCAGATCATTCTACCGAATTACCGTATAGAGGCAGAACATTTCCTATCGGTGAACGAAAGGGGTGCGGACAAAAATCCGCACCCCTTATTCTTCCTGAGAGACGGTAAATCTGCTTTCCTCCTGCATGTCACTGTGCCGAACAAATCCGTCAACTCATTTTCATAACCCAAACGCTTCCGCTTTTCATGTTACATAGGCTTTAGATTTTTATTGAGTCTATCTACCATCCAGGCGATTCGCTTTTCCCTTCCGGCATCTGTCTTTGCGTCAAAATACGCTCGCGTGTATGTTTTCTTTACGGATAAAGGCATGGCTCTAAAATTTGTGAAGGCGGGCTCATATCCTTCCAACAGCGCGGAGACCTGCGCAATTTGTTCCTCTGTAACAGCCATGGGTTTGGGCGCATACCACTGACCGTTTTTTTTAGCTTCCTCAATTTTCTTTCTGCCAAAATCGGTCATCAGACCTCGTTCTTCGAGGTTTTGAACCAAGGCCTTATTCTTCTCTGACCACTTGCTCATCTCCCTGCGCAGCGAAAAATATTTTTTATAAGTATGATCGTCAATGCTCTGCATCTGTCCGTCAATCCATCCAAAACAGAGCGCTTCTTCAAGTGCTTCTCCTGCTTTTATCGTTTTCGGTCCGCCGGCTTTGCCAAACAGAAGCCAAATGCCGTCATTAGACAGGCAATGATCATTAAGCCATTCCCGAAACGCTTCTCTGTTGGCAAATTCCATGATATCGCTCATAATACGTCCCCCCCTTTCTTTATCTTACTTTCCGGCGTTTATGAAACGCCCGCTCCGATCTGATATTTCTCCAATCGGTCATAGGCAGCATTCATCTCTTTTTGCAATTCTCCGGATACCGAGCACATTTGTCCCCCTAAATACAATTCAAATTTTCGCTTCCCTTAGCCCAGCTCTACCAGTTCATATTCTCTTGTTCCCACGCCAAGCTTTGCCGCTGTCTCCACCGTATGGATGCCGTTTCGCGACTCCATCCGCTTGATCAAATGCTTTTTTCCCTCGTCGTCGGACGCATAGACCAGATCAACGCACGCCTGATCTAATGCGACAGGATCTAAGGAAGCGAGCATACCGATGTCCGCCATTTTAGGATCTTCTGCAACCGCACAGCAGTCACAGTCCACGGACAGATTTTTCATCACGTTAATGTAGGCGATCTTCCCCTTAAAACGCGTGACGATCGTCTGCGCCGCATCCGCCATCGACTCTAAAAAAGAATCATGATCGGAAGACCACAGCTTCGCCGCGTTTCCCGCACCGTGGATATGCGCTTTGCCGTGGGAAGACGCGATCCCGATGGAAATATTTTTGAGTGCGCCGCCGAAGCCTCCCATCGGATGTCCCTTAAAATGAGAGAGCACCAGCAGGGAATCATAATTTGCCAGACTTGCGCCGACATAATTTTCTTTAAGTTGAACACCGTTCAATACCGGAAGCGCCATCTCGCCCTCTGCATCCATAATGTCCACGGGCGCGATTTTCGTCCAGCCGTGCAGCTCCATCGTTTTTCGATGCGCCTCCGTCGTGTTGCGCTCGCCTTCATAGGCGGTGTTGCATTCCACGATCGTACCGTTTACCTCATCCACCATCGGCTTCCAAAATTCAGGACGGATAAAATTCTGATTTCCGACCTCGCCGGAATGAACTTTGACCGCCACCTTTCCCGAAAGCGTGACGCCGAGCGCCCGATACAGCGCGATCACGCTCTGCGGATCCATATTCTTTGTCATATACACTTTTGCCTGATTCATTTTGATAACCTCCTAACTCTCTCTTGGATTTCCTTTTCTACATTTCAATACTGTCGCGCTTTGTAAATGTTTTTAGGACGGCACTTGCTCCCGCATTTTTCCTCATCAGTCATAATCCGCCTACAACTTCGGACATTCATTACCGTCATGCCGATCGATTTTATCACGGATGTCCTGCATCTCATAGTCAAGCGTGCCGATGGAATCGGCGCAGCGCTTGAGCTGCTTCATGATCTCATCCGCATTCTCCATATCCTTTTTGTATTTCAGCTTATGCTCTAAGCTTGCCCAAAAATCCATGGCGATCGTACGGAACTGCAATTCCACCTTCATATACTTTTTTTCTTGTGATAAGAAAATGGGCACGCTCAAGATCAAATGCAGACTGCGGTACCCGTTCGGCTTCGGATGTTTGATATAGTCCTTCGCTTTCACGAGCGTGATATCATCCTGCTTGGCAATCATTTCCGCCAGACGGTAAATATCGTCGGGGAACGAGCAGATAACCCGGATCCCCGCCACATCCGCCAAATGCTCCGTGATATTTTCCAGCGAAAGCGCATATCCTTTCTTTCTCAGCTTTTCGTAAATGCTCTCCGGACTCTTCAGCCTGCTCTTGATCGCCTCAAACGGATTCCGGTTGTATTCCTGCGAAAATTCTTCATTCAGCACCTTCAGCTTTGTCTCCACCTCCATGATAGCGCATCGGTACTGCATCATCAAGTGGTTGAAGGGCTCCGCCTCTTTCAGCTTTTCCGCCTGATACTCAATGATCTCATTTTGCTTTTTTAACGTCTCGGTCTGGCTTTCCACCTTCTGCTCCAGTTCCTTTTTGCACCGGAACAGCTCCACCGTATTTTTTACCCTTCTTCGGACAACCGTGTCGTCAAATGGCTTATGGACAAAATCCGAAACACCCAATTCCAGACAGCGTTCTTCGATTTCGGGCGCCATCTCACTCGTGATGACAAGCACCGGGATCTGCCCCATCCAGCCGTACTGTCTCATCTGTTCAATGACGGCAAAGCCGTCCATTCTCGGCATCTGCAAGTCTAAAAGCAGCGCGGCCGTATCCTTGAATGTCTTTAACTTTTGTATTGCCTGTTCTCCGTCCGCCGCCATTTCAACCGCATACTCATCTTCCAGCATGTGGTACAATAACTCACGGTTGACCTCCACATCGTCCGCAACCAATATCCTTTGCATATCCTCATCCCCTCGGGTTCAAGCTGTATCATTCAGGCTCATAAATGATAAGTGCGTAGTGCGGCGGGCGCACAACACTGTATACTTGGAATTCATTATAGCACATCTGCCGCTGCGATTCTAGCTGATTCGTCTATCCCCTCTTTCCGTCAGCAATCTGTTTTTCACTGCATTTCGCGATACAATCCCCCCTGCGCACTTTGCGTTCACCGTACTTGTTTTTTCTGTTCTCCCGGCTCTCGCAAAGCCGTATGGCATCCTTTTGAAATAAAAGAAGAATGGTCGATCCTCCAAACTCAAAATATCCCTTCTCCTCCCCGCTTCGGACATTTTGAACATTGTTCAATTTTCGTATCCGGTCATGGTTCTTTATTTTTCCCACCAGCAACGCGCCGATCTCCATCTGCACCATCGTCCTGAATCGTTCTGTCCGTATTACCTGATACTCCCTGCTGTTCTGCGCAAAAACCGGGATTCCCCGCAGTGCGATCGGTCTGACACAGTGCAGCTTTCCGGCTATCTTTTTTTCCGATAGGATCTGTCCGTCCGCCGCATAACAGTAACGATGATAATCTGCGGGCGTCAGCCGGAAGATCAACGCCTCCCCATCCCGAAATTGTTCCGCAAGCTTTGCGTCGCCCAACAGATCCCGCAGCGAAAATCTTGTCGCCTTGATCATGAATACGGTGGTATCCCTTATCTTTACACGGCTCAGCCAGCCGTCGCACGGGCTGAGTAAATCCCCCTCCGCCCGCTTTGGCAGCGCCGTTATTCTCTTCCTCGTAAAAAAATCGTTGAAGGAAGCGAAGCCTCCCGACGGAATCTCCACTCCCTTCATGTCAATCTCATGCTTTCGGATATAATACGGCACCAGCCATTTTGAGGCGCGCGACGAAAGATAACGTCCCGCCGCCCCGGACACCTTCGGCTGTATCAGCAGCTTCAGCAGCAGCCTTCCGGGCGCGGTCCGATACAAAAAACGCAGCGTGAGCGAATCGCCCGCCGCCGCATTGTTCCTGATTGCCTTCTGCTCCCCCAATCCATTATGCGAATTCTTCTTTCTCATACAATATCACCACCCATAAACAATAACAACCCGATCCCCTCCAGGATGCCAAGAAGGATCAGCCCGATTTTTCCAATGATGCCCGGTTTTTTGATCTCGATCGGCATGAGATAGGCCAATCCCATCACGATCAGGAGAATCGGAAAGCAGATTCTGTTTCTGCATATATGTTCTTTATATAGTAAAAAGACCAACGGCAGCATCACGGCGATAATCGTCACCGGAACGCCCAGATAGCTTTTTCTCTTCTCCGGCGTCTGCTTCTGCCGCTCCTCCTCAAGTACATTAAAATATGCCAGTCTGATCAGCGCGCACAAAACGAACGCGGCAGCGATCACTCCGATCCACGTCCGTTCCTCTGCAATCTGATAAACAAACACCCCCGGCAGCACACCAAAGCTGATCAGGTCGCTTAAAGAATCGATCTGAATCCCGAACCGCTTTTCCCTATCGTCTCGGACTTTCGTTGCCGCCACCATTCCATCAAAAGTATCGCAGACGGCAGCGATCATCAGACAGAGCACCGCGCCATCATAATTTCCGCACATCACCTTCAGGATACCAAGAAACGCTGACAGCATACCGCCGTATGTAAGTATGACCGTATAATCATAATATCCAAGTAATCTTTTCTTCATGTCGATCCCTCATTTTATCGTATCAATCCAAAGCCGATGCTATATGCCAAAATACACCAAGGTTTTCCCAACACAATGATCCATATGAATTTTTTACTGTTCATTTTCATTAGACCCGAAAAGTAACACAAAAAGTCGTCGGGAAACAGCGGAAGTAATGTCGCAATAAACAAAAACCATCCATAGGATCTGCTTTTTTTCACGACGCCGCTCCACTTCTCGTATTGTTTTTGCGGAAACAGAGAAAGCACAATGCTTTTCCCGTATTTTTTCGCCAGAAAATAAGCAATGATCGAGCCGAGGCTGATTCCGATATAATTGCACCAAAACCCCGTCAGCGTCCCAAATGCGACCGCACCCGCAGCGCATCCCAAATAGCCGGGAAGTACCGGAACCACCACCTGTAACGCCTGAAATAACGTCAGCATGAGCGGCGCGGCAATTCCGAACCGCTTCATATAAAGCTGAAGAGACTCCACAGAATCGATCCGCCGGTTAAAAAAAATTTTTAACAAAAGCAATAGGATGAGCACAAATCCGATGATCACCAAAATCTTTACTTTCTTCACCCAGCCGTTTTCCGTGTCATGCGCTTCCGCCTTCTCCTCCGCGGTGCTTTCCTCATTCTGCGGTTTCATTCTCTTTTCCACGCCGCTTCCTTCATTCCGCAGTTTCATTTTCTTTTCCACGCCGCTTTCTTCATTCTGCAGTTTCATTCTCTTTTCCACGCCGCGCTCCTCTTACTGCAAGCCTCTCATACAGGGTCGTAACGCTGTCGCCGTACCACTTTGAAAACCCGATCTTTTTCGCAAAAAAATAACTTCCTTCCGCCAGCAGCACACCCGCTATCCCGTCTACGATCACATGCTGCTTCGTCGTCAGGGTGGATACACAGATACTGAGCGCGATCAACACGGATACTACCCGATACCATTTCGGTATCTTTTCATTTTCGCGCACCGCGATCACGCACAGCCAGCTCGTCAGGCAATGAATCGAAGGAAAAAGATTGTCCGCCGCATCCACCTCATACAGCAGACGCATCAATTCCTCCCATAGGGAGTGCCCCTCTATGACCGGTCTGACATTTGTTGTCGGAAACGCCAAAAAACAGATCAGGCACACGAGCTTCGCCAAAATATCCGCGCTCATGAAGCGAAACGCTTCTTCCCTCTCCCGCCTGCAGCCGATCGCATAGTTGACGATCCAAAACAGATAGCAGCCCCAATAAATGAGAATGGTCCACGGAAGAAACGGAATCTTCTCTTCCACTCTATTCGTCAGGTCATAATGAAACCACTCCGCTGTCAGCATCCTTGCGCCGTAATAGACAATCCCGTTTACGGCAAGCGTGAGAATGACTGCGATCCACATGACCGGCGGCACGATATGATTCTTTTTTTGCATATCCGTCTCCTTTGTTCATTCCCTGCCACTCATCCCGGCAATTGCAAAACGCAGTATGCCTCCCTGCGATCGGATAGGAATATCCTATCCGCCGCAGGTTAAGAAAGCGGTAAAGAAAAATGTAAAGAAAGCGTTAAGATTACCCCTGTGCTGACATGGTTATTATATACAGAATTTTTTAATATTTAGCAAAGAAACATGAAAGAATGGTTAAATTTTCATTAGTTTCTTCTTAATCTTCCGCTTCCGGTCTGTCTGTTTTTGTGTCCATCATATAAAAACAGTGTGGCGCACGCAATAGAATCATCTTACATTTTCGTAAGTTATGCCCTTTCGATGCATTTGATATGAACCTCCCTAAGCTGTTTTTCGTCCACAGAGGCGGGCGCGCCCATCATCACATCCTGCGCATGCTTATTCATCGGGAATGGGATTACTTCACGAATGCTTTCTTCGCCGGAGATCAGCATGATCATGCGCTCAATTCCGGGCGCAACGCCCGCGTGCGGCGGCGCGCCGTAACAAAAGGCATGATACATGGCAGGGAACTTCGCTTTCACATCTTCCTCCTTCAGCCCGACCTTTTCAAACATTTTGATCATCAGCTCAGGGTCATGATTGCGAACCGCACCGGACGACAGCTCCACGCCGTTACATACAAGATCAAATTGGTATGCGAGAATCTCAAGCGGATCCATCGCGTCTATCTCTTCCGCATGCATGCCGCCTGCCGCAATCTGAGGCATGGAAAAAGGATTATGACAAAATTCCAGTTCCCCCGATTCCTCCCCGATCTCATACATCGGAAAATCCACGATCCAGCAAAATTCATAGCAATCCTTCTTTTTGTACGCATCAAAGCGGTTTCCGACCGCTCTGCAGATGACGCCCGCTGTTTTTTGGGCGGTCTTTCGCGCCCCGGCGCAGAGCATTACCAGATCGCCGTTTTTTAAGGAAAGCCGACGGCTCACCGCTTCTTTCTTTTCCTTAACAAATTTTGCAATCCCGCCGACCGGCTCACCGTTCTCGTCCAAACGGAACCAATAGGCTTTCTGCCCGCTTACCATCTCTACTTCAGCACAGATTTCGTCAATCTGCTTTCTTGTTCCGGTGAAGCCGCCCGCCACAACCGCCTTGATGCATACTCCCGCAAATGCGTTATTCTCCTCCGGCTTGTCACATGCCCCTGCGGATCCGCTCTCCTCTGACGGATTGTCGCATGCTCCCGCAAACGGTGCGAAGCCGCAGTCCGCAAGCGCCTCCGTGGCGTCCTGCACGATGAGATTGATCCGCAGATCCGGTTTGTCCGAGCCGTAACGCTCCATCGCTTCCGCATAGGGTATCCGCACAAAGGGCGGCTTCGATACCTCGGAATAAATACCGTATTCGGCAAAGACCGGCGGCAATATCTCCTCTATGACCGCAAAGACATCCTCCTGCGAAGCGAACGCCATCTCCATATCCAATTGATAGAATTCTCCCGGAGAGCGGTCCGCCCTTGCATCCTCATCCCGAAAACAGGGCGCAATCTGAAAATAGCGGTCAAAGCCCGATGCCATCAAAAGCTGCTTGAACTGCTGCGGTGCCTGCGGCAGCGCATAAAATTTCCCCGGATGATTTCTCGCCGGAACCAGATAGTCCCTCGCTCCCTCGGGGGAGGAACAGGTCAGTATCGGCGTTGTGATCTCCATGAACTCATGCGCGATCATTTCTTCCCGGAGTTTTGCTATGAACTTGCTCCGTAAAATCATTTTTTCCTTTACCTCAGGATTTCTTAAATCCAAATAACGGTATTTCAGCCGCACATTTTCATCGGCCTCCTTGGAGCGCCTGATTGGAAACGGCAATTCCTGAAAACGACACTTCCCGAGCAGTGTGATCTTGCTCGGGACCACCTCGATCTCCCCTGTCGCTGTCTCTGAATTTTTCGCGCTTCTTTCGCGCACAACGCCGATCACCTCTATCGTCGATTCATAATGGATGCCGCTTACCTGCTCCATCATCTCTTCGGTCTCCACAACAATCTGCGTTGTACCGTAAAAATCCCGCAGGACTAAAAAGCCTAAATTTTTGCTTACCCTTCTTAAATTTTCATACCATCCGACGAGTTTTACCTCCTGCCCCGCGTGCTCCAGCCGAAGCTGCCCGCAATGATGTGTTCTTCCCTGCATCTTTTTTTCCTCCTCTTTTATTATTCTTTCACAGAAATCAAAAAAGACCACATCGGGAAATGTACTTTTTCAAGTTCCTTTTACCCAATGTGGTCTTTCATTTCAGTTCCACATAGGTACAACACGATAAGCGCTTGTACCTATGAGTGATCTCATGATACAAGCGCTACCGATCGTCGTCCCTATTCAAGTTCAAAAAAGAATATGTCCAAGATTTCATAGCAACCCTCTTGTCTTGCAATCTGTTCATCCCTGCTGCGGATGCTTGCTGGTTTGTGCGCCAGCGCAAATCCTTGCCAAGCGAACTTGTTCGCCTTTCCGTGATTGTAGCACGCCACTCCGGATGCGTCAATGTTTTTTTGGAAACGCTCTCATCCGCTTTCATCAGCGCTTCCTTAAAATTTCAAATCTTCGTTTTCCGACGTTCTCCCGCTCAAGGCGCTGCCATTTTTCACTGTGGATCTTCTGTTTTTTGTCCATGCAGACCGCGAGGATCGTATGCGCCTGCGCAATTTCATAAATCTGTGCAAGCATCGCCTCCAAAGAGGACGCGTCCGTGTCGTTCCACTCCGCGAGATTCCCATACGGAACGTCTGTGATCACAAGATCCGTTTTCCTGTCCGGCAGCGATTTCGTGCAGTCTGCGGTCAACACCTCTGTCTCTATCGCATGCACCAGCAGCTTTTCAAGCCGCGCTGCGCTGTCGATCGCGCCAAGGTGGGATTCCTTCTGATATTCACGGTAAAACTGTTCCAGTTCTTTTTTTCTCCCGGCAAGTCCTTCTTTTGACAGCAGGAAAAGATTTTTCTCCGCGCAGGAAACCATTTCCGGATCGATGTCGCTTCCGATCAGACTGTCGATCTCCTCATTAAAAAGAAACCCAAGCGTCGCAAGCGATCCGCCCCCGCCGCAGCAAGGGTCATAGATCGTCAATCCGGTTTTCTGAGGCAGGTACTGTTTTGCCCTGCAATAAATCTCCGCCTGCAGGCGCACCGGAAAATTCGCAATATTCTTAACGTGATACAGCACGCGGCCGCTCGCAAGATCTTCATAATTCGCTCTCGGGCTATACCGATATTCCATGCTCGTCTCTCCTCTTTCTAAAATAGATCTTTTCCATATTATTTTGAGTTTCAGAGTAAACGGGTATCATATAGGTATCACATGGCATCATTCAGCTTTTCAATCCAAATGTACGATAAAGCCATGCTTTACTATCGACCAGCATATGCAAAATTCTAACTATGTAAATGGTGTCACTATCAATTACATAATAAATCTTATAATTCATAGGCAATATAATCGCCAGCATTTTCTAAATCCGCCTCTGCCAGCTCCGTAATCCTAATTTGATATTGCCTCATCCCTGTATTTCTTCTCCAATCTGTCACATACAGTATTAAAGTCTTTTGTCTTCCCCTCTTTTATCTGTTCCAATCCTGCCATTACAAGCTCACGGACTTCTTTTTTCTGTTCGTCCAAAACCCTCTGATAATCTTCTTTTAATGCCACAGCCATAAAATCAATCCCTTCCGTTTCTTATCAGCATTCCCCTCATCAGTAAATTTACTCTTATATTTTTATATCATACCTTAAGCAAATGATATTTGCAACACGAATACCATTGAGGAACTTGAGGATATGGCAACTGATTATTTATACTCTATCGCATCAAGCGCATAGGAACCGCCCGTCACTTTCACGGTAACGCTGTGTTCTCCATCCGCAATATCCGCCGTGTAATGACACTGTCTTGCCTCCGCGCGCGGAATGCTGACCGCCGCTTCCCACAATTTCCCATCCACAAAAACGTCAAGCTGCGCCGTCTCCGTCTGACCGATCAGCGCAAAGCGGCTGCCCCGAAAAGAGAACGCAAAGCTCTTTTCCTCGGGAGCTTCCCGATTTACCACCGCCTTTGACCGGGTACGGTTAAAATGAAGATACCCGTCAGGAACCGTTCGCTCCCAGCTGCCCGTATAGGTGATGCGGGGATCATGATCGTCCATCCTCCTCACCACGGGCCTGCTGCCGACGGGGGATATTTTCAGATGGCAAAAAAGATTATGATACAGTCCGCTGCCGATCGCGACCCGCCCCGAATGATTCAAGGGGGCAGCGTCTGCATATTCCGCCACGTCTGTTCCGTCAATCGCGGCAGTTACCGTATTTTTTTCGACTGTGACCGCTACGCTGTGCCATGCGGCAGAATCAAACTTTTGGACATATCCGCTGACAACGATTTCGGCGTTCTTTTGTAACTCCCACTTCCCGTCAGGCGCAATGCGCAGAGCGTATCCGTTTTGCGCGGTTTCCTCATGAAGCTCCGCCGTCAGATGACGGCTTCCCAATAATATATAATTGTCGGCGGCAGCCTCCGCAAACAGGAACTCGATTTGCACGGAATAGTCACTCCAGCGGTCATCCCCAAGAAACGTGATCGGATTCGGCGTACTCCGGAATCTCCAGTCGGTCGGCTTGTTTTTCGCGCCGATCATCTGCATGAGCACGTTGCTTCCGTTCACCTCCGCCACCTCGAATGCGCCGCCGTAATCCGTCGTATAACGGGGGGCGTTTCCTCTTTTTGCAAGAAATTCTCCGGCGTACGCAAAATCATCTCGATAGGGAATGGCAAGCGGAACGTCCTCATAGCCGCAGTCGCGGACGGACATATCCGCCGTCTGATCGAGCGTCGTGACGGTGACAAGGGAATAAGGCTTCACCTCAACGGAATAGAAACAAGCTCCGTTCTCCTCTGCGGGGCACTCCGTCCCAAGCCTTCTGAAATAATTTTCATTGTAAGCCTGTCCCGCATCCGGCCCGCGCGTCTCCCATATCGTAACAGGCGCGTCCGCGCGCTTCATGTGTTCCACGGTCAATGTATACCGGCGCGCCTCCCCGCTGTCATTGCAGATCACAACGGAGTAGTCCCCCGTTTCGGTATCTGTAACGGTCATATAGTTGTCGGTCGTATCCGTGATAAAATGATCTTCCCTGCCGTCCCCATAGCAGGCACTGTCCACGTATCTCCATCCTTTTTTAATAAAATGAGTAAAATGCGCGGACGTCCATATTCCGCAGTCCGCTTCATAATAGCCGTTCCAAGGGGTCTGGGCGTTCAAAAGCGCCTTCGGAAAATATTTCACGCACGAATAATACGCCGCCACGGCAGGCTGATATTCGTACATCGTCATGTTTCCGTTGTAATAGCTGTTGATCACGCAGTTGCAAACGCCCAGCGCACCATTGATCCCGTTTAAGCCGCTGCCATTACTTGTGACGGCAAGCCGCGCGATATTGGTGGGAGCAACCCCCTCGGTATACCAGATCTCCTTGCCGTAGGCTTTGTTGAGTATTTTCGCGTTTGCGCTTGCCTCCGTTTGATAATGCCCGCCCAGAATGTCAACGGAATCCCGCAGCCTTTCGTTCGACATCATTTCATCGGCAATGTTCCAAGAGCCGACTTCGTCCGACGCAATGATCTTGATCGTTCCGTAATCATAGCGCCCGCCGGTTTCTTTTTTCAGCCGGTCCGCAAAATAAATGATCCAGTCGGTATCCACCCGATCTGTCTCATTCCCATCCGCGCTGACATGGGTAAACTTCATGCCGTATTGATCATACGCGCCGTCAAGCGCCGCCTTGTACCACCGATACCGCGCGTCAAATCCCAGCTCCCGCGACTGTAAAAACGCATCCGTCACCCATTTCGGCTCGCCCCACCTGAGCAGATCAACCGTAATATCCGGATTGATGGTGAGCGCATCAGCCGCAAACATAAATCCTGCGCCTCTGGTCACGTCCGCCTTTTCATCGGCAAAGCGCATGATGCACGGCTCCGTTCCCGATGAGGAATTGACATCCGTGCCGAATTCGATCTTGATATGCGTCAGTCCCGCGCCGTAATCGGGCAAAAAAAGCAGCCTCATGATCTCCCAATACGCATCGGGATGCTCGGTTTTGTAGTCCATCAGCAGGCGGGAGGAGTTGTTGCCCGTCACAACGCCAAGCCCTCTGTAAACCGTTCCTTCATCCATGTTGATCGTATTTCCGTCAATTTTTATGATCCTATCGGACTTCTCCGTCTCTGCCTTTGGATTTTTCCGCTTTATGGCTGTTTCGACATGATTCTGCATAGGGCGCGCCTCCGTTTTCTTTTAAGATTATTGTACCATAAAAACCATACCAAAGGTCTACTTTTTCTCCTGACAGGCGAACGGATTCTCTTTTTTGTCGGAATACAAGGTATACCCTTTCTGCTATAATAAGGGTACGCTCAAGTCCGAACAACGGACGGAGCGGGAATGGAGGGTATATTATGGGAAATCTGACCTTACGCATCGCAGATCTGCGAAGAAAAAAACAAGTGACACAGCAGGAATTAGCGGACAACATCGGCGTATCATTCCAGACCGTCAGCAAATGGGAAACGGGGAGCAGCATGCCCGATATCACGATCCTTCCGCTGCTGTCGGAATATTTTCAGGTAACGACGGATCAATTGTTAGGATTACAGCCGCTTGACGGGGAAGTGTATGTTCCGGAGCAAACGGCGACAAAAGACTTTTGGAATCAGAAGCTGGACTTTCTTTTACGGACGCGAAAAACATATTGGAATGACGACTATGTTCATTTTTTAGTCTCACAGGTTTGGAAAGTGGAGCGTCCGGTCTCCATTTTGGACTGCGGATGCGGCTACGGGTTCCTGGGACTGCTCCTGCTTCCCCATCTTCCCGAAGGAAGCACGTATACGGGCATTGATTTTGCGGAAGATCTTATTCAAAAGGGAAAATGTCTTTTTGAGGAGCAGGGAATGAATGCCACGTTTCTTTGTCAGGATGTGTTTGCCTATTCCGCCGAAAACCGATACGATTTCGTGGTCTGTCAGGCGGTATTACGGCATTTGGATAATCCCGGCGCCTTTTTGCAGAAAATGATCGCCTTTGCAAAGCCGGGCGGATACGTTGTCTGCATGGATGTCAACAGGGAGTTTGAATGCTGCGGTCTTTATATTGACGGTATGGACTATCAGGATTTGTGCCGTCATGAAGGTCTTTCCAAAAACTGGCAGACCGAGCTTGCCATGCAGGGGCGGGATTACGCGATTGCGATCAGAGCCGCTCATATGATGCAAAAGCTGGGACTTACCCATGTCGATGTGCGGGTAAATGATAAGGTAGAATTTGTCACGCCCCGGCGTGCAGATTATGAGACGGTCAAGCATGATTTTATCAAATACAATGATTGGCATTCCGGCATGGATCAGGAAGAAAAGGAGCAATTCGTCCGGCACCTGCTTTCTCGCGGCCTCTCACATAAAGAAGCCGAGGATTACTGTAACCGCAACGAAAAAATCACGGAATATTTTGCCGCCAATCCGATGGCCGGGTACACCTTTGTGAGAGGACAGGTGATCTCTTATGGAAAAAAAGCATATCCTTCTGATTGATCTGTACGGCGTCATAATCAAGGAAAGTAAAGGCTTCTTTATCCCGTACACCTATGCGCATTTTGAGCCAAAAGAACACGGCCGGCTCACAAAAGCATTCCGGGAAGATCAGTTGTTTACGAAAGCGGGAAACGGGGATCTTTGTTCCGATGAATTTCTCGCACTGCTCGGATACCCCGATCCGCAGGAAACGATGCGGGACTATTTGGATCATTTTTTAACTCTTGATCCGGACTTTGTATGGTTCGCCGAACGTTATCATACGCAATACGACTTTGTCCTGCTTTCCAATGATGTAAAAGAGTGGAATCACTATCTGTTCGACCGATACGGGCTTCACAAGTACTTTCGGGACCGCTTCGTAAGCGGGGAGCTTCATATGCGCAAACCGGAACGCCGGATTTTTACCTATGCGCTCTCCCGGTTACAATGCCGCCCGCAGGAATGTCTATTTATTGACAACAGTGTCACAAACTTAGAGGCTGCGCAGGCTGTCGGCATAAACACCGTTCTGTTTAACCGGGATCATGAGGCGTATACGGGAGACATTGTATACAGTTTTGAAGAAATGGATCATTATTTGAAAGAATTTCAGTGGCATGCACATAGAATGGAGGATTGAAATGAGTGATAATTATCATTTTTCGGTGGGCTGCGTCGTCAGAAAGGAACATCAGGTCCTGCTTGTCCGGCATACCTACGGCGGAGCAAAGGGAAAGCTTTTGATTCCCGGCGGATTCTGCATGGAAAACGAATTACCGGAGGAGGCCGCCGTACGGGAGGTTTTAGAAGAAACAAGCGTCACAGCAAAGGTACGGCGTATGCTGGGCATCCGCTGTCACCGGAAAACCTGGTATCTCCTATTTGATATGGACTATGTGAGCGGCACTCCCACAAGTGATATGCAGGAAAACGATGAAGCCTTATTCTGTGACATTTCGGACGCGCTGGCTCGTGACGACTGCACGGAAATGACAAAAACCGCTCTGCGGAAGCTCTCGGACGAAACCACAGGTTATCTTTATCCGGATGCTGCCTATCGCAAACACAAAGGTGACGATTACGCATTATATATTTGAGCATAGTATGACGCAGGTGGCGCATTAAGAAGTCAAGAAGATCCCCCATAAAACAGATGATTTTCTAAACAAGTTATGGTATACTTTTTTTAGCTGTAACACTTTCTATCACAAAAAACAGTAAAATAAGAATGGGGGACATGAAACTATGGCACATCAAAACTTATCTGCCGCAGAGGCAATGACAAAGTTAAAAGAAGGAAATGCACGTTATCTGGATGCGACGAGCAATCCGGGCGATGTTTCGGTGCAGCTTCGGAAAAAGACCTGCGACGAGGGACAGACTCCCTACGCGATCGTCATCACTTGCTCGGATTCCAGAGTCATACCGGAGAGCATCTTTTCAGCAGGCATCGGCGAGCTGTTTGTCATCCGCGTAGCGGGTAATGTTATGGATCATCACCAGTTGGGAAGCGTGGAATATGCAGCCGATCATCTCGGCAGCAATCTGGTGGTCGTACTGGGACATACACACTGCGGCGCTGTGGGCGCAACCATCACGAGCAATCCTTCCGGGTTTGTAAAATACATAACCGATGAGATCCGCAAGGCGATCGGCGATGAGAAAGATGAATTAACGGCATGCCGCTTAAATGTGGAGAGAAGCGTTTCCGTTATCAAAGAGCAGTTAAACTTAACCGACGAAAGCAGCTTAAAGGTATGCGGTGCGATTTATCATATCGACACCGGACGCGTGGAGTTTTGGGACTAAAAAAGAATGGCGCGAATGCGCCAATCTTTCATAGAATTCCCTTTGGGAATTCTTCTGGGGTTGTGAGATTTCACATACGCAGAAAAACAGCGGGCGGCAAGCCGGAGATGGCCGCGCCTGCTGTTTTTTTTGCTGTTCGGACTTCGGAGGTTTGAGATGGCGGCCGGTGCCTGTTTGTTTTATACTTACAGATATTGTTTCAGATTTTGGAATATTACCCAATACGCATTCGCATACATATGCACCCCTTCAATGGTATATTCTTCCTTTAGATTATTATTCTCATCCGTTAACCCCTGGTTCACATTAATAAAGTCATAGCCAAACTCTTTCGCCAACTCTGCCATATGCTGATTGACACGGCGTATATTTTCGTTGGTTCTTACTTTCAGCATCTGCTCGGCAAAGGGCTGCATATCAGAAAGCTGCGCATTGACAGGGTAATATGCCATGAGGTACATCCGGGTATGCGGCAGCCGCTCTTTAGACATTCTCAAAATAATTTCATAATTTTTTAGCAAATGTATCATCCAGTCACGCCCAGCCGGCCATTGCTTTATATCATTTGTTCCTATATTAATGAATACCTTCGAGGGCTCCAGATCGAACAGCACGGTATCGATTTCTTCCAGAAAATCATCTGTAGTGTATCCTCCTATACCACGATTGTAAACTGCTTTGCGAATCCCATGACTCAGACAAAGCTCACTGATCGGAAATTGTTCCATCAGGGAGGATCCAGTAAAAAGTATCTGCCGTTTGGGGGCATATTGATTCAGGAACTTATAGTTTTCTATTTTCTGCCTCTGTTCCTTTTTTATCAGTATTTCAATCTGCCCGCTAATCTCATGAAACGCAGAATCTGCCCCCTCTTTCGAATTCCTTCCGGTAAAATCCATATCATACCTCCTATACGTTAATAGGACTTATCCGCCACACTCTTCATAATCACTCTTAATACTCTTCTGGCACAAGCCTGCAGCTCACCCTTTGTAAGCGGATATTCCGACTGCTTATCCGCTTCATATACGGCTTGAATAATATCATCTACGTCCTTCTGGCTGCCCGGCATGATCAAATCATTCCCTGCCTTGATGCATCCGGCAGCACTGGAAAATCCATATTTTGTCCCCGAAATGGGATTGAAGTCGCCTCCTCCTGTTGTTCCCCAATCAGTCATGATGACGCCTTCAAAATTCCACTCATCACGGCATATTGCCGTCAGAAGATCATGATGATTTGCGGTATGAATCCCGTTTAACAAGTTATACGAGGTCATAAGCGACAGAGGCTGTGATTCCTTAACTGCAATCTCGAAGCCCTTCAGATAGATTTCACGAATTGCCCTCTCACTGCAATGTTCATTGCAATGAGCCCGGTTATCTTCCTGATTATTCAATGCAAAATGCTTGATCGTCGTACCACAGCCGCGGTGTCTCTGCACACCTCTCGTATCAGCCGCCGCACATTTTCCCGAAACCAGTGGGTCTTCTGAATAGTACTCAAAATTACGCCCGCAAAGTGGATTACGATGAATATTCATGCCCGGCGCAAGCCATAATGTCACGCCGAATTCTTTCATCTCTTCACCGACAATATCTCCCGCTTCCTCTATTATATCTATGTCCCACGTCTGTGCCAGCAACGTCGCAATGGGAATGGCTGTGCAATACTGATAATAGTCAACCGCACCCTCAGGTCTTTCCGGTTTTTCCATACCGAGTAAAAGTTCTATTCCTCCAAGCGCAGATTCTCCGAGTCCCGGAATCAAGTTGCCTTCCGCATCTGCCACAAATGATTTAGATAAACGCAGACCCGCAGGCCCGTCCGCCAGTACAATATTGGGAACGTTACGACTCTCTATCAATATGGAGGTTGTATCTCCTGCTGCCCCGGGACAGGCCGTAGAAGCCGCCCCAATAATAGAAACACTGCCAAATCCGCCGCGGGCCGTCCCGACACAAAGACTGACCATTTCTTCTATGCTTAGCTGGCTGACAAGTTCATCCAGCGAAGCTTCTCCCTTTATCACATGATCCAACGTTACTTTGGTATCTACGGTCGGAATTATTTCTATCGGCGTATCGCTATATATTACACTTTCCTTTACCGGAATATTTGCTGAAATAATTTGAATTTTTTCAGCATGCTTTTTTTCCGCTTCTTCCTCCTCATAGGTATACGGTTCAACTCCTCTTGCTGATAATCTCTTAAAATCAGCATCCGGCAGAAGTCGGTTTGAAAGCTTCTCTGTGATTACTTCCTCATCAAGCTCGAACAGTGCGATAATGTGCGTATTTCTGGAATTGTTGCCGACTCTGACCGCATATTCTCCCGGTTCCAGAATATATGCCGCCCTTTCTTCATCATAGGAGGCCATTGACACAATCGGGAATGTAATCTCCACCGTTTCTGCCTCTCCCGGTTTTAATTCTTTGGTTTTTGCATACCCAGCCAATTCCTGATATGGTTTTTCTATTTTTCCATTTGGCGCTGAATAATAGACCTGTACAACCTCTTTACCCGAAAATTCCGCCCCGGTATTTGTTACTTCGGCCAATACCCTGATATGATTATTTGCAATAGTCACATAATCCACATGGATGGAAAATGTCGTATAGGTTAGCCCATATCCGAACGGATAAGCCGGCGCAATCCCAAAGGTATCAAAATAGCGATAGCCCACATAAATTCCTTCTTCATAATATTCATCATCAACATCTCCATTCAGATAGCTGAAAGTATGCGCATTCGGATAATCAGAATAATTCTCCGCCCAAGTCGAAGCCAGGTGACCACTCGGGGTTTCTTTCCCTGTCAGAACATCTGCAAGAGCATAACCGCTGATATTTCCCGCCTGACTCATTAAAAGAATCGCATTGATCCCACCCGTGTTGCGTAGAATTTTCGTATCAATCACTCCGCCAACATTGAGGACAACGATTGTTTTGGCATATGCCTTCGCTATAACTGCCAGATTTTGTTGCTCATGTGCCGACAATTCATAATCTCCGGGTCTCAGACTCCGATCCTTACTTTCTCCGGCATTGCGTGCCAATACATAAACCGCAATATCCGCATTTGAATTCTCTATATCCGCCTCAGTGACTTCGGGCTCATCAGGTTCCTGATAGGGCTCATTCAAGATATCTGCCAACCCGACACTCCCCTTTTCCGCCAAAATCTTTGTCATCTTCTGCATATGGGAATTCATATGCTCCTCACACAACCGGTCGTACCGCTCCAGCCAGCTTTCCGTTGTAATCACAAAGCCTGTTTCTTTTAATCCCTGCTCTACATTGATGGTCATTCGGCTGTTGACATCTCCTGATCCGGTACCACCTTTGACCGTACGGCGCGCTCCGCTTCCATATAACGCAATGTTTTCTGTCGTACTGCGAATTGGCAGCGTGCCGTCATTTTCCAACAAAACCATTCCCTGTGTTGCTATTTTACGCGCTCGCGCCATATTTTTCTTTTCCCGTTCGCTCATTTCAGACGATGTGGACGCAAAAAATTTTGCCATTTGGTATACCTCGCTCGTATGATATAGTAGTAGTGTTTACAGACCCTCTCCAAGGTCTCTATATTCGTTCTTTAGCCTTTCTTCTATTGCGAAAATTACAAACTCCTGTGACTTAAAAGAACTCTGAATTCAGATTAATGTATGATTAACGTATTTTCTGTACCACTCCCTCTGTAATGCCATTCTCATTAAACGCATCCACCCGGATATAAACCGGCTCGCCTTTTACCAATGCTCCTATTTTCTGATTTTTTCTACCATAAATAAGGTAACTATGATACAGCTTATGTTCTTCATATCCCCATATGATGTTATATCCAACCGCACCGGAGCTTTCCCATGCCACATAGGCATCCATTGCATTCATTGGATCGTCATCCTGAAATACCGTTTTGACATTTTCTGTACGTTTCGGAGGCTCTCCTACACCGTTTCCAAACACTCGGATACCACTGATGCACGGCGGCTGTTTATACGGAAGCTGAATCGCAGTCAGCTTCAGATAGCGGATATGCTTTCCTTCTTCCCACACAATCAGATCGTGGGAAAGATCGGTATCAACTACGGACTTATCTTTCAAAACAGAATAACTGTTTCCATCTTCAGAGCCTTCCAATATCCACCGGGTTGCCTGTTTGTCCATATCAATTGCCCGATACTCCTTCTGATTAAAAAAGAACTCTGTCTTCGAATCTGCCATGATTTCAAATTCGTCCGCGAAATTAATCTGTACCGCCCTAACATCCATGCTTTTTCCCAAATCTACTTCGACCCACTCATCAAGCTTATCCGAGTCAGCCTTCCACCATGTTCTGACATCTTCATCCGTAATATTTTCTGCACTGCTTCCGGATGATACCTTTACGGATTTTCCATAGGAAAGCAGCATCCAATCCGGCTTTTCCCACGCCTTTTTCTTAAGTGCAATCGGCCAGTCCCCATAGCGCTGGTCACAATAAAGTTCACCATCCTGATCAAATCCGGCCTTCCATAATCCTAACCGCCGTTCAAAGCTGTGATGCTTTGAAATCCTCATTGTGGACATATGCCAGAAATTGCCATCCTTATCCTCCAAAGTAGAGCCATGCCCGGATCCGGTAATAAATCCTCCAGGTTTATAAGAATAGGGATTATTCTTTACAGGAGCAAAGGGACCCAATGGCAAATCTCCCACATACACCGCATCCGCATAGACATTATATTCCGTTCCCGGCGTTGCGTACTGCAAATAGTATTTTCCCCGATGCTTCGTCATCCATGCTCCTTCCACATAGGGGTCTGTGCCAAACCATCCACGCAGTTGCTTTATCATCTGCTCATCCGGCTCGCATCCTTCCGGTGCACGCTTCAGCATCTCCTTGATTGTCATCTCCACTTCCTGCTCTGTCTTTGGCGGCACATGGTCCTCTCCCGTCCTCTCATATCCATAAATATCGGGGCGCGCTTCAATCATAACCTTCTTTTCGCCAATCGGCTTCATGGTGTCCGGATCCAGTTCCACACCATAGATTGGTTCTATATTGGAACATCCCCAGTAAAAATACATTTTACCATCATCATCCTGGAAAAGGTTCGGATCCCAAAACGGAAACGTTCCTTTTATTTCCTCAAACGGCTCTGTCTCAGGATCCTTAGTCCGAAAGAAAGAACATTCTTTTGCGCTCGCAGATGCGCTAAAATATAAATACTCTCCAATAGCCCTCACATCGGGTGCATAATCATACACCGGCATATCACTCAAATATTCATGAAACTGCCAATTACACAGATCATTGCTCGTGAAAAATCCGGCTGACATGGAAGGAAATAAATAATACTTTCCTTTAAAAAGTATCACGGAAGGGTCCGCCGCCTCTCTGTGAATTTCACACAAATTATCTTTTTCAGGGCGAAGCTTAAAAAGCTGATATCGATATTCTACATTTATTGGATTGCAATAATAATCCATCTTGTCTGTCACCTCATTCCATATGTTTTCATCCGCTGGGGGCAAATTAGCTTTACGTACGCGTTTCATCAGGACTCTTCACAAACAATTTCCAATGTTTCTCCAGATAGTGAATTCCCCGTTGCAGTTATTTCGATCTTTCCAATCTCATCTGCCCGAATCACTGCAAGCGCACGCCCATAATAGGTCTTTATACTTCCTGCCAAATAGGATTCTTCGGTTTTGGGATTGGCACTACCCAGTGCAAGCAAAGTTCCATTTTTTACCGTAAGCGTAACTCGTTCATCCGCATTGGATTCTATCGTTCCATTTTTGTCCGCAATCCTAACATCAACATAAAGCAAATGACCCTTACCGATCACAGCATGTTCTGCTTTTAACTTGATTCCAATTTCTCCTTGAGCAGACTGTAGTTTGTGAGAAGAAATCAAGTTTCCGTCTTTATCGATCGCTCTCGCTTCAAGCTCTCCGGACCGATATCTGGTTTTAAATACCGCTCTGTCATCCTTCGTTTTACGTCTTCCGATTCGGTTTCCATTCAGATAAAGCTCGATATAAGGCGCTTTGGAATATACTTCAACCGTAACTTTATTCTCCTCGCACGCGCTGAAACTCCAAGACGGAATTGCATTGGTCCCTCTCCATGCAGCTTTGATCAACTGCTCTTTCGGATGATTACATGGACGGACGGCAATCTCAGGTTTTTCTGCCTTTTCCCATATCGCCTTTGCCCATAACGCTTCACCAGTCGGATTCCCAAGTATGTCAAACGCGCCCGTATCCGCAAGCAGCCAAGGGTAAGGTTTAGAAAAGCCCTTCGCATCCGGCTCATAAGACCATGCACCCAAACCAGCCTCTCCAAGATAGTCCCAAGCCGTCCACATAAAATCACCGATCAGATTGGAACATTGCTGTACTAAATTCCAGTTTTTTGCCAAATCCTGCGGAAATGTTTCACTTCCGAATATTAATCGCTCCGGATGCAACTTCTCATCTTCTTTATATCTGCCTGATGCGTAGTTATATCCGGCTATATCCAACAAGTCCAAAAGCGGCGAAACCGCCTGATCCGCTTTTTTCCCATTTGCGGACTTATTCATCCCACTGCCAACTGCAGATGCGATCATATTGAACATGGTGCTGTTCATTCCGGACATATCCTTACTCTGCGACTCATCCAAACCGCCGTCCTCTTTGTATATGGTCTTTCCTTTTGCAGCATTTTTAATAATCATCAGATTAAATCCGCCGGTTACCATGCGCGTTCCGTCTAATTCATGGAAAAGATCCACCATTTCCTTCGCAAGCAGTACCCCTTTTTCTTCTGCCGGTTCACTTACCTCATTTCCTATGGAATACATGATTACGGATGGATGGTTATAATCTTTTTCTACGATCGCCCTAATATCATCCTTATAATGGTTCAAAAAATCGCCTGCGTAATCATAGGCATTCTTTTTTCGATACCACATGTCCCATGTCTCATCCATGACATACATTCCATGTTTGTCGCACGCTCTGAGAATCGCCTCAGAGCACGGATTATGGGCGGATCGAATGGCATTAAACCCATTTTCCTTCAAAATCCGTATTTTTCTTTCTGCGCTCTCATCATATTCACAGGCTCCGAGGATACCATTGTCATGATGAATGCATCCTCCCTTTAATAGCACTTTCCTGCCATTGATATACAGTCCCTGTTTGTCCCGGCTGATACATCTGATCCCCATCTGCTTTTCAATACATTCAACCTCACCCTCTTCGTTCATGAGTTTTATCTTTACATTGTATAAATAAGGATCTTGATCGGACCATAGCCTTGCATCCGGTATCTCAAGCTCTACCTTGTCACCTCTCCCGTCGACAATCTTCTGTATGTTTTCTGCATCCCATACTTCTGTAACAATCGTTCCTCCGTTATGCTCGATCTCGACCTTTATCCGGGCAGGAGAATACGAGACAGGCGTAATTCGAATCCCATTAGGGAAAATATAGTTCTCTTCCTGCACATGAAGCCATACCGGACGATAAATTCCGGCTCCGCTATACCACCTGCTGTCCGGCTGATTTTCATTATCCGTCTCCACACGGATCACATTTTTTCCTTCCTGTACAAGCGAATCTAAACACAGCGAGAACGGGATATAGCCATATGCCACAGCCTTTGCCTCTTTATCGTTTACAAACACCTTTGCATTCTTATATACTCCCTCAAACTCAAGCGTCAGACGTTTCCGTATCATTTCCTGCGACAGTTCCATCTCATACTGGTAGACATATTTTCCCCCGGAAAAAAATCCGGAAGCACTCCCGCTCTTCGCATCCGCGCTTCTTTTTTCCGAGAGCATCGCATCATGAGGAATCGTAATCTCTTTCCAACCGCCATCTGCTTTTTTATATTTCCAATTTCGATTTAAGCTAATTTTCATATTTTTATCCTTTCACCGCACCAAGAAGGGCGCCCTTCTGCAATTGCTTCTGTACAAAGGGCATGATCAACAGTACCGGAACCGTTGCTATTAAAATGACACAATATGACACCAAATATTTATTCCAATCAGGCGTCGAGGCACTCATGATGTCTGCATTATCTGCAACAACCTGACGGATCCACAATTGAAGCGGCCACAATTCTTTATTATTGGGTACATAAATAGATGCTTCAAACCATGAATTCCATGTCAGAATCGCCTGATTAATGACCGTAACCAAGGTCAAACCTTTTGCCTGCGGCAGCAAAATCCGAAACATGATCGTAAAATGTCCCGCACCGTCAAGTTCCGCCGATTCGATCGTGCTGTCCGGAACCTGCTTAAATCCATTCAACACCATAATCAAAAACATTGCATTCGTACAGCTTGGAATGATCAGAGACCATGCCGTACCCGTCATTCCCAAACTCTTAATAACCATGTATGTCGGAACCGTTCCACCATTAAACATCATACTGATAATAATGAAAATGGTTAATGCCGGTGCCGCCTTAGGCTTCCTGTATAGAACATATGCGCCAGTTACATTGATGATCAACCCGCATAACACATTTGCAATCACATATAAGATTGTGATCAGATAACTTTTCAAAATGGCATGATCACTATATTGCAGCGTTTTCAAATAACCCGACCAGTTCGGCGTTCCATCAGCAGTAATCCACTTTTGCAATACTCCCGTATGCGCCGCCAGAAGCTGTCCGTCCGAAAGCGATGCCATCAACGTATGCCATAACGGAATAATGCAGATCAGCATGCATAGTATCAAAAAAAGATAAATACACACATCGCCGATTCTTTCCCGAATCCCGGGATGCTCGATCATTCCTGTTTTCTTTTTTCTCCACTTACTCATAATCATTCCCCCTAAAACATCGAAACCTTAGCTGCCTTCTCACTTAGCTTATTTCCCGCAATTAACAGGATGGTTGCTACCACGGACTGGAATAATCCGGATGCTGTGGACAGTCCAAAATTAATAGAAGATCCAAAAGCCATACGATATGTATAAGTTGTCAAACAATCCGAAAACGTGTATGTTGACGGCATATAAATCAAAAGCACCTTATCAAATCCGGTCACAAATACCAAACCAATCTGCATCGTAAACATCATAACTATGATAGGAAGCACACCCGGAATGGTAATATGAATTAATCGCCGAAATCTGTTTGCACCATCCACGGCAGCCGCCTCGTATTGGTCATAGCTGATATTATTAATCGCAGCTATGTATATGATCGCGCTATATCCGGCTCCCTGCCAAATACCGAGACAACAGTTAATAATCCAAAATACCGGACTGTTTACGGCAAGCCAGTTCTGTTCTTTCAGTCCAAAGAGGCTTAAAAACTGAGAAATCGCACCTGTCTCTTTCAATAGCTCTGTTGCCAGAGAACAACACACAACCGCCGATACAAAATAGGGCATATAGGTTACGGTCTGAACAACTCTCGATACTCTTTTGCTCCTGACTTGGGCAATTACCAGCCCCAGCAGAACCGGTGCCATAAATCCAAAAGTCAGATTCATCAACGCCATTGCGCATGTATTTCGAAGAGCTGTAGGAAACTGGTCACCCGTAAACAATTCGATAAAATTGCGCATCCCGACCCATTTACTATGAAACAGACCTTTTGATACCTTATAATCTTCAAACGCCATCATAATTCCAATCATTGGAATATACTTAAATATGATAAAATAGGATGCCGGTATCAGAAAGATTAGATAAAGAGCCCAATTCTTCTTTAGATCGTGCTTCCAGCTGTCCTTTTTAATCATCGGTTTTGAATTACTTTTCATATAATAATTTCCTCTCTGCCAAAACACCTGATAAGGAAAGGCTGTTGATGATCATACCATTTTCAACAGCCTATTCCTCCATATCCCACGCTACTGAACAAGTGTTAACTCCGAATCCATTTCTCCAAGGTCATTACTTCCAATATAATGAACCGTATATCCAGCCTCCATATCTCCTCCATATGCCATATGCAACAAGCATCCGGCTTCTGTTGCCTCATAGGTTCCGGTATCCACAGCTCCTACATTTCCGAACACATCTGCAATCAATTCGCATGTTCCATCATCATAGAGCCGGAGCGAAAGCGGGCATTCTACTTCATAAGCAATACAGGTTCCGTCATACTGTGCGATTATAGCCAGCTCATTTGCAACAGCAATCAATTTTATCTGTTCACTATTTCCATCTGCAAGGTAAGTTGCGGTCATCTTATCCGCAGCCACGCTCACAACAGCACCGGTATCAGAAGAATCATAGGGAATCAAAGTATAATCATATCCGCCATCCGCGTTCTCTTTCATGGTCCAGGTTCCTTCCACAATCATTCCCGTAAGATCCACATAGGTCATATTATGATTTAATGTAATTCCGGAATACTCATCATCTTCTACCACAAACTCCAAATATGCAACTCCCATCTCCGTTGCATAAGCATCCGCATACTGTGAATTCTCAATATCCACATCATGATAGTAGAATTCGTTGCCTCCGCCATAGCCTGTGATCACATCAAGATCGTTGTATATGATGTCCCCATCATATGCACACCGGTCAACCTCATTTCCCGACCAGTCATAGAACACAATCGTATATGGCGCGCTCCCTTCCTGAACATCATCTTCTCTTGACGGAGCAGCTAAATAACTGCACTCCTCTTCAAGCACTTCATATGTTCCCGTAAACGTGGTCTGATTGTTTAAATATCCAACGTAGAATACTGCTCCAAGCACCGGATCTTCTTCATAAAAATGGAAGTAGGAAACATAATCCCCATAACCCTCCGCCGAAAATGCGTAGGCATATCTTCCCTCCAAAATCATTTCCATCGGGTCAGTAGACGCCACGTTTTCGTTTCCTTCTGCGTTAACCTCGTCCGGAACATTCTCCTGGTCCGTTGTATCATTTTCCGTTGCGTTGTTCTCTACCACCGTGTTATTGCTCGCAGTATCGTCGCTCTTTTTTTCACTGTCTTTGTTTCCGCATCCCGCCAGCATAGCTACCGCCAAACCGCCTGCCAATACAATGTTCATCCGTTTTTTCATAAACTTACTCATAATTTTTCTCCTTCTTTCTTTTATTTTTCTCTTACTCTCCATCAATCACTCTTTGATAGATCTGAGTAATTGAATCAGGGTCATACTTTAACAACTTGGTACAGTATCCTTCCCAACTGGAAAGACCATGTTTGATCATATCCGGTATTGCCTGGCCCATATAATCATTCACATAGGTGTTTACCTTGCTATATGCCGAAGCCTCATCGGACGTAAATAATATGTTGTAATTTAGCATGTATGCCCGATTCCGATACATTCCCCACTGTTCATATGCATGTGTCGTAACCGCCGACTGACCCAAATCAATACTATAATCCACATCGCCATTTCCATTTAAAGCCAAATAAGCAGTTAATCTGGTACCTTTCAATGCACCTCCCACATCACCGGTCGAATCATAATTCATCGTTATTTTGCTTGTGCCGTCCTCATTTTGGGTGATCGTATATGCTCCATCCGTCAGCCCTTGTTCCGCATATAAGTCAGGATCAAATTCCATGGATTCATATTGTTCCTTACTTAACCCCTTACTGATAAGCAGCGCACCATCATAAGAGTAAAACCAATTCAGCATGCTGAATATCGCGCTTAAATCCCTGTCTTCGCATTTTGTTGTAAATCCCATCGGTGTTCCTAACAGCGTCTGCTGAAACAGCATATCCGGTTCCTTGTATTGCTGCGACAATTCCCCGTACATATCATTGACTGGCAGGGAGCATCCCCAAAACATTGCATCCTCCTGGTCTTCTTCTTTATCACAGGTAACTCTGATCGTTGTTCCAAGCATTCCCATCATGTTATATGTGAGCCCGACCATTCCTCTGCTTGCTCCGCTGGAATTAATATCATAGAACATATCGGATGCCCTTGTTTCAAATTGCTTATCTATCCAGCCATTTTGATACCAACTATTCATACACTCCAAATATGTTTTAAAAGTATCCCCTGTGCCTCCAAACGCCGCATTTCCGTTCTCATCCACATACCAGGAACATCCTCCTCCTCCAAACGTAGATACCAGATCTCCGGTTTCCAAATATCCAAGATA
Organism: Lachnospiraceae bacterium; assembly: GCA_014804755.1. Lineage (GTDB taxonomy): Bacteria > Bacillota > Clostridia > Lachnospirales > Lachnospiraceae > DLAJ01. Next base: position 41,323 of record JAAUZE010000026.1, on the reverse strand, counting down.
AAACAAAGTTGTACAATAAGAACTGGTATCATTTGTCCAGCCTCTTTCATCAATTGCCTTTGCAAATGCCTCAAACATCCATTCCCAGTCGCTTACAGTATACGGGTCAGTTCTGCCACTTGGGAAAATCACATTATCAGACCAATCATTATTCGGATCAGCTCCTTGCGAAAAAGTAAATTCCGTCACCTCATTTTCTTTCCATCCATTTAGGTTTCCCTGCTGTGTTGCTGCCAAAAGCGGTGTAACTTCCGGATGTCCGTTTTGGATTACATACTCACTTTCCCAGTCCCAAACGTATTTAGTGGGCTCAGCATATTTAACAACCCAGTCTCTGCGATACATGTACCCGCCCCACGGATTAATGAGGCTGTCATTCATTCCGTATATCGCATAATAATGGACTTTTCCCTCCTCATCCGTCGTTGTTACAAGCGGCTTTAGCTCCGGATTTGCATCCAAAAGTGCCAAATAATTAGGCATATAGCCTTCCACCCATTCTGTAATTTCCATTAAGACACCATCTTCATATAACGAACTTGGGGTACCTGCGCTCGATAAATCAATCATTTCCGGATACTCTCCGGTAGCAATCATCGTATTGAAATTATCTGATTCTGAACCTAATATCGGCACTTGGAAATGAAGCTTGATCTGGCTTCCATTCTCCTGCGTTCCGAGCGTTTTATTCTCTGTATCCCAATACTGTGCATTCAGCCATTGAATGACATCATTATCCTCATACTGACTATAATAAACGCCCTGCCCATCGTCATTGTAAATCCACATTGTGAATTCCTCTTCCCCTTTTTTAGAGCTGCCACAACCCGTCAGCGTTGATATCATCAATATTAAGGATAGTCCAACCGCTATCGTTCTCTTCCAAACCCGTTTCATATCGTTCCTCCCTTTCAAATGGTTTGTGTATCTCTGTACCTTTACTATATTCACTTTTAACCCCTCATTCTGTCATGAATGTTTGATTTTTATCACATTTTTGTCACTACAGCAAAAAATAAGCATTTTAAAAGCACTGTATTGATCCGTCTATCATCTACAGATCAATACAGTGCCTCACAAATATTGTCTATTCTCATTTTCTATCTGCTAAACATAATTCTATATTCTTTCGGCGTCATTCCATATATTTTCTTAAAGTTAGAACCAAAATGGCTCTGTGAGGAAAATCTCATATATTCTGCTATCACAGAAATTGGATAGTCGGAGTATTTTAACAAATTTGCCGCATGTTCACATCGTTCTTTCAAAATATATTGTTGAATCGTTATCCCTTCTACTTCGGTAAACTTATGTGATAAATACGCCCTACTGACACCAAGCTCAGGTGCAATATCTCCGACATGAATGTCCTTTCGCAAATTCTTTACAATAAAATCTTTGCATTTTTTAATGTATATGTTGTCATTCCTGCGCTTTTTCGCATTCCTGACCTTCTCGGTAAACTCAATCTGTGCTTTTATGCCAAGCAGGGTCAGCGCATTAACATCATTACTGCACCGCTCAATTTCCCTAAGGTAAACATCTCCCAAAGCATAAGCTTCTTCTGGGTTCATCCCACCCTCAACGGCCGCCCTGGTAATCAAAGTCAACACCGTCACCAAAAGATATTCCATCTGCTTCGCACTTGTTGAAGCAATTTCACCGATATCGCTAATATCAGGTACATCCCCGCCCATGGCTTCCTTCATCGCTTCAACATCGCCATTTTTCACAAATTGAACAAATTGGTTTTCAAATGTGATTCCCTGTCCATGCTGCCTTCCGCTCTCGGACTGGAATAATTGATAAGTTTCATAGTTTCCTTCTATTTCCCAATTATCAGCAGATACATTTTTACTTTTTAAAGAAATGTCTGAATATGGAACCATGACCCCTGATATTTCAAGGTATAGCAGGGACAACAGCTTCGACATGAGGTTCAGTCCAAATTGATGAATCGTAAAGTCCGCGTCCAGTTCATGCTTTCTTTTATACTCCGTTAGCTCCTGTTTCTTCATTGTTTTTCTCGATACAGGTCCCAAGCTGTAATAAAATCCATCTCCATAAAACACCCCATAATATACTAACTCATCCTCTATAAATATGTGAGGGCTCTTTATACTCATAATTTCCTTTTCTAATTCTTTTTTAAATGTAGTATCACGGTTAAGTACCGATTGTGACTTAGACGCATTCGGTAATTGAAAATGTTTACCCTCATTCCACACGTCAACTGGTATTTCAAAAATGTCATGAATAATTTGCATTCTGTCCTCATTCATATCCACTTCCCCGCTCGCTCATTCATAATAGTAAATACACCGCATGAGACTTCTCAATCATCCTGAATGCCTTCCAGTGCGTCTATCACCTCATCTGCTGTTTTTTTGCTGTTCGGACTTCGGAGATTCGAAAGGACTGCTGGTGCCTGTTACGGCGCGGTCAGGCTCCCGTTTCGCACGCACTGCTCCTGCCATTTGTACAGCCAGTTAAGCTGTCTGTCAAGAAACGCGTGGTCTACACAGTCAAGCCCGAATATCTCAATGATCGTGGCCTGCAACGCAAAATGATACAGAGCGATCACATCATAAAAAGCCTCGATCTCCGCTTCACTCATGCTGTGATACTTCAAATATTCCGGCAGAAAACGTTCATACACCTCTTTTGTTTTCTGATAACCGTCTTCCTCCAGTTCAAAAAAATCCGTCATATTACAGATCAATGCCGGATCATATAACGAAATTCCTTCACACGAGGTATCAAAATCCAATAAATAGAAACGCCCGTCCGGCGTTTTCAAAATATTCCCCCAATATAGATCTCCGTGACAATATCCACGCGGCAGATCCTTCACCCTTTCCCACAGCGCTTCCCCGTATGAAACGAATTCCTCCACTTTGCCATATTGCTTGGCACGCATCTGTTCCATATAATGGTCAATATAATAATGCTTATCCCGCTTGACCAATTCGCCGGGGTAATCCTGCATGACATGATGCAGCTTTCCCACAAAAGCACCAATATGTTCCGCATCCAATACCGGATCGACTTCTTCCCCTTCCACGAACTCATACACGACCAAAAAACAATTTCCCTCGGTTCCCTCTACCTGCACATAGGGAAAACCGGCCTTCGTCCGCATGATCTTCGGAACCGAAAAGTCATGCTCCTGCAGGAACATATGAATATCCAGCGACTTTGCAGATGTCTCAAAAAATAACGGTTTGGTGATGCGCAGAAAATATTTTACGCCCTCTGCATAAGCGGCATAGGCTAAGCATCCGCTGTCCCGCAAAAATTCCAGTTTTTCAAAGTCAAACGCATAATTCTCGTTTAAGATTGCAAGCGTCTGTGTTTCATCCATCATTTTATTGCATCCCTTCTTCATTGCTTACAATTAACTTCATACCGATTTGATTACCCACTATTTCGCCGGTTTCACGGAATCCGATTGATGCATAAAGATTTCGTGCAATACGATTTGTTTCGTAATACGCTGTATAAACCTCTTTTACCTTAAAACGATTAATTAAATAATCAATGCCAAGTCTTAAGGCCTTTTTACCGTATCCCTTATTCTGGTATTTTTCATCAATCATCAATTTCCATAACGTATAATATTGTTCGGTCTCATAATATCCCAGCATAATAAATCCAACCATTGTGCCGTCTGCATAAATAGCAAACGGAAAGGCAGTGTCATAATATATCCATGCCTGTGCCAACGAATGAACAGTTGATGAAACAAAATCTTCCTGACTCTCAGCCACACTCAAAGCAAGACATTCTTCATAATTTTCTTTTGTAATTTCCCTTAACTCAACCATCAGGATATCCCCTTTTTGTATGAATTAACAAATTCAGCAGGCGTCCCCTAACGCTCCCGTGTCTTTTCCAGTGCGTCTATCATCTCATCCCAATCTGTTATGCGCAAATGTGCAAAAGGAATCTCATAGCCATCATTCTGCCCTGCAAAAGGATTTGCCTCATCGGTCACGCCCTCATAAAGCACCGGAAAAATACCCGCGCCGTGCGCCCCATAGACGTCCGCCTCGATCAGATCCCCGCAGTACCAAACCTCATCGGCGGAAAGACCCGCTTTATTCAGCGCGATCTCAAACAACATCCTGTCCGGCTTTTTTACTATGTATTCGCAAGAAGCAATCACAAACTCAAACCGATTGCGCGGAAGCAGTCTGTCAAGTCGCTCCCGTAACGCCTTGCCGGACCAACACAGATTGCTGATCACACCCATCCGAATGCTGTTTTCATTCAGATAGTCGATCATCTTATCCGCCTTCGGCATGATAGCTCCCTCGGAAATCCCGTTCCAAGTGAGGCGCTCCGCCTCCTTAAGCGAAACCGACAGTTCCACGCCCATATAGTCAAAGCAAAGTCTTAAAAAATCATCCTCGTTTATGTCAATCCCGTTTCGACACTCACTGATCTTTGCAAAGGTGTCAATAATGACCTTGTTAAATTCCTCGAAAGAAATATTCTTCGGATTTTTTGTAATACATTGATAGATCGCCCGGTTTCCCCGTTCTACATCATGGTTGTTTTCATAGAGCAGGGTATGTCCGTAATCAAACAGGATCATCTTTGGTTTGTTCATCAGCGTTCTCCTTGTTGTATAAATGCTCTTTTAAATAATAACCGGTAATGAATGCTCCGTTATTAGCATCCCGCTTCAGATGTCTTCTCGCAAATCATCCAATTGTAATTTCAAGACGATCTCTTCATCGTTCCTATCGCCGTTCTCTTTGAAGCCGTATCTATGATACAGGCTAAGCGCCGTCGTATTGCTTTCTTTTGTTGACAGGGTGATCTGGTCGGCGCCATGCTCCTTAAAATACCGGATGATCTCCTTCAATGCCGCGCTCCCGTATCCTTTTCCCTGCAGCGGCGCGTCGATCATAAATCTCCACAACCAGTATCGGTCGCCCGGATCTTCATTGTTCTCATCAAATGCAAACATCGTAAAGCCGACTATCTTATCATCGCACTCAATCGCAAACGGTCTTGCAACCTCTGCATTTTCCGCTGCTTCTTTCAGAGAATCCGCGTTGCTTGCAATGTACTTGCTTTGCACCCTTGAAACCTGTAAGGACTCGCATTCCGCCAGATTGTGTTCATCGATTTTTCTTAGGGTGATTTTCATGGCATCACTTTCCCCGCTTCTTTTTCGCCGGTTTTGTCAGTTTATGCGCTGCTTGGAATTCTGTCTAAATGATTCACTGGCTTCACTTTTCATGTTTTTGCAAGACTCTGTTTTACAAATACTTCTCCATAAGATAAAACATGCCCTTTCTCCAAATAGCCGTTCCGGCCTCCACATACCCGCATGTTTGGTATAATTTCATTGCATACGGATTTTGGGAATACACGTCCAATCGGATGGCATCAATCCCTAACCGGATTACCTGCTGTTCTATATGCCGCATCGTTCTCTGCGCAATTCCCAGATTCTGAACATTCGGATGCACACATAATCTATGTAAAACGATATATGATTTTTCGGGCATCCTCCATGTGCCATTGCTATATGCCTCGTCCGACAATGAACTCAGTGTATAAGTAACAACAATATTCCCATTGACCGTTCCGACGAATAATTGCCCTTCTGATATGTCAGACGCAAAGTCTTCCGCTGTCGGATAAATCTCATCCCATTGCATAATGCCACAGCTTTCCATATGCACGATTGCTGCCTTGACCAATTCCACAATTTCCGTTAAATCTTTCGTTTTCCCTTGTCGAAAATCTATATTCAGTTCCATGTTTGCTGTCCCGCATTTTTCTTTTTATATATGTAATGCCATAATTTCACGCAAAGGTACATGCCCATCCGGCAGAGTATATTGTTTATCGATATTATACCCCTCCACCCCAAAAACCACAATGCTTTCCATCTCATAAGTGACAGAAATAAACCCAACCGCCCACCCGTGTTTCCCTGAATAAAAAGAGGCTCCCCTTTTCCCGGAAAGCCCCTTAAGCACTCGTTGCAAGTGCATTAATACAATTCTTTTCTTATCTTTCTCATCTCTTCCCAAACATTATCCCCGTAATTACTTACCAAAACAGAAATGATTCCATTATTCGGGTTATATTCCGAGATCAGGCTCACTCCCGGATCGCAGCCCTGCACATATGCAAAATCCCTGCCATCCGGATTCTCTATGATCCACACACCATATCCGTAATACCCCTCCTCCGGGTCAATGCCGTCCCCACTCTGCTTACGCAGCATTTCCGATACCAGTTCCTTTGATATGAGCTTCCCGTTTATCAAATTTGTCCAAAAACGAACCATATCCTTTACCGTGACAAATGCGCCGCCCGCCCCCGTACCTTTTGCATCAACGGAATAGATATTCGTGCGGTAGTCATCTGTGTCGGCGCAATAAATGTAATGATTGGCACATCGGGGCGGCAGCTTGTCCAATTCATAATAACCTGTTGATTTCATCCCGCATACATCAAAAATATTCTCTTTCAGATATTCGTCAAAATGCATTCCCGTTACTTTTTCAATGATCATCGCAAGCAAAACAAAACCGGAATTATTATACTGAAATTTTTCGCCTTTCGGGTACATCATGGGCTTGTTGATGAATAGTGGGAGCAGATCGCTGTTATGCCGGATCTTATAATTCGGATAATCTGTCCATAGCTCCTCATATTCCTCCATCACGGTCTCGTCAAAATAATCAGGAACACCCGATGTATGCGTTAAAAGCTGTCTCACGGTAACATCCTTATCGATCTCCTGAAATTCCATCGAAAGCAGCATGTCCAACGTATCGTCGAATTTAATTGTTCCGCGCTCGATCAGCTGCAAGATTCCGACTGCGACAAACACTTTGCCTGTGGATGCGCTTGCAAATCTGGTTTCAAGCGTATTGGGAATTTCATTTGCCAGATCTGCAAATCCGTTTTCTTTTTCAAATAATACATTCTCACCTTGAACGATGTAGATATTTCCTCTAAAATTGCGGTCGATCACTTTGTTTAAGTCCATATGGCTCCTTTCTTATTCTTTCCGTGATTTTCCGATCATTTTTCCCTTATTTTACTTCGAATTCTCTTCTTATTCCATTGGCAGACTGAAAGAACTCATACATGCCGATTCCTGCTGCCAATGATAGATTCAGCGAATCTATCGTATGTGCATGTGAGATCACTACGCTTTTGCCGATATGCAGATAACTTTCATCCAGACCGCTTGCCTCGTTTCCGAAAATCAAGGAGAACGCCCGATTCCCGGGATGTCTCAGCGAACCAAGCCGATACGTTCCGTTTACCATAAACGGATAATTCTCCCGCTCGTTTCCATATTCCTGAAAGTACTGATCAAAATCGGAAAAAAATTCAAATTTCACACGGAACACTGCTCCCATTGACGCTCTGACCACCTTTGGATGAAAAATATCAGCTGCCGGTTCGATCATCGCTAAGTTCGTGATACCGAAACCCACACAGCTTCTGATGATTGTCCCCAGATTGCCCGCATCACTCGGATTCACTAATACCACGTGGTTCCCATGATGTTCCAGCTTACATTGATATTTTCGAAAAACGCCGATCACAATGCAGTTCTCTTTATCACGTATTTTTTCCACATGCCTGTCACTTAGTATGATTTCCACGCCTGCTTTTTCACAATCTCTCTTTAATTTCTCCAGAAGCTCTGTGCCCGCATCCTCATGCACCAAAATCATTTCTGCCATTTCCGGCTTTTCCTGCAACAGTTCAAATGTCGGAAAGGCTCCAAAGCTATAGGAAACGGCATCCTTTTTTCTGTACTTTTTTATCTCGTTTACTGTCATTGGCTTTCTCCACATCTGCAATCTTAACACGATCTATGATCGTGTAACATACCCCTGCCGCCAAGTAAACTATATAATACATAAAGGAGGATATCGAGTTGTCAAAATAACTATAGTCATTTTGGACAATCGCATTTCATTTCTTTTAGAGTCGCTATCTGGGTTTGCGTAATTTCCTATAGGAATCAAAAATCTCCCGAAATCACACTTTGCAACGTTTCGGGAGATTTTTGATTCCTATTTTTTCTGATAAATAATTTTTTTGATCGTACTGCCGGATAGTCCGAATTCTTTCGCCAGCGCTTCAACCGGCATACCATTATAAAATAATTCTCTGATCCGGCTGTTTCTTTCTGAATAGAACTTTTTTGATCCGCTGACCGCGCCCCATTCCTTTTTTGTTTCCGATTTCGGAATATATAAAAGCTCTCCTTCGATATAATATTGAATTTCCCGCAATAATACGGAAGGTAACACTTCTGCTGCATTCTTGTATCTCATCTTTCCCGCTCCTTATCTATTCTAAAATAAACAAGTGCAGAAACAGCAGCTTATATAGTTTTCGTAGCCCACACAGATTTCTAACGAATCGTTGATACAATCGCCGATTCCCTAGCGCCTTCGGCAGATTCTGCTCAGAAAACGCGTTCACCCGCGTTTTCCTATATAACTGCTATTCTGCATGGGCTTTGGATCCTAGTTTATGGCTAAATCCATCTAAAGTTGTTATCATATGCACCACCTCTTTCTGTATTTCGCTCATAGGTATCTATCATTAATTTACACGAAAATCTGCTGATACGCCAGTGGAAAAAATAAGTATAGCTATATTGGAACACCCGACTCCCCCTACAACTCAATATCAACCTGATAATCTTCATCAATACTGATATATTCTACTCCATATCTGATGCACTTCTCCAGCATCGCGGCATTTTCTCTGTGTACCATCTCCAACGTACAGTCTTCATCATCCCCGCGGTCTTCGATCACACTCGCAAATTTCCGGATATCATCAAAATGATTCTCAATATAGCTGCGGCTCATGACCAGACAATAAAATCGGATGTTGTCCGAATATTCCTTTTCAAAATCTTTCTCCCATTCAAAGGGGATATAGCACCCTTCCACAATCAGATTTTGTTCGTTCTCAATGGCCGTCTTGATCATTTCGCGCACGATCGGCCATAAATACGCTGTCAATGCCTCATCATCACTCACCGGCGTTAAATTCGTATTGCCGCTGCGGATCAGTCCCATTTTCAAGTGATCGATGGAGAGATAGGGATATTGATATTTCTCAAGTAGTTTTTGCGCAAGCGCCGTCTTGCCCGTATGGGATGCGCCGGTAATTAAAATAATCATTTTTTAACCTTCCTTCTTTTTATGTATTGCGATACCAATTTGTATTATGATTCCAGTATCTTTTTCGTTTTCTTTCTTGCGATAATGCCATTATGACCCTATGTAAATGAATACTCACACTCTGCCTGCCCCTTCTGATAGGTACATTCAATGATCTCAGCCGGGCGCATTGTTTTAATATAGGTCAAACACCGAAAGACCATCCCATGACCAACCAAAATAACCTTGTCATAATCTGCATACCTGTCCGCCACACGTCTCATTCGTTGTCTCATAGACGTCAGCGATTCCCATTTCATTTTCTCCCCCGGCGGATATTCACCCTTAAATTTTGTAAATTCTCTCGCAAGCGCAAAGCTCTCCTCCGATGTTTCATATTGATTATTCTGATCCGGTATCCATTCATGTAAATCAATATCCACTTCCACACGAATTCCTGTTTCTCTTGAAATAATCTGGGCTGTCTGCATCGCTCTTGTGTACGGAGATGATATAATGATTTCCGCGCCTTTGAGCCGAATATCTTTTGCCGTTATTTCGACCTGCTCCCTTCCTTTTTCCGATAAAGGTGCAAAATCCCTGCCAAATCCCCAAAATCCGTTTTCGAGTAAATGATCATAAATTGCTTCCCCATGCCTGACAAGATAAAATAATGCCATACCAGGAACCTCCCTCTGCAAATACCGATTTAATCAAAAAACTTTCCCTCAAAAAAATTCTTGTTACCCAACGGTTTTGCTGTAAGCCGAAACAAAACGCACCCATCCGGACACATAATAACCTTACTGTATTTACTATCCCCGCCTATATTTTCTAAATTGCCACCGCTTCTGACCGCTTCCATGATAGGGAACATCATCATCATTACTTTAGAGCAGATACCCTGTCCCTGTGAATTGACCGGACAACCATAAGTGCAGGTATATTTATCTCCGATCTCCTCACCATTCCGGCAAAATCTTTCTGTTTCCTCATTATCTTTATTAAATCCTATCACTTCTATTTCCCATTCATATTCTTCATCATACCATTTCTTCAAAACATTTCCCTCCTCGATAAACTTCCAATTTATATTATCACTAATAGACAAACCAATCACTATACAGCCCTTCAATATCTATAACCATCAGGTATTCTAATATATGCCCGTATGTGATCATCTATCGGCCGATGGAGAACCCTTGAGATATTATCGCTGAAGGTATTTCCCTCCGCTGTGATGATCCCGCCATCTTTAACTCCCAGAATAATACCGATATGATCATGCTCCTGACCGATAAATACCCGATCAAAAAGAACAATATCCCCCGCTTCCGGAAGAAACTTCTCATCACGTTTATGATACTCTATCCGACGATCTCCAATCGCGTATTCTTCCCAGCCAACACAGCCTGCTAAGTTGCATGTCACACATTCATCCGGTCTATACGGAATTACAAACCCTGCCTCAACGCAGCAATAATAAACAAATGCCGCACACCACAATTTATCCGCATCTCTAAGATTCCATTTAGGAAAATATTTGATAATTGGGGCAATATTTGATTCCTTACCCTCAATATATCCATGAAAAGGCTTTTGCGCTTTTTCCCTCGCGACCGCTGCCAACTTTTTCCTTGTTGCGTTTTCCATAGCTGCCCTCCACCCGAATGATAAAACAGTCTCCTTTTCGATTCAGTCGCCATAATCGTATTCCGATTTGATTATATCACTTCCAATTCGCACTTACTACCAAAAAAGATCGGACATGATGCCTGAACTGTTCCGACAACTTTTCAAAATGAAGTAACTGTAATCGCCCTTTCTTCATACTTATATTGTATGGGAAATGATACCGTAAAGCCTGCGGCAATGAAATGGCAGCGTGCCCTGCCTGTCTCAAAAACAGTTTCCCGAAATGATTTGAAGGAGGAATCTATCATTTATGGCTACCGGTTATTTAATTATACAGGCACGAGCGGCGCACAACGCACTTCCGCTCAAAGGAGTACAGATCTGGATTATGGATGATCAGGAGAAGCGTGTTTATCATGTAATAACAGACGAAAGCGGGGAAACGGCGAAGATCGCTCTGGAAACTTTGGACAGATCCCTGTCTCTTAATCCGAATTTTACCGGAACGCCTTTTATCAGTTATGACGTTCTTGCACTTGCGGACGGCTTTAATACGGTTCATATTGTCGGCATTCCGATTCTGGACGGGGAGACCGCCATTCAGCCGATTGAATTTGTTCCGATGCAGAACACGCAGCGCACCCCGACCGTGACGGAGATTCAGATCGGCGCACCCGCCGTCTCCATGACAGGAGATCGCGATCAGGAGGGCCCCGATACAGAGCCACGGGTACTCCGCCAAGTGGTCATCCCGAATCCGATCACGGTACACTTAGGCGGCCCTAGCACGTCAGCGTCCGATGTCCAGGTGTCCTTTCCTGATTATGTAAAAAATGTTGCCAGCAGCGAAGTTTATCCTACATGGCCGGATGCGTCCCTGAGGGCAAATATTTATGCGATCATCACTTTTGCGCTGAACAGGATTTATACCGAATGGTATAGGAGCCGCGGCTACAACTTTGACATAACAAACAGTACTGCCTATGACCAATATTTTGTATATGGGCGAAATATCTATGAATCCATCAGTCGGATCGTAGACGAAATTTTTAATGAATATGTCCGCAGGCAGGGGCAGACTTCGCCTTATTTTACATCGTTCTGCAACGGGACCACCGCGACCTGCGCGGGCCTGTCCCAGTGGGGGACAGTTACGCTGGCAAATCAAGGGCTGAACCCTCTGCAGATCCTGCAATCCTATTACCCGAGGGACGTGGAGATTGCGGAGACGAACATTATTACCGGCATTCTGTCCTCCTATCCCGGTGCTGCGCTTAAGGTAGGAAGCACGGGGCTTGACGTACAGACGATCCAGACTTATCTGGAAAGGATTCGACGCAATTACCCCGCAATTCCCGCGATCACGGATGAGACGGGCGTATTCGGAGAGAGCACAAGAGCGGCAGTTGCCAAGTTCCAGAGTATCTTCAATCTGGTATCCGATGGCATGGTCGGAAAAGCCACCTGGAATAAGCTTTCCTATCTGTATACCTCCGTGACCAGACTTGCCGAGCTGGACAGTGAAGGAACCTCTCTCGGTATCGGAACGGTTCCGCCAAGCTCCGTTCTGCGTCTGGGTTCGTCAGGGCAGGATGTCATTACTCTGCAGTATCTTTTGAATGTGGCAGCCGAATTTAATTCTGCCATTCCGGCTCCGGCACAGGACGGAAATTTCGGAAGAGAAACGCAGCAGTCGGTTGTGGCTTTCCAGCGTGCGGCAGGACTTGAGCCGGACGGCATGGTGGGGCCGCTCACATGGCGAGCGCTGTACAATACGTATCTGGGAGCAGACAATGTCATTCCGCCCGGCGCTGATGCCGACGTCACGGAATATGTTGTCCGTTCCGGAGATACGCTTTGGCGTCTGGCGCAGAGATTTAATACAACCGTCAGCGCGATCAAGAGTCTGAACGGACTGACCAGCGATAATCTGAGTATCGGTCAGGTACTGAGGATTCCGACAACGGAATCCTCGGGCGGATCGTATTTTGAATACACTGTCCGTTCGGGGGATACGCTTTGGCAGCTGGCACAGAGATTTAATACAACGGTTGATGCGATTCAAAATCTGAATGGCCTGTCCGGCAGCAATCTGAATATTGGTCAGATACTCAAAATTCCTTCTGCAGGAGCGACACCTGCTCCGTATTTCGAGTATACCGTCCGCTCCGGAGATACGCTTTGGCTGTTAGCGCAAAGATATGGTACGACGGTCGGCGCGATCAAAAGCCTGAGCGGATTGACCAGCGACATTCTGAATATCGGTCAGGTGCTGAAGATTCCCAGCAACTGAGCATAAGCTTCCAAACGTCTGCCCCTGCATAACAGGGGAGAGACTATAAGACTGTTACACAAAAAGACTTTCCGGGAAAGCCTCGGAAAGTCTTTTTAAGTGCACGGACATGATTTTGATCTTCAATAATGTCACTAATACCTTCCATCTTTATACTTTTCAGCAAGCAACATATATAATGTTATCCATTTATTTTCCTTCCCCTTCACCCCAATGCTAAAATATGGTTTTGAGGGTCGTGCCGTCAAAATATATTTTCCGTTTTCCATCATATGCTGTTTTGCAAAATTCCATGCACGCTTGCACTCCGGTCGGTTTCCGTATCCCAGCACTGACATTGCATACACGATCTTCTGAATGCCATGAGAAATACAGTCCGTTGGAAAGTATGTATTATGATATCCTGACACAACGACTTCATTCATATTGTCTGTCCTGAAAAGTACATCTCTTTTTAAAAAATACTCTATCAATCGTTGTTCACAAGGAAGTGAAATGCCATGTAATTTTAATTCCGCTAAAAGTAACAGATATGTCGCTGTCAAACGATAGCAGCTTTTATGTGAGCATTTTGGATCATTTATTTTCTTGTTATTACTAATACATTGAAAACCACCATCCGTGTTTAACCCGGTAAAGATTGCATTCATTTCGTTTTCTACTCTTTTATCATCACCGTAACCTAATTTAACTAATGAACGTAAGAGCATTCCCTCTCCACAATGAATGGCAAATCCCGTATTCTCAATAATCCAATCCACATATTTATCAATATCTACATCATTTCGAGTAAGCCCCCATTCAGCAAATGCAGTAAGTCCATAGCAAACAGACCACGGCTTTTGCTCATTTAGCAATGCCATATTCTTATCAAACATTTTTGTATTTTTTACAAGATTTATGGACTTTTCTGTCTCTTCTCTATCGGCTTTTAATAACTCGGCTTGCGTTCTCAGTCTTACCTCCGGTTTCGTTTCCTCAAGCAGCCAATCTAATAGATGATTCTTCATTTTTTCTATCCTCCAAACGATCATCGTTTTCTTATGTAAAAAAATGGGTTTTCCTCTTTTCAATAATCATTCAAATTTATAAAATTGATTATACCACTCTCCCTCTTCCGTTACCACCGGGAAGACGGAGCAGATTCATCTGCTTTTTTATTTTCTTCAATGCCGCAGTTAGGATTGAAAAAAGTCCCGCTTTCTAATATAATAGAATAGAATCTACACACAGCAGTTCGGATTTTTATTGCGTCTTTTGCACAGACGGGTTGGGGGGCTTTATGGATCAAAAACTTATCTATATTGTAGACGATTCCAAAACCATATTAAAATATGCTGAGGGGGTCTTGATCGGGTCCTACAGGGTCGCCCTGTTTCAATCAGGTCAGGAAGCACTCGATCAGATGCGCACGACACTTCCTGATCTTGTACTTTTGGATATCAATATGCCGGAGATGGATGGATATGCCGTTTTCCAGCGTATGAAGGACAGCGCCGAATTAAAGAAGGTTCCCGTCATTTTCCTTACTGCGGACACAAAGCAGGAAAGTGAGATTATGGGACTCGAAATGGGCGCCATGGATTATATTACTAAGCCGTTTGCTCCCATGGTTATGCAAAGCCGTATTGCCCGTATTTTGGAACTGGACGATTTTCGCAAACACTTAGAGCAGCTTGTCGATGCAAAAACGGATGAGATCCAGAAAATTTTTATCCAGTCCATTACGACGATCACCTATGCGGTAGATGCAAAGGACCGCTACACCAAAGGACATTCGGTTCGGGTCGCTCAATACTGCCTCGCCATTGCAAAAAAGCTTTCCTGGTCCAAACAGGACTGTCTGAATCTGTATTATACGGCACTGCTGCATGATATCGGCAAAATCGGCATTCCGGACAGCATTCTGAACAAGCCGGTTAAATTAACGGATGAGGAATACCGTTTGATACGCAATCATACCATTATGGGTTCCAACATTTTGAAACCGATCACGATGGTTCCACAGATATGCGACGGCGCAAGATATCATCATGAGCGCTATGACGGCAAGGGATATCCTTTCGGATTAAAGGGCGACGAAATTCCTTATGCCGCTCGCATTATCGGAATTGCCGATGCTTACGATGCGATTACCTCTAACCGCATTTACGAAAAAGCCCGGGTTACGGATTATGCCGTAAATGAATTAAAAAAGGGTCGCGGTACGCAGTTTGATCCGTATCTTACGGATGTTATGCTGGAAATCATTGAGTCCGGCTTTGAATTTACAGAGACTCCTCAGTTTGAATTTGAAACAGAAAAGGAAGGCGAGAACGAGGCGGATTCCTTCATCGTACAGGTTTGCCAGAAGACAGAGAAGGATGTCCAGAAGGCGGAAGACATGGATTCCCTGACCGGCTTCCCGATTCGTAAAGCTTTTGAGAACAGTGTGAACACTTATTTGGATAATCCTTCGAATCGCGGAACCATGTTTTTGATGGATGTCGATAATTTTTTGTATGTCAACAAGAGCTATGGACATATTGCAGGAGATCATATTATCTGCAGGCTGGCAGACATTATTCGCACTTACATAGAAGAGGATTCTTACATCTGCCGTGTCAGCGGAGATGAATTTGCCATATTTTATCAAAATGGACGGTCGGAGGAATGGATTCGGGATGTGGCAGAATCGATTCTCGCAGACTTTCAGAAAGCAATTTCCGATATTGATACGGATCATATGCTTTCGATTTCCATCGGTATCTCCTGCTCCAAAAATCCGTTGGAGCGATGCAAGGACTTACTGCAGCAATGTGACAAAGCGCTTTACTATGTAAAGAACAACGGTAAAAATTCTTATCAGATCCTGCAGCGCAGCTCCAATGACTTCAATGAAAGCCAAAGTAAAGGCTTTCAGATCGACATGGCGCAGTTAAAGAGCCGCCTGACTGAAGAGGCCCCGGCGTTAGGCGCCTATTCCGTGGATTACGGAAATTTTGAAAAGATTTACCGTCTGATTGCCCGAAGCCTGAGCCGGGAAAAGAAGGACGCTCAGATCATACTTTTTTCCATCACCGAAAACATCCACGGAACGATGGATATCAGCGATCTGAACGAAGCGATGAATGTTCTTGAGCGCTGTATCGTAGGCTCCCTGCGAAAAGGAGATGTCACCTCCCGCTACAGCAGTTCCCAGCAGGTAGTCATCATGATCGACAGCAACCAGGAAAACGGGCATATGATCGCAGAGCGGATCATTGCCAATTATTCCCGGATGTATAATAATTATAACATTGATCTGGTTTATAATATTGAGCAGATTCTTGCCAAAAAATAAATCGAAAAATGTTGACAAGTCTGTGAATCGTTATTAGAATAATAACGGTTCAGTCAAAAACGATGACGGAGCGAGTACATAATTTCGAAAAGTGACAGAGAGCCGTGTGAGCTGAGAAGCGGTACGAGTAGAACTTATGGAAAATCCCTCCCGAGTTGCAGCACCAAAGCAGGTATGCGAGTAGATGCTGACGGGTTCCTTCCGTAAAAGAGGACGCATATGGTGGTATGTCGTAGATGGAATAAGAGGAATGAACAGGCTTCTACCGTTTGCGGTGGAAGCCATTTTTATATCAATAAGCTGCTACGCAAAGCGTGACGGCATTTGATTCACTGAGGCACATAAGATTGTACGCGTGTCAATGCACGCAGATGGGAGTAAACATGAACAATACAGTAGAGATCAGATGGCACGGAAGGGGCGGCCAGGGCGCAAAGACCGCAGCGCTTTTGCTGGCGGACGTCGCATTCAAGGCCGGAAAATTTGTACAGGGCTTTCCGGAATATGGTCCGGAGCGCATGGGCGCACCGATTACCGCCTACAACCGCATCAGCGCAGAGCCCGTGACGGTTCATTCCAATATTTATGACCCCGATTATGTTGTGGTCGTGGATGACGGACTGTTAGAGAGCACTGACGTAACCCACGGCTTAAAGGAAAACGGCGCCGTCATTATCAATACAGAAAAAGAAAAGGAGGCGCTGCTTCCCCTTTTACATAACTATAAGGGCGCGGTTTATACCTTGGACGCAAAAGCCATTTCCATGCAGGCGTTAGGAAAAAACTATCCGAATTCCCCTATGCTGGCGGCCGTGGTGGCAGTATCCGGCGTCATGGAGCAGGAAGAATTCTTAAGGGAGATGCATGACTCATTCCGACATAAATTTGCAAAGAAGCCGGAAGTCATTGACGGCAACATGAAGGCTTTGGAGCTTACATTTGCAGAAATTGCAAAGTCAAAGAAAGGCGGGATAAATCCATGATCAGTGAAAAAATAAATGAAAACAGCCCCTGGCAGGATATCACGGAGGGTAATAAAATTTTCGAGGCCGCTACCTCCAGAGATTTTTATACGGGGGAATGGCGCACTTCCTCTCCGGTTTGGAACGAGGAAAATTGCAAACAGTGTCTTCTGTGCACTCCGGTTTGTCCGGATTCCTCCATTCCGGTCTGTGACAGGAAACGTAAGGATTTTGATTATGACCATTGCAAGGGCTGCGGCATTTGCGCCAAGGTATGCCCCTTTGGTGCAATTACGATGAAGGAGGGAAAATAAATGGCTGTCAGAGAACGTTTATCCGGCAATGAAGCTGTCGCTTATGCCATAAAACAGATTAATCCGGATGTCATGCCGGCATTTCCGATTACACCCTCCACGGAGATTCCCCAGTATGTGGCAAATTATATTGCAAACGGGGAAATTGACACAGAATTTATTCCGGTGGAGAGCGAGCACAGCGCCATGAGCGCCACCGTCGGGGCTTCAGCGGCGGGCGCAAGAGCGCTTACCGCCACCTCTTCCTGCGGTATGGCTTTGATGTGGGAGGAATTGTATGTGGCGGCATCCAACCGGCTGCCCATTGTTCTGGCGCTTGTAAACCGCGCCCTGTCCGGTCCGATCAACATCAATGCGGACCATTCCGACAGCATGGGTGCAAGGGACAGCGGCTGGATCCAGATCTATGCGGAGTCCAATCAGGAAGTCTATGACAATTTTCTGCAGGCATTCCTGATCGCGGAGCATAAAGATGTAATGCTTCCGGTCATGGTCTGTCAGGACGGCTTTATTACCAGCCACGGGGTAGAAAACATTCTGCTGGTGGAGGATCATCTGGTCAAAGAATTCGTTGGTGAGCGGGAACCGGAGCATTATCTTTTAAATCCGAATGAAACGCTGGCTGTGGGCCCTTATGCAGTATCCTGCTATTATATGGAAACCAAACGCGGTCAACGGCAAGCCATGATCAATGCCCGAAAAGTCATTTTGGAGGTCGCAGAACGGTTTCACGCTATGACGGGGCGGCAATACGGTTTCTTTGAAGCATACCGTTTGGAGGATGCGGAATATGCCGTCGTCATTATCGGTTCTGCGACAGGCACATGCAAGGCTGCCATTGAGCAAATCAGAAATACCACCGGAAAGAAGGTCGGTCTGTTGAAAATCCGCGTGTTCCGTCCTTTTCCGGAGGTGGAAATTGCGGCGGCTCTCGCGCATGTAAAAGCAGTCGCGATCCTGGACCGGTCAGAGATGTTCTCCGCCACGGGCGGCCCTCTGGGCGCAGAGGTAAGAGCCGCGCTCTATCAGGCAAAGGGAACAGCGGAAACCGTGAATTATCTCTACGGGCTCGGCGGCAGGGATATTACCGTGGAAGATTTCTGTCAGGTTTATGAAAATCTGGAGAAGATTGCCAAGGAGCACAAAATAACGGATATGTACGAATATATCGGTCTGCGCAAATAAGAGTAAATTCCTTCGGAATTTACTCTGCGAGATTTGCCTTCGGCAAACTCGATAAGAAACAAAAGGAGCAAAAAATGGAAACATACAATTTTAAAGAAATCATGAATAAACCGGAACGGCTGGCTCCGGGACACAGAATGTGTGCCGGCTGCGGCGGCACCGTCACAGTTCGCGGGGTATTGCGCGCACTGCACGAAGGGGACAAGGCCGTTGTAGGTAACGCAACGGGATGTCTGGAGGTTTCTTCTTTCATGTATCCGTACACTGCGTATGAGGACAGCTATATTCATAACGCCTTTGAGAATGCGGGCGCAACGCTTTCCGGCGTCGAGACTGCATACCGGGTATTGAAGAAACGCGGAAAAATTAAGGAAGACTATAAATTTATTACCTTTGGCGGCGACGGCGGAACTTATGACATCGGCTTTCAGTCCCTCTCCGGCGCTATGGAGCGCGGACATGACATGGTCTATGTATGTTATGACAATGGCGCTTATATGAACACCGGAACCCAGCGCTCTTCCGCAACACCGCAGTTTGCGGATACTACCACCACGCCGGCCGGTAAGGTGTCCAACGGTAAGGTACAGATCCGCAAAGATTTGGCGGCGATTATGGCAGAACACCATATCCCCTATGTCGGGCAGACCACTTTTACCAATAACTTTAAGGATTTGCACACAAAGGCGGAAAAAGCAATTTATACCCCGGGCGCCGCTTTCCTGAATGTCCTTTCCCCCTGTCCGAGAGGCTGGGGATATGAACCTTCCGACCTTATGGATATCTGCAAAGCAGCCATTGATACCTGCTACTGGCCGCTGTATGAAGTGGTAGACGGAAAATGGATTTTAAGCTATGAGCCCAAGGTAAAGCTGCCCATTGAAGACTTCCTGCGTTCCCAGCGCCGCTTCCGCCACCTGTTCAAGCCTGAAAACGAAGAACTGATCGCAGTATTCCAGCAGGAAGTAGACAGACGTTGGGAAGAGCTGCGGGTAAGATGCGCCAGGTAAGGGATTTGTTTCCGGCAGCGCGTAAAGAACGATCTGCAGAATATAAAGAATCGCTTACAGCGATTCTTCTAGGATCAAGAAATTTCCTATAAGTAAAAAAGTCAAATCCCCCGCCGCAAACGGCGGGGGATCAAAATTGAAGCGTCTCAAGCGGCGGGGTATCTGACTGATCAGGGCATCCTTTTATAAAAGACTATAGAACTCACCAACAATCGGGCGGCAGATATCCTCTAATGTGTTTTCGGCAAATGGGTTGGATAAATGAGCGATTTCCAATAATTCCAAATAGGATTTACTTCCGCCTGCACTGCACAGCCTCATATAGTCTGCCCATGCCTGTTCATGGTTGTTTTTCATCTTCAGATAAAACTCATACGTACTGATTTGCGCAATATCATATTGGATATAATAAAACGGTCTTTCCACGATATGCGTTTGGCGCGGCCAGCAGTTTCCCTGATGGATATCTTCCGGAGATATCCTGTTCCAGGGAATATATTTGTTTGAAATATCAGCCCACAATTCACAAAGCTGTACCCTCGACAGCTTCCTGTCATACATCAGATGTTCAAATTCATCTATCGCACACCGATATGCCAGATTTTCAAGCTGCTGCATGAAATGATTTCGCAGATACTCTTTTTTATGCTCCCCTACAAACAAATCCAAATAAGGAAACATAAAGTGCTCCATTGTTTTGGAATGGATTTCATTCACAGCAGGGGAAGAACGATGGAACTCATATAAAGGCTGCTTTCTAGCCGCAGTATAAAAAGCGAACCCGTGACCGAATTCATGGACAGCATATCCGGTTTCCATTCCATTGCCCGTAAAATTTCCAATGATAAAAGGAAGCTTCTCGTACGGCAGCATACAGCATGTAAACAGAATGCTGCGCTTATTCTCCCTTGTTTCCAGATCGTACAGTTCCTTCTTTGTCATCTCCTCAAAATAACTGCCCGTTTCGTAAGACAGATCCTTAAACATGGCGGCAATAGAGGAAATCAACTCCCCCGAATTTGCAGCGATCGCGGGAGGATAACAAAAATCAATTCCCTTTGCTTTGATCTCAGCCACTGCGGGCGTAACCTGTTTTTGGATATTGCTGCGGAACTCTGCGATCTCTCTTGTTCCGTAATCCTGCCGTCCCTCGATGAAGTATCCAAGATCGATGTAGCTGTTATAGCCAAGGCTGTCTGCAAGCTCTAAGCGGATTTCTATCAGCTTCCGGAACACTTGATACAGCGCATCCTCATCACGGGTATTCTTTGCCATCAGCTTTCTGTACTGCGTTTTTAATGCGGATTCTTCCGACTGCAATCTCAAACTGTCCGAATGATCCGCCGTCCTGTGCTGATCAATCTGCACAAAAATCTGTTTCCCAAATTCCTGCTCCAATTCACAATGGTATGGAGAAGCCGCTGCGATCCTGTCGCATTCATCACGCAGCGCATACACCGGGGGCTCCTCCCTGTTTTGTATTTCCATCTCTTCCAAACTGTATTGATAATCGATTCCGCACAGATGACGTATGTATATGATTTCTTCCTGATATAACATGTATTCCATTTCTTTTTTTACATCCAGCCAGGCATCGCGGAACGTCTGATAGGACGCAGCGCTCTGCATCCTGCTTTTACAGGCGTTGATCCTTTTCTTTACTTCTGAATAATCAGGCCTTACATAATCCCACTGTGAAAATTTCATGTGAACGCCTCCTTTCTTTTTGAACCTGCGCGTTTGGTCGCAGCACAAATCTCGCGTGTTAAGAATCATTGATTTTTCAACTACGCTGCTTCTCGTGAATTTTGGGTATGAACTTTCTATTTCTATACAAGCTGGAATTTCATAAAGCTGGCCGGTTTTCTCCCTTATTTATTAATGCGATATCCGCTAAATCTTTTTCCCTGCCAAGTTTCTTTTTCATTTGTATAAGACCGTCTACACTCACAACAGGAACGCCGCTAATGATCTCTACTGTACCTTCAAGCCAGTTTTCAAAGAGTTCAACCTCCTCAGAATATACGATTTTTCTGGTTCCATCGTCACAGTGCGAAACAAAATATCCTTGCTTTTCCAATTTGTCTGCCAGAAGTGTACTGCATCCCAAATCAATATCATGCGTTTGTGGTCGAAACCCATGTAAAACCATAGCTCCCCCGGCAACCACCCAGTATTCCTTTTCGGGGAAAGAAAGTTCCTTTAGCCGCTGAATCAAAGATTGTTTATCAAACATGTTCATCGTATCTGCTCCCACTGCATGATTGTCTGTGTTTAACTATGAATCTATTATAATACTTAGTTCCAATTTCCCTTCATGATTATACCATTTCCTATCCTCGTTTACCACTTAAAAAGATAAGGCATGGCAACCGCCACGCCCTTCCGTCAATCCGGCTCTATATCTGATACTTCCGATCAGAATGTATCTTCTTTTTCTTGTCTTGCTTCTATTACTTTTATTACATTATCCTGCGGATTCCAAAAAATAAACTCTGCTGTTCCTCCGTTGACAGTCAGTTTATTTTTAAATTCACGAGTCTTATAAACATGAGAAAAAAGCTGTTTGATTGGCATTCTTTGCATTTGTTCTCTGCTGCACGTCGTGCTGCCAAGCCATTCCCGGTCTTTTTGGCAATAAAGCGTCGCCACACAAAGCTCATTATTCAAAAGCTGTTTTATGAATTGAACGAGCAATCCATACTCATAGGAGTCAGGATCGTAATGTGCATGATAGGCATCAAAAGTGACTGTAAATTCTTCTTCCAAATCTATGTACATTTTCTGCTCGGTATATGGATTAATGACCGTAATACAGATAAAATCTTCTTCCAGATAACGATATTCACCTTCATCATGCCGATGGACTTCATATTCTATTCCCGTCAATAATTTGCACAGGTCATCCATCTGATTGACGGGGTCCATATCTTCATAATTCTTATCCATAACAGTCCCTCCGGCCTCCTGACCACATCTATACTACCATAAGCCCTGTTCGTTATCCACATTCTTTTTTATTCAATCTCTATCATTTTTTTGATTCCATTTGAGATAATATCAAATCCCATTTTCTTATAAAATGGTTCTTTCCCTTTCGCGGAAACACCTCCGATTGTCGTAAATTTCCCGGTAATCGAATTTGCTTTTGCATAATCAATTAAATGATTCACGATCATCGTGCCAATGCCTTTTCGTTGGAATTCCGGTAAAACGATGATTTCTTGAAGATACCAATACATCGCACCATCTCCAACCAGTCTCCCCATCCCCACAAGTTCTCCATGGTAGATTGCAGAGACATTCGGTAACCCGTTTTGCAAAGCCTTTCGAGCATGTTCCACCGGTACCTCAGCAAATCCCGTTTCGATTCGCAGCCTTACAAAATCCTCTGCCTGTAAAATATTGTCGACAAGCTGCACTTCTCCAGAACCATTCCCGTCCACATTCATCCCCCCAATATTCTTGTAATAAAAGTTCTTTATAACTTTCTGATTGGAAAAAACATATAATTTTTCCCTGTCTGTGGACATGTAAAATCGTGTACTGCGCCAGCCAATGGAATGTCGTTCTCTTTCATATACGCTATTGTTTTCGAAAACGTATCATCATTTTCACATTCTACATAAAGATACTCATAACCGGGAATGATCCACTTTTTCCAACCGGCAGGAGCTTCTGCGTCATCATTACATTCCACACCCGCAAGATAAAGTCCCTTGCTAAAATCCTCCCACGGCTGAAAGGAATGGGAAAAATCAGACATCGCGCCCCAGATTCCACCGATATTTCCGTTTTCATCTTTCTTTGCTAAATGGCTGACTTCTTCAAAATGAGAATTTGCATCATCCCATAACTTTTGAATAAAACCCTCACCATCTAATGTGGAACCTTCCTTACCGATTACTACAAAAGATTCTTTCACACATTTATTGATTTTCATGATCGTACCTCCCATTTTTACAAATTGTATTACGGCAGTTTCTCAACGCATGCAACGCTCTGCCAATACCCGCGGCGAATCTTAATTTTTCATCTTGATGGGAATCCATATCTCCGCATAATAATTCTCGTCACCGGTTCCGTCCGGATATTTATCCGCTGCGTCATACATCTCAACACAATATCCCGCCGCGAACTCATAATCCGGCTGCGCCGGAAGCCATTCCGAAAATATCCGCGTATTTATCGTTTGCAAGGACTGCGAAAGTGCACCTTTACACGGAAAAACTGCCCATGTAAAGGCCGGAATTGTTTTTACCACCAATCCCTCCGGAACATCTGCTGTAGGATTATAAATGTCCGCGATCAAATATTCAAAACGCTCATCACTCATCTGCGGATCAATATTGATTCCAAACATTCCGCAGACGTATTTCCCGTTTTCTGACGCAAAATGCTCCTGCCAAAACAAGGGAATCTCCTGTTTCGCATTTTTGTAACAAAACTCCTTGGATACTGCCAAAACTGTAAACGCTTCTTTTTTGGCAATTCGGTAATCCATGGTATAGCCACCTTTTAATGATATTGCTAATTCCAGTGGTGCGAAATCCTTGATCATTGTCTTATTCCTGCGCACATCTGAGGGGGAATGTCCATGAAATCGGGTAAACGCCTTCGTAAAACTGTCAGGCGAATCATATCCGTATTTCATTGCAAGTTCCATAACTGTGAGATCCTTCGTCAGCAATTCCTGTCCGGCAAGTGACAGTCTGCGGTTTCTGATATATTCCGTTACAGAATATCCGCATAAGATTTGAAACCCCTTGTGAAAATAAAACGGAGAAACATGAACATGATCGGCCACATCATGCATTGTAATATCGTCGGTCAGATGCTTTTCCATATAACTGATCGCTTCCCTTACCGCTTCCGTCCATTCCACGGCTATCCGTCTCCTTCGCTGTGATTACAATATACCATTGGGATTATCTCCCGTCCCGACATTGTTTGCTCTCTTTTGTCGGGGCAGTTTCTTGGGTAATCCGATTGTACCATTCCTAAGGAAACACGGAATAAATCCGTGATTCTTTAACATCTCCGATAGATGCGCACGAATCTGCATTGGAATTATGCCGCCTACGCTGTCAATCCGCATCAAGAAACTGCAATACAAATTCCCTGTAATCATCACCGAGGGGGATCTCATAATCCACGAACAGCTCTCTTCTCTGAGTCATGACTTTTTCTTTTTTCACCGGATTGAACCCCTCTTTTTGCACATCCGTAAAATAAACGCCAACCCCTCTTTTCTGCCATGACGGAAGTTCGTTATAATTGATGCCTTTCTGAAACAGCAGTTCATTTTTATACGCCACGCTCTTCCCTTCTAATTCCATTGTAGCATCATTCTGGCTTTCCCCTTCTTTGCGGAGCGCCCAATAACAGTGCCCATTTAAGGAATTCCGATGCGAGTCCTCCTGCCGCCACACAAAGTAGTCTGCGACCCTTTTCTTATTGGGCAGCGGAACCACGCGACAGTCAAATGTTGCTACTTTCCCTAACGCCAACGAGAACGCTGCACTCGCTTCTCCTGCCAAAGTCGTATTGATTTTGCGGACCTTTCTGCCGAATGTATGGTCTTCCGGATGAAACAAAAGCGAAATCTCGTCGCTTTCCGTATAACCGTATACGATACGAAATCCGACATTCATCAGAGCTTTCACGGTTTCTATCATCAAATCTCTGAATTTGATATCGAATGGCGCCTCGAATTTGCAAATTTCCTTTGTCAGCCTGGTAAACGATCTGCCATCCAGCCGTGCCACCATATACATGTCAGGTAAAATATATTGGTCGATGGATTCCTCGTAAATGCGCATTTCTTTATCGAAGTTATCAAATTTCATGATGTTTCCCCCTGTTCTTTTATTTCACTCCACTCATCTATGATAAAGCTTCCGTCTTTCAAACAAACATAGAATAGTTCGTCGAAGCCTTCCACGTACTCCGGAAGTTCCAGTTTATGATGCGTACTTGCCACGGCCTGATCCGGTATCCTTGCTTTCCCTTCCCGTTTTCGATTTCTTGCCATGCAATCGGAAACGCAGGACTGAAAGTAATAGCCATGGATACGATAACCATGATCCCTTGCCACCTGAATATACTTCTCTCTGTCCGCCTTCGTTGGATTGGTATTATCCACCACAAAAGAGTTCCCGTTTTCCACACATTCCTGTAACAGTATATTCTCTTTATTTCTTGTATGTAAGGTATCCAAATTGATATGAACATAGTCCTCAAATCGCTCATGGTAAAAGGTTGATTTTCCACTCGCCTGAATACCGACAAAAATAATTGCCGTTTTTTCTGACTTATCTTTCATGAATACTCCTCTATCTAGATCTTTGCCGCTACATAAAGAATAATTGTGTCTTGGATATATTCTGTCTCTGATTGTTTCATGAGTTCACTATTTTTAGAAACAGATTGAAGACTGCTTTTGATTTTATAGTATATAACAATTCTATAATAAAAACAATTTGATGTGTTTAAAAAGATATATTTATTGAGGCATATTGAGACATAAGAAATTGTCAGTGAAATTGCCAATGAACAAGAAACCGCAACCCTTTGATTTCTCAAAGAATTGCGGGATTCATTTTTTTATTTGGCTCTATATCAAAGATTTAACGGTTATAGTAGCTACACGGCCTTGTCCAACTGTACATCCACCCTCACGGATTAGGTTGGGGGAATATTGTTTGACAAATGGCGTGTGAAATATGCCATCGTCTTTATGGATGCTGTGCACTTTCATGTAAGGCAGGATAACCAGCCAGTCAAAAAGGCGGTCTATGTAGCCATCGGCACCCGCCTGAACGGACAGCGGGAAGTCCTTGGTATGTGGATCGGAGGAAACGAGAGCGCCAAGTACTGGCTTGGAGTGCTCAATGAGATCAAGAACCGCGGCGTGGAAGATATCATGATCGTATCCGTGGACGGACTGACAGGTTTTGGCGACGCCATAGGAGCGGTATATCCCAAAGCAGAGATACAGCGCTGCATCGTCCATCAGATACGGTATTCCACGAAATTCCTATCCTACAAGGACATCAAGCCATTTATGAAAGAACTGAAAGAAGTCTATCAGGCACCTACGGAAGAGGCAGCCCTTGAAGCACTGGAGAGTCTGGAAGGAAACTGGGGAAAGAAATATCCTACATCCGTTGCCTCGTGGCGCAACAACTGAGCGCAGCTTTCCACCTACTTCAAGTATCCGGCTGAGATCAGAAAACTGATCTATACCACGAATTCCATAGAGAACTTCAACCGGCAGCTCAGGAAAGTGACCAAGAACCGGACGATCTTCCCGACCGATGATGCCCTTTTCAAACTGCTGTATCTGGCCATGATGGATATCACCAAAAAGTGGACAGGCGAGAGCTGGGACTGGGGACAGACCCTCGACCAGATGTGCATATATTTTGGGGACAGGATCTCCCCCTCAGATCTGGTCTGATAAAACAGCTATGACAAAAAATCAGGCTGCCGGTTGACAGCCTGATTAACTTGTGTCAGAATACAGACACCAAAAACTCTGTTTATTTGTGATAACCCATTGAGATATTTTTTCATCAATCCATAGGGTTTACACAAAATAATTTACACTCTCGTTGCCTTATATGAAATAATAATATAAAAACAACCGTAATATTTTAATCAGCCCACATCCAAGTAGATATGGGTGATATTCTACGACTCATTACTAGAATTATATTGTGTATATTCTATGCTATATTTTCACAACAAAAGTTTTCATCATTCCATAATTTTTCAAAATATGAATTATAATATTGGAAACCAGTACCTTGGGAATGATATTCCATGGTAATTGTTTGTTGACTTTCTTTACCACATTGATAAGGCCCGACATATATATAATCATCAACTCTAAAATACACTTCTGTAGGTAATGTCCTACAAAATCTGATTTCTACAGATTTATTATATTCATTATTTAACTTGTTTACCCAATCATTTAATTGATTTATTGAATTTGCAGTACTACCTTCCATCTTGTTTTCATCTATATCACGCTGTTTTAAAAAATCACAATTTGGATCAACTGTAATAATCCTGATTTTCAATCCTTTTTGTAATCGGCTACGAATCAATTCGTCCCTTGATTCTCTAAACGATTTCATACCATAACCAATAATATCCAATTGATTTTCAGCATTAATCAATCTTCTATAAACTTCTATATTCATTTCCGAACGATTATCTTTTATTGAAATTAATCGCCAAACATCAGTAATTTCTTTCTCTCTTTTATGTTTAAAAATATAAATAGATGCCAAAAAAGAAACAACGGCACTTGCAATTAAAGATGTTCCGATACTTATTAAAATTGTTTGAACTGTTTCATTATCTGAAAAACTGAATAACACACCAACAACCACAAAAATTACACCTATACATGTTACTAAAAGATTAATCAAACGTTCATTAATATTGTTTTCAAACCATTCTTCTACAATTTTCATAAACAACCTACCTTATTATATGATATAAATCCAAAAACTATACTATATGTTGTGTATTAAAATTATAATTTACATTATATAGGAAGTCAATATGTATGTTTCAGTTTATAAAATAATTAACTAAATAAAACAATATGCAAATGAAATGCTTAATCTAACCCCAAGCCAGCCCAACTAATCAGGACTGACTTTATTTATGTGATCACTGGAATACTTTAAAATGGCACATTTTCAGCGAAATTAATGGTTCGCACAAGATCATACCAGAATGTATTGATTTTACCGGGCTTTGCGCACATATGAGTGCGAAAAATGGCTTGTTTTCGTTGTAATCAGTCCAGTCACATTGGATTATGCATTTTTCCAATATGGACAGTTATTTCTTGTACACTTATACTCGGCTTTATGGTCACATTCAACACCAAGTTTTGCATATTCTGTTCCCTCATTTGTTGATGCATCTTTATATTCTATTGATCCCTTGACTTTTACATCATGTACAGGACAATTACCACTAAAACTTTTATTCATACTTCCCCCTCATCTCTTCTTTAATTATATTTAAAAACACTCAATAAATACAGTGATAACAATAACCTTTTTCTTCTGCCATCGTCCGCATTTATCGAGTGTATACCTGTTGATTTTATCTTGTATTTAGTTATGATAATAGCATAAGGCTTATTAAACGTCAATACACTTTTCCCACATTTTGTATTGCTATCTTTTTATGTACTATATATAGTATGTATCAGCATTTGTTATAACTGATCCACTTAGACAAAATGGGATAAATAGGCTGAGTCGGTGATATGCCTTGGCAGGTGTCAATTCATTGTTCATTCACATGCCATTCGATTGGGGGGTGCGGACAATTTCTTGGACAGATCAGACTGCTAATCCAAGACTTCGCCGGTATTCCAATGGACTCATGTTTCCTAATGATATCTTGATTCGTTTTTCGTTATACCAGATCAGGTAATCGTTGAGGATCTCTATGAACTGTGGGATACTTATACCATTCCAGTTTCGGTTATAAAACATCTCGTTTTTTAAACGCCCAAATAAGCCTTCACAAGCGGAATTATCTGGTGAGCAGCCTTTTCTTGACATGGAACGCTCAAGTCCTGCTGTTTCCATTCTGGATATCCATCCGGGCCAGCGGTAATGGCAGCCTCTGTCTGTATGTATCAATGGATGCTCCGTTTTACCAAGAGTGCGGATCGCATCATCCAGCATACTGTTTACCAACATTGCATCTGGTGTGGTGCTGATCTTCCATGCGGGAAGCATGCCATCAAAGCAGTCCACGATAGGGGAAAGATATACTTTCCCAGCAGGAATGATAAATTCAGTTATGTCAGTAAGCCATTTCTGATTAGGAGCATCCGCATGGAAGTTCCGGGCAATGATGTTGGAAACGGCAGGCGTAATCTCTCCTTTATAGGAATGATACTTGATCTTACGCTTGAATTTTACCCTCAATCCGCATTCTGCCATGATCCTCCGGACAATCTTTTCTGAGATCCGGATGCCTTCTTTTGCTAATAAAGCATGGATCCTGCGATATCCATACCTCTCCATGTTTCCGGAGAATAATTCTGATATGTGAATTCGCAACGCTACATATTTATCAAAAGACATTAGTTGCTTCCGTTGATAATAATAGCTGCTTCTGGATAGATTTAGTTTTTGTAAAAGTACCGGCAGTGAATATTTATTTTTCAAGGCGCCGATGATTACTGCCTTCTCCCTGTTTCTGAGAGCTGTCATATCGACGCCGGGGTCTTTTTTTTATACATCCAAAGTCTCCTTTAAAATATCTATCTCCAGCTGCATATCCTGCATCTGGGATTTCAACCGTTCAATCTCTTTTGATGAGCTTTGTTCGCCTTCTGTCAGCTCGCCGCGGGGATCATCATCATAGTTCATAAGTGCAACGGCTCCTTTCAGAATGTACTTTTTACGCCAGGTGTAGATACTGGATCTGCTGTATCCGATTTCCTCTGACACTAATTGTACACTTTCGCCGAGTTCAAAACAACGATGAATTGTCTCCAGTTTTAACTGTAATGGCGGGTGCCTTGGATGCTCCGGGGTATTATGAAATCTTTTTCTGGGTATTTTGCTTTTGGGAGGTGAATTACGTTCGGCAATCCAGTCATACAGTCTTTGTCGGGTTGGGTATTCCAGCTTTTGAACAACTTTGCTTACAGATTTGCACTGTTCATAAAATTGAAGAGCTCGTTTACGTTGATATTTTGAATACACTTTTTGATTCTCCTTTCAGAGTCTCACTAGTGTCCAACTTTTTGTCCGCACCTCCCTCTCGTGTTATCACAGAGGCGTTCTTCATCTTTCAGTATGTCAATCTGACTTTTTTACTCTTGTGCCAACCGCAAACTACTATGAATCTATCTATGATCAGATGCACCTACAGCAAGAACCATCGGTCTAGAAATTATAAACCGCTATGTATAAAATATACCCATGTTTATTCATAAATAATTTCCACATCCCATGCTCGTAATCCGTCAAAACTAACCCCAACTTTAAATTTTACCTTCGTTCCAATAGCTCCTTCTTGTTTCATCCCAATAACTGATGGGACGAAAAAAGCTTGCAATCTTGAATCAACATCTAACGAAACATGACCATTTTGTGGGCTATCCCATTTAGCGACAATTCCTTTGACAAACATCCCCTTTTCCTGTTCATAACAAATACCTAAATCTCTTTCTCCGTTATAATAATACCTTGTATTTGTCCTATTACAATTTAAATTTAAATTTTTACATTTTTCAATATGATCCTTTACTTCCAAGATTAGTTTGTCATCTTGGTTATCAAAATAAACTCCCAATTTAATTGTATAGAGCATAAACTGTATCGTTAAGCTTGTATCTACATTTTCTTGGGTTTCAAGTATCGCTAAAATGTCAGTGGCTTTAACGTCTCTACAGTTAATACAAGCATTAAACCATCTCCACACAACACCTTCCGAAATATCTTCCCGCTTCTTCATCAACTGATTGCAGCACCCTATTATTCTTTGTAACTCCTCCTGAGATTTTTCATTCCATTTTTCTTTCTTTGTATCTAATGTATATAGAAACTCTTTCATAATTCCTATATCATCCGGATGCTTTTGCAATTGAATACCAATTTCCCTATGAGTACTATTATATTTCACTAAATGCAACCTTATTTTATTATAAAATTCGCTATTACGTACTGAGTCATATCTATTTTCTGTACTCATATCATACATTTTTGCTTTCTGTATTAGTTCCCGACACCATCTTGAAGAAATATCATTTAATTCCAAAAATTCTTTTTCCTCCATATGGGAATCATGTCGTAAAAATAATTGATGCACTATATATGTACTTGTTTGCACTATAGATGCATATGGATAAGACAAATCTATTGCAACCTCCTTATTTTCAACTATTAATTGAACACTAATTTCATAATCATATATCGCTTCATTTGTCAAAAGTGATATTTTGTCATATAAGTCTTGAACATTACTGTCCTTATATTTATTTTTACACAAATTCATTATATACTTAGTGTACATATTTCCACGCGCATGGTAATGCAATGGGTTATTTTGATCAAGTCTAATGGCCTCGTCAAATTGTTCCTTTGCCTCCTCTAATTTCCCTGGGTTATTATAAATAATCAACCTTCCATAATGCTGTCTAAAATGTGCATTATCAGGTATCATATTTACAAGAAAAGAAAAAAATTTCTCTTGTAAATATGAATTATCTAACGCTAATATAAGTGGAGAGAAATTCTTTCTTTGCATGTTATCGGCAATATCCCCTTCAATATCTCTTTTAACAAACAATTTCATAAATAATTCCTTGAGCTTATTGGAAATCTCTCCTTTCTTCTCACAAGAACACATATCCTCCACAAACTCTTCAAGAAACTTTTCAAACTCTGCAGAATACATAGAATAACTATGCTTTAGAATTTCTAACGCTACTACTGAATGACAAACTTTAAATGAACCATTCGAGTAATATATATAATTACCTCCATCTCCATTTAATACTTTTAAAATACCCCTAAAAGAAGCTTTTGAATCAAGGTGTAATATCTTCCTGATATAACTTATACTTAATCCTTCTCCTTCTGTATAATATGTGATTAACGCAATATAATTTATTATTTTCTTATATGTATCAATCCCATCAATATAACTTGATATTTTGCGTAAATAGTCTTGTATACTAACTAAATCCTTTTCAAATGCATAAATTCCAAAGAAAAATGGCATACGATAATTAATTAATGAATTCAAAGTTGCAAGTTTTTTCATATTCTCTTTTCGCTCTTCTATAACTTCTTTGGAGTAATCCATTAATGCTTCCATTTGCTGAGAATAAATAGAAGAGAATTTAAGCCCATCATTTATAGACAGTACTTTCAGTTTTGCATCATTGTAATTTCTACATAAAAACACAATTCCAGTTTTTACCCCAAAATTATGCGCATGTTTTAATAATAAGTTCACATCATTTTCACTAAAATCACCATCAAGAAATAGTAAAATTCTTTTTCCGGAAATAGAATATAGCATTTGTATGCTTTCATTTATATTCTTGTTCATATCTTCGGCAATTACTACTGGATACTTATTTCTATATTCCCAAGCCAATACCCTGCACAATACTGATGCGCCTGCCCCTGGACTGTATATTATCCTTATCAAAAATTGATTCTCATCGTTTTCAATTTCAAAATCTATTTTTTCTTTATATTCTTCCAATTCTTTTCTATTAACATATAGTTTTTCTTCGATTGATTGCCATAATATCTCCTTTCCATAATAAAATGCCCTTTTTTCTTGCTCTGTGACCTTCCCTTCATATTGAATAACCCTATTATGCAACAAATTTACATACGTTTTTATAGATTTGTATTTTTCTTCTGGCACCCTTACTCGTATTCCATTTAAAGCCGGAATCAGCAACTCCTCTTCTTCCTGATATCCCTTTAGATAATTCAAGCAAAAATTTGCAATGGAATTAATATCTGTTACATACGATTTATAATCCACTCTCTCAAAATTATTTTTACTAAATATTTCTTTTCCATTAGGTGATAAAAATATCATATTTACTGACACATTTTCTAATAAATCCATATTTTCACAAAATCTATTTAAACGCTCTATATAATCGTCTGAAAAACTTTCCAAATCAATTAAAAACTGTAAATCATCAGGTGCCAATTCCAAGTCAATTTTCTTACATACTTCACTAAAAAAATTATTGTACTTATTTCTCCATTGCGAAAAGCTCTCTTTTATTGTATCAGGATTATATTCTATTCCATCCGCATATACACACCAGCAATTTTCATCCTTCAGCAAATCACAATTATTATCTACCGTGAGTACATTCAATACATTCTGTTTTTTTAAACTCTTTTCTATTCCTTCTGTTCTTCTAAATGATACTATTCCCGACCACTTTATTCTACTTAATGCATCATATATTTTTTCATTGTAATCATATTTATTTCCTAGTACTAAAATATATTTCTGATTATCACAAAAATTCTCTACATCTTTTAAAAGACTATCTATTTCATCATTTTTGTCTTCTAACCTCTGTTGTATTTCTTTCCATTCTATTACATTTAAAGCATAACCAGAAACTCCTTTTAATTCTAAAAGTTTTTTCATATAAATACAGGCATACAGAAAAGACTTTCTCCTAATTTCATTATTGACCGCCTGCTTTCCTGCATAATTAAGACCTACCATAACCCTAGCAATATATCTTGCCTCTATTAAATTATCCTTATAATTAAACTCTGAATTGCATTCATCATTAAGCCATTGATTCTCACATTTATGAATAATTATGAACACTTGCTTGTCCACACATTCAATATTATCCCACTCTTGATTAGCCATTTGGCCAATAAAGTGTACCCATTTCAGCAGTTCCATATTTTCAAAGTCATTCAATAATAAGCTCAACTCAAAATATGAAGTATCAAAAAAAATATATCCGTCATCATGATATAATGCTAAATCTATTAATGCATAATCATTATTTTTCTCACTATAAAACAAATTGTTTCCATGAAAATCTCCATGCACACAACATCTTGTATTAGACATTTTTTTATCTTCCCATAACGCATCAACCAATACATAAGCTAATGCATTAGGTAAAATAATGTCTTTAGGAAGCAAAAAACTTGTTACACTTTCTACATTCTTTCCCCCTGTTACCTCACTTACATAATTTCTCAAAACACCCTCTTTTTCAAGTTTCCACTTCAGATGCTTGCTAAATAATTCTGACGCAGCTATACTGTCTTCTATATAATTTTTCCCTTGTGTCTCCTCCTGTAATATATTAGGAAGAATATTTTCAACTGCTTCCTTACGTTGAATTTGAGTTTCAATATCATAAAATGAATAGTATTCAATACTGCTCTTCCCTGCTATTTCCATTAGCAATACATAATACTCTTTGATTTTTTGCATTTTAACTATTTTAGCAACTTTGCTGAAGCAATACCCCTTTTTGGCATTTTCGAATTCTTCATTATTTGTGTCTATTTTCAAAAAATAATTTCCCTTATAAGCAGACCCTCCCTTTAGTTCAATAGAATATACTTCCGCCCCTGAAAATCCCTTACTAATCGTTTTCTTAATTAACATATTATCAATTATACCAATTTGAAATGCCTCAATTATATCTTCTTTTAATTCATCTACAATTCTTTTCATCATATTTTCCTCTCCCAATATTTAACATAATTTCATGTTTTCTCATTTTATTAACTTACTTATTATTTCTGAATCTTTTAATGCCATTTTTCCATAAACTCAACATAATAACATAAAAATTTCGCATAGCATACTCAAACTCTCTGTATCCACCTCCCAATTTCCCCATAAAGTCAAACTGCAATTATCTGATAATCTATATCGTCTTGTCCTGTTTGCACCAGTAGCTTCAATTCTACCTTGCACCTGTAGCTCTTGAAGCAATTGGCTTCCATTTGCGGCATTCGATTTTTCTTATTAGAAATCATCTCTTGAAATCTCAATTGACGAATTTCTTGTAATTCCATAAAGGGATTCTCAACTTTTATAGCAAAATAAGCATCTAATTATTTTTCGCCTATTTAATTGCATAAAGCTATTTTATACTTACAAGCTCCACATATTTCTCAAAATACGCCATCAGCCTGTCAATAACCCGTTTCTTCTTCTCTGCCCTGTTACCTCCGCCAAAACGAGATACCGCAGGCATAATAACATCAATATCCGTCCCCGTTGTTTTTAGCACACCGTCCCGGAACGAGTTGTCTATGAATTTATGTGTTTCTTCTGCCTTTAGATTTTCTTCTTCAATAATAACAGCAAGGTCTTTGTCTCTCTGCTCATCCACAAACTTCTTCCAATCCCCGTCCACCTCGGTCTGTGCATTGATTTTTGTCAGAAAATTCCTGATCAGCTCCATTTTACTGCGCAGATTCATACTGGAATTAACCGCCTTTTCAATCGTTACAACAATCTCTTTATTTCGATTGCCTTCCTGCTGGTACTTCTTTACAAGCATAAGAATATAGTCAATATTAATTTCCACCTGTTTCACAAGCTCAATCTCAAACACCACATCATCATTGATATTTTCTTTCTTCTCATTTGACTTTGATTTATATTTCTGATAAAGGTCAATATACTCACTCTGGTAGTCTTGAAAATCTCGATCAGACAAAATTTCCATTCCTTCAAAATCATCAAAGGTAGAAAGAATATTCTTCATTCTGAGAATTGCTCCATAAAGCATAATGAACGTTTTCTCTGCTTTCTCCCCTTCAATCGGTATTCCTAAAGGAAAAAGAGTTTTCAGCTTGTCTATTAATTCCGCATAGCCGTCAAAATGCTTCCCATTCTCATCATATCCATTGTAGTAGCTCTCAAAATTCTTTAAAAGAACAACACTCCCTGCCTCTTTATCTCCAAAAAGTGCAATCGCATTATTCGTTTCTTCCTCCAGATTACGAAAACATACAATATTTCCAAAAGTCTTTACAGAATTAAGAATGCGGTTTGTCCGCGAAAAAGCCTGTAATAATCCATGATATTTCAGGTTCTTATCCACCCACAAGGTATTCAAAGTTGTTGCATCAAATCCTGTAAGGAACATATTGACTACAATCAAAATATCAATTTCCCTGTTTTTCATCCTAAGAGAAACATCTTTATAATAATTCTGGAATTTATCGCTCGATGTATCATAATTCGTTTTGAAAATCTTGTTATAATCATCAATCGCCATATCAAGAAAATCTCTGGAGCTTTTATCAAGTCCGTCTGTATTTTCTGAATTTTCATCTTCTACAAAATCATCATTTTGCGCTTCATTTACACCATAACTATAAATCGTTGCTACTCTTAGTCTATGCGGTTGTCCTGCAGGTGCAGCTTGTGGCAGCTTATCCATCTGCCTTTTAAATTCTGTATAATATAATTTCGCCGCCTCTATGGAACTCACTGCAAATATAGAATTGAAGCCCTTCATACGAATCGGCTCTTTTACTTCTTCCACTTTACTCTTATTCTTTGTCTGACTGCTTGCTACCTCCTGCACATTCATCAATTTAGAAAAGTCAAAGCTTTCCCTATTTCTTTTTGTCTTTTGATCAAAATGTTCCAAAATATATTTTACGATCTCGGCAATCCGCCGTGGCTCTA
Organism: Lachnospiraceae bacterium; assembly: GCA_014804755.1. Taxonomy (GTDB): domain Bacteria; phylum Bacillota; class Clostridia; order Lachnospirales; family Lachnospiraceae; genus DLAJ01. The sequence goes on along the minus strand of JAAUZE010000026.1, from coordinate 4,191 downwards.
AAAGCGCCTTCTCTGTATCAATAGCTGATACCTGCTTATCCTGTCCTTTTTTCTTATCCTTAATTGTCTTAATATAATCAATGCGGAACGGAAGTACATTTTCATCATTGATTGCATCTACAATCGTATATGTATGAAGTTTATCCCCAAATGCCTGTGGTGTTGTGCGTAAATTAGCATTCTTTCCACTTCCGGCATTATCAGCAAAGATTGGTGTTCCTGTGAAACCGAAAATGTGATAGTTTTTAAAATTCTTGGTAATGGCAGTATGCATATCTCCAAACTGAGAACGATGGCACTCGTCAAATACCAGAACAATATGCCTGCCAAATACCTCATGTCCTTTATTTTTTCTAATAAAATGATCCAGCTTTTGAATTGTGGTAATGATAATTTTGGCATTATCATCCTCTAACTGTTTCTTCAAAATGGCCGTTGATGTATTACTGTTGGCAGCTCCTTTTTGAAAACGGTCATATTCTTTCATAGTCTGGTAGTCGAGATCTTTACGGTCAACAACAAAAAGCACTTTATCCACAAAGTCAAGCTGACTTGCCAACTGTGCCGTCTTAAATGAAGTTAACGTTTTACCGCTTCCGGTTGTATGCCAAATATAGCCGCCCGCTTCCAGCGTTCCCAATTTCTTATAATTCGTCGTGATTTCAATACGATTTAATATTTTCTCTGTAGCGGCAATCTGATAAGGTCGCATAACAAGCAGTAATTCTTCCGAAGTAAATACACAATATTTTGTCAATACATTAAGGATTGTATGTTTTGACAAAAAGGTTTTCGTAAAGTCTACAAGATCAGAGATAACCTTATTGTTTGCATCTGCCCAAAAAGAAGTGAACTCAAAACTGTTGCTGGTCTTTTTACCTTTATTTGTGTTCTTTCCAACCGAGTATCGGTTTTGCTCTTTAATATGGGCAGAACGAGTGGTATTGGAATAGTACTTCGTGTGTGTTCCATTTGAAATAACAAATATCTGCACATATTCATATAATCCGCTTCCCGCCCAAAAACTGTCACGCTGGTAGCGGTTAATCTGATTGAATGCTTCCCGAATTGCAACACCCCTGCGCTTCAGTTCCACATGAATAAGTGGAAAACCATTTACAAGAATTGTCACATCATACCGATTATCAAACTTTGCTCCCCCACTCTGTGAAACTTCATATTGATTAAGCACCTGCAAACGGTTGTTGTGGATATTCTTCTTGTCTATAAGAGTGATGTTCTTCGTACTCCCATCATCACGCTCCATATTCTTTACTACATCTTCCTGAATGGTGCGCGTCTTTTCTACAATTCCTTCATTGGCGCTGGCTATGTATTTATGAAAAAAACGCTCCCACTCTGTATCTGTAAAATTATAAGAATTAAGCTGTTCTATCTTTTTACGAAGATTCGCAATGAGCTCTGCCTCTGTATGGATTTGCAGATATTCATACCCCTGTTCTGTAAGCATACGAATAAACTCTTTTTCCAAATCCGCTTCACTCTGATAACTGTCAGAGCGTCTGCTTTCTGGTATATATTCAGATACTACTGCACTTTCATTCATGGATGCAACCATATTGAATGTACTCATTCACTCAGCTCCTTACATATTATGCATTATTCCTTTAAAATCAACATTTTCAATTAAATTATTAAACACAGTTTTATCTACATAGTATTTTTTATCTATAAATTGTTTAACAACGCTCTCTAGCATTTCCTTTGTTAAAGCTATTATCTTAGAATTGTCCACGCCTGATGTATAAAAATGCATTCCATTTATAGGCTTATTGCTCATAAATCGTTTTTGTTTGCTATCGAAGATAATACGATCTATATCTGCCAAATATCGTTCAAACCATACATCATTTTTTGAAACAAAAATTATGATATATCCAAGAATTTGATTATATTACCCTATATTATATGGACAAAAAGAAATCCTCGTCTCCTTTTTATATTCCTCAAATGTTTCATAAGATGACATTTCAAAATATATCTGTTCCTTTTGTCGCCATTTATTTTCAAATTTTTCTTTGTCCATTGTATATATGGGTATTTCAAAAAGCACCTTTTGAACCATATTATTTCTTCTCCTTAAAATTCAATAATTTGTCACGATAATACTCGTACTGTCTCTGCCTTGCTTCAATCTCTGACGGAAGCCCCTCTGAAATATCACTACAAAGTGCATCAAAGCGATCAAGCATTTCAACGATTCTATCCTGCTCCTCTTTAGCAGGCAGCGGAATAAATATATCCCCCAGTTTGTCAGGCGTGACCTCGATAACCTTTGTTCCGTGAGCCAGTTTCCATTTTTGTGCCTCAAAATGCGAAGTATGGAAATAATATGCCAAATACTTTGCATTTTGGTTATGATGAATAATTGCTGTATGTCCACTAACAGCTATATCTTCTTTGCCTAACCAAGCTACACATTTACAGACATCTTCTACATTTTCACTTGTAATAGCCATAATAATATCATTCGTTACCGCTTTTTTTGACTTTTTAGCGGTTTCTTCAGACACATATTGCAATGTTTTGTCCGCATATATCCCATATCTTGTATATATCTGTCCATAATGAATACACGGCACTCCGTTTTTCGTAAAATCTTTCTTCTGGAAATTACCGCCCCTTGTTATCGTGGCAATATCGTCCAATTTAACAAACGCATATCCAAATACATATTGAATTAGCCTAATTATTGTCTGTCTGTCTGTCTGTCTGTCTGTCTGTCTGTCTGTCTGTCTGTCTGTCTGTCTGTCTGTCTGTCTGTCTGTCAAGGATTGTCTCACCGCATTCAGCGAATGTCAACAGTACATCTCGATAATATTCATACTGCTTTTTCCTTGCCTCTATCTCTGCCGGAAGTCCGATATTCAGATCATTACAAATTGCTTCAAAATTATCCAGCACGTCTGCATACCGTTTTTGCACTTCCATAGACGGTAATGGTATCTCAATTTCTTCAATAGCAGGCACACTGGAATGGACTACCTTGCTTTTAATTTTTCCTTTACTTTTTTGCTGTCTTACTTGATATGTAGATAAAACATGCGCAAGATAACGAGGCTCTTGATTATGCTTTAGGACAACAATATCTCCACCTGCAAGGCATTTTTCGTTTCCCATGTATGCCACGGATTTTGCGATATCTTCGACGCTTTCTCCAGTTATCGCAAATAGAATATCTCCATGATCAAAATACTTTGGATTTGAAACATACTCTAGTTTTGTATGCGATACACATTCACCAAACCAAGTATTATATGTAGTATAAATTTCTCCATACCGAACACAAGGTATACCCGTTTCCGTCACTTCTTCCCTTTTAATACCTGCTCCCCGGTAAATGTCAACTGCAATATCCTTTATTTTAACCTTTTTAATAGTATTATCAAACAACAGCAACGTATCTCTATAATAGTTGTACTGTTTCTTTCGAGCTGTAAGTTCTGCTGTAAGTTCTGCTGTAAGTTCTGCTGTAAGTTCTGTGAAGTTGTCCAGAATACGGACAATTTCACGCTGTACCTCCAATGGAGGTACGGGAATTATCATTTTTTCAATTACACCTCTTCCTAATCGTGGTATGCTTGCTTTTCTAACTTGTGAAAAAAGATAATATTGTTTCGACAATAGCACGTGATAAAGATAACAACCGTCCAAAAACTCATTATTATCAAAATAATAACAATCATCTGCCGCCCAAAAATCTATAGTGCTAAAACCAACTTCTCCCGCTGCCCCCGCCGATATAACAAAGGTTGTTCCTGCATCACAGTTCTTCTCATTCATATATCCAAGCGGTGTTAAACTATTCTGATAAACAGGATACAAACCATCTGGCTCAAGATCCCTTCTCACCACCCGAACTCCCCTATGCATAGTAGTCACAGCCTCAATAGCCTTATATTCCACCCCATTCGGGCAAAGCTCTTTTATCAATTCATTTAACTTACTCATTTCTTCATTCTCTCCTGTGCAAACACCTCTATCATTAATGACAAATCATGTTCTTTCTTATATTTTCTTTCTTCTACAGACTCTATTCTGATATTTTTAACTCTCTATACTTTCTTATTTATTTTGCACAAAAAGACCTTTATTTTGGCTGTTTGTACAATGGTTTATAAAGTTACATACAATGACTCACATTAATTAATGGGCGAAAACTGTGTCATT
>JAAUZE010000025.1 GCA_014804755.1 Lachnospiraceae bacterium | reverse complement strand
TTGGAAGAAAACTTCATATGCTGTCAGCTTATTGGGGGGTTGTATTGATGTCACTTCATCTTGGGCTGCACTGGAATATGATGCTGGGAGTGGCGGGAAAAGCAGTAAAAGGAACTTCAAAGGTTCGTATCTGCATGCTTCGCATTGTTGCAGTAGTGGTGGCTGTATACGGCATGTATGCTTTTGCAAAACGGGACATAGGGAATTATATGCTGTTAAAGGTTCACTTTGTGTTTTTTGATTACGATGAGCCTTTATTCTTTTTCCTGCTGGATTATATAGCAGTTATGGGTATGTTTATATTCGTTGGGCATTATATGGCTGGTTTTTTGAGGTGGTATGGCAGAAAGAAGAAAGCATGAAAGAGATGCTTGACTAAGAAGAGAATTTCTGATTGGGGGCAGAAAAATAGGGCAGTTTTACAATTAAAGTACACAGTCATATGATGGCTTCGAGAATTATATAAAAAGCATTATGGATAAAGAAGGTGATAGTATCGGACGCATATTGATGATTGAGTTTAATGGACAGGACACCCCGGCTTTTGATGAGGTGATGGGAGTCCTGAAACGCTACCCCGATTTTGAATATGTGCAGATGAATGACGATTCGATACTGTCGGTGCCGGGGCTGGAGATCTACCCCAGCCGCAGGAAGATATACCGCGGGCGCAAGGAGATCAGCCTGACGGCAAAGGAGTATGACCTTTTCTATCTTCTGGTGGTGAACAGGGGGCAGGTCCTAACCTATGGGCAGATATACCAGAACGTATGGGGCGATGAGGCGATTGGCAGGGAAAACAATGCCGTGAAATGTCATATCAGGAACCTGCGCGAGAAGCTGTTCAAGGCGATGCCGGATGCCGCTTTTGCAATCCGGTGTGTCAGGGAAGTCGGGTACTGCTTTGATGTGAATGCCGAATAATAAATGTATAAACAGTGGTTTGGATGTATGATCTGAGCCGCTGTTTTTTTGACCCTTTTTAGGGTAAAACTGCAAATTCCTATAAAAACATGCCATATTCGCCAGAACCACGCAAGGCCGTGTCGCAACTTGCGTTTTCCTACACCGTACCTACACCCAGACTACACTTGCCCTACCTTTGCATATTTTATAATTTTCCCGACTGGCTGATCGCCAGGGGGGAAACGTGCTGGAAAAGCCGTGTATCCCCGGAAAGGGAATACCGTGGACATGAAATGTGCAGGGTTTGGGCTTGTGCCGAAAAAAATAGAATATCATATACTTTCCATACACACCGCAGTTCCCAGAGGGCCTGCGGTCTTTTTATGTTCGACACATTCCCCACCGTTTCTGCTTCGTTATATACAAAAGCCCATAATCCTACAAAAGAGCGCACCCCGCAAAAAGGGCCTGCGCTCTTTTGCTGTCAGGGGAAAGAGCCGTGGCCCGCCGCTTGTCCTTCATTTTCTGAAATTCGGAAATGAAGGAGGACAAGCCTATGGCAAAGGCATACAGAATCCCGGATTATAAGAAGATGTATCCGGAAGCCAAAGAGGAAGTGATCAACCTGCTTAGAACCACAGAAAGAAAAATGCAGTACCAGGAATATGACTGCCGGTTCTTTGCAGTTATAACCTATCTGTTTATACTGCTAAACTTTTAGAGGCTTCCGTTATAGGGCGGGAGTTTTATAATTGAGAAAAGAAAGGTTTCTGCAATTCTCATGCCTTTGGGGTATATGAGATTATGCAACATAAGTATTTGCGAAAGAGGATGGCAGGTAGTAGAATAAAAATAGAAAAATGGCGAAAAAGCTATACAAAAGTCAGATAAAAAGAAACACAATACACACTTTTGTATAGCGTTAAAGCCAGTGTTTACAAGGGATTGCAGAGGCGGGCTACATTTTATATTCCAAATTGAGAGTCGTTTATAAACGTCAGGTCTATAACACGGATATTGAGATATTGGACAGACATAAGGTAGCATCATGCATGTGCGGAGCATTTTTGACAGTGCCGATTTTTCATAAGGGGCATTTATTAGAAGCGGTCAAGCAGCACGGAGAGCCGATGGAAGTATTTTTTTATTATGCCAATGAGCTGATCGCATTTTTCGCTGCAAATAAATTTCTATCCTTTTATATGCTGCGTGAAGTGGACGAGATACGCGAGATTGACGAGGAAGACAGGAGATTGCGAAAGGAGCGCATTATTGAGCGATTCCCATTGATGCCGCCGGCATCAAAGGAAACGCATGGAACCTGGAGCGGCATTTTGTTTAACCTGTCCCAGATCAGGAACGAGGAGCGGATCGGCGTGCGGCATTATGATCTGTACGCCTACGCAACGATTTTTTTCATGCTGGAGACTTATTATAATCAAATGGAAGAGAAGAATTTGGTGAAGTGTTGAAAAAGTTATAAAAAATTGAAATTGGGTATTGCTTTTTTTTCCAAAATATAATATGATAAGCAAGTGCCTTGCATGAGGCAATAAGAAATGGCTGATTGGTCAAGCGGTTAAGACGCCGCCCTCTCACGGCGGAAACAGGGGTTCGATTCCCCTATCAGCTGTTAAGGCTATAACAGCCCAACCCTAAGGATGCTGGAAATCGTGGATGTAAGCGGTTTACGGCATTTTTCTTTTTGCTCGAAAATTGAGTTGTATTGGAACGAGAAGTGTGATAAGATTCAATACATATAAATACGATAGGAATTATAGACAAATAATGCCGGGGCATCCGGGATATGAGATCATGATCAACAAAACAGAGAAAGATCCGGCGGCGGAACCGGATAAAGTATGTAAGAAAGCAGAGGGTAACATACATGCCAGAGAGAAACCTTGATTTTGACCGCATCATTGACAGAAAAGGTACGAGATCACTGAAATATGATTTTGCCGTAAGACGCGGCATGCCGGAGGATATTCTGCCGTTGTGGGTGGCGGATATGGATTTTCGGACGTCCTCTTACATTGAGGACACGCTGGCAGAGCGGGTACAGCACGGAATCTTTGGTTACAGTGATGTCCAGACACCCTATTTTGAGATCGTAAGGGATTGGATGAAAAGACACCACAATTGGGAGATACAGGAGCAATGGCTCGTAAAAACGCCCGGAGTTGTTTTTGCGATCGCCATGGCGGTCAAAGCCTATACCGAACCGGGAGACTGCGTGCTTCTTCAGCCGCCCGTGTATTATCCGTTTTCCGAAGTGATCAAAGACAATGGCAGAACCGTGGTAAACAATGTTTTATATTTAGGCGATGATAACCGCTACCATATTGATTTTGACGATTTTGAAAAGAAGATCGTGGAGAACCGGGTGAAGCTGTTTTTCCTGTGTAATCCCCACAATCCGGTCGGAAGAGTATGGAGCAGGGAGGAACTGACAAGGCTGGGCGATCTCTGTGTGAAGCATCATGTGATCGTGATCAGTGATGAGATCCATCATGATTTTATCTTTCAGGGAGAGCATGTTGTGTTTGCCGGGTTGAAAAAGGAATATGAAGAAATCAGCATAACCTGTACTTCGCCAAGCAAAACGTTTAATCTTGCGGGCATGGTACTGTCGAACATTTTTATTCCGAACCATGGACTAAGGCATCCATTTTACAGGCAGATGGATGCGGCGGGCATTAGTCAGCTCGGCGTGATGGGACTGGTGGCGTGCGAGGCGGCATACAAAGACGGGGAGGAATGGTATCAGGCAATGCGGGCCTATGTGGCGGACAACATTGCTTTTACACGAAAATATGTGGAAAAAAACATGTATGGCGTCCGCATGATCGAGCATGAGGGGACCTACCTTGTCTGGCTGGACTGCAGAGAGACCGGATTAAACGCGGAAGAGCTGGATGAGCGCATTATTCATCAGGCAAAGCTGTGGCTTGACAGCGGAAAAATATTCGGAGAGTGCGGCAGAGGATTTCAAAGAGTAAATGTCGCATGTCCGCGCAGCGTGCTGGCAGAAGCGTTGGAACGGCTGAAGAATGCACTGATAGAGACAATCCCGCAGAATCCGACCTGACATGAAATGCAAAAATTGTAAAGCATCGAAAAGAAATGTATTTCAACTCTAAAAGTTGCGGTTTCGTAGTCGGAGGATTCCTGTTATAATGCAAATATGAGACTGTTTTATATGAGGAGGAGCATATGAGCAAAGGGACATGGAAGAGAAAAACATTATGTCTGTTCGGCGTCATGCTGCTTGGCATAGGAATGCTTGCAGGCTGCGGCGGCGAAAAGACGAAAAAGGGCGAGATGCGAACGGAGCTGACGTCTTTGGAATTTGTTGACCTGTTGGGAAACGGGATTAATCTTGGCAATACGATGGAAGCGTACGGACATACAACGCTTGGAACGAATGCGGAGGTTTCCGCTTATGAGACGTGTTGGGGTGTGCCGGAGACAACGCAGGAAATGGTCACGGGCATGCATGAGGCAGGATTTGACACGCTCCGCGTTCCGGTGGCATGGACCAATATGATGGATTACGAGAACGGAGATTATACCATCAACGAGGCGTACTTAGACCGCGTTGAAGAGATTATTAATTACGCGCTGGCAGCGGATATGTATGTCATCGTCAACGACCATTGGGACGGGGGCTGGTGGGGTATGTTCGGTTCCGCGACGCAGGAGACAAGAGATCAGGCGATGGAGATGTATATATCCATGTGGACGCAGATCGCGGAGCGTTACAAGAACTTTTCCGATCATTTGATCTTTGAATCGGCAAACGAGGAACTGGGAAACCGCTTAAATGATACGGACGTGGCAAAGGATTCAGGAGCGCTTTCTCCGGATGAATGTTATGAGACAGCAAATCGGATCAATCAGAACTTTGTGGATACGGTCCGTGCGACGGGCGGGAATAACGAGCATCGGTTTCTGCTGATCGCGGGATACAATACGGATATTGCCATGACCTGTGACAGCCGCTTTAGTATGCCGACGGATGAGATGAACATGGATAATCCGAAGCTGTTATTGTCAGTTCATTATTATGATCCGTCCGGCTACTGCATCAATACGAGTCTGCCGACATGGGGAAGCACGCAGGATTACGAGGAGCAGAACGAGAAGCTGTCCATGCTGGAAAAGTTTACTTCGCAGGGCTACGGCGTGATCATCGGTGAGTACGGCGTACTGATCGAGCAGACGAACCAATTAAAAGAAAATACCATGGACTATCTGACCAATTTCCTTGCGAACTGCGACTATTACGGTTACTGCCCTGTATTGTGGGATTGCAATAATATGTATAACCGGAATACCTGTGTCATCATCGACAGCGAGGTTGCGGCACTGTATACGACGCACAGCTATGCGGCGCAGGAATCCATGAGTAAAGATGAAATTCGGCAGAATGCGCAGACAGTCATGGCGGAAGCGCTTGCTGCTTCCGAGCCGGCAGCAGGACTCGCTGACGATGAGGCGATGGCTTGGATCATGTATAACAGCAGCGACTGGTCGCTGATGTACAGCGTCGGCGATGTCTATAAGCCGGATGACAAGACCGAAGGGATCGTTGCAACGGATGTAGAAATTACAGGCGAGGGGACGTATACGGTCGGTCTGGACTTTACGGGAACGGCGGCAGGCTATGCGGACAGCGTAGTGTTTGCGGCGGTTGCGATCGGAAACGGAGAGACCTTATATCCGGGATATATTATCAATATCCGGGAAATCCTCATAAACGGCGAGCCGTATCAGATGAAGGGCAAGCCGTACACTGCAAGTGATGACGGGACCTGCACGCGTACGAATCTCTACAATGCATGGGTGACGTCAGTGCCGGAGGAGGCGCGCACCATTGACGGAAGTCTGACCGCGACAACGCCCTGCCTGTTGGATGCAGAAACGTTGGGACATGTTGAGACGATTGAAGTAACGTTCTCTTATAAAGCGGGGAGCTGATCGGATAAGGAATATGGAAAGATAGCGGGAGCATCATGGCATAACGAAATCGGTTATGCCGTGGTGCTCCTGTTTTATGCAGAGATTAAAATTGAAAAAAGGATCAAGTGATCAGCGTTTCCCTAAGGAATCGGATCAATGGTATTGCTGATCGTGTATCGATCATATTGATTATATGCTGCGATCGTGATCGTGTCGTTTGCGCTCTGAAGCGGAAGCGTGACAATGGCGGGACCGCCGCCGTACATGATCAGCGCAGACCACGTTCTGCCTTGATTGAGCGAATACGAAAAATATTTAATGCTGCTGTTGCTGTCTAAGGCATTGATCACAACGGTTGCGGTCTTTGCGGATGCATCCGCGGAGACGGGCGCAACGATGGCATAGTCAGGCGGGGTCGTGTCCGGATCATGGCGTACCGGCGTTTCGCAGGGCACGCGCTCATAATCGGAGAAGTCTAAACCGAGCGTTTCGGAGGAAAGACCGAAATACATCGCAATGGAGATTGCGTCCTGATAGGCCATTTGCTGCAATATCTCGGGAGAAATATAGTTATCGTAATCATAGTTGTTGTCAATATGGCAGTGCTCAATGATGCAGCTTGGGATGCCGTAGGAGGTACACATGCGGATCACGCCGTAGTAATCGGTGCCTTTGGAGTTCAAGCGGGTTTTACAGCCGCGGCTGTAGATGCCGAGCTGAGAACTCATATTGGATAGAAGAACTTTGGCGAATTGATAGCCCTTCGTATAGTATTCGCCGAATGCGGATACCCAGACCTCGCTGCCGTATAGCGCATGAGAATCCGAGGCATTAAAATGAATACTATAAAAGAAATCGGCGTTTACGTCGTGGGCAAGCTTCGCCCTGTCCTCAAGAGTAACTTCAACGTCGTCCGACCGTGTGAGATAAACGGTGATCCCTTCAAACTGGGATAAATAAGAGCCGGTCATCAGCGCGACGGAGAGATCAATATCTTTTTCATAAATACCGTTGTAGGCAGCGCCCTCCGATTCGCCGCCGTGTCCCGGATCTAACACCACGACGACAGGTTCCTTTGCATTCGCACAGATGGGCGCAGCAAGAACGCTCATGCACAATATAGCGCAAAGCATGGCGGATATGGACTGAAAAAAGTGCCGTTTCATGGAAAAAACAATCATTTGTAAGGTTTGCATAGACAAAATCCTTTCTGCTTTGGTAGAATGGAGTTATAATGTAAGTATAGCGAAAAAAAGCCGTCATGACAATGGAAAATGGAGGAATTTGCGAATGGGAGAGCAGGCGATCAAACCGGAGTATTTGAAAAAGGCGGAGGAGTTCAGAATCGGTTTCGGCAAGAGTGACGCCGTGCGGGATGCGGGACTGAAACGGCCGCAGAGCGTGGCATGGGAAAATGATCTAAGTTACGGAGAGCACGGGACATGGAGCCTGATGGATATTTATTATCCGAAAGGAACGGAAGGGCTTTTACCGACGATCGTTTCCGTGCATGGCGGCGGCTGGGTGTATGGGACGAAAGAAGTTTATCAATTTTATTGCTGCAGTCTTGCCGAGCGTGGTTTTACCGTTGTGAATTTTAATTACAGACTCGCGCCCGAGCATCCGTTTCCGGCGGCGCTTGAGGACGTCAATGCCGTATTTACATGGATCAAAGAACACGGGAAAGAGCATCATATTCAGGCGGACTGCCTGTTTGCGGTAGGAGATTCTGCAGGCGCCCAGTTATTAAGTCAATACGCGGCGATGCTGACGAATGCTTCGTTTGCGGAGCTGTATCGTAAGCAGTACGGCTTTTCTTTCCCCGACGTTCATCTGCGCGCTGTTGCCTTAAACTGCGGACGTTATGACATGGATGCGAAGGGGGATGCGGAGATGGAGCTTGTGATCAGCACATATTTTTGCAATGAGCCGTCCGCATATACAGCGATCACCGATACGAAAAAATATCTGACCGGGCAGTATCCGCCGGCATTTGTCATGACGGCATATCATGATGATCTGCGGGAAGAAGCGGAGCCGATGACGGAAGCGCTGCATCGTGCGGGCGTGGAGGCGGAATGCCATATATACGGCAGCAGGGATGACGAGCGTATCGGGCATGTGTTCCATTGCGACATGAATTTGGAAGAGGCGAAGCGGTGCAACGACGAGGAGTGCGAATTTTTCAAGAGACATACCGTTTGAGCGCCATCTCGGGCATGGGATAGGAAAACGCTTCAAAAATTCCGCGGTTGCCTATTGACTTTTTCCCGACGGTCACGTTATAATAACACTCGCAGGTTTCCTATCGGAACTGCAATATAACGGGGTGTGGCTCAGTTTGGCTAGAGCGCTATCTTAGGGAGGTAGAGGCCGCGTGTTCGAATCACGTCACTCCGATCCAAAATCGGCAGGTTTCGATGAAGAAGCCTGTCGATTTTATATATCATCAATGAACCTCATTTTGTCAAAGACTGTGGTTGTGTAACACAGGCAAATTTGTTACAATGAATCTGCATAAGATAAATGATCATTTGTTCAAAAGGATATGAGAAGTATGGAAGAAATGCGGAATATGTGGATAAGGGTATATGCACATAGCATAAAACGGGCGCTTTGCCTATTGCTGTGCTTGTTCGTTTTCTTATCGAACCTTACGACGGCGAGTGCGGAGCAGTCAGACAATAACAGGACGGTGAAAGCGGGCGTTTTTTATTTTGACGGCTATCATATGGAAGAAGAGGACGGTCACCTGGTCGGGTACGGCATGGAATTCTTAAGCCTCGTCTCCCAATACTCCCATCTGAATTTTTCGTTCGTCGGGTATGACAGGTCATGGGAGGATATGCTCACCATGCTGGACAGCGGCGAAATCGATGTGGTGACGTCCGCCCGAAAAACGCCGGAGCGGGAAGAAAAATATGCCTTCTCGGTTCCGATCGGAAGAAACAGCACAATCCTGTCCATTCGGGCCGACAACACCCAACTGCACTCCGGCGACTATGCCGCCTATGACGGTATCACGGTGGGCGTTCTGACCGGAAGCAGTCAGAACCAGAGTCTGGCAGATTTTGCCGGGGAAAACGGTTTTTCCTACCAGATCAGGGAGTACACGGATTCCGGCCTTTTGGCGGAGGATCTGCAGAACGGAACCATTGATGCGATTCTTTCCAGCAACCTTAGAAGAACGGAAAACGAAAAAACGCTGGATACCATCGAAACGGACTATTTTTATGCCATTGTCCGAAAAGAGGATACGGAGCTGCTGGAGGAGATTAATTATGCTATTGACCAGATGAACATCAACGAGGGGGACTGGTCGAACGTTCTGTATTACAAATATTACGGCAACAGTTCTCCTGCGACGCTTTCCTTTACGGAGCGCGAGCTGGCTTACATCCGGGATGTGGCTGAAGGACGCAAACAGATTACCGTCACTTCTATGGGCGACCGAAGGCCCTACTCCTATGTGGAGAACGGCGAATTGAAGGGGATTTTGCCGGACTATTTTGCGGAACTGATGGAGATGGCAGGGCTGCCTTATGAGACCGTCGTGCCAAGTGACCGGGCAGAGTATTATGAACTTGCGACCAACGACGGCGTGGATGTCGTTATTGACTGGCGGCAGGATCAGATGAAGACCGATGAGCTCGATCGAAACGGGTTTTATACAAGGGCTTACCTAAATACCGGGATTGCACTGGTGACCCGTAAGGATTTCAGCGGTGAGATAGATACTTTGGCGGTAACGGACCTTCAGGGGGATATCGCCATTGAGCAGGACATGATCGGAAACGCTGCGGTTCTGAACTGTGAGACTAGAGAGAATGCCCTGCAAGCCGTCTTGGACGGAAAGGCGGATGCCACTTATGCGTACACCTACACGGCGCAGTTCTTTGTGAACAACGATCCCACGGCGTCGCTGCAGTACAGTATCGTCAATTCTATGAGCTTCGACTTTAAGATGTACGTCAGGAGCAGCTGCGATCATGAGCTCATTACAATCCTGAATAAGTGCATCGGGCAGATGCCGGATGACACTATGGGGCGGTTCATCACAATGTACACAGCCAACACGCCCGGCAACGTGTCTTTTAGTGAGTATATGAGGGCAAATCCGCAGCTATTGGTCGGGTTGGCGCTGCTGGCCGCTGCGGTCATCTGCGTGATCATCGCTCTTTATCTGCGGTCGCGCTGGAACAAAAAGCTTCTTTGCACGACAGAGCTTGCTAATCGGACTCTGGAGCAGCAGCTGGCGATTGTCAACACCCTGAGCCGCGATTATATCAACGTCTACGGAGTCAACTCCAAGACGACTGCCGTACGGCCGGTGAAGATATCGGGCTATGCCGCCGCGGGACTGGAACAGGATTCCACGGACGAGGCTCTTTATGAGGATGTTCTGACAGACTATATCAATTACCGTGTTATCCCCGAGGATCAGCAGTATCTGTCCGAGACCCTTGCACTGGATACGGTTGTGGAGAAGCTGAAGACCGGTGCGGAATATTCCGGGAGTTACCGGGTGCTGGTGGACGGCGGGATACATACCTATCAGTTCACCTGTGTCTCTCATTTGTCAACGGATGGGAGAGACTGGGATCTGGACGGATTTTTCCTGATGGGGTTCCGGAACATTGACGATATCGTCCGCAGGGAACAGGAACAAAAGGCGGTTTTGGAGACTGCATTGGCGGAAGCGCAGCGTGCAAACATCGCGAAAACGACGTTCCTGAACAATATGTCCCATGATATCCGGACGCCAATGAATGCGATCATCGGCTTTACCTCTCTGGCCGTGTCTCACATTGACAAACAGGAACAGGTGCAGGGGTATCTCGGGAAGATTCTCACCTCCAGCAAGCACCTGCTCAGCCTGATCAATGACATATTGGATATGAGCCGCATCGAAAGCGGTAAGGTCAAGATTGAGGAAAACGAAGCAAGACTGCCGGAGATCATGCACGACCTGAAAACGATTGTGCAGGCAGACGTCAAGTCAAAGCAGCTTTCCTTCCATGTTGACACACTGGACGTTGAGAATGAGACCATTATCTGTGATAAACTCCGCCTGAATCAGGTTTTGTTGAATATTCTGAGCAATGCTATGAAATACACCGGACCCGGCGGGACGGTCAGCGTCCGCATCATCCAGACGGATGACGCGCCGGAGGGATATGCCTCCTATCAGTTCCGCATCAAGGATACGGGTATCGGTATGAGTAAGGAGTTTCAGGAGCATCTGTTTGAACCCTTTGAACGGGAACAGACCACTACCGTCAGCGGGATTCAGGGTACAGGACTGGGCCTTGCCATTACAAAGAATATCGTTGACATGATGAACGGGACGATCACTGTGACAAGCGAGGAGGGGAAAGGATCGGAATTTGTGGTATCCTTCTGCTTCCGTGTCAAAGACGATACGGAAGATGTGGAGCATATCGAGAAGCTGGCGGGACTGCGGGCACTGGTGATCGATGACGATACCCATACCTGTACCAGTGTGAGCAAGATGCTTTCCTCCATCGGGATGAGCGTCGATTGGGCCACAAGAGGAGAGGAGGCTGTTATCCGGGCGGAGTTTGCTCAGGAGCAGAACGAGCCCTTCCGTGTGTTCCTGATCGACTGGCTGCTCCCGGATATCAATGGTGTCGAGATTGCGCGGCGGCTGCGCAGGGTCGTTGGGGAGGAAGCTCAAATCATCATCATGACCGCGTATGACTGGACTGACATTGAGGCGGAGGCGAGAGAGGCGGGCGTTACGGCATTCTGTTCCAAACCGCTGTTCTTGTCAGAAATCAGCGAAATCCTGACGGCGCCGTACAGAGAGAGTGAAGAGACAGAGGAACAGGATACGCACTCCCGGTTTCTTGTCGGCAAAAAGATACTTTTGGTGGAAGATAACGAATTGAATCAGGAAATTGCCAAAACGGTGTTGGAGGAGGTCGGAATGGTCGTTGATACAGCGGATGACGGAACTGGGGCTGTCGAAGCCATGCAAACGGCGCAGGCCGGCACCTACGATCTGATTCTGATGGATGTGCAAATGCCAGTGATGGATGGTTATACGGCTTCCCGGACCATCCGCGCCATGGATGATCCCGACAAAGCAGGGATTCCCATTGTGGCAATGACGGCCAATGCTTTTGAGGAGGATCGGCAGCGGGCGTTCGACGCGGGTATGGACGGTCACGTGCCGAAACCGATCGACATTCCAAAGCTGCTGGAAACATTGGAGACAATTTTGGCGAAAGAAAGGTAGCGGTTTATGTAAATCCTCATAAATGCTGACGAGGTCAGTGTTTATGAGGATTTTTTTGACCATGTCTGCTGACGGATCTTTTGTTTCTTTTTTCGGCACAGAACATGAATTAGTAAAATTTACATGGCGAAAATATGCTATACAGAAGCTGGGATTTTTGTTAAAATAAGATGGATTGTAAGGATGATTGGCAGGTAATTGACGAAAAGGTCCAGATTCGAAAGGAGTGTGACGGATACGGTGGAAAAGGTATTATTGGTCGGCATGGAATTGCATGGGGACGACAATTTTCAGATGGCGATGGAGGAGCTTGCAAGTCTTGCCGAGGCATGCGGGAAAGAGCCGGCCGGCGTCATCACACAGGCATTGGACGCGGTCAATAAGCCGTTTTATATCGGGCCCGGGAAAGTGCAGGAAGTCAGGGAAATGGCGCAGGAGCTGGGCGTGGAGGAGATCATTTTTGACAATACGCTCTCTCCGTTACAGATTCGGAACCTGCAAAAAGAAATCGGTCTGCCGGTAAAAGACAGGACAGCCCTTATTTTAGATATCTTCCGCGACAGGGCGCGCTCCAAAGAGGCGATGCTGCAGGTGGAAACCGCGAGTCTTCAATATATGCTGCCGCGTCTTGCGGGTCTGCATGATGCGCTTGGCAGACAGGGCGGAACGACCGGGAGCATGAGTAACCGCGGTGCGGGTGAAAAAAAGATAGAATTGGATAAACGAAAGCTGGAGCATCGACTGACCGAGTTAAAGCGGGAACTGAAGGAAATCGAAAAGCAGCGCGGCACACAGCGGAAAAGGAGGACGCAGTCGGGCATTCCGCGGGTGGCGCTTGTCGGATATACAAACGCCGGAAAATCCACGCTGTTAAACGCGCTGGTGGAATACAGCGGACAGGGAGAGGAGAAAAAGGTCGGCGAACAGGATATGCTGTTTGCCACGCTTGATACGACGGTGCGCCAGATCGCGCCGGAGGGCTGTCATACGATGCTGGTGTCGGATACGGTCGGATTTATCAGCAGACTGCCGCATCAGCTGGTGGAGGCGTTTCACTCCACGCTGGAGGAGGCATTGGAGGCTGACTTGCTGATACAGGTGGTTGACTGCTCTGACGATCATCATAAGGAGCATGTGAAGGTGACGAACGAAACCTTAAGGCAGCTTGGCGCAGGGGACATTCCGATGATCTATGTCTACAATAAGGCGGATAAAGCGGAGGATGCGCCGCAGGAGCTTCCTTATGTATCGGGGAACCACATTACGATGAGCGCGGCAAAACGCAGCGGTTTGAGGGAGCTTTTGGCGCTCATTGAGGAGCAGCTCACAGCGCGCTATCGGGAATGCGATATGGTGATCCCGTATCGCGAATCGGCGCTTGTACCTTATTTTCAGCAGCAGGGTTCCGTGAAATCGCTGGCATATGAGGAGGACGGAACAAGGCTGCATCTGATCTGTCCGGTCAGGGATTTCTTAAAATACGAGCAATACCTTGCAAGATAAAAAAAAGAATGGCGCAGAGCGCCATTCTTTCGAAGAATTTGCGTTCGCAAATTCTTCTGGGATTAAGAAGATTCCTATAAGTTTAGAAAGGAGTGATATCGGAATGATCACGATTTTTGACGGAATTGCCAGAATGACAAAAGAGCAGCTTTGCTACGAAGTGGCGCTGCTTGAACAGGTCACGGTTTCTGGCTATGCGAGAACGGCGGCAGGGATGGCGAAGAGAACATCCGTCCGACTTGCGAATCGTGTGACGAAGCTCATCACGAAAAAACAATTCTCCGAGCCGGAGGCGCCGACACTTGCCGGGCAGATCGCAGTCTCACAGGAGAGCCTGATGCTCAAGGACGTGGAGGAATTGAAGCGGCTTTTGAAGGGAAATCTCTGCAAACGCTTAGAGTCGCTTGGAGAGAAGAATGCGTCGGCAATGACCGAGGAACGTCTGTCCGTGCTTCTGATCGCAAAAGCGGGAGAGGCGGTAACGGACGTGCCGGATGCAGTCATGACGCTGCGCAAGGCGGAGCTGATCGCGGATAAAAATAAGAGGCTGAAGCCGGAAGATTTTGAGGATACGCTTTTGCCCGGAAAACTGGATCGGGAAGTGCTCGCGCATGCGGTTGCGACAGCGGTGCGCGCTTATGATGAGAAGCTGGCTCCGACGTTATCCTCGCTGCCGGATTATCGTGCGGGAGAGGCGCTCTTACGCTATCTGGATGAGGAGGAGCGCCTGCAAACGCTGCTTGCCGAACATGCTGAATGGAAAAATGAGCAGACGAGTCTGACGAATGCCGCGCAGATGTGCGAGGATAAAATGCGGACCCAGGAGAGCGAGAAGCGTTCCTTAAAGGAGAAAGAGGACGCGCTGCTCGCGAAAGAAGGATCGCCGGCAGAGAAGGATACCTACGAATCCATGCTCGCAGAGACACGGACACTCATGGAGGACTGCGCGCGCAAACAGGAAGAATTTGAGAAAGAATATCAGGCCAAAAAAGAAGAGCTTCAACGTCTGGAACAGAAGAACACCGAAGGGGAGCAGGAACTGAAAGCGCTGTTAAGTTCCCGTACGGAGCGGCTGAACGAAAAATGGAAAGAGGCCTATCCGCGCTGTGAATTCAGAGATGGGGTTGCCGGGACCGCCGCGCGCGAGTTCTGTTACGATGAGCTGATCGCGATGGAGGAGGCGCTCGCGGAGCTTTGCCTTGCCGAAAATGCGGAGAATCTGGATGAACCGGTAACGGAAAAGAAGGAATATTGCTCCTGTACCTTTTATGCGCAGACTGGCTATGCGGGAAGGATCGCGTATCGGGTTCAGGACGAAAAGATTCTTATTTTGCAGGTGCAAAAGAGTCGGAGCAAGAAAAAAGAAGGGATATAGATGAAGCGTTTTTTTCAGAAAAAAAGACGTTGGGTTTTGGGTTTGATCTGGGTGCTTACGATCGGGCTCAATGTTACTGCGTGGCTGTGCGCGCCGTTTTGTGACTGGTATACGGCGCATGTGTTTCCGGTATGGCTGAATACATACGGCAGGCTGAGCGGTCTGTTTTCCGTTTCGATCGGAGAATGGATGCTGTATTTGGCGGCGGTGCTTGTACTGCTTTCTCTCGTGCTGTGGATCGTGTGGCTGCCCGTATATGTTGTCCGGCGGTGCGGCACCGGCGGACACGGACTAAGCAGAAGCGGCTTTGACCGGTTCGTCCTGCGTTTTTATCAGGCGGGGGCGTGGATCGTCACGGTCGTCTGCCTGATCATGACGCTGAACTGCCTGATCTTTTATCACTGTACGCCGATTCAGGAGAGCGGGGAGCCGTATGACTTAGAGGAATTGATCGCGTTACGGGAGCGCATTGTCACGAATTGTAACCGCTTATCGGAGCAGATGCAGCGTGATGAGCGCGGCGAGATCGTATATGACGGCGATATGAAAGAACGGGCAATTCAGGCGATGCATGCGCTTGCTGAGCGGGAAGGGATTTCCAGACTTCGCGGTTATTATTCCGAGCCGAAGCCCCTGTACGCTTCATGGTTTTTCTGCCAGCAGTATATGTGCGGCTATTACTTCCCGTTTTCGCTGGAAGCAAACTATAACGATATGATGTATATTATGAATTTTCCGTATACGATGTGCCACGAGCTCTCCCATCTGAAGGGATATATATACGAAAACGAGGCAAATTACCTTGCGTATCTGGCATGCGTGGAGAGCGGGGATAAGGTGTTTGAGTACAGCGGTTACTTAAATGTCATGTACTATGTGGAACGGGATCTGATCGATGCGCTTGAGCAGCGCGGGGAGATGGCGCGCTATGAACGCTTAACGCCGGTGAAGGAACAGGTACATCTTGACAATGTCTACGTGACAAGTGAGCAGTGGGAGAAGGTGAACGAACAGTCTCCGCTCGACACAAAGCTTGTCTCGGATGTGACGGATACGTTTCTGGAAGCGAATCTCACGGTCAACGGCGTTTCAGACGGTGTTGTCAGCTACAGCCGCGTTGTCGGGCTGCTGCTGTCGTACTACCATGAGAACGGAGACGAAGGAAACACTGACTAAATCGGTGTTTCCCTAATGGAAGGATGCCGCAATTACCAAGGGAATGAGGAGAACAAAAGAGGATGATCATCAAAGAGGAAATTTACCTGCGCCGCGTCATTGTCCACATTATGGATGCCAATGCGGGAATGGCAGTGTTGTCGGATAAAGAGATGGACTACGGGGCGGATCTCGCGGAGTTCATCAAGGAGCATATCGCGCGCGTGGATTCGGGAGACGAGTGCAAGGAATGTGAATTTTATAAGGATCAGTCGGAGATTTATCAGATGCTCTGCGACTATCGGGATGAGAATTTTGTAGAGGTCAGCAAGGCGATCGCATCACAGCTCTATGAGATCTTATCGGCAAATGTGGACATTCCCTCCGCGGATTTTTTTGTCGTGCGCTTCGGCAGCCGGGAGCACGAATATCTGGCGCTCCTAAAAATGAACTACAAGGAATCCTATACGCATCGGACGATGCCAGGGGAAGACGGTAACAGCAACGAGATTTTTTTATACAAATCGTTACTGCCGACGCAGTCGCAGCGCGTCTCGGAGGCGGCGATCATCGACCTTTTTGATTATTCCGTGCGTCTCGTGGAAAAGAAATATGAAGTGAATGGGGAAAAGACGAATTATTTTTCCTATCTGTTCTTAAAATGTGCGGCGCACATGTCGCATAAGACGAAGCTTGCGCTCGTGACGCGCGCGGTGGAGAGCGTGCAGAACGAGGCGTTTGACGAGGAGCGGCAGTACGAGGAGCATATGCGTGCGAAAAGCATCATCAACGAGACGCTCTCAGAGCAGGGAAGCTTTGCGGTGGAGGAGATCGCGCAGAAGATTTTTGAGGAGACGCCGACCTTGATCGACAGCTTTGAGGAGCGCATGGAAAAATATGACATGGTAAAGGAAACCGTGTGCCCGCAGAGTGAAAAAACGATCCGCAAATATGAAAAGCAATGCCTGATGACGGATACCGGGATTGAGATCAAAATTCCGATGGAGCAGTACCGCGATCCGGGCAGCGTGGAATTTATCACGAATGAGGACGGTACGGTGTCCGTCTATATTAAAAATATCGGACATCTGACCGCAAAGTTCTAAAAAAGATTGGCGCAAAAATTAGATTAACAGACAGGGAGGTGCAGGATGAGACTGAAGCAGGATAACAACAGACTACTGATCTTAGACGGGGCAAGTCAGGTGTGGATTGAACCGTGGGGAACAAACGCGCTCCGCGTGCGCATGACAAAGGAAGCGCAGATGGATGCGCGGGACTGGGCGCTCACGGAGCGCGTGGAGGAGATCATGCCGACGATCACGTTTGAGGAAGTGGACGTCACCGATCCGTGGTATGCGGGTCAGGAGTGGAAAAAATACCATCAGACGGGGACAATAGCCAGGATCACAAACGGAAAGATCACGGCAAAAGTCAATCCCGAGGGATGGATTTCTTTTTTTAACCAAAAGGGCGAGCTGTTGACGGAGGAGTACTGGAGAAACCGCAACCGCATCAACCGATACAGTGTTTCCCTGCGCGTGGACGCAAGAGAGTTAAAGCCCATCATGAGTACGAATGATTTTGAACTGACGGCGCGTTTCGAAGCATTTGATGATGAGAAGATCTTCGGTATGGGGCAGTATCAGGAAAAAAATCTAAACAAGAAAGGCGCGTCCCTGGAGCTGGCGCACAGAAACGGACAGTCCAGCGTGCCGTTTATGGTATCGAGCCGCGGTTACGGTTTTCTTTGGAACAATCCGGCGATCGGAACAGCGGTGTTTGCCACGAATAAGACGGAGTGGCATGCGGTGAGCACGAAAAAGATGGATTATTACATCACGGCGGGCGACACGATCGCAGAGATCGAGGAGCAGTACAGCGCCGTGACCGGACGCACGCCGATGATGCCGGAATACGGGCTTGGCTATTGGCAGTGTAAGCTTCGCTACCGTACGCAGGAGGAGCTGCTTGCCGTCGCAAGGGAGCATAAGCGGCGCGGTCTGCCGATGGATGCGATCGTTGTGGACTTTTTTCATTGGACGAGACAGGGTGATTTCAAATTTGAGCCGCGCGACTGGCCGGATCCTGAGGCAATGGTAAAAGAGTTAAAGGAGCTTGGCATTGAGACAGTCGTATCGGTCTGGCCGACGATTGACGAGAAAAGCGAGAATTTCGGCGAGATGTCGGACAAGGGCTATCTGGTGCGCGCCGACCGTGGAAATCAGAATCATATGACATGGATGGGCAATACGGTATTTTATGACGCGACCCATCCGGGCGCGCAGCAATTTGTATGGGAGAAGTGCAGAGAAAACTATTATCAAAAAGGAATCCGCGTATTCTGGCTGGACGAGGCGGAGCCGGAATACGGTCCGTATGATTTTGATAATTATCGTTACTATGCGGGACCGGCAGCGCAGTGCTCCAACATGTATCCGGTCGGGTACATCAAGGGCTTTTATGACGGATTAAAAGCGGAAGGCGAAACGGATATTTTGAGCCTTGTGCGCTGTGCGTGGGCGGGAAGCCAGAAATACGGCGCGCTCACATGGTCGGGCGATATTTATTCCTCGTTCCGCTCCATGAAAGAGCAGCTTCAGGCAGGATTGAATATGGCGCTTGCGGGCATCCCGTGGTGGTGTTCCGATATCGGCGGCTTTATGGGCGGAGATATTTCCGATCCGGCGTTTAAGGAGCTGCTCGTCAGATGGTTTGCATGGGGATGCTTTTGTCCGGTATTCCGCATGCACGGGGAGCGCTCTCCGTGGTATGAGCGGGAGCAGGAATTTATTAACGGCGTGCGCCAATTGACTTCCGGGCAGGATAACGAGGTGTGGAGCTTCGGTGAGGATAACTATGAGATCTTAAAGAGTTACCTCATGATCCGAGAAAACCTGCGCCCGTATATCCGGGACTGCATGCGCGCGGCGCATGAGACGGGAGCGCCCGTGATGCGTCCTCTTTTCTATGATTTCCAGGCGGATAAAGAGGCGTGGAACGTGGAGGATGCCTATATGTTCGGGCCGGATCTCTTAGTCGCGCCCGTGATGGATGCCGGTGTGCGGACACGCGAGGTTTATCTTCCGGCGGGCTGCCGATGGACGGAGGCAAAAACAAAAACCGTCTATGAAGGCGGGCAGGTCGTGACAGCCGAAGCGCCGCTTGCGGTCATTCCCGTATTTATCAGAGAAGGAAAAGAATATCAGATTTATGAATGATGTATTTGGCTATCTTCGCAAATATGGGAAAAAAACATTTCAGGAAAAGCCGTTTTGTGATGTGGACAGCCTGTTGCTTTCTCAGTTTTGCTATCTGAAACTTGACGGGCTTGTGCCGAAATTAAAGGAAGGCGGGCAGTCAGTCAGCATCGCAGACTTAAAGGTGCATCCTGAAAAGGAAGGAATGTTTGCGGATACACGTTTTGTAAAAAATAATAGAAAGCTGTTTGAACTGATGGCGGCGTCCGTGCGTTTTGGTTCCATGAAGATGAATTATTTTGTGGACATTGTGGATAAAAATATTGAAACGCAGTTTTGTGCCGTGACATTCTTTCCGGAGGGAGAACGTCCGTATATTGCGTTCCGGGGAACGGATGAGACGGTCGTCGGCTGGAAGGAGGATTTTTGCATGGCATTCCGTAATCCCATTCCGTCTCAGGGTTACAGCGTGATCTATGTGACGCAGATTGCGAATCGGATCAGCGGTCGTTTTTATGTCGGTGGACATTCCAAGGGTGGAAATTTAGCGGTCTATGCAGGATTGTTCTGCGAGGAAGATGTCTCGGACCGTATTTTGTTTTTTTATTCCTTTGACGGTCCGGGATTTCGTCCGGAGGTTTTGCAAAGAGAACGCTATGCGCAGATTAAACCGCGCATCCGCAAACTGGTTCCGCAGTCCTCTGTAATCGGGATGATGCTACAGACACAGGAACATTATCAGGTCGTAAGAAGCATGGCATCAGGGCTATTGCAGCATGATCCGTTCACATGGATTGTAACGGATGGTCAGTTTGTGCGTTTGGACAGTATCTATAAGGGAAGAAAGGTTCTCGATCATGCCATGAATGAATGGATCATGTCGCTTTCTGAAGAACAGATGGTGCGTTTCGTGCAGGACTTATTTAATCTGATCAAGGCGGCGGAGGTGGAGGATTTAGTCAAATTTGAGCAGGATCGGAAAAAGCATGTGAAGGCGCTTTTGGAAGCGTATAAGGAGATGGATGCCATGGAGAAAAAGTTTATGGGTGATCTGCTCGGAAAGCTTCTTCGCCATACCTTTATGGGAGAGACAAAAAAAGAGAACCAAGTCATAAGCAGGTATTGCGGGGCGCACAAATAGAATACAGTAAGGCGGAGATATGGTATGGATATAACGCGTGCAAATGAATATATCAGAGAACATCAGGTGAACAGCGGCGAAAAGCCGGTGTTTCATGTAACGCCGCCGGTCGGCTGGATGAACGATCCCAACGGATTTTCCGTGTATGGCGGGAAGGTTCATCTTTTCTTTCAATTTTACCCGTATGATACGAAATGGGGGCCCATGCACTGGGGGCATGTGACGTCTAAGGATATGGTAAGCTGGGAACAGGAGCCTGTTGCATTGGCGCCGGATGAGGAATACGACCGGATCGGATGCTTTTCTGGGAGCGCGGTGGAAGCAGACGGAAAGCATGTGCTGGCGTATACCGGGGTCAGACGCGGAACGGACAGGAATGGAAATGAGACGGATCTGCAGAACCAGTGCCTTGCGGTGGGCGACGGGATTTCCTATGAGAAAAAAGGAATGATCATCAGCGGAGAGGATCTGCCGGAGGGCTTTAGCCGGACGGATTTCAGAGATCCGAAAATATGGAAAGAGGGCAGTGCGTATTATCTGGCCGCCGGTAATTGTAATGAAAACGGGGACGGGCAGGTTGTGTTATTTTCTTCCGCCGATCTGAAACAGTGGAACTATCTGGGCGTATTGGCAGGCGGGGATCAAACGTTTTACGGAACATGGGAATGCCCGGACTTTTTTACATTGAACGGGAGGGACGTGCTCATTTGTTCTCCGCAGAACTTAAAAGCGCAGAAATATGAATTTCATAACGGACATAATAATGTGTATTTCCTCGGAACCTATGACAGAGAGCAGCACCGGTTTTATAGGAATGAGGCGCATTCATTAGATTATGGGTTTGATTTTTATGCGGCGCAGACCACGGAATTGCCGGACGGGAGGAGAGTTCTGATCGCATGGATGCAGTCGTGGCATACCAATCTGATTCCTGCGGGGCAGAAATGGCATGGGATGATGACGATACCGAGAGAGCTTACGATACAGGGAGAACGCATGATGCAAAGGCCGGTCAGGGAATTGGAACGATACCGGCGCAATGAGGTATCCTACCGTGGAGTCGAGATCACAGAAAGCCGGAGTCTGCCCGGAGTAAACGGCAGAGTCATGGATATGACCGTGGAGATCACGGAGGGCGATTTTCGGGAATTTACCATTGATGTGGCAAATAATGAAGAATACACGACCACGTTTACCTATCATCGGGATAAAAGATTACTGGAGACAGACCGCACCTATTCCGGTCTGCGCAGCGACATGGTCTGCCACCGAATGATGGAGGTGGAAGAAAGGGATGGAAAGCTAAAGTTGCGTTTTATCTTAGACAGGTATTCGATCGAATTATTTGTGGGCGACGGGGAAAAAGTGAGCACCACCGTGATCTATACGCCGAAGGAAGCCGATCGGGTTTTATTTGCGTGCGACGGCACGGCAAAGATCGATGTGGTAAAATATGATGTCGCCGCAAAGGAAAAGCAAGCGACGTGAAGCGGCATTTGCTTTTCCTGCGGCATCACCGAGCAAACGTCCGATGAAATCGGACAAAGAGCGCGAAAGCGCGAGTTTGCGAGGTTAGAGGATGTCGCCGCAAAGGAAAAGCAAGCGACGCAAAAGGAAAAGTAAGCTGCGCCTGACGCTTCAGGCGAGTGCCAGAAACAACCGGAACAACAGGCTGCCGTCCGGCAGCAGGCATTCGGGATGCCATTGTACGCCGATGATGGGGAGCGTACGGTGCAAAACCGCTTCGGGACAGTCGTCAAACGCAAGCTGGACCGTCTCTAAGCCGCTGCCGATGCGGTCCAGCGCCTGATGGTGGCGGCTGTTGACAAGAAGAGATGCACCGTAAAGTGCCTCCAGCATACTCCCCTCGCGAAGTGTGGTACTGTGATAACGGTCAAAAATGAGAACGTCGGCGGGGGCGGTCTCACAAAGGCAGGAAGCGGAAAGAGAGTCAGAGAACGAGAAGGCTTTTGCTGCATGACGGCATTTCAGGTGCACGGCACTGTGCGGGTAATGTCCGATCTGCTGTCTTAAGCTGCCGCCAAATGCGAGATTGATGAGATGCATGCCCTTGTCTATGCCAAGCACGGGACGTCCGGCACGCCGGTAATGCTCCAGCGCGGATAATTGCAGAAGATCCTCCTCAAGGCAGACGTTGCGGGAGCCGTTATTTTTTTGCCCGTAAAGCTGTGGCGTACAATCTCTGTCACCGGGCAGGAGCAGTCCGTCGCAGAGGGGCAACAGACTGTCCTCACACCGGATGATACGGAAGGAGCAGTGCAGGAACGTAAGCATGTTGATATAGTCTGAGAGGTTTTGATGAAGGCTGACAATGGCAATTTGTTTCAAAGGAGAACCACCCGAACTGCTCCGCAGCGGACCGCAAAAGAAGTGGTCGCTGCTTCCTTGCTATTAAGATATGTGTGGCAGTCGGATACGTGCTTTTCCCTTAAGTTGTCAAATAAAGAAGAAAAACATTTGCCGAAATCTGTCGCAAATGAACGAATCCGGCATAGGATAATACAAAATATAGTTGGAGAATTTGTATGTATCTGCTATTCGGATGCATGTTTGCAATCGTTCTGTCATCCCTTCTTTTTTGTCAATACCGAAGAAAAAAAGCATATAAAAAGCTACGGGCGATGTCCTGTGAAGAAAGGTTTCAGACCTTGGAGACGATCGTTTCGCCGTTCGGCTATTGCTATGACGTGTCGCAGGGCTGTTTTTCCACGATCATCAATGCGCCGCAGCGCGCCTTTGGCTATACGGCGTTATTTGACCGCTATGCGCCGCAGTTTGACATGGTGTTTGACTGCCTGCCGGTCTATTTTGACTATCGGGAAAAAACGTGGCTCATTGAATTTTGGAAAGGACAATACGGCGTCAATTTAGGCTGTGAAGTCGGCGTATATAAGGCGGACGGGCTGATCGCGTCTCTTTCCAGAAAAACGACGCTCTTTCACAGCGCGGAGGATGATGAACTGCTGCCGATGTCTGTCCGTCTGTATCATAGAGGAACGTTACTTGCGGAAAAGCGCGGACGCCACTGGTGGCTGACTGCGTTTTGCGTGGGAGCTTATTGTGAGCCGCGCGACTTGGAGGTTCAGGCGGGAATCACCTTCCCGAACGTCGAAATGCTGCAAGCCTTTGTCAGAGCGCTGCGTGAGTGCGGGGATGTGGAATATGCGGTCCGCGGGCAACAGGTTCAGATTCTGTTTCGTACGGGAATATCCTGTCAATATCCGTTTTGGCGAAGAATACGCTGCCGCTATGTACAATGGAAAAATAAAATGTTATGTAAACTTGTTGTGCGCATGACAAAACCGTTTACCTGCGGGATGGATCGGGTGCTTGATCTCTATTTTTGCCTGCCGCGTCTGATTCGACGTATTTTCTGCCAGAGAAAGCGGGAGCGCTGCTGTAAGAAAAGCTGCAGGTGCGGGAGGTCGTGCGGGAGGCGATGAAAACAGGATGTGAAAGAAGACTGGATAAAAGCTTCCGAAATGCACCTGTACTCGCGCTGTATCCTAATTCAAGAATCGTACTGTTCAGCGACTGTCACCGCGGCGTCGGGAATACAAACGATAATTTTTTAAGAAATCAGAATCTTTATATGGCGGCGCTCCGCCACTATTACGAAAGAGGCTTTTTGTATATAGAGCTTGGCGATGGCGATGAGCTGTGGGAAAACCGTAGCTTTGACGCCATTTATGAGATTCACGAGGATGTATTTTCCGTGCTTTCTCGTTTTGCAAAAGAAAAACGCTTATATCTTCTTTACGGAAATCATGATCATGAGATGAAAAATGATCGCAGGATGCCCCATCACGCCGGCATCATATTAAAGCTGTGCGGATGCACGGAACAGGGGGCGGGCGGGAAGCCGCACTGCTTAGAGCTGTATCTGACCCACGGTAATCAGGCGGATTTCTTAAATTCTACGTTGTGGCGGCTTTCCCGTTTCCTTGTCCGTTATTTGTGGAAACCGTTAGAGCAGCTCGGCGTGCTGGATCCGACCAGCGCGGCAAAAAATTATCAGTGCAGGGAGAGGAGCGAAAAGCGCCTGTCCCATTGGGCGGTGAAGCATCAATGCTATTTGATCACGGGGCATACGCACCGTCCGGTGCTCGGCAATTCCGAGACGCGCTATTTTAATACTGGAAGCTGTGTGCATCCATGCTCCGTTACCTGCATAGAGATTGAGAACTGCGAGATTTCTTTGGTCAAATGGCGCGTTGAAGTAAGAGCGGACAATACGCTGTATGTGGTGAGAGAGCGTCTTGCAGGGCCGCTTTCCATGCGGGAATTGTAAGGACGCTTCAACCTGGGATGAAACGCTTGTGGCGTTGGGCGGGTAGATGCTATAATATCATTGTATGTTAGAGAAAAACCAAGCGGAGGGCGTTATGAGTCAGGTGCTTCGCGTTGCGAGGGCGGCGCTTCATGAGTGGGAGGAACCGTGTATATCAGGGAAGCGCGGCTCGGGGGCAATCTTTTTTTCGGGCTGCGTGCTCCGCTGCGTATTCTGTCAGAACAGACAGATCTCGGCGGAGGGCTGCGGAAAAACCATAACGCCTGATATGCTTGCCGAAATCATGCTCTCCCTTCAAAAACAGGGCGCGCATAATATCAATCTGGTGACACCCACCCATTTTACGGAAGGAATCCGTAACGCCCTGATCCTTGCAAAGGAGCGGGGGCTTGGTCTGCCGGTTGTTTACAACTGCGGCGGTTATGAGGAGGTCCGGGCGCTTCGGACGCTGGAGGGGCTGATCGATGTGTGGCTGCCGGATTTTAAGTATCTGAGCGCGGAGCTTTCCTCACGTTACAGCCAAAAAGCGGACTATCCCGAGCGGGCAAAGAAGGCGCTTGCGGAGATGGTGCGGCAGGCAGGGACATGCAGGTATGACGAGGACGGACTGATGACAACGGGCGTGCTCGTGCGGCATCTGGTGCTGCCGGGGCATACGAAAGAGGCAAAGGCGGTGCTGCGTTTTCTTTTTGACGAATACGGAAACCGGATCGCGTACAGCATTTTAAATCAGTATACGCCCATGCCGTATGTGGCGGCGCATGCGCCCGAATTAAACCGCAGACTCACAAAGAGAGAATATGGGCGCGTTGTATCGTACGCGATGGCGCTTGGCATTGAGAACGGCTATCTGCAGGAGGGGGAGGCGGCAAAAGAAAGCTTCATCCCGATGTTTGACGGGACAGGCGTGCCAATCGGGAATGATTGTGACGGAAAATTTGCCTGAAAGAACCGCCAAATGTCATGAACAGCCTATTGCCATATGGGAAAAAAGCGATTATAATGGGATTAAATATAATGGATGGCTCAAAATGGGCCGATATATAAAGTGACAGGGCATGGAAGCCTGTAATGTTGCGTAAAAACGAGGCGCAGAGTTCAAAGGAGTGAGGGATATGTCAATTTATATGAACATGAAGACAAATTATTCAAGTTTATTTTCAAGCCTTTCCGGGAGCAGCTCAAGCGGGGGAAGTAATTTCCTCGGCATTAATCTTGCGGAGTACGCTTCGATCAAGAGCGGTGCTTATGGTAAGGCGTTGAAAGCGTATTATGCAAAGAATAGTACGTCAAAGTCGGGCAGTACTTCGAATGACAGTAAGACGAAGGAGACCAACAGCAGCAAGCTTCAGAAGGACACTGCAAAGCAGGCGCTTTCCGAGATCAAGAATGATGCGAGCGATCTGTATTCCGCAGCGAACAAGCTGACAACGACAGGTACCAAGTCCTTATTTAACAAGAAAGACATTACGACGACCAATGAGGACGGCACCAAGACGACAAAAAATGATTATGACAGAGATGCGATCTATTCCGCAGTAAAGAATTTCGCAAAGGAATACAACTCATTGATCGATTCCGCAAGCAGCAATGCGGCGGGCAAGAACACATCGAGAACACTTTCCAGTATGATGAGTCTGACGGATGTGTTTAAGAACCAGCTTGAGAAAGTCGGTATTACGGTTGAGAGCAGCGGTAAGCTCACCGTGGATGAGGAAACATTTAAGAAAGCGGATATGCTGAAGGTGAAGGGACTGTTCAACGGTTCCAACTCTTACGCAGGCAATGTCGGCGGCTATGCCTCGACGATCGGTTCCAATGCGTCCTCTGATTTAAACTACGGCAAGACCTATACTGCATCAGGTTCCTATAGTCCGTTTGAGAGCGGTTTGAGCTATAACGGCTATTTCTAAACATAGCGTGAGCCTCTGCTTTGGCAGTGTGTAGAATGCAGGATGTTTGATTCGTTACTGCAGCGGGGCTGCGGTATATGGGTATATCATAGTGTGAGAAAGTTCCGGAAATGTGCAGTTTCCGGAACTTTTTTGCGACTCTGAGTATCCGGACCATGCGCGGAAAAGCAAGGGTTTTGATATACGGGAATGGAAATATCGTCTTTCCTGTGATACAATGAGCGTTAGCGAGAAGAATGCGTTTACTCATTCGGCGAGCGGTGAGTGTTGATCATGAATCGGAGATTCATGATACAATGAGAGCAATTCTGTATAAACGGGGAAGGAAAAAGGAATCTGTAATGAAACAGGTATTACGGAAAAAAGATATCATATCGTCAATCGGGCGGGTGTCGGCTGTTATGCTGTCAATACTCCTTCTGCTGTCGGCACTTTCCGGCTGCGCGGCAAAGGGGAGGGAGGCCGGAACAAATCCGCCGGAGGAAGCGCAAGCAGTAAAGCTGCTCAAAGAAACGAGACAATCCGAGGATGAGGATTTATCCGGGATGGGAGAAGGCACTGCTGATGTGCCAATCCAAGGGATTTCGGAAGACCCTGATGAGGTGCCGTTCCAAGGAATTTCGGAAGACCCTGCTGAGGTGCCGATTCATGGGATTCCTGAAGATTTGGCGGATGTCATGTTCCAAGAGATTCCCGAAGAATGGGAGATGGTGGACAGTTTTCTTATTTATCCGCTCAGGGCTTATCGTGCACCGGAGGAGTCGGGCGGAGTGTATGGGAGCTATTGCCGTACATCGCTGTACACGGTCCTGCAGGATACGGGAGAAATCGTGCGGTTTCGCAGTATGTTCTTTTGGCCTGAAGACGGAATCGTGGAAATCTGGGATGAAATGCAACATGAGCTGATCTTCACTTCGAAGGCTGTTTTAAAAGAGGACGGTAAGCCGGAAAACGGGGACTATTACGATCACATCTTACGGTATGGGGGATGGCCCGAGATTACCCGTGATGTTTTCGATAAAATTGTCTATACGGGAGAAGACTATTCCCTTCATGGGGCGGAATATGCGGATAAAGAGGAGTTCCTGGAAGCGATGGGCTTCGCGGGGGAAGAGCCTTTTTATGTGCGTAACGGGGATATGTGGGGACATTCTGCATTGGAGCTGTATTATGACGGGTCGTCAGGAAGGGGCTGTGGCTTAACCTATGTGTACAACATGAGTTATGAAGGAGAGCTGATGCCCAAGGCCGTTTATGGGTGGAGTTTTGATCATGTGGGGCATGATGAGTTTGTGCATGACCCATACCTGCTTGAGATGATAGGCGGCGGAACGGGAAAGAATTTTCAGGACTATACGGAAACCTATCAGTACCGGACGGAGGGCAGGCTGAGGCGTTTTTTAACCGAGGGAATGATGGATCATGAGAGCGGGGCGGCAATGACGACACTGCTGGAAATCCGATATGAGTACCGCGATGACGGGAGTCTGGCATACCGCCACTATTATCATAACCACTTGGTAAGGTCAAGTACCGATATGGTTACAAACAGTTATTATGACGAACAGGAGCGTCTTATGTATGAGTATCACTATATCACGCACGGTTCAGTGGAACACTATTATATCTATCGGAATGGCAGCAGCCTTCCTGCGTATTGTCTCATTCTGGACAGTAACGGCACCTATGAGGTGCAGCTGATCGAATATGAAAATTGAGAGCGATTTCTTAGTATATAGAGAAAGGGAACAGATATGATATTCGGGAAACATATTAACAGATATTATTTGAAGTATGCAGGCTGGCTGGTCTTGGGGCTGATGTCGCTGGTCATTGTGGATTATTTACAGTTGGAGATCCCCAGATTATACCGCTTGGTGATCAACGGCATGAACAGCGGAAGCGTCAGTGTGGAGGGAGTGCAGAAAGCGTTTGATATGGACTTTCTTCTTGACGGCATCTGCATGCCAATGACAGGGATTATTATCGCGATGGTTTTCGGGCGCTTTTTGTGGCGCGTATGCTTTTTTGGCGCTGCGGTGCGTCTGGAGTCGGATCTGCGCAACCGAATGTTTGATCATGCCAAGGACTTGAGCCGGGAATACTATCAGGTCAACAAGGTTGGAAATCTGATGAGTCTGTTTACCAATGATCTGGACACCGTGCAGGAGTGCTTTGGATGGGGCGTCCTGATGTTTTTTGACGCGCTGCTCTTAGGCGTGCTGGCAGTGATAAAAATGTGGCGGATGGATCCGGCTCTGACGGTGCTGTCCCTGATCCCTATGGCTTTTTTGCTGGCGGCGGCAACGATCATCGGAAAACAGATGATGAAAAAGTGGGACATCCGACAGGAGGCTTTTTCGAAGCTTTCGGATTTTTCTCAAGAGAGTTTTTCCGGCATTGCAGTGATCAAAGCCTTTGTCAAGGAGGCAAAGGAGCTGATGGCATTTCGAAAGCTGAACGAGGAAAATGAGAAAGCCAATATGGATCACACCAGATCCTCCGTTTTGCTCAGGATTATGGTGACCATGTTTGTAGAGAGCGTCATCTGCGTGATCTTGGGCTATGGCGGTTATCTTGTGTACCTGGGCAGATTTAACGCCGGACAGCTTGTGGAGTTCATCGGCTATTTTAACGCTGTGATCTGGCCGATCATGGCGGTTTCCGAACTGATCGATATGACTTCACGGGGCAAGGCTTCTTTGGAGCGCCTGAGTGAGCTGCTGGACGCGGAAATCGATGTGAAGGACAGAGACGGCGTAAAGGAACTGATTAACGTCCGTGGAGATATCGAGTTTCGGAATCTGACGTTCCGCTATCCGGGCGGTGAATATGATGCGCTGAAAAACGTGTCGTTCACCATAAAGGCAGGGGAAAATGTGGGACTGGTGGGCAAAACCGGTTCCGGCAAGACGACGCTGGTGGACTTGATCGTGCGTACCTATCAGGTTCCGGACGGCACATTGTTCGTTGACGGACAGGATGTGAATGATGTCAGGATCCGCGATCTGAGAGAAAATTGCGCTTACGTGCCGCAGGACAATTTCCTGTTTTCCGATACCATTGAGCGCAATATTGCTTTCGGGATGGATACCTATAGCAGAGAGGCCGTTGCGGAGGCAGCCGTGCTTGCCGATGTGGACGGCAATATCAGGGAGTTTCAGCAGGGTTACGATACCATGCTGGGCGAGCGGGGCGTTACGGTCTCTGGCGGTCAGAAGCAGAGGATTTCCATTGCCCGGGCGCTGATGAAGGACGCGCCGATCTTGATTTTGGATGATTCCGTATCCGCCGTGGATACCAAGACCGAGGCGGCGATCCTCGAAAATCTGAGGAAGACCAGACGTGGAAAGACGACCATTTTGATTGCACATCGCGTTTCTACTATTGAGAAGATGGATCAGATCTTATTCCTTGAGGAAGGCGAACTGCTGGCGGCGGGAACGCATGAACAATTATACGCGGACTGTCCGGAATACCGCAAAATGGTGGAGTTTCAGAAGCTGGAGGAGGAAGGAGATGGCGGTAATGAATGAGTATTTACCCGTTTTGATCGTGGGTGCGATCATCGGCACCTTTACAATTGTATTCCTGCTGGCTTACGGGGCGCTGCGGAGGGTCAAAGAGGATCCGGAGTTGGATCGGAATATGCCGGATAAGGAAATTGTCGGACGTCTGCTGCGTTATGCAAAGCCTTACTGGAAAAGCTTTGTGCTGGTATTTTTTGTCATGGCGTTTTCCATTGTGTATGATCTGATGTCTCCGCTGATCATCGGACGGATTCAAGGGATGATCAAAAATGATTTTGCATTGGAGCAGCTGTATGTTATGGTCGGGGTGTACGCGGGGGTTTTGATCGTGTCCTTGATCTGCACCTATTTACAGGCGATGATCTTGCAGAAAACAGGGCAGAAGATTTTATCCCAGATACGACTGGATGTGTTTACGCACATAGAAAAGCTCAGTCATGAGCAGCTGAACAATATTCCCGTAGGGAAATTGGTGACCAGAGCGGTCAACGATCCGAACGCCATCTCTTATATGTTCACGAACATTTTGGTGACACTGGCGAAGAACGCCATGGTCATCGTGGGCGTGCTGGGCGCTATGCTCATGCTGAATTATGCGCTGACCCTGATGGTACTGTGCTTTGTACCGTTTGTGGTGTTGTTTACCGTAATTTTCCGGCAGTTTTCCCGCCGGGTGCACCGGCAGGTCAACAACGCGACCACGGACATTAATACCTACCTGTCTGAAAATCTGTCCGGTATGAAGATCACGCAGATCTTCAACCGGGAGGAGCAGAAGCAGAAGGACTTTTTAACCCGCAGCCGGAATCTGCAAAAAGCCAAGCTCAACCGGATGTTTGTCTTTGGTATTTTTCAGCCCATGGTTTATATGATCTACATTTCTTCGAATCTCTGTCTGTTTTATTTTGGGGCAAAGGGCTATATCAAGGACATCCATTATTTCGGACAGGTGATCGACAGCAGCGTCATGGTGTCCTTTTATATGTATATTTCGCGGTTTTTTAACCCGATTCAGACGCTGGCGGAGCAGTTTGATATGCTGCAGCGCTCCTTTGCCGCGGCGGAAAAAATCTTCACGATCCTGGATATGGATCCGGAGGTGGTTGATGAGCCGGATGCGATAGAGCTGCCACAGCTTCGGGGCGAGATTGAATTTCGGGACGTGTGGTTTTGCTATAAACCAGGGGAGTGGGTGTTAAAAGGCGTCAGCTTCCATGTGGAGCCGAAGCAGACGGTTGCATTTGTCGGTGCTACCGGTTCCGGAAAGACCACAATCCTCAGCCTGATCTGCCGCAATTATGAGATTCAGAAGGGACAGATCCTCATTGACGGCATGGATATTCGAAAAATCAAAATATCTTCCCTGAGGCGCCACTTCGGGCAGATGCTTCAGGATGTGTTCCTCTTCTCCGGCGATATACGCAGCAACATTCTGCTGCGCAAGGAGGGGGTAACCGATGAGGAAGTGTGGGAGGCATGCCGCTATGTCAATGCGGACGCATTCATCGGCAAGCTGGAGCATGGTCTGGATGAAGTCGTGCGGGAGCGGGGGAATAATTTTTCCGCCGGTCAGCGGCAGCTCCTTTCCTTTGCGCGCACGATCATTCACAAGCCGGCGGTCATGATCCTCGACGAGGCGACCGCAAACATTGACACGGAGACAGAGCTGCTGATTCAGGACAGTCTGGAAAAAATGAAGAATATCGGTACGATGCTGATCGTAGCGCACAGGCTTTCCACGATTCAGCATGCGGATAATATCATCCTGTTATCCCACGGTGAGATTGTGGAGCAGGGCAGCCACCAGCAGCTTCTGCATCAAAAAGGAAGGTATTATGACCTTTATACGCTGCAATATCATAAGCAGCAGCTCAGTTCGTGAGCGATCGGACAATCCGCCCGTAGAAGCAAATGGAAGTAGCAGGAGATCATAGAAGGAAATAGGAAAAAAGAACTAGAAAAAAATCACAAAAATTTATTGACATTTTGCAGGAAAGCAGGTATGATATTAGTTGCGCGCAGGAATGGCGGAATTGGCAGACGCGCAGGCTTCAGGTGCCTGTTGTAGCAATACAGTGAGGGTTCAAGTCCCTTTTCCTGCATATGCGGAAGTGTCGGAACTGGCAGACGAGCAAGACTAAGGATCTTGTGATAGCAATATCGTGTGGGTTCAAGTCCCATCTTCCGCAGTAAATAAAGTGGTATAGATCAAGGAAGAAAACCTTGATTTTATACCGCTTTTTGTTTTTGTAAGAAAGGTGAACAATATGAGTGATCACAAGAATAAAGAATTTTTAGATTTTCTCATAGAAAGATATAAAATAGAAAAAGAAAAATTCGACCGTTCCGGTGTGTACGCATATGCGCAGCGGGTACTTGCTTATAATTCAAATAAGATTGAGGGTAGTACTTTGTCTGAGGAACAGACGGCTTCTTTATTTGATCATGGAATGTTACCAAAGTCAGATAATTGTTACAGAGCAAAAGATGTTGAGGAAATGAATGGACATTTTCTCATGTTCAATAAGATGCTGGATACGTTGGATGAGCCATTGACGCAGGAGATGATAAAGCAATTTCACTATGAACTGAAGTCCGGCGTGTTTGAAGATCGTGCCAATGGATACGCGATTGGTGATTATAAGCAGCGTCCTAATATGATCGGAATGTACCAGACAGCAAGACCGGAAAATGTTGTCCGGGAAATGGATTTGTTAATGGAGTGGTATCATAATCAGGACATTAATATTTCTATATTAGCGGAGTTTCATGCAAGATATGAAAACAT
The DNA here is from genome assembly GCA_014804755.1 of Lachnospiraceae bacterium. GTDB lineage: Bacteria > Bacillota > Clostridia > Lachnospirales > Lachnospiraceae > DLAJ01. The sequence continues at coordinate 104,310 of JAAUZE010000025.1, read as the reverse complement.
TCATCCGTTTCAGGATGGAAACGGAAGGACGGGAAGACTGATTCTTTTTAGAGAATGTTTGAAAAATGAAATTTTGCCGATTGTGATTGAAGATGTAAACAGAAATGAATATCTGGATGCGTTGAAAGGATTCAGAGAAGAAAAAAATTTGGATAAACTGGTGAATCTCTTTGAGAAAGAGCAGCAGTTTTATCTGGAGAAGTGTAAATATTTTATGTAATGTTGTCAAAAGATTTCAGTTTCAAGATTGACGCGATGAAGTAGATTTCTGGAGCCAATTTTATCGGGAAGATGTTCGACCGGTCAAATTGGCTCTGACACTAATAGGGGTAAGACCCTGTTGCTCCTTCTGCACGGTCAGTTCCGGTTCCGTGGGTTGAATAACTTTGATAGAATTCTTCAATCGTGCCATTTTGCTGTTTTTCATAATAGAAATTTCCGCCAATATAGATTGTACCTCGGAAATCTCCGGCGATTCCGACGATTCTTCCGTTTGTTTCCTTGGTCATGATCCAAACTGTAATTCCGTCGTCCAGTGCCAGATATAATTTGCCGCCGGCTCCATGGATTTGTTCACAATAAATGATTTTTTCTATTTCTGTGTTTTTTCCGGGAATGGACTTAATTCGAAAACAGTAGAATTCCTGACCGGAGCCCCTTTCAAGATTTTCAATGACCAGCCATTTGCGGCCCTTATATCCTGTCAGTGAATACCAACGGTCATCGGGAAAACCGCGCTCTATTTCATAGCTATAGAGGATATTGCGGCTGTCCATTTTTCGATAATGTTCCTTTTCTTCCTCTGTCAGTATCCTTGGCGTATTCAAATCGCCTAACCAGACATCCGCATTTCCATCGCGAAGCGCCTGTAGGGCTTCCGCTGCTGTATTTTCCGGAAATTCATTACTCTTACCATTAAAATGGACATAGCCATATTCTTCGAAAAGCCAATGGGAATTCGTTGCTTTCCTTGTCCATGTCATAAAACGTTCATCTGCATGTTCCGGATATACATAATAGGGAATCTCCAGCAGCATCCCCGGAAAGATCAATGAGGGATCGGCTATTTGATGATTATTATGATAAAGACGGCTCCAAAGGCTGCCGTCCCCATATAGTTCGTTACTGATCTTCCACAAATAATCTCCGGGCTGCACAATATAATAATATACGGTTTCCGTTTCCTCATTTCCAAATGCTACTGTTTTATTGCATAGAAAAATGAGTATGGATAAAACAATGCTGATCATTCGGATATGCTTATGACATTTTCTCATTTGAATCCCTTTCTTGATATAGAATATCGCGTTGCTTCAAAAGAAAAAAATCATTATGATTATATCATGTCAATAGGGTAACAACCAGTATCTGTTTCAGTTTTTTTGCCGTGAAAAGACATCCTTGGACAACTCTCTGCTCTAATGATCCAATGTACTGCTCACAGCATCTTCAGGAACTTTATCTTTAAAGAAAATTTGTATTGTGTGGTTGCTCTATATAAAGTAGGATGATGTAATAACACAAAGCCATCAACCACCCGAAAAAGAAAATGAGGTGATATATAATGAAAAATGAGCTGGAAAAATGTTTGGCAGGTGAGTGGTACGATTGTCATAATCCTATATTTTTAGAATACAAGGATACGGCAGGGCATCTATTAAAGAAGTATAACGCATTAGAATATAATCAAAAGAAAGAAAAAACCAGCCAGATAAAAAGTATGCTGGAGAGGAAAAAGACCCTCGTAAAAGGCTTGAAAGGGAAGAAGAAATCTAATGAAACTTTGATAGAAATAAGAGTGTGATTGTGGTATTCTATTAGTGTTCAATCGAAATTTGAAAGGAGGAAGCAAAATGAAAAATCTAATCATTCCGCCCAAATTGAACGAGGGTGATACAGTAGCATTTATTTCAATTTCAGGTGGCCGTGCCGGAGATGAAGATATGATTCCCCGGTATATGCTGGGTAAAAGGAGATTCGAAAAAATCTTTAATGTAAAAGTTGTTGAAACTCCCAATGCGCTTAGAGGGAGCGAGTATCTTTATGAGCATCCTGAGAAAAGAGCCGAGGATTTGATGTGGGCTTTGAAGGATGATTCCATCAAAGGGATTATCTGTAATCAGGGTGGAGATGATTCCTATCGTGTTCTTCCGTATATCGATTCGCAGGTCATTCATGATCATCCCAAGGTATTTATGGGTTTTTCCGATATTGCTACATGGATGGCTGTTTTTGCATATGCAGGTGTCCGTGCTTATTACGGTCCCACTGTTCTGACCCCACTCGCACAGCCAGGGAAACTTGATGAGTATACGGAAGCGGCAATCAGACGGACATTGTTTTCAAATGAGGTAATCGGCGAAATTAAACCTGCGGAAAAGAACACGCCGATTGACTGGACTACAACATACACCGTCAAAGAGGGATCGAAAGAAGTTCAATATGAACGCTTTTTGGATAATGATGAGATTGATGATCCGAAAGATATAATTCCCTGGACACCCGGAACCGGCTACAAGGTATTGCAGGGGTCCGGAAGAGTCAGAGGCCATGTTATCGCGGTTTGCGGAGGCCCTCTTTGGCAGATTATGGGGACGAAGTATTTCCCAGGTCCCGATATATGGGAAGATTCCATTATCGTGTTGGAACACGGAAGCATTTACGGCAGTAAATTAGCCGGATTACATGAACTTCGTGCATTTGCCGCGGCCGGAGTTTTTGATAAGGCGAAGGCTGTGATCACAGGCCCTCTGGATGAGGACAATGAGGAAACAATCATAAAGGTTATCTGTAAGGAAGTACACAGACCGGACATGGTCATATTGGAAAATGTGGATTGCATTCACAGAACGCCTATGACTATACTTCCTACCGGGGCGTGGATGGAGATAGACTGTGACGTTCCGAGAATAGAAATACTCGAATCGGGAGTATCATAATACTGGGTAAAAGCATCCGAGGGAAAGAATGGGGTGCGATAGTTAGATGAATCTACAAGACTGTTATGACACTTACAGAATCAGTACTTGAAGATGAAGGCATGCACGTCTTTGAATGGTGGGGTGGTGAATATCGTCCGTTAGCTGAACTTATTGCAGAAATGGACGACGTAAAGCGGAAAAGTAAATAGACAGAATTCCGGTTTGTCTAAACAATCATTACCATAATTACAACTGAATAAGTAACACAGCGTCAAAGCGTATAGTTGAGGAGAAAGCATATGGGATTATTTGGAAAAAAGAAAGCAGAGAAATCGGAAGAAAACCAGCCGGACAGGCAGGCGGAGAAGAAACCTTATATCAAAGGTGCAGGTGGGACTATTGTCACTAAATCGATCTTAAACGGTACTTCAAAACTGAAATGGATGTTCAGACAGGATGCCGGCCAGGGGAACGGCTGGGTGGCTTTCGGTGATAAAGATTCACAGGAATATGTGAACAATGCAAATAATATGGCGATTGTGGATTTCAATACCCTGATCGATATCGAGCCTGCGGTGGCAAATGTGTTTTATATGCCGATGGGAAGTGATCTGGAATTCCGTAGTGACAAAACCGGAAAATATTTTGTGGATACAAAAAGCGGAAAAGAGATCAGGGAGCCAGTGAAGCATCCGGCACAGATCGCTTTTGAGAAGAACCTGAAATTTTTGAACAAAGAAACCTATCCGCCGGAGTTCTTTCTTAGCTTATTTACAAAAAGCGAAAAGACAGATGTATTTACAGTTAGGAATGTGGATATACCTACTGGAGAAGTGGTGTTGGCTGATCCGCTTGCCTATCTTGGCAGCAAATATGAGACTGTTCTGGCGAAAAAGATTCCGGCCGGGAGTTATCCGGTGGAGCTGTCTCTCTGCCGGTCCCGAATTGTCGGGCTGCGGTTTGCGGCGGCGAGGCTTCTGATCAGTGATAAACAGGCTGTCAGTTATGAGGTTGCCATGCCGAAAGGGAAAGAGAGAGCGGATCTCGGGAAACCGGGCGTTTTCACTTTTTTCGGTGTGGATACAGGGCTTGCCTGTATTGCGGATGCGCAGATTTCGGAAGAATATCGGGTATTTTTTGAAAACTGGCAGAAGGAAAATCCGGGAAAGAACAAGTATACGGATTATTTTAAGGCCCTTTTTCAGAAAAGTTATGAAGCTCATCCGGAGGTACAGAACCAGGGTGGGAGTTTTCTGGAATGGAAACTGCCGGAGACAGGGCACAGTATGCTCATGTTTGCCAGCGGTATGGGGGATGGTATATACAGCGGATATTGGGGACTGGATGAAGAAGGAGAGCCTGCCTGTCTGGTGGCGCTATTTATGAACCCGGAGTATTTTTAGGTGGAGAGAGATGGAACAGACAAAAATCAAAATAGATCTCACGCTGCTCACTTGTGTTGCCCAGAGCCTCGGCAGGATACCGGAAACTATGTATGATTTCCAGAAAGTGAAGAATCTTTCCTGCGGCGGCAGACCAACTTATCAGAGACTGATCGATCCTTATAATGACAATATTCCAGAACGGCTGGAAATCACAGAGGGTGATTTCAGTATGATCGGTAAGATGTCAAGGCTTAAGAAATTGACGATATCTGCAATGCCGATCAAAGATTTTTCTTTTTTGAGGACCTGTATTGCGTTGGAGGATCTGGAAATTTCGGGATGCGGTGTGATTGACTGCGCTGATCTGGGAAAGGTGACAAGCTTAAAAAATCTCAGTTTGCACTATTGTGCAGGACTCGAACACATGGAGGAGATTTTGAAGCTGTTTCGCTTAAAAAGACTTTCTCTAGAGGGCACAATGATCAAGGATGCCAGCTGTTTTATGAATTGCTATTGGATTCCGGAGATCCATCTGCCAGAACATATTTTGAGAGAGAGGCAGAAAGCGGAAAAGGCGGGTTCCAAAAAGAAGAAAACGAAGGAGCAGTGCAGGGAGAATGTGCTGTTTAAGCCGATCGAAAGGGAGCAGAGTTCCTGTGCTAGGAAGTATGATACTCTGGAAAGTTCGGATTCGCCGCTGTGGGAGGTTTATAGAGGGGCTTACGGCAATGTGAGTGAGTACATAGCGATATTGATGGGAAAGAGAGAGGAAGCACCGGAGACCTTCAAACTGCGTCGGCTGGAAAAAGCTGTAAAAACAAATTACGAGATTGCTTTCGATAATCTTTTTGAAAATCTCTACCATCAGATGAGTTTTTATCGGGCAACCTGGCTGGTTCTGCCCTATCTGGCGAAACTTATGGAGGGCTGGGAAAAAGAGAAAGATGCAGACTGGCTGTTTCAGGGGATCATGGCAGCGGGAAGCTGCCTTGCCACGGATATCTATGGTGAGAAACCGGGGGAGGAACATGTGTATGAGAACTACCGGAATGCTATGTCACAGATCCGCGATATGACAATCAGATTTTTGGCCGAATACATGGACTATGTCCGAGAGAAAGCAGTCAGTTGGAGGCGGGAATTTGCGATTGCGGTCACGGCGATTTTGGGGCAGCAAAAGCTGGCCTATATGCTGTTTCTCTCCGGAATGGAATCCTGCTATATTGTCTGTCCGTTCTGCGAAAACTGCGATGAGGAGATTGAGTTCGGATATTGTGAGCCGTCTGAGAAGATTCAGGTAGCAAAACAGCCTTCGAAGAGCTGGGACGGGGAGAGCCTAGAGGATGTGAAGCAGTGGCTGTTTCAGCTGTTTGACCTGATAGAGGACAGTGAGGGGAAAGAGAGGCTCTGTTACTATTTCGGGACTTATACCTGTCCGGAATGCGGGGAAGAGACACCAGTGCTCACAGGAATGGAAGAATATTTCGGATAATTTGATAGAAATAAAATTCCTTTTTTATCTGCACAGGGGGGAGAAAAATGATAGATGGACATATTCATATTGAACGTGGAGCGTACACGCTTGATTGGATAAATCAATTTGTAAGTAAAGCAGTTGAAATGGAGATTGATGAAATACGTCTGCTTGAGCATTGTTATAGATTTGAAGAGTTTATTCCAATGTATGATTCTGTGTGTGCATATAGTGAATATGTAGATGCATGGTTTCGTAGAAATGCAGGTGTGCATAAACTTGCAGACTATTTGGAACTTATCGAACGAGTCAGAAACGAGCAGTTTCCGGTAGAAATCAAGTTTGGTCTTGAAATATGCTATTTCAAAGAGTTTGAAAGCTTTACTTCTGAACTTACAAAGGGTAAAGGCTTTGATTTTTTATTGGGAAGCATTCATTTTGTTGATGATTTTGCTTTCGATCATAAAGCCGAGCATTGGGCGGGGCTTGATGTTGATAAAATATATCGTAGATATTTTGAGGATTCTATTTTATTGGCAAAGAGTAGAATATTTGACGGTATCGGTCATCCGGATGCAATAAAATTATTCGGTCATAAACCATCGTATTCACTATCAGACTACTATGAGAGTTTAGCTAAGGAACTCTCAAAAAGTAATATGTATGCAGATCAAAATAGCGGAGTCGCCAGAAGATGTCCTGAAACCGCTTCACTTGGTATGAATGAAGAACTGCTTAGAATATTGAAAAAGAATAATGTGAAAATCATTACTTCGTCTGATGCACATTGCCCTGAAGATGTTGGATATAAAATTAAGGAACTCAATAGTCTAATAGTGAGTTCCTAGAAATAAAACTTGAAATTTTATCTAAGCAAAAGATATTGACAGATTCTGGTTTATATAAGTATTTTATGAACTTCCCTTGTTTTCAAAGTTTTCAAGCCTTCATACTGTGAAAGATTTGTATTTTCCCTTGTTTTTGCCCTTATGAGCATTTACAAGGGAAATCTTTTGTTGCTGCCTGACCACCTTATCCAAGAGCTTGGCGGAACGCCGCTTCGCCTTTCATGTGGTGTGGGCGTAAACATTCATGGTAGTACTTACATCAGGGTGACCTAACAACTCCTGCATATCTTTAGGTTTACAAGTGGTTTATTGATTTTAATTATCGCAGAATATATAATTATTTCAGCAAGGGAATTATGGTTTACAAGAGGGTTAAGTGATGTTTCATAGAGTATCAGAATGGTTAATAGAACAAAAAATATCCGAATGGCAAGAAGACGATATCTATGCTATCTCGCTGTATGTGTTTTGTGAAGAAGATGATCCCCGCCGTCCGGTGGCAGTATTAGGTTATAATACTGAAAGACAAGTACAAAAAAGTATCACAAAGGCTTCTGATGAGCAAGAGGCGAGATGGAATTATGCCTTTTGGCTGCAAAATGAAGAAATGTGTTTGGGGCTGGGGGATACGGCGGAGAATATCAGGGAGTGGATCACAGAGCAGGATTTATGGGATAGTGAAGATGATATTATAGAAAAGTTTGTGAATCTGCTTGTTGCTGTCGTACAGGATATTCATGCATCGGGTTTGTTGAAAGACAAATTTGGAAGAGAGATTCCTATATTGATCCATGAACTGGAGTATTATGAAAAAATTGCCCGACAAAATATGGAGGCAAACGGAGAGACGCTGGATAGAGATTTTGTTTCATTTTGTATGCATGATCTTCCGGAGGTGCAAAATGAGATGCGAGTATCACAAAATGAAATGTTGAAAGTAGAAAAGCGTGTCACGCCTCCCAAGTCCCATAGTTTCGCCATAGGGAAAAAATCTACAGATATGCGGAAAGCAGCTTTTATTATTGCTATCATTCTCATTATGAGCTTGTTCTGGGTACTGGGGCTGATAATCAGCAGCCGTAACAAAACAAATTCCGAGGATATACCGCAGCAGGCAGAAGATTTTTATGAATCGACAACGGAATTTATGGCAGGAAATGAAGAGCAATCAGCCTCCGAATCTGCGCCGAAAGCAGAAATGGGTAGTTTTTTTCTGCGTTATGTCAGAAGTGATGATAACGAAATGGAAATATTTTATAAAGATTGTGTCTGTGAATATGATAGGGATGGTATCCGTGTATATACATGTTTTGTGGATGATCCTGCCGTGAAAACAGAGGGCTATGCCATTTGCATTCAGTCTTCGGAGAAAACGGAGGTTCGTTTCTCAAAGGATTATCTGATCGATAAAGATGCCGGGTGCATTTATTCCCTGTTGGTTGAGATGAGGGACGGTATTGAGATTTTTACGAGAATTCAGGCTGAATTTGTAGATGGTACGGCTAATTATGTGGTTGCAAACACATACAGTATGGAATGGCTTATAGCGGAGGCATATGGGTTAAAATATCTGGATAATGGCGAGGATTTTGATTGCCAACAGGTTGAATTTACCGGACTTTACGACGAGAATGGCAAAACCGTGCTGTGCGGCAAGGCATCTGCCTTATATAATGCTTCAGGGAAAAAATATTCCATTGAATGGGAGATTGACACGGAAACTACTCATGAAAGCGCAAAGGCATACCTGTCAGATTTTGATATCCATCCTCTGTATGCGGCTTTTTTGCTGAATGAGATCAGTGTAGAAAATCCCTTTATGCCGGAAGGTTATGGCTATGATACGGAACTGACATATTTTGATGACAGGGTAGAGTATGATGATCATTTTTGGAAAAGCTTCTCACTTGTGGATGTAAATAACGATGGCGATCCGGAACTTGTCTTCAAGATGTATAGCGGCCCTAGTAAAGTGGTGTACATATTGGGAGTTCAGGATGAAAAGCTAATCTGTTATGACATACTGATAACCCATACAACCCATATGTCCTTTTTCGTATATGATAATGGAATTGTCGAATGGGGACAGAACTATGACGGTGAAGAAGGAAGATACTATACTTTTACCGAAGACGGAAAAGAACATGAATTGATTCATTTTATCCGGGAATCAGGCTCTGATTCCGATTTATATTATGATTACTATTATTTAGAAGGTAACAAAGAAGCCCGGTACAGCCTACAGAGTGATGAGGAGTATGAAAGTCTGGTTTCATCCTATGATGGAGAGGAACCGGAGTGGTTTGAATGTGAATCTTTCGCAGATATACCATAAAATCAGGGAATCTCGAAAACGGAAATTGCGGAGAAACTTAATGTTTCAAGGCAATCTGTTTCAAAATGGGAAAGCGGGCAGGCAACTCCTGATTTGCAAAAGATAGTGGAAATAAGCGCAATTTTTGATGTTATGACTGATTATCTGTTAAAGACTTCGGAAATAGCTGATTTATCAGTGAAAACTGAAATATTGGAAAAACAACAGCAGATGAAGTCAGAGCGTATAGAAAATGATGGAACGTGTAATTCTGCCAAATGAATAAACCAGCCTCATCCGTGGAAAAATAAGCATTATTTTTTCATGGAGGCAGGCATATGAAGGGTTCCTTTTATGGTTGGTATTTGAAATGTCAGTCTGAAACACAGACGTTAGCGGTCATACCTGCCGTTCATAACACAGGGAGAAAACGCATCTGTTCGATTCAGATTATTACGGATCATGACGCTTTTACCGTAACGTTCAATTCAGATGTATTTCAACGGACGAAACGGAATCTTTTCATCGGGGAGAATCAATTCGGTAAAGAAGGGATTCATTTGGCAATACGCACATCGCAGCTAACCGTTAAAGGAAAATTGATTTTTGGACCTCTTTGCCCGTTAAAATATGATATTATGGGACCGTTCGCATTCGTGCCGTTTATGGAATGCCGCCACAGCGTTTGGAGTATGCGGCATTCGGTTCGGGGAAATGTGTATATCAACGGACAAAAATATTCTTTTCGCAATGCATGGGGATACTGGGAAGGAGACCGGGGTCGATCATTTCCGAAGGAGTATCTCTGGACGCAATGCAGTTTTTCCGACGGCGCTATTATGCTGTCAGTGGCGGATATCCCCATGGCAGGCATTCGTTTTAACGGTGTGATTGGCGCCATATTATGGCAGGGAAAAGAGTACAGAATAGCTACTTATCTGGGGGCCAGAGCGGTTCAAATTCAAAACAATAGGGTACGGGTGAGACAGGGGAATCTGGAATTGGACGCTTGGCTGCTGGAAGCTTCGGAATGTCCTCTTAAGGCTCCGGCAAAGGGGGATATGGTAAGAACAATTCACGAAAGTGCATCCTGTCGGGCGTTCTATCGATTTTGCAAAAAGGGCTGTACGATTTTTGCCTTTGAAACGGACAGGGCTTCTTTTGAGTTTGAATACAGATAATATTTTGTCCGACAAATTGAATTTTCGTCCAAAATAATTTATTATTGGTCAAAACGGGACGCCAAATTGGGGTCTCGTTTTTTTGAGGGCGATTTTGCCTTACAACGCATGCCAAGCCCCTCAGATTGTTTTGCAATTGCATAAAAGTGTGTTATAATGAGCGCAAAGAAAAAACAAGAGGCCGCGAAAAGCAGCTTGGCGGGGGGTACCTATGCAGTTAGACGATTTGTTTTTGAAAGCATGTCAGAATGGACAGAAAAGCGTTGTGATCACCTTTTTGAAAAAGGGCGGGATCAACGTCGATAAGAGGGATCAGCAGGGCTTTACGCCGCTTCATTACGCGTGTAAAAAAGGAGCGAGGGATATTGTTAAGCTATTAATAGAAAATAACGCTGATGTGAATATGGCATCGAATGCAAGCGTGACACCGCTTCACTTTGCGGCGTCGTTAGGCAATCAGGAGATCATACAGTGTCTTTTGGATGCGGGAGCTGACGTCAATGCCACGGACAAGGACGGAAAGAGCATTTTGATATACAGTGTACTGGCTAAAAAAGTGGAGACGGCAAAATATCTGATCGGCAAGGGTGCGGATGTTTCCATTAAGGATAATGAGAACCGGACGGCAGTTGATTATGCCAATGCATTTGGGTTACCGTATTTTATTGCGGATGTATCCGTGGATTCTGTGGGAGAGACAGATGCTTATGGAAATACGCCTCTTCACCAGTCCTGCTTCAATGGGCAGAGCGAGGTTGTAAAAGTGATGCTGGCGAAAGGAAATGTGGATGTCAATGCGGTCAATAATGCGGGAGAAACGCCGCTGTTCACGGCGGTGGAACGGGATAATATCTATGTGTCCGAGCTTTTATTAAATGCCGGTGCATTGCCGGACAAGAATACGAATGAGGGAGTTAGCCCGCTTCATGCGGCGGCCGTCAACGGAAATGAGCATATGGTCGATCTGCTGATCAGACATAATGCCGACATCAACAGCAGGGCGAAGGGCGGTGAAACCGCGCTGATCATTGCGGCAGAAAAGGGATTAAATAATGTCGTGTCAACGCTGTTGGAAAAGGGTGCAGATGTCACCTGCACCGATGAATTCGAGCATACGGCGCTTTACTATGCAACGGAGAACGGTTTTAATGAAATTGTGGAGCTGCTGCTCATGGCAGGAGCGGAAGCGTAGTTTTGATATTATGTTTATGGCGGAAGTGAAGAGACAGGAGGATCATGATGAATCTGATCATCGAAGAAGCGAAAAAAATGCTGTCAGGGGAAAAAGCAGCGACATTGCAGGAGATGGCAAAACAGATTGAACACGTGGTTTTTTGTTCTTACAGTGAGCAGGAGGCAAAAGAGGCGCTGGAGGTTTCTTTGGGGCTTTTTCAGAAGCTGGCAGAACAGGTCGATCAGGACGATGATGAAGAGATGGAATCCGTATTCCAAGTGATTGATAAGCTCTTGAAAAACGATAAAGAAGCAAGGGCATTAGACATCATGACAGAAGCGGGAATCAGTCTCACCGAGTCAAGGTATTACCAGCGCGAAATGACAAATTTCAGGGATCATATCTTAAAATGGGCGTTCAGTATCGACGCGCTTGAGAAAATGTCCGGACTCGGCGTTGACTTAGACGAGGCGCTGATCAAGGGGAAGACACCGGCATTTATCTTGGCTGACAGGAACCGCATGATGTCCTTTGGGGGAGATAATCCGGAAGAAGAGTTTGCAAAAGCGGTCGCATATTTCAGCACGGAATCGATCGAGGCGCTGAATATGGACGGAACTTCCGCGGCACATACCGCCATCCGGCAAAATCACTATGAAATGGTCGAGGCGATGATCAAAAAGGGAATCAATGTCAACATCACGGAAGATCAGCCCAAGGTGATGGGGACAACGCTTTTACATACGGCCTGCGAATACGGATTTCCGAAGATCGTGCAAATGTTAATGGACGCGGGAGCTGACGATACCCTGAAAAATGTGGAAGATGAGACGGCGGCGCATATCGCGGTTTCCGAAAAAATCCGGTTCAAGAAGATCAAGGACGAGGAAAGAGCCGAAATGCTGCGGGCGCTCAAGAATATTGATATTGCGGGCAAAAAGGGAAAAACCCCCCTGCTTCTCGTGCAGGGCACCAATCATACGGTTACACCTTCCTTTGCCCTGACGCCGGTTTTGATCGAGATGGGAGCGGATGTCAACCATGTGGATGAGGATGGAAATACCGCGCTGCTGCTTCAGGCGGACAATTACTGCTTTAAGGATCCAATGAAAGCGCTGATCAAAGCGGGAGCGGACATCAATGCGAGAAATAAATACGGCAATACGCCGCTTCACTTAACGCTGACAAGCGGAAATTGTGAGATCGCGAGACTGCTCATCAAAAAGGGCGCGGATTATAACGTAGCCAATGAAAAAAGGGTTACGCCCGTTCAGATTGCCGTGGAAAAAGGCTATGATGAGGTTTTGGCGGTCATGGAATTGTAATTTTTAGGAAAAAACGGTGCGCTTATGCGCGGATCATACTGGATGGTCAAAACGGGACTCCGAATTGGGGTCTCATTTTTTTTTTGAGGGCGATTTTTCCATTTGGGACGTATTTTTATTTTTTTCCGTCTAATAGTTATCAAGCACAAAGGAGGTGGTTGCGATAGAAGAGCTTGTAATACTTGCAAAAAAGCGGGACGCGGATGCATTTACCAAATTGATGCAAACCCAAATGCAGAATATGTATAAAACCGCAAGGGCACTGCTTGAAAATGACGAAGATGCGGCGGATGCCATTTCGGATGCCATTCTTGCCTGTTGGGAAAAGTTGGATCAATTAAAAAATCCCGAGTATTTCCGTACATGGATGACAAGGATTCTGATCAACAAATGCAATGATATTTTGCGAAAGAAAAAAGACTTGTACTTCATGGGGGATGAGTCCCGTGAAATCCCGTTTTCACCACAGGAATATGACAACGCGGAGTGGCTGGAAACCGTAAAAGGATTGGACAAAAAATATCGGATGATCCTGATACTCTACTATGTAAATGGATTAAAGACAACGGATATCAGTGCGGTCCTTCATATTCCGGTCAGCACGGTACGCACAAGACTTTCCAGGGCAAGAGAGCAGCTTGCCCTACTGTATCAATTGGAAGCATGAGGAGGATTCATAGGATGAGAACAAATGAAACAATAGAATGTTTGCAAAAAGACATCGTAATTCCCGCTATTGTGCAGCAAAAAGCGGACCTTGCATTTGCACAGATTCGGAATGAGCATGTGAATACGTATCGGGAATCCGGCGGTAAGATCAGGCGAAAAGCCGCATGGGTATCCGCTGCCGCCGCAGCGCTGATGCTTGGAACCATGAGTGTATTTGCGGCAGCCTATTTCCCTTGGGGACAGGGAATGACGGAACAGCTTCACGCAACAGAAACACAAAAACAATTTTTAGAGGAGACGCAGATTGCAACTCCGGTGAATATTGTCACAACGGAAAACGACATTACCATCACCGCACTTCATACGATTACGGACGGTCGATTTGCCCGTTTGGCTTTCAAGGTGGAGGGATATGAACTGGATGAGGGGATAGAGCCCTGGTTTGAACAGGTGGTGGTTACCTTTGACGACCCGCATCTGCATGATTGTTTGCTGGGAATGCATTTTTTTGACGGCTTCAGTTTGGATAGCCATAGCTTAACTTATGCAGATGGGACTCCGATAAAAGAACGGTCTGACGGAAGCCTGATACCAAGGTACATTGCCGATGACGGAAGTATGGAATATGATATGTTATTGATGACGGATGCCGACTCTTTCATAGGAAAATCCATACATGTAGAATTCCACAATCTTGGAATTTATGACTCGGCCGAACATCAATTTATTCCCGATATTGAAGGAGTCTGGACGTTCGACTTTTCTCTGGACGGTTCTGATCAGACGATGTCGTATGAAATGTCAGAAGTATTGGAGGGCAGCGGTGCAACCGTAACGCATGCAGAAATCTCACCGATTTCCCTTTCTGTCATCTATGAAATGCCAAGGCAGATGATAGAGCGCGAGGTGGTGGAAGAGAACGGTGAAATATCCAAAATCACGACGACTGCAGAGGCTCCGCAGATCATAGGTGTGCGCTTAAAAGACGGCACGCTGCTCACGGAGATTGTTTCGGGCGGTAGGTATGGCTATTGCGGTTTCTTGAACGACACGTATCAGGCAGCGTTTTCGACCAATCACATTATAGACCCCGAACAGGTTGATGCGCTGCTCTTTATCAAATCCTACCCGGAGGGTAATGAACCTCTTACAGAAGAAAATTTGTATATCGTTCCGTTGCACTGACAGAACCCGGAGCCGTTGAAACAGGAGCCGGCGGAAAGCGGAGCGGGCGGATTACGAATGAGATGAGGCATTAGCAGAGATGTTAATGCCTTTTTCTTATTCGGAATGGGAGAAAAAAGGTTTTGATTAGTTGGAAAAGAGTTGCATGCTGTTCTCTTTTGTGTTATGTTTATTCAAGATAGATAAAGGTCTTGAGGCCTTGGATTATAAAACAGAAAGGTGGCTTACGTGTGTCGATTTGTGTTTTTCGTCGTATCCGCATACAGGGGCGATAAAAAAGCAGAAGAATAATCCCGATGGGATTTTTTTGCGTGCAAATAGAAATCAACACAGGGTTGCCAAAAGACAGGACAAGGACAAATTTGTGCTGTCAGTATGAGTTATAACCAAAAGAAGGCTTGCGGATGGAGCCTTTATGATTGCATGGTGTTGCATTGTCAGCAGGAAAATTCCGTTTATGGTGATTCCTGCTTTTTTATTGCCCTTTTTGTGGGAAACGGGCGGTTTGTCATACAAGCCGTGAGGAAAGCACAGAGAGGAGACGCACGATGCAAAAAGGCAGGAAGAACGACAGACAGGAATATAGAGGAACAGCGAGCCGGAAAATAGAGGCGGCAGATCGAAACAGAAATACAGGAAAAGGCAGAAATACAGCAAAAAGCAGAAATACAGGAAAAAGCGGAAATACAGAAAAAAGCAGAAATACTGGAAAAAACGGAGGTACAGAAAAAAGCAGAAATGAGGCATCGGTTTCACAGAATTTTATTACGGAACAAAAACTGATCCGCAGGATCATTCGTCTGAGCGGAATCGGCAAAGAGGATACCGTTCTTGAAATCGGAACGGGAAAAGGGCATTTGACAGAAGCGCTGTGCCGGGAGGCAGGATATGTGCATTCCGTGGAAATTGACCGCAGATTGTATGAGAGCGCGGGAAAGCGGCTGGTGAAACAGACGAATCTGACATTGATCCACGGTGATTTTCTGCAATATCATCTGCCGGAGAAGGGGGATTATCTGGTATTTGCCAATATCCCGTTTTTTATCACCACGCAGATTGTCAACAAGTTGACTTCTGCGGTCAATCCACCGAAAGATATTTGGCTGGTCATGGAAAAAGGAGCCGCCAAACGGTTTATGGGATTGCCGAAAGAATCGCAGAGTTCGCTATTGCTCAAGGTGCATTGGGAGATGGAGGTACGGTATCATTTCCGCAGGGAAGACTTTCATCCCATACCTTCGGTTGATACGGTTTTGCTTCATTTTTCATTGAAACCGGTCCCCGACTTAGGAAAAAAAGAGTTTGACGCATTCCGCAGGTTTGTTGCGTATTCGATGAAGTATGGTATCTGCGGTAAAAAGGGACAACTCACAAACAGACAGGCGGAGGCAGCCTTAAAGCGGGCGGGACTGCCGCACGCCCATGAGGACGGCGTGACGCTTTACATCCAGTGGCTCTGCCTGTTTCGATGCTGGTGGGAACGAAAATAGACGAAAACGCTGAAAATGCTTTTCTTATGTTCGATAAAAGATTATAATGAAAAAAGAGCAGGTTTCGGACAAGGGGGGCTACATATGACAAATACAAAGCAGGGAATGCCGAACACACAGAGCATGGGAAAAGGGGGCTCTTTTCACAGTATCATTACGAAGATGATCGCGGCGTTTATGGCGCTGATCCTGATGATCGTGATCTTGGGAACGGTATCCTATCTGGTAGCGAAACGTACGGTTACGGATGAGGCAAAAACATCGCTTGTGGATACGGTCTCGGCGAAGGGCAGTTATCTCGAGCTTGGTTTACAGCAGGTGGAGGACCGGATGCTCGAGCTGATGACGTTGAATGAGACGGTGACTTATTACTTAAATCCGAATCTTGACATAAATAAAATGACAGAGGAGCAGATGAGCGCAAAAGGGGTTGTGCAGTCCAGAATCCTGAGCCTGCAGACGATTTCGGATTTTGTTTACCATGTCTATCTGATCAGTGATCATATGACGGGCTTATCGACGACGCCGGCCGTTATGACCTCGGATCTATATGAGGTGTTTACGGAGTCCGCAGACGGCGCGGTCATTGCGTCAGCTTCGGAAAATTACGGATATATGGGAGCGCATCCGACGCTGGAGGCGCGTGTTTTGGATAAGCTGAATACGTTTGAAAGCGGAGATTTTGCGATCAGCCTATGGCGCAAGATCAATATCCGCGGGAATCTCATCTTAGTGGTAGATATTAACAGAGATGTGGTTTATGAGGCGTTGGCAGAGCTTGATAACGGTGTGGGAAGCTATACGGTATTCATTGCGCCCGACGGAAACGAGACGGTTTACTGCGGGACGGATGGCGGAAAAACAGCGGCGGACGGAGCGATTCCGGTGTTCAGTGAGCTTGCAGTTTATCAGAACGCAATGAACGCCGAGACACCGGAAGGTTATAGTGAGACGAGTTGGAACGGCAGAAAATATCTGTTTGCGTATTCCAAAATCGGCGAAACGGGAGCCATGCTTGCGACGCTTGTGCCAACAAGCCTGTTTTTGGAGTCTGCCAAGACAATACAGCGCATTACGTTTTTGATCGTGCTCGTGGCGTTTGCGGCGGCGGTTGTCATGTGTATCATGCTTTCAAGGACGCTGAGCAAGGGAGTATCCAATATCACGGACCCGCTCGGACGCGCGGCGCAGGGTGATTTTACGGTCGATCTGCATGTGAAACGTAAAGATGAATTCGGGCAAATATCTTCCAGCATTGAGGAGATGATTACGAGTATCAGACAACTGATCGCGGGCGTGAAGCAGGTGATGGGGACCGTGACGGATGCGTCAGGGCTCGTCGGTGACAATACGGACCGACTGATCGTTTCCAGCAATGAGATTTCCCTTGCAATCGGCGAAATTGAGCATGGCGTGACGCAGCAGGCGCAGGATTCCCAAGACTGCGTACATCACATTCAGACGCTTTCCGATCAGATCCGTACGGTATATGAGTATACGGATGAGATTACGCGGGTTTCCGAGGATGCGAACCGCACGATCACGGACGGTATGAAGGTCATTGATGACTTGAGCCTCAAGTCAAAGGCAACGGAGGATATTACCGGAGCAATCCATAAGGATATTATGTCGCTGAGCGAGCAGACAAAGTCGATTGGCGATTTTGCAAATATCATCAATGATATTGCGTCACAGACGAACCTGCTGTCCCTGAACGCCTCCATTGAGGCGGCGCGCGCAGGAGAGGCCGGAAGAGGATTTGCGGTCGTTGCGGAGGAGATACGAAAGCTTGCCGACCAGTCACTGGAAGCGGCGAAGCAGATTGGAGACATCGTGGAACGGATTCAGAGGCAGACAGGCGAGACCGTGGACTCCGTGAACCGGGCGAACGAGATTGTCGCCTCACAGAGCGATTCCTTACAGCATACCTTGGATGCATTCAACAATGTCAATTCGCGCGTCGGCATGATGGTCGGAGATCTTTCAAAGATCACGGAGGGCATGGAGCTGATTGAGAACACGAAAACGGAAGCCGTCAACGTGATCATGAATATCTCCGCCGTATCCGAGCAGACAAGCGCGAATTCGCAGCAGGTGGAAGGCAATGCGAGACGGCAGAAAGAGGCGGTAGAGGAATTGCAAAAGACCGTGCACCTGTTACAGGCGGGAGCGGAACAGCTTGATGAGGCGGTCAGCCACTTAAGAGTGGAGTGAGAGTAAAGGGGGATAAGATTCCGAAAGCGCGGGGCATAGTCATGCATCCCGCGCTTTTTTTGATGAACAGGAGTGTTCGAGGAGCTTATTTTGGAGACGGGGATGCAGAGTGCAGGATCGCGGCACAGGACAGGATATTATAAATGGAATGGGCGATGATACAACAGAGGACAGAGTCTGTTGTGAGATAGAGCAGCCCTAACACAATGCCGCACAGGAATGCGGATAAGCTCTGTACCATGTTGAAATGCAAAATGGCAAAAAGCATGGAGGATAAAAGCAGTGCGGCAGCAGTACCGTAACGGGGTATGAAACCGTTTAACAAAAATCCCCGCATTAAGATTTCTTCTATCATGGGTGCAAGAAGACAGACTTGAATGAAGCTTACGGCAGAGGAATTTGTTAGGTGCTGAATCGTTTCCTGATAACCTTTTTCACTTTGGGGAAACAAGGATTCGAATACCCGGTCTAACCCTCTGTCTAATACAATAAATAATAAAATGGAGCAGCAGACTGACAATAAAAAGCCCAATAAAGTAAAATGAGAAAGAATACGCGGTTCATATCCTGTTTTTCCGAGCAGCATGAGAAAAGCGCAGATACAAAAAGCGATTGCGATCAGGTTGGCTATGTCGGAATGTTTTGGGAAAACCTTTCTCCAGACAGCAATATCCATAAAAGTATAAAAAAGCATGAAAACAAAATAGAGGCCGACCCATAAGAGGGAACTGCCTATTGAAATACTGAACTCACTCATAACCTGTCAGACTCCTTCATGATCAGCCGACTGCGCAAAGTGTGATCACAACGGCCTCTATGATCAGGCGGATGAAATGATGAGAAATATGGACGTGATTTTGCCGGATTCCATTGATGAGCGCGCCGATTGAGATTGCGGCCATTCCGGTAATTCCGATCACTAATAGGACGATCGCATGCCGGTTCAAAAAGTAATTCAAAAAACCGTATGCCAAAACCAATAAACTGCCGCCTGCGATGAGGACAGAAGAGATACTTTTTTTGTTTCCCTTTATGACTGCCAATATCATGATGCAGGCATAGAGGACCGCTAAAATCGTTCCACAGATTTTCATGTGAACTCCTCCTATGAATTTTATAAACATTATTTAGTCCCAAGAGTGTTTGGGCGTGTCATCCTTTTGATATTCCAGAATATCACCGGGCTGGCAGTCAAGGGCTTCACAGATCGCTTCCAAAGTGGAAAAGCGGACTGCGCTGATTTTTCCGGTCTTCATTTTAGATAGGTTTACATTTGCGACACCTACCTTCTCTGATAATTCTTTTAACGATATTTTTCTGTCTGCCATAACCCGGTCCAGCCGCATAATAATAGGCATTCTGCCACCTCACAAAGTTTCATCTGATGCTTGCTGCAAATCGCAGCCATAACGAAAAATAAAAGAAATACAATAAATGATCAGACCGCTGAGCAGGCCGATGGCATTGATATGCCAAGTCAGTTCTCCAATCGTATAATAATCCACCAGTGCGTCGGAATAACCTCCGACAATGCTTATGATGATCGTGATACCTGCGACGATCTGGATACGGGTAGTGTTTTTCCGGGTGAACGGAGTGCATCCGCCTTGAAGATCAT
The DNA here is from genome assembly GCA_014804755.1 of Lachnospiraceae bacterium. Classification (GTDB taxonomy): domain Bacteria; phylum Bacillota; class Clostridia; order Lachnospirales; family Lachnospiraceae; genus DLAJ01. Next base: position 84,512 of record JAAUZE010000025.1, on the reverse strand, counting down.
AAAAAATGCCATGAACAAAGAGGATGGCAACCAGGATCAACAGGGTGTCAACGAGCATGAACACAAACATGATCAAAAGTGGACGCGGCGCAATTTCTAATATGGTTCCGTTGTTTGCCGTAACGTGAAAAGCAGCAAGAAAAGAGGCTTTTGTATGTTCGGCAGAAAATAATAAAATGCCGATCGCTGCAAGCGCCAATATAGAAATAATGCTCAATATGACCAGTCCGGTTTTAAGAAGGATAACAATATAACGGCTTGTACTTTGAATCTTTAGTTGATGCGGAGACATTGTTACATTCCTTTCTTGATTGGTTCTGCTTTCTGATCATCGAGATTCTATCATGAAAATCAATGCAAGTAAATAAAAAATTAATGTTTAACATAAATAATTTTATAATAAATGTTATATTGGATTGCGTAAAGGAGAAAAACAGGGTGAATAGAAGGGAAGCGGGATGGGATCAGGCACGCCGCGATCATATCAAAAAGAGCCGCCCGGGGAAAAGAAAAAACAGATGCTGGTATTTTAATGCAGGAAATAGTCTTTTTATGCTACATAGTTACAGAATCAAAGGAGAATAGCCGATATAACAGATAAGAATTAGATGCCCGTGGGAAGGGGACAAAAAGAATGACTGTCGTCAAAAAGGAAAATGAGAAAGCAGCGGAAACGCTGCGGTTCCCTTTCGTTGAGGGAAGTGTACTCATAACGGTAGATTCGCTCATTTATGTGGAGACCGACCGACACAGAAATCTGTTTCATACGGCGGATCGGACCTACAGCATTTACCGAAAACTGGATGAGATCGAGCGGCAGCTGGACGGACTCGGTTTTGTGCGGGTTCACCGGAGCTTTCTTGTCAATATGCGCTACATCCGGCGCATCAGTAGTTATGTCTGCTACCTGAATTCGGGAGAGCAGATTTCCGTACCGAAGCCGCGTTATCCCTATGTGAAAAAGCAATTTGAACTGTTTTTATCTAAGGCAACAGAGGCAGAAAATGTGAAGGAGATGGAAGCATGACACTGGACAGTATGCAGGATCGGATACAGTACCAAGGCGTGTGGGCGAACAGGGCGAAGATGTCAAATGCCGCACAGACAAATGCAGAGGGAGGCGGGGATTTTTCGGCTTCCCTTACGCAGGCGCAGGGCGCGGGAAAGAAGCGCGCAGACGCCATGGGAGGCCAAGCAGAGCCGGATTTGGAGATAGAGCCGGATACGCGCACGCTTCGTCAAAAGATGCAGGACATCATTGCAAAACTGAATGAAAAGGTGCAAAGAGGTGAGATCGCGCCCAGCTTTCAGATCGGCGCGCAGTCCTTTACGATTGAGGAATGGGATCGTTTGATAGAGCGGATCGACGCCGTGCAGGAGGAAATGCGGGAGCAGCAGCGTGCAAAGCGGGGAGAACGTTTGAAAGAAGAAGCACAGAAAGGCATTGCGGATGCGGAGTGGATGGACAACCGCTATGCGGAGGACGGCGTGATACAGAAAGACGACGATGTCCTGACGGTGGAGGAGCAATTAGAGCGGATTTTGATGGATATGGACGATCCCGATGCCGAGGCGGCTAAGCGGAAGGAGACGGAAGAAGATGTCAAGCGGCAGGAGGCGGATACAGGCGCAGAGCAGGGGGCTGCGGCGATTCTATAGGATACCGCGGAAAGAAGAAATCAGCTTTACCTGCATGTCCGAATAATATGCTGCATATGGAATATTTTGGGTGTCATAAGATTGTAAAATCTTATGACACCTTTTTGCATCACAGGCATAAGTGTGGTATTATAATAACAACTGCGTCACAATGCAGAACGATTGTGTCTGGTACATCCTGTGGCAGGAGGTTTACAATGAAGAAAAAATGGTGGCTTTTATCTGCTTTGACCGGTGCGGCCCTGTTTGGCGGGTATCGTTATGTGAGAAACAGGCATCACACATTGATGAGCGAAGCGGGAGAACAGACATCTTTACGGGTAAAAAATAAAAAAGCCGCGGTTTGGGCGGAATACCCCAGACCGCAGATGAAACGTGCGGACTGGATGAGCTTAAACGGCGTATGGAGCTGTAACGGTCAAATGATCGTTGTGCCGTTTCCGCCGCAGTCCAAGCTGTCGGGCTATCGCGGTCGTGTCGGCGCGCGGCTTACCTATCAGCGTTCGTTTACGCTGCCGAAACAATTTGAAGGAAAACGGATCCTGCTGCACTTTGGCGCCGTCGATCAAGTGGCGGAGGTCTATGTCAATGAGCAGAGGATGGCGCGGCATGAGGGCGGGTATCTGGCTTGGACGGTTGATATTACAGAGGCGGTACGGCATGAACAGGAAAATGAGCTGCGCGTGATGGTCACAGATACGCTTTCTCATGATTATCCGTACGGTAAACAGCGTAAAAAGCGCGGCGGCATGTGGTATACGCCGGTCAGCGGCATTTGGCAGAGCGTCTGGATCGAGGCGGTGCCGGATGTGTACATCCGTTCCATGCAAATGAAACCCGACCGGACGGGAATCCGGCTTAACGTGAACATACAGGATGATCGTGTGGATACCGATATTCCCATTACCGTCAGAGTGACGCTGTCAAACGGAACGGTCCGCGTATATCAGGAATGTCTGAACAGGAAGACGCTCGCACAGAGCGGGATGCGTATTGAACTTGCTGGGACGCCCTGTGCAGACGGGCATGCTTACACGCCGCGTCTGTGGAGTCCGGATTCGCCGCATCTGTATCCGATGAGCGTGACCGTCGGGGAAGATACGGTTGAGAGTTATTTTGCCCTGCGTACGATCGAGGTCCGTGAGATTCAGGGCGTACAGCGCGTCTGCTTAAACGGAGAACCGGTCTTCTTACACGGCGTACTGGATCAGGGTTATTTCCCGGAGGGAATCTATCTGCCTGGCGAGGAGCGTGAATATGAGCGGGATATCCTGCGGATGAAAGAGCTGGGTATCCGGATGCTGCGCAAGCATATTAAAGTAGAGCCGGAATGCTTTTATCATTATTGCGATCTGCATGGAATGCTCGTGATGCAGGATATGGTAAACAGTGGAGATTATTCTTTTGTCAGAGACACGGCGCTGCCGATGCTCGGCATGTTGAAGGCGGACGATAAAAAGCGCGGCGGCAGTCCGCGGAGGAAAATGATCTTTGAACAGCATATGAAGGATACGCTGATGCAGCTTTATGATCACCCCTGCATCATCGCTTATACGATCTTTAATGAGGGCTGGGGGCAGTTTGAGAGCGATCGCATGTATGAGACAGCGCGCAGCGTGGATGACAGCCGCCTGTACGATGCGACGTCGGGCTGGTTTCGTCAGACGCTCAGCGATTTTGAGAGCAGGCATGTGTATTTTAAGACGATCCGGCTTCCGAAAACAGAGCGGCCGCTGATCGTTTCCGAGTGCGGCGGCTATGCCTATACGCTGCGAAAGCATCGTTACAGCCACGTCGGGCATTACGGCTACGGAGAGTGCCGGAGCCGGAAAGAACTGACGGACCGGATCGTCAATATGTATGAAAAAATGATCCTGCCCGCCATTGCGGACGGCGCATGCGGCTGTGTCTATACGCAGCTCAGCGATGTGGAGGAAGAGACGAACGGTTTTTATACCTATGACCGCAAAGTCTGCAAGGTGGACGCGGAACGGATGCGGGAGATCGCCGGACGGATTGCGGACGCGATGAGCGCGATTCATCCAGTGGATTAATATATGAAAAGGAGGTCTTTATGAAAGAATTTGTTGGATTCAAGCATGGCGTGAACCTTGGCGGCTGGTTGTCGCAGTCGGATTACGCACACGAGCATCTCGAAAACTTTATAAAGGAGGAGGATATCGAAAAAATCGCATCATGGGGCTGCGATCATGTGCGCCTGCCGTTTGATTATAATATCATGCTCGGCGACGACATGTCCGTGCGTGCGGATGCGTTCACCTATCTTGACCGCTGCGTGAAGTGGTGTGAAAAGTACGGATTAAATATAATCCTTGATCTGCATAAGACACCGGGATTCTCGTTTGACAAGGGCGAGCAGGAGAGCGGCTTCTTTGAAAATGAGAAGTATCAGAATATTTTTATAGCGATGTGGTGTGAAATTGCCAGGCATTATGCGGATAAAGCGGATCATATTGCGTTTGAACTGCTCAACGAAATTACCGAGCAAAAATATGCGACGGTCTGGAATGGGATTGCGATGCGGACGATACGGGAGGTACGTCGGTTTGCACCAAAAAATCCTGTGTTGATCGGCGGCATTTTCAATAACAGCATATTTGGTCTTACCCTGCTTGAAAAGCCGGACGACGAGAATATCGTATTTAATTTCCATTATTATAACCCGCTTGTATTTACGCATCAAAAAGCGTATTGGATTGACGAGATGAGCCCTGACTGCGAGGTGGATTATCCTGATTCCAAAGAAGTCTATTATCGTAAAACGCTCGATAATCTGGACAAGGGTCTGGCATATGCATTGGCGGATTTCCCGGGAGAACGGATCGACAAATCTTATATGGAGTGGGAAATGCAGGCTGCAGCTGATGTGGCAGAAAAGGTGGACGTGCCGATCTACTGCGGCGAATACGGCGTCATTGACCGTGTTCCTGACGAGCGGCTCTTGCGCTGGTATGCGGATATTTCCGCCGTTTTTGAAAAGTTCGAAATCGGCAGGGCAGCATGGACATACCGCGAGAAGGATTTTGGGATTACCGATCCCTGTCGGAGCCGGATCATGGATAAGATCATAACATATCTATAATATAAAAAAACAGCCTGTCGAATGGTTATTCGACAGGCTGTTTTTATGAATTTACATAAACGCGAGTTTGCAAAAAGTGCGAAGCACTTTAAGTTGCGTCCAGAAGAATCGCGTTAGCGATTCTTCGAAAGATTGGCGCATGCGCGCCAATCTTTTTTATACTGCCTCATGGAACGTTCTGCTGATGACGTCTGCCTGCTGTTCCGGCGTGAGCTTAATGAAATTGACTGCATAACCGGATACGCGGATGGTAAGCTGCGGATAGTTCTCCGGATGCTTCTGTGCGTCGAGCAGCGTATCTCTGTTCAAAACATTGACATTCAGATGATGACCGCCCTTTGTTGCGTAACCGTCCAATAAATTAACAAGATTGTCTACCTGTGCCATATTTGTTTCCATATCCATGCTCCTCCTTTTATAATCAAAAATAGTAATCGTTACTGTTATTAATATCATATCACATATTCTTATGATGTCCATAGCAAAAAAGAAAATTCTTGTATTTTTTTTCATACAAAATGATGCTGTCATATTTTATATGGGGGTTCATATACTTTGGTGTGAGGGTTGCACCCTTCGCAGGCTATCGAAAGGTGTGAGGTACATAATGGATCAGGAACAGGAATTTTTAGGGCTTTTTCCGGATACGATGCGGCCCGGTTTTCGGAACGTGGCGGCAAGGCTTAAGCAGATTCAGGAGATACGGCTCCGGGTTGGGAGGCCGGTTATTATTTATGCGCATGGCAGGGAATATTTTTTGTCCGGGGACGGGGAGTTTCTCTATCAGGCAGATCGGGCGCTCTGCCCGGATAAATTCTATATGGACAGGCTTTTTGCCCATTTATGCGGCTATTCCGTGTATGCGTATGAGGATGAGATCAGGCAGGGATTTTTAACTGTCGCGGGCGGACACCGGATCGGGCTTGGCGGAGAAGTCGTGTGCAGGGAGCATGAGCCGGTCTCCATGAAAAACGTGAATGCCATGAATATCCGTATCGCACATCAGATCAAGGGCGCGGCGCATGGTGTGATGCCGCAGCTGTTTCAGAGAGAAGAGTTCTTAAACACATTGATCATTTCGCCGCCTGGCAGCGGAAAAACGACACTGCTGCGGGACATGATCCGCTGTCTTTCCGATGGATGCTGCGGGCATGCGGGAATGACGGTGGGCGTCGTGGACGAGCGCAGCGAGATCGGCGGGAGCTGTCTGGGCGTGCTTCAGAACGATCTCGGCATGCGGACGGATCTGCTCGATGCCTGTCCGAAGGCGGAGGGGATGTTTTTGTTGCTACGGAGCATGAATCCGCGTGTGATCGCCGTGGACGAGATTGGGGGAAAAGAGGACGCGGAAGCGATCGGACAGGCAAGCAGGTGCGGCTGTAAGATCATCGCGACCGTGCACGGCAATGACGTCCGGCAGCTTTTGGAGCGCAAGTACATAGGAACGCTGCTTGCGGACGGGCTGTTTGAGCGTTACATATTGCTCAAGGGTTCCTCAAGGCCGGGAGTCATCTCCGAGGTGCTTGACAAATCGTTTGCGCCGATGGATGGCGCGGTTTCGGAAGGAGGGAGCGGCGGATGAAATGGGTGGGTGCACTGCTGCTCACGCTTGGCACGACCGGACTGGGTGTTTTCTATAAAAGAGCAGGGTATGAGCGGATCAGGCAACTGGAGCGGATGATTTGGTTTTTTTATTATTTGGAGAGCGAGATCGTCTATCATAAGGCGGAGCTTGTCTGGATATGCCGACATGGCGGGGAGCGGCAGGCGGGCGCGGCGGGACAGCTGTTATCCGCAGTCGCGAGACGCATGGAAAACGGCGAAGGGGCTGTGTTTGAGCGGATATGGCGGGAGGAGAGCGAAGCGCTTCACGGAAAATATTCTCTGCGGGATGAGGATATTGCGGATATACGGGAATTTGCGGCTCAGGAATTTGCCGACAGCCGCATGCAGCTCGTACAGGCGGCATTTTGCAGGGAGAAGCTGGAGGAAAAAAGAAAGCGTCTGTCGGAGGAGGCGGTTTCGAAAAGCAGGATCTATGTGTGCATGGGTGCGATGGGCGGACTTGTGATCAGCATTGTTCTTTTATGACGACATGGGAACGGGGACAGTAAGGAAAGCGTATGGAGATCAGTATCATATTCAAGATTGCGGCAGTCGGGATTCTTGTGACAATTTTAGGTCAGGTGCTCAAGCACAGCGGTCGGGACGAACATGCCTTTTTAGTCGGATTGGCAGGGCTTATTTTGGTGCTGACATGGATCGTTCCTTATATTTATGAACTGTTCGAAACGGTGCAGAAACTGTTTGCATTGTAGGCCATAGAGGCGGAGAGAAAATATGGACATTGCAAAAATTGTGCTGCTTTCGCTTGCGGGAATTTTCCTCGGCGTGCAGCTTAAGGGCAGCAGGCAGGAATTTTCTTTTTACATCGGCATCGTCCTTAGTATGATCATTTTCGGGGCGGGGATGGATAAGCTTTCAGCGGTGCTTTCGGAGATTTCACAGCTGAAAGGCTTTATGGGAGATCAGTACAGTTATTTCAGCATTCTGTTAAAGGTCATCGGAATCACATACCTGTGTGAATTCGCCTGCTCTGTTTGTAAGGATGCCGGTTTTTCGTCCGTGGCGGGACAGATCGAGATTTTCGGAAAGCTGACCGTACTGTTAGCAGGGATGCCGGTCATTCTTGCGGTCATTCAGACGATACAGGATTTTGCGCTGTAAGCCGGAAACGGAGGCGGTAGATTGAAAAATCAGAGATTTTTCAAAAACGAACTAGTTCGTTTTGCAAATATTGTGCTTACGCCCAAATTCGCAGACTTCGGTAAGAATGGAGAATTTATATGGATATGACGGTCGATTTTACGCAAAGCCTCGGGCTGGAAGAATTGTCCGAGCGGATCGGCGGGGTCTTTGGGGGAAGCGATCTCTCATTTTTTGACCTGATACTGAACGCATTAAAAGGAGAGAACGGATTAAGCTTAAAATGGATCTTTCACAGCGTGCGGCAGGCTGTGGGGGCGGAGGCGGCGGATTATAAGATGATCTTTGCGAGCATCCTGATCATTGGTATTTTTTCGGCTGTCTTTGCACAGTTCGGACAACTTTTTGAGAGCAGGCAGGTTGCGGACATCAGCTATGACATTGCGTTTCTGCTGATGGTGATGGTACTCTTAAAAATCATGCAGAAGGGGATGGACATCGCGCAGGAAAGTCTTTTGACGATCGCCGATTTTTCGAAGCTTCTGGTGCCGACCTATTGCCTTTCCGTCGGCCTCGCCGCAGGTTCGACAACCGCGATCGCCTTCTATGAACTGGCGCTGATCGTGATTTATCTGATTGAAAATCTGCTCTTAGTCGCAGCCCTGCCGATGATCTATGTGTATACGCTTTTGTCCGTCATGAGCGGCATCAGCTCGGACGGCAGGCTGGACGGGATCATTGCTTTCATAAAAAAAGGCATCGGCTTCGTACTCAAATGCTGCGTGACGGCAATCTCTGGTATCGGTCTTTTGCAGGGCATGATCACACCGGTCATAGACAGTGTCAGTACGGGCGCGCTGCAAAAGTTGGTGTCTGTCATTCCCGGTATCGGCGGTTTTGTGAACACGGCGTCGGATGTCGTATACGGCTCAGCGGTTTTGGTAAAAAATGCAGTGGGGGTGGCGGGCATCCTGCTGTTACTGCTTTTATGTGCCATGCCGTTGTTGAAGCTGCTTTTGCTGGCATTGTCCTTAAAAGCGGCGGCGGCGGTCTCCGGTGTGGTCGCCGATGCGCGTATGAGCCGCTGTGTAGAGCAGGTGTCGGAGGGGAGCGTGCTGCTGCTTCGGACGCTGACCTGTGCGATGGCATTGTTTATCGTGACGGTCGCGGTCATTGCCGTGACGACAAACCGGGGATTTTAGTTGGGAGGAATACGATGCTTGATATGATTCGGACAGCGGGAGTTTTTATGATCATTGCGCAGACTCTGTATCATTTTGTGAGTGGGAGCAAATATGCCCGTTATGTACGTCTGCTCATACGGATCATGACGCTCGCGGTTTTGACCGTGCCGCTGCTCGATCTGATCAAAAGCGGTGCGAGGGAGGACTTTGAAGAGAGACTTGAGCGATTTGAACAGGATTACGAGGCAATCTTACAGGGCGCCCAATATACGGGAGAGACGCTTGTGGAGGAGCAGATCGAACAGGTAACGGCGCAGGAGCTTATGGCGGCGGTCGATCCCGTACTTGCGCCATACGGCTATGAGACGGTTTCCGTATATGCCGATGAGAGCGGTCTTCAATTTGCGCTTCGTTATTTTGAGGGAAGAGGGGAGGGAGAGATCGACGTGCGTCCGGTCCGTGAGATCCATATCCGGGTTGGGGAATCGGAGGGAGAAGAGAAGGAAGAACAGGCAGGAGGACAGGATACGGAGTCGGAGCTTGCCGGTGTGATCGCGGCGTATCTTCGGGTGGAACGGTCGTGGGTGGAGGTGAGCATTGTTGAATAGTGTGTCGGAAAAAATAAGAACACTCTTAAAAGGGCAGAAGTTCGGGAAGGACAGCCTGCTCATTTTGATCTTGGCAGGGCTTTTGCTTTTAGTCATTGCATGGCCGACAAAATCTCCCGCCGCAAAAAATGAGAATGAGCCGGTAAAGTACGATCAATTGGACAGGGAGAACGCTACACTGAATGCATCCGCAGAGGAAACCGGTGCGGCGGACTATGAGAGAGAGCTGGAGGAACGTCTGGAGAAGCTGCTTCAGGAGATGGACGGCGTCGGCGCGGTGCGGGTAATGATCACGTTTGCCGCATCGGGAGAGGAGATCATCTTAAAGGATGTGGTGAAGTCGGATACGGATACGACGGAGGCGGACAGCGGGGGAGGGGTGCGGATCATTAACGAGAGCGCCATGGAGGAGGAGACGGTGTATGTGACGGACGCGGACGGGAGACGGACGCCCTTTATCGTGCGGACGACGAAGCCGGAGGTCATTGGCGTGGCAGTCATTGCCGAAGGCGGAGGGAATCCGGAAATACAGAAAAATATAACTGCGGTCATTCAGTCATTATTCAGAATCGAAGCGAATAGAATTATTGTAACCAAAATGAAAGTATAGCAAAAGGGGGAGGAACTTGAAAAAGATACTTAGACGTAATCAGGTAATGATCACAGCGTTGGCAATGATGATCGTTATTGCCGGATATCTTCATTTTGCAGGAAGTCAGGTGGACACAGACGATTTGATCAGTAAGGATGCGGATGCGATGGAAACGTCCTCCGTCAGCGTGGACGGCTTTGTCGAATATGATGCCGACACGATGGAGGAGCTGTCCGCGGCGGATCTCGCCGACATTTCAGATGAGGATATCGAGTTGGGAGCGGCAGGGAATCTGACGGATATTGAGAGTCTGGATACCGATTATGCCGCGGCGGAGGATGACTATCTGAATGAGCTGGCGGAGGTTTCTTCGGCGGGGCTTGATGAGGAGCAGGCGGAGATGATCTCCGAGGAAATGACGGTTGATGAGATTCCGGGCGAGGCGGTCTACACCTCCACGACGGCGGTCACATCTTTATCTGCGGCACGCCTGCAAAAAGAGCAGACACGTGCAAGGAATAAGGAGATCATGTTAGAGATCATTAACAATGTCAATATCGGCGATGAGCAGAAACAGGCAGCCATTGACAGCATGATTGAGGCGGCGGACATTGCCGAGAGAGAGTCTGCAGCGGAAATTCTCTTAGAGGCGAAAGGGTATCAGGAGGCGGTCGTGAGCATTACGGGCGATCAGGTGGATGTGCTTGTATACGGCACGATGCTGACGGAGGCGCAGTGCGCGCAGATCGAGGATATTGTCAAGCGCAAGACGGGAATCGACGCAGCCAATATCATTATCACGCCGGTGGCACTTTCACAATAGCCAAAACATAGAGAATGTGATATACTTTACATAACGGACAATAAGGCAGGGATTGCATATGAAAAGAGTATTTTTGATCGTACTGGACAGTTTTGGAATTGGGGAAATGGAGGATGCGGCGCAGTTTGGAGACGCGGGGACGAATACCCTGCGTTCCGTATCCTCCAGTTCCTTTTTTAGACTGCCCAATCTCAAGCGTTTGGGGTTGTTTGACTTGGACGGCGTTGATTTTTTGGAGGGAACGGGAGCACCAAAGGCGCGGATTGCCAGAATGAAGGAGCGTTCCATGGGAAAGGATACGACGATCGGACATTGGGAGATCGCGGGCGTGTGGTCGATGAAGCCGCTGCCCACCTATCCGAACGGTTTTCCTGAGGAGGTGCTTGCCGAATTTTCCAAGCGTACGGGCAGGGGTGTTCTGTGCAACCGTCCCTATTCCGGGACGGAGGTCATTCAGGTATACGGTGATGAACATGTAAGGACGGGAAATCTGATCGTTTATACCTCTGCGGACAGTGTGTTTCAGATTGCAGCGCATGAAAGTGTTGTGCCGGTGGAGCAGTTGTATGAATATTGTCGGACAGCCCGGGAAATTCTGAAAGGAGAGCATGGAGTAGGCAGAGTCATTGCCCGCCCGTTCATCGGGGAGAGCGGGCATTATGAGCGTACGCCGCGCAGACATGATTTTTCGCTGGAGCCGCCGGAAAAGACGATGCTTGACCGGCTTACCGAGCAGGGAAAGGATGTCATAGCGGTTGGCAAGATCTGGGATATTTTTGCGGGACGCGGTATGACGGAGCATGTATATACGACGGGAAATGCCGACGGGATGGAAAAGACACTTTCCTATCTTTCGCGTGATTTTGAAGGCTTGTGCTTTATTAATCTGGTCGATTATGATATGCTGTACGGGCATCGAAATGATATTGACGGTTATGCAAAAGCGCTGTCGGCGTTTGACTTATGGCTGCCAAAGCTGCTTGACGGCTTAAGGAGCGAGGATGTGCTGATGATCACGGCAGATCATGGCTGCGATCCGGGATATACCGTCTCCACGGATCATTCCAGAGAGCACACGCCGTTTCTCATGTACGGAAAATCGGTTATTCCGGCAAATCTTGGCACGCGGGAGAGCTTTGCGGATATCGCGGCGACGGTGCTTGCTTATTTCGGTATTCCGTATGACGGACACGGCAGCTCCATGCTGTGAGAAGCCGGCGGCGCAGGAATTTCGCATGTAAAAAATAGATAAAGAGGAAAGAAACATGGCAGATTATACCAAAGAAATCAATAAAAGAAGGACCTTTGCGATCATTTCCCATCCGGATGCGGGAAAGACGACGCTGACGGAGAAATTTCTCCTTTACGGGGGCGCCATTAACTTAGCGGGAAGCGTGAAGGGAAAGGCGACGGCGCGGCACGCGGTATCCGACTGGATGGAGATCGAGAAGGAACGTGGTATTTCCGTAACGTCCTCCGTGCTGCAATTTGAGTACGGCGGATGCTGCGTCAATATTTTGGACACGCCCGGCCATCAGGATTTCTCGGAGGATACGTACCGTACGCTGATGGCGGCGGATTCCGCGGTCATGGTGATCGACGGCGGCAAGGGCGTCGAGGCGCAGACAAGAAAATTGTTTAAGGTGTGCGTTATGCGCAAGATTCCGATCTTCACGTTCATCAATAAAATGGACAGGGATGCGAACGATACTTTTGATCTTTTGGATGAGATTGAAAAGGAGCTCGGCATCGCGACCTGTCCGATGAACTGGCCGATCGGGTGCGGGAAAAGCTTTAAGGGCGTGTACGACAGACAGGAAAAATGTGTCATCACTTACTCGGATACCGAGAAGGGGACGAAGGAAGGACTCTCAACAAGGATTCCGCTGACTGACAGGGAGGCGCTGCTTTCCCATATCGGCGAGGCGTTTATGGAGCAGCTTGACGGAGAGATTGAGCTGCTTGACGGGGCGAGCGCGGAATTTGACTTAAGCAAGGTCAGAAGCGGGGATCTGACGCCCGTCTTTTTCGGATCGGCGTTGACAAATTTCGGCGTGGAGATTTTTTTACAGCACTTTTTACGGATGGCGACACCGCCGCTTCCGCGTAAGGCGGATATTGGTCTCATCGAACCGGCCGAGCGGGAATTTTCCGCCTTTGTGTTTAAGATACAGGCAAATATGAATAAGGCGCATCGGGACAGGATCGCGTTTATGCGCATCTGTTCGGGCAGGTTCGACGCGAATGCGGAGGTAAAGCATGTGCAGGGCGGCAGAGTCATGAGGCTTTCGCAGCCGCAGCAGATCATGGCGGATGAGCGGAAGATTTTGTCGGAGGCATATGCGGGGGACATCATCGGCGTATTTGATCCCGGTATTTTTTCTATCGGAGATACGGTCTGCATGCCGAAGGAGCAATTCTGCTTTGAGGGAATCCCGACGTTTGCACCGGAGCATTTCGCGCGTGTCAGACAGCTTGACACGATGAAGCGCAAGCAGTTTGTCAAGGGCATCACGCAGATCGCGCAGGAGGGCGCAATCCAGATCTTTCAGGAGTTTAACTCGGGCATGGAGGAGATCATCGTCGGCGTTGTCGGCGTGCTGCAGTTTGATGTGCTCAAATACCGTCTGGAGAATGAGTATAATGTGGAAATCCGTTTAGAAAATCTGCCGTATGAGCATATCCGGTGGATCGAGAACACGGATATTGACCTAAAAACGCTGACGGGGACGTCGGATATGAAGAAGATCAAGGATTTGAAGGACAGACCGCTCCTTTTGTTTGTTAATGAGTGGAGCGTCGGTATGACGCTGGAGCGCAACAAAGGGCTGATTCTTTCGGAATTCGGGCGCAGTTAGGGTGCCGCGGGCACGCGGTCATAGGGAAGCGGCCGGTCATGCAGGTAATCTTTCAGATTCTATTTACGCACAGATTGAGTCGGGATGTGATGAAAATGCTGTCTTTTCAAATAAAAAGAATAGGTCTGACAGGGATGCTCATCGGCGTCCTTCTGATTTCCGGCTGCGCAGATGGGTTCCGTGACCGTCAAAGCAGGGAGGAGCCCGCGGGAGGGCAGACACTGTCCTATGGCGCAGATGCGCAGGGAGAGACGCCCGCACCCGGGGCAGAATGGACGGCGGACGGCGGCTATTATTACGGGATGCTGACAGACGACGGACAGCGGATGATGTATGTGCAGATGCTTAACAGCATGCGTCAGATGGGACAGGATGAGGAGTTAGCCTGTCAGGATGAGGATCTGCTTTACCGAATTTTCTGTGCCGTGCTTGCCGACCATCCCGAATTGTTTTATGTGACCGGATATACCTACGCAAAGGTCACACAGAACGGGGAGATCATGTACATGCGGTTTTCCGCATCCTATTCCATGTCCCAGGCGGAGGTCGCACGATGCAAAAGCGGTATCGACGAATATGTGGAGACATGTCTTTCCTATCTGCCTGCCGGGCAGGATGACTATGCCAAGATTCGTTACCTGTACGAATACGTGATCTGCAATACGGAATACGATCTTCAGGCACCTGAAAATCAGAATATCTGCTCGGTATTTTTATACGGGCGATCCGTATGTCAGGGATATGCGAAAGCGTTCCAGTATTTGTGCATGAGGGCGGGGATTGATGCGACGCTCGTGACCGGACGGATCAAAGAATCGGGATATGGACATGCGTGGAATTTAGTGCGTTCAAACGGGGCATATTACTATGTAGACGCAACATGGGGGGACGCCTCTTATACGATGGACGGCGGCGCGGCGTCAAGCGGGCTGCCGGACGTCAATTACGAGTATTTATGTGTCACGGCGGAGCAGATCGAACGGACGCATGAGATTGATATGTCCGTAGCGCAGATGCCCTATTGTACGGCGACGGATGATAATTATTATGTGCGCGGGCATGCATTTTTTTCGGCGTTTGATGAAGGAGCGCTCGATACATTTTTCGCAAATCGTGTCGGGAAGTATGTGACGTTCCGCTGTGAGACGGCGGATGTATACAGCGCCTATTATGAATATCTGATCGGTCAGGAGCACATTTTTGACTATATGGATTCGGATGCGGGGGTATCCTATTCCGATAACGAGGAGACGCTGACGTTTGGATTCTGGCTGCCCGAAAGTCTGTAGTGCGCCGTCAGAAGGAAAGTACGTTGGTGATGCAGAAAACTTTGTTGAAAAACTTTGTTTTTTTTCAATCTATACATCTTTTGATTAATTTGCTATAATACATGTAACTGTTTGGAGACGGAGAGATCATCCAAAGGAGGTTAATCATATGGATAAGGATATGGAAAAGGGAACCTATGTGCTTCAGGAAGATAATAACATGGGAACGGTCAAGATCGCAGATGACGTTGTTGCGATGATCGCCGGACTTGCGGCTTCTGAGGTCGAGGGTGTTTCCGCCATGGTCGGCAATATCACGAATGAGCTGATGAGCAAGGTTGGCATGACAAAACTGACAAAGGGCGTGAAGGTGGAGATCACCGGCAGGGAGGTACGGGCCGATATTGCGGTTATGCTCGAATACGGCTACAATATTCCCGCAACTTCACAGAAGGTACAGGAGAAGGTCAAGGCAGCGATCGAGAATATGACCGGACTCACGGTGTCCGACGTCAATATCAGGATTGCCGGTGTCAATATGCAAAAGAGCAAATAAGCAATTATTCATAAGCAAACGCGCAGGGGACACGCTTAGCGTGTCTTTTGTAAGTTAAGGAGTCATCAATGAGCAGACGAGAGTTGAGAGAGCGGATTTTTTTATTGCTGTTCCGCGTGGAATTTAACCGTATGGAGGATATGCCCGAGCAGATTCAACTGTTTTTTTCGCAGGAGGAAAGCGAAAGTACGGAGGAGGAGAAGCGTTATATTTCGGGGAAATACGGGAATATTGCCGCAAAGCTTCCTGAAATTGACGCCCTCATCAACGAGCGGGCAAAGGGATGGAGCGTGGAGCGCATGGGCAAGGTGGACATCACGATCATCCGTCTTGCGGTCTATGAGATCTGCTATGACGACGACATTCCGACGGGCGTAGCGATCAATGAAGCGGTGGAGCTGGCAAAGAAATTCGGGCAGGACGAGTCCGCAGGCTTTGTCAACGGCGTGCTCGCCAAGTTCGCATAGACGGGGAACGGCGTATGGCACAACAAAATATCTATTCAGTCGCGCAGGTCAATTCCTATATCCGCAACATGTTTGTGCAGGATTTTATGCTGAATGCGATCCATGTGCGCGGCGAGGTCAGCAATTGCAAATATCATACGTCGGGGCATATTTATTTTACGCTGAAGGACAAAAGCGGGGCAATTGCCTGCGTGATGTTTGCAGGAAACAGAGAAACCGGGCTTCCCTTTCGGATGCAGGAGGGGCAGCAGGTCGTTGTTTCGGGAAATATTGACGTCTATGAGCGCGACGGAAAGTACCAGCTGTATGCAAAGCGGATCCGACCGGACGGAGAGGGCGATCTGTACGCGCGCTTTGTGGCGTTAAAAGAAGAATTGGAAGAGATGGGGATGTTTGCCCCGGAATATAAGCAGCCGATTCCGAAGTACTCAAGGACGATCGGCGTCGTGACCGCATCGACGGGAGCTGCCGTGCGGGATATTATTCATATTGCGAGGCGGCGCAATCCCTATATTCAGATCATTCTTTATCCCGCCATCGTGCAGGGCGAACAGGCGGCAGCGAGCATTGTGGAGGGAATCCGCGCGCTCGAGCGCTTAGGCGTGGATGTGATGATCGTCGGGCGCGGAGGCGGTTCCATCGAGGATCTGTGGGCATTTAATGAGCGTGAGGTCGTACAGGCAGTGTTTGACTGCACCGTTCCGATCATCTCGGCGGTTGGGCATGAGACGGACACGACGTTGACGGACTATGCGGCGGATTTACGTGCACCGACACCGTCCGCGGCGGCGGAGCTGGCTGTGTACGAACAGGCGTTATTGGACGAGCGGATACTTGGCGCGGCGGATGCGCTGGACGGGCACATGCGTGCTATATTGGATAAAAAACGGATTCAGACGGAAAACTATATTTTGCGCATGCAGAGGGGCAATCCGCTTCATCGCGTGAGGGAGCAGCAGAACCGCCTGATTTTTTTTGAGGATCGTTTAAACGCGGCAATGGAAAAGCGCATGGAGGCGGTCCGCCACCGGTTTCTCTTGTATGTGGAGCGCTTGAAGGGATTATCGCCGCTGGAAAAACTCAGTCAGGGCTATGCGTATGTTTCCGATGAAAACGGGAATACGCTCCGCTCCGTCGGTCAGGTGGAGGCGGGCAGCAGGATCCATGTGTATTTGCAGGACGGCGTCGCAGAAGCGCAGGTGACAGGGATCCAAAAGAGTCAGTAGAAAGAATAAGAATTCCGCACGAAATTTTTTTGCGTAGGAAAGGACGCGCAGCGATCATGGCAGAACGAAAGCAGGACAAGAAACAGCAGGAACAGAATGATATAAAGCAGCAGGAATCGTGCAGCATTGAGGAGACGTTTACGCGCATTGATGAGCTGATCGCACAGCTGGAATCGCCCGAGATCGGCCTGGAGGATTCTTTTCAGGCGTATGAGGAGGGAATGAAGCTCTTAAAGGCGTGTAACGAACAGATTGACAGGGTGGAGAAGAAAGTGCTTGTCTTAAGCGGAGACGGAGGCTTTGATGAACTGGGAGAGTGAACAGGAAGAAAAAATACGCAGGCTGGAGGAGCTGATCGCATCCTACCTTCCGAAAGAAGAAGGCTATCAGCGTACGGCTTCCGAGGCGATGAATTACAGCATTCTGGCAGGAGGAAAAAGACTTCGCCCGCTGATGATGTATGAAACCTATCAAATGTATGCGAAGGACGGGGATGCGGCACGGCTTGGGGACAGGCTTATCGCGCCGTTTCTGGCGGCAATCGAGATGATACACACCTATTCCCTTGTGCATGACGATCTGCCTGCAATGGACAATGATGAATACCGCAGAGGCAGAAAGACAACCCATGTCGTATATGGGGAGGCGATGGCAATCCTTGCGGGAGACGGACTGCTGACGCATGCGTTTTATACGGCGGCAAGGGCGTTTGCGGCGGTTGACGATGCGGAATGTAAGATAGACCGGACGCAGGCGGATATACTTCGCGGACGGATCGGCAGAGCGGTCGGCATATTGGCGGAAAAGGCAGGCATAGACGGTATGCTCGGCGGACAGTGCGTGGATGTGGAAGCGGAGAAGCGCGGAGACACCGTGACGATGGAGCAGCTTTTATTCATTCATGAAAAGAAGACGGCGGCGCTCATTCAGTCGGCGCTCATGATCGGTGCGGTTTTGGCGGGCGCGCCGCAAGAAGATATTGACCGTTTGGAGCAGGCAGGACGGCATGTGGGAGTTGCATTTCAGATACGCGATGACATTCTTGATGTGGAGGGCTCGCTGGAGGAGCTTGGCAAGCAGACCGGCTCAGACGCCAAAAACGAGAAGGCAACCTATGTCACGCTTGTCGGTATGGAACAGGCGAAGCGCGATGTGGAGCGGATTTCCGAAGCGGCGCTTGCGGAGCTTGCCGGGTTAAGTGTAACAAATGATTTTTTGGCGGAACTCGTCAGAAGAATGGTGTATCGGACAAACTGAGACCGCTATCAAACGACGGATCATCGCAATACCGCGGCTTTACCTGCGGTATGCAGGAGTATAAGCATGTATTTAGAAGAGATTAAGCAGGCAAATGACATCAAAAAAATTGGCAGATCGGAGCTGCCCGAACTTGCGGAGGAAATTCGTGATTTTCTGATTGAGAAGATCAGTGTAACGGGCGGACATCTCGGTTCCAATCTCGGCGTGGTGGAGCTGACGATGGCGCTGCATCTCGCGCTGGATCTTCCCGAGGACAAGATCGTTTGGGATGTCGGTCATCAGTCCTATACCCATAAGCTTTTAACCGGCAGAAAAGAAGGCTTTGAGTCGCTCAGAAAATACGGCGGCATGAGTGGGTTCCCCAAGCGCAAGGAGAGCGACTGCGATTGTTTCGACACGGGGCACAGCTCCACTTCCATCTCAGCGGGATTGGGATTGGTCAAGGCGCGCGACTTACAGCATAAAAACGATGTGATCGTTTCGGTCATCGGGGACGGTTCCCTGACGGGCGGCATGGCGTATGAGGCGCTCAACAATGCGGCGAAGCTGGAGACCAATTTTATCATCATATTAAATGATAATAACATGTCCATATCGGAGAACGTCGGCGGCATGAACCGGTACCTGAGCAGTATCCGTACAGCGCAGTCGTATTTAAACCTCAAGGAGGATGTATACAATAAGCTGCGTGCGGGAAAGCACGGAAACGCTTACGTTGCGGCGATCCGGCGCGCCAAGAGCAGTTTGAAACATCTGGTCGTACCCGGTATGCTTTTTGAGGACATGGGACTGACTTATTTAGGACCGGTTGACGGGCATAATATCATGGGGATGGTCCGTGCGATCAACGATGCGAAGCGCTTCAAAAAGGCGGTGCTCATCCATGTTCTGACACAAAAAGGAAAGGGCTATGAACCTGCGCAGAAGCATCCCGCGAGGTTTCATGGCGCAGAGCCGTTTTTTGTGGAAACGGGATTACCGCGAAATCCGAGAAATAAGGCAAATTATACGGATATTTTTTCCACAGTCATGTGCAAATTGGGGGAGCGGAATGAAAACGTTGTCGCCATTACGGCGGCGATGCCGGACGGTACGGGCTTAAAGCGGTTTCGCAACAAATATCCGGAACGTTTTTTTGACGTCGGGATCGCGGAGGAGCATGCGGTGACATTTGCGGCGGGATTGGCGGCGGGCGGGATGCGTCCGATCGTCGCGATCTATTCTTCTTTTTTACAGAGAGCCTACGATCAGATTCTGCATGATGTGTGCATTCAAAATCTGCCGGTCGTTTTTGCCATAGACCGGGCGGGGCTTGTCGGCAGCGACGGTGAGACGCATCAGGGGATCTTCGATCTTTCCTACCTCTCGTCCATTCCCAACATGCACATTATGGCGCCCAAAAATAAATGGGAGCTTTCCGATATGATGAAATTTGCGGTCGGCTTTGACGCGCCGATCGCGCTGCGTTACCCGCGCGGCGAAGCGTAT
Source organism: Lachnospiraceae bacterium (assembly GCA_014804755.1). GTDB lineage: Bacteria > Bacillota > Clostridia > Lachnospirales > Lachnospiraceae > DLAJ01. The sequence continues at coordinate 64,714 of JAAUZE010000025.1, read as the reverse complement.
GACGGATTGGAGGAATATCGCGCGCCGATTGAATGCGGAAAAGCGGAGATGATCTGTGAAGAGCAGGAAATCGCGCTGCTGGCGGTCGGCAGCATGGTAAAGACTGCGGTTGCGGTGCGCGAGCTGCTGAAAAAGGAAGGGCATGGGGTCAGCCTTATAAACGCCCGCTTCGTCAAGCCGATCGATGAGGAGCTGCTCACGCATCTGGCGAAGACCCATCTGTACATCGTGACAATGGAAGAAAATGTCGCAAGCGGCGGATTTGGGGAGCGCGTCAGGGAATTCCTTTCGGATTGTCCGCACGCGCAGGCACAGGTGCTGTCAATTGCCATTCCGGATGCCTATGTGGAGCACGGGAATGTGGAGCAGTTAAAAAAGGAGATTGGTCTGGATGCGGAGTCAATCGCAGAGCGAATCCGTTCGCAGATCGTGTGAGAAGAATTTTGGATTCCGCGAAACGGACTTTTGCACACAGGAATTTGAGATTCCGCGAAGCGGTGGAAAGATAGAGGTGTAACATTTGAAGGAACGGCTGGATGTGCTTCTCGTTAAACAGGGACTTGCGCAGTCGCGCGAGAAGGCAAAGCTTGTCATCATGGCAGGGGATGTGTTTGTAAACGGACAGCGCGAGGATAAAGCGGGAACACTGTTTGATGAAGAAAAAAGCACGATCGAGGTGCGCGGCGCGGTTATGCCCTATGTCGGCAGAGGCGGACTGAAGCTGGAGAAGGCGCTATCGGTGTTTCCGATTCACGTAAATGGAATGGTGTGCATGGACATTGGCGCATCCACGGGCGGTTTTACGGACTGTATGCTGCAAAACGGCGCGGCAAAGGTGTATGCGGTAGACGTTGGGCATGGACAGCTTGCGTGGAAGCTGCGTAATGACGGGCGCGTTGTCTGCATGGAAAAAACAAATTTCCGTTATATGGTACGGGAGGACATTGACGACGATCTTGATTTTGCGGCGTGCGACGTTTCTTTTATTTCACTAACAAAAATTTTAGGACCCGCGTGGCAGCTCTTAAAGCCGCAGGCGTTTATGGTCTGTCTGATCAAACCGCAGTTTGAGGCAGGCAGGGAGCAGGTCGGAAAAAAAGGCGTTGTACGGGATGCGGCGGTACATAAGGAAGTTATCATGCGGGTTCTTTCGTTTGCCCAAAGCGTTGGTTTTGCGGTGCGGGGACTGGATTATTCGCCCATCAAGGGACCGGAAGGGAATATCGAGTATCTTGCTTTTTTGCAAAAGTGCGGGGAACCGACGTCGGATGCCGGGAATGACAAAACACAAAGCGGGATGGTGGACTTAGAAGGGCAAACGATGGAAAATGCCGCAGAGGATATTGTGTGCAAGGCGCATGATGAATTGGACGGGAAACAGGAATGAGGCGATTTTATCTGATCACAAACCGCATGAAGGATGCGGAATTGAAAACGACGAATTGGATACGGGAGGAACTGCAAAGAAGGGGCGCTGACTGTACCGTACATGTGCAGGAGGGGAACGCCGGATGTTATTATACGGATAGCAGGGAAATACCGGCGGGGTGCGAATGCATCATGGTACTCGGGGGTGACGGGACGCTGCTTGAGGCGGCGCGCGACACGGTCGATTTAGACATTCCGCTGATCGGTGTGAATCTGGGAACGCTCGGTTATCTGGCGGAGGTGGATCGGGAGAATCTTTCGGGCGCGCTGAAACGGCTGTGCGAGGATGATTACACGATTGAGCGTCGTATGATGCTGGAGGGGCAGATCACAGGAGAAACGGACTGCCGCCGCAGCTATGCGCTGAATGATATTGTTGTTTCGAGAAGCGGTTCCCTACAAATGCTCCATTTTCATATTTTTGTAAACGGGCATTTTCTGAAGGGCTACAGCGCGGACGGCATCATTGTATCGACGCCGACCGGCTCAACCGGCTACAACATGTCGGCGGGCGGACCGATCGTGGAGCCGTCGGCGAAGCTGATGGTGATCACGCCTATTTGCCCGCATACCTTGAATACGCGCAGCATTGTGCTTTCGCCGGACGACGAGATAGAGATCGTGCTCCTGCCTGCCCGCGATGGGCGGACGCAGCAGGTAGAAGCGGATTTTGACGGCGCGCACGGCATGGCGCTTGCGGCGGGCGACCACATGCGGATCATCCGCTCCGAGCGGACGACCGCGATCGTCAAATTAAGCGACGCGGGATTTCTTGAGGTGCTGCACCGCAAGATGAAGGAAGAAGGGGGCGCGTTGTAAATGATGTCGAAGCAGAAGCGACAGGAAATGCTGCTTACGCTGATTGAAAAACAGGATATCGGGACGCAGGAGGAGCTTGCGGAAGCATTGTGCCGCGCGGGGTTTACGGTCACGCAGGCAACGGTCTCGCGCGACATCAGGGAACTGAAGCTGACAAAGCTGACTGATCGGAACGGTGCGCAGAAGTACTATGCGCCCAAAGAGCAGGAAGCAGTACGGGAAGATAAATATATCCGTGTGCTGCGCGAAGGAATGCTTTCCATGGACTGCGCGCAGAACATTCTTGTCGTAAAGACGGTTTCCGGCATGGCGATGGCGGTCGCCGCTGCCATTGACGCGATGCAGCTTAAAGAAATTGTGGGGAGTATCGCAGGGGACGATACGATCATGGCTGCCGTGCGTACCGCGGAGGACGCCCATATCGTGATGGAAAAGATCAGGTCGGTCTGCAAGTCTTGAGCGGACGGCCATTAGCAGAGGCGGAAAAGAGAGAGACGCCCTGCCCGGAGAGACATAGGGAGTATCGTAATGTTACTGAGTTTACATGTGAAAAATCTTGCCCTCATTGACGAGGCGGAGATCGAATTTGCCAAAGGCCTGAATATTTTGAGCGGTGAGACGGGCGCGGGAAAATCCATCCTGCTCGGCTCCATCAATCTGGCCCTGGGGGCAAAAGCGGATAAGGACTGCATCAGAAGCGGAGAGGAACAGGCTGTCATCGAGATGATATTCCAGCTTGAGAACGATGCGCAGCGCCGCCGCTTGGAGGAATTGGAGCTGACGGCGGAGGACGACGGCATTGTGATCGTACAGCGGAGGATCTCAGAGAAGCGCTCTGTCTGTAAAGTCTGCGGGGAGACCGTGACGGCAAAGCAGCTTGCGCAGCTTGCCGAGGTACTGCTGCATATTCATGGTCAGAGGGATAATCAGCTTTTGCTTCAGGAAAAAGAACAGCGGGCATACCTTGACGGCTATGCGGGAGCAGAGATGCAGAGCCTGTCAGAGCAGGTACGGAAAGCATACCGGACTTATTGCACATGCAGGGAAGAAGAACTTCAGGTCCGGGAAAAAGAGCATGCGGGCGAGCGGGAGATCGCGCTGGCGCAGTTTGAGGTGTCCGAGATCGAACGGGCTTCGCTTACCGAAGGAGAGGATGAGGAATTAGAGCGCCGTTATCACAAAATGCTGAACGGCAAAAAAATCATGGAGCATGTGCAGCGCGTATACGGCATGACGGGGGACAGCGATTCCCAGAGTGCAAGCATGCTCATCGGCGCGGCAGCAATGGAAATGAGAAGCGTAGCGGCATTGGATGAAGAGGCGTCCGGTTTAGAGGAACAGCTTGTGAATATTGACGCGCTGCTCAGTGATTTTAACAGGGAGCTTTCCGATTATATTTCCGATATGGAATTTGATGAGCGGGAGTTTCAGGAAGTGGAGACGCGCCTTGATCTGATCAATCATTTGAAAAGCAAATACCATGTTGACTCGATTGGTCAAATACAGGCATATTTGGAGAAGCAGCAGGCGTATTTGGAGCAGATGAGCGATTTTGACGCATATAAGAAGCGCGTACGGGAAAAACTGATGCAATCGGAGAAAGAGCTGCGCGCGCTTTGCGCGCGGGTGTCCGCTCTGCGTAAAAAAACGGCGGAGAAGCTTGCAAAGGAGCTGAGTGTCGCGCTTCAGGATCTGAATTTTCTGAAAGCAGGCGTGCAGATTGACGTGGTGCCGGATGAGGAGCATTATACAGCTGACGGATATGACCGGGTGACCTTTATGCTGTCCTTAAATCCGGGAGAGCCTTATAAGCCGCTTTCCTCGGTGGCAAGCGGCGGTGAGCTTTCGAGGATCATGCTTGCGCTGAAAACGCTGAAAGCGGATAAGGAAGGCATTGACGCCATGATCTTTGATGAGATTGACGCCGGTATCAGCGGCAAAACGGCGTGGCTTGTTTCAGAGAAGCTCGGCGCGCTTGCAAAAAACAGTCAGGTCATTTGTATCACGCACCTTCCGCAGATCGCGGCGATGGCAGATACCCATTTTGTCATTGCCAAGGAGACGAAGGAGGGAAGAACGGCAACGCGCATTCATCCGGTTAAGGAGCAGGCGCTCTTAGAAGAGCTGGCAAGAATGCTCGGCGGCGATCAGATCACGGAGGCGGCGCTTACCAACGCCGCGGAGATGAAGCGGATGGCACAGGAAGTTAAGCAATAAGAAAAACGTTGTTTTTCAGAAATATTTGCCATCAAAAAATAGAAACTGTATCCATAAAATAAAAATAACGCTACATACTAAGAGAGACTTATGAGTCTCTCTTTTTTTGCGCGATGAGCAGAGAAGCAAAGCGATTTTTGGGAGCCTGCCGTGCTCGCACGAGCAGGCGTGAAAAAATTGCTTTGCGGCGAGCAACGCGAGCCTGAAATGCGAAGCATTTCGGCTCTGCTTCTGTAAGAAAACGAGAGTCAGAAAGGCTTAGGTAGCAATATGGAAATGACTAATGCAGTCAATGGAAAACACCGGAGATCCTACCGGATATTTTTATGGATGATCTTATTTTTTTCAGTGGGGACCATCTGCGCAATCCTGCTCGTGGACATTTATCAGACGGTGCCGGATACGATATACTTAAAAGCAGGAGAGGAGTCGGAAATCTCTTTTAACGTGCCGTTATCGGGAGAGATCATTATGATTTCAGGCGGAAACAGACGTGCGCGTGAGGTCTTACAGGAGCTTGACGGACAGGGGAATGCAGCGGGGACGGCGCGCTCCGGCAGTATGAATGGAGAGTTGATCAGTGATGCAGCGGGGAGCAGCGTGGCGGACTCAGGCGGCTTGGCAGGAAGCGGCTGGGATGCCGGAGGACAGACGCTTGACGATACGGCAGAGAGCAGCGAAGCGGATGCGGAAAGCGTCATCGGCCGTATGCCGGTCAATCTGTCCGCAAATGTGACCTTTGTTGCAAATGCGGAAAACAGCTACCGCGCGGAGTTGAAGCTGTTCGGTATCATTCCGTTTAAGACGGTGCAGATCGAGGTCATTGATGAGTCCATGGTGTATCCTGCCGGATTGCCGATCGGGATTTATGTCAAAATCCCGGGTGTTTTGGTGATCGGTACGAGCAATTTCATTGACGAGCAGGGAAATGTCGTGATGCCCGCCGAACATGTGCTGCGGGTAGGGGATTACATCCTGACGGTAAACGGGACGCCCGTAACCGGTAAAAGTGATTTTGTCTCGCGTGTGGCGCAGTCGAACGGCGAGGTCATGGTCATGACGATCGAGCGCGGCGGCGAGCAGTTTGACGTGGCAGTGCGCCCGGTGCGCAATCAGGACAGGGAGTATAAGATCGGCATTTGGATCAAGGATAGTGCGCAGGGCATCGGCACGTTGACGTATGTGGATGCGGACGGGGAGTTTGGCGCGCTCGGACACGGCGTTAGCGACAGCGATATCGGCGTGATGCTCGAGCTTGGCGAAGGCGCGCTTTATCGCACGGATATTATCGGTATCACAAAAGGAAAAAGAGGAGTTCCCGGAGAACTGACGGGGATCATCCGTTATACGGACAGCAACCGCCTCGGCACCGTGACGGAAAACACTTCTGCGGGGATTCACGGCGAGGTGAATGCCAAGCTCATGGATCAGATCGATTCCTCACCGGTCGAGATCGGCTTAAAGCAGGACGTCAGCGTCGGACCCGCACAAATATATTGTAATATTGATGGGACGGCAAAGTATTACGACATAGAGATCATTGGTCTGGATTATGATAGTCAGAACGTGAATAAGGGCATCACCATTCAAGTGACGGACAGGCGGCTGATCGCCCTGACGGGCGGCATTGTGCAGGGTATGAGCGGCAGTCCGATCATCCAGAACGGCAGACTTGTCGGCGCGGTGACGCATGTACTTGTCAATGATTCCACGCGGGGCTACGGGATCTTTATTGAGGAGATGCTGAAGTGACAGGGAGGGGTGAGTAGATCAAAAGAGATTCGTTCAATAGAATCTGTTCGCTGGGGACTACCGGGATACTTAAGTCGATTTGCCCTTCATTGACTGATAGGAATTCCCCCACGTTTCCATAGCCTCAAGAATCGGGCGCATGGTCTCACCCAATTCGGAAAGGGCATATTCCACTCTTGGCGGCACTTCTGCATACACAGTGCGGGTAATCAACCCGTCCGCTTCCATAGAACGCAGGCTGTCGGTGAGCACCTTTTGGCTGATACCGTCCAAATTTTTATGCAATTCATTAAAGCGCCACGACCGGACCAGAAGATTCCGTATGATCAATAGCTTCCATTTATTTCCAATCAGCTGGACGGTTGTAGCTACCGGACAGTCAGGCAGCAATTCGGCTTTCGTTTTCATGTCATGCCTCCATTACTTCAAAAAAGAATGTTACACTCAAATTATACCATAATATCCTATAAAATGCAATAGACGGAAAAATCTACATCATTGCCGTAATCGGGAAACAGCGTAAAATTCTAACGGTTACAAAAAGGTGCGTATCCCCATAAAATAGTGCGTACTTGCCGGACAGAAAAAAAACAATATGATTATTTTTAAGGGAGAAAACACCCTGAGTATGGAAAGGAGGACTTTTTCATGGCACTTACGAATCTTGCTGGATGGACTGAGGAAAATACTGCATCCGCTTGTGGAGCTGCTTGTGGGGCTTCTGACAAGCCGGCCGAGACACCCGCGGCCTGCGGCGCCGGCGACAAGCCTGCTGAGGCTCCTGCAGCCTGTGGTTCCGGTGACAAGCCGGGGGAGACGCCTGCGGCATGCGGCTCTGCCTGTGGTGCTGGCGACAAGTAATCAACAGCCATCCCCAAAGATGTTTCCGGTGGGAACGCGCTCGCCGGGAACATTCGAATGTTACTCGGTATAACCGATTTAAGATAAAGCGAGGATTAGCATGAAACAATACTTTTCTGAATCGAAGCAATACTTTGCTTTTCAATGGCATATTACAGATGAGTGCGATCAACGGTGCAGACATTGTTACATATTTTCAGAGGATAACTGCAAAAAACCGGATGCTATGACATGGGCGCAGATGCAGGATACGTTCTATAACTGCTTAGACTTCTGCGAAATGTATTACCGCCTGCCGTACTTTTATATTACGGGCGGAGATCCGATTCTGCATCCGGATTTTTGGAAACTGCTTGAACTTCTGAAAACACAGGAGATTCCTTTTACGATTCTCGGAAATCCATTCCACCTAAACGATGAAGTATGTCGAAAGCTAAAAGAATACGGCTGCCAAAAATATCAGCTTTCCCTTGACGGTATGCGGGAAACGCACGATTGGTTTCGGAAACCGGGCTCCTTTGACATGACATTGGAAAAAATTGCCTGTATCAAAAAAGCAGGTATCCGCAGCGTGATGATGACAACTGTATCGGGCAAAAACATTGAGGAAATTCCCGCCGTGATTGACACGGTGGCTGCCCATAAAGCAGATGTGTTTGCTTTTGCCCGTTATTGTCCGACCAGTGAGGAAAAGGATACAGGAATAGAGCCTCTGCGTTACCGGGAACTGCTCGCAGCCTGTGATAAAAAATTTAAAGAGCTGGAAGCGGCAGGCTGCGAAACCTACTTCAATAAGAAAGACCATCTTTGGACGCTGTATGAGTATGAAACAGGGACATTTAAAATTCCCGAAACTGCTCAGGAGGGGATGATCTACGGTGGCTGTAACTGCGGCAACTGCCATTTGACAATCCTGCCGACAGGTGATATTTATGCCTGCCGCCGGGTGCAAAACAGCCGCGTGGCAAATGTCTTTGAGGACAGGATTGCCGATGTCTGGGTCTGTGAAATGGAAGCTTATCGGGAATACGACAAATTTAAGAAATGCAGCAAATGTGAATTGAAGGCATGGTGCCGGGGATGTCCGGCTGTTGCCTGCGGAACCTATGGGGATTTTTATGACGCTGATCCACAATGCTGGAAGGAGGTTGAATGATGGCACTTTTGGAACTGATAAAACATCGTCGCTCTATTCGCAAATATCAGGATAAACAGATTCCAAGATCGGACTTGGAAAAAATCATAGAAGCCGGAACTTATGCACCGAATGCCGGAGGCGGTCAGCGCAGTATCATTGTGGGCATCCATGATCAGGCGTTGGTGGAGAAAATCGGCAGGTTAAATCTGGCTCGATTTGACAGGAGCAGATTGGCAGGCAGCTATGTTTCAAAAGAACAGCCCAGCGTCATTGATGATCTGAATATGAAGAGCGGTTTTTACGGCGCGCCCACGGTCTGTATTGTTTTCGCACAGAAGGATTTTCTTTACAGTATTCCCGACGCCTTTTGCTGTGCAGAAAACATGGTGCTGATGGCATCGGAGATTGGAATTTCCTCTTGTATTATCGCAAGGGGCGAGGAAACCTTTGACAATGAAATAGGTGAAGCGCTCCTGCAGGAATGGGGGGTTCCCTCAAATTATATTGCCCGCTGCTTTGTTCTTTTGGGATATTGTGATGGAGAATATCCGCAGGCAAAACCGAGGAAGGAAAACCGAAGCAAGATCATTGAATAAAAGCAGACAAATATTTATGTTTCATGTAAACTCTCACGCGACATCATCCTGTAAAAAATCACTTACAGGATGGTGTATTTTTTCTTCCTGCCGTGCGATAATGATGTCATGCAGCTGCGATGACAACATGACAACCGTTGCAAAATCGCCTTTGGCGGACGGCGTGGGAACGTCCACGACGGCGGCCTGCGAAAAACGGGAAGCGCGAAAGGAGAACATGAATGAGCTTAGGAAAAAACATTCAGTATTTGCGGAAGCAAAAGAAGATCACACAGGAAAAGCTGGCGGATGAAATGGCCGTTTCCCGTCAGACGGTATCGAGATGGGAAGCGGACGAGATTGTTCCCGAATTAAATAATCTTGTCGCATTGAGCGATCTGTTTTCCTGCAAATTAGATACGCTCATCCGGGAGAATCTGACGGATGACAAACATATTTATTCAGAGATCACGATCAAAACTGTTAAGGGCTTTCGCATGGCAAGGTATGTGATGGTGACGCCGAATCCGGAGGATGATGTGAACGCCTACATGGAGAATTGGGCAAAAAGAGCAGGTCTGCTTGAAAGCGCGCCAAACGCCATGCAGATCGGCTGGGATTTTCCGTTTGTTTCCGCCGAATTGCAGAACCGGTTCGGTTTAAGGGGCTATGTGTCCGCCTATGTGCTGCCGGACGGATTTACGACCGACTGCCCTGGAGTGGAATATCACGATCAGATTGACGCGGATTACGCGGTGATCACGATATACGATCCGTTTGCCGCCGCATTTGAACGGATTCCGAACGCATACAAAAAAATCATGGCACATTTGGAGGTAAACGGATTTCAGGAAAAGATGAATGACAATATCCTAGCCTGCTTCGAGCATGTATACGAAAAGGACGGCATGACTTGCATGGATGTATATGTTCATGTGGACAGTGTTTCCAAGACGGCGGTGTACACGATCTTTTCGTGAGATTTGCAAATGGAATGCCGGCATAGTATCGCATGATTCCTACACATTCAAGCATTGTACCTCTGATGAAAATAGAGTATAATTTCATTGTTGGAAGACTAACAAACCGGAGGCATCCGCATGAAAAACTGTCGATTATTATTGTTTGACCTGGATGGTACGCTGCTGCGCAGCGATAAGACAATCTCGAGACGAACCCTGCATGCGCTGCGACAATGCAGACAAAAGGGAATCCTGATCGGCGTGTCCACATCGAGGGGCAGGCAGAATGCGCTTGGCTTTATCGACGAGCTGCAGCCGGATGTTTTGATCACGAGCGGCGGCGCACCGGCAGAATATCAGGGAGAATCTCTTTACAGGGCGGAGTTTACGGGAGAAGAGACAAAGGCGCTTATCGCCATGGGAAACGCCGTTCCCGAGATAAAAGAAATCGCGGACGTGGTCATCGGCAGCAATGATGAGGACGGGATTGCCGCGTATTTGGAGCAAACATATTTGAGGGGAAACGAACAAAATGGAATCCATAATCCAGGAAGTGACCAACTCGGTCAATAAACTAGCGGGCAGTAGGAATCATGCGGAAAAGCCGATCATTATCGCAATCGACGGCAGGTGCGGTTCGGGAAAGACGACACTTGCTGCCGGCCTGAAGAAGAACGGCTGGCGTGTTTTTCATATGGATGACTTCTTTTTAAGACCGGAGCAGCGCACGGAGGAGCGGTTTGCCAAGCCGGGCGGCAATGTGGATCACGAGCGGTTTCTTGAGGAGATTCTTTTGCCACTGCAAAACGGGGTGCAGACGATTTTTTACCGGCCGTTTGACTGCCGCAGGCAAGACTTCGCAGAGACGGTAACCGTGACCGCGGGGGCAGTCAATATTGTGGAAGGCTCGTACAGCTGTCATCCCGCGCTTTGGAATGCGTATGATCTGCGTGTGTTTTTAGATGTCACGGAAGCGGAACAGGAGCGCCGGATTCTTTTAAGAAACGGCAAAGACAGAGCCATGATGTTTCAGGAGCGTTGGATTCCGCTTGAGGAGCGCTATTTTGAGGCGTACCGGATCAAAGAACGCTGCGAGCTGTGTTTTCGGACGGATGACGGGACGCAGGCATGATGACGACAGCCGTGCCTGTGCGCGGACATACGCGATGCCTTAATCTTGTCTGCGTAATCATGACGAAATATAATAAAAACTGTCAGTAAGATTTGCTGATGGTTTTTATTTTTTTGCGCATTGTTGTGCGGCTTTGCCGGTATTGTGCTTATGCACAAGGTCGCAGACGGAGCATGGATGGAGGATTTAGGATGGAGCAGATGAATGTGGTTACAAGAGATGACAACGAGAGAATGTTTCAGATGCTGAGTGATTTGATCAATAACGACAAGGAAATACAGATTATGATAACGGTTCCTTCGGGAAGGACGGAAGGGCTGTCCGCACAACAGGAAGCCGGAACGGAATCAGCGGTACTGCAAAAGGCGGAGAGCGTGGTACACGATCTGGAAAAGGACGTGACGGAGATCATTCATGAGATCGGCGTACCCGCGCACATCAAAGGGTATCAATACTTGAGAGAGGCGATCATGATGGCGGTGGAGGATGTGGAAATGCTCAACTCCATCACGAAGGTCCTGTATCCTACCATTGCCGAAAAATTCAAGACAACGCCGAGCCGCGTGGAGCGCGCAATCCGTCACGGCATTGAGGTCGCATGGTCGAGAGGGCGTTCGGAGACGTTAGAATCGCTGTTCGGCTACACGATCAGCGCAGGAAAAGGGAAACCGACCAATTCGGAATTTATTGCGCTCATTGCGGACCGGATCCGGCTTCAGTACCGCAGTTAAAAAAAACACTTCCCCTTGAGCATTTTTTGAGCTATACTGTTAATATTAGGAAAATAGAAATGCCTTGAGGAGGTAGGAGATGAAAAATATTTTATTTGTTGCATCGGAAGGCGTACCGTTTATTAAAACCGGAGGACTTGCCGATGTGGTGGGTTCCCTTCCGAAATATGTGGACAAAGAGTATTTTGACATTCGGGTGATGCTGCCCAAGTATACCTGTATTTCCCAGAATATGCGGGATCTCATGCAGTACAAGACGCATTTTTACATGGATTTTAACTGGAAAAATGAATATGTCGGCATTTTGGAAGCGGTCGTTGACGGCGTGACCTATTATTTTATCGACAACGAATCTTATTTTAACGGATTTAAGCCCTATAGCAGCAATTTTTATGAGGATATCGTGAAGTTTTCGTTTTTCTCGAAAGCGGCGCTGTCCGCAATGCCGCTGCTCGGGTTCCGGCCGGACATCATTCACTGCCATGACTGGCAGACGGGCTTGATTCCCGTATACCTTCACGAGCGGTTCCAGGGAAATGATTTCTATCGGGGAATCAAATCCATTATGACGATCCATAATCTCAAGTTCCAGGGGAAATGGGATATTCGTTCGATCAAGGATCTGACGGGACTGCCGGATTTCTATTTTACGCCGGATAAGCTGGAGTGCTATAAGGACGCCAATCTCTTAAAGGGCGGTCTGGTATTTGCGGATGCGATCACGACGGTATCCGACACCTATGCCGAGGAAATCAAATGCGCATTTTACGGCGAAGGGCTTGACGGGCTCATGCGTGCGCGGAGCGGCGACCTGAGAGGAATCGTCAACGGCATTGACTATGAGGAGTATAATCCTGAGACTGACAAGTTTATTGAATATAAGTATAACGCAGTGAACTTCCGCAAAGAAAAAGTCAAAAATAAGCGGGCGCTGCAAAAGGAGCTTGGACTGGTCGAGGATGATCGCAAGATGATGATCGGTATCGTATCACGTCTGACCGATCAGAAGGGATTTGATCTGATCGCCTATGTGATGGATGAACTTTGTCAGGATGATGTACAGCTTGTCGTGCTTGGAACGGGCGAGGAGCAGTACGAGAATATGTTCCGTCATTTTGACTGGAAGTATAATAATAAGGTTTCCGCGAATATTTATTATTCCGAGGCGATGTCCCATAAGATTTATGCTGCCTGCGATGCGTTCTTAATGCCGTCTTTGTTTGAACCGTGCGGATTAAGCCAGCTGATGGCGCTGCGCTACGGAACCGTGCCGATCGTCAGGGAGACGGGCGGCTTAAAGGATACGGTCGAGGCATACAATGAGTACGAGAGCAAGGGAACGGGCTTCAGTTTCTGCAATTACAACGCGCATGAGATGCTTGGCTCAATTCGTTACGCGGAACGCATTTATTACGATAAGAAACGCGAGTGGAACAAGATCATTGACCGTGCGATGGCGGCGGATTTTTCGTGGGGAGTATCCGCACGGAAATATCAGGAGATGTACGATTGGATGATCGGATAAACATAGGGGGCGGGATTCGTAAGAATTCCGCCTTTTCAAATAGTCCGGATAAAGAAAGGAACAGATCATGGCATTTGACGGGATCACGATCGCGAACCTGACGGCGGAGTTACGCGAGGCGCTGACAGACGGCCGTATCTACAAAATTGTGCAGCCGGAGAAGGATGAGCTCCTGCTGACGATCAAAAATCACGGTACTCAGTACCGCCTGCTCATGAGCGCAAATGCGTCTCTGCCGCTTTTATATCTGACGCAAAAGAACAAGCAGGCGCCGATGACGGCGCCCAATTTCTGTATGTTGCTGCGCAAGCATTTGCAAAACGCGCGCATTGTGGAGATCGAACAGCCCGAGTTTGAACGGATTGTTGTTTTCCGATTGGAGCATTTAAACGAGCTTGGCGATGTGTGCCGGAAAAAACTGGTGATCGAGCTCATGGGAAAGCATTCCAATCTGATCTTTATGGATGACAAAGACCGCATCATTGACAGCATCAAGCACATTTCCGGCATGGTCAGCTCAGTCAGGGAGGTGCTTCCGGGACGTGACTATTACATCCCGAAGACGCAGGAAAAACAAAATCCGCTGACGACGGACTCATCCCGGGTCAAAGAGGCGTTGTCATCGCGTCCCATGCCGGTCTATCAGGCGATTTACACGTCGTTTACCGGTTTGTCCCCCGTGATCGCGCAGGAAATCTGCCACATGGCGGGCGTGGATGCGGACCGGGCGGCAAATACGCTTTCTGAGGAGGCGTTATCATCTCTTGCGGACGCGTTTGCACAGGTGATGCAAAGCGTGGCGCGACAGGAATTTGCGCCGAATATCGTTTATGAGGGAAAGGAACCGCGGGAATATGCGGCAATCCCGCTCTCCATTTATGAAGGTGCGCAGACGGCGGCGTATGAACAGATGTCAGCGCTGCTGGAGGATTATTATGCGCAGAAAAGCGCCGTGACGAGGATTCGGCAGAAATCGGCAGACTTACGCAAAATCGTGCAGACGGCTTATGAGCGTAATATCAAAAAGTATGATCTTCAGGTGAAGCAGCTTGCGGACACGGAAAAACGGGAGAAATACAAGGTGTACGGCGAGCTGCTCAATACTTACGGATACGGAGCGCCTGAGGGCGCAAAGTCGCTTGACGCGCTCAACTATTATACGAATGAGATGATCACCATCCCCCTTGATCCTACGTTGAGCGCGGGCGAAAACGCCAAGAAATATTTTGAGCGCTACGGCAAGCTGAAACGTACGAATGAGGCGCTGCTTGCGCTGACGAAGGAGACAAAGGCGGAAATCGATCATTTGGAGTCTGTCATGACGGCTTTGGATATTGCCCGCGGCGAGGAAGATTTAACCGAGATCAGGGAGGAGCTTGTAGAGAGCGGCTATATCCGCAGACGCGGAGGAGGAAAGCGCGCGCGCACGACGAGCAGACCGTTCCATTATGTGAGCAGTGACGGCTTTCATATGTATGTCGGAAAAAACAACTATCAGAACGAGGCGCTGACGTTTCAGTTTGCGACGGGCGGGGATTGGTGGTTTCATGCAAAAGGGATTCCCGGTTCCCATGTCATTGTAAAAACGCAGGGGAACGAGCTGCCGGACCGCACCTATGAGGAGGCGGCGGCGCTTGCGGCGCATTACTCCAAGGGCGCGGGACAGGACAAGGTGGAGATCGACTATACGCTGCGCAAAAATGTGAAAAAACCAAACGGTGCGAAGCCGGGCTTCGTTGTTTATTATACGAATTATTCCATGACGATCGCGCCGGATATTGCAGGGCTTAGAGAACTCGATTCTTGACGCGCCCCGCAGGCTGTACTATAATATGGAACGGGAAGCGTTCATCAAAGCTTACGGAGAGGGGGACGCCGCGTGCATGTTCGGGGGAAACGCGCGGTGTGAGAGTCGCTTATGATTAAAAGTATGACGGGCTTTGGCAGATGCGAGGTCACGGAGGGGACGAAAAAGATCACCTTGGAGATGAAAGCGGTCAACCACCGTTATCTGGACGTATCGGTGAAGATGCCGAAGAAGCTGAATCTGTTTGAGGCAGCGATCCGGAATGAGTTAAAAAACCATATGCAGCGCGGAAAGGTTGATCTTTTTATTACCTATGAGGACGCGGCGGAAGGAAAGGCGGTCATCAAATATAACAAAGAACTTGCCGCGGAATATTTGCACTATTTTGAACAGATGGCGGCGGATTTTTCTTTGGATAATGATATTCGTGTGTCCACGCTTGCGCGCTGTCCCGAAGTCTTAACGACCGATGAGCAGGGCGAGGATGAGGAAGAGATCTGGAAGCTTCTGCATCGTGCGTTAGAGGGTGCGGCACAGAATTTTGTAGAGACGCGTATCCGCGAGGGTGAGAACCTCAGGAAGGATTTGCTTGCAAAGCTTGATGAGATGCAAAAATGCGTCGATTTTATTGAGGAGCGTTCCCCGCAGATCATAGCGGAATACCGGCAGCGTCTGGAGGATAAGGTGCGCGAACTTTTAGGAGAGCGTACGCTGGATGAGGGCCGTATTGTTACGGAGGTTACAATCTATGCGGATAAGATCTGTGTGGATGAGGAGCTTGTCCGTCTGCGCAGTCATATCGAATCGGTAAAAAAAGCATTGCAGGACGGCGGAAGCATCGGGCGCAAACTGGATTTTGTCGCGCAGGAGATGAACCGAGAGGCGAATACGATCCTTTCAAAATCGAATGACTTGAGCGTTTCCAACTGTGGGATTGAGCTGAAGACAACGATCGAAAAGGTCAGGGAGCAGATACAGAACATTGAATAGAAAAGATTGGATTATATATGAATAAACTGATTCACATCGGATTCGGCAACATGGTGAATACGGATAAGATCATTGCCATTGTCAGTCCGGATTCCGCGCCGGTCAAACGGCTGGTGCAGAGAGCAAAAGAAAACGGCGTGGTGATCGATGCGACGCAGGGGCGCAGAACGAAAGCGGTGCTGGTGATGGAAAACTCTCAGCTCGTACTTTCCGCCCTGCTTCCCGAGACGATCTCCCTGCGCGCAAAAGAACTGCCGGACGGCGGGGAGGGCTTAACGCAATGAAGAGGCAAGGCATTCTCATTATTATTTCGGGATTTGCGGGCGTCGGAAAAGGAACGCTTGTAAAAAGGCTTGTGCAAAAATATGACCGCTACGCGCTGTCCATTTCCATGACGACGCGCGCGCCGCGTCCGGGAGAGGAAAACGGCAGGGAATACTTTTTTGTGACAAAAGACGAGTTCGAGAGACAGATCAAGGAGAACGGTCTGATTGAATATGCGTCCTACTGCGGCAATTATTACGGCACGCCGCGCGCCTATGTGGAGGAACAGATGGCGCAGGGAAAGGACATCATCTTAGAGATTGAGATCCAGGGCGCGATGAAAGTAAAGGAGCGCTTTCCGAATGCCGTGCTTATCTATGTGCTTCCGCCGAGTGCTGCGGAATTGGAGGGCAGGCTGCGCGGCAGGGCTACAGAGACGGAGGAAAAGATCGCCGAGCGCTTAAGCCGGGCTGCGGCGGAGAGCGAAGGGCTTGAGCAGTACGATTATGTGATCGTCAATGATGACCTTGACGAATGTGAATGTGAGCTTCACGGAATATTGTGCGCGGCGCATTTTACGCCGGGGCAGAATATTTCTTTTATCAATGAGCTGAGAAATGATTTGAAGAAATTCCAGAAGGGAGAAACAACAGTATGATACATCCATCTTATGCAGATTTAATGGACGTGGTAAACAGTGGGGTCGAGGAGGGCGAACAGCCGGTCATCAACAGCCGCTATTCCATCGTGATGGCGACGTCGAAGCGGGCAAGACAGATCATAGCGGGAGACGATCCTTTAACACAGGAAACCAAAATGAGAAAGCCGTTGTCGGTTGCCGTGGATGAACTCAATCAGGGAAAAATCGCGATTCTTGGCGATGAGGAGAATGAGAAGGGTGCATTTGAGGAAGTATCGTGAGATGCTTCCTTTTTCCGCTTCATAAGAAACACTTTATGAGAAACAAGTGAGGCACGCACAAAAACAGGAGATCAGGGAACAAAAAATGAAAATTCTGATGGTGTCGCTCGGCTGCGATAAAAACTTAGTAGATACGGAAATGATGCTCGGCATGCTCGCGGAACACGGATATACGTTTACGGACGACGAGAGCGAAGCGGAGGTCGTGATCGTCAATACCTGCTGTTTTATCGGGGACGCCAAGGAGGAAAGCATCAATACGCTGATCGAACTGGGGGCGTTAAAGCAGACGGCATGTGCGCGCGTGCTGATCGCCGCGGGTTGTCTTGCACAGCGCTATGCGGAGGAAATCCGTCAGGAAATTCCCGAGGTGGACGCGATCGTCGGAACACTTGCGATCGACGAGATCGTTCGGGTGGTGGAGGAGACGCTTAACGGCAAACGGCAGACGTATCTGAGAGCGCTTGACAGGGAGCCGGTCGCGGGAAAAAAGCGTGTCGTAACGACCGGAGGGCACTATGCGTACCTGAAAATTGCCGAGGGCTGCGATAAGCGGTGCAGCTATTGTATCATTCCGAAGGTGCGCGGCGGTTACCGGAGCGTGCCGATGGAGACGCTGGTCAAAGAGGCGCAGATTTTAGCGGACAGCGGCGTGAAGGAGCTTATTTTAGTCGCGCAGGAGACGACTGTGTACGGCAAGGATCTTTACGGAGAAAAAAAGCTGCCCGAACTATTGAAAAAGCTGTGCGGCATTTCGGGGCTGTACTGGATTCGTCTGCTCTATTGTTATCCGGAGGAGATCACACAGGAGCTGATCGATGTGATCCGCGCGGAAAAGAAGATCTGTCATTATCTTGACATGCCGATCCAGCATGCATCCGATGAGATCCTGAAAAAGATGGGGCGGCGGACGAACCGCGCCGAACTCACGGAGCGGATCGCGCGGATTCGGGAATGCATTCCGGACATCTGTATCCGCACGACGCTGATTACGGGATTTCCGGGCGAGACAAAAAAGGAGCATGAGGAGCTGCTCTCCTTTGTGGAGGAGTCCTGTTTTGACAGGCTCGGTGCTTTTTTATATTCCCCTGAGGAAGGAACGGCGGCAGCAGAAATGCCCGGACAGATACCCGAAAAAACCAAGAAAAAGCGGCGGGGTGAGATTATGGCGCTTCAGCAGGAGCTTGCGTTTGATAAAGCCGGGTCGTTTCAGGGGCAGGTGATGACCGCCATGGTCGAAGGAAAGCTTGTGGATGAGGACTGCTATGTGGCAAGAACCTACCGCGATGCGCCGAATGTGGACGGCTATGTATTTCTTCATACGGACAGGGAGCTTGTGACGGGAGATTTTGTGAACGTGCGCATTACGGGCGCTCACGAATATGACCTGATCGGCGAGCTTGTACCATAAATTTAAGAACGCATATTATAGTAAAGGGGTGACCATCATGAATTTACCGAATAAACTGACGATGTTTCGTGTCATACTCATTCCGTTTTTTGTTTTTTTTGTGCTGACGGATTTTGCGGGGGCAGCGTCGAAATGGATCGCGCTCGGTATTTTTATCGTCGCGAGTCTGACAGATCTGCTGGACGGGCATATTGCAAGAAAGTTCAATCTCATCACAAACTTCGGGAAATTTATGGATCCCATCGCGGATAAGCTGCTCGTCTGTTCGGCGCTCATCTGCCTTGTGGACATCGGCAGGATCTATTCGTGGGTCGTGATCGTCATCATCGCGCGGGAATTTGTCATCAGCGGCTTTAGGCTGATCGCGTCCGATAACGGTGTTGTGCTTGCCGCGAGCTATTGGGGTAAGTTTAAGACGACCTTTCAGATGGTGATGATCTGCTTGATGATCGCGGATATTCCGAATAAGGCGGTCTCAGTCATTACGCAAGTCGTGATGTGGGCGGCACTTGCGTTGACCGTGATCTCGCTTGTCGATTATTTATGGAAGAACCGCAGTATTTTGTCAGAGCAGAAGTAAGGGAACGAAAAACAGGAGAAGACAATGACAGTTGAGATTATTTGTGTCGGAACGGAGCTGCTGCTTGGTAATATTGTCAACACCAATGCGGCGTACTTGGCGGAACAATGTGCGGGCCTTGGGCTTTCCTGCTATTATCAGAGCGTGGTCGGTGACAACAGGTCGCGTCTTACTGAGACGGTGAAAACCGCCATCGGACGCTCGGACATTATTTTAATGTCGGGGGGCCTGGGACCGACGCAGGATGATCTGACAAAGGAGACGGTTGCCGAGGTGCTTTCCATTCCTCTTGTAGCCGATGAGCATTCGCGCCAGCGGATCGCTCATTATTTTGAAAAAAGAGGCATGCACATCACGGACAATAACTGGAAGCAGGCACAGGTGCCGGAAGGCTGTCTGGTATTAGATAATGAAAACGGCACGGCGCCGGGAATGATCGTGGAGGTCGGAGGGCATCACATCGTCATGATGCCGGGACCGCCGGGAGAACTGAAGCCGATGTTTGAAAACAGCGTCCGGCCGTATTTGCAGGAGTTTACGCCGGGGGTTATTTTTTCGCAGACCGTAAAAATATGCGGCGTCAGCGAAAGCCTTGTGGAGACGAAGATCGAAGATCTGATCACGGGGCAGGAAAATCCGACCATCGCGCCTTACGCGAGGCTCGGCGAGGTACATCTTCGGGTGACGGCGAAGGCGGCAGATGAAAAAGAAGCGAAAAAACTGATCAAGCCGGTCGTGCGTGAATTGAAAGCGCGCTTCGGTGGGGATGTATATTCCACGGATGCGGATACGACGCTGGAAAAATCGGTTGTCGATCTCTTGCTTGCCGCCAATCTGACCGTGGCGACGGCGGAATCCTGCACGGGCGGCATGCTTGCGAGCCGGCTCATTAACGTTGCGGGCATATCGGAGAGCTATAAATCGGGCTATGTGACCTATTCCAATAAAGCGAAGCGAAGGCTGCTCGGTGTGAAAAAGGCCACGCTGACAAAATACGGCGCGGTCAGCGAAAAGGTTGCGGGAGAGATGGCAAGGGGCGCGGCGCTATTCACCAAAGCCGACGTGACGGTGGCAATCACGGGAATCGCAGGACCGGACGGCGGGACAAAGGAAAAGCCGGTCGGTTTGGTCTACATTGCATGTCAGGTGTGCGGGAAACTGACGGTAAAAGAATACCTGTTTTCCGGCGAAAGAGCCAAAATCAGGGAGAGTGCGACGGCATGCGCGCTGACGCAGCTTCGCCGCTGTCTTTTGGAATATTGCGGGAGCAGGACATTCGGAAAAGATAAGAACTAACGAGGGAGCAAAAGAACGATGAAGGGGAAACGACTGGATTATTTAGATATGGCGCGGGGAATCGGCATCATTTTGGTTATAGTCGCGCATTCCCAGTATTGTGCAGAATCGGTTCGGACCGTCATCACCGCTTATCTGATGCCGTTATTTTTTGTTGTATCGGGTATCGTGGCTTTCACGATCGGGGAGGAGAAGCGCAGCATGCGCGACATCCTGAAGCGGAAAGCGCGTGGTCTGCTTGTGCCCTATGTCATCTTCAGTGCGATTTACCTTGCGATATACGGCGGATATTATTATGGGAAAATGCACGTCGGTACATGGGACCAGATTGAGGGGTATCTCATCCAGACGTTCGGCTTGGGCGGTATGTCCGTATTATGGTTTTTGACGGCGCTCTTTTTTTCGGAGATCGCGTTCTTATTCCTGTTGAAAAAATGCGGGGAACGAAAGGTGGCAGCGGTTCTCGTTTCTGTCGTGCTCGTGGCGGCTGCGACGGTGATCCATCCGTACTTTTTGACACGTTTTCCGCAGACAACGATACCGCTGCGGCTTATTTTTGAATTGCTTTATACATGGCTGCGCAGCATGCTGGGCGTCGGTTTTCTGATGCTCGGTTATTGTATGGCGCCTTTGTTTGAGCGGTTGGATCAGGTTGTGACGGATACACCCAGACGAGTGGCGATGGTAGTTGTCTGTATGCTCGGACTGGTGCTTACCGGGTGGTTAAGCCTGTATAACGGGCATGTGGACATGCGGTATATGGCGTTTAACCGGACATGGCTATATTATCTGAATACGGTGCTTGGCAGCACGTTTCTTTTGCTGTTTTGTAAATATGGAAAGAATATGCGCGGACTCTGCTATTTGGGTGCAAATTCGCTGATCATCATGTTGACGCATTTAGACTGCCTGTATATGCGGGAGGCTATTGAGATCGGCATGTTTTTTGCTACCATTTCTCCGCGCGCAAAGGTCTATTGTCTCTATCTCGGGATCGCGCTGTCCCTGCTGGCCATGGAACTTGTGACAATCTATGTAGTCAATCACTTTTTACCGTTCGTGATCGGAAAAAAGTATCCGAAGCGGAAGGGAAAATAGAAATCGTATGGAAAGATTGTGCAAGTTGACGGTTGCCTGCAAAGCGGGAATGTGGTACATTCAAAAAAGACCGTGATTTTTTTGTTTCTTTTGGCAGGAATGCCGTCCAAGGATGGATCAATCCGTTTTTTCTTTATTTTGAGCGATGATGTAAATTTGTGAAGCAGATTTTCACAAAGAGAGTTTTATTGGACATATTTGATATTAGACTGAATGTTGTAAAAAATTTACGTAGGAACCATTGACAGAATCGAACAAATGTTTTATTATAATCGATAAAAGAACGTTTGTTCTGTATTTGCATGGATCGGAAGGAGAACAATATGGAAAAGGATGAGAAGCTGAAAGCGCTGGATGCGGCGATTTCACAGTTGGAGAAGCAGTATGGGCGCGGGACCGTCATGAAGCTCGGTGATCCGGCGGCGAGAATGAACGTTGAGACGATACCGACGGGCTCTTTGAGCTTGGACCTTGCGCTGGGGCTTGGCGGAATTCCCAAGGGAAGGATTGTAGAGATATACGGACCTGAATCGAGCGGTAAGACGACCGTAACGCTGCATATGATCGCGCAGGTACAAAAGAGCGGCGGGATCGCGGGCTTTATTGATGCGGAGCATGCGCTGGATCCCGTGTATGCGAAGAACATCGGCGTAGATATTGATAATCTGTATATTTCACAGCCGGATTGCGGAGAACAGGCTTTGGAGATCACTGAGACGATGGTGCGCTCCGGTGCCGTTGACATTGTAGTGGTGGACTCGGTTGCGGCGCTTGTGCCGAAAGCGGAGATTGACGGCGATATGGGAGATTCCCATGTCGGGCTTCAGGCGAGACTGATGTCGCAGGCGCTCCGGAAGCTGACGGGTGTGATCAGCAAATCCAACTGTACGGTTGTGTTTATCAATCAGCTCCGTGAGAAGGTCGGCATTATGTTCGGCAATCCCGAGACGACGACGGGCGGACGCGCATTAAAATTTTATTCCTCTGTTCGCTTAGACGTCAGAAGAATCGAGGCGATCAAGCAGGGCGGAGAGGTAGTCGGCAACCGTACGAGGGTCAAGGTCGTGAAGAACAAGATCGCGCCGCCGTTCAAGGAGGCCGAGTTTGATATTATGTTTGGAGAAGGCATTTCCACTGTGGGAGACATCCTTGATATGGCGGCCAATGTGGATATTGTTGTAAAGACCGGCGCATGGTATGCCTATGAGGGGAATAAGATCGGTCAGGGGCGCGAGAACGCCAAGCAGTATTTGAAGGACAACCCGCAGGTATGTGATGAGATCGAACAGAAGGTGCGCGTACATTACGGTCTGAGCGAGGAAGGACAGACGGAAGAAGGAACGGAAAAAACCGTATCCGAAAATCCGGCATCCGCGGAGTCGGGGAAGAAGACAAAGGGCAGTGCAAAGGAGAAGGAGTAATACGTTTCTCGGCGCAGATGTCAGTGATACCTCCAAATGCATGAGTACCATGTATGGTATCATGCATTTGTGCAGGAAACAAAATGCCATGTATCAGGAAAGAGAATGAGATGGTTGTTACAGAGATTACAGAGCTTACAAAAGCAAAATCATTGATAACGCTTGATGACGGAATGAGCTTCGCATTATATCGGTCAGAACTGCGCCGCTATCGGCTCCGGGAGGGGGAGCCGATAGCGGACGCTGTTTATGAGGAGCTTTTTCACAAAGAGCTGCCCAAAAGGGCGAAGCTTCGATGTATGAATCTGCTGAAGCAGCGGGACTACACGGAGTCCGAGCTTAGCCGCAAGTTAGAAAACGGCGGTTATCCCGATGAGATCATTCAGACTGCGCTTGATTATGTGAAGTCCTATGGCTATGTGGACGACGAAGCCTATGTAAGGAAGTATATTGACACCTACCGGGACAGAAAGAGCATGCTGCGGATAGAGACCGATCTGCTGAAAAAAGGAATCAATCGGGATACAGTCAGAAATATCTGTGAGAAGATGGATTTTTCGGAGGAAGAGGATGCAGAGCTTCTCCAAATACGGGCTTTACTTATAAAGAAAGGATACCGCGAGGACGATTGCACGCCGGAGCAGCGAAGAAAGCTGTATGCGTTTCTGCTCCGGCGTGGATATCCGGCCTCCAAGATCGCACAGTGTATGAAGGGATTATCGTTTGAGGATGCATAAGAAATTCCGGGAACAGCTTACGGATAGACTTCATGACGCATCCTGTAAGTAAATGGTAGAAATAGGAAATGGAAACGCGGCATCTTGACACGTGAATGCCGTCTTGCTATAATCACCGCGAAGCATACATTTTTTTCGACATCTGTCTTGGCTTACAGGAGATTTTTGTTTTTTAATGTTATCTTAAAGCTACTCCAGAGGAAAGGAATCAGGTACCATATGAAAAAGCTCAAAATGTCAATCCTTCGCATTGTATGTTTGGTAACTTTGTTCTGTTCTGCCGGTGTTATGAGCGTGAATGCGGCAGGAGGGCAAAACATGCAGGCAGAAGATACCAGACCGGATTATGTCATCTATGTAAACAGAGTACTAAATTGTGTTACAGTCATGCAGAAGGAGGCGGACGGTACACTGACACCGGTCAAAGCAATGGTCTGTTCCTGCGGGCGGGCAGGGCACGCCACGCCGCAGGGTACTTTTCGGACGTCCCGCTATTATGAGTGGCGCTTGATGGTGGATAATACTTATGGCAGGTATGCGGTAAGCTTTACGAATAAGATTCTGTTCCATTCCGTACCGTATTTAGAGGTCTCGCCGGATTCTCTGGAGTGGGAAGAATATAATAAACTGGGCGAAAATGCATCGTTAGGATGTGTCCGGCTGTCTGTGGAAGATGCAAAATGGATTTATGATAACTGTAAAGTTGGGACAACGGTCATTGTGTATTCTGACAGTGAAGAAGTGTTACCGCTTGGAAAACCGGAGGCAATCAAAATACCGGAGGATTTTCTACATAGAGATTGGGACCCGACGGATTATGACATCAATAATCCTTGGTTTACGGAGGATAGCGATATTCTTTCGCTGTTTGATGATGTGGATGGATTTAACCATATTGCCTATGCCAACCGCTATCCCGATTTGAAGGAAGCGTTTGGTTATGATAAAGAAGCATTATATGAGCATTATCTGACTTATGGAATAGACGAGGGAAGAACGGCGACCCGTTAAAAGCGTATGGGTGTGATCAGCGAAGGAAACGCGAACGTGAATAGTGCTTGACATCACATGCATTACGGGGTAAAATTGAACTGTTGTAAAATTGAGAGTTAGGATATGCTATCATATATGGCTTATCCTATAACGCATATTCGTACAATGAAAACTAAATAAGGAGGTGCTCCTGTACATGATGGGACCAGTAGTGGTAGCGGTCATTGTGACGCTTGTCATTGCCGTACCCTTATCCGCTTTTCTTGCAATGAGCCGCCAGAAAAAGGCGATTGAGCAGAAGATCGGGAATGCGGACGATAAGGCGAGGGAGATCATTGATGACGCACTCAAAACTGCTGAGGCGAAAAAACGTGAAGGGCTGCTTGAGGTGAAAGAAGAATCCATCCGGACAAAGAACGAGCTGGATAAGGAGATTAAGGAACGGAGAGCGGAAGCACAGCGTTATGAGCGCAGAGTTCAGCAGAAGGAAGAAAACATTGACAAAAAGGCGGACGCAATTGAGAAGAAAGAGGCGGGGCTGATTGCAAGGGAAGAGGCGCTGAATAAGCAGAAAGAAGCAATCGCCAGGCTGAACGAAGAGAGGGTACAGGAACTGGAACGAATCTCTGGTTTAACCTCCGAACAGGCAAAAGAGTATTTATTGAAAATTGTTGAAGACGAAGTAAAGCATGAAACAGCCATGCTCGTCAAGGAAATGGAGAGCAGGGCGAAGGAAGAAGCGGACAAGAAGGCAAAGGAATATGTGGTAAACGCCATTCAGCGATGTGCGGCGGATCACGTATCCGAATCGACGATTTCCGTTGTGCAGCTTCCGAGCGACGAAATGAAGGGACGTATCATCGGACGTGAGGGACGCAACATCCGTACCTTGGAGACGATGACCGGCGTAGATTTGATCATTGATGATACGCCGGAGGCAGTCATTTTATCCGGTTTTGATCCGATACGACGCGAGGTTGCACGTATTGCACTCGAGAAGCTGATCGTGGACGGAAGAATCCATCCGGCCAGAATCGAGGAAATGGTTGAAAAGGCGCAAAAAGAAGTAGAGGTCATGATCAAAGAGGAGGGTGAAGCGGCGCTGTTAGAAGTCGGCGTACACGGTATCCACCCGGAGCTTGTCAGATTACTTGGCAAGATGAAATTCAGAACCAGCTATGGACAGAATGCGTTGAAGCATTCTGTTGAGGTAGCACAGCTTTCCGGTCTCCTTGCATCAGAGATGGGCTTGGACATCAGAATGGCGAAACGCGCAGGTCTTTTACATGATATTGGTAAATCCGTGGATCATGAAATGGAAGGCTCCCATATTCAATTGGGTGCGGAGCTTTGCAGGAAGTATAAGGAATCGGCAACGGTCATTAACGCGGTGGAATCCCATCATGGCGATGTGGAGCCGACAACGTTGATCGCATGTTTGGTACAAGCAGCGGACACGATTTCCGCAGCAAGACCGGGCGCAAGACGCGAGACGCTGGAAACTTATACGACAAGATTAAAACAATTAGAGGATATTACAAACAATTTCAAGGGTGTAGACAAATCTTTTGCTATTCAGGCAGGTAGAGAGATTCGAGTAATGGTAGTTCCTGAACAGATTGGCGATGCGGACATGGTTCTTTTGGCAAGGGATATTTCAAAACAGATTGAAGCGGAGCTTCAATACCCGGGACAGATCAAGGTCAATGTCATTCGCGAGTCCAGAGTAGTCGATTACGCAAAGTAGAAAGAAAAAGATTTCATAAACATTGTTTATGGAATCTTTTTTTGTTATAATATGGAATATGAGAAAAAAGAGAAAACAAAAGTCCCGCATTGCATTGGCGGGCATCAGTGAAATAGGTGCAAGGGCTGAGCAGCAGGATGCGATGTGGTTTTCGGGTATGCCTGACGGACAGATGGGGCTTGCAGCAGGAGAGCGCGCAGACGGGGAAAGTGCGCTTGCGGTAATTGCCGACGGCATGGGCGGATTGTCGGGCGGTGCGCAGATCAGCAGTATGATCGTGGATGGCATGCGGGATGCGTATTTTGCCGGAGATCGGGCTTCGGAGCCGGTGCCGTTTTTGCAGCAGTCGCTCTGGCGTGTGAACGAGACGGTCAATCAATACCTCTTGGGGAAGGCGCCGGGCGGTTCCACTGTCATTGCCGCATACATAGAAGATAAAAAGCTGTATTATTGTTCCGTTGGTGACAGCAGGATTTATTGGTGGCATAAAAAGCGGCTGTGCAGACTGAATGTGGAACATAACTACGGACATGATCTTGACGAGCTTGCAAGGCGTGGTGTCATCACGGAAGCGGAAGCAAAGGGAGATATTCGCCGTGCTGCACTGACAAGCTATGTCGGCAAGGGCATCTTAGATCAGGTGGATGGGAATGAAATTCCGATCCTGCTAGAAAAGGGCGATGTGATCCTGCTTCTGACGGACGGCGCATTCCGCACGATTTCCGATGAGGAGCTTGCGCGCTATGCAGAGAGGGAGAGCGCGGAGCAGATCGTGCAGGCGATCGCACGCGCGGTCGTCTGGGAACAAAAGCAGCATCAGGATAATTATACGATCATTGCAGCCCGAATCGAGGAGTGACAGGACGCAGGAATATTTTACTTTAATATCACAGAATTTTTTTACTAGGCAATTACGAACGCAATCAATGATTTTTTGTACAATTGTACTACCCAAATGCATGCGTTTCGTCATTGCCTAAAATGATATATAGGGGAAAGGAGACAAAGAATGAAAAAAAGAATGTTTAACAGCTTGTTGGCAGCGGCATTATGCGGGATATTGGTGACAGGATGTTCCGGCGAAACAAAATCTGCGGCAGGCACCATGGATTCGTTTGGGCATGAGGAGGAAACGTCAAAAGAGGGTGTTGTCTCGCTGACGGTGTGGACGGAAGAAAACAATGTGGAGCTGATGAACGAAATGATCGAAAGCTTTCGGAAGGAGTACGCGGGACAGGCGGAGTTTGATATTCAGATCATCGAGGCCTCCGATTCGGGCACAAGGGATCGTATGTTAAGTGATATTCATAGCGCGGCGGACGTCTTTACGCTTGCAGACGATCAGCTGATCAGTCTTGCGGCGGGCGGAACGCTTTCTGAGGTACCGAATCCGGATGAGATAAGGAAAGTCAATTCGGAAGGTTCCGTGCAGGCGGCAAGCATCGGGGATACGCTATATGCTTATCCGATGAGCGCCGACAATGGCTTTTTCTTATACTATGATAAAAGGTATTTTACGGAAAAGGATGTGCAATCACTCGATCGGATTTTGGAGATCGCGGCTGAGAATGAGAAGAAATTTTCCATGGAGTGGGATTCCGGCTGGTATCTGTATGCTTTTTTCGGAAATACGGGATTGGAATTCGGATTGAATGAGGATGGCGTGACAAATTACTGCAACTGGAATACGACCGAGGGTGATATTATCGGTGTGGATATCGTGAATGCCATGCTGGATATTGCGGAAAATCCGGGATTCTTGTCTATTCCCGACAGTGAATTTATTTCAAACATACAGGATGGAACCGTGATCGCGGGTGTCAGCGGCGTGTGGAATGCAATGGAAGTGCAGGCGACATGGGGAGCTGATTACGGAGCGGTCAAGCTTCCGACCTATACCTGTGCGGGACGGCAGATACAGATGTCTTCGTTTGTGGGCTATAAGCTTGTGGGAGTCAATGCTTACAGTGAACATTTGGAATGGGCGCATAAGTTTGCGGAGTGGATCACCAATGAACAGAATCAGGTGCGGCGCTTTGAGGTGCGTAATCAGGGTCCCTCAAACATTGCGGCAGCGTCTTCTGATGCGGTCGATCAGGTACCTGCGATCCGCGCAGTCATTGAACAGTCCCAATATGGCGTGCTTCAGAGAGTGGGAAATAATTATTGGACGCCGTTTGCGGAGTTCGGAGAAACTTTGGCGGCCGGCAATCCGTCAAGAACGAAGCCGCAGGAGCTGATCGATGCGCTGGTAGCGGGAATCACCGCTTCAACGGTCAATTAAGGGGGGTGAGGTCATGAATCAGATAGATTACGGCACCTCCACAGGTGCAAAAAAGCGGATCAGCACAAAAGTGATCCTGTTATTACCGGTTTTTATTTTGGGAATTGTCTGCATTGTTTCAAACGTCATTGCAGCAATCAATATACAGCGAGTCAATACGAATGCATCTGAGATCACGGATAAATATCTGACGGGAATCACCGCATTGAGTGAGCTTCAAAAAGAAACGCAGGACCTTCATAAGCTGGCGCTTTCCCATATTATTGCCACCGATCTGGATACGATGATCCTGCTGGTAAATACGATCCGCGAAAATGAGGGGATATTGGATGAGCATTTAAAAGACTATCAGCGTTACATGTCAGACGATCAAAGGGGCAATTACGAGAGCCTTCTTGAAAATTATGAGGGGCTGAAATGGGAGATTGCCAACTTGCTGGCTTACAGTGCGGCGGGAAATAATGAGGACGCGTATTCATTGGCAAACGGCGCGATATCGGAGTACGCTGCAGCAATGCAGAGCAGCATTGATGCAATGTCGGACGATATGCAGGAGAATGCGCAGAAGGCAAGCGTACAGCAGGCAGTTATCCATCAGCAGGCGTTAGTTTTAAGCGCGGTTGTTGTAGCGATCAGCGTGATCGCACTGATCGCGACGCTGGTGAGTGTGTTCAGGATGGTCATCCGGCCGCTCGGAAAAACCCAGCGTGAGATTAACGGGATCATATCGGATATTGATCACCGCGAAGGGGATCTGACACGCCGTGTCACGATCTTTTCCAATCGTGAAATTGCAGAGGTCGGAAACGGGATCAATGTGTTCATGGAAAAATTGCAAAATATTTTTAAGATGATCGTCCACAATTCCAGAAAAATGGAAGAAGTGGTCAGTGAAGTACGGGACAGCATCATTACGTCTAACGGGAGCGTGTCGGATCTGTCTGCGATGACGGAAGAATTGACCGCTACGATGGAAGGCATGTCGGCGGGTGCGGCGCGTATCAATACCAATGCGGCGGAGGTAAAAAAAGAAGTAAGCGCAATGGTTGCGAGTACGATGGATATTCAGCGTGATACGACTGAGATGAAAGAACATGCGGATACGATTGAGCATACGGCGCATGTGACCATGGAGTCTACGGAAAGTAAGATCAATGAGATTTTGAAGGTGCTGGAGCAGGCGATCAAAGAGAGTGAGAGCGTAAAGCAGGTAGACAGTCTGACAAACGATATTCTGACGATCGCCAGCCAGACAAATTTATTGTCATTAAATGCATCTATAGAAGCCGCGCGGGCAGGTGAGGCAGGAAAGGGATTTGCGGTGGTTGCTTCGGAGATCAGTCAGCTTGCAACGGCCAGTCAGGCGGCGGCAAACCGAATCCAAAGCATTAACAGCGTTGTGCTGCATGCAGTCAATCATCTTGCGGAGAACGCGAATGATCTGGTGAATTATATGAACGAATTCATTTTGCCGGAGTTTAAGAATTTTGCGGCGGGCGGAACGGAATATAAGAATAAAGCGGATCATATCGAAAGCGTGGTACATGAATTTACGGAGCGTATGGACCGTCTGCAGGGGCGGATCGGAGAAATTGCCGATTCTATTGAGATGATCGCGCATTCGATCGAAGAAGGTGTGAGCGGGGTCAGCAACGCAGCCGAAAGTACACAGACGCTGCTTGGCGATATGGAAAGCATCCGGCAGCATATGGAAGAAAATCAGTCCATCGCTATCAGCCTGAAGCAGGAGACAGAGATATTTAAGCGGTTGTAGGTCTTGCGGTGTCGGACAAAAAGTGCTAAAATGAAAAAAGCGTGGAGACATTCACGCGCGTAAAAACAATCGGAGGCGAAGATTCATGAGGGTATGGAACAAGATCAAGTCGTTGATTTATGTGGGCGTGACAATGCTTGCCGTTATGCTGATGAATATGGTTTCGGGCTGTGCGGGCGTGTTTGCGAGCGACGGCACGGAAGGGACGCTTGATGCGCAGACAGCCTGGATCCTTGTTGGGATCATTGCGGTGGCGGTCATCGTAGCCGTGATCATTGCGGCAGTGACGTCGGTCATTTCCGGCGTTGTCGGTGCACAGGAGGACGGAAATGAATAAAAAAGAATGCATTTACGGTGCATTCCTTTGATTAAGCGAATCTCTAAACTGACGGAACGTGAGTTTCTTTCAGTTTAGAGATTTTTTTTCTTGCATCCGTACGAAGCATGGTGTATGATAGGAAAGGTATGCGTAGATTGTATACAATAATGCAATAATGCACGCAAGATGCCGGCTATGGGCAGAGCATGGAAAAAACAAGCCCGGATCATTCACAATGCTGAAAAAGCGGCATGAAAGCGAAAAACGATAAGGATGGTGTGCTATGAAATCTTACAAGTCGATGGCAAAGGAAGAACTGGAAGCGTTGAAGAGAGAATTGGAGCAGCAGTTTGAGGATGCAAAGGCAAAGGGATTAAAGCTGGATATGTCCAGAGGAAAGCCGGGACCTGCGCAGTTGGATCTCAGCATGGATATGATGGATGTGTTGAGTGCGGAGACTGTCTTAGAGACCGAGGAGGGCGTTGACTGCCGCAATTATGGGACGCTGGACGGTATTCCGGAGGCAAAAAAGCTGATGGGAGATATGATGGGTGTGCCTGCCCGGAATGTGATCGTCTGTGGAAATGCCAGTCTGTCCATTATGTACGACACGGTTTCCCGTTCCGTAACGCACGGTGTATGCGGAAGCACACCTTGGTGCAAACTGGATAAGGTGAAATTTTTGTGTCCCGTGCCCGGTTATGACAGACATTTTAAGATTACAGAGCATTTCGGAATCGAGATGATCACGATTCCGATGACGCCGCAGGGACCGGATATGAGTCTGGTGGAGCAGTATGTCAATACGGATGCATCGGTGAAGGGAATCTGGTGCGTGCCGAAATATTCCAACCCGCAGGGGTATTCCTATTCGGACGAGACGGTGAAGCGTTTTGCGGCGTTAAAGCCCGCCGCAGAGGATTTCCGCATTTATTGGGATAATGCGTATGCCGTGCATCATTTATATGAAGAAACAGAGCGGCAGGATCAGATTTTGGATATCCTGAGCGAATGTGAGAAGGCGGGCAGTCCCGATATGGTTTACGAATTTGCCTCCACCTCCAAAGTGACATTTTCCGGGGCAGGTGTCGCAGCAATCGCGTCCTCGCAGAAGAATTTGAATGATATTAAAAAGACAATGACGATACAGACGATCGGTTATGATAAGATCAACCAGCTGCGCCATGTCAAATATTTCGGAAATATAGAGGGGATGCATGCGCATATGATGGAGCTTGCCGGGATTATGCGTCCGAAATTCGAGGCGGTGCTTGCCGTACTTGATCAGGAGTTATCCGGTCTGGAGATTGGCGAATGGACAAAGCCAAACGGCGGTTATTTTATCTCTTTTGAAGCGATGGAAGGCTGCGCGGCCGCAATCGTTGGAAAATGTAAGGAGGCGGGCGTGGTGCTGACCGATGCGGGAGCAACTTATCCGTACGGAAAAGACCCGCACGACAGCAATATTCGTATTGCACCTTCCTTCCCGACCACGGAAGAGATGAAGGAGACGGCAAAGCTTTTTGCATTGTGCGTCAAGCTTGTGAGTGTGGACCGGTTGTTGTCAGCGGGCAGGTGAAAAGAGAAGGAGATTGATCATGCAGGAGAGTGAGTGGAAACGCTTAAAGCGGGAATTGGTTTATAAAGGCTCCATCATCAACTATTACCGTGATACGGTGCAGGTGCCGAACGGTAATATTGTGGAGTGGGATTTTATCGGTCATAACGGAGCGGCGGCGGTCGTACCGGTGACGGAGGACGGCAGAATCTTAATGGTGCGGCAGTACCGTAATGCCCTTGACCGGGTGACGCTTGAGATTCCGGCAGGGGGATTAAACGGCAAGGATGAGCCGACAAAGACGGCAGCGGCGCGCGAGCTGGAGGAGGAGACGGGCTATCGCAGTGAGGAGCTTTCCTTTTTGATCAGCTTAAATACAACGGTCGCATTCTGCAATGAAAAAATAGACGTCTATGTGGCGAGAAATTTGGTTCCGTCGAGCCAGCATCTGGATGAGGACGAATTCATTGATGTCGTGCCGATGGATGTGGAGGAGCTGACGCAGATGATTTATGAGGGAAAGCTCATGGATTCGAAGACTGTGGCGGCGATTCTGGCATATCGCAGCCGTTATTGTTAAATAAAGAATGTCCGCGCAGTGAGGCTCATATAATATAAAAACGAGCTGTGGGGGATTTATATGAGAGAACATGAAAGAGGGCGCCTCGCATTGCTTAGCGGGAGCGCTCCCTTTTTGATCGGCTTTTTTGCCGGGATCGCGCTCTTAGTGCTGGGAAGAAGCTGGTTTTTGGGCAGCGGGGATATGATGGGAGCGAATAAAACGCACTACATCGGCTATCTGGATATACATAAAAACCGCCTGTTATTCTATGTGCTTGGGCTGCGCATGCGAACTGTTGTACTCATGCTTTTACTTTCCGTGACGCCGTTAGGGCGTTTTGTCCGATATGGATATACGGCGTGGTATGGTCTGGCATTCGGCATGACATTAACGGCGGCATATGCCGTGTACGGAGTGAAAGGCTTGTGGCTTGTTTGCATCTGTCTGTTCCCGCAGATTCTTTTTTATATTCCGGCGTTCATTCTGCTGTGCAGGACTTCGGAACGCATTTATGAACAGGCGGGGGGCGGATATGGGGGGATCGGCACGAGGCAGATCCTGACGGGCATTGGCGTGATCGTCCTCCTGGGGGTGCTCGGCTGCCTTTCGGAGGGATATATCAATTCCCTAATTGTTATGAAAATGTTAAAAAATTTTTAAGTGCGAATTGCTATATGTGGTAGACATAAATGGTATTGTTTCCGATATGTGGTAGTTTTGTCAAAATGTGATGAAAATGTCCCGAAATGGGGTAAAAATTGCGATTGCTTTTCTTAAAAATTCTGCTTATAATAATGCGTGAACACGCTTTTTTGATTAACATAAATATTTGAGGGTGGCACGCGGATACATGAAAGATGAAATCGGGCAGTTTATGGAATATCTGCATAACGTGAAAAAGACCTCCGATAACACGGAGCTCTCATATCGGAGAGATCTGAACAAGGTGCAGAAATTTCTTGCCGACCGCGGCGTGACAAGTCTTGAACAGATCGACGAAACGGTGCTGGAGGCGTATGTGAAAGACTTAGAGGAGCAGAAGTTTGCGCCTGCGAGTATTTCGCGCAACATCGCTTCAATCAAGGCTTTTTTTCATTATCTCACTCAGGAAGGAAAGATCGTAAGCGATGTGTCTGCGGGACTGAAAGCACCCAAGATTGAAAAGAAGATGCCGGGTATTATGACGATGGACGAGGTGGTTCGTCTGTTGGAACAGCCGAAGGGAAATGCGCCAAAGGAAGTGCGCGACAAGGCAATGCTGGAGCTTCTATACGCGACCGGAATCCGTGTGACGGAACTCATTACCTTAAAACTGAGCGATTTAAATATGCCCATGAACTATATTGTATGCCGTGACCGCAATAAGGAGCGTATCATTCCGTTCGGGACGGCGGCGCGGGAGGCGTTGGCGAAGTACTTATCCGGCGCAAGAGTTTCCATGTTAAAAGATCCGTCCTGTGACACGCTCTTTGTCAATTGTTCGGGGGAATCCATGAGCAGACAGGGCTTTTGGAAGCTGATCAAATCCTATACAAAAAAAGCAGGCATTACGGCGGACATTACGCCGCATACCCTGCGTCATTCCTTCGCCGCTCATTTAGTGGAAAACGGCGCCGACTTAAAAAGCGTACAGGAAATGCTCGGGCATTCCGATATTTCCACGACGCAGATTTACGCCAATATGAGCCATAAGCATTTAAGAGAGGTTTATGCAAAGGCACATCCAAGAGGATAAAAAAAGAACGCGTAGCGTTCTTTTTTTATCCTCTAAAATATCTTACCCCAGAAGAATCGCTTTAGCGATTCTTCGAAAGAATGGCGCTCTGCGCCATTCTTTTTTATAACAATTCCGCCACATCGTAGATCAGGCGCTCGGAGGCTTCCCAGCCGAGGCATGGGT
Organism: Lachnospiraceae bacterium; assembly: GCA_014804755.1. Taxonomy (GTDB): domain Bacteria; phylum Bacillota; class Clostridia; order Lachnospirales; family Lachnospiraceae; genus DLAJ01. The sequence continues at coordinate 29,912 of JAAUZE010000025.1, read as the reverse complement.
CGGTGATGGACTTGCCGTAGACACCCTCGCCGATCTTCTGGCAGCCCGGCTCGATATAGCTTTCGACCATGACGCCCTTGACGAGCGCGCGTATGTCGGCATTTAATCTGCGGCTGTGCAGAACCTCTTTAACGATACGCACCTGCTGTTCGTATTTTTTGCCGGAATTATTATGATTCGAGTCAATGATGCAGGCGGGATTTCGCAGATCGCGTTCCTGATACATTTCCCATAACCGGTTCAGATCCTCATAATGATAATTCGGCGTGCTGTTTCCGTTTTTGCTCACGGAGCCGCGAAGGACGGTGTGAGCGAGCGGATTGCCCGAAGTGGATACCTCATAGCCGCGGTAAATAAAGGAGTGCGGCTGCTGCGCCGCGTAGACGGAGTTGAGCATGACGCTGAAATCGCCGCTTGTCGGGTTTTTCATGCCGGAAGCAACGTCAAAGCCGCTTACGGTCAGGCGGTGCTGCTGATCCTCCACACTTCTGGCGCCAATGGCAACATAGGAAAGCACATCCTCCACATATCCCCAGTTTTCGGGGTAGAGCATTTCGTCCGCAGCGGTCAGGCCCGATTCTTCAATGGCGCGCAGATGCATCCTGCGCACAGCGATCAGTCCTTGCAGAAAGTCTTCTTTTTTACGGGGATCAGGCTGGCTGGCGATCCCCTTGTAACCGTCTCCGGTCGTGCGCGGCTTGTTTGTATAGATACGCGGAACCAGCATTACTTTGTCTTTTACGCGGTCGGACAGCGCCGCCAGTCGGTTGACATAATCACAAACCGAATCTTCGTTGTCCGCGGAACAGGGACCGATGATCATTAAAAAACGATCGGATTTTCCTGTGATAATATCTGCGATCTCCCGGTCGCGCTCCTGCTTCAAAGCGGCAAAATGTGCCGGAAGCGGATATTCCTCCCGAATCTGTGCGGGAGTGGGAAGCAAACGTTCAAATGTGAAACTCATAATCATCCTCCATGCTGCTGACTGTGATCGGGGGTGGATTGTCGGGCGGATGTTTGCTCCGTCCATGACACCCGAAAAACAGAACAATTATAAATCAAAATGTACAGATACGCAAGCCCCGGCGAAAAAACGCGAAATTCGATAAAATCAAGCCCGAACAGTTGCTTTTTATGGCTGAAAGTACTATCATTTTTTATGAGTTTAGTTGCATAGACGTGTAAAATATGATACGATAGTCGCATAAAAAGGCAGGTGTGAGTTATGAGAGATACCATAGCGGTCTGTTTGGTGCGCGCGGCTGAAGAATTTCAAAGAGATTCCCTGAAAGCGATCTATCAGCAGGCAAGAGAGCACGACCTGTTCGTACAAGTGTTTAACACCTTTGAAGAATTAGAATTCCACAACCTGAATGACCAGGGTGAGGAGAGCATCTTTGAACGGATTGATTACGACAGACTCTGCGGAATGATCGTTTTTTGTGAAAAGATCAAGGACAGTGAGCTGAATTTGCGTCTGATCAAAAAAGGAAAAGAAAACGGGATACCGGTCGTATCCATCGACAAAGAGATGGAAGACTGCTACAGTATCTTGTTTGATTATACGAATACATTCGAAAAGATCGTCCGCCACTTGGTTGAGGAGCATCAATGCAGGACGTTTTTTGTGATGGGCGGCCTGCGTAACAACGACTTTTCCGATGCGCGGATTCAGGTCGTGCGCGATGTGGCGTCGGAGTACGGCATCGAATTGGCGGATGAAGATATTGGCTATGGAGATTTTTGGGAGGATCCGTGCCGGGCGGTGATGCAGGAATTTTTGGCCAGCATGAGGCCGCTGCCCGACGCATTTATTTCTGTTAACGACACGATGGCGCTCACAATCTGCGACTGCCTGCACAATGCGGGGTATCACATTCCGAAGGATACGATCGTGACCGGATTTGACGGGATTGAAGAGGAACGCTATTTCACGCCGCGGTTAACGACGGCACAGCAGGATTTGCAGGAGGGCGGAAAACAGGCGGTAGAGCTGATCTGCCGGGTGATGCAGAAGCAGGATGATGTGGAGCGCCGTACAGTCATTCCGTTTGCGGTTCGGTTTTCCGAGTCGTGCGGCTGCCGTGCCATACAGGAGGGCAGTGCATCCGTACAGATCCACAAGATGTATAATGCGCTGACTGTTTATCGGTATTTTTCCAAAAATATGTATGATATGATCGATGAGATGACAGGGACAAAGACCTTGGGCGGCGTGCTCGAAACCCTGCCGAAATATCTCTCCTATCTCGATACTTACCGGCATATTTATCTCTGCGTGGAAGGCACTTATCTGGAAGTTTATGATGACATCAGCGCACAGATCATGGAGCAGAATCCGGGGCTGAACGACCGCAGGGAGATTGAAATGGTCATACTCGGCGAGTGGCATGCGGATAAAGGGTTTTCCGTTCCGCTGTTGTGTTACAAGCGCAAGGAGCCATTCCCGTCCGAAAAAATAAATGAGGACACGGAGAATCTGTTTTTTGTACCGCTGCATGTGCAGGAGACTGTATTTGGTTATCTGGCGGTCAATTTTGATCCGGAGGAGAACGATTATCTACAGCTCCGCAATTTTACAACGAATCTCAGCCATATTTTAGATTCTGTGAGAAGCAGACAGCAGATGGAGAATTTCAACTGCAAGCTTAAGCTGGCAAACGACAAGCTGGAAGAGCTTTATGTCCGCGATCCGCTTACGGGGATTTATAACCGACGCGGCTTTTATCAGGATATTGCCAAGTATCTTGGTGATCACGAGCACGGTTGGCTGATGGTTGTTTCCATTGACTTGAACGGTCTAAAGACCATTAATGATAACTATGGGCATGGTGAGGGTGATTTCGCGATCAAGACTGTGGGGCGCACGCTGTACAGGATCATATTGGAGCGCGGTATCTGTGCGCGTTTCGGCGGTGATGAATTTGCGGTGGCGATATTCTATGATGAATACGATCGATATGCTGACGCTGAATTCCGCAAGCAGCTTACCGAGCAGCTGGAGCTGGTGAACAAAACGGCGGGCAAGGAGTACCGGATCACCTGCAGCGTAGGAACGCAGACGACACCGGCTGACAGGAATGTCAATATTGATGAGGTGCTGAAGGAAGCGGATGATAAGATGTATCAGGATAAAAAGCATTTTTATGAGATGCTCGGACTGAGCGAGCATGAAATACGCTAGGGGTGCATAGCGGTCGGGGAAACCGCTATGATTTGGAACAACAAAGCTTCGTGGGACGCATTTTGTTGTTCGGACAGCGAAAATGTACAGAGCGCATTTTTCGCTGCGGTATAAGCTTGTGTGGGGGTCGGAAAAGGGATGATATCCGTTTGGATAACATCCCTTTTCTGCGATCAACGGGATGCAGCGCAGCTCTTTTTCAGATAGTGCAGGATCGCAAACGAGTTAGAGAGCGCGCAGAAGAGCTGGCTTGCCAAAAGCCCCCACAGGCAGGCTTCGATGCCGTAGACCGGAACGAGAAAAAAAACAAAAGCAAGGCGGATGCCAAGCGACGTGGTGTTGATCACAAAAGAGCAGCCGGTGTGCCCGAGACCATGCAGGATGCTCGACATGGTTGTTGAGAGATAGAGAAACGGGCAGATAAAGCTTAATGTCAAAATGAAGCTTCCGGCCAGTGCATTGTGAAAAATGAAATTTCCGGCAAAACGACCGATCGCGAGAAACAGGATACAGCACAGCGAACCGAAGGCGATGCTGCACGCGGCGGTCCGATGAAAGGCGCGGCGGATCTTGTCGTAATCAACGCGCTCCTGTGCCTCTGAAATGAGCGGCAGCAAAAGAACGGAGAATGAGTTGGTCAGCGTGGATGGAAACAGGATGAACGGCAGCGCCATACCGGTAAAGACTCCGTAGACGGAAAGCGCCTGCGTATCCGACATCCCGAACCGGACGAGCATCAGAGGAATGTATACGGACTCAATGCCGGACAACAGATTGACGACAATGCGGCTTGCGGACAGCGGCAGCGCCATACCCACGATGCGGGACAGAATTTTGTGCATGGCAGGGCTTTTCCGCATTTCCGAAAGGGCATGGACCGATGGCACGGGGCGGCCGATCCGTCGGTTGAAGCGGAACATGACGAGCGTGCCCGTGAGCAGAGCGGAACAGATTTCGCCCGCAAGCATTCCGAAGACCGAGCAGGAAAGATTGATCTGCATGTGGTGGGACAGACTGTATTTGTAAAGAAAAAATACGGTGCCTACGCGGATGATCTGCTCAAGGATCTGCGATATGGCAGGGATCTTTGTGTTTTTAATGCCGTAATAGTAGCCGTTGATACAGGAGTGCAGGGATGCAAACGGAATGGAGACGGCGATGATGCGAAGCAGCGGTTCCGTGCGGGGTTCGCATAAAAGGCGCGCTGCGATAAAAGGCGCATTCAGGATCACGACGCCGGAAAAAAGCACGGAAAGCACCCCGGACAGGGTCAGTCCGCATAGAAGCACACGGAAAGAATGCCGATAATCGCACGAGGTCGGTTCTCCGGCCACAAATTTGGAAATTGCACTCTGGATGCCGCCGCAGCAGATGGAGAACGATAATGCGAGCACGGGGAAGACAAGCTGATAGATCCCCATGCCCTCCGCACCGAATGTGCGGGATAAAAAGATACGGTAAAAGAAACCGATGACACGCGAGGCGAAGCCGGTCAGTGTCAGGATCAGGGTTCCCTTAAAAAGTATTTTGTTCATAGAAGTGTCCTATGATATTATGAATAATATATGTGCAAAAAAAGAATGAAAGAACAACGGAAAAAGAAACAGGAGCAGAGAAGATCATGGGCAGAGAAAAAGCAGTCGTCGGGCTTTCGGGAGGTGTGGATTCCGCGGTTGCGGCATATTTGCTGCAAAGACAGGGTTTTGAGGTGCTCGGTGTCACCATGTGCGTGCTGGGAGAGGAAAATAAGGATGTGGAGGAGCGCATGGTCTCAGATGCGCGAGCGGTTGCGAAAGCGCTTGGCATACGGCATGAGACCGTCGATTTTACGGAACGATTCCGAAAGCGTGTAGCGGATTATTTTGTTGAAGAATATTTGCGCGGACGCACGCCGAATCCGTGTCTGATGTGTAACCGCCATGTCAAATGGGAAGCGGTACTCGGTTACGCGAAAAGCGTGGGAGCGGAGTGGATGGCAACGGGACATTATGCGCGGATTGAGCGGAGGGAAAACGGAAGATACGCCGTGCGTAATTCAGTGACGGCAGAAAAAGATCAGACCTACGTGCTTTCCCGACTGACGCAGGAGCAGCTTGCCCGTACGCTGATGCCGGTCGGCGGTTATACGAAGGAGCAGGTGCGCGCGCTTGCAAAGGAGGCGGGCATTCCTGTCGCGGGAAAAAAGGACAGTCAGGAGATCTGCTTTATCCCCGACCACGACTATGCCGCGTTTATTGCGCGCAGGAGACCGGAAGCAGTACGGGGAGAAGGAAATTTCGTAACGCCGGACGGGAGGGTGCTTGGGCGGCATAAAGGATTGATCCATTATACGATCGGACAGCGAAAAGGCTTGGGGATCGCGCTCGGGGAGAGAATGTTTGTTGAGCGCATCCTGCCTGAGACAAATGAGGTCGTGCTCGTGCCGGACGATGCGGTGTATTGTGACAGTCTGTTATGCGGAGACGTCAGCTTTATGGGAATCGAACCGATGCGGGAGGGGGAAGTAAGGCGGCTGACCGGAAAAATCCGTTATGCGCACAGAGGGGCGCCTGTGACAGTCACCATGCTTGAGAACGGCTGTTTAGAAGCGAAATTTGAACAGCCCGTCCGCGCTGTTACGCCCGGACAAGCTGCCGTGTTTTATGATGGGGAGTATCTTGCCTGCGGGGGGATCATAGTGTGAGAAGAACTTCTAAAGCTCGCGCCAGTGGGCGCTTCGCTAAGAAGTTCTACGGCTCTGCTTCGCAGAACCTTTCTCCACCTGAATTTAAGATTCCGCTTTAGCGGCGTGGATGATTAGTGTGAGCGGACTCTTTTTACAGCTTCAGGAATTCCGCCACGCGTTTTTCATAGACACAGTAATAACGGAAACCGCATGAAGAAAGAATCTCGGCGGCTTCGGTAAAGTGGGTGCCGATGTCCTCCGGCGTATGCGCGTCCGAGCCGATCGTGACGATCTCTCCGCCAAGCTCGCGGTAGCGGCTGAGAATCTCGGCGCAGGGATTCGGTGCGTGAAGACCCTTGCAGAAGCCGGCGGTATTTAGCTCAATCCCTTTTTCGTTTTCGATGAGGTTTTTTAGAATCACATCGATGACGTCGCGATAGTCCGCATAAGCATAGTTTTCATTTTTGTTCGGACCGTAGCGGACAACATAATCGAGATGCCCGTACACATCGAAATTCGTATATTTTTTGAGATTATCCACGATAGAAGTAAAATACTCCCGGTAAGCCTCAGCCTCCGTGCGTCCTTCATAGTAGGAGGGATAATAAGGATCCTTGCCGTTTACCACATGGGAGGAGCCGATGACAAAATCAAAATCATAGCTGTTGACATAACGGGCGTTATTTCCTGATAAATGCGGCTGAAGGCCGAGCTCGACGCCGAATAAGAGCGTGATGCGGTCTCCGTAGCGTTCTTTGCAGCGGATCAGGTCATACAGATAAGAATCTGTGTTGACTAGAAAAATATTGCCGGATTCGCGTTCCGAGACCGGATAATCCATATCCATATGCTCGGTAAAGCACATCTTCTTTAAGCCGAGCGCGATGCCTTTTTCGATCATCGTCTCCATGGGGGCATGGGAGTCTCCCGAATGGGAGGAGTGTAAATGACAGTCAGCACATATGGGCATAAAGGTAACTCCTTTCTTTTTTATCCCTAAAATACCATATTTTACGCGATTTTTCAATTTCCGTAATTTAGAAAGTTTCTCAATATTTTTCAATTTATATCTTGAATTTTGGCGGAATATTAGTTACAATAATCGTGCTGATAGAATTTTGGTAAATCTTGGATGCATCACGTGTTTCCGGACAAGCCAAAATAATATAAAATATGTAGGAGGATTCTTAAAATGGCAGTAAAAGTAGCAATCAATGGTTTCGGTCGTATCGGTCGTCTTGCATTCAGACAGATGTTTGGTGCAGAAGGATACGATGTGGTAGCAATCAACGACTTAACATCTCCGAAGATGTTAGCGCATCTGTTAAAGTATGACTCTTCTCAGGGTAAATATGCAAAGGCAGATACGGTATCGGCAGGCGAGGATTCCATCACGGTTGACGGCAAGACACTGAAGATTTACAAAGAGCCGGATGCAAACAACTGTCCGTGGGGCGAGCTGGGCGTAGACGTAGTTCTTGAGTGCTCCGGTTTCTATACCTCCAAGGAGAAGGCACAGGCACACATCAATGCAGGTGCAAAGAAGGTTGTCATTTCCGCTCCGGCAGGCAATGATCTTCCGACGATCGTATACAATGTAAACCACACGACCTTAAAGCCGACGGATACCATCATTTCCGCAGCTTCCTGCACGACGAACTGCTTAGCTCCGATGGCAAAGGCATTGAATGATCTTGCAGGCATTAAGTCCGGTATCATGAGCACGATCCATGCATACACGGGTGATCAGATGATCCTTGACGGTCCTCAGAGAAAGGGTGATTTAAGAAGATCCCGCGCAGGCGCTGTCAATATCGTTCCGAACTCCACAGGTGCAGCAAAGGCAATCGGCCTTGTTATTCCTGAGCTGAACGGCAAGCTGATCGGTTCCGCACAGCGTGTGCCGACCCCGACCGGTTCTACCACGATCCTTGTAGCAACGGTTGAGAAGTCCGTAACGAAGGAAGAGATCAATGCAGCAATGAAGGCAGCAGCAACCGAGTCCTTTGCTTACAACGAGGATGAGATCGTATCTTCCGATATCGTAGGAAGCACCTATGGCTCCATCTTTGATGCTACACAGACGATGGTGGGCGAGGACAATCTGGTACAGGTTGTTTCATGGTATGACAATGAGAATTCCTACACAAGCCAGATGGTTCGTACCATTAAGTATTTTGCAGAGTTAGCATAAGTAAAGTGCGGCTCTCATGAAGAAGTAGGCCTAGCAAAGGTCCGGTCTTTAGGGACCGGACCTTTCTTTTGAAAAAATGTTCAGGAGGAAAGAAAATGGGATTAAATAAGAAATCCGTAGATGATATTCAGGCAGCAGGAAAGCGTGTGCTTGTAAGATGTGACTTTAATGTTCCGTTGAAGAACGGTGAGATTACCGATGAGACCCGTATCGTGGCAGCTCTGCCGACAATCCAGAAGCTGGTGAATGACGGTGGAAAAGTGATTCTTTGCTCCCACCTCGGTAAAGTAAAGAACGGACCGAACGAGGGCGAGTCCTTAGCGCCGGTTGCAAAGAGATTATCCGAGAAGCTCGGCAAGGAAGTAAACTTTGTTGCTGATTACAATGTAACGGGAGCGGATGCGACCGCAGCGGTAGCGGCAATGAAGGAAGGCGATGTGGTTCTTTTACAGAATACCCGTTTCCGCGGTTCTGAGGAGACAAAGAACGGCGAGGCATTCAGCAAAGAGCTTGCCGATCTTTGTGATATTTACGTATGCGATGCATTTGGTTCCTCCCACAGAGCACATGCTTCCGTTGCCGGTGTGACGGATGTGGTCCGCGCAAAGGGCGGCGAGTGTGCAGTCGGTTATCTGATGCAGAAAGAGATCAATTTCCTTGGCAATGCCGTAGAGAATCCGGTGAGACCGTTTGTTGCAATCCTTGGCGGCGCGAAGGTTGCGGATAAACTGAATGTGATCAATAACCTTTTGGAGAAGTGCGATACGCTTATCATCGGCGGTGGTATGGCATTTACCTTCTTAAAGGCAAAGGGCTATGAGATCGGAAAGTCTCTGGTTGATAACGAAAAACTTGATTACTGTAAAGAAATGGTGGAAAAGGCTGAGAAGCTTGGCAAAAAGCTGCTTCTTCCGGTTGATACGACAGTAGCGGATTCCTTCCCGGATCCGATCGACGGACCGATCGAGGTATCTTATGTCGATGCTGACAAGATTCCGGCGGATAAAGAAGGTCTGGACATCGGACCGAAGACGGCGGAGTTGTATGCAGATGCCGTTAAGAGTGCAAAGACCGTTGTATGGAACGGACCGATGGGCGTATTTGAGAACCCGACATTGGCTGCAGGTACGATTGCCGTAGCGAAGGCACTGGCAGCTACCGATGCGACCACGATCATCGGCGGAGGAGATTCCGCAGCCGCAGTCAATCAGTTAGGATTTGCGGACAAGATGAGCCATATTTCCACGGGCGGCGGCGCATCCCTTGAATTCCTTGAGGGTAAGGAGCTTCCGGGTGTTGTGGCAGCAGATGACAAATAACATGAGACAAGCTCATGTTATAGAGTATCTAGTCATATAGGAAAAGGAGAATGATCATGGCAAGAAGAAAAATTGTAGCGGGCAACTGGAAAATGAACATGACCCCGAGTCAGGCAGTTGCACTGTGCGCAGAGTTAAAGGATTTGGTAAAATCCGATGATGTGGACGTTGTATACTGCGTTCCTGCAATTGATATTGTACCTGTTGTAGAAGCAGTAAAGGGAACGAATGTTGCGGTAGGCGCGGAGAATATGTATTTTGAGGAAAAGGGCGCTTATACCGGAGAAATCTCGGCAGCGATGCTTGTGGATGCAGGCGTGAAGTATGTCATCATCGGTCACTCCGAGAGACGTGATTATTTTAAGGAGACGGATGAGCTCTTAAATAAGAAAGTGAAAAAGGCGTTTGAGGCAGGACTGACCCCGATCCTTTGCTGTGGCGAGACGTTAGAGCAGAGAGAAATGGGCGTAACGATGGATTGGATCCGTCTGCAGATTAAGTCTGATCTTGTCGGCATCACTGCAGATCAGGTAAAGAGCATGGTCATCGCTTATGAGCCGATCTGGGCGATCGGAACAGGCAAGACCGCGACGACAGAGCAGGCGCAGGAAGTATGCAAGGGCGTGCGTGACTGCATCGCTGAGATGTATGACGCTGCTACGGCGGAGGCTGTCCGCATTCAGTACGGCGGTTCCGTGAACGCGGGCAATGCTGCAGAGCTGTTTGCACAGCCGGATATTGACGGCGGATTGGTTGGCGGCGCTTCCTTAAAGGCGGAGTTCGGAAAGATTGTAAATTATTAAGGAATGATCGATCTAGGGTAACATACGTTTCGTAAAAAAAGAAATGCAGAGTCGGCTTTGCCGCTGCATTTCTTTTTTTGGGTCAAAGCGGGAGGAGATTCAGAGTGGACGAATATAAGGAGCTGCTGGGCTCGTTCGTACGGGAAAGCAGGGAGATATTGGGAGATGAGCTTGTCGGTATTTATCTTCACGGTTCTGCCGTAATGGGATGCTTTCATTCGCAAAAGAGTGACATCGACCTCATGGTTGTGATCAAAAAGGAGATTTCCGATGCGTGTAAGCGGAAGTTCATGGATATGGTGGTAAAATTGAATGCGCAGGCTCCTGAAAAAGGAATTGAGGTCAGTATTGTCAGAGAGAGCGTGTGCAGACCGTTTGTCTATCCGACGCCCTTTGAACTTCACTTTTCAATCACGCATCTGAACCGGTACCGGCAGGATGCAGATGACTATATTCAAAAAATGAAGGGAACGGACAAAGATTTAGCCGCGCATTTTACGATCATTTATCACAGGGGCAGGACACTCTGCGGAAAAGAAATCAAGGATGTTTTTTCAGAGGTTGACCGGGCGTATTATTTGGACAGCATTCTGTCTGATATCGAGAATGCGGCTGAGGAGATTGCGGAACAGCCTGTATATATGATCCTGAATCTCTGCAGGGTGCTGGCATACAAAAGAAATCAGATGATCTTATCCAAAAAAGAAGGCGGGGAATGGGGACTTACCAATATTCCCGAACAATATCGGGAGCTGCTGGTGTCTGCAATGGACGAGTATCGCACGGGGGATGCGATGCGGTTTGACGAAGAACTGGCAAAAAAGTATGCCGAATACATGCTGGAGCAGATAAAGGATAAAAACGCATAGGAGGAGAAAGAATCCCAAGATTGACTTAGGCGGGGTTGACAATTTAGGAAAGAAGTATTAAGATTACTTCTTGTAACAAATATTTATGAAATCAAGGGAGAATGAAATCATGAAGAAGAAATTGTGTTCTATTTTACTCGTATGTGCAATGCTGCTCACACTTGCAGCATGCGGAAGCAAGGGTACGCCGGTGTTACATTATGATCTTCCGGAAGGCTTCACAGAGCAGGAGGACGGCATGTATTATGCGCCGGATTTCCCGAATGACACTGCGAACATCAACATTATGGAGTCTCAGGAAGATCAGGTAACGTTTTCGTACACGAAGGACAGCTTCTGCGAGGCGGTAGAGTATCTGTATGAGCAGACCTATGGCTATGAGGTCGATGTGAATTGTACAGAGTTTACCAAGTCTGAGTTAAACGGCTGCAAGACGCTGCTGATCAGAGCATCCTACACATTGCTTGGCATGGAGATCGAGCAGGTTCAGTTTGCGGTTGAGGTCGGAAAGAACAAAGTCACAACGATCACTTATACGCAGCAGGCCGGCGGCGGATGGACGGATGCATTTGATGCCAGCATTGATTCCATGAGCATCGAATACGTGAAATAAGTCTGTGAGGGATCATTGTTCGGTGGGTCAAGACATTGCAATGTAAATGAAAGAAAAAGAGACTGCTGCTTTTGCGGCAGTCTTTTTTTAAGAAATTATTGTTTTTTATTGGATAAAGCATAGAAAAGTAGAAAAAATATGCTATACTGAATAAGATAGGACTGATTGGGGTCTGAGGAGTGTCTGGGGAGGATGAGTATGGAAATTCATGAGCTGTGTCCGGGTTGTATGAGCAGAATCACGGAAGAACAAATGCATAGCGGATGTCCACGCTGCGGCTATCGTTTGCCGGTCCCCGGCGAGCTTGCGTCGCATATATTAACGCCGCACACGGTTCTGCAGGGGAAATATATGATCGGCAGAATGCTGGGTGCGGGCGGCTGTGGGATTACTTATCTGGGTTATGACCGAAACCTGGAACTGCGGATTGCGATCAAAGAGTATTATCCTGTCGGATTTGTCAGCAGGGATACAGGCATCGGCAATACGGTGATCTCCGAAGAAGGAGACAAGGGCGTATTTTTTTCGGACGGAAAAAAGAAATATATTCAGGAAGCGAGAATGCTTGCGCGATTTGCGGGACTTAGGAATATCGTGTCCGTGCGCGATTATTTTGAGGAGAATAATACCTGCTACATTATCATGGAGTATCTTGACGGAGAGACGCTGAAAAGCTACCTTGCGCGAAGGGGAGGAAGACTTTCCAGCGGTGAGGTCATGCAGATGTTACAGCCGTTGCTTGCGTCCTTAAACGAAGTACACAGTCAGGGCATGATCCATCGCGATATCAGCCCGGATAATATTATGATCCTGAAGGATGGCACCTTAAAACTGCTGGATTTCGGTTCGGCACGGGATATGGCGGGCAGTGCTGAGAGGAGCGCCTCGGTGATGCTCAAGCCGGGGTATGCACCGGAGGAACAATACCGGATTTATGGCATGCAGGGATCATGGACGGATGTGTATGCGCTGTGTGCGACGATCTATCGATGCTTAACGGGTCATACGCCCGTTGATGCGCTGTCAAGGAAAGAGCATGATACGCTGATACCGCCGTCGCAGTACGGTGTAACGCTGACGCCTGTGCAGGAGGCGGCGCTGCTAAAGGGAATGGCGGTGGATGCGGGCATGCGTTATAAGACGATCGGTGAGTTTTATCGGGGCTTTTACTGCAACGAGATTCCCGTGGCGCAGCCTGTTCAGGTAAGCGGCCCGCAGCAGATGGGGAACGGTTTAAACATGCCGCAGTGGGGGAGTGCCGGACAGGGGATGCCGCAACAGGCTGGAGTCGGGCAACAGAATCGATTGCAATATCCCGCATATCAGGTGACAGAGCAGTCTTCCTATGTGCTGCAGACAGGAGCAAACAAACGAAACCGCAAGGCTGTGATCATCTCCGCTTTGGCAGTGGCCGCAGTTCTTTTCATCGTATCGGTTTTGTGGGCATTCATGGGAAGACAGAGAGGTTCCAGGGAAGAAGAGGTATGGTCGCCGGGAGAGCAGGCAAGCGGGGAAGCATACATCGGCGGAGCGCCTGTTGGAGGAGGAAATCCGGGTGACGGGAATAATCTTTCACAGGATGGCGGAACAGATCATGCGCAAAATGGGCTGCAGGGCGGCTTATCCCTGCCGAATGGCTTGACACAGAATGCACAGGGCAGTGAGCCGGAAAGCGGCGGGCACGGATTGGCGCAGAGCCTTGGCGGCGATCCGCAGCAGACCGGGGGGCCGCGGCTTTGCTATGAGGTTCCGGAAGAGTTTATAGAGCAGTCGGAAGGATTATATTTGGCGCCGAATTATCCGAATGATACGTCGAATATTAATATCATGACGTCGGAGAATGATTCCGTTACATTTCAATATACGGAAGAAACCTTCTGCTACATGCTGGAAAGTCTTTACAGTGAATATTATGACGTTGAGGTGGATGTGAAGTGCACCGAGTTTACCAAAACGACGATCAACGGTTATAATACACTGATCGTCCGCATCAACTATGAGCTGATGGGGATTGCGCTGGAGCAGGTGCAGTGCTCGGTTGAGACAGAAAAGGATAAGGTGACGACGATCACAATGTCGCAGCCTGCGGGCAGCGGATGGATGGATGCGTTTGAGCGCGTGCTGGATTCGATTCGAGTGGAATAAAAAAGATTTGCGCATAGCGCAAATCTTTCAAAGAAATGCCGAGGGCATTTCTTTTGGGACTAAATATAAAAAAAGAAAGGATTGGGAGTAATCAAATGAGCAAGAAACCGGTAGTATTAATGATCCTCGATGGATACGGATTGAACGAAAAGGCGGAGGGAAACGCAGTCGCACTGGCGAGCACGCCCGTCATGGACAAGTTGATGGCGGAATACCCGTTCGTGCGCGGCAACGCAAGTGGGATGGCAGTCGGACTGCCGGACGGACAAATGGGCAACTCAGAGGTCGGACATTTGAATATGGGTGCCGGCAGGATCGTATATCAGGAGCTGACAAGAATTACGAAAGAGATTCAGGATGGAACGTTTTTTGAGAATCCGGCGCTGATGGATGCCGTGAAGAATTGTAAAGAGAAGCAGTCCGCGCTGCATATGTTCGGTCTTTTATCGGACGGCGGTGTACACAGCCATATTACGCATTTATATGGTCTGCTGGAGCTGGCAAAGAGAAACGGACTGGAAAAAGTATATGTGCATGCGTTCCTTGACGGACGCGATACGCCGCCGACGAGCGGAAAAGATTATGTGGCGCAGCTTGAGGAAAAAATGACGGAGCTCGGTGTCGGCGAGGTTGCCAGCGTTTCGGGACGTTATTATGCGATGGATCGGGATAACAATTATGACCGTGTGGAGATTGCGTACCGCGCATTGACAAAGGGCGAGGGACAGACCGCAGCCAGCGCGCAGGAGGCAGTTCAGAATTCTTATAATAAAGAGGAAACGGATGAGTTTGTAAAACCGACCGTCGTAATGAAAAACGGCGCGCCGGTAGCTACGATCGGAGACGGGGATTCCGTCGTATTCTTTAATTTCCGTCCGGACAGGGCGCGGGAAATCACACGCTGCTTCTGTGATGATGATTTTAAGGGCTTTGCGCGGGAAAAGAAACTGGATCTCACTTATGTGTGCTTCTCGGATTATGACCCGACGATTCCGAATAAGGAAGTTGCATTCCACAAGATCGCCGTGACCAATACGTTCGGAGAGTGGCTTGCTGCAAACGGAATGAAGCAGGCGCGTATTGCGGAGACGGAAAAATATGCGCATGTCACTTTCTTTTTTAACGGTGGCGTAGAGGAGCCGAACGAGGGAGAGGATCGGATTCTGGTCAATTCCCCGAAGGATGTGGCGACCTATGACTTAAAGCCACAGATGAGCGCGTATGAGGTTTGCGACCGTTTGACCGAGGCGATCAGGTCGGGCAAATACGATGTTGTGATCATCAATTTTGCCAATCCCGATATGGTCGGACATACCGGTGTGTTAGAGGCGGCAAGAAAGGCGGTCGAGGCAGTCGATGAGTGTGTGGGAAAGGCAGTCGAGGCGGTCAAAGAAGTGGACGGCGCGCTGTTCATCTGTGCGGACCACGGCAATGCCGAGCAGTTGATCGACTATGAAACGGGGGATCCGTTTACCGCGCATACGACAAATCAGGTGCCGTTTATCCTTGTCAATTATGACGAGGGCTATACGCTGCGCGAAAACGGCTGTCTGGCGGATATTGTACCGACGCTCATTGAAATTATGGGAATGGAACAGCCGAAGGAAATGACAGGAAAATCCCTGCTCATCAAGAAATAATTGAGAGAGATTGGTATGCGCAAATATTATGTACTGTTTACCGCACTGGTGCTTTTGATCATAGATGTCCGTATTCCGACAATTGTGTATCCGGCGTATGAGGCATTTCGGACAGAAGCGCCCGTGACGGTGTCATTGATCATCGATCATGTGGTTGGTCATCGGCTGCGGGTGGATGTCTGTTCGGATCTGCTGGGGTATCTGATGCTGCTTGTGGCAGCGGCATGGCTTTCCATGGAAGACAGGCGTTTTCGCAAATGTTTTCTTTGGGGCGCAGTTTCCACGGCGGCGTATGTGTACTGGCAGATCATGCCGTTTTACTTGAACGGCGGGCTGCGTTTTCGTGCGGGCTATGTGTTTTATTTTGTGGCGGCGCTCTTAAAAATCGTTACGATCTTTCTTACCATGTATACCGTATCGGGACAGTTGGAAAGCACATCCAATCACAGCTATAACAACGTGACGGTCATTCTTATGATGGTCTGCGCGGGGAGCGGCGCTGTGGCGGCGCTGATGTGGTTTTTTGATCTGATCGCGGTTTTCTGCGTATATTCTGTCGTGCAGCTTGTCACTTTCGGTGTTGTCGCATGGCGGATTTGGAATGACAGAAATTTGTTGACGGAAGGAGCACGGAATGCATAGTTTTCGTTTACCCTATTGTCTGATCGTGGAAAACGGCGCGTTTATGCATATGGATGAAATGCTGCCCGCGTGCGTTGCCGATATTCGGAATAAAAAAATATTGTTCGTGACGGAACAGCTCTTAAAGGAGCTGTTTGCGGATACGATCGCCGAGATTCAGAAGGACCTCCGGCACTGCGATCTATATCTGGTGGAGGACGCTTCTTTTGACATTGCGGTCGCGCTTGCCAAATATGCGAGCGTGCAGGATTATGACGTGTGCATCGGCTTCGGCGGCGGAAAAGTGTTAGACGTTGCGAAATATGCGTCATTTGTAGCCAAGATTCCCTATATTTGTCTGCCGACGACCTTAAGCAACGATTCCCTGGCCTCCCCGTTTTCCGTGATGGCGACGGACGGGCATAACAGAAAGACGTTCGGCTGTAAGATACCGACCGGAATCATTGTGGACACTGAGATCATCCGTGCGGCGCCGGAGAGTCAGATAAAAGCGGGGATCGGCGATACGATCAGCAAATATACCGCTCTGTACGATTGGAAGCTTGACGCGGCGAAGAAGGGCGGCAGAGTCGATGATTTTGCCTATATGATCTCAGAAATGGCATATAATGCAGTCGCGTTCTGCGAGGAGCGCTCGTTAAAGAGTAAGAATTTTATTCATATTCTGACAGAAGCCTTAGTATTTGGCGGGCTTGCGATGGAGATCGCGGGAAGCTCACGTCCGTGCAGCGGTGCGGAGCATTTGTTCTGCCATGCGTTGGAGGAATTTTATCCCCAGATCAAGATTTCCCATGGAATGGCAGTCGCAATGGGAAGCATCGGCGCAGGTATTTTTCAGGAGCGCGACGTGTCAAAGCTCTATCGGTTATGCGCGCTTTACGGGCTTGACATTAAGCCGTCAGGCTACGGCATCACAAAGGAGATTTTTACGGACGTATGGCAGCGTGCGCAATCGACGAGGAAGGACCGCTACACGATTTTAAGTAAGACTGATTTAAGTGCGGAGCGTTTGAGCTGTATTTATGATAATATGGAAAACGATTCGGTTTCTTGAGAGAATTCACGGGCTATTATAAAAAAGACTTTCGCATGGGTGACAGGATACCATGGCGAGAGTCTTTTTATCTTATAGGAAATTTCTCGACCCCAGAAGAATCCGCTATGCGGATTCTTCGAAAGAACGCAAAGAATGTGAAACATTCTTTTGCGTTCTTTTTTATGCATGTTGCGCTGCTGTTCTGAATAAATCCGCCTGTGTCGGGTAAGATACAAATGATATACCTATTTTTTTCGGACAGGAGGAAGCAACATGTCATTACGGTTACGGATTACGGATGTGCACGCAAGAGAAATTCTGGATTCAAGGGGAAATCCGACAGTGGAAGCGGAAGTGGTTGTAGAGACGGAAACAACGGGTAAAAAAACGATCGGAAGAGCGTCCGTGCCATCGGGCGCAAGTACGGGACGATTTGAGGCGGTGGAGCTTAGGGACGGAGAGGAGCGGTACTTCGGACTCGGAACGAGAAAAGCGGTAAATAACGTCAATACCAAAATAAGGGAAGCGCTGATCGGGCTGAATGCGTTAGACCAGCAGATGATCGACCATGTGCTGATCGAGCAGGACGGAACGGACAATAAGGGAAATCTGGGCGCCAATGCGACACTCGGCGTATCCATGGCGTGCGCGCGCGCCTGCGCGCTGGCGTTGGAGCAGCCGCTGTACCGTTATCTTGGGGGCGTCAATACCAAAACGATGCCGGTTCCGATGATGAATATTCTAAACGGCGGCAAGCATGCGGATAATACGGTGGATTTTCAGGAGTTTATGATCATGCCGGTCAACGCGGTTTCTTTTACGGACGGTCTTCGGATCTGCGCTGAAATTTATCATAACTTAAAGCAGATCTGCAAGAAAAAAGGACTTTCCACCGGCGTTGGCGACGAGGGCGGTTTTGCGCCTTCCTTAAAGGATGCCGACGCGGTTTTGGCGTTGATCATGGAAGCGGTCAAGGCGGCAGGCTATGATCCCGGATCGGACATCCGCATAGCGCTGGACGTCGCGGCGAGCGAGCTTTATCAGGAAGATTCCGGCATGTATTATTTTCCGGGGGAGAGTGAGCTGTTAAGAGCAGAGAGACAGCGAGGCGTCAATGCGATCCCGGAGGGCGCTTATGAGGCGGGCGTGTGCGGCTGCGGCGCAGAGACGGAAGCATCCTGCGGTTGTGAGCAGACAACGTCGGGCACGGGAAATACAGGAGCGGGAGACGCGGTATGTACCTGCAGCAATCCGGATACGAAGGAGTACTGTGTGCTGCGGAGCACGGAGGAGATGATCTCCATGTATGAAGCGCTCTGCGATAAGTATCCGATCATCTCGATCGAGGACGGCTTAAACGAGGATGACTGGGAAGGCTGGAAGAAGCTGACCGAGCGTTTGGGCGATCGGATCCAGCTTGTGGGCGACGATCTTTTTGTCACGAATGTGAAGCGTCTGGCAGCAGGGATCAAGCTGGGCGTAGGGAATGCGATCTTGGTGAAGGTGAATCAGATCGGAACGGTCACGGAGGCGTTTGCCGCGATCGAAATGGCGCAGCGAAACGGATACCGCGCCGTCATTTCTCATCGTTCGGGAGAGACAGAGGATGCGTTCATTGCCGATCTCGCCGTTGCGGTCAACGCGGGACAGATCAAGACGGGCGCACCGTGCCGGACCGACCGCGTCAGCAAATATAATCAGCTTTTGCGCATTGAGGAGGAGCTTGGAAGCGTGAGCGAGTACCGCAATCCGTTCCTTTGTTTTGAAGATCACGAGAAATAAAAAATCAACTTTTTATTGGGAAGGGCAGCGATCCATGAAGATGGCTGCCCTTAAAACCGTCAATCCTATTTGTTCTTTGGGATTGCATTTTTTTTGATTTTAGGTTATGGTAATAGAAACGAGAAAGATTCGTACATATGATAATCTGAACAATGATGCTCCAGGCAATTTTGGGGCATTTTTTGTTTTAAGGAGAAGCGGAAGGGCATGATGAGCGAAGTTATGAATGTTGAGGAAATTTTTACATCGGATGCCGTTACACTCGAAAAGATGAAAGAGGTGCTTCCGAAGGATGTTTATCAGGAAGTAAAAATGGTCATGAATGAGGGCGGCGAGCTTTCCATGTATGCGGCAGAAGTGGTTGCCGAGGTAATGAAGGAGTGGGAGGTCGCGGAAGATTATATAAAAAAGAAACAGCATTGTAGAAAAATCTTTGCTGTGATAGGACGGAGTTACTGTGTGTGGGTATTTATTATCATGCTGCGTCTGATGATTGCTCTGTTATTGAAATGGGAAATACGGATACAGCTTGTAGCCATACTGGATCTTTTTGGTGCGGGTATTATGATCGCGTTTATCATAGCTCTGATTTATTGGATGTCGGTCGTATTTATGAAACCGCGGCAGCATACCGCCATCAGGCGATTGTGCATTTTCTCCATAATCAGTACGACGGCTGTTTTCTTGTTTGGATTATGGCTTGGATTTTTTGTATTTGTTTTTTCGCTCAGGAATGAGAAGGTGATCATGATCGGTCAGGAGAAGTATTTAGAAGTGGAAGAATCGTATGGACTGCTGCAACCAACGATAGGGGTCTCGTATCATAAGGTACATGGTATTTTTTATGAATTAGAAGAAGTGGAAATAGACTTTTGATCATTCATTGCGGCAGACGTCGTAATAAATGTCGTAACAATTAACCAAGAGTGGAAATGCGGCGGCGGCTGTGATACGATAGGGAATAGGTAACGGCAAAATTGTTACAATGAATAGGATGAAAAAGGAATCATTCATACTATGACAGCACTCAAAAAAGAAGACAAAGCTGCGCGTATTTCGACACTCGCAGCTCAGATCATACAGCTTTCACGAGACCGGATTTTAATGCATATGCGCTTTCTGGATGTGGCGCTTGCGGCGCTCCTGCCGCAGGAAAAGGCGGGCGTAAGCGGTTTTTCCTGCGATGGGCGGCACCTGTATTATGATGCGCAGGCGGTCATCCGCGCCTACCGGAAGGAGCAGGCGTCCGTGATGCGCATGATGCTCCATGTCCTGTTCCATTTTCTTTTTTCACACAGCTTCCGCTATGACAAGGTGGAGAAGGAAGTATGGGATCTGGCGGTTGATCTTGCGGCGGAGCATGCGGTGATGGAGCTGATGCTGCCGGAAACGGAGTTAAAGTCGGATCTGCGAAAAAAAGAAGCGTTTTCCTATTTTGAAAATCAGGGCGTGAAACTGACGGCGGAAAAGCTGTATCGGTATTTGCGTAAGAATCCGCTTGCCGTGGATGAACAGGCGTTTCTTGCCCGACTTTTTTTTATGGATGACCATGACGGATGGGGAGAGCGGGAGGAGCTTGTCATCTCCCTTGCGGAATGGAAACGGATCTCAGAGCGTGCCAAGGCGGAGTTAAAGTCGTTTTCGCAGGGAAAGAACGCGGGTGCCGTGGAGGAGAATTTGGCGGAGGCAACGACGGACCGGGTGGATTACCGTGCTTTTTTACGTCGGTTTGTCGTGCCGGGAGAAGTGGTAAAAAGCAATGAGGAGGAGTTCGACTATATTGCGTATACCTACGGGCTTTCGCAATACGGGAATGTGCCGATCGTGGAGCCGCACGAATATCGCGAGGTGAATCAGATTCATGATTTTGTGATCGCGATCGATACGTCGGCGTCATGCCGCGGGGAGACGGTGCGCGCGTTTCTTCGGCATACCTATTCCATCATGAAAACAAGCGCCTGCTTTTTTGACGAGATGCTGGTCCATATCATTCAGTGCGATCATGAAGTCCGAAGCGACACCGTCATTCACGATCAGGGCGAGCTGGATGCTTTTTTGACGAAGGGAAAGCTTGTGGGCTTCGGCAGTACGGATTTTCGACCCGTGTTTACGTATGTGGATGCGCTGATCGAACGCGGAGAAATCGCAAACTTAAAGGGCATGATCTATTTTACGGACGGGCAGGGCGTTTATCCGGAAAAAGCGCCGGATTATGAGACGGTGTTTGCGTTTCTGAACGAGAATGAACTGCCGAATACCGCGCCGGCGTGGGCGGTACGCATTTGTATTGACGAGGATGCGCTTTCGGAGTGAAATAGGAATAGATAGGCAGGTGCCTCAAAAGAAGATAATAGGAAGGATAGCGGGATGAACATCGGACAAGCCAAACAGGATATTAAGGATACGGTCAGATTATATTTGAAGAAAGATGCGTTCGGGGAGTATCGCATACCGGTCGTGCGGCAGCGGCCGATTTTTTTGGTCGGCGCGCCGGGGATCGGAAAGACGGCGATCATGGAGCAGATTGCGCAGGAGCTTCACATTGCGCTTGTTTCGTATTCCATGACGCATCATACAAGGCAGTCGGCCCTTGGACTTCCCGTGATCTGCCACAGGGAATACGAGGGGAAGGAATATGACGTGTCCGAATACACGATGAGCGAGATCATTGCGTCCGTGTATGAAGTGATGCGGGAGAGCGGCTTAAAGGAGGGCATTCTGTTTTTGGATGAGATCAACTGTGTCTCGGAGACGCTTGCGCCGTCTATGCTGCAATTTTTACAATATAAAGTGTTCGGCGGACACCGCGTGCCGGAGGGCTGGGTCATTGTGACTGCGGGAAACCCGAAGGAGTATAACCGCAGCGCGCGTGAATTTGATGTGGTTACGTTAGACCGCCTGAAAGTGTTGAGCGTGGAGGCGGATTATGAGGCGTGGAAGAATTATGCGGAAAAAGCAGGTCTGCATCGCGCCGTACTGAATTATCTGGAGTTAAAAAAGCAGGATTTTTATTTGATGGAAATGACGGCGAAGGGGCGTGCGTATGTGACGGCGCGCGGCTGGGAGGATTTATCGCAGATGCTCTTTTTATATGAGGAGGAATCGCTTGCCGTTACGGAGGAGCTGGTCGGGCAGTATCTTTCGCATGAGCGGGTTGTCAGGGAGTTTATGGCGTATTATGACCTGTACTGCAAATATAAAAAAGACTATCACATCAGTGAGATCCTGCAGGGAAGCGCGTCGGAGGACATGCGCAGGAAGGCGGAAAACGCACCGTTTGATGAGCGGATTTCCCTGCTCGGCATGCTGACGGATAAGACGGACGGCATGCTTAGGGAATGCATGGAAAAGACGGATTATCTGGAAAATCTGCTGCAGGTATTACGGCATGTGAAAACGCAGCTGGGCATTCCTGCGGAGCAGGGGCAGGGGGGTACCTCAGCAGCGGAGGCAATTTCGATACAGATTGCGGCGAGGGAGCGTCTGCTTGCTTCTCTCTCGGCGGCGAATGCGCTCTCCGCGGAGGACAAGCGGATGCACCAGCGGGTGCTCGCATTTCTGCGGGAACAAAAAAGAAATCTGCTTCTTGAGGGAGAACAGCCTGTTACGGGAGAGCAGTTTGCGGCGGTCAGGCGGGCGTTTGAACAGGAAGCGGCAGGTGCAAAGCAGGAGACGGCACAGGCAAAGCAATGCCTTCACCATTTGTTTTCTTTTGTGGAGCAGGTCTTTGCGGACGGAAATGAGCTACTGCTGCTTGTCACGCATATGACCGTGACGGAGAGCTGCGCGGGATTTGTCGCGCGTTTTGGCTGTGAGGATTATGAGCGGCACAGCAAAGAACTGATGCTCAGCGAGCGGCGTGAAGCGCTTTTACGGGAGATGGAGGAACTGGAATTGTGATCATGCAGAATACCGTCTTTTTGTATGAAGACGTATGTGGAGAGGAAGAAGATTGCGTACGGATCACAGGCGCACAGCATATCGGCGGGGTGTTACAGATACCGGAGCGGCTTGATGAAAAGACGGTGACATCGATCGGAAAAAAAGCGTTTTGGGGCTGTGACGGCGTACGGGAGATCGTACTGCCGGTAAGTATCCGTGAGATTGAGGATTGGGCGTTTGCCAGCTGTAAACAGCTTGAGACGGTCAGCATGCCCCATCGGCAGGTCGGAATTGGCAGAGGTGTCTTCCGAGGCTGTGAGCGTTTGACGTGCATCGGAATCCGCGAGCCGCTTTTAGCGGATGAGGAACAGGGAGTCGGTCATCTGCTTGCTGCAGGGGACAGACTGTTAAACAATCCGTATCTTTTGGATATTGCGAGTGCGGGAACGGATGAGTGGTATGCAAGGTGGGATGCTGCATTGGAGAAGTTAATGGAAACGGCGGAGGACGAGGGATTTTCCAAAATGCTTTTATGCGGCGAGGAGGATTACGGCAGCAGGGAAAACAATATTGACCATTATTGTTCCCAGCAGCGAAAAAAGAAGGCGCGTGCGGCGCTGCTCCGCCTGCGCTATGATGACTGGCTTGGCAGCAGGCTGCGCGGGGAACTGACTGCTTTTTTGACGGCGCATACGATGGGATGTAAGACGAAAGAAGCATGGGAGGTGCTGACTGCGGAGCATGGGGAGGACAGAAGCTATTACGAACTGTTTGAAGCGGCGGGCGGCATCCATGAACATAATCGGGAACAATGTATTGCGGATTTGGGAGAGGCGCATACGGAGATGAAGGCGTATCTGCTCGGAAAAACAACAAAGGCGGAAGATGATTTTTTTGATTTGCTGACGCTTTGAGCGGTTAAAAGCATCAAATAGGGCTTGAAATTCTTTTTTTCTTGTGCTATAGTAAGCGGGTGTGATATGATATCGAAAGATAGGGTACGCAGTGGTCAGGGTATCATGTCGTTAGACAGGAGGAATGGCAATGAGTCCGTTAAGAGTGGTTTTATATGTGATTTTAATGGTAGTGAGTGTATTAGTCACAGGATTGGTATTGATGCAGGAAGGTAAGCAGCAGGGGCTTGGCGCGATCAGCGGTGCCGCGGAGACTTACTGGGGCAAGAATAAAGGACGTTCCATGGAGGGAAAGCTTGTAAAGTGGACCGCCATTTTGGTGATCGTGATGATCGTTCTTTCTGCCGTGCTAAATATCACAAGATTTTAATGACAAGGCACTCTGTTATGCAGAGTGCTGTTTTTTTCTTTTGCGGGAAAATCCTATGCACGAGTTTGCGGAGTGTTTTTTCAGCGAAAGAAATTAGAAAGCAGTTGAGGGAATGACGGATTGTGGAATCACAGCAGTTAGAAGTAAAAAAACAAATGATTTGTGACCTGATGCAGGAGAAATCCTATGTGCCGATGCGGGAACGCGATCTGGCGGTGCTTTTGCAGGTAAAAAGTGAGGATCGGGGGGCTTTTAAGCAGGCGCTGACGGAGCTTCTTTCGGAAAACAGAATCCAGATCAACCGCAGGGGGCGCTATCAGCGCGCGGGTGAGAAGCTTGTCACGGGAAAACTGACCGCGCATGCGAAAGGGTTTGGATTTGTAGAGATCGAGGGACAGGCGGAAGACATCTATATTGCAGCGGAAGGAATGAACGGTGCGTTTCATGGCGACACGGTCGAGGTGAAAGTTCTGCCCGGAATGCGCGGAAAGCGTACGCAGGGAGAGGTCGTGCGAATTCTTGCGCGGGGGACGACAAAACTTGTCGGAACCTATGAGAGCAGCAGACATTACGGATTTGTGATACCGGATAACGATCGGTTCGGCACCGATATTTTTATTGCGGGAGAGCATTCAAAGGGCGCGGTTGATGGACACAAGGTGGTCGTCGAACTGACGGATTACGGAAATGACAGGAGGCGCCCGGAAGGAAAGATTACGCAGATCATCGGACATCGCAACGATCCGGGCGTGGATATTATGTCGATCGTGTTGGGGCATGAGCTTCCGGTGGAATTTCCCGAAAAAGTCATGAATCAGGCGGAACGCGCGGCAAAGCCCGTATCCGAGGCGGATTGTGCCGGAAGATGCGATCTGCGAGGCCTTACAATGGTGACGATAGATGGGGAAGACGCGAAGGATTTAGACGATGCGGTCAGCCTGACAAGGGACGGGGTGTATTACCGCCTCGGCGTCCACATTGCCGACGTCAGCAATTATGTGCAGGAGAATTCCGCATTAGACCATGAGGCAAAAAAACGTGGGACAAGCGTGTATCTGGTTGACCGCGTGATCCCGATGCTGCCGCATGCGCTCTCGAACGGAATCTGCTCGCTGAATGCGGGCGAAGACCGTCTTGCATTAAGCTGTCTGATGACGATCGACGAAAAGGGAGAACTGACCGACTATGAGATTGTGGAGAGTGTGATCTGTGTGGACAGACGTCTCTCCTATACGGGAGTTGCGGCAATTCTGCAGGAGCGGACGGGGGACGGAGAAAAGGGAAATGCCGAAGACGCTAAGATCGCATCCATGCTCCTCGATATGGCAGCGCTAGCCAAGATATTGCGGCAAAAAAGAAAAAAACGCGGTTCGATTGATTTTGATTTTCCGGAAACAAAGATCCTGCTTGATGAAAACGGACGTCCAACAGAAATTAAGCCTTACGAGCGCAATGCCGCAACGGATTTGATCGAGGAATTTATGCTGATGGCGAACGAGACGGTCGCACAGCATTTTTACTGGCAGGAGCTCCCGTTTGTATACAGAACACACGAGACGCCCGACGCTGACAAGATCATGCAGCTCGGCACGTTTATCCGCAATTACGGTTATACTTTGAAAATGAGCCGGGAAGAGATTCATCCGAAGGAAATCCAGAAACTCATTGCGAAGGTTGCGGGCACGCCGGAAGAAACGATGATCGGCAGACTCGCGCTGCGCAGTATGAAGCAGGCGAAATACACAACGGAGTGCAGCGGACATTTTGGCTTGGCGTGTAAATATTATTGTCATTTTACGTCTCCCATCCGGCGTTACCCCGATCTGCAGATCCATCGCATCATCAAGGAATCGCTGCGTGGCAGACTGCAGGAAGACCGCATTGCGCATTACCGGGAGATCCTTCCGGGTGTCGCGAGCGAATGCTCGCGCTTAGAGCGCCGTGCGGACGAGGCGGAACGCGAAACGGACAAATTAAAAAAAGCGGAATATATGTCGGAGCGGCTCGGTAAGATTTATGAGGGCGTCATCTCCGGTGTGACGGGTTGGGGCATTTATGTGGAGCTGCCGAATACGATTGAGGGGCTTGTCCATGTCTCGAAGCTGCCGGGTGATTATTTTTACTACAATGAAAGCACCTATGAAATGATCGGGGAGCGGAGCGGACAGGTTTATAAGCTGGGACAGACGATCCGCGTTCAGGTATCCGGAGTTGATATGGCGGCGAGAACGATCGATTTTGATATTCCGTGGGAGGAGTGTGAAGAGTGGGATGGCACATGAAAGCAGGCTGATCGCCAATAATAAAAAAGCGTTTCATGATTATTTTATCGAGGATAAATATGAGGCGGGCATTGTGCTGCACGGCACGGAGGTGAAATCCCTGCGCATGGGGAAGTGCAGCATCAAGGAGGCGTTTGTGCATATCGATAACGGTGAGGTATTTGTGTACGGCATGCATATTAGTCCTTATGAGAAAGGAAATATTTTTAATAAAGACCCGATGCGTCCGAAAAAGCTGCTGCTGCACCGCGCGCAGATCATGAAGCTGAAAGGGCAGATTTCCGAGCAGGGCTATACGCTTGTGCCGCTTCAGGTCTACATCAAAGAAGGTCTTGCCAAAATGGAGATCGGTCTGGCAAAGGGTAAAAAGCTTTATGATAAGCGGCAGGATATTGCAAAGAAAGACCAGCGCAGGGAGCATGAGCGGGAATTTAAGATAAAGAATTTATGAGGAACGAAATACAGGCTGTTTTGTAAAGGAGAAGGATATGAGAAAGAAGAACTTTTTATTAGCAGCAATTCTGTGTCTTCTGCTTTTGGGACTCTGCGGGTGTGGGGGCAAAGCGCCGGTGATCACTTATGACGGCTCTTTTGAACTCCGTCTGGGGAAGACGAAGGCGGGGGATGTGCTGGACGCGGGATTTACCAATTTATACTCCCATATTAACGACAGGCAGATCGGCAGCATGAGCTGGGAGAACCTGTACGCAATGAAAGGCGATACCAGTTATGGGACGATGTATGCCGGAAATAAATCTTCTCGGGAAAAAGCGTTTCGGGACGGCGTTATTTTCAGGGTTATCATTCAATATGACAATCAGGACTATCCGGTGGGCGAGATTTTAGTCAATGGCATAAATTTTTACGGATATACCAGAGATCAGGTTAAGGAAGCCATGGCCGGGTATGAACAGACGCTGGATTATGGAGAATATCTGGATTTTGAATCAGGTAAATATAAATATACATTTTCCTTTTTGGACGGAAGTGATGTGGTAAGCAGGATCAGCATTAACGACGGAACGGAAACGGAGCTTACGATACAATAGGCGGAAGTTGATCAAACGTCTGATGAAAACGGACAAAGAGTGCTTTGTATGAAGAATAAAGATGTAACGATTCAGGGGAGCTATGCAAAGTACTATCAGAGGAACTGAGAATGCAGGAGAAAGCTGTTCCGTGGAAAGAATGGTGTGGAATTAGAGATATTTTTGCACATCAGTATTCGAATTTGGACTGTCAGGCAGCATGGGATACCATGCTGCAGAATCTCCCTGAATTGAAAACAGAAATAGATAGAATCTTAAAGGGAAATGGAGAGCAGCGTAGTAAAGAGTATTGAGGTGACAGGTTAGGTGAGCAATGGAAAAAGATACAGCATGCATGAGGTAGGCGGGTAAATATGAGATGAAAAAGATGGATGTTCTCATAAAAGAAATAGGAACAGAAAAGGAATTAGGTGATGTTCTGAGATTGTGCTATCGGATTTTGGGGGAAGATCAACCGGAATTTTATCGGTATGAGGCATGGCATGAACGGTGGAAAGACGGTTTGCAGCCGATGGTCTATGCGGAAATAGACGGCGAAATTGTATCCGCGGTTTTGGGACGCGCTGAAAACGAAGCGAATCTGATAATCGGATTTGTGGTGTGCCACGAGCATTACAGAAGGCAGGGTATTACGAAACGGCTGATGGGCTATTTTGAAGAATCGGCAAGAAAAAAAGGTTACCAATATATTACGCTTGGTTCAAAAGAAGACGCGTTTTATAAAGACTGCGGTTATCATATCATATTTGAAACAAACGGTCAGAATATTTTTCAAAAGGAATTATAGAGTCAACAGCTATCCAGAAGAAACCAACGTAACAGGAGGGCTATTATGGGTCAGATTGCAAATCAGGCGTTTATAGAAATGATCTTCAAGGCGAAAGAAAAAATGAAAGCAAAGCGCGAAAGAAAACAGGAAACAAAAAAGAAAGAGAAAAAAAATCCATAAGGCGTATCCTATCTTGTATATTGAAGGGAAAGCATGGTATAATGTCGTCAGACATTATACCTGCCCGAATGGGTATGCACTTTAGCATGATTGCGCAGCAATCATGGTATAATTGTCGATAGACAGGATACCGCGCCGAATGGGTATTTGTTTTTCCTGCTGACATTATCATAAGGGGCAGTTAAGGTTTCGACAGGGGTTTTGAAGTCGGAGAAGCTATCCGCAGGCGATGCGTCAAATCGCAAAATTAAAATTAAACGCTGAAGATAATTTAGCAATCGCTGCCTAACGGCAGCCGTCAGACCTAGCGTACCTATCCGTTAGGATTCTGGCGTCGACGAGATAGGAAACGGCGTCGTCAAAGCTTTGAGACGGCGTGGCGTGAGGGAGCGAAAGCTCTCATGAAGCTACCGAAGCCGGAAGGGCGTCAGCCCCCGTCCGGCAAAGGGAAACAAAATAGGCTGACTATGATAGTAGAAGTACGGTGGATTTGCCTTTGGACACGGGTTCGACTCCCGTCTGCTCCACTTGACCGCATCAAGACGAACCCTGTATATGATATAATCATATACAGGAATGCGTTTTGTCTCGTGTGTCGGAAAGAAATATGAGTATGCGAACAAAAGTCTGTAAATAAAGATACTCTATGACATTGGCTGGACTGAAGGCTTTTCGAGAGCTTTCAGTCTTTGCTTTATGATAGCAGTACAGGCGGCTATTCAGAATAGTTGTTTCGTACAATTTAACAAAAAACAGAAAAATTCAACCGATATAATCAGTGAGTGCTGTCTTATTGTAATTCATAGAATTCTATGATATAATACATAAAATTCTATGAAAAATGAGGGCATATGAAATGGATCGGATTGGAATACTTATAAAAAAGGCATCACTGGAATTAGAGAAAACTGCTCTTTCTATTCTGTCGCAATATGGCATGACTCTTACGCAGTACAAGATTCTTGTCTATCTTTATAATGCACCGCCTATGTCAGCACGACAGGTGGATTTGGAATGGGTATATTCTATGACCAATCCTTCTGTCACCAGTGTGCTTCATACACTTGAAAAGAAAAACTTGATCAGTCGGGCAGAAAACGCAGAGGATCGGCGCAGCAAGGTAATTTCACTGACGCAAAAAGCGCTTGATTTGCGTGATGAACTGGAAGCTGCCGGCGATCGGCTGGAGGAGGCATTCACGAGAAATCTGTCGTCTGATGAACGCAGCGAAATGAGCGTATTACTTAAAAAGATGCTGAAGAAAGGATGATATAATATGGAAAAGACTACATTGAAAACGGTGATTATCACTGGTGCAAATTCAGGACTTGGATTTGAAGCGGCTAAGAAAATCGCTTCCGATACGAATTTCCGGTTGATTCTCGCCTGCCGCAATCAGGAAAAAGCAAAAGATGCAGCCGCACAGATCATTACAGAAACCGGCAATCAAAATATTATATGCATGCAGCTGGACACTGCATCGCTTAAATCTGTACGGCAGTTTGAAAAAGACTATATACAGGCAGGTTATGGAACTGTATATGCACTGCTTTGCAATGCCGGGATCAGCG
>JAAUZE010000024.1 GCA_014804755.1 Lachnospiraceae bacterium | reverse complement strand
GCTGTAATCGGTACACTGATAGGATATTTCTGCTCTGTCCCTCTCGGGGATATGATGATGAAAAATGTATCGGAAAACATGGTTCTCGGCAGCGGGAACGGTACTTTTATGGGGATTTTAAGCTCTGCGGCAGTAGTTATCGTGATCCTGCTGTTCTGCTACAACTGCACACGCAGAGTCAATAAACTTTCGCCGATCGACGCAGTAAGAAACGGTCAGACGGGCGAGCGCTTCCGAAGAAAAAGCCTTTTGCACTTAGGTCGCTCTAAGTTGCCGTCATCTGCATTTCTCTCGGTCAATGATGTGATCAGTTCGCTGAAGCAGTTTTCTATCGTGATCGTTGTGTTCACGCTCTGCATCCTGTTGATGACGATGATGTCAAATTTTGCATTGACATTCAAAAGTGAAAAGATATTGCGCTTCTTCGATGTGCCCTCAAGTGAAGCGCATATCATGGATAGCGAAATATTTGGAGAGGTCTTTGCAGATCAGAGTACGTATAAGCAGCTCATCGCAGATACCGAAAAGCTCCTTGCCGATAACGGAATGCCCGGCAAATGTACAATGACAATGAGCACACAGTTTGAAACATCACACGAAGACAAAACAGCAAAGATTTCTTTCGCCGTCACGAAAGGCGAGACAAATGACACGCTCTATGTAGATGAGGGCAGTGCCCCACGCAAGACCGACGAGATTGCCGTAACGGTAAGCACCTTAGGTGACTTAGGCGCAGAGATCGGCGACAGGGTAACGGTAGTAATAAATGAGAAAGAGTATGAGTTTATTATCACGGGAACATACTCCTCGTTCGTCAGTGATGCTTTTCTATATAAAGATTTTGACCTTGGAAATCTGCCGGCAAACAATACGCTGGGAGCGCAGATACACTTTGACGGTAATCCCGACAAGGCGCAGATAAACAAAAACATTGAAGAGCTTAAAGACCTGCTTGACACCGACAAGGTGTATTCAGCCTCGGACTATATCAATAACTTTACGGGAATGTCTGATACGTTGAATGTAATCAAACAGATGATGATTATCATTACCGTGATTGTAACGGCATTGATCGTCATACTCATGGAGCGTTCCTTCATCTCTAAGGAAAAAAGCGAGATTGCACTGATGAAGGCGGTGGGCATCGGGAACGGCAGTATCATCCTGCAGCATTCGCTCAGATTTGTGATCGTATCGGTCATTGCCTGCATCGTTTCTTCGGCGGTGCTTATGCCGATTAGCGACGTAATGATGAATTGGGTAGGTAATATGGTCGGTGATGTATCGGGCTTGAAATGCGATTTTGACCCGCTGGAAATATTTGTGATCTGTCCGGCAATTCTCATCGGCGTGACCGTCATCGGCTCATTCCTGACAGCGCTTTACACAAAAACGATCAAGGCTTCCGATACGGCAAGCATAGAATAGGGAGGACAACATAATGAATCATACGGTTTTACAGGCAAAGGGACTTTGCAAGACATATATCGTGAACAAACATCAGAACAATGTGTTGAAAAACGTCGATCTGACGATCAGCGAGGGTGAAATGGTGGCGGTCATGGGACCCTCCGGCTCAGGCAAAAGCACGCTGCTCTACTGCGTTTCGGGAATGGACAGAGTGACCGCAGGCGAGGTGCTCTTTGACGGCAGGGAAACGGCAAAGCTCGGCGATAAGGAGCTTGCAAGGCTCAGACTTGACGAAATGGGTTTTATTTTTCAGCAGATGTACATGATGAAAAATCTTTCCATACTTGATAATATCATTTTTCCTGCGGTAAAATCAAAAAAGAATAGGTCGAGCCGCAGGCAGACCGAGGAGCGTGGCAGAGCGCTCATGCGCAGACTCGGCATTGACGATGTGTGCGGCAACGATATTAACGAGGTGTCGGGTGGACAGCTTCAGAGGGCTTGTATCTGTCGCAGTATGATAAACAATCCCAAGATGATCTTTGCCGATGAGCCGACAGGCGCTCTCAACCGTGCTAGCTCTGATGAGGTCATGAACGAGCTGCTCGCCCTTAACCGTGATGGTACGACGATCATGTGCGTAACCCACGACGCAAAGGTTGCCGCCAAGTGCAGCAGGGTGCTTTACATTGTGGACGGCGGGATTGTCGGTGAAAAAGAAATAGGACATTTTGGCGGCGGTGACAAGGAGCTTCGTGACCGTGAAAGAGAGCTGAACAATTGGCTTATGGAACAGGGCTGGTGATACTTATGACCGATATTCTGATAGTGGAGGATGATAAGGAACTGGCAGACTTGCTGACTGACTTTCTGCGTGAGGAGGGCTATACTGTGTCAAGCGTGGCTGGCGGAGAACGTGCCGTGCAGCTTTTTGAACGATATGGCGCAAGGCTTGTGGTGCTTGACATCAATCTTCCCGATGTGAATGGCTTTGCGGTCTGCTCCAAGCTCCGGGAAAATGCGGATACTCCTATACTGATCGTAAGTTCAAGGACGGGCAAGGAGGATAAGCTAAACGGCTTTGACCTCGGTGCTGATGATTATATTGAAAAACCCTATGACATTGATATTCTGATCGCTAAGATCAAAGGGATATTCAAACGGCGGTATCAGCGTGATACATTGTCGGCGGACGGTGTGACACTCAACCTTGCAGATAAAACAGCGGTCATCGACGGAAAGTCCGTGGAACTTCCTGCAATGGAATTTGACCTGTTGGCGCTTCTGATCGAGAATCAGGGTAAAACTTTGAAAAAAGAGTACCTGTTCAGCACTGTCTGGGGCAGCGACAGTAATTCGGAGCTGCAAACGCTCCATGTGCATATCAACCGCCTTCGCCAGAAGCTCGGCGATGATCCGAAGAATGCCAAGCGTTTGCTTACTGTCTGGGGTGTGGGGTATAAGTTTGTATGAAGGCTTTCAGAAGACTGTGTATTGCAGTGATAACGGTATTTCTTTTGCTGACGGCGGGATTGAACCTATTTCTTGTGGGGGCGAAAGACAGTAATAAAGGTATGTATCGTGTGGAAGCCAAGCGGCTTGCAGATGAGATAGCGGAAACAGGCAATTATGAGCTTGAAAAATATCCCCACATTACGAGCGTGTCGGGGGCTGATGACGGCGGACTGTACACCTCCGATGAGCATTATCTGATCATAGAAGCAGGAGATACGCTGTATCGTGTGGAGTATACTGTCGGAAACGGACAGCACGGCATTGCGGCGGTAAACTGTGTATTGGGTGCGCTGTTTCTGCTGATGATTGGTCTTTTGTATTATATCAGGCGGCATATCATCGTGCCGTTCGGCAGGCTGAGCGATGTTCCTGGGGAGCTTGCAAAGGGCAATCTTGCTGTTCCGATACCCGAAGAAAAAAGCCGCTTTTTCGGTAAATTCGCATGGGGTGTGAATCTCCTGCGCGAGAGTATCGAGGACAGCCGTAAAAAAGAAATCTCGATGCAGAGGGACAAAAAACTTTTGCTGCTCTCCCTTTCCCACGACATCAAAACGCCTTTGTCGGCGATCAAGCTGAATGCAAAGGCACTTGCCAAGGGATTATACAAGGATGAGGAAAAACGACGTGCTGCTGCCGAGAGCATCAATACCCGTGCAGATGAGATAGAGCAATTTGTCAGCGAGATCACAAAGGCGGCAAGCGAGGATTTTATGAGTTTTGAGGTCACACCCGGCGAGGAATTTCTCAGCCGTGTCATCGCAAGAATCGGTGCGAGATATGCGCCCCAGCTTGCCATGTCGGGAACGGAGCTTGCGATTCAGAAATATGATGACTGTATTCTTTCCTGCGACCCCGACCGCCTTGCGGAGTGCCTGCAAAATCTGATCGAAAATGCAATCAAATACGGCGATGGCAGACAAATTGAGATTTGCTTTGATAAAATGGACGGCTGTGAGCTTATCACGGTAGCAAATACGGGCTGTACGCTTGAAGCGAAAGAGCTGCCGCAGATATTCGATAGCTTTCATCGGGGAAATAATGCGGATAAGGTACCGGGCAACGGACTTGGACTTTTTATCTGCAAACGGCTGATGTCGCTCATGGGCGGAGAGGTGTATGCGGATATTCGCGATGAACGCTTCTATATAACGCTCGTTGTTAAAATGGCATAAAGTGGCAGCTGCTTGCTAATAGTATGGAGATGGAGAAACAACATTACCTCTTTGAAATTCAAAAGATTGCCTATGCGCATCATTTGGAGCATAGAATTGATTTAAATTAAAAGTCTCGTATTCTGTTGTCTTCATATTTTTTATTACTAACTCTTGCATGTCACAAACCTCTTAAATAAAGATTCTCAATTACAAATTATTATTTTTTGATTTGTTATCAAGTCTTACGGATCGAGACTATCCAGTGAAAATCCCATTAGCTCGTGAAACTGCTCGCTCCATTCTTTTGTCTGATAAAAAAGAATACAGCCCTGATAGCCATCAGAGGCAGCATATAAAGATTTCCCGGTATTCTGCTCCTTTACGACTTGGTTCATAAAAGAGAGCATTCCTGTATCGAACCAGTCATAATTGGCAGAGGCGTTATATTGATAAGATTTGCTGTTACACCGGAATTGGACTGTCTGTGTTCCGCAGCCCTCCTCAAAATCTACTTTACTACAGTCCTCACTGACATCTGTAATGTTTAAATCATTATTGGTAATTGCCTGAATCCCCTGTAAAAATATTGTATACATACTGGAAGTGTTAAAAACCTCCATATCAAAGGAGTAGACCTGATCTGACAGAGGCGACCAGGACCAGTCTGTAAAATCATATTTTCCATGCCCGATATGGGAGAGCAGCATTCCTGTTAGCTGACTCTCTTCCATAGCTTCTATAACCTCTTCCGGCATATTCAAAATCCCTTTTATAATTTCTGAAATATCCAGTTCTTTCGGAATGGTAATCCCAAGGTCTTCCAGCTTTTTGACATTCATCATTAAAAAGTTCTTTACATCCATCATGTTATCCCCCTTCCTGACGCCCAATTTATCAATATAATTATAATCTATTTTCAGCAGGTACACAATTCCGAAAAGGGAGTAAAAATTCAATTGCCTGCTCGGAGATGCAAGCGTATAATAAATGGGAGGGAGGGAATTCGGATGAAGGGCAAGTATATCGTAGGAATTTTATGCGGCTGTACATTATTTTTAATGACAGGATGCGGCGCGCTGACGGAGGGGAAAGCACCGTCCGAGAATCCTGTGGAACATGTTTCTTTAGAAGAAGATGTACAGGATGAATCTGCAGAGGAATCTGAGGAGAATTCCGCGGAAATGGACAATATGAATAGAGAGG
The DNA here is from genome assembly GCA_014804755.1 of Lachnospiraceae bacterium. Lineage (GTDB taxonomy): Bacteria > Bacillota > Clostridia > Lachnospirales > Lachnospiraceae > DLAJ01. The sequence goes on along the minus strand of JAAUZE010000024.1, from coordinate 12,705 downwards.
CGATGGAAGACTTCGCGGAAGCAGATAATATGAATGGAGAGTCGGTGGAAGACGCAGCAGAGGAAAATAATTCTGATGAAGAAATAATAGAAAAGCCAGCGGTTGATCATGATTTATATGAAGAACTGATCGGTGCAGCAGAGAGATGTGTCAGAGAAGAAGATCTGGATGTACTGGAAGTGTATGATTTTAGTGTGATCATTTACATGGGTAGACATTCTGAGACGCTGGGATATCGGATAGAGGATATTGACGGGGACGGGACACAGGAGTTGATCTTCGGAGATAACTGGGGAGATCATACCGTTATCTATGATATTTACACCGTTTTTGAGGGAGAATTGGTTCATGTTCTGGACGGGTGGGATCGAAACAGATATTATCTCTGCGAAAACGGAATGATCGCCAACGAGGGTTCCAGCGGAGCAGCGCATTCCAATTACGCTTATTTCACCTTTGACGGTGTGGAATTGCATTTGGCAGAGGCGGTCATTTACGATGGAGACAAGGATAGAGAGAACCCGTGGTTCTACTCGGCTGAATCGGAATATGATGCGGAATACGCAGAGCCGATCAGCGCGGAACGGGCGACGGAAATCATCAATCAGTATGTTTATTGTGACCGAACATTTATCCCGTTTGTCGAGGATAACTGACTGCCCGTTCTCCCGGTATGTAGTATGTCACGATTTCAGTTTTTTGAGATTTTTTATGTGATCCGTCAAAAATAATGCAATGGCACACAGCAGGATTCCTGACAGGGACAGCAGATCCCACACATCCAAAAACGGAATGGAAAGAATGCCCGCAAGGATAAGGTTAATGACAAGGTGCAGCGGTATCGCCAATAAGAAAGAAACTTCCGCGGCCAATTGCTTTCTCGACGCTGATTTCTTGAAAATGAAATAGATACACCATAAATAAACAATTGAGGGCAGGGATGTTTTTATGCCTATCGGCATGATGAGATTGTTTCCGCCAACGAGTCTGCTAAGTACGGCCAGGAATGGAAGGATAAAAATACTGATGGCGATCAGAGAGCCGGGAATGCCTTTCAATCCGTATTTGATGATCGGGACGCATACGAGCCACGCAAAAAGGATGGAGCTGACCGGATACCAAGACCATGTCAATGCTCCCGATATTGCCACATCGCAGATGGCGCATACCAATATGCCGAGCAACAATATGGCTGAAAAGGAGATTGTCAAAATATGTCGAAAAGAAGCGATGTTTTTTTTCGAGGACTTCTCTGCATAAACGAGCGCATGGTCAACGCTTTCTTTCACGTCCTGCGACGGACATTCATTTTTTTCCGCATTGAGCAGCTCGCTCACGGTTATGCCGAGAATATCGGCAAGCGGCGATAAAAGAGAAATGTCGGGGCAGCTTAATCCGCGCTCCCATTTGGAGACGGCTTTGTCGGTAATATGTAATTGTCCCGCTAAATCTTTCTGTGTCATATTTTTTTCTTTTCGTAATTCGGCAATGAATTGACCGATTCTGTTTTCATTCATAAGAAAGGCTCCTTTTCATTTGGCTTTTTAATATAGGTTCTCATGTGTGCGGTACGTACGACAGTGTTATTGTATATGCGGAAGGAAATGTTTGCAACCGACCAATGGTTTACTCTATCGTTTCAAGGGAAAAGGAGTCACAATATCAATATAGTGGAAAAATAAGTTAATATGCCGTAAGAAGAAGCGGAGGATGTTTGTTATAATAGATATCATCAGAAAAAGTGATACGCATCACTGCATGGAGAGAGGGGGTACAAGATGATTGATATTACGACATTTGGAGCAATCGGTGATGGAACGACAATGAACACTGCCGCCATTCAGGCAGCGCTGGACCAGGCCGCAAAAACAGGGGGTATGGTTCAAATTCCTGACGGTGTTTTTCTTACGGGAACGCTCGTATTAAACGGTGCATCTCTGCATTTGGAAAGCGGAGCCGTGTTAAAAGCTTCCGGTAACCTGGAAGATTATCCTGAGCAGCCCTATCATCATAATGAAATGGGAACATTGCGGGCGATGCTGGTGAATCTCGGACATGATAATGTGACGATTGAAGGCGATGGCACCATTGATTTTAGCGGTTGTGCTTTTTATGATATGGATGCGTGGAACGTTCCACCCAGTAAGGTGCCGTTTCGCGAAGAGCAGATTAGAGAATGTACGCATCCCATCGGAACCCGACCGGCGCAATGTCTTTTTTTCCATGCATCTAAGAATATCACCATACGCAATATACGGGTCATTGATGCACCCTGTTGGACTTTGACGTTCAGTGAATGTGAAAATGTAAAATTAACGGGATTGACAATTGATACCGATCTGAATATCCCGAACGACGACGGCATCCATATTTGTGCCTGCAAAGGGGTACTCATTTCGGACTGCCATATTTCCAGCGGCGACGATTGTATTGCTTTGTCCTGCATCACAAATTGGGAAAAGCCCTGTGAGGATGTTGTCATCACGAACTGCGTACTGCGTTCGTGCTCAAAAGCAATCGTAATCGGATATCTTTACAGTGTTGTGCGGAACGTACTGATTTCCAACTGTATCATCAAAGAAAGCAACCGGGGGTTCTGCATCATGTGTAATGATGAAAGTTCTTTGGTGGAGAATGTCCGCATCAGCAATCTGTTGATCGATACAAAGATCCGTGCCGGTAATTGGTGGGGCAACGGTGAGCCGATTTTCATGATGGCGATGAAACATGATTATGATATTCCTACAGAGCAATTTCCACAGCGTAAAACGGAAAGTGCAATTCGCAATGTGTACATAGAGAATGTGACCTGCATGGGCGAAAATGCAATGGGGATCTACGGAACGGACGGTAATATCTACGGGGTAGAGCTGCGTCATATTGATTATCGGCGCAAGCCGTCCGCCAATCTTGCATTAAAGGGGAATGTGTTTGACTTCTCTCCAGGCAGGCTAGAGTTTGAAGTGCCCGCCGATTGTGGACTCTTTATCGGCGGCAGTGCGGAGGTGGAGTTGGAAGATCTAAGGATGCACAGTTGGCGCGTCATCGAGGAGTGATGTGCATTTTTGAAACAGTAGATGTAAAAAGCAGCATATGGCGGGAGGAGATTTATGCTATACCATGTATCACAGAAGAAGGGATTAAAAACATTACAGCCCCATGTATCCACCCATAAAAAAGCATATGTATATGCGATAGAAAATATGGTCACCGGGATGCTCTTCGGCATAAAAAAGGATGATTTTGATTTTATCATTTCCATAGAGGATGAGGGGACTCCCGTGGTGTGGGAATGTTATCCGGAAGCATTTCAAAAGAATTATCAGGGGAAAAGCTGTTCTGTATATCAGGTCGATGAAAAAGGATTTTTGCGGGGGATGACTTCTTGGAGTCCTGAACTTGTCTGTGAAAGTGAAGTTGAGGTTTTGGAAGAAATCGTCATTGACGATTTGTATCAGCGATTGCTTGAAGAAGAACAAAAAGGAAATCTTAAGATTCACAGATATGAATTTTGCGAGGAATATCGAAGAAAAATAGCCGCACATATTGTGGACAGGCTAATCCGGTTTGGAATTGACTTGAATACGTGCATGGAGCGGGACGAAAGATTTTCGACCTACTACAAAGGAATCATTCAGGCATTACTCAGTGCAGAGGACGGGCATTTGCTGCAATGAGAGAAGAATTTCCTGCAAGAAAAAAAGAGCTGGCGCAGCTCTTTTTTTTGAAGACGGAGATGGAGGGATTTGAACCCTCGCGCCGGTTACCCGACCTACCGCATTTCGAGTGCGGACCCTTCAGCCACTTGGGTACATCTCCATAACCGAACGAATTTATTATACTCATGAAACCGCAAAGCGTCAACTCACAAATGCAAAAAAATCAGACAACTCTTTTATTATGAGTCAAAATAAGGTATACTAACAGAGATAAGAAAAATTTCCCATACATGAAAATGGAGAATGGAGGAAATGTGATGAAGAGAATTGGTATGTTGACGAGCGGCGGTGACTGTCAGGCGTTAAACGCGGCGATGCGCGGCGTGGTGAAGGCGCTGGTGAATGCGGCAGAGGAAGTGGAGATTTACGGATTTTTAGAGGGATATAAGGGTCTGATCTACGGAAATTACAGAATGCTGACAGGGGCTGATTTTTCGGGTATCCTGACGAAGGGCGGCACCATCCTTGGCAGCAGCAGAACGCCGTTTAAGACCATTCAGGAGCCGGATGAGAACGGACTGAATAAGGTCGAGGAGATGAAACATAATTACTATAAGCTCAATTTAAACTGCCTTGTCATTTTAGGCGGCAACGGCACGCACAAGACGGCAAACCTCCTGCGTGAGGAAGGACTCAATGTTGTCACACTGCCGAAGACGATCGACAATGATCTTTGGGGAACGGATATGACGTTCGGTTTTCAGAGCGCGGTCAATATTGCGACGGACTGCATCGACTGCATCCATACGACCGCGGCGTCGCATGGACGCGTATTTATCGTGGAGGTCATGGGACATAAGGTTGGCTGGCTTACCCTGAACGCGGGAATGGCAGGCGGCGCGGACATCATTTTGATTCCGGAGATCCCGTACGATATTGATAAGATCGTGGAGGCGATCGACAGACGTTCCAAACGCGGGAGCAAGTTCACGATCCTTGCCGTTGCGGAGGGGGCTATATCCAAGCAGGATGCGAAGCTGTCCAAAAAAGAATATAAGGAAAAAATGAAAAACTATAAATACCCGAGCGTATCCTACGAGCTTGCGGAGCAGATCAAAGAAAAAACCGGTCAGGATGTGCGCGTGACGGTTCCGGGACACACGCAGCGCGGCGGCAGTCCGTGTCCGTACGACCGCGTATTTGCGTCGAGACTCGGTTCCGAGGCGGGAAATCTGATCCTGAAGGGCGAATACGGCTTTATGGTCGGCATCAAGAACCGTGAGATCATTAAAGTGCCGCTTGAGGACGTTGCGGGAAAACTGAAAATGGTATCGCCCGACGCGAGCATCGTACAGGAAGCAAAAATGCTGGGTATCAGCTTTGGTGATTAAACATGTCCTATGTAGCACTTTACAGAAAATTTCGCCCCGACGGATTTGAAGATGTCAAAGGTCAGGAGCATATCGTGACAACGCTGCGCAATCAGATCGAGTCGGATCGGATCGGGCATGCGTATCTTTTTTGCGGAACGCGCGGCACGGGAAAGACGACGGTTGCCAAGATTTTCGCGCGGGCAGTCAACTGTGAGCATCCCGCAGGCGGAAGTCCCTGCGGGGAATGTGCGACCTGCAAGGCGATCGCCGCGGGCGTGAGCATGAACGTGATCGAGATTGATGCGGCGTCTAATAACGGCGTGGACAATATCCGTGAAATCGTGGACGAGGTTGCATATTCGCCGACTGAGGGGCGTTTTAAGGTCTATATCATCGACGAGGTACATATGCTGTCCATCGGTGCGTTCAACGCGCTCTTAAAGACGTTGGAGGAACCGCCCTCGTATGTGATCTTTATTCTGGCGACAACGGAAGCGCATAAAATACCGATCACCATTTTGTCCAGATGCCAGCGCTATGATTTCAGGCGGATCAGTATTGATACGATCGCAGGCAGACTAAAGGACATCATGGAAAAAGAACAGGTTGACGTGGAGGAAAAGGCGCTGCGCTATGTGGCGAAAGCGGCGGACGGCTCCATGCGTGACGCCTTAAGTCTGCTTGACCAGTGCATCGCCTTTCACTTTGGCGACGAGCTGACCTATGATAAGGTGCTTGACGTGCTCGGCGCGGTGGATACGGGTGTTTTTTCGAGGTTGCTTCGGTGCGTTCTTGATCGGAATGTGTCGGAATGTATTGCGCTGCTGGATGAGATTGTGATCCAAGGGCGTGAGCTTACGCAGTTTGTGACGGATTTTACATGGTATCTGCGCAATTTGTTACTGGTGAAAACCTCGGATCATATTGAGGATGTGATCGATATGTCCACCGAAAATCTGCATCTTCTGCAAGAGGAGGCGGAGCGCGTGGAGACGGACGGGATCATCCGCTACATCCGCATATTTTCGGAGCTTTCGGGACAGTTAAAATATGCGGCGCAGAAACGTGTGCTCACGGAAGTGGCGCTGATCAAGCTGTGCCGTCCGCAGATGGAGACAAAGCAGGACGCTTTATTAGACCGCATCCGCGCGCTGGAGCAGCGGCTGGAAAGCGGCGATTTTGCGCCGGCGGGAAATGCGGCGGGTGCCTATCCGGGTGCACCGGGCGGGCAGGGAGGCCTTGGCATTGATGGCGCTGCCGGGAGCGGAGCGGGCGCTGCGCCCCGGGTAAAGCAGGAGCTTCCGAAAGCGCTCCCCGAGGATGTCAAGCGCGCGGTCAGCAACTGGCAGTCGATCGCGGGCAGGGCGGAGCAGCCGATGAGGCTTTATTTGCAAAATGCAAGGCTCAGTCTCGGGGGAGACGATCAATTAGTGATCGTATTGCCCGACGGCATCATGTCGGATTATTTTACACAGGAAAAAGAACATCATCAGCAGCTGGAGGCGCTCATTTCGGGATTCCTCGGCAAGCAGACAGAGGTGACGGTTCAGGTGTTAAAAGAAAACGTCCGGTTTACGGATCATTATGTGGATCTTGCCTCTCTGATCAATATGGAGATTGAGGAGGAGGACGAACCGGAGTCGGATATTTTTGGCTGATGAGAGCCGCATGTGCGGAGAGGAACCACCGGTTTCAATGAAACCGTGCAAAATAGGATCACAGGATCGAAGAAAATCTAGGAGGATGAAAAAATGGCAAAGCGTGGCGGTTTCGGCGGCGGTATGGGAATGCCGGGAAACATGAATAATCTGATGAAGCAGGCGCAGAGAATGCAGCGTCAGATGGAAGAAAATCAAAAGGAAATGGAAACGAAGGAATTTACGGGAACGTCCGGGGGAGGCGCTGTCAAGATCACCGTTACCGGAAAAAAAGAATTCAGTAAGGTGGAATTGTCGAAAGAGGCGGTCGATCCCGATGATGTGGAAATGCTTCAGGATATGATCCTGGCGGCGGCAAACGACGCGCTGCGTCAGGTCGAGGAGGCAAGCTCGGCGATGATGAGTAAGATGACCGGAGGTCTTCCGTTCTGATGGACATGTATAGCGGGCATATCAATCGTTTAATCGAAGAGCTGGCGGCGTTACCCGGCGTTGGTGCAAAATCCGCCCAAAGACTGGCGTTTCATATTATCAATATGCCGCAGCAGCGCGTGGAGAGACTCACGGACGCCATTGCCTCCGCAAAAGCGAATGTGCGTTACTGTAAGGAATGCTATACGCTGACCGATGAAGAAATCTGTCCGGTGTGCGCAAGTGTAAAACGCGATCACCGCACGATCATGGTTGTCGAAAATGTACGGGATTTAGCGGCATATGAAAAAACGGGAAAGTATGAAGGCGTCTATCATGTTCTTCACGGAGCGATTTCGCCGATGCTCGGCATCGGGCCGAATGATATTAAGTTAAAAGAGCTGATCGCACGGCTGGAGGGCGATGTCGGCGAGGTGATCATTGCGACTAATTCCAGCCTTGAGGGTGAGACAACGGCAATGTATATCCGCAAGCTGATCAAACCGGCGGGTATACGCGTAACGAGGATTGCAAGCGGCGTTCCTGTCGGCGGCGATCTGGAGTATATTGATGAGGTGACGCTTCTGCGCGCACTGGAAGGGCGTACGGAACTTTGACAGCGGAAAAGGAGAAAAAATATGGCAGTTACAAAGCGCTTATTTGACACGCTTGCCGATGGCAGAGCGGTCGATCTTTACAGCATTACAAATCAAAACGGCATGTGTGTGGAAATCATGACCTACGGCGCAAATATCGTGAATCTTTTTTTGCCCGGTAAAGACGGGGAGAAGGTGGACATTACGATGGGTTATGATACCATTGAACCTTACACGGTAAATACAGATAATTTTGGCGCGACGATCGGACCGAACTGTAACCGGATCGCAAACGCTTCCTTTTTATTGGAGGGAGAAAAAATCCAGATGGCGGTCAATGACGGCGTAAACAACCTGCACAGCGATGCGAAGCTTAGCATGTCTAAAAAGCTGTGGGATGCGCAGGTAACGGAGGACGGCGTTATTTTTTCTGTGAGTGTCGCAGATGGTGAAGTCGGTCTGCCGGGCAACAAAGTCATCCGGCTGACTTATACGCTGACGGATGACAATGAGCTGAAGCTTCATTATGAGGGAAAATCCGACCGGAATACGATCATTAATCTGACAAATCATGCGTATTTTAATTTATCCGGCCATGCGGCGGGAAGCATTCATGATGCTGTACTGTGGGTGAATGCGTCACAGTTTACGGAGGTGAGAGAGGGCGGCATTCCGACGGGAAGGATTCTGCCGGTTCAGGGAACTGCGCTTGACTTTACAACACCAAAGCCGATCGGACAGGATATTGATGGGGACGATGCGCAGACAAAGCTCGTCGGCGGCTATGATCACAACTGGGTGCTTGACGATTGGGACGGACAGGTACGCTTAGCGGCGCGCTTAACGGATGAAAAAGCAAATCGGCAGATGGAAGTATATACAAATCTTCCGGGCATGCAGATTTACGCGGGGAATTTTATCGGAAAGCAGGCGGCAAAGGACGGCGCTATGTATGAACCGAGAATGGGAATCGCAATGGAGACGCAGTTTTTCCCTGACGCCCCCAATCATGAGAACTTCCCCAGTACGGTGTTCGGACCGTCAAGGCAGTACGACTCCACGACGATTTATAAATTCATTTTTTAGCGGTATAGTGTATCAAAAAGAGAAGGAAGCGCGATGCATAAAGACAGCATCGCGCTTTTTGACATTTTTTGCGTCATGAGAGCGGTATAGTTTTTCTGAAGCCAAAACGGGGAGCAGGATTTCTGTAAGGGGAGAGGAAAAGCGATGGAAGCTACATGGACAGTACCGAAAAATATCAGACAGATCGGAGAGGCGCACGCGCATTATGCCATTTACATAGAAGACTATGTCTCAACTTATATCAAGCAGGTGGTTCGTCTGTCGGACGGCGGTATCAGACAGGGTGCGCTCATGGGAAAAGTCTATCCGGAGGGCGAAAAAACCATATTTGTGATAGAGGGGATTGTGACGGATAAAGAATTATACCGCACGCGGGAGCAGCTTTTTTCAGAGAGAGGAAAGGAAGCGCTGCGGGATCAGTGCGAGCGCTATTTTGCGGAGCTGGACGTCATTGGCGAGGTGATCTTTGATTCGGGAAAAGGGGATATTGATACCGTGCGGCGCGGCATGTTTTCGGAAAATGCGGCGGCGCGGAGGATATTTCTGCATGTTGATTACGCGGATGGCACGCAGAAATTTTATATCGGCAGTCAGAGCGCGGTTGAGGGCGTCGAGAGCTACTATATTTATTATGACCGAAACGAGGCGATGCAGAATTATTTGATTGCTTATAACGAGGAGACGCGTCGTAAGGTCGAGGAGGTTCACGATGTGATCAGCGGGCAGGCAAGAGCGGCAATGGGGGAGGTTCGCAGACCGCAGGTGCGAATGCAGAAAGATACCCTGCTCATCTGCGCTACGTGTGCGCTTCTTATTTGCGTCAGCCTATTAGGTATTATTAATTTCAATCAGTATCAAAAAATGTGCGAAATGCAGGAATCCTTTAACAATGTGCTCGCGAGCCTTGGGTTTGGTGACGACGGTTCGGTTCCGGCATCTTCGAACGCCGTCCGGCAGGGCGATGCAGACAACATCGTTATGGATATTACGCCGGAAGACGGGCTGGCAGCAGGAGAAGAGCAGAACGGGTTGTTTGACGGTCTGCCGGTTTATGTTTCGGATGCAACAAAAGAAGACGGAGACGGCGCGCCGGGGCAAAACGCAGGCGAAAATGAAGCGGCAAATGCATCGGGTCAGGGCGTGGACGGAAATGACGTGGCAAATGCATCGGGTCAGAACACAGACGGAAATAATGTGACAAATGCATCGGATCAAAACGCAGGCGGAAATGACGTGACAAATGCAATAGGTCAGAACACAGACGGAAATGACGTGACAAATGCAATGGGTCAGAATGCGGACGGAAATGATATGACAAATGCATCGGATCAGGGCGCAGGCGAAAATGATGTGGCAAATGCAATGGGTCAGAATGCGGACGGAAATGACACGGCGAATGCATCAGGTCAGAACACAGGCGGAAATGACACGGCAAATGCGTCAGGGCAGGACGCCGACGCAAACAGGGACGGAGCATCGGGACAAGGTGCAAATGAAAATGAAGCTGCGAATGCAGGCGGGGATGGTACGCTGGCGATGGGCGGCGTTGGGGAAAACGAGAGCGGGACATATCGTGAATACATTATTAAGAAAGGCGATACGCTGACAGCGATCAGTATGCTTTTTTATCAAAATAAAAGTATGATTCAAGAGATTTGTGAACTGAATCATATTGAGAACGCGGATAATATTGTTGCCGGACAAAAAATTTTACTGCCATAATGACGGATTTGTGTTATTCTAGTAAAAGAGTGAGGAATAACCATGTCTGAGATACGGAAGTTTCGAGGCAAAAATGAATATACAAAACCAGTCAAACGGCAGGTGGACCACGGGCAGATAAGCGATGGGACAGAGAGCCGCCGAAAGGAACGGACCAATGATCTGTTTACAAAGATATGGCGGCACAGGTTGACGGTTTTTTATCGTGCGGCGCTTGTGCTGATCGTGATCGCGGTGATCATTGCGATTTTTGTTATTCGCTATAACAACAAGGTGTATACCGGATATACGGTTTCGTCCGAAGAATCGTGGACGGATAACAGCAGCCTTGATGTGCTGGAGTACAACGGCAATATTCTTACCTACAGTAAGGATGGCGCTGTATGCACGGATCTTCAGGGCAAAACTCTGTGGAATCAATCGTATGAGATGCAGAATCCGCTAGTCACGACCTGCGGCGATTATGCCGTGATCGGCGATTACAACGGCACCTCTGTTTTTGTGATGAATTCGTCAGGTCAACAGGGGGCGATCGATACGAGAATGCCGATCCGTGCGATTGATGTGTCCGCGAAAGGTACGGTTTTGGTGGTTCTTGATGATGCGCCGAATACCTGGTTTTATTTATATAGTAAAGAGGGAAAAATTTTGTGGACCTGCAAAAGCACGATGTCCATCAGCGGTTATCCGTTAAATGCCAGCATTTCCGATAACAGCATGATGGTCGGGGTCTCCTATTTATATGTGGATAACGGTGTGGTGACATCCAAGGTTGCTTTTTATAATTTGGATGAAGTGGGTGACAATTATCAGGATACCCTTGTCAGTGTCTTTAATTATAATAATGCGGTTGTTCCGTTACTGCGATTTATGAATGAGGAGGATTCCTTTGCGGTCGCGGATAACCGGCTGATGCTTTACAGCGGCAGGCAGATTCCCACAAGCACGAAGGAGATCATTCTTTCGGATGAGATACGTGCGGTGTTCTATAGCAGCAAATATGTCGGACTTATTTTCCTCAATATTACGGGAGACACAAAGTACCGACTGGATGTGTATAATACTTCGGGTGATTTAGTACATACTTATGAATTTGATCAGGAATACAAGCAAATTCTGTTCCATGATGATTTTGTATACATTTATAATGAAAGCGAATGCATGATTTATCAAGTGAAGGGAAAATTGAAATTTGAGGGACAATTTGATATTGCCGTCCAATTGCTGCTTCCGACGACAGCGAGAGATAAACTGGTTTTGGTCAGCAAAAACAGGATTCAGAACATCAGATTAAACTAACCGGCAGCAAGGGGAAGGTTCGTTGGGCACTTCTTAAAGTAAAGATACACAAGAAGAAAGAGGAATTGTCATGAATGAAGTTAGGGCAGCGGTCTTGGTGATATTATTACTATTTGCATTTAAGGGACATTATAAAGGGATCACGGGAGAGATCGCGTCGCTGCTCTCTTTTGCGGTTTCCGTCCTTGGTGTTGCGGTAATTATGCGTGCAGTCGAAGGATATTCGGAGCATAACACGAATGACGTTGTGCAGGCGATTGTTTTTTTTGTGGCGCTAGCGGTTCTTTGGCAAATACTAAAACTGGTTTTTGGCTCCGTGAAATTGCTGACTCGCCTTCCGGTCATTCACGGGATTAACAGTTTTGTCGGAATGATTGTAGGGATTGTGGAGGGCGTGCTCGTTGTGTGGGCATTGTTTATTGTGATTGCAAAATATGACATTGCGGGCAGGAGTGCGCAATGGCTTATGATGATCGAAAATGATGTCTATCTTTCCAAGCTGAGCGCACTCAATCCGTTCGCCCGGTTTTTTGGCGTTTAAGACAAGAAAAAATCGGGAAAAATGTGAAAAAACCTGTTGACAAGCGGGAAAGTGCGTGCTAGTATATCACTGTTGCGGCTCGACCGGAAGGCCGGGAGCGCAGAAGACAGGCAGGCGGCCATCCTGCAGAAACAGAGGCTTTCGGAGCATGTTTCTGGGAGAGGGAGTTGTCTGGATGCACCTTGACAAATAAACAGTAATGCAACCCTGAAAAATTCCAAAGGAACAAAAAGTTCCAAAAAGATTTTCAGAGAGTTCTTAAGAACAACCTAAGGACAGTAAAACGGACCGGAAGAGATTCCGGAAAGAAAGCCAGAGAGACTGGCAGGATCAAGAAAGAACGGAAACGTTCTCGAAGAG
>JAAUZE010000023.1 GCA_014804755.1 Lachnospiraceae bacterium | reverse complement strand
TATCTGCTTCGCTCCTCCCACAGTCCGACGTCATTCAAAAGCCTCTCGATCTGGTCATCAGCTTCTTTTTTCTTCATCCCTTTCAGCGCCGCCATATAATACATGAAACGCATCAGCGTAAGATTCTCATACACCGCCTGCTGCTGCGGCATATATCCGATGTGCGATATGTATTTTTGCTTTAACGCCCCAGCCTCCACGCCGTTTAGCAGAATCCGCCCCTCGTCGCATTTCAGGTTCTGGGTAATGATGTTCATAAGCGTCGATTTTCCCGCGCCATTCGGACCGAGCAGGCCATAAATCCCTGCCTCAAACCGATATGAAAAGTGATCCAGTGCAAGCTTCTTTTTATATGATTTTGTAAGATCGATCAGTTCCAGTTGATACTGCTCCATTTCTTCCCCCTAATCCGCACTATAGAATATAGGATCATTATACCTTCCGTCTGCATGCCCGATATAGACTCCCCGCTCTGTCAGGTTTGCAATGTCCGACTTATCCGCCCACCACATTTCCTCGTCCACCCACCACATTTCCTCGTTTGAAAACAGATTCTTACTATAGATCAGCCGGTCTCCCACCACACCGTAGAATAAAATATACTCATCATAGTGACAAAGATCCACCACGTCGTCTTCCTTGTTCAGTACCGTATATTCTGACATATAGCTTCCTTCTTCCATGGAATAATCCGTCATCACCCAAATCTGATCTTCCATCACCGTAGCCACCACAAACGCGCGGTCCTGCTCCATCGCCAGAACTTCTCTCTCCTCCTGCGTTCCGACATCCATCGCGTAGAGTATTGGCTTATCATAATAATAATAAACGGTGTCGCCGATCGCTCCGAGAAACTATGGCGCATCAGAATCAAAGTGTATAATCTCCTTCCATTCCCCCGTCTCCATATCCATCCGGTACCAGACCCCGCTCCCCCACCAGGACTCACTTGCCCTCGCATAGACATATCCGTCAAATATACCAACATAATAGGAATAACTCATGCTGTCCTTTCCTTCGGTTTCCGCAAACAGCTCAACGGAATAGTCCTCTAAATCCAAGGCATAAAACGCGTCGCTATGGATCACCTCGTTGCGTGAAACGGCACCTGTATCGTCATATTCCATGATGATCCGGCTCTCGATCGGACCTCCAAAGTAAAGTACCCCCTCCTCCATAACTGCTGCAAATGTCAAATCCGCACTGCCAATACTGCCCGCAAAGGACAATTTGCATTTTCGGTTTCTTCCGTCCAGATCCGCCTCATACACATCCGTATGCCAGACATAGCTGACATCAAGATTCGTCACCCCGTCCATGACATAACTGTCATGATCCACATGTTCCTCATAAGAATCCAAAATAACAAGCCTGTCCTGATAGACCACACATAAATTCTTTTCAAATCCGCTATTTTCAAGACCGCCATTATCATGAAATGTCCATGCAGAACACGAATCCGATAAATGGCTGCAGGTCGGGTCGGTGCAGATGTACTCAAACCCGGTCGGCTCCCACTCGGAGTACATAAACCGATCCGGTGCAGACAGGGTAATGATATTGTCTTCATAAAAGCATCCCCTCTGCAGGATTCCCGATGTGTTTTCTTCCTTCTCCGCCTTTTCGCTCCTTCCACAGGCGCACAGGCATATCGCCATCACACATAGAATCATGGCAGTCATCACATTCTGACTTCTCTTCATACCGTTCTCCGTTTTAGGGGCATCGCCGTAAAAACGACAATGCCCCTTTTATTATTTGACTAATTCATTAAATGTCTGTTTATTTAATTGTATTTATAGTGTACTGCATTTGGTTTCGCTGGTCAATATGATTCTGCATAACCTGCATCACTTACATGAAAAAGAGGACAGTCCTAAGACTGTCCCCGCTTCGTTTTTGTTTAGTTAAAAATTCTTCGAATGCATGCGATCGGCTTATAGGTCGCGCTCGAAATCTTAATACCGGTTCTCGGTGTGCTCGCATGAACGATCTGCCCGTTCCCGATATAAATGCCGACATGACCGGAGTAGCATACCAAATCGCCCGGCTGCGCTTCCGCAAGGCTTCCTACTGCGGTTCCCATACTGCGATCCGCCGTCGCCGAATGCGGCAGGCTGACGCCAAACTGTGCGTATACCGCAAGCACAAAGCCCGAGCAGTCCGCTCCGTTTGTCAAACTTGTTCCGCCATAAACATAAGGGTTGCCGACAAACTGTAGCGCAAAATTGGCTACTTCTGCTCCAGCTCCGCTTCCCGCTGCCGTCTGTGCGGGTGCCTGCTCCGTAATGACAACCTCGCTCGATTCAACAGGCTGCTGCGCCTGTGCCTGTGCAGCCTCCTGTGCCGCAAGCTCTGCCGCCCTGCGCTCCGCTTCTGCACGCGCTTCACGCTCCTCAGCAAGTCTTGCTGCTTCTTCCTCTTTGGACTCCGCCGAAACGAAGGAAATGGAAACCGTAACGTAATCAGCGGATACATAACCCTGCGTATCGTTCACGTTTACCTTGATCCATCCGTCTCCATGATCGGACTCTAACACGTCAAGCTTATCGCCATAGGGCAATAGCTGTAATACTCTCGATTCTGTGGAGCCTTCCGCGCGAAGCTTCAATGTCTGCGTATTCACTGTTGCGATCTGGATGCTGACCTCATCAATGAGCGCCTCCGCTTCCTCGCCGGATACACAGTAATCCGCGCTGACATAGCCAGTAACCGTACCGGATGCGATGTAATACCAGTCGCCCTCCCGTCTGATCAGCTCGCCGACAGAATTATTATACAATTTTCCAACGATTTCCGTGTCGGTCGAAGGACCGCTTCTGACGTTCACCCAATCACGTACTCTTGCGATCACAAGGCTGCCATAATCCTCCGGTGCCTCCTCGTCCTCGTCCTCCTCCGCGTCGGCATCTTCTTCCTCCGCGTCGGTATCTTCTCCATCCGCATCGACATCCTCTTCGTCCGTATCGCCCTCTTCACCAATGCCATCTGCATCGGTATCCTCATCGGGCTCCTGTGCTTCGTCACCGTCCACACTCCGTCCGACGACGTCCGCCCCGGTATCCTGCACTTCGTCCTCAGGCTGTACCGTTCCCTCTTCCGGAACAATGTCCGTCGGTACCTGTTCCGTTAAACCTGCTGTCACTGCCAGCCCCGCTTCCTGAGACATGGCAAGAACCTCTATATCGTTCTCTGCGTCTGCTAATACACTCTGCTCCAATTCCTCAACAGAAGTGCCTTCCTCAAGCGTTAACGCCACACCCTCCGCCGGGAGTAACGTCTCAACCTGCGTCGCATTCGCCGAAACAACCGCATTGGAAGTAACAAGTACTCCTGCAAACAAAATTGCTGCGGCTATTAATTCTTTCCGTTTCATTCCCTTCCTCCAAAAGATCAACAAAGGTTATTTCTATCGTATCGTGTTAAATTTGTTACAAAATTATTACATCTTGTTGCTAAATATAACACGCGATGATTTTCTTGTCAACCCTTGGAAGAATTTTCCAACTATTTTTTAGTGTATACGATGATACGAGAATTTCTCAAGCTCGGAAGAATTGCGGAAGCAATTCTTCGAAAGATTGCTTTGCAATCTTTTTTGTTCGGATTATCGCGATTGGATTTTAGAAAAAAATAATTGACAAACAAGATAACATTTTTTAGCATAAAACCATCACCAAATTCTTAATATGCGCGTTCGCACATTCAGACGTCCGCAACACACGGACAGAAAGGATTTCCTCATGAACCGAACCGTACTGATCACCGGCGCATCCCGCGGCATCGGCAGAGCCTGTGCCGGGCTGTTTGCCAAAGAAGGCTTCGACCTGATCCTAAACTGCCTCCGATCCAAAGAGGAACTGACAACCTTTGCCGCCACGCTTACCGCACAATACGGCGTCCACTGCCGCCTGTTTTTCGGTGATGTCGGCGATTCCCGTTTTGTCGATGACATGTTTGCGCAGATCGACCGTCTGGACGTGCTCGTCAATAACGCCGGCATTTCGTATGTCGGTCTTTTGCATACCATGACGGTAGAAGAATGGCTTCACGTCATGAACGTCAATCTCAATTCCTGTTTTTATACCGCCCGCCACGCCGTTCCGCTCATGTTAAAAGAGCACAGCGGGCACATTATCAATATCTCGTCGGTGTGGGGCTGTGTGGGCGCATCCATGGAGACCGCTTATTCCGCGAGCAAGGCAGGCGTAGGCGGCTTTACCAAAGCGCTTGCCAAGGAGCTTGCGCCGAGCCATATCCCCGTCAACGCCATTGCCTGCGGTATCATTGACACAGATATGAACCGTCATCTTTCCGCTGAAGAGCTTTCTTCTATAAAAGAAGAAATTCCGGCGGACCGTCTCGGTACGGCTGCGGAAATCGCGCAGACCGTCTTACAGCTTGCCAATGCACCCGATTATCTGACCGGACAGATCATTACGGTGGACGGGGGCTGGACGTGATTTCGCCTGCCTCCGGCCGCTCTGTCCATTTGACCGAATGGTTTATTCCTCATTTTTCTTTTTACTTTATCTTCTTTCTTTGTCTTCCTTCTTAATCTTCTTACGCTCCTTCCGCTATCCGCCGCTCCATGTATGCCTGCACCCGTGCGCGCATCCACACAAACTGTTCCCTCGTTTTTTCGCAGTCGCTCTCAAAATGCAAAAGCTTGTCCAGATACCCCTGCTCGCTCACAATGCGGACGCTGATCGGATACACAAGCTCAAACACAAGCGAAATATGACCCGCCACATAATCGACCGGCGTCTTTTTTAAGCTGCGCAGCGTCGCATGCTCCTCGGAAAAGCTTGCAAGCACCTCCTCGCTGACCGCACTGTTTTTTAACGCCTGCGTCGTCGTATTATAGATCGCCTCAAGCGGCACGTCCACGTTGACGCGCATAATGTCAATCTTATCGGCATCCCTTAAAATATGACAATACATCCGCGTCCGCTCGTCCATATCCTCCGCAATACGGTAAAGACTGTGGCTGCGAACCGCTGTCTCGATGAGCTTCAATATCTCATTTGGGGTGTCATCCGTAAGGTAATTCGCGATCTCGCCGTCCCGAAATAAAATATCCGCCCCAAACTGCGCGTGGTCGATGGAATCTGCATCCACAAACGTCTCATAGCGCCGAAGCTGTTCAAATCTTCCGACGTCATGCAACAGACCGATCGTCCATGCTAAATCAAGCGCCTGCCCCTCTAAGCCGATCGACCTTCCGATCCGCTCGCTAAGCGCCGCCACACGATAAGTATGATCGACCTTCAGCTTAATCTTTTCATCCGTTCTGTCATATTCGGCAGTATACGCGTCAAACGCCGCAACCGCCCGCTTTCTGTCCACCGCAAATACAATTTGTTTCATATCCGCCTCCATTGTACATGAGCTTTAGAAGTACTTCTCACACTAGCTTTCCCCGCCCGCGCCGATTTCTTTCCATCTGCGCCGTTGTTTTTTCATAGTAAAAAGACCGATGCCATCCGCTAACACCCAACCGATCGGAATCGCCGCCCAAATTCCGTACACGCCGACCGCTCCGATCGGCGCAAGCAGATATGCCAGCGCAACACGCGTCCCAAGAGACACGATCGTCAGCCAGAGCGACATCTTCGGTCGGTTCACACCGCGGAAATATCCGTAGAGTAAAAAGAGCATTCCGATCCCGCAATAGCATGCGCCTTCTATGCGCAGATAATCTACCCCGATGGCAATGATCTCCGTCTCCTCCGCCTTCACGAACACGCGCATGAGCGGATGCGCCGCCGCACATACAAACACGGATATGATCAGGCAGAATCCCATGCACACCTGCACCGCCCGGGAGAATCCCTCGCGTATCCTATCCTTCCTGTCCGCCCCGTAATTTTGCGACACAAACAGAGAAAACGCATTTCCGAATTCCTGCGCCGGCATGTATGCGAGCGTGTCGATCTTCACCGCCGCCGCAAATGCCGCCATGACGGCTTTGCCAAAGCTGTTGACCAGTCCCTGTATCATCAATATACCGAAATTCATGACAGACTGTTGGACGGACGCCGCCGTAAGGAAACCCGCGACCTCCTTTAAGAGCTTTAAGTCCGTCCGCGCACCCGCTCGCGTAAAGCGCAGTCGTTTTTCTTTTTTCCATGTATAAAACGCAATCCCGACGCCCGAAAGTACCTGAGCGATCAGCGTCGCCTCCGCCGCACCCCGGATGCCTCTGTGGAACGTCATAACAAACAGGCAGTCCAAGCCGATATTTAAAACCGACGCAGCTCCCAGAAACACGAGGGGAACCACAGAATTTCCGAGCGCACGCAACACAAATGCATAAAAGTGATACAGGAACACAAAGAAAATCCCCACAAAGATGATCATGACATATTCCCGCATCATTGCCCGGATTTCAACCGGAACAGCAAGCAGGATCAGCAGCTCATCACAGAATAAAAGCGCAAGCGCCGAGATCAGAAGTGCAAAAAAACCGGTGAACAAAAACGCGGTCCGCATGCGCTGTTTCATGCCGGAAATATCATTCTTTCCATAATAATAAGAAAACAGTGCGCCGCCTCCCATACACATACCGATGAGAATGGAATTTAAGAATGTCATGAGCGTGTACGCCGAACCGACCGCAGCCAACGCATCCGGTCCGAGCACACGCCCGACGATCAGCGTATCCGCGATATTATAAAGCTGTTGCAAAAAATTTCCAGCGATCATCGGCAGCGCAAAGAGGAGCAGCGTGCCTGTCACGCTGCCGCCGGATAAATCTGTTTTTTTCAATCGAATATTGCACCCCTCTCCGCCCTTAGACCCCGTCGTAAATCCAAGGCGTATCCCACTGATACTCCTCCATGATGACATGCCCGTCCCGAAACGCAACGCCGTCCGCTTCCAGTAAGGCAATCTGACGGTTTTCTCCGCCAAACGCAAACGCACTTGACACTCTGCCATCCTTCGTCACAACGCGATAACACGGAATGCCGTCGGGGTCAGGATTGCCGTGCAGGGCGTAGCCGACAACGCGCGCCCACCGCTTATTTCCCGCGAGCGCCGCCACCTGTCCGTATGTCGCTACTTTGCCGCGCGGAATCTGCCGCACCACATCATAGATCAATTCAAATGTATTTTTATTTTGTTCCATTATGCGCTCCTCTTGAAGATTTCTTATCAAAAACCATCTAAGGAAATGCTTCCATCAACGTTTCCCTAAATTTGGCTTGTAAATTCCGTGACACTTTCCGCTTTTGCAGCCAGTTTCAGCCAGGCACGCAAAATCTCCTCATCCTTCTGCGCAGAGATCCGTTCTTTTAGGGTTGGCGGTATCTCGCCAACTTCTCCGAGCAAATCTAAAATAGCATTGATTTTCCCTTGAATGATGCCCTCGGTAAGGCCTTCCTCTCGCCCGGCAGCTTTCCCTTCGACAAGTCCTTCCGCATGTCCAACGGACTTCCCTTCCGCAATCCCTTCTTCCCGTATCCGTTCTTCAATCTCAAAGCTTTTCATATAGACAAGCCCCACCTTCCCGTCACGCTTGACTGCAGTTACCATCTCATGCAACCTTTGTAAGTTCTCTGTCCTTGCATTCTCCTTTGATGAATACTCCATGTAATGCAGAAGCTCCTGCAAGTCCTTCGGTGGATTCCCCTTCGTTCCCTTTGTGTAAAGAAAAATCGTTCTCGCCCCGTCCTCATATGGCAACTCCGGAACCTCCATACAGCCATTCTTGACCGTATAGACCATCCGGTCGAGCCCAAACGGATCATAGGTCGTTACAAAGATTACCACGACATTCCTGAGGACATTGTATTTCTCTCCCGTCTGCAGACTTCCCGCATCCAACTTCGCATGATAAAACCGCGCTCTTCTCGGCAGAGCGGCAACCTCCCTTTTTCCGTCATTGTTGTCGGGTTCCAAGTCGAAGAGTTCCCCGTCTTCCTCATCAAGGTATACATCCATGCGGATGCCGTGTTTATCCGTGTCCTCTCCCTGCACAATGCGCTGCGGAACCACCCTGATCTTTCCAAGTTTTCTGCCTAAAATACATTCCAAGATGCACCGTGCCGCCGGTTCTCCGTACACCTGATGGCTCGTCAGGCTGTTTACCAGAAAGTTATCCACCAGATTTAAGTCTTCCAATTTCCTTACTTGTCTCATTCGTTTCCTCCTGTTCCCATAGTGCACAAAAACAGGAGCCTGTCCGCCTCTTACGATCTTTCGTACACTATGCTTTTTCAATTTGTTGTGGGTAAAGCATAGATTACAAAAGAACGCTATGCGTTCTTTTAGAACGCTGCGTGTTCCTTCTGGGTCTCCTACGGAATGTCCTAAGGCAGGGGATCGCCTTCCTTCACGGAAAGCTCCGTACATAATGAAAGTTAGTTTTCCCGTAAGATTTAAGAAGCGGCAGAATGCCGTCTGACGTGGATTGCTTTCAAAGGATGTCTGCAGCCCTGAAAACAATCCGTCAAAGAATATATGCTTTGTGCTGATTATACGAAGATTTGTACTGTGCGTCAAGATGATTTTAGTCAAATAAACAAATCGCTATGATGCCGATAAAATAATCCGGAAACCCATTTATTCCAGGCTATTTATAAAGGCGTCTTCGTGTTACCGGTCATGAGTGAACAATAACACCTTCGACTCTTTCCCGTTGCAGACATACTCACTTCCCGATATAATAGCAAATAATGGAAATCCTTACCTCAAACCGCTTTTCAATTGACTGATAAAGAATGCACGATTATAATATTAATGTGTTTCCGTATAAAAAAGACGAATTTTGACAATATTTATACATAAACCCAAAATCCGGGAACCTTTTTGCAATTTTTATTATCCACTTATTAGAGGCCTTTTGCCTTTTGAGTAGACCCGCAAAAAAATCTAAAAAGAGGTTACGGACGATGAAGCAGTCTGAATTTTGTGAACGTATCAGCCAATATCGAAATCAATTATACATAACCGCTTATGCCATTTTAGAAAATCAGGCAGACGCGGAGGATGCTGTATGCAGCGCGATCCTGAACGGATATGAACATCTGTTACAGTTAAAAAATCCTCATAAATTCAAATCATGGATGATCAGCATTACCAGAAACGAGGCATTAAAGATCCGGCAAAAGCGCCTTGATCTCCCGGGGAACGAACAGATCGAACAGCTCCTGCAGCCGACCTGCGACAACCCTCATGAATTGTGGGACATTGTACAGACCTTAAACGAGCCCTACCGCATGGTTGTTGTGCTGTTTTATTATGACGGTCTTCCCATACGGGATATTGCCAGAGTACTGAATATCTCGACGGGTACCGTAAAGTCCCGCCTGAACCGCGGAAGAAACCTTCTGAGAGACGCATTGGAAAAAACAGGTGGAATGTCATGAATAAGTTTGATAAAAAAGTAAAAGAAATGGCCAAAGAAATACAGACTCCCGCATCCTATGACAAAAAAGTGGACGGACTGCTGCAATCACTGACAGAACAGGAAGAACTTCCTCACCAAAAATCCGGCGGTCGGAAAAGAGTTCTTCAATTCGCGTTCTGTCTGGTTTGTGTCTTCTTAATCCTGTCTTTTTTTACAATTGGCACTCAGGCGAACTTTTTTTCTTCTTTCAAAGAAACAATCATAGATTTTCTGACGGGCGATTCCGATGAAGATCCTGCAAATATGGGGATTGAAAGCGACCAGAACTATGCGGAAAGTAAGCCGGATCTGATCATAGCGCTGTCTGAGAAGGTCATTGACAGCCACAGTATCTATTTACTGGTCGAAATAACTGCTCCTAATCATATTCGGTTTACCCCTGATATTTCATTTGATTATTTTTGTTTCTGCTGGGGAACGAATTATAACGTGGATCAACTGATCAGCGGAGTTACCTCCTGCGAGCTGTTAGAAGTCAGCGAGGACATGCCGAACAGGGCAACCTATGTGGTCAGTCTGGTAACTGACGAAGAACTCGAAGAGGAAAAAGACATCACGGTATGCTTTCAGGATCTGACCGCAGGTCCCAATTCGGATCATCCCGCCCTGCTTGTCGGCGGAGTATGGAGTATGACGTTTCCGATCTACCGCACCGTTACGGACAATATCGCCATCGAGGGCGATCCGTCCATGACGTTTTCTTATATTAATACAACGGCTGAGGTAAAGAGTATCGAATTGACGCCGCTTGGAATGGTCGTCGTCTCAGACATCTCTCAGTATCCTTCAGACATGCTTGGCGTTTCGGATACCACCATTTCCATGCGCTTAAGAATGATCGATGGCAGTGAACCGGTTCTGGTCAGCCATGATCCGGATGAGGCGGTATTAACCCGGAGCGGCAGCTTTTATTTCACAGAAATTGACGGTAAAACTTGTCAACAGGATACTTTGGAATTCACCAATGCGATCAATATCGACAAGGTTCTCGGCATTTATATTGAAGACTTGTATATCCCCGTCAGAGAATAAAAAAGATTGGCGCGGATGCGCCAATCTTTCGAAGAATCAATCCATAGCATAATCTCTTTTTGTCATGTCAGACTTCCATACCGTAGTCTCTCTTTGCCGCAACCGTGATCGCACTATCCAGTTGGTGAAACAGCTCGTCATAGCCAATCCGCTTCCCCTCAAAGCGTGTCACGCCCACATGCAGGGTAAGCGGAATCTCTCTTCCCTCCCATAGGATGGGCTTATCATTGCTGCTTTTGATTTTTTCTGCAAGCGACTCCGCGTAGCTTTCATCCTCACTGTCCGTCAGCAGGGCGAATTCATCCCCGCCGATGCGGAACGCCACATCGTTTTCGCCCGCCGCATCCTGAATACGCTGCAGCGCCTCTGCGATTGCCAAATCCCCCGCTTTCCGGGAAATCTCATTGACCGCCATCATCTGTTTAATATCGCAGATCACAAAACAGCAGGCTCTCCGCTCCTGAAATAGATCGTATAACTCACTAATATCCACATGTTTTCTTTCTGCCATCGTCGCATCTCCTTCCCCCAACGGCCCTGTCAGCCTTGGGAACAGCTCCGAGAAGCGCGTTTTGCCGCGGAACTCGGATGGTTTACAGTTCCAGAACCCGCGAAATGCGCGCGTAAAAGATTCGTTGGTCCCATATCCGTAGCGGAGCGCGATCTCCAAAATTCCCGTATCCGGCTCGCGCATAATATCGCGCGCCGCCCTCGTCAGCCTTCTCCGCATCAGATATTCTCTGATCGACATATGATTGACATAGCGGAACAGCTTTTCCAGCGTCGATCTGGAACAATAGCATGCTGCCGCTACATCCTCGGTTTTGATGTTGTCTTTCAGATGCTGCTCCATATACTCCAATGCATCCGCAAGGAGTTCCGCTTTGTTCATGCATCCACCTCTTCTTTTACAATTACGCATATCCGTTTCGGTACCGATACGACTTGTTCTGATAGATTCATTGTAGCAGATTTCCGATGTGGGTTCTTGATATTTTCAGTAAAAAAAAGAACGCTTCGCGTTCTTTCGAAGAATTCCCTTCAGGAATTCTTCTGGTGCTGTGAAATTTCCCATAAGTAAAAAAGAATCCACCAAAGGTGGATTCTTTTTTACGCTGACGTATCGCTTACTGCTTTACTCCTCGGCAATCTCTGCGGAAAGCATAACTTCATATGCGCCGTTTGTCTTCTGCGTTACCTGATAATGATAGGCGAGACCGTCATATGCAATATCTCCCTCAGCCATACCGTCCGCTAAGTCGGCAGTCAGATCCACTTCCGCTTTGCAGACGTCATTCTCGTTGATGCGGAACCATACGCTGCCATCCTCATCCGTCTCCACCTCGCAGCTTACCTCGCAGTTTCCGGTTGTGTAGTCATCATCCCCTTCTATCATTGTAAACACCCGGTCATCCATATCGATAGAATACGTGATATCTTTATCTATTATCTCGTCGCCTTCCGCAATGATACCCCAAATAACCTCCATTGAATTGCCGCTTATGGCAGGCACAGGCACCGTCATAGGAGCCATTCCGATGAATTTACCGTCTTCGTATTCCTGCCAGGTAACCTCTCCCTCATACTTCTCGCCGTTAAAGTAGACTGTCATCCTCGAAACCCATGTCTCGCCCGTCGCCGCATAGCAAATTCCGTTGGAAGCCACAAATAATCCAAGCGCCGCTGCCAGAGCGCCCATTGCGTAGCGCCATCCTCTTTTTGCTTTTTTCTCCGTCTGATTCTCCATATCCATCACCTTTCCCAACAGCTCCCCGGGAACATGAACCTTATCAAACGTTTCTTTATACCATTTCTCATTCTTCATCCTGCCACGCCTCCTCAAGCCGCTGTTTCAATTTGTTTCTCGCACGGACAAGCCTTGTTCGGACGGTCTGTTCACGGATATGCAGAAGCTCTGCGATCTCCCCTGTCCGGTAGTCCTCATAGTAAAAAAGATGTACGACAATCCGGTAATCTTTGGGAAGCGCCATGACCGCTTCATACAATGCGCTCTGCGAAAGCTCCTCAAACTCCGGGCCCTTGGGCGGCATTCCTCTCCGTCTGCCTCTTTCCGTATGTCCCTTAAAATCGTACGGCTCCTGCACGTCTTCGTCCGTAAAGCCAAACAGCCCGACGCTTCGCCGCCAAAAGGATTTCCACAGGTTTTTGCACTCGTTGACGGTCACGCGGATAAGCCATCTTCTCAGGTGCTCCTCATCCGCAAAGCTGTCTTTAGCTTCAAGCAGCTTCATAAATACAGTCTGCGTCACATCCTCCGCATCCTGCGGCGTCTTCGTAGCGCTTAACGCCGTACGATAGACAATATCCGCGTAAGCTTTGACTGCATCCATGTATGCCCTGCCGTCCACCGGTGTCTCCTCCTGTCCCTGCGATCTTGTTTGTTGTCTGCTGAAAGGCCTTTCACTTTATGAACAATTGACAGAGGAAAAATGTGACAGAAATTCACAACATTTTCAGCGGCTTCACCTTCCGCTCGCTGACACAGTCCTGATCCGAAATCATCCCGCATAAAATCGGGGACGCCGGATCGTATTTGTCGCAATTGTTTCGGACGCGTTTCTCACTGTCGTTCGCGTAACAGTATCGGCAGCCGTTGCGGCAGGTATGATAGGTTCCGATATCCACGCTCTCGATACATCCGCATTCGCCTCTTTGATTCTTATCCTTCCCAGCTTTGATCGGACAGCCGATGATACGCTCGATCAGCTCCCGGTCAATGCAGCAGTTATGCTTGATCCCGCATGCCGAAAGGTCAATCCGTTCAGCGCAGCTAGCAATCTCCATGCCGTTTTGTCTTGCCGTTTTACTGAGATTTTCTGCAAACTTCAGACATTCCTTTCCGCCCAATTCGTATGCACCGAGAGCCGCCAGCTCCTTTTTATTTTTTGCATATTCATCCACAAAGCTGACGACGCATTTCTCCGTGTAGCCTGCAAGCGCCGCTGCGATCTGCCCGAAGGCTTTCAGGTGATATTCCGGCGTATAGGTATTTGTTAAAAGGATAGGGTCATAACGCCAAATGACTCTATCCCTTCCGATCCTGTCTGACAACGCTTGAAATACCGGTATCATTTTTTCTTTTTTATGCGGCACGCCGGGCTCTATATCAGCCCCGTATCCGGTCAGGGTAAACTGAAAATAATACGGATACGCCGCAAGATAGTCCAGTCTGCTCATCATCGGCTCGGGATTTTTCGTCCAAAAAACAATACAGTCCACCACATCGGGAGTCAGCGCGATTCTGCTGACCTGCTTTGGATTCATCGGATTTCTCACACAGACAAAGCCTTCTTTGATACGCCGGTAAAACCAGTCCGAATAGTAATTCGGAATATCGGTTCTGCGGCTTACGCTTACGATCATGGGTATTCCTCCTATGCCCCTTATTGTAACCCTTTTGTCTTCGCCGCACAAGCTTAAAAAGAACGCCCCCAAGCCGCAAAACGGCCTGAGAGCGCCCCTCACAAGCGATTCTTCATCGTTTTCAGATAAAATCCTTTGATTCTAACTTTCTCCCCTGATCGCGCTGTACAACGCGTCGATCTCCTCATAGGTATAGGAAGCGCCCTTGTAGGTCACAGTCACCTTTTCGCTTCCTTCAAACACTTCCTCCTTGATCGCAGTGAGGCTGTCCGGCAGGATCACCAGCTCCAGATTCGGACAATCCGAGAACGCAAAGTAACCGATCTCTGTCACACCCTCCGGAACAAGAATCGTTTTGATGCTCTTGCATCCCTCAAACACACCGTCCCCGAGCCTGGTTACGCCCGATGGAATGGAAACATCCTCCAGCTTTTCATTCCATGCGAACAGATAATCCTCCAATTCCGTGAGACCGCTCGGAAGTGTCACATGGACTAACTCATAACAGCCCTTAATGGCAGAACCGCCGATTCGTACGACCGTATCCGGAATCGTCAGATTGACAATATACCGGGAACCCACAAATACGCTTGAACCAATTTCCACGACCGTCTTTCCGCCGATCTGTTCGGGAATACGAACGACTCCCTCCCCACCGTTATAATAATAAAGACCGACCGTGCTCTCCGCATAATAGATCGACACGCCGCCCGGAACATCCTCGACCCTGAAAAACTCCTCCGCCGGATATGGCGATGCCAGGCTTGCGGCGTCATCTAACACAGTATATAAATCGTCCAACTCCTCATAGGAATAGTCTGTTCCCTGATAGGTGACCGTGATGTCCGTGCAGCCGGAAAACGCGCTGTGGTCAACGGAGACCACGCTGTCAGGAAGAACCAGCATTGTCAGAGCTTTGCAGTCAGCAAACGCGGAGGCGCCGATTTCTGTCACAGTGGCAGGAAGCGTTACATCCGTCAATACCGTGCAGCCGGAAAACGCCATGTCCTTCACCTGCGTTATGCCGCCCAAAATCGTCACACTTGTTAATCGCTTACAATTCAGGAACGCCATACTGCCAATTTCCGTCACACTTTCAGGAATGACAATCTGTTCCAGATAAGTTAAGTTAAACGCGGCTTCGCCGATCTTTGTCACACAATCCGGAATGATCACGCTCGTCACCCCGATGCACCAAAAGGCGCGCTCGCCGATCTCCGTTACTGTTTTCCCCCCAATCTCGGCAGGAATATGGACATCGCCACCCTCAATGTCATTAAAAACAACGCTCACACCGCCATCCGTATCCGTCACGTCAAACAACGTCTCCGACGTGACCGGAATCGAAGCACCTGCACCTTTGTCCCCCGCACCGCCGTTTGAGCTGCTCTGCGTATCTCCGCTTCCCCACGTCTGTCCGGAATCATCCGCTTTGTTTGATGCGGAACCGCTTTCACTTCCCCCGCAGCCACAGACGGACAATGCCAAAAGAATCGTTCCCATCAAAACAGAAAATGCTCTTTTTTTCATCATTCTTATCTCCCCATCCTCATCCATAAAGTAGTATTGTTCATCGCACATTTTATCATAAAATGAACAAAATTCTATGTCCGCAGCGCGAGCGGTCGACTTTGCGGCGCGAGCGGTTTTCCGGCGCTTCCGCTTTCTTGACGGAGCAGATGGGATATGGTAGAGTAATGCGTATGAAAATAGCAATTTGCGATGATGAACCTGTTTTTTTGAAAAAAATATACGATTACCTGTGGCAGCAGCCGGACTGTTCCGTGGAATGCTTTTCTTCTCCGCTCGCGCTTTGGAATCAGTATATGTCAGGGGAACGGTATGACGTACTTTTTTTGGACATCCTGATGTCACCCTTAAACGGCATGGAGCTTGCAAAAAAGATCAGGGAAATCGACATCTCTGTCATTTTGGTATTCTTTACCGTTTGTCTGGATTATGCCCCCGCCGGCTATGAAGTGGGCGCGTTCCGCTATCTTTTAAAGCCTGTGACGAAAGAGGCAATCTCCCGTGTCATGAGAGATATTCATGCAAAGCTTACAGATTCCCATACGCTTCTGATCAAAACACCCGAATGCGAACTATTGCTGCACCCACAGGAGCTGCAATATCTGAAGGCGGACAATAAAAACACGCTCGTTTATCACAGAGACGACGTCATCACGCTGCATAAAGGTCTGAATGAACTGGAAGCGATGCTTCCCCCATCCACATTTTTCCGCATTCACCGTAAATACATTGTTAATCTGGAATATGTCAGAGAATTTGACGAGGCGCATTTAACGCTTGCCTGCGGAGCAACCTTTCCTGTCAGCCGCAGGCGCGGAAAAAATTTCCGCCGCGCAGTCATCAATTACATCGAAGGAGGTCTGCGTCCATGAGCGCACTGCCGATTCAGCTTGCCGTTAATTTGATGGAATATTGGATTCTGCTGTTACTCATGCAGGACGTCTGTGCCGCTCATATTCGTATCAGCCGCAGGAATGTGATTGTTTTTTCCCTGATTTCTCTATTTGTGACCACTCCGGCCGCCCTGTTTGAAACGGATACTTCTTTTTTATTCAGCATGCCCGTTTCAATTGCAGTGACGGTACTGCTATTCAGTAAAAAGAAGCTGTCCGATCTGCTGCGTTTTTTTCCTGCCGTTGCAATTTATTTTACACTGACGATCGTACCGGAGGCCTTATTGGATGAGCTAATTCCCGCGAGCCATATCGAGGTCGTGGTTCACGAATACGATTCTACCGTGGTCAGCCTTGCAACGGACGTCATTCTTTTCATTTTATTGCTCTTGCTCCGATATCTGCTTCACAAGTATCAGATCACGCTTCATTTCCGTGTAAAGGAAATACTGGGCAGCATTGCACTGTTCTTTTTTGCTTTCATTGATGTGATTTTGGTAATGTGGGTGAGCCGTTCTCATTTCGGTCTGGCACAATATTGCCTTTATTTAACAATTTTTATCGGCGCTTTTTTGGTAAGTACGGGATATTTTCTCTATAGTCTCTTTGAGTCCCGCATCCGGATTTCCCGCCAGACAATGGTAGAAAGTGAAATGGAATATCTGCGGCTGCAATTGGATTCCTTACAGGATGTGAAGGAGAACGAGGAACAAATCAAAAAGATGCGTCATGATCTTGCCAGTCATCTGGCTGTTATGAACTCGCTGTGCGAGGATGGAAACTATGATGAGATTCGGAAATATGCGAAGCAGTTAAGCCACGACACCGCCTATTCCGGCGGTAAGATCCTGACCGGCAATCAGATTGCCGATCTTGTGGCCGGCTCCAAAATGAAAACCGCGAAAGAACATGGCATCGAATTCGCTTTTGAAGGCTCTTTGGAAAATCTGTCAAATATGACTGCGCCGGACATTTGCGGACTGCTATCCAACGCTTACGACAATGCATTAGAAGCCTGTCTCGCAAAAAAGCATGCCTATATCCGCACGAAAGTAAGTACAACCCGCAATTATACCGTGATTCAGATCATCAATTCCGTGGAGCAAAGGGTTCCTATCCGCAGCAATCGGATTGCAACGACCAAAGCGGATAAAAAAGCACATGGCTGCGGCATTGAGATCATGAAGCAGATTGCACAAAAATATCACGGAAGCTGCACGGTAAGCTGCAGCGATACGGAGTTTGAGTTGAAGATCACGCTGCTTAAATAAGATCGTTTTCCCGATCCTCTAATATATTTTGAAAAAACGTGAGGAATCCGTCTTCCACAGCGATCTGATCCAGTTTACATGCCGGCATATCATAGAAGTATTGTCCCGACTTTAAGTCGATCGACAGACTATCTATCGGAAACCCCTTCTTCTTTACCGAGCTGTGGGGTGTATCTGTGATGATGAATTTTTCGCTTTCCATCGAGACGTCCATTGCTTCATAGATATGCTCTTCATCCAAAACAAAGCAGATGGCATTCTTATATCTTGCGGTAAGATTCCCATACCGCTTTACTAATCCCGTATAATATTCTATCATTTGTTCATCGGATAAATAATTTCCATTCACCGTACGAACATGGATACCCGGCTGAGTCTCATCCGGAACATTGTCAAAATACAATCCCGAATCACACGAAAATACGGGGATATGAAATGCCGTATAATATGCCGTCGCTTTCTGTCTTGCGTTTTCTAGCGGTGTATTCCCGTCCTCCGGCACGACCGGAATGGTCTTTCCTTCCTCCTTCAGATCTTGTAATCCGATGAGCGCTATGCCGATTGTTTCAAGCCGCCGTTTCATTGCAGACAGCTTCGCCGGATTGCCGGTTCCATATAGCAGCTTCAAGTGTCAATCACCTCTTTTGTGTTTTCTTTTTCCTATGATAGTGCGGATTGTTATGCCTTATATTTCTACAACTCTCTTGAACCAATTTGGTACATTATGAGATAATCTAATCTGTTTCCCCTTTTGGTAAATCGCAAATCTCCTAAATACGATTGTATTATCATAAAATGCCGCCAAATCACAATCCGATAGAATGATTTTCAGGTTATGAAAAGTATCCGTATATCTTCGTTCAATATCCTTCTCCGGTATGTCATGACCACCCTTTTTCACACGCTCCGCTACTCTTTCTTTCGCGATGTCAACATCATCAACTCCAACATAATGCAATTCTATAAAGTATCCTAATTTCTTAGCTTTTTCTATATTTCTTATAATCAATTTCCCACATAATGTGGTTTCCTGATTAAACGTGACTCCCTCGTCAAAATATTGCACGATTCTTTCGACTGCTTTTTTTCCCGCGGTTAAAATATCCACAGGATTTCCCAAGCTTCCGGATTCTCTTAATATTTCATCCGCATTGATTCTTGGCATCTTATGCAGGTTTTGCACAGTCTGAAACAAAGTTGATTTTCCGGCTCCGTTCACGCCAGCTATCAATATATATTTTTTCACTAGAACAGATTCCCTTCTATCACCTGCCGCTGCTTGCTTTGCAAGAGGAAATCTCCTACCATTTCATAAAAAGATTTTTGTTCCTCTGTTTCTGCCTCTAAGACAAGCTGCATCGTATCGTCCGGTTGAAGACGCATGATTTCTTCAAAAATTGCTTCATACTTTTTAACATCACACATATGACCACCTCAATATACAATCGCTCTAATATCATTATATCCAATCACTCTAAAATAATAAGGCAAAAACTCCGCAGGAAAACCTGCGGAGCCTATATTTTGACTTGTAAAACCTTTTGCAGACACTATCTCTAAGAGAACGTTCCTTATCTCTTGGAGAACTGCGGTGCGCGACGTGCAGCCTTGAGACCGTATTTCTTTCTCTCCTTCATACGAGGATCTCTTGTCAGGAAACCAGCCTTCTTCAAGGTCGGTCTGAAATCTGCGTCTACCTGAAGCAGCGCTCTTGCGATACCATGTCTGATCGCACCTGCCTGACCTGTCGTACCGCCGCCACGGACAGTAATGACCGCGTCATACTTATCCACCGTGTCGGTTGCCGCAAGGGGCTGACGAACGATAAGTTTTAACGTATCCAATCCGAAATAATTATCTATATCTCTCTTATTGATCGTAATCTGACCTTTTCCCGGCATCAGATATACTCTTGCGATGGATTTCTTTCTTCTACCGGTTCCGTAGTATCTTGCTGTTGCTTTCGCCATTTCTATGTCCTCCTTCTAAGTTTCCTGATTAAAACGTTAATGCTTCGGGCTTCTGTGCAGCGTGCTTGTGCTCCGGTCCTGCGTACACGTGAAGCTTTGTGTACATCTCCCTGCCGAGAGGTCCTTTCGGGAGCATTCCCTTTACTGCCAGCTCGATGACTCTTTCAGGTTTCTTAGCTAACATTTCCCGCAATGTGGTCTCTTTCATACCGCCCACATAATCGGAATGATGATAATAAATCTTTTGATCCAGCTTCTTACCCGTAACCTTTACTTTCTCCGCATTGATGACGATCACATAATCGCCTGTATCGATATGCGGTGTGTAAATCGGCTTATTCTTACCGCGTAATACGCTCGCAACTGCGGACGCCAAGCGTCCCAGCGTCATGTCTGTCGCATCCACTACATACCATTTTCTATCAATTGTAGCCGGACTAGCCATAAATGTATTCATCGTTTTCCCTCCGTAAAAAATCATGCTTACTGAATATATTCAAAATATCCGCTCCGGGGCTTTGGTTCGGACATTTTCAAACATAACCACATTGAGATATTATATTATACGCTTCCGTGCGTGTCAACACATTTTTTCATAGAAATCGTTGATTTTCCGCTGTTTTTTCTATTGCCGCCACTATGATTCTGTGTTCCATCCGGTTTTATCAGTCTTTTCATTCTTTTTCTGCTTCAACTTCCCAAAATTCGTACGCCGTCAGCGTCAGTCCGCATGCCGGAGCCGTCGGTCCCGCCGCGCCGCGGTCGCATGCCGCCAAAATTGACGTTATATCCTCCGGCCTTCTTTTTCCCTGCCCGACCTCTAACAACGTTCCCGCGATGATCCGCACCATATTGTAGAGGAACCCGCTCCCCGTTACACGGATGACGATTTCGCTTTCATCGCCGTAACCGCCGGACTGCAGGCAAACCTCTCCCCCGCCCTCGCGCCATACCTCCACGCGGTAAATCGTACGGACGGTCGTTTCCGCCTGCGTATTCACACTGCAAAAGCTCTTAAAATCATGCTCTCCCTCAAGCAGCGACCCCGCGCGCGCCATTGCCTCCACATCCAGCTTCGCATAGGTAAAAAAAGAATAAAGCCGCTTTGTCGGCATCGGAAAGCGTGCGTTATAAATGCGATATTCATATGTCTTGCGGCTCGGTGTGTGCCGCGGATGAAAATCCGGCGCCACCTCCTTGGACTCTCGGATACGAATATCCTCGGGCAGTCTTTGGTTTAACGCATACGCGAATTTCTCCGCCGGCATCCGCGCTGTCGTGTCAAACACCGCCGTATTGCAAAGCGCATGCACACCGGTATCGGTGCGGCTTGCCCCGATGACCCGGATCTCCTCACCAAGCAGCTCCGCCAACGCCCGGTTTAACTCGCTTTCGATCGTAACCGCGCCGGGCTGAAGCTGCCAGCCATGATAATTTGTGCCGTCATAGGCAACGCTTAAAAAAATACGCCTGCTCTCCGGCTTTTCCTGCTCCATGCCGACACTCCTCTCTCAGGGTAACTTCCAAGGAAACACTGATTAAATCATCAGTGCTTCCTAGCTTTTCCTAAATACAACTTCTTATAACGAAAACGGCAGAACGACTCTCCTTGTAAACACGATCACGATCACAAATACCGCCAGTGTCAGATACGCCGCCAGATCATGCCTCCGATAGGAAAGCGGCTTCATTTTCGTGCGGTGTTCCCCGCCCCGATAACAGCGCGCCTCCATTGCCATTGCCAGATCGTTGGCACGGCGGAACGCCGAAATAAAGAGCGGCACAAGGATCGGCACCATACTCTTTGCTTTTTTGATCAGATTCCCGCTCTCAAAATCCGCGCCGCGCGCAAGCTGCGCTTTCATGATCTTATCCGTTTCATCCAACAGGATCGGAATAAAGCGAAGCGCGATCGACATGATCATTGCGATCTCGTGAACCGGCACGCGGAATATCCTAAGCGGCTTTAAGAGCTTTTCCAAGCCGTCCGTCAAGTTATTCGGTGTCGTCGTCAGCGTCATCAACGAAGAGCCGATGATCAGAAAGGAGAGGCGGAGCGCCATAAACACCGCCTGCCGCAATCCTTCTTTCGTAATCCTCAATTTCCAGACCGACACCAGCGTTTCTCCCGGCGTCAGAAACATATTAAACAGGATCGTAATGAGGAGCAGAAGCACGATCGCCTTCATACCCTTTACCATGTACTTAAACGGCACCTTGGAAATCAGGATCACCGACGCCAAAAAAGCCGCCGCCACGGCATAGCCGACCATATTGTTCACCAAAAAAAGGGAGACGATGAACGCGAGCGTACCGACGATCTTCGTGCGCGGATCCATACGATGAATGACGGAATCCGCCTGATAATATTGTCCCAGTGTAATCTCTCTTATCATGTTTTCATCCCTGCAAAAACTATCAGCATCACGATATGCAAAGCTGCAAACCAATCCATGCCATAACTATGGCAAACCTCTCAAGCAACCGGATATCTATCATCACGCCCGCACAAGGCGTAAAATTTCATCCCGCGCCTCGTCGATCGTTGTCACATCCGTTCTCACCGCAAAACCCGCCTTATTAAGCTCATGCATGACATAGGTTACCTGCGGCGCGGCAAGTCCGATTTTTTCCAGTTCCTCATAATGCGCAAATACCGCACCCGGCGTATCGTCAAACAGAACGCGCCCGTGGTTCATGACGATCAGCCGCTCCACATATTCCGCGACGTCCTCCATACTATGGGAAACAAGAATGACGGTCATACCCGTCTTCTTTTTCAAGGATGCGATCTGCTGTAAAATCTCATCCCGCCCTTTGGGGTCAAGCCCTGCGGTCGGCTCATCCAAAATCAGCACCTGCGGCTTCATCGCAAGCACGCCCGCGATCGCAACGCGCCGCTTTTGTCCGCCCGAAAGATCAAACGGGGACTGGTAAAAATATTCATCTTCAATCCCGACCAGCTTTAATGCCTCATACGCGCGCAGCTCGACTTCCTTGGACGGCAGTCCTAAGTTTTTGGGACCGAAGCAAACGTCCTTGAACACATCGACCTCGAAAAGCTGGTGCTCCGGGTATTGAAAAACGAGCCCAACCCTGCTGCGCAGTTCTTTTTTCGGATAATCCTCGTCATGAATGTCCCTGCCGTCGCAGTAAATATTGCCGGAGGTCGGGGCAAGCAGCCCATTTAAGTGCTGCACGAGCGTGGATTTCCCGCTCCCCGTATGCCCGATCAGCCCGATAAACTGTCCGTCCGGTATGACAAAGCTAATATCGTCAAGCGCCATCACCTGCATAGCCGTTCCTTTTTCATATGCATGGCTGACATGATCCAGTATGATTGCCATTGCTCTCTCCTGTTTCTTATCTCTTCACATTTCTATTTCCCTGATCCGTATAAACGCGTCATTTCCTGTATCAATTCCTCTTTTGTCAGAATCCCCTTCGGCAGCGGCAGGCCTTTTTTCTGTAACTCATAGGCAAGCAGCGTTACCTGCGGCACATCCAGACGAAGGGATTTCAAACGCTCTACCTCAGAAAAAATTTCCTTGGGCGTCCCCTGCATTTCGATCCGCCCTTTATCCATCACGAACACTCTGTCCGCATGAATGACCTCCTCCATATAATGTGTGATCAGAATGACCGTAATCTTTTCCACATCATTTAAGGCTCTGACCGCCCGCAGGACTTCTTTTCTTCCGCTCGGGTCGAGCATCGCGGTCGGCTCGTCTAAAATAATGCACTGTGGATGCATTGCGATCACACCCGCGATCGAAACGCGCTGCTTCTGTCCGCCGGAGAGCTTGTTCGGCGAGGATTTCCGATATTCATACATCCCGACCGCTTTTAAGCTTTCCTCAACCCGTTCCCAGATCTCTTTTGTCGGAACGCCCATGTTCTCCGGTCCGAATCCGACGTCCTCCTCCACGATCTGACCAATGATCTGGTTATCCGGATTTTGGAATACCATTCCCGCATTTTGGCGTATGTCCCAAAGAGCCTTCTCATCCGCCGTATCCTTCCCATCCACCCAGACGGTTCCCTCCGTCGGATACAGGATCGCATTCATATGTTTGGCAAGCGTGGACTTCCCGGAACCGTTATGACCAAGGATCGCGATAAATTCTCCCTTGGCAATATCCAGATTTACGTCGTCCACGGCGCGCGTAATGCCCTCCACATTGCCTTCCTCATCACGCCTGATATATTCAAATGCCACCCGATCGGCTTTTATCATACTCATCTTGTTTTTTCCCATGATTTCTAAAAAAATACTGCGACTCTTGGCGCAATTTTCCATAAGATAAAAAAGGGCGTGCAGACCGTTCCTATCCGCACACCCTCACTCCCGTTTTACCGCTTATACAAGCTCAAGAACAACCATCATTGCCGCATCGCCCTTGCGCTGTCCGATCTTGACGATTCTCGTGTAACCGCCCTTGCGCTCCGTATACTTCGGTGCGATCT
Organism: Lachnospiraceae bacterium; assembly: GCA_014804755.1. Lineage (GTDB taxonomy): Bacteria > Bacillota > Clostridia > Lachnospirales > Lachnospiraceae > DLAJ01. Next base: position 19,959 of record JAAUZE010000023.1, on the reverse strand, counting down.
CATCAAAGAGCTTTGCCACGAGATCAACCTGCTTCGTTCCGCGCTTTCTGCCTGCTGCTGCCTGAGGTACCTCCGTTACCGGATATAATACCTTTAACATTTTTCTTCTTGCATGCAATCTCGACGGAAGATCTTTCTTGATCTCCTTCTCTACTTCGTCGTAAACCGTTACGGTCACGCCGTTCTCGATTCTCAAGATCTTGCCGTCCTTATCGCGGTGCGTTTCGGAAAGAATCTTTCCCGTATCCTTATCGACGATCTGTTTTACTCTCTTGCCGTCCTTATCTTTACGCGCAACCTTCGCCGTTACCTTTACGTTCTCAAAGTTATCCTTTTCCTTTACAGCAAGCGCGATCAACGGCTCAACCTGCTTCTGGACTTCCTTGGCTCTCGCCTGCGTCGTAATGATCTTTCCGTTTAAGATCAACGCTGTGGTCTGATTTCTAAGTAATGCTTTTCTTTGGCTTGATGTTTTTCCAAGCTTTCTGTATCCTGCCATTTTGGCTCCTTTCATGATGATGGGATTCCTCCCATACACGCTCCATTTCATTACGCGCCTTGGACTTACTAATCAAATGGAATGAACAGTTTCATGATGCTGCTCCGCGCCCCTTGGACTTACCGGTACAACATGTCGGGCTTGATTATACCCCGAAAGAAATGCCAGAGGCATTTCTTTGAAAGAACGCGAAGCGTTCTTTTTTACTCTTCATTGGAATTAAGCTGTAATCCTAATTCCTTTAACTTTGCAAGAACTTCCTCTAAGGACTTTCTTCCAAGGTTACGAACCTTCATCATATCATCCGACGTCTTGTTCGTTAATTCCTGCACGGTATTGATTCCTGCTCTCTTTAAGCAGTTGAAGGAACGAACGGAAAGCTCTAACTCGTCAATGCTCATTTCAAGCACCTTTTCTTTCTCGTCATCTTCCTTCTCGATCATAACTTCTGCCGTCTTTGCATTCTCGGAAAGATCGATAAACAGCTTTAAGTGCTCGCTCAACACCTTTGCTGCAAGGCTGACAGCCTCGTCAGGTGCAAGGGTCCCGTTCGTATGGACGTCCAGTGTCAGCTTATCATAATCTGTCACCTGTCCGACACGGGTATTCTCCACCGTGACATTGACTCTCTCCACCGGTGTATAGATCGAATCCACTGCGATCACACCGATCGGAAGATCGTCGTTCTTGTTCTTTTCTGCACTGATATAGCCTCTGCCCTTCGTGATCGTAAGCTCCATGAACAGTCGGCAGTCCTTGCCGCCGCTCAATGTTGCAATGACCTGATCCGGATTCATGATCTCAATATCCTGATCCACCTGAATATCGGACGCTTTGACAACGCCTTCGCCCTCAAACTCGATATAAGCCGTTTTCGGTTCATTGGTCGAGCTGTTATTCTTGATCGCAAGGCTCTTGATATTCATGATGATCTCTGTCACATCTTCCTTTACGCCTTCAATCGAGCTAAATTCATGCAGTACGCCCGCAATCTTAACCTGACTTACTGCCGCACCCGGAAGGGATGCGAGCATAATCCTTCTCAGGGAGTTACCCAAAGTGATTCCATATCCACGCTCAAGCGGCTCTACGACAAACTTACCATACTTCTTATCTTCTGAGATTTCAGTTACCTCTATATTCGGTCTATCAAAATCAAACACTCGTATACCTCCTTACATGGTGGACTTTCCTATAAGCGATTCCATTATTTAGAATACAACTCGACAATCAGCATCTCGTTCACGGGAACATCGATCGCTTCTCTTCTCGGCAGCTCCTTCACTGTTCCCTTCCACGCCTCGATATCCGCATCAAGCCACTCGGGAACCAGTCTTCCGCCCGTGATCTCTGCAATATCCTTATATCTCTGCATGCTTCTTGCTTTCTCGCTGATCTCGATCACGTCGCCGGCCTTCACCAAATAGGAAGGTACATTTACCTTCTTACCGTTTACAAGCACATGCTTATGTCCTACGACCTGTCTTGCCTCTCTTCTTGTTCTCGCAAAGCCCATTCTGAAAATAACGTTATCCAGTCTGGACTCTAACATGATCATGAGGTTCTCACCGGTCATGCCCTTCATACGATCAGCCTTCTCATAATAATTATGGAACGGCTTCTCCAACATGCCGTAGATGAATTTTGCCTTCTGCTTCTCTCTAAGCTGAAGCGCGTACTCACTCATCTTTTTGCCTGCTCTCTGGCTCTTTCTCTTAGATTTCTTGTCATAACCCAAAAATACAGGATCCAAGTCAAGGGATCTGCATCTTTTTAACACGGGCACTCTATTTACTGCCATTTCTCTTTCCTCCTGAATATTGTTTACAGCGAACGCACAAATACATCCGCTTTCTTCCAACGCTGACTACGGCAACGCCCACTATACGCGACGACGCTTAGGCGGACGACAGCCGTTATGAGGTACGGGTGTCACATCTCTGATGCTGGTAACGTCGATGCCGCATGCCTGAAGTGCACGGATTGCAGCCTCACGACCTGAACCGGGACCTTTCACCATAACATCAACAGACTTCAAGCCTGTCGGCAGCGCAGCCTTTGCAGCCGTCTCTGCTGCCATCTGTGCCGCATACGGGGTAGATTTCTTTGAACCTCTAAATCCAAGACCACCGGCACTTGCCCAGCTCAACGCGTTTCCCTCGTTATCCGTTAAGGTAACGATCGTATTGTTGAAAGACGCCTGAATATGTGCCTGTCCATGTTCAACGTTTCTTCTTACACGCTTTTTAGTTACTTTTTTTGCAACCTGTTTCGCCATCTTAAACTAACCTACTTTCCCTATTGTTTGCTTGGTCATTATTTCTTCTTGTTTGCGATCGTCTTCTTAGGTCCCTTCCGCGTTCTCGCGTTCGTCTTTGTCTTCTGACCACGAACCGGAAGTCCCTTTCTGTGACGGATTCCTCTGTAACAACCGATTTCCTGTAATCTCTTAATGTTAAGAGCAACCTCTCTTCTTAAATCGCCTTCCACCGTCATGGTATTCGCGATCACTTCACTGATTCTCTTAACTTCATCATCCGTCAAGTCTCTTACACGAGTGTCCGGATTCACGTTTGCCTGTGCTAAGATCTTATTGGAGCTTGTGCGTCCGATCCCATAAATATAGGTCAGTCCGATCTCAACACGTTTGTCTCTCGGTAAATCAATACCTGCGATACGAGCCATTTTTCATTCCTCCATCTTTTTGCGTTCCGCATCCTGTCCCGTCAGGCCAAGACGATCCCGGAGCGAAACACAATCCTTCAGTTACTAATTGACTGGGGCATCATAAGACACCCAACCGGACATCATCCGGTCTTTCCAATACTCTTTATGTATGAAACGCGTGAGCGTAACACACATAATGCCGCGCCGCCTCGTGGTCACAAAAGCCGCTTGGCAGGCTTACCCTATTTCCGTAAGCTCATTTTTGGTATCAAAAGTAATCTCCCGTAGGCTCTCTACGTTCAATTATATAACCGGCAGCGCTTAACGCATCTGCCGCAGCCGTACATCATAACAGCACAGTTCCTTAACCAATCGAAAATAAGCGGTTTTGCGACGCAAATCCCGCAAGGCATTCTTTTGGATAAGTACCGTGCCGAGTGAGGGATATTAACCCTGTCTCTGCTTGTGCTTGGGATTCTCACAAATAATCATGATTCTCCCTTTTCTCTTGATTACCTTACATTTCTCGCAAATAGGTTTTACTGATGATCTTACTTTCACGGGAAATCCCTCCTTTCAAAAAAGACCGTTTTACATTATAACACCTGACATATGGGATTGCAAGCAAATTTTACTATAATATTTACATCATTTGCTAACAGTTCAGCCATGTCTTATTTATCACGCCAGATGATTCTTCCTTTGGTAAGGTCATAAGGAGAAAGCTCCAAAGTTACCTTATCTCCCGGCAGGATACGGATAAAATTCTGACGCAGCTTCCCGCTGATATGCGCGAGAACCTTGTGTCCGTTCTCCAGCTCTACCTGAAACATCGTATTCGGCAGCTTCTCAACCACAACTCCTTCGATTTCAATCACGTCGCTTTTCGACATTATAACCCTCCATTCTTACTTCTATATGTCATCAATATTTTCCGAGTGTGAGTATTTCCGGTTCTCCATCCGTGACCAAAATGGTATTTTCATAATGCGCGGCAAGAGAGCCGTCCAGCGTGACGACCGTCCAGTCGTCCTCTAACCATGTCACTTCCCAGCCTCCCGCGCTGATCATCGGTTCAATAGCGAGCGTCATACCGGGCTTTAACACGATTCCCCTGCGCTTCTGCGCAAAGTTCGGTATCTGCGGGTCCTCATGTAACCGCGTTCCGATACCATGCCCGACCAGATCACGCACGGCACTGAATCCGAAGCTTGTTACATAAGCGTCGATCGCATTGGAAATGTCATGCAGATGATTGCCCGCTCTCGCGTATTTTATCCCTTCAAAAAACGCCTGTTTCGTCACTGTCATCAGCTTCTCAGCTTCCGGTGTGACTTCTCCGACGCCAAAGGTACGCGCCATGTCGGAATGGTACCCTTTGTAGATCAATCCAGCATCAAGGCTGACAACATCACCCTCTTGCACGATCCTATGCTTATTGGGAATCCCATGCACGACTTCATCGTTGACCGAAACACAGATGGATGCGGGAAACCCGTTATAGTTTTTGAAGTTCGGAACGCACCCTGCCTCGCGGATCATTTTCTCACCGATCCGGTCGATCTCATAAGTGGACATTCCCGCATGAAGATGCTCCGCCATATGGTCGAACACTCCTGAGAGCAGCCTGCACGATTCTCTCATTAATTCAATTTCTCTTGGCGATTTGATCGTTACTGCCATATCTGCCTCCAGCCTCTTGATCAGCCAAGGATCGCCGTGATCGCGTCGAACACTTCCTCCATCGGAAGCGTACCGTCAACGGTTCTCAAAATTCCTTTTTCCGTATAATATGCAATGAGCGGCTGTGTCTGCTCATGATATACGTTCAAACGGTTCTTTACTGTCTCCGGCTTATCGTCATCACGAAGAACAAGCGCCGATCCGCACTGGTCGCACACATCCGCTGTCTTCGGCGGCACATGTTCAATATGATAGGTCGCACCGCAGCTTAAGCAGGCGCGTCTTCCCGACATTCTCTTTATGATATTTTCGTCCGGCACATCCACGTCGATCGCGTAATCCACCTGCTCCCCAATCTTGCTAAGTGCCTCATCCAGTACTTCTGCCTGCGGAATGGTACGCGGAAATCCGTCTAATACATATCCGTTTTTGCAGTCATCCTTTGCCACACGGTCCAGCAGGATCCGGACTGTCAGCTCATCGGGTACCAGTTCTCCCGCGTCCATATATTTCTTCGCTTCCGTTCCGAGCGCCGTACCGTTTTTGATATTGGCTCTGAACATGTCACCCGTTGAGACATGCGGCACGCCGTACCGCTCTGCGATCATTTTTGCCTGTGTACCTTTTCCCGCACCGGGGGCGCCAAGCATGATTACCTTCATATTCAAATCCCTCCCTATACGAAACCCATTGCTGCGCGGCGGAATACGATAACGGCTCGGTCTATGGCCTCACTGTTTTCATAATCCCTACTCCGCCGTATAGAAACAGGCTTCCTGTTTTTTTGTGAAACTCAGAATTTCTAAGACGCCCCACTTCGACGTCCTAGAAATTCTGTCTGCCTTACTATGATTCCAAAAGAATCGCTTCGCGATCCAAGAAGAATCGCTTCGCGATTCTTCGGTGCGAAGGGGGATTTGCGTTAGCAAATCTTAGAATTTCTTTGTCTGCGTATTTTGCAGACTTAGAAATTCTCTTCGCACTTTAGTCATTCAAAAATCCCTTATAATTTCTTACCAGCATCTGTGACTCTACCTGCTTGATCGTCTCTAAGATTACGCTGACGATAATGATCAGACTCGTGCCTCCGAACGATACCGATGCCTTAAACACACCGTTAAAGAAGAACGGCAACACTGCGATGATGATCAGCCCGATCACACCGATAAAGATGATGTAATTGAGCAGCTTCGAGAGATACTCCGCTGTCGGCTTGCCCGGACGAATACCGGGAATAAAGCCGCCCTGCTTCTTCATGTTTTCCGCAACCTCCAACGGATTAAACGTGATGGAGGTGTAGAAGTATGCGAAGAAGATGACTAAAATCACATAAACCAAAAGACCGATCGTATAAACTGGCTGCTCCGGATTACACCATTTGCTCGAATCGAGCACATTCAGGATTTTTCTCCATACGCCGTTCCCTTTATAAAAGAAAGAACTGATAATGATCGGGAACTGCATTAAGGAGGATGCAAAAATGATCGGGATAACGCCCGCGGTATTTACCTTCAGCGGAATGCTGGAAGTCTGCCCGCCGACTAATTTTCTTCCCTGCACTTTTTTTGCATACTGTACGGGAATCTTCCGTACGCCGTCATTTAAAATAATGACGATGGCAACCATCGCTACGATGATCGCTATGATGACAACCGCCGCAATGACCGCGCCAGCCATATTTCCCGCATTGGCTGCCGATTTTACAAACTGCGTATACAGACTCGAAATATCCTGCGGCAGTCTGGAAAGGATGTTGATCACAAGGACGATGGAGATACCGTTTCCGATTCCCTTATCTGTGATGCGTTCACCGATCCACATCAGAGTTGCGCTGCCCGCCGTCAGAATCAGGATCGTTCCGATTACCGTAAGTGCATTGAACGGTTTCAGCAGTCCCTGTCCTCCGAAGCCGATCGCCATTGCGCCCGACTCGATCACGGAAAGCGCGATCGTCACATATCTTGTGATCGCCGCAAGCTTCTTACGTCCGTCCTCGCCGTCACGCTGCATCTCTTCCAGCTTCGGAATTGCGATCGTCAAAAGCTGGATGATAATGGAGGATGTGATATACGGCGTAATACTCAATGCAAAAATAGCCATCCTGGAAAAGGAACCGCCCGTAAATGCCTCCAAAAAGTTGAACGTGTCGCCCCCGCCTGTCGCATTGGCAAACCAGCTCTGGATATATGCGCTGTCAATTCCCGGCGTCGGAAGTTGGGAACCGAGCCGGATGACAACCAGCATTGCCAATGTGAATAAGATCTTGCTCCTGATTTCTTTGATCTTAAATGCATTTTTAAGAGTTTTCAGCATTAAATCACCTCTGCAGTTCCACCAAGCGCCTCAATTTTTTCTTTTGCAGATGCGCTGAAGGCATTTGCCTGAACCGTGAGCTTCTTGGTTAATTTTCCATTTCCAAGTATCTTCACTCCGTCCCTCGGATTCTTCACGATCCCCTTCTCCATCAGAGTCTCGATGGTGACCTTCTCTCCATCCTCGAATACCTCTAATCGACCAAGGTTAATCCCGATGATCTCAAGCGTATTCCTATTCTGAAAGCCTCTCTTCGGAATGCGTCTGTATAACGGCATCTGACCACCCTCAAAGCCCGGTCTCGGTGCGCCGGAACGCGCTTTCTGTCCCTTGTGGCCCTTGCCTGCGGTCTTACCGTTGCCGGATCCGTGTCCGCGGCCCTTTCTGAAATCATTATGCTTAGAGCCCTCTGCCGGATGTAAATTTGATAATTCCATGCTACTGACACCTCCTTTTTATGCTTCTTCTACTTTTAACATATATCCTACCTGCTGAATCATGCCCTTTGTCGCTGCGTTATCCGGCATCGTCACCGTCTTATGCATTTTGGTAAGACCCAATGCTTCGATCGTTCTTCTATGCTTCGGAACCGCGCCAATCGGAGATTTCACCAAGGTAATCTTTAACATTTTCTCTGCCATATCGGTTTCCCTCCTTACATCAGCTCACTGACGGAAATGCCGCGCTTGCTTGCCACTTCCTCCGGGCTCATCAGGGTGCTTAAGCCCTGGATGGTTGCAAGTACAACGTTCTGCTTATTATTGGAGCCAAGCGATTTGGTACGGATGTTCTTGATGCCTGCAAGCTCGCACACGTTACGCGCCGGGCCACCTGCGATGATACCGGTACCATCGGGAGACTTCTTCAAAAGTACACATGCGGAACCGAATTTTCCGGTCTGGTCATGCGTGATCGAGTTATTCGGATCAAGCGAAACCGTGATCAGATTCTTGATCGCATCCTCTTTTCCTTTGCGGATCGCCTCAGGAATCTCGGTCGCCTTGCCAAGACCTGCGCCGACGTGTCCGTTTCCGTCGCCTACAACAACAAGCGCCGTAAAGCGCATGTTGCGTCCGCCTTTTACAACCTTGGTAACGCGCTTAATGGAAACAACTTTCTCAGTTAATTCTAACTGACTGGGATCTATGATTGTGCGTTTCATATGATGTTCTCCTTCCTCCTAGAATTCTAATCCGGCTTCTCTGGCTGCATCAGCCAAAGCTGCAATCTTGCCTGTGTAAAGGAAGCCACCTCTGTCAAATACAACAGTCTTAATCCCTTTATCTAAAGCCCGCTCTGCGATCACTTTGCCAAGATATGCTGCTGCCTCTACGTTGTTGGTTTTCTCAAGCTCACCCTTTACGCCCTTTTCCAGTGTGGACGCTGCCACAAGGGTATTTCCGACCGTATCATCAATAATTTGAGCATACATATGATTATTGCTTCTGAATACAGCCAGACGAGGTCTTTCGGCCGTTCCGCTGAAACGGTTCCGAATTTTCATGTGCTTTTTAACACGAATATTCTGTCTTGATTCTTTTTTAACCATCTTTCTACTCTCCTTATTTATTTCTTACCGGTCTTACCAACTTTACGTCTGATCGTCTCATCAGCATACTTGATTCCCTTGCCCTTATAAGGCTCAGGTCTTCTCTTGTCTCTGATCTCAGCTGCGAATTGGCCAACCTTTTCTTTATCAATGCCCTTTACGATAATGATGTTCTGTCCCTCAAGCACCGTCTCGATACCTTCGGGATCCGTCATCTCAACCGGATGTGAGTAGCCAAGGGATAAGGTCAATACCTTTCCTGCCTTTGCTGCCCTGTAACCTACACCGTTTACTTCGAGCTTTTTCTCAAAGCCGTCTGTCACACCGACCACCATGTTGTGAATCAGTGTTCTGGTCAAACCATGTAACGATTTCATTTTCTTTAAGTCGTTCGGGCGAGAAACAAGCACCTGCGCTCCGTCCAGCTTAATCTCCATTTCTGCGGGTAACACTCTCTCCAGTGTTCCCTTAGGACCCTTTACGGTCACTTTATTATTTTCTGCAATATCCACAGTCACTCCTGCCGGAATTGCGATTGGCATTCTACCTATCCGTGACATGCCCGTACCTCCTGTTTATTGTATCACTGTTTATTGGTTGCTGTCTGTTTTCCACGCATATGCTTTCGCCTGCTTACCAAACGAACGCCAAAACCTCACCGCCGACATTGAGCTCGCGTGCCTTCTTGTCAGTAATGACACCCTGATTGGTGGAAATGATCGCGATGCCTAAGCCTCCGAGAACCTTGGGAAGCTCATCCTTGCCCGCGTAAACACGAAGTCCGGGCTTGGAAATTCTCTTGATTCCGGAAATGATCTTGTCATTCTTATCCGCGCCATACTTTAAGGTGATGCGGATGGTCTTGAAACCGCCGTCCTCTACAATGTCATACTTCTTGATATAGCCCTCGTCTAAAAGAATCCCGGCAATCGCCAATTTCATTTTAGAAGCAGGGATGTCAACCGTATCATGTTTTGCAGTATTGGCGTTTCGTATTCTTGTCAGCATATCTGCAATAGGATCCATAGTCATGATTATTTGCCTCCTTCAAATTATTTACCAGCTTGCTTTCTTTACTCCGGGTATCTGACCTTTATACGCTAACTCGCGGAAGCAAATTCTGCAGATTCCGTATTTTCTTAAATATCCGTGTGGACGACCACATATCTTGCAGCGGTTGTATTCTCTCGAGGAGAACTTCTGCTTGCGCTGCTGTTTGATTTTCATTGATGTTTTTGCCATGAATTTACCTCCTCCTATTTCGCAAACGGCATGTTGAATAAGGTCAACAGCTCGCGTGCCTCTTCGTCGGTCTTTGCAGTCGTGACGATAATAACGTCCATACCTCTTACCTTATCGATCTTGTCATACTCAATCTCCGGGAAGATGATCTGCTCTTTGATGCCGAGCGCATAGGAGCCTCTGCCATCGAAGGCATTCGGATTCACGCCGCGGAAATCGCGTACGCGGGGCAACGCAAGATTCACCAGACGGTCAAGAAACTCATACATCTTTTCGCCTCGCAGCGTTACCTTGCAGCCGATCGCCATTCCCTCACGGATCTTGAAGTTTGCAACGGCCTTCTTTGCCTTCGTAAGTACTGCCTTCTGACCTGTAATCGTCTCTAACTCACTGACAGCAGCCTCCAACACCTTCGCGTTGTCCTTTGCCTCGCCGACACGCATGTTTACAACGATCTTGTTAAGCTTCGGAACCTGCATCACGTTCTTGTAGCCAAACTTCTTCATCATGGCGTCTACGATCTCTTTATTATACATTTCTTTCAGTCTACTACTCACAGTTGATAACCTCCTTCCTCACAATTAATCGATGACATCACCGGTTGTCTTAGCAAAACGGACTTTCTTGTCCTTATCCATCTTAAAGCCGACCCTCGTTACCTTTCCCTTGTGAACATACATCACATTGGAAGCGTCGATCGGTGCCTCTTTCTGGATAATGCCGCCGTTTGCATTTGCAGCAGAAGGTTTCGTGTGCTTTGTTATCATGTTGACGCCCTCAACAAGCACCTTGTTTGCTTTTGCGTCTACGGAAATAACCTTGCCTTCTTTGTCTTTATCTTTTCCTGCGATGACCTTCACGGTATCGCCTTTTTTAATCTTAAATGTTGACATACGGCACCTCCTTATAATACTTCGGGAGCCAGAGAAACGATCTTCATAAACTGTTTCTCACGTAGCTCTCTCGCTACCGGCCCGAAAATACGGGTTCCTCTCGGGGTCTTATCATCCTTGATGATAACGGCAGCATTCTCGTCAAACCTGATATAAGAACCGTCCTTACGACGGGCGCCTTTTACGGTGCGGACAACGACTGCTTTCACAACGTCACCCTTTTTAACAACACCGCCGGGTGTTGCATCTTTGACGGAAGCAACGATTACATCGCCGATAGCTGCATATCTTCTTGTAGAGCCGCCCATCACACGGATGCAGAGCAGTTCTTTTGCCCCGGTATTGTCAGCGACCTTCAGTCTGGTTTCCTGTTGTACCATGCTAATTCTCCTTCCAAATCACGACTTCCCGTGAGTTTTCTAATGCAGGCATTATTTCGCCTTCTCGACAATTTCCACGAGTCTCCATCTCTTATCCTTTGAGAGCGGTCTCGTCTCGGCAATCCTTACGGTGTCGCCGATATTGCACTCGTTGTTCTCGTCATGAGCCTTGAACTTCTTCGTGTTCTTTACGATTTTATTGTAAAGAGGATGCTTTACATGATCCTCTACGGCTACAACAATGGTCTTCTCCATCTTATTGCTGACAACCTTGCCCGTACGGGTTTTTCTCAAATTTCTTTCCACGGTGGATCTCCTTTCTATGCGTTTGCCTTCTGTGTGATCACGGTCTGGATTCTCGCAATGTTCTTGCGGACTTCCTTGATCCGTGCGGTGTTATCCAGCTGGTTTGTCGCATTCTGGAATCTCAAATTGAAAAGCTCTTTCTTAGCCTCGACTAAGCTCTCAGCTAACTCAGCAGATGATTTGGTCTTCAAATCTTCAACATATTTATTCGTTTTCATTATGATACACCACCTTCCAAATCTGCCTTCGACACGATCTTACACTTGCAGGGAAGCTTGTGAACGGCAAGGCGAAGCGCCTCTTTTGCCTGCTCCTCAGGAATACCGGCGATCTCAAACATCACGCGTCCCGGCTTTACAACCGCTACCCAATACTCAAGGGAACCTTTTCCGGAACCCATTCGAGTCTCTGCCGGCTTTGCCGTTACGGGCTTATCCGGAAAAATCTTGATCCATACCTGTCCGGCACGCTTCGTATAACGCGTCATCGCAATACGGGCAGCCTCAATCTGATTGGACTTGATCCAGCACGGCTCTGTTGCAACGATACCGTACTCTCCATATGTGATCGTGTTGCCGCGGCTTGCCTTACCTGCCATGCTGCCACGGAACTGCTTACGACGTTTTACTCTTTTCGGCATTAACATTATTTATCGCTCCCTTCCGCATTTGCCTTAGTAGGAAGTACCTCACCTTTATAGATCCATACCTTTACGCCAATCTTGCCGTAGGTGGTATCTGCCTCTGCGAAGCCATAGTCAATATCCGCACGCAGCGTCTGAAGGGGAATCGTGCCCTCGCTGTAAAACTCCGAACGCGCCATATCCGCGCCGCCGAGACGGCCTGCACATGCTGCCTTGATACCGAGCGCACCGCTCTTCATCGTTCTCTGCATGCAGGACTTCATCGCGCGTCTGAAAGAAATACGGTTCTCTAACTGCTGTGCGATATTCTCTGCTACCAGCTGTGCATCTCTGTCCGGTCTCTTGATCTCCTTGATGTCGATCAGGACGTTCTTTCCGGTCAGCTTGCAAAGCTCTTTCTTAGTAATCTCGATCTCTGCGCCGCCCTTACCGATAACAACGCCGGGCTTTGCCGTGAAAACGATCACCTTGACTCTGTCGGATGCTCTCTCGATCTCGATCTTTGCAACTCCGGCAGCCATTAATTTTTTCTTCAGATATTTTCTGATCTCATAATCTTCTACCAGATAATCTGCGAACTCACCGTCAGCATACCATCTGGAATCCCAATCTTTAATAATACCGACTCTCAAGCCATGAGGATTTACTTTCTGTCCCATTTTCTTCCTCCTTATCTTTCATCCAGCACAATGGTGATATGACTCATTCTCTTCTCGATCCTGTATGCCCTTCCCTGTGCTCTCGGTTTTACTCTTTTCATGATGGGACCGCTGTTCGCATAGCACTCCGCAATGTATAAATTCTCAGGATTCATACCATTGTTGTTCTCTGCGTTCGCGATGGCGGACTCTAACAGCTTCTTCGTTACTGCGGAAGCGTATCTCGGATTATACTCTAAGATCGCTAACGCAGTCGTTACATCTTTACCTCTGATGGCATCCAAAACAAAGCATGCTTTCTGAACAGAAACCCGCGCGTAGGATAACTTCGCGGAGGGTCTGGTATCTTTGTTTGCATTTCTTTCTCTTTTAATTTGGGAACGATGTCCTTTTGCCATGACTTAAAACCTCCTCTCAAAATTATCTGACGCCGGACTTCTTGTCGTCTTTTTTGTGTCCTCTGAAGGTTCTGGTGGCAACAAACTCGCCGAGCTTGTGTCCGACCATATCCTCTGTTACATATACAGGAACGTGCTTTCTGCCGTCATGCACCGCAATCGTGTGTCCGACGAAGGACGGGAAGATTGTGGAACGACGGGACCAGGTCTTAATAACCTGCTTCTGTCCTGCTGCATTCATTGCATCTACTTTTTTCAGTAAGCTTGCATCTGCAAACGGTCCTTTTTTCAGTGATCTAGCCATTGTCTTTCCTCCTCAATTATTTGATAGCTCTGCCGTCTCGTCTTCTCACGATCATCTTGTTGGACTGATTCTTCTTCTTGCGAGTCTTTAAGCCGAGTGCGGGCTTGCCCCAAGGTGTGCAGGGACCCGGACGTCCGATGGGCGCTCTACCCTCGCCACCGCCGTGCGGATGGTCATTCGGGTTCATAACGGAACCGCGAACGGTAGGTCTGATACCCATATGGCGCTTGCGTCCTGCTTTGCCGAGGTTGATCAGGTTGTGATCACCGTTGCCGACCGTGCCGATACATGCTCTGCATACGATCGGTACCATTCTCATTTCACCGGACGGCAAACGAAGGGTCGCATACTTGCCTTCCTTCGCCATCAGCTGTGCGCTGTTGCCTGCGGAGCGAACCATCTGTCCGCCCTTGCCCGGGTGAAGCTCAATGCTGTAGATCTGTGTACCGACAGGAATCTCAGATAACGGAAGGCAGTTGCCAACCTTGATCTCCGCTGTCGGACCATTCATTACCTGCATGCCGTCTGTTAAGCCCTCCGGTGCAAGGATATATGCCTTCTCACCGTCAGCGTAGCAGATCAGCGCGATATTCGCTGTTCTGTTCGGATCGTACTCGATACCGATAACCTTTGCAGGGATTCCGTCTTTATTTCTCTTAAAATCAATGATCCTATACTTTCTCTTATTGCCGCCGCCGCGGTGTCTTACCGTGATCTTTCCCTGATTATTGCGGCCGGAATGCTTCTTTAATGAAGTGCATAAAGACTTCTCCGGCGTGTCCTTCGTGATCTCAGCGAAATCAGATCCGGTCATATTACGTCTGGAAGGTGTATAGGGATTATAAACCTTGATTCCCATGATTGTATCTCCTTTTCTATAATTTGCAGGATCGTGAAATGACGTCCCTTTTCTTTACAGACCTGTGAACAGCTCGATATCCTTGCTGTCGTCTGTCAGCTTCACAATTGCTTTCTTCGTTGCCGCAGTCTTACCGGTCACACGTCCGCGGGTCTTTTTCTTACCCTCTAAGTTCATCGTGTTTACTTTCTCGACCTTGACACCGTCGAACATTTTCTCGACAGCCTCCTTGATCATTGTCTTGTTTGCATCGACATGAACAAGGAATGTGTACTTCTTGCTGCCCATCTCATTCATACTTTTCTCTGTAATCACCGGCTTGAGGATTACATCATAATACTTTACGTCTGCCATTATGCGTACACCTCCTCGATCGTCTTCACCGCGTCCTTCGTCAGAACAACGGTTCCCGCCTTCATCACGTCATAGACATTGATGGTGTTCGTCAGCGCCGTCTCGACATCCGGAATGTTCCTTGCGGAGAGCATGACCTTGTCATCCTTTTCCTTCAGTACGATCAACGCTTTCTCTGCGTGCAGGTTGTTTACGATCTCCACGATCTTCTTGGACTTGATCTCATCGAGCGTAAGCTCATCAAGAACGATCAGCTTGCTGTCCTGCACCTTGCTTGTCAGCGCGGACTTTAATGCTGCGCGCTTTTCCTTTTTGTTCATCTTAAAAGAATAATCCCTCGGAGTCGGAGCGAATACAACGCCGCCGCCCTTCCATTGAGGTGCTCTTGTGGATCCCTGTCTTGCATGACCGGTTCCCTTCTGTCTCCAGGGCTTTCTTCCGCCGCCGGAAACCTCGGCGCGCGTTTTTGCTTTCTGCGTGCCCTGACGATTGTTTGCAAGCTGCTGAACGACTGCCATGTGTACCAGATGCTCATTGATCTCAACACCGAATACCGCATCGCTTAAGTCCATCTTGCCGACTTCTTTTCCTTCCATATTGTAAACAGATACGTTTGCCATCTGAGTGCTCCTCCTTTCGTCCTTGCTTTATGCCTCAACCTTAGTGGTCTCTTTAATGGTGATCAAAGACTTCTTCGGTCCGGGTACGGAACCCTTGACCAAAAGCAGATTCTTATCCGCATCCACTCTTACGACCTCAAGATTTTTGATCGTGACTTTCTTGTTTCCCATGTGTCCCGGCATCCCCTTGCCCTTGAACACGCGGCTCGGTGAGGAGCACGCACCGTTGGAACCCTGATGACGATGGAACTTGGAGCCGTGTGCCATCGGTCCTCTCGACTGTCCTAATCTCTTAATGGCACCCTGAAAGCCCTTGCCCTTGCTGATCGCCGATGCGTCAACCTTATCGCCGACCGCAAAAATATCAGCCTTGATCTCCTGCGCCAACGCATATTCCTCGGCATTCTCAAAACGGAACTCTCTCACATATCTCTTGGAAGATACGCCCGCCTTCTCAAAATGTCCCTTTAACGGCTTATTTACGCCATGCGCATGAATGATCTCTCTGTTGCCGCCCTTATCCTTGTTAATGATCCTGTCTTTCTTGTCCACAAAGCCGACCTGAACGGCGCTGTAGCCATCATTCTCCTGCGTTTTCACCTGTGTTACCACGCAAGGTCCTGCCTCAAGGACCGTAACCGGGATCAGTGTCCCGTCTTCCGCGAAAATCTGTGTCATTCCGATCTTCGTTGCCAAAATTGCTTTTTTCATCATTTACCTCCTGTTTGCTCTACATGGCGGAACCAAACGGTTCACATACTAGTAGAAGGTTTATTTGTTTTTCATTTTGATGTCGATATAGACACCGGCAGGCATCTCGAGTCTCTGTAATGCATCGACCGTCTTCGGTGTGGGTGCAATAATATCGATCAGTCTCTTGTGCGTTCTCTGCTCGAACTGCTCACGGGAATCCTTATACTTGTGAACCGCACGCAGAATCGTCACAACCTCCTTCTTAGTAGGAAGTGGAACCGGTCCGCTCACCTGGGAACCGTTCTTCTTTACTGTCTCGATGATTTTTTTGGCAGATGCATCCACTAACTGATGGTCGTATGCCTTCAGGGTGATTCTCATAATCTGATTTGCCATAAAAAAAGTCGCCTCCTTTTCGCACTTTTCAATCGAAGTACGACAAGCGGTGACTGTACACTCTCCCGTGTGTGTCATGCTATCGGTAATTTTACAGGGCGTTTACCGCCCTTGCGCTTACCGCCCTCGCCGATGCAGAGTTACAACACGTCGTTTCTACCCTTGGTAGACTGTTGTTTGGTACAGTGACTTGTCGCCAGTTTTATAAACTTGACATTCGCTCCACGGAAAACCTGCGGGAAGTTATCTGTTTTCTACCCACAGCAACCTCACGTTTCATCGCTATCATGCCACAGCGTTAGTTACTATACAGGAAAAAAAGAGGTTTGTCAACCCCTTTTTTCAAATTTTCGTTCCCAGCTTCATTTACACTGTAAGTGCAACAAGTAGAAACACTTGTTCGCACTTACAGTTTTTTTTTGCGAAAGTCCGCAGGGCAGATCAAATTGTCTGTTGGCTATTTGGCTAGGGTAGTATTAAATCTGCGGATGAGTAGCGCAGGACGGAAAAGCCGGATCAGGTATCACGCTTTATTGATACCTGACCGGATACCAAAGGGGGAATGAATATGGAAAGGGGTAATATTGGACTTACTACGAAAGAAGAAGATATAATTCCGGTTCTTGGTGACGCAAGGCATGTATCCGTTGGATCAATTTATTATGATGAAGCTGTTTCTCATTTGAGATACCTTTATCAAGATGTAAATGATATAAAACAGAGATATGTTTTTTTAGGGTTTCATCTTTGGGAATTTGATCGTGGTATTATGTGGAATACTTTGGGGTTTTCAAATATTTTTGAATTTGCGGAGGCAAATCTAGGACTTGATAAAACAACTGTATCCCGTTGTATGGCAGTTGCTAAGAAATTTTCTTCAAATGGATCAAGTGCAAATGTTTCTATGCATCTTGATAAAAGGTATAAGGATTTTTCATACTCCCAGCTTTGTGAAATGGTGAGCATGGATGACAAAGATCGTTGGAAGGTAAAGCCGGAAATGACGATCAGACAGATTCGGGAATTAAAGAAAGCTATAAAAGAAACGGATCAAAATGAGGATTCTGCTTTGAATTCGATTGATTCGTTAAAAAATATTTTGGATGCTGCACAACATAAAAAGTCGATTCAGAAATTTGATCAGTTGATGAAAGAAAAATGTCATGCCGATCAGGAGCAGTCTGAAGAAGTACCCGGACAGACCAGTATTGAAAAAGATTTCCCGGAGTATTTACCGGATGGTCAGGCAAAACCTGTTGCGACGTCGCAACAGAATGAGAAAAAGCCGTTTGAATATAACAAATATATTAGTTTGCAAGGTGCTGCCAGTAGTGCCTATATCAAGAGCCGGGATGTGCTTAGTGGTAGACATAGAGCTATTGCTATTCACTTTTTTGATCGTAATGGAAAACCTGTTTTTCCTGAAATATCAAATCTTTGGTTAGATGTTATTTATTATTCAGATTCGAGCTATTATGTCCGTTTGAATAAGACCAAAGAAGAATTGGAGGGTAAATCATGAATATTCCAAAGCAGTTTTATGATTTGTCCGAGCTTCCTGAATATGTGGCTTTTTTGCAGAATGAAGCAGAGACAAGCTGCAACCATGAATATAACCTACGGATCGCCGGAGCATGTGACGCATTGGAAAAACTGCGGCTGATCAGTATGGATCGTGCCGGATATATCCGTTCTTTGGCAGGGGTGAGAAAATGAGTGTTTGTGTGCAGGATGGCAACCGGGTCAAAGTATTGGATAAGGTCAAAGAATCGGATCAGGATTACCGCCGCCTGGTCAAAGTGTATCGTCAGATACCGGACGGGTATCAGATCAGGACACTGACACACGGCTGTTATCATCTGATCAGAAAATCTGACGGTGCGGTGATCGCGCGGATGGATGATCTTAATTTGCTGTTAAAAAGACTGAAAAATGATAGCTTCATTATTTCTATCTATGAACATGAGGAATGGGAAGCGTTGGAAATATTTTATAGCTTCTGTTACTGGATGGCAGTCAAAGGGATCAATGTTTTAGCTGATAGCAGAGCCGGGAGCGGCGGGGAAACCCGCCTCCCCCCTCATCTGTTACAGATAAATTAGGCGAATGCCTGTAAAAAAAGAGTAAGGGAACAGGTACCCAAAAAAGGAAAGTGAGGAAAAGAAAATGGCAAAAACAGAAGAACAGACAAAGGTTACAGATGTGCAGACTGTTGATCAATCTGCAAGATCAGAGACAGCTGCAGAGACTCCGCAGGCAGAGCAGCGTATGGGAATACGGCAGATCAGGGAAGTACAGAGTCTGAAAGAGATGGAAGAACTGCGTGCGGCGAGAGCTTCCGGACAGCCCGGAGAGAATGAAAAGAAAGTGATCGGGATGCAGGCGATCAAGAAAAAAGACGGGAGCGGCTATGCATTTAAGCTGTTCATGACGGAGCCGTATACTGCTTATGAAAAGCAGCATGGTGAATGTCTCGGCGTTAAAGTGTGTGATGAGTACGTCGGCGATGAGTCGAAGATCCCGGCTGATCTTGCGCTTGGTGATATTATCAAGATCACCAAGATCCAGCGCGGGCAGTTCCTTTCCGTTGATGAAATTCGCATCTTAAACAGATAGCGTTTTCATATTCATTGTGTCTGCACTCTTAACAGGGTGCAGACATCCCCCCTTTTGGTGGGTGTTATATCACGGAAATATAATCGGAAAGGAGGTGAATCTTATGCCTACTACGGTTATGTTAGCGGCTGCTGAAGGTGGTACGTCTTCCGGTGGAATCGGTACGATCGTCAGCGCGACGACTGATGTTGTTTCGTTGGTTTCTAACGTATTTGACATCATGGTATCCAATCCGCTGTTGCTGTTTTTTGTGGCGGTTGGAGTGCTTTCGGCAGCGATCGGCGTGTTTGCGCACTTGAAGCACGTTGCGAAGTAGTCTGTAAACAGATGGGAGGTATTGCGTTATGCGGTTATTTTTTGAAATCTTGAACTTGTTTGATGCGGTGATCAAATTCATGCTCCGTGTAGAGCTTTTGAGTTTGCTTCTCTGTGTCGGCGTGTTCGGTGTGTGTGTTGGGTTAGCCCTTCGCATTCGGAAAATGACCGTATAGCGCAGGCTCTCGTACCTGTAAAACAAACTATAGTAGGAGGAAAGAAAAATGTATCTGATCATTGTAATGGCTGTTTATTTTACAATCCGGGATGTGCAGTTGATCCGGGAAGCGTTCCGTAACATGAAAAGAAAAAGGAAGTTGCCGGAGCTTCAGCAGCCGAAAGAGCCGGATAAGGGGGAGGACAATAGGACCGATGTTGTTTAAGGATTATATTAGACAGATGGATGATGAAGAACTTGCACAATTTTTTTTATATTTAGATGATTTTGATTTTTGTGATTTTTGTGATATTGCTGATTACGATGTACCTTGTAGTGATGAATATTGTATTAAGGCAGTGCAGACTTGTTTAAATAAGGATATAGAAGATCAGGAATTTGATGATTTTTTT
>JAAUZE010000022.1 GCA_014804755.1 Lachnospiraceae bacterium | reverse complement strand
TTCCGGTCCGTTTTACTGTCCTTAGGTTGTTCTTAAGAACTCTCTGAAAATCTTTTGGAACTTTTTGTTCCTTTGGAATTTTTCAGGGTTGCATTACTGTTTATTTGTCAAGGTGCATCCAGACATCTCCCTCTCTCAGAAACATGCCCTGAAAGCCTCTGTTTCTGCAGGATGGCCGCCTGCCTGTCTTCTGCGCTCCCGGCCTTCCGGTCGAGCCGCAACAGTGATATACTAGCACGCACTTTCCCGCTTGTCAACATCTTTTTTCTATTTTTTTATGGATTTTTTGATCTTTTCTGATTCTTAAATCATGCTGCCCAGAACGTTTTCTGAATTTGAAGAACATCTATTCTTTTCCATTAAGCGACTCCAGGTAGAAAAATAAAAGAAACTGTCACAAAAAGTGCAACAGTCCCTTTCATTTTTATAATCCTTTTTACAAAAGCGTTCCTGTAACTGATCAGATTTTTATTTGATCAGTCTTTCTTGAATTCATTCTTTTCCATAATCGCCAGCATTATTAAATAGCTCAATCAAATTGATACTACCAAATAAACTCATAATTTACTTCGCCTTTCAAGAAGTGCTCCTCACAAGCCTATCTAGTTTCAATACGTATGGAGTCTAAGCTTGCATTAAATGCGTCCGTCCATGGACCACCCACGACCTGCGTATAAGTAATCCCAGTCGTCCTATTTTCTCCGGTCTCAACCACAAACGCAACCTGCTCGAGCTCCACATCCAACAAGTTATAGGATAGTCTGATCAACAGTGTCCTGCAGCCATTCAATTCCGATTTGGTAAACTCTGAGCAGCTTACCGTGACCTCATAACCGTAGAGCTGCTCATACACATCCTCCAGCATCTCACAGTAAGATTTCTCTGAGTAGTAGAATGATTCCTGATCATCTTCAGATGATACAACAATGATATTGGCAGTATCGTTCGGATAGTCCGGTGCAAAATACATTCCGTCAGCCTGCTCGATAAACTCTTCGGGAAGTTCATAGTATACCACAGGCATTCCCTGATCCAAATTCTCTGCCGTCTGATAGCCTTCTTCCCCATTATAGGATACCGGCTCACCAGATCCCAAAAGCTCCACGGTCCAGGAATCTTCCTCTGTCTTCACGGTCAGCCTAAGCTGCTGCATGGATGCCGCTTCCGCCTCCGTAACTTCAAACACGACGACAACCGCACGGCTCTCTCCCGGCTCCAGCGTACAATTTGTTGTCTTCATATCATCCAGCAGAAGCGTTGTCAACGCATTGATCTGTGAACCATCATTGATGAAAGCGCGAAAGCGCGGTTTTAAGTTCAGAATATCCACCTGCGCCGCCTGCGCATTCTGATTTGTGATCGTATACTGCAGAATCAGCAGCTCATTGCCATACAGCGCATCCATCGCGAAATAAAACTCATCCCCTGCGTCTTCAGGATAAGATTTTGTAAAAAAATAACCCTGATACGAAATATCGATTCCCGGTAATCCGAAAAATTCCGCGAGTGTGCGCGTCTCAACCACCTCGCCGCCGCCGATCAGATCATCCCCGGGTCTTCCGTCCGCATGTTCTCCGTCCGAATCCTGCTCGGGCGCCTTCGTCGGTTCAGGCTCCGGCATATAGGCATGCGCCGCCCGCCTCTGCATCGCCAGTATCATCTCATCCTCAGTCATCAGACGCGAATCACGGTTTTGATCGTTTTCATATAAAAGTGTCGCCGCATATTTGAGAATTGCCTGCTCATCGTCATCCGTCAGCTCCGGATATTTTCCTCCGCAACCGCACAATGCCGCTGTCATCATGCAGATTCCTGCTAACACACACCATTTTTTATTATGAAATCCTGATTTTAGCTTTTTCATCCTGCTAACCATTCCTTTCACCCGGCGCAAATGGTCATGAAAACAGCTTCTCATTTCCAATCTTCACACCGCCTGCCTATTACTGCACTGTTTTTATCATAACACAAAAAATATTGGGAAACAACAGGGTATTTACATTATCAATTTTAATGCTCCCTTTGTGCTATTTCATGTAATATTGCTGAAAACTCTTCTGATTTTGACTCTAACAGACCATGTGTCGTATTTTCCATAATATACATATTTTTACGAGGAGCGTTTACCGACTCAAAATAATCCTGTGCGATCAGATAATTGGTCTGATAATCTTTATCGCCGTTAATATTATAATATGGCACTTGATAATCAGTCCTGCCAAGTAATGAGAATTTGTTAAATTCATCCGACCCTAAAAATTCCTCATATACGCTAAGATCTGAATTAAAAAATTTATAAAAATCTCCAAGCGAGTAGTATGGATTAAATACTTGCGCAGCGATCAGACTATAATCTGTTCCATCAGCGAACATATGATAGCCGTATTTTTCCATCAAGGCATTTCTGGCCGCAAAATATTCCGTCGAAAAATCATTAATATTCAGTTTTTCAATCAGGCGCTTGCTTTCTTCATCGTCTCCCGCCCATTGAATGGCTTCTTCCTTAAAGGCTATTTCATTCTGATAAAAATCAACAAGCTGTCCCGTCCCAATATAACACTCGTAATATTCCGGATATGCAAGCACAAGGTTACAGCCAAAATACGATCCCCACGAATGACCGAGCAATGTGAGCTTTTCCTTCCCGAGATAGTCTAATAGATATTTTGTCATTTCCAAGCCATCACTCATCATCAGATCGTATGTCAATACCGTATCATTTTGGTCAGCAGAATAGCTTTTTCCGCAATTTCTCTGGTCCCATGTAACAACCGTGTACACATCAGACCATTTTCTTGTGAAAGCATAATCATAGGTACTTGTAGACGATCCGGGGCCGCCATGCAGATATAACAAAACAGGATTATCCCTATCTTGTCCGTAAATACTGATCCACTGCTTTGTGCCGTTTATATCGACATACATTTCCTCATTGATACCGCCTTCCGGTGTCCTGTTATAAATCTTCTGCCCGATAAAGCGAACAACCAAAAAAATTACAATCACAGCAGCTAATGCAATCAATAACCACTTCAGTGTCTTTAATATAATTCTAAAAATCTTTTTCAATATGTACCCCCTTTCCATGCCTTAGGCACGTTCCAGTTCAAACCAAAACTCCACGCCGTTATCATAATTGTTTACGCCATATCCCTGGTGCATGGTATTCATGATGGCTCTGACGATGGAAAGCCCGACGCCGCTGCCGCCGTACTCGCGCGTCCGCGCTTTATCCACCTTATAGAATTTATCCCATAAATAGGAAAGGCTCTCCTCCGGAATGGGCGCTCCCGTATTAAATACGGTCACGCGCACCACATGCCGTTCTTCTTCCTCTAAAAAACGAATTTCAATCTTCTTTTCTTCGTTCAAATGATTGAGGGCATTCGTAAAGTAGTTCATGACGACCTCCTCCACCTTGAACTCGTCCCCCCACACATAGAGCGCGCCTCTCCGCTCAACGGAAACCTTCGCATCATACTGACGCACCAAAATATCCGCAGACTGAACATAATTATTGACAAGCGCAACAATGTCAAATCGTTCCAGCGTCGTCACATTCTGTCCGGACTCTAACTGATCAAGCGTCATGAGCTGCTTTACCATGCGGTTCATTTTATTCGCCTCGTCAATGATCACGCCGCAGTAATACGCTCTCCCCTCCGCGTCCTCATCAATCCCCTCCTGCAAGCCCTCCGCATATCCCTGTATGAGGGCGATCGGCGTTTTCAGCTCATGGGATACATTGGATAAAAACTCCTTGCGCTGCGCCTCCAATTCTTCTTTGACCGCAATGTCCCTGCGCAGTTCATTGTTTGCGGTTTTTAACTCTGATATGGTCCGCTCAAGCGCATCTGACATTTGATTGATATTCATGCCGAGTTTTCCGATCTCATTCTGCTTTTTTCCCGTGTAGCGCGCATCAAAATCAAGCCGGCTCATCCTCTCGGAAAGCTCGGACAGCTCACGGATCGGCGCCGTCACCTTGCGCGTGACGACCCAGATGATCACACCGCCGAGCAGTACGCCCGCCAAACCGCTGTACATGAGAAAGCGGTTTGCGATCTGCACACTGTCCTGAATGCCGACGATGGATGTGCGGATTAAAAACATGTCATTCGGATCAAAAAAGCCCCACATGACAATGTAGTCCATACCGGACGCATGCTCCGTCACACGCTCGATCTGATACAGCTCCTCTTCTTCTTTTTCTAAGACCGTACCGCCGTACAGACCAAGGGCGAGTTCAAAGAACTGCACCTTTAAGAGCTCCACATCGCTTGTCGTGTATAAGAGCGGAACAGCATACTCATTCATCACAAGAATATCCAGATTATAACGTCCGATCAGCTTTTCCAATTCAAGCTGAAACGCCTCGGACGTCAGCTGATTCCCGTGAACGTTTTCCGCGATCGTATGATACGTGCGAAGCAGTACCTGTTTTTTATTATGAATATAAAACCTTTCCAGACAAAATTGATTGATCAAAAAGCAGAGCAGAATAGTGCCCGCCAAAACAAGCATGAAGATCAATGCAAATTGCTTTTTTATAGAGTCCTGTATGCCAAATCTGCCCTTTTTGTTCCCATCCATGTCATTTCCTCCGTTTTTCGGTTCGGATGCGATTTCATTTTATCAGTGAATCCGGCTCAGTACAATTGTGTTCACAGAAAAAACACAGTTCAGATTTTGTCGTTCGGAAATATGACCGTAAAACGCGTTCCCAATTCCTGTCTGCTGACCACCTCGTAATAACCGCCATGCTGATCTACGATCCACTTGGCAATGGACAGTCCGAGTCCGGTTCCGCCCGTCTTATTTCCACGCACGGCATCCGCGCGGTAAAAACGGTCAAATGCATGCTCCATATCCGGCTGCGACATGCCGATCCCGTTATCCTGAATGCTGTAGAAAGGCGCGCCGTCCTTTCCGATTCCCGCCCGCAGGGTAATCTCTTCTCCCTCTTTTGTATATTTTGCCGCATTGTCCACCAGAATACGCGCAGACTGCTTGATCATATCGCTGTCTCCACAGATTGTCGCTTCTCCCATTTCCTCAAAACGGTAATGATGCTGCTCGTCAATCATCAGGGACTCTTCATATACCTCACGCAGTACGCTGTTTAATAACATTTTCTTTTTTTCCAATTTCTGCCGGTTGCTGTCTCCGCGTGCAAGAAACAGCAGCTGCTCCACCAGATGCTGCATGTGCTCCGCCTCATTTTTCAACGCCCCGATCGCTTCCTCCAAGACTGCTTCATCCTCTTTTCCCCAGCGGTCAAGCAGATTCACATAGCCCTGAATAACGGCGATCGGCGTGCGCAGCTCGTGGGAGGCGTCGGACACAAACTGTGTCTGCTGCTTGTTCGCTTCCCGCATCCGCTCCAGCATATCATTGATGGCGCGCTCGATTCCCTGAAGCTCCCGGTTGGAAACCTCAAGGCGCGCATCCGGACGTTCCACATGCAGATCAGAGATCGCCTCCTCCAAATTCTGATAGCGGCTCTCATCCATGGCAAGCTCGCTCAGCTGTCTTGTGCGCTCCGCCATCTGTCGGATCGGACGCATATAGTAGCGGACTTTTCGGGTTCCCCACAGCAATTGATGAAGCACCAGTATGAGCTCCACCCCAAAAAGCGCCGCCGCCGAATAGCGCAGCACAGAAATCCACGGACCGATCAATACCGTATAATATTCGTTTGTCCCCGGTTCGCCGCATTGCAGCACGAGCTCTTCAATCGGCTTTGTGTGCAGAAATGTCCTCGAAATATTCAAATGAAATTCACCAAGATACTGCACATCCAGACAATACAATACGGCTGCGCCCAGTATCACACAGAGCATCACATCGATCGATGCAAATGCGCCGAACAGGGACAGAGCCGCATTCCAATTGATTCTGCGCGCAATAGAGGTCACGCGTACGGTTTCATTCGGTCGTCCGCCCTGATCTTTATTCTTCTCATCTCTTAGTTGTTCTTTCCAATTTTCTTTCATGCATCACTGTCCTTTATCACATATCCGACGCCGCGCACCGTCTGAATCATCTTTACCTGATACACTTCATCCAGCTTCGCGCGGACATAACGCACATAGACGTCGATCACGTTTGTCTCACCCATATAATCGTAGCCGCATACTTTTTGTAACAGCGTGTCTCTGGAAACAACGATGTTCTTATTTTCCATCAGCACGCGCAGCAGCTCAAATTCGCGGTGGGTCAATTCGATCAGCTTCCCTTCATAGCGCACTTCGTATTTCAGCGTATCGAGCGTCAGACCGCCGCAGGAGAGAACATACTCCTCCTCCGCGCCCCAGGCGCTTCTTTTTTTGAGCGCAAGACGAATTCTCGCAAGCAGTTCCTCAATGGCAAAGGGCTTTGTCATATAATCATCCGCGCCGCCGTCCAAACCCGCTACCTTATCCATCACCGCATCCCGCGCAGTCAGCATGATAACGGGCATATTTGATTCGCGCCTGATGCGTCGCAGCACTTCGAAGCCGTTCAGCTCGGGCAGCATCACATCAAGGATCATCAGATCAAACCGCCCGCTCTGCGCCTTTTCAAGCCCTTTTCTTCCGTCCTGTGCCTTTTCGACCTCGTAGCCCTCATGTAACAGCTCCAGCTCAACAAAACGCGCAATTTTTTCTTCGTCTTCCACGATCAATATGGATTGTGCCATCTCATAACCTCCTGCATGTGAATAAAAAAGAACGCTATGCGTTCTTTTTTATTCATTCTCTCTGTTATAGAACTCGTCCTTCATCTGTCTTGCCGTCTCCGCGGCGCTGTCCATCGCCTTATTTAAGTCCACCGCCTTGATATCCGGTCCGCGGAAATGATAATGCAGGTCAAAGAACAGACCGATCACCAGTAAAATGAGCACGAGCCAAAAAGCGATGATAAACGTCAAGATCAACACAAGCACCGGAATGGCAAGCACTTCCTTTCCGTCTTTCGTGATATAGAAGTAATTGGAGCAGCCCTTTTTGATCGTCCGTGCGCACCAGCGTCCGAAACGCCTGCATGCATCACAGAAATCATGTTTGCTCTCCGGCTCGTCGTCGATCACGCCCTCGTATTTCGGCATGCCCTGTGTGGAATAGCCTGCCTGCCCCGTTCCTTTGGTCTTTCCGCTTTTCTCCAATGCGATCATCGCATCCAGAATATCCCAATTGTTGTTTTCGAGGGCTTCCTTTGCCTCCTCGTAGCTTACGTTAGCGCGTTCTCTTAATTTTTCTACCTTTTCATAATTTTCCATGATGATTCTCCTCCCTGTCCGGTTATCCGTTATTTTCGTATCACAGATTTTGTATCGCATGCTTACCTGTGAACTGATATCATCATACACAACGGACCTTAAACCGAAATGTGGAAAAGATTAAAAATAAATTAAAACTAAAATAAATTTCGCATAAGAAATGATGTGCCTGTATCATTCACTCCTCAACAGAAAATTTATATCCGACTCCCCAGATGGTCTTAATGTATGCGCCCTTTTCCCCAATCTTGCTGCGCAGCTTTTTGACATGGGTATCGATCGTGCGTGCATCGCCGAAATAGTCATAATTCCATACATGATTTAAGATTTTCTCTCTTGAAAGCGCGATGCCCTGATTTTCCATAAAATAGCACATCAGCTCAAATTCCTTGTAGCTTAGATCGATCTGTTTACCGTCTACCTTGACGACATGCGCCGTCTGGTCGATGACGATACCGCCCGCCTCCTTTATGTCCTCTTCCTTCAGTGAACCGCTTCTTCTTAAGATTGCCTCCACACGCGCGACCAGAATTTTCGGACTGAACGGCTTTGTGATATACTCATCCACGCCAAGGGAAAAGCCCTGCAGCTCGTCATGCTCGTCACTCTTTGCGGTCAGCATGATGATCGGCACCTTGGAATAGGAACGGATCTCCCGGCAAACCTGCCATCCGTCCATCTGAGGCATCATCACATCCAAAATGATCAGGGCGATCTCCTGGTCTTCAAAAAAAATGTCCAGCGCCTGTGCGCCGTTCTCCGCCTCCAAAACCTCATAATCGCTCCGAAGCAGAAAATCCCTGACGAGCTTTCTCATACGGCTCTCGTCATCCACAACCAACACTTTTAATCGATCCATAGGCTTCCGATTACTCCGTTTCTTCCCTTTCATGCACGCGGTTCGGATATTCGGGCGTAATGCCCAGCTCACGCTCACGACCGCTCACCTCGCGTTCTCTTGCGCGAAGCTCCTGCTCCCACGACGCATATTCATTCAAGATTTTTGACTTATAATTCAGGATATTCGGATTATCGCCGGACATCGCGATCAAAAACATACCCGCCACAAGCAGCGTCAGTATCACATTGACGGCAAGCGAAACGCGGAACGACCATATCGGAACGGTACGCTCCTTTTCCTCGCTTGCAGCCGCGCTCTGCCGATGCCCTTCCTGATTCCTTGCCTTTCCCGAAAACTGTGCCTGAAGCGGAACCGCCCTCAGCTCGTTTTCTCTCGCCACGCCTGTATCCAACAAATAATCCCGCAGCTTTATAAGATACTTACAGCCAACCGGTGTCTGAAACGTCCGGTTCATGACGGCGCGGTTATAGACGCTTAAGACCATCTCTCCATTTTGATAATCCAGCCGGCTTTCGATTGCCCTGATCTTTTCTAATTCCAGCCGTGCCAGATCAGCGTCCTCCATATTGGCAAACCGATAACCCTCTACCACCAATTCTTCCCTATCTGTCGTCATCTTCCATTCTCCTGCGTGACAACGGTCGAAACAGCGTCATTCTTCCCGTCCATCCGATCATTCTCGTAAAGATAATCCCCAAAAATATTCCGATACTGTCAATGCCAACATCTTTTATCGACGGTCCCCTGCCTGCAACAAAGGACTGATGATACTCATCCAGCCCCGCATAACCGATGCAGATCACACCTGCGACAAGCATCAGCCATATGCCCCTGACACCGTACACATACAATGGAAACGCAACACTGACTGCCAGAATAAAATAGACCGTCATATGCGCCAGCTTCCTGACATAATAATGAATCTGTTCCACCGCCTCATCCATCTGTTCCCGCGTAAACCGTATGCCGAAGAAATTCTCCGTTCCGGAAACAACGTACCGGCTTACTTTCATGCTGAGCTTCGCGGACTCGGTTCCGGTCTGCGCCGAAAAACGAAAGATCAGAAGCATGACAAGGACCGCCGGCAAAAAGGACATTGGCTTTAATATAATCCGTAAAAAAGTTTTCATATTCCGTGTTTCCTTAGCGCCGATAACCTGTCACGATTTCGCAGTCCCCGTCTCCCTTGACGGAATCGCCGCGAATAATCTCTCCGATATGCCATGCGCGGATCCGTCCCGAAAGCGGATTTTTCACACTCTCGATATCTCCGACAATATCCGCCGTGACGTCACTGTACTCAAACGAAAGATCCGTCCCCTCCATCGTACAGTCCTCCAATACCAGTCCCTTGACATAGCAGAGCGGCTGCGTTCCGATAATCTTGCAGCGCACAAATTTTAAGTTTTCCGCATACCAGCCAAGATATTCTCCCTTTACCGTACTGTCAACGACTGTCACATTCCTGCTGTGCCAGAACGCATCCTTCGTATCGAGATTGCAATTGCTGATCGTCGCGTCTTCCACATATTGGAACGAATATTTTCCTTTCATGGTGCAGTTCTCAAGCACCAGTCTCTTTGTCTCGAAAAAAGGATACTCGCTTGTCAGGTCGCATTCCTTTAAGGTAACATCCGCACAGCGCCACGAAAATTCCGGCGATACGATATGACAGTTATGTAAACTCATATTCGCGCACTCACGCAGCGCTTTGATGCCGCCCATGTCACAGTCACTGATTGTCACATCGGTATCATACCAAAGCGCCGCACGGCATCCCTCCGACATCGTACAATTTTCGATCACGCCCTGCTCCACATGCCAGAACGGATAGCGGAGCATAAACTGACAATTACGAACTGCGATATTCTTACTCTCTTTCAATGCCGATTCTCCGTCCGCGGGCCCGTCAAACACACAATGCTCCACCAACGTATTCCGCACGCCATATAATGCGCGTTCCTCATCATAGCACTGATTTTTGTACTCTTTCTCATATTCCATTATGATAACCGCCTTTCTTTCACTGTCTTTCACTATAGCTCTTTTTTCGCATATCCGTCAATATATTTGCGTGATTTTCTTATCCGGCTGCCTCCCTCGCGCTGTGCGCTCACGCTCCCGCATCTTCTAGGGAAACACTGATTAAATCAGTGTTTCCCTAGAAGCGTCACCGTGCGCACATCCTGTCCGTAATAATACACGCTGTCCGTCAGTACTTCCTCCGGCTCTACACGCGTTGTATTGATCTCATGGACCATATCGCGCAGGGAAGCCGCTTCCTCCTTACTCCGCACTGGCAGGACGATCAGCTCATGCACAGAGCTTGGCAGAATGGCAAGGCTGCTTTTCAATCGCTCCGATAGTCCGTCAAAAATCCCTTCATACAGCATGACCGCCGCTCCATAGCTCTTATAAGCATTTGTCACAACATACATCGCGATTTCCTTTGCTTTTTCGACCTCTTCGATCATCTCCTGAGGAACTTCCTGCTCTTTTTCCACGCTCTTTAACAGCTCCGGCATGGTACAGACCAGCTCCGGATACAATGTAGGCATATTCCGCTTGGCGTCTTCCAGCAACTGTTCCCTGGTAACACCCCACATCCACATATGCTCGTTGCGCACCTGTATGGCTCCGCATCCAAGTTCCTCATGTTCTATTTTACAAAAAAACGTGATCGCAAGATCTAAATAGGGAATGTACGGTATTTCCTCCAAAAGCTTTTCGTTTTTTTCACGACTGATCAGCTTGTACGCAATGTGCTCCTTCGCAAGCTCATAATCCACAAAAAAACCGGTGTCGAAGGAAAGCCATGGGTCATGTTCCCGGTAACAGGAAAGAATTTCTTCCAGAATTTCCTCCATGCTCTCCCCTTGTAAATATTGTTCGTAATAGCTTTCCAGATAAACAGTCGGCGATACATTCCTCTCCTGCCCGAAAATGCTGACTCCCGTCAATATGATCCCGTTATTTTTGCAGACTTTTTGAACCGAGACATCCGCATCGCTGCCTACGGCCTTGCGCAATGCCTTTTCCGCCTGCTCGACAAAGTCCTGCTGTGTTAATTGTTTGTGATCTGTTCTATTTTGATTCCTCATTTTTGTAACCCCCGTATATTTGATTTCAGACAATAAAAAAGACAATGAAAAAGAAAGCATATTTCAAATCTTCTTCATTGTCTTACAGTTTCCTAATTATGCAGTTTCGTGGGTACGAATCGCCATGAGCTCCCAAAAAATACCTTCGGCACTCCAAAAGAAATGCCTTTGGCATTTCTTTGAAAGAATTTCCGTAGGAAATTCTTTTTTATGCTCTGGAAAGATACTCCCCGGTTCTCGTATCGATCTTGATCTTGTCCCCCTGATTGACAAACAAAGGAACATTGACCTGTGCACCGGTCTCCACCGTTGCCGGCTTGGTCGCACCCGTTGCGGTATCGCCCTTAAAGCCCGGCTCGGTATCGGTAATCTCAAGCTCTACAAACAGAGGCGGCTCAATCGCAAATACATTCCCGTTGTGGGAACATATCTTTACCATTTCATTCTCCTTGACATATTTCAGCGCATCGCCGACCGTATCCGCGTTCAGCGCAACCTGATCATAGGTCTCGGTATCCATGAAATTATATAAACCGCTGTCCTCATAAAGATACTGCATTTCTTTTCTGTCAATACGTGCCTGCGGACATTTCTCAGTCGGTCTGAAGCTCCTCTCGACAACGCCACCGTTGATAATATTTTTCAGCTTCGTTCTGACAAAGGCTGCGCCCTTGCCCGGTTTTACATGCTGGAACTCAATGATCTGGAAAATGTTGCCGTCCAGCTCAATGGTGATGCCGTTTCTAAAATCACCTGCAGATATCATAAAATAATCCTCCCGCTATTCACGTTATAATTCCCATTTAGTTTATACTATAAACGCATATTTTTCAACTATTTTTTGGCGAAATAGGTAAAATCTTTGATTTTTGAATTTATTCCCGTTCTCTGACGAGCGCGATCACCTGATCGATCGCCTCTAAATATCCCGGAAATCCCTTCCCGTAAATCTGCTGATCACAGGCGGGCGCCGTCACGGACACCCTGCGGAACTCCTCCCGCGACGTAATATCCGAAATATGGATTTCCACCTTCGGCATCGTGACGCTTTGCAACGCGTCGTGAATGGCATAGCTGTAATGCGTATACGCGCCCGGATTGATGACGATGCCCTGCGTGCCGTCAAAATACGCGTCCTGTATCCGGTCGATGATCGCCCCCTCATGGTTGGACTGGAACACCTCGATCTTTGTTTCTGTCTCTTTCGCTTTCTCGGCGATCATATGAAGCAGATCATCATAACTCTGCGTACCGTAAACTTGTTTTTCACGGATTCCCAAAAAATTTAGATTCGGTCCGTTGATCACTAATAACTGCATGATGGTATCCCCCTCTTTTCCGCCTCGCGGACAATGTCTGTCAAAATCTGTTCCACGGATAAGCTGTCCGTGTCAATGATGACATCGGCTGCCTCCTCATACATGCTCTCTCTCTCCGCCATCAGCTCACGAATCCTTTTCAGCGGATCCTCGCACTGTAACAGTGGACGGGTCGTATCGTTTTTTACACGTGTATAGATCGTCTCCGGCTTTGCCCTGAGATAGACAACCATGCCGAGCGTTTTCAGGATTTCCCGGTTCTTAGGGCGCATCGGCACGCCGCCGCCCAATGAAATAATCTGTCCGTGCCCCTGCTCTGCGAGATGGATCAGGCATTCGGTCTCCATTTGCCGGAACGCCTCCTCGCCGTCCTCGGCAAAAATGTCCGATATTTTTTTTTGCTGTTCCTTCTCGATCAGCTTATCCGTATCCGCCACCGTCATCGCCATTTTATAGGACAAACGGATGCCGACGGTCGTTTTTCCGCTTCCCATGAAGCCTTCCAATACAATATGTTTACTCATGAATGTTCATCGCTTCCTTCATCTTCTGATATACGATCGCAGCCTGTTCGTCGGTCACCTTCACGTCGTTCCACAGCTCATAGGCGAGGATTCCCTGGTAAAGAAGCATTTTCAGGCCGTTCATCGTCCGTGCGCCCGCCTGCTCTGCCGCCCTCATAAACTTCGTTTTTGCCGGATTAAAGATAAGATCCACGCCCACGTCTACATACTCGTAAAAATCCTGCTCCTCTATGACCGCGTCCTCCACATGCGGAAACATCCCGACGCTCGTCGCCTGAATGACCAGATAGGGCTTTGGGGGAATCGAGCGGTAATCGGAAAGCGCCTTTGCAAAAATGCAGTCGCGTCCCGTCCGCTCACGAACCTCATCGGCAACCTCTTTCGCTTTTTCCAACGTCCGATTGAGGAGATATACCCGAGACGCTCCGTTTACGGCGCACATCATTGCAACCGCACGACCGACGCCGCCCGCGCCTAAGATCAGCACCTCCCTGTCCTCCAGTGCGATCCCCTCGCTTGCAAGCGCCCGGTACAGTCCCGGCATATCCGTATTATACCCCTTATATCCGCCCGCGCAGCGCACAAGCGTATTGACGGCGCCGATTTTTTCCGCAAGCGGGTCGATCGCGCAAAGGTGCGGGATGACTGCGCTTTTATGCGGCACGGTCACGTTCAGTCCGCGGATGGAAAGCGCATACGCGCCATTCACCGCCTCCCCTACACGCTCATTTTCCACGCGAAACGTCACATAGGCAAGATCGATGCCCAAAAGTTCGGAAAGCGTATTGTGGATGATCGGCGAGATCGAATGCTCCACCGGATTTCCGATCAGCCCGCAGACAGCGGTTGTTCCCTTGATCTCTTTCATGCCTTCTCCCCTTTTTTCTTTTTTCTGCGGTAAAAAAACAACACGACCGCCTCAAGCCTGCGCTTTAAGACGATCTGAATCTCCTCCTTCGGATGGATCGGCTTTACGAGGATCGTGTGAATTCCGGCGCGCTTTGCACCCCAGACGTCCGTAAAAAGCTGATCTCCGATAAACAGCGTATTCGTCTCATCCGAATGTATCCGCCGCATCGCTTCCCGATAATTCTTCGGATTCGGCTTTCCCGCCTTGTAAATATAAGTGCCATAGTTTACGCCGTCACGGAACATCTTCACGCGGGGCTCTTTATTGTTGGAAATAAAAACAACCTGAATATCGAGTCTGCCCAGTTTTGCAAACAGCTTCTTTGCCCGCTCATCCGCAGGCGCTCCGTGCGGCACTAAGGTATTATCAATATCAAACAGCACGCCCGTTACGCCCTGCTCTTTTCTTTTCTCAAAATCAATATCATAAACGCTGTCCACATCTTCATCGGGATAGAAACGGTCAAATATCATCGCATGTTCTCCGTTTTACTTTTATATCTCACATGATGTTCAAAATATGGTCAAGCAGCCTGTCAGCCACTTCCTCCTTGCTCATCATCGGCAGCTCCACCGATTCCTCTTTTGTCAGAAATGTCACCACATTGGTATCGGTTCCGAATCCCGCGCCTTCCTGTTTCAGATTGTTGGCGACGATCATATCCAGCTTCTTCTTTTCCAGTTTTGCGCGCGAATTCTCTACCATGTTTTCCGTCTCCATGGAAAAACCGCACAAAAACTGCCCTTCTCTGCGATGCGCTCCTAAATAAGCAAGAATATCCTCTGTTCGCTCCAGCTCAATGGACATTTCTTCTTCTTTTTTCTTGAGCTTCTCATCCGCGATCACACGAGGACGATAGTCCGCCACTGCCGCCGCCTTAATGATGATATCCTGCTCGGGCGCCGCTTCTTTGACCGCCTGCGCCATATCTGCCGCAGACACCACGGGCACCACCCGCACTCCCATCGGCGGCTGCAAATTCACTTTTCCTGACACAAGCGTCACTTCCGCTCCGCGCATCATCGCCTGCCTTGCAATGGCATAGCCCATCTTTCCTGTAGAGTGATTGCTGATATAGCGTACCGGATCGAGCTTCTCCTGCGTGGGACCTGCCGTGACAAGTACCTTTTTACCTGCCATATCCTTCGGCGTCAACGCTTTTACGATATATTCAAAGAGCACCTCCGGATCCGGCATCTTGCCCTCTCCCGTATCCCCGCACGCCAGATAGCCGCGCGCCGGTGTGATCACTTCCATACCATATTGGGAGAGCGTCTTCATATTATCCTGCACCACCGGATTTAAATACATTCTGGTGTTCATTGCGGGAGCAAACAGTTTCGGACAGGTACATGCGAGCAGCGTGGTCGTCAGCATATCATCGGCGATCCCGTGCGCCGCCTTCGCGATCACGTTTGCCGATGCGGGCGCCACAAGAAAAACATCCGTCTGTTTTGCCAAAGACACATGCTCCACCTGAAACTCAAAATTTCTGTCAAACGTATCCACGAGACATTTATGCCCGGTCAGTGACTCAAAGGTGATCGGATTGATAAAATTCGTGGCATTCGGCGTCATGATCACAGTCACATCCGCCTTCTGCTTGACCAGCATACTGGCAAGCGATGCAATTTTATAAGCAGCGATGCTGCCCGTTACCCCGAGCACGATATGTTTGCCTGCTACCATCTAAAACCTCCCTTTCATCTTTCTATATCCACATTCTTCCGATATATGAGATTCAAGCCTTTCAATGTCAGTTCATTGTCATAAACGATGTTTCTCTTACAATAGGGTACAATACTTCCGGACAGCCCTCCGGTCGCCACCACAGGCGCTTCATAGCCGAGCTCCTCAAAGATGCGCTCGATCATGCCGTCCAAGCATGCCGCCTGCCCCATCACGATACCGCTTTTCATACAGTCAATGGTATTTTTCCCGATCACCTTCTTCGGTGCTTCCAGAGAGATCCGCGGAAGCTGAGACGTTCTGCTGACCAAAGAATCCAAGGACACCTTGACTCCCGGCAGGATCATGCCGCCGATATAATTTTTCTTTTCATCCACGACGCTGATGGTGGTCGCCGTTCCCATATCGATCATGATAATGGGCGCACCGTAATAGTGCAGTCCGGCAACCGCATTTACTACCAGATCGGAGCCGAGCTGTCCCGGATTATCCATCAGAATATTCAGTCCGGTCTTCACTCCCGGTCCTACTAACAGCGGTGCCTTATGAAACAGCTTCTCAAGCGCCGCCTTCACAATATTATTGAGTGGCGGAACAACAGAGGATATGATGCTCCCCGTAATGTCCGTCAGTCCGATATGATAAAGCTCGAATAACGTTCGAAACTCCACCACATACTCCAGCTCTGTTTTGGAGAGATTTGTGGACACACGTTCCACAAATCTCACCTGCTCTCCCTCGATACATCCGATCACAATATTGGTATTCCCGATGTCAATCGCTAATATCATTCCTGCTTCCTGCTTTCTTTTTTTATGTAACATTCCGGTCATGCTCTGCAAATAGCACGCGCCCAAGCATTACGTTTTATCATACATCCGCCGTCCGGCTCATTGCCCGCGTTCATAGACCGGTTTTACCCTCGACAGCGCATAACCGACACCTGCCACGATGATCGCCGCCACAACGGCTTCCACGATACCATTGAACGTCACAACACCCATAATGACATCCAAGACCGCCTCGCCTGCCACACCGACCGCCTTTGCATAAGCGTCTTTATACAAAATAAAAATACCGCTCATGACAAACAGCGTA
The DNA here is from genome assembly GCA_014804755.1 of Lachnospiraceae bacterium. Classification (GTDB taxonomy): domain Bacteria; phylum Bacillota; class Clostridia; order Lachnospirales; family Lachnospiraceae; genus DLAJ01. The sequence continues at coordinate 156,237 of JAAUZE010000022.1, read as the reverse complement.
TTGGTAAAAGCTCCTGCCAATCCCGCATATGCGAGCGCAATGCTGATTGCGTTCTTTTTACTGCCGCTGATCGTGAGCACGACCATAAGTACAATTCCTGCTGCCAGACCGATCAGGGTACATACAAGCGCGCTGAGCGTCTCCGGAAGCAATTTGATTAAAAATGCCCTGACGGAAATAAATAAAATCAAAGATGCCAGCACATTCACAACAACCCTGCCTGCTTTCTGTCCGCTCTTAAGCGCTTTGCGAATCAGAACATAGATAAAATAAGGAACCACGCCGACCAAGATTCTCGGTACAAAGCAGATATATAAGCTTTTGAAAATACCGGAAATGCCGACTACATTGTAGGCTAAGACAGGCGAAAAAACAAACGCCGATGCCGTAACTGCCTTAAACGTGTTGTTGAGGAAGCTGGTTAAACCAAATACGAATCCAAAAAATGCACCTTTCTTCGGTCCGAGAAATAGCGCTCCAAGGATAACCGGGATATGAATGATCGTCGCATTGATGACTACAAGCGGGATATATCCCAGCGGGGTGAATGCCATAATCACGATTATGGCGGTGAACAGTGCCGTAAGCACCAGTTCATAGGTCTTTTCATTTTTCATGGTACAAATCCTCCTGTTATTATTCTCTGTCTGAGATACAATACGGTGTCATCATACCACATTGATATTTTTTTGACAATAGGAAACCATGCAGAAATAGTTTGAGACTGCTATTACAGCAGTCTCAAATCAAATTCCCTCGCCAAAATAAAATCACTGACATTACTGATTATATCTGATCTCATTCATTCCCCGGAAACGAGGGGATTCCCTCGAATCCCTTTGCAAGATCTTCGTCCGTGGGAATATAATCGGACATTTCTCCGTCATGGAACTTTCCGTAAGCCACCATATCGAAGTAGCCGGTACCCGTCAGTCCAAAGACAATCGTTTTTTCCTCGCCGGTCTCCTTGCATTTTAACGCTTCATCGATCGCGACCTTGATCGCATGCGAGCTCTCCGGCGCCGGAAGAATGCCCTCCACTCTTGCAAACTGCTCCGCCGCCTGAAATACTGCGGTCTGCTCGACGCTGGTCGCCTCAATCAGTCCGTCGTCATACAACTGTGACACAATGGAGCTCATGCCATGATACCGCAGTCCGCCGGCATGATTCGGTGCAGGGATAAAACCGCTTCCCAGCGTATACATCTTCGCAAGGGGGCATACCTTGCCCGTATCGCAGAAATCATATACATATTTTCCCCGCGTCAGACTCGGACAGGACGCCGGTTCTACCGCTATGATCCGATAATCCGCCTCACCGCGCAGTTTTTCACCGACAAAGGGTGAGATCAATCCTCCCAGATTGGAGCCGCCGCCCGCGCAGCCGATGATCATATCCGGTTTGATGTCATATTTTCTGAGCGCAGCCTTGGTCTCCTCACCGATAATGGACTGATGAAGCAATACCTGTGACAGCACGCTTCCCAATACATAGCGATAGCCTTCCTTTGAGGTAGCAGCCTCCACCGCCTCGGAAATGGCGCAGCCGAGACTTCCCGTTGTACCGGGAAATTCCGCTAAAATCTTACGTCCCACATTCGTGGTATCGGACGGGGACGGTGTTACCTGCGCGCCATACGTACGCATGACTTCGCGACGGAACGGTTTCTGCTCATAGGAAACTTTGACCATGTAAACATGACAGTCCAGATCAAAATAGGAACATGCCATGGAGAGCGCCGTTCCCCACTGACCGGCTCCGGTCTCCGTCGTGACGCCCTTAAGCCCCTGCTTTTTCGCATAATATGCCTGCGCAATGGCGGAATTGAGTTTATGGCTTCCGCTCGTATTATTTCCTTCAAATTTATAGTAGATCTTCGCGGGAGTGTCAAGCTTTTTCTCCAGACAATACGCCCTGACTAACGGCGACGGACGATACATCTTGTAAAAATCCAGAATTTCCTGTGGAATATCAATGTATGCATCCGTGTCATTCAACTCCTGCTTTACGAGCTCGTCGCAGAATACTCCCTGCAGCTCCTCAAATGTCATTGGCTGTAACGTACCCGGATTTAAGAGCGGCGCCGGCTTGTTTTTCATATCAGCACGGACATTGTACCATTGTTTAGGCATCTCGCTTTCTTCCAGATAAATCTTATACGGTATTGTTTTCTCTGACATCATGTTCATCCTCCATGTTGCCAACGCCTGCGAATTCGGGCGTCAGCACAAATTATCGCTTATATGGTAAACATCGATAAAAGTGTACGTAATTTGAAGCAAAAAGTCAAGCTTCTTCCTGCAACAGACGCCGCACCTCGGAAAGTCCGATCCCGCGCTCTCTTGCAATACGCGCAAGATCCTCGTATTCGTATTTTTGCCGCGACACACCGTAGCCGCTCACCGATTTAACGCGCACATCCCCGTACGGCGTTTGAAGGGTTTCCATTTGGCGCTTAAGAATGTATCGGCGCGTTGCTGTTTCCCGAATGCCGATCGTGCTCGTATGACGAAACAGGCATTCCACAAGCGACTGCTTTCGGGATTCCGTACACACGACACGCAGCAATGTGCCCGGACGATTCTTCTTCATGCCGACAGGTATCGTGTAAACCTCAAGCGCACCGCTCTCATAAAGTCGCTCAATGGCAAAGCCGATGTCCTCCGCCGTCATATCATCCACATTACAGGAAAGCTCCAAAACAATCTCGGATATTTCTTCCGCTATCGCACGCATATCATTTGTTGTCTCAGAATTTTGATGCTCCATCATGCCATTACCGCTCTCCTTCCTTTTCCTGCAGCACACTGTGCAGTATTTCCAAAAGTACCTGCGGCATAAACGGTTTCACCAGATAACCTTCTGCATCCAGCGCGTTTAGTTGCTCGATGGTCTTAAAAGATTTATCCGACGTCAAAAAAATGACCGGTGCAGTCAATTTCATTTGCTGTCTCATCTGCCGGTAAACCGTAAACCCATCCATATCCGGCATCTGTACATCCAAAAGAACCATGTCAAATGATATTTTCCCCATTCGCTCTAACGCGATTCTTCCTGACGTCTCCTTATATAGCTTATAGTCCGGCTCATCTTTTAACGCAAGTTCTATCTGTTCCAAGCTGTCCGTCTCATCGTCTATTGCCAAAATATTCCACTGTAAATCTGTCCGATGGCGCATCTGATAATCCGTATCCTCGTCCATCATCTGCAGCATGATTTCCGCAATGTGAGCATCAAACTGCGTTCCCTTTCCTTTTTCAATCTCCGCACGCACCTTTTCCTGCGGCATGACCTGACGATAACTTCTGTTGGAGGTCATGGCGTCATAGGCATCCGCCACCCCAATGATCCGTGCAACCTCGGGAATATCCTCTCCCACCAATCCGTTCGGATAACCATTTCCGTCATAGCGTTCATGATGCCACTTCGCACCCTGTACCACCATATCGTTTTCCTGAATGTCCCGTAATATGTAATAGCCCGACACGGAATGAAGCTTAATAATAGCGAATTCCTCGTCCGTTAAACGCGCCGGTTTCGTGATGATCGCATCGGGAATATGAATCTTACCGATGTCATGCAACAGTCCTGCATGATAAATCTTATCCTGATAATCCTCATCCTTTCCCATGCGTTTTGCGATCTCCGCCGCATACTTTGCTACACGCTGGGAATGTCCGTTTGTGTAGCGATCCTTCGCATCAATCGCCCGCGCCAGCGTACGCAGAGTCGTCTCATTTATCCTTTCTACGTTTCGCCGGCTCTCTTCCGCATTTTGCATATGAACGTGCACGCGTTTGAACGCCAGCGTGCAAAAAAACAGGATGATGATAAAAACAAAAATGCAGATCATCGCATTCCGCACGATCATACTCCGGACAGACTCAAAAAGTCTTGTATTATTTACGACCATCACAACATGCCAGTCATCCATAACCGTATCTGTGAAAACCGTACATTTCTCACCATAAATACGCGTCGTAAATGTGGTACTCTGCTCTTCAAATACCCGGGACAGCAGTGCAGACATGTCCTCATCCAGCATATAATTTCTCCCACGCTCCGCCAAATTGGTATGCGCCACGACCAATCCCTGCCCGTCAACGACAAAGCCGTAACCCATACGATTGAGCCGGATATTCCGTGTGATCATCTGAATCTGGTCAAGCACAATATCAAAGGAAAGCACACTTTCATTATCACAGAGCATCTGACTGACGGACATCACGATCGTATTTGTCTCCGCATCCAGATAGGGAGACACTACCGTCGGCTCACCACCCGCGACCTGTGCCTTCAAATACCAGACACGCTCCTCCGGCACATAATCCTCATCCGGCACCCATCCGTTGCCATCCAGATACTCACCGCCAAACACACCGTAAATTCCCTTAAAGTTGGGATCGATATCCTGCTTATAGCGCTCGTATTCCTCCTTAAGGAATGTCTCGATCTCGTCCGCATCCGCACCGTTCTGCATCATATACTCCACGGTGATCGCCGTTACCTGTAATACATCCATTCCTTTTGTGAGATAGCCCTGCAGCTGCTCCGACTCCTGCGCCAGTGAGCTTTCTCCGATCGCGATCATATCGGAAACAGCGTTGGAATAAAAGGTAATAAAATTATAGGTCACCATTCCCGCCAGCGCGATCAGCGTAAAAAGAATGGTCAGAATATATTGTTTCTTTTCTCCGTTTTTTTGCTTATTCTTTTTTTTCTTTTCCTTTTCCATCTGCTTCCCCATACCCCATCCCCATAGATGTATCGTTTTTATTTATTGATTATAGCACATCCATAGGTGTTTCTGCAAATTTCTTACATAATAAAAGGTATTGCCGGATATTCCTCATCCTGCAATACCTTTCTCACTCTTTTTTCCGTTTACTGCAATACCTTTTTCAATTCGTCCATAAACGTATTCACATCCTTAAACTCGCGGTATACGGACGCGAAACGGACATAAGCAACGGCATCGAGATCCTTGAGCTTTTCCATAACAATCTCACCGATGACAGCACTCGGAATCTCCCGATCCTCCCTGCTCGAAATCTCGGTTTCCACCGCATCGACCAATTCGCTGATCTGGCGGGCGCTGACCGGACGCTTATGGCAGGCGCGCAGCACGCCTCCTTCAATCTTGGAACGGTCATAGGTCTCCCTGTTATTATCTTTTTTGATAATGATGAGCGGAATCGTCTCCACCTTCTCATACGTCGTAAATCGCTTATCGCACTCGTCACATACACGACGTCTTCGTATCGAATTATTATCCTCCGCCGGACGCGAATCGATTACTCTGGTATTCTCATGACCACAAAACGGACACTTCATTCTTGTCTCTCCTTATCTTCAACGTATCTTTGGATGATCGCAAACGCTCTTCCGGATAGATCGAAAACGGTCCTGCATTGTGCAATCGGCTATAGCGGATACCATACAATGTATCTACCTGCCATAGCTTTAGTATATCTTGTGGTTTTCCGAATGTCAATTGCTTTCCAACTCTAAATATTGACCAAAATAACCTCCGGCCCGATCTGGCAGATATCCTTATAGCAGATGGCGATCGAATTCTCACAATTGATCAGATTTAACCATTTATTACAGCCCGGAACGATGATCTTATGGATTTGGCCGCTGCACTCGTCCAACTCCAAGTCACAAATGTGCCCAAGCTTTTTGCAGTCACGCACATTAATGACTTCTTTTTTTCTCAGCTCGCTATACGTCATATCGCACTCCAAAGCATCCTGTTACCATAAGATATTCATTCCCCGCCGTTAGTTTCCGTGCCGGGTGAGCTGTCTTGCGATTTCCTCATAGGTTGCTCCGACAGGAATGACATGCGTTCCTGCTGCAAGCTTCTTATCATATCCGTTTGCACATAGATACTGGTCAAAATCCGCCGCATTCTCAATCAAACCTGCCTGAGCCACTTTACGGCTTACCGTATCGGAACCCTCCCCACTGTTGATCGTGATCGTTACCGTCTCCTGTGCCGCTTGTGTCGGCGTTGGCGTTGCTGTTGGCGTCGGCGTTGCCGTTGGCGTCGGCGTTGCCGTTGGTGACGGCGTTGCCGTTGGCGTCGGTGTTGCCGTTGGTGACGGCGTTGCCGTTGGCGTCGGTGTTGCCGTTGGCATCGGTGTTGCCGTTGCTGTTGGCGTCGGTGTTGGTGTTGCCGTTGGTATCGGTGTTGTCGTCGGCGCCGGTGTTGCCGTCAGTATCGGTGTTGCTGTTGGCGTCGGTGTTGTTGCCGTCGGTGTCGGCGTTGCCGTCGGTATCGGTGTTGTCGTTGGCGCCGGTGTTGTTGCCGTCGGTGTCGGCGTTGTCGTTGGCGCCGGTGTTGTTGCCGTCGGTGTCGGCGTTGCCATCGTCCCTGACGGCGTCACGATCCCCGTCTGTCCCTGTCCGTCCGCTGCGGCTCCGGCTGTCGGCGTCGGCGTCTCATTCGGTGCAAGCACCGTGTTCTCGATCATCCCAAGCTCTGCCGCCCGTGCTTTGATCTCCTCATCCGTCATTTCCTGTTTATGAGAAAACGCAATATTCATTATAATGGCCGTCACAACAATGCCTATGCCCAGCCCTCTCAAATAGTATCGCAATTTCATATTTACACCCCTATATATGATCTATCACCGAAAGAGATCGATCACAAGCTTGACCTCGCCCACACCGATGCCAAGCTCTTTCGCGATGGCAATGTTTGATTTGCCTTCCCGATGCATCTTAAGAATCTTCTCGTTATTATTGCGCTCCTCTGTAACGCTTCCCCTGCCGTTTAAGCCGCTCTCTTTCTGTGAAGCGTTCTCCGTCCATGTTCTGTTATCCGAAGCGGAAGCTTTTTTCGGCACGCTGCGCCTGCTTCCCGCCGCAGAGCGTGTTCTTGCCGTTCTTTTCATCTCTTTTTCCCATGCATCGTCCGCGGGTTCTCCTATGATGTTCACACGCGGCACAACAAACGGCTGAAAATGATCCGGTTCCTTCGGTGCGGGTCTCTGGCTGATGTCCATGACGGAAATTCCTGCATCCTGCCTCTCCTGCATCGGCTCTGCCCGCTCTGTTTCCACCTGGGCTGCCTGCGCCGCCTTCATCCATTCATCCGCTGCCCTTATCTGTTCTGCCTCCGCCTGTGCTGCTTTTGCACGCTCCGCCTCAGCCTCTGCGGCTCGCAGACGCTCCGCTTCCGCCCGCGCTGCCCTCATGCGCTCCGCTTCCGCCCGCGCCGCTTTCATACGTTCCGCTTCCGCCCGTGCTGACTTCATGCGTTCCGCTTCTGCCTCCGCCCGCGCTGCCTTCATACGTTCTGCTTCCGCCCGTGCCGCCTTTATGCGTTCCGCTTCCGCCTCCGCTGCTCTTACGCGCTCTGCTTCCGCTTCCGCTGCCCTTACGCGCTCTGCTTCTTCCTCCGCTGCCTTTACGCGCTCTGCTTCTTCCTTCGCTGCCCTTGCGCGTTCCGCTTCTGCCTCTGCCTCCTGTATGCCCTGCACACGTGCGAGTCCGCTAAGATTTTGTGATTCCATATTGATCTTGCGCGGCTTTGGTTCTTCTTCCTCCTCCTCGATTCCGTTCATCTTCTGAACCTCTTTCGCGCTCTTCATCGCATCTCCGGCCCTCTGCTTTGCCCGATCTGCAGACAGGATCGCCTCATTTGCCACCTGAGAAGCCGCACTTGCCGTCTGTTTTGCCGCATCCGATCGCAATGCCGCTTCGTCCGCGCTCAAGAGCGCTTCATTCGCACGCTTTGCTGCTTCGTGCGCACGCTGCACGGCTTCATCTGCACCCAGAAGAGCTTCGTTCGCACTTTGCAACGCTTCCTCCGCGATCTGGGATGCTTCATCCGCATTTCCAGCAGCTTCCTCCGCACTTTTCGCTGCCTCCTCCGCGCTCATGGCCGCCTCGTTCACATCCTGTGACGCCTTGTCCGCCGTTTCCTTTGCCTGGTTCGCGAGTGTTGACGCCGCTTTCGCGGTTTTCTCAATCTCCGTAACCGTATTTTTCAGCGCGGTCTGCTTATCATTGAGCATGTCATATAAAAAAACGACTTCCTCGTGGTTTTTATGAATATCAGTCAATACGGTATCCGCATATTCGCTGACGCCCATGATTTTTTCATTTGAGAGGCGTTCTAAGGACCTCTCCGTCTTTTCCACCGCGTACTGCACCGCCTCATCCACGGAATGATTGATTTTGGAGGATGCCTCATTCAGATGTCTTTCGACGCACGCTTTAATCTCCTCATCCGCATGCTTGCGTTCCTCTCTGCTTAACTGTTCTCCCGAAGCCGGAACCAGAAAGCTCGCCACAAATGCGCCGATACCGATGATAAGTAAGATGATTTCCATATCTTTGTCTCCCCGTTCAAATCTTCATATCAAAAGATTGCGTACTCTTTAGGATGACCTTGCCGTCCACCTGCTTATCGGATTTCTTTTTTCTTGCCTGACCGCCGTCACCCGCATATTCATTACTGCCCTTTTCCTTGGCATCGAATTTTTTTTCATTGAGCTGCGCATCATCCGCGCTTCGCACCTGATTCAGTTTTTCATCCGCCTGCTTTTCCACCTGTATCTGAATGTTCGCCTGTTCGTTGGACGCCTTCATATCCTCCTGATGCTTCATAATGGAAAAATCCTGCGTCCTGCCAATCGTGCCAAACTGCTCTAACGGCGTGATCGTCATTGCCATATGCCCACATCCTTTCTAAATTTTTCACCGCGCTTCATCTTTTTTCCAATCTCCTGCCCGGAAGAATCCGCAAAGCGGATTCTTCGAAAGAACGCGCAGCGTTCTTTTTTATATTGGTTCACTTTTTACATCGCCCCTCACGCGCTTAAATCTGCAGTACTGGTATTGCTGCTTAAGCGTCAGGGAAATATCGGATACGATGATCTTGGTTCCCGGATACGCAACTCCCGAAACAACCACGCACGCCTCCGATGTGGAATCAAATTGACTGCTCAAGTCATCCATTTCTTTGAGGTTTTCTTCAATCTGCTTCTTATGTGCCGTACTTGTTGCAGAAAGCGTCTGTACGTATTTTACCTGCTCCGGTGTCAGCTTCACACCCTGCTTCAGCTTGAGCAGGGTTGACTGTACGACCGGCTCGATCTGTTTCAGGGCCCCCTGTAATTCCGCCGTCTCTTTCTGAAGCTGTGTATAACGCTGTTTGAGTACGGGATTCACACCGACCTCCAGGGTCGTTACGGCCGCCATCTGCGATCCGAGCGTCCTTGCCGTGATCCGGTTTGCCGCCGTAACATAACCGCCTGTGACAAACGCCCGTTTCCCCGTCACAATGACCTCGTCTCCCGCCGTGACCTTACTGTGCAGGATACATTCTGTCTCAATATAGCCCCCGGCTTGCGCCGTTGTATTCTCAAGAAATTTTGAAACGATATTTCCTTTTGCTTTTAAGAACCCCTTATCCATACCGTTCATTCCGCGGCTGATGATGATGTCTCCGTCCGTCTCCACATAAGCGCCTTCGACCACGCCGCCAACCACCACGTTTCCGTGTGCCTTTACTCTATAATTTTCACAAATATTGCCCTTGATATGCACACTGCCCTCAAACTCAATGTTTCCCGTTGAGGTATCGACGTTATCCACCTCAAAAATATCCGACACGCAGACCCTGTCATCCTCTAATTCCACATGACCGTCTTTTTCTGCCGTCAATATTGTCTTATCCTCACTGATCGCGACATTTTTGCCGAATTTGAGTATTTTCTTTTCAAAAGACGGCGGCGCAATGTTCTCTCCGTATATGGTCGTTCCCGGCTCACCGCGCAGCTCCGGATGCAGCTTTGCCAGCACATCGCCCTTTTTACAGTGGTTGATCATACTGAGATTAAAGAAATCAACGCTCCCGTCTTCGTTTAATTTCGGTTTTGACTGCACATCCGTCGAAAACAGGTACTCAATCTGTGAATCTTTTCCCGATATTGCGTTCTGACCGACCGCCAGCTCATAATCCCTGCAATATTCCCTGTTCGCAAGAAACGCGTCAATATTCTCCTGCAAAATACCAAACACAATCTTATTGCGGGTAATCTCATTCCGAATCTCATCAAAACCCATGACCGCACCGTCATCGGACGGCGCATAAAAGCGAACCGTCGCGTGCATTCTGTCTTCGCTCGCCGTGATCAGACACATTTCCTGCTCCGGACAATGATTCTCCTGACTAAGCGGTACGATCGTATCCTCATGCTTTTCGATTCCCTCATTTAAGAGTTTTATATTAAACGGAATTCTTAGAAATTTCAGATAATTCGACACCTCATTCACACGGATCGGCTCCCCGCCGTCCGTCTCCGGAATGAGGCGCATGGATGTGCCGCCCTTGCTTGTGATCAATTGAAAGTATCCGTTCATTCTACTCCTCCATTGTGCTAACAGCCTGAAACTTTTTTAATGACTTTCTTAAAAAAAGAACTGTTCCATTGCCATGCAACAAAACAGCTTCTTTTTTATGAAAGCGCATGTAATATTCCCATATATTTCCCAAGACGCTCCTTCATTTTTTGTAATGCACGCGTATGAAGCTGCGAAATTCTGGACTCGGATACCTCAAGAACACGGCTGATTTCCTTTAAGGAAAGCTCCTCATAATAGTAAAGCTCCACAACTCTTCGTTCCTTCTCAGTAAGTAAATCCATTGCTTCAATGATCATTTCCTTTAATTCCGACTGCATCGCCACATCCTCAGGCATATCAAACTGACTGGATGCCGTAGCGTCATTCGGTACCTCATTGCCTCCCTGATCAAGATAATCATTGAGTGACACAAGGTTTGTCACTTTCATTTGACTCTGCAAGTCAATGTATTCACCATCAGAAATTCCAAGCTTTCCCGCAATCTCCGCATCCGTTGCGTTTCTGCCCGTCGTGACTTCAATATCGCGTATCGCCGCATCAATCTGCTTTTGTTTCTGTCTGACTGTCCTCGGAATCCAGTCCATCTTTCGAATCTGATCAAGGATCGCACCGCGGATGCGCAGGCTCGCATAGGTTTCGAACTTCACATCCTTAGCGCAGTCAAATTTATCAATCGCATCGATCAGTCCGAAAATCCCATAGCTGACAAGATCTTCATACTCCACATTATAACCGAGATACATACTGAGACGTCCGGCAACGACCTTCACAAGGGGTGCATATTCAATTATGATCTTTTCACGGGTTTCTGCCGCTTTCGTTCTGGCATATTCATCCCACAGTCTTTTTCTCAGACTCTCGTCCATGCCGTCCTCCGCTTTCGCCTGTTCTAAAAGCTTTTACTTATGAGCCGCTATTTCGCTTTTTTTTCGCCCTTGCCCTGATTCTCCTCAGGTTCTTTTTCGATGACTTCGCCTTCCTCCAGCGTGCCGTCTTCTTCCTCTTCCTTCTGCCTGATGCGGAATGAGTCAAAGATTCTCTTTAAGATCAGCCCAAGAATATAAAAAACAAGCAGGCTGACAAGCACGATCAAAAGGATCTCCCGCAGAGAAAAGCCGCGGATATAGGTAACGATCACCGCTACCGCGCCGCCTAAAAGCATGATCAGTGCGGGCAGCTGTTTTGTTTTCAGCCTGTCGTAACTCTCCTGCTGCTCTTTTGCCTGATCGTCTTCTAATCGTTCAGATTTCTCTTTCTGACTGCCTTTTTGATTCTCAGATTGTTTTTTCATTTTTTCCTACCGCACGTATAATATAGTCACCCGTTTCAGGATAAAAAATCACTGTCCGCCCGTAATTTAATCCCGTATCCTCCGCCAAGATCGGAATTCTGAGTTCCGCAAGCTTTTTTTTGGATGCTTCCACATTACGCTCTCCGACGCGTACAAGATCGTTTTTATTCTGAAATCCGAACATCTGCGCGCCGCCCGCGATCTTTGCCACAAGCCTTGACCTGTTCGCACCCGCCTTTACGATCAAATCCACGAGCATCTCGATCCCTGTATCGGCAAACTTCGGTTTATTCGAATTATTCGCAATCACGGTACTGTCCGGCAGCATTACATGTGCCAGCCCGCCGATCTTGGTAAGGGGATCTCTTATCGCAATACCAACACAAGAGCCTAAGCCGAGTGTCGTGATCCCGTTCGGACTTTTACATATATTAAGATCCGCCATACCGACTTTAATTATTTCACTCATAGCTTATCATGCTTCTTTCCCTATCCGTGTTTATACGCGTTTAACGCGCTTTGTTTCATCTTTTTGTCCTACGGCATGATTAGCGTAAACCAAGCGAGGACAATATCTTGTCATAGGATTCTAAGTCCGGCACCAAAATAAAATATCCTTCGATATTCCGATCATCGCTGAATTGTGTCTCAATCATCAGAATATTGTCACCGATCAATCCGAACTCGATTGCGGGAACACTCAGAATAGCCCCCGCCATATCAATACTCAGAGCCGGTATTGACGGCACGATCTTTAATCCGGTCATTGCTGAAAGAGAATTAAGGTAAGAACCGGTGATAATGTTTCCGATTTCCTGCAGCGCCGATATTTCCATTTCCGAAAAATTACCATCCTCAGACGCAGGCATCCCCATCAGCTTTTCGACGAGATGCATCGCGGAATCTTTTTCCAATAGGAACATAATACTTCCGGTAATATCTCCATCCACCGCCAAATAAATACCTGCCATAATCTGCTCTTCGCCGCCCATTACCTCACCGATTTCGGAAAACTCCAGCAGTCTGACAAGAGGCACTCTCATATCCACTTTACATTGCAGCATCTGCGCCAACGCAGTCATCGCGTTTCCGGCGCCAATGTTTCCTAATTCTTTCAGGACATCGACATATTGACTCGACATCGCATGAAGATCTAATTTATCCGACATATCTTTTATCCATTCCTTTCGTCGCTGCCCCGCCCCACATCAGCTATCTTTTTTCAGACAATCACACACCCTGTTCTGCAAGCACGGCGTGAAGATCCAACAACGAGATCAGGTCATCATCACTACATTTTCCGACTGCTGTGACAAAGGTGCTCTTTTCTTCTTTGGAATCATACGCCACCCTGTCAACCTGTGTGCTCTCCAGCGTAACGACTTCCTTTACCTCATCCACGATGATACCGATCTTCTCGATGCCTTCCGCTTTCAAAATGATAATGCGCGTATCCTTTGTATCTTCAACCGCTTCCAGTCCCATTTTTACACGGACACTCATGACCGGAACAACTTCTCCGCGCAGATTGATTACGCCCTTAAAATATGCCGCCACTTTCGGCACGCGTGTGATCTGCTGTATCCGCAGTATATTATCGACATATCGGATGTCGATTCCGTATTTTTCATCGCCAAGACGAATGACGATATATTGCGCTGTATCAAACGCATCCTTGTCTCTTAACTCCTCCATCCCTATCGCCTCCATTCCGCTTACAGCATCGCATTTGTATCAAGAATCAGGGCAACCTCACCGTCACCGAGAATCGTTGCGCCGCTGATGATCTTGCATTTATTGATGTATTTTCCGAGAGATTTAATAACGATCTCTTGTTGACCGATCAGGTCATCAACGACCAGCCCCGCCAGCTTGTCACCTTTCCTCACTATGACAACCATCAGATTCTCATCCGGTCCTTTGGATGATTCTATATCCAGCATTTCATTGATGCGGATCAGCGGAATGACATTCTCACGAAGATTGATGACCTCCTTTGACTGCACAAGCTTGATATCGGAAACCGGTACATCCTCCAATGTCTGAATGGAGCCAAGCGAAATCGCATATTTCTCACCGCCGACAACAACCATCAGCGCCTGAATGATCGCAAGCGTAAGCGGCAGACGGATAATAAAGGTACTTCCCTCTCCCAGTTTTGTTTTCACCTCAACCTCGCCGCTTAAGGACTCGATCTTGGATTTCACGACGTCCAGACCGACGCCTCTGCCCGATACATCGGACACGACCTTTGCTGTGGAGAATCCCGCATTGAACAGGAGATCGACAATTTCCTTCTCCGTCATGTTCTCCGCCTGCTCCGGCGTAATAACACCGCGCTCGATTGCTTTTGCTTTGACCGCTTCGGTATCAATACCGTTACCATCATCGCCGACCTCAATCACAACGTTATTGCCGTCCTGATAAGCGTTCAGGAAAATGGAGCCGGTCTCACTCTTTCCTCTCTGTCTGCGGATCTCTGCGGACTCCAAACCATGATCCGCGGAGTTACGCAAAAGGTGCATCAGCGGATCTCCGATCTCATCGACCACGGTACGGTCTAACTCGGTCTCCTCACCGGTCATATACAATTCCATCTTCTTGTCAAGCTTCTTTGACAGATCACGGATCATACGCGGGAACTTATTGACAACGCTCTCGATCGGGACCATGCGCACTTTCATGACGGACTCATGCAGGTTGGTCGTAACGCTCTCTAAGTATTCGATCTGCTCATTAAAGCCCGTATCCATCGTCCCTTCCGCACCCGAAGATGATACAAGGGAATTTTTTGCAATGATCAGCTCGCTGACAAGATTCATCAAAACGTCCAGCTTTTCAATATCAACGCGAACCGTACGGTTCACGACGGGCTTAGACACGGCGCCCTGCTTTTTCTCTTTTGCTTTCGCCGCCTCAGGCTTGGCCTGCTCCGCCACAGCCACCTGAGCGCTGCTCTCGTCAGCCTCCGTCTCCTGCGGCTTCGGCTCCTCGGTTATGTATTCGGACACGTCCATCTTCTCACCGACAGCATTATCAATCTCGGATACGTTCTTGATCGCATCCAGAATTGGAGCAAGCTCACTCGCGGAAACAATGATAAGGCTAAACTCCAGTTCAAATTTTTCATCCTCAATATCCTGTGCGCTCGGATTCGATACAATGATCTCCCCATATTTCTCAATCGCCTTAAATACCAGGAATGCGCGTGCTGCCTTTAAAAGACAGGTTTCATGCACCGCAACATTCACGCCGTACACATTCTGTCCCTGCGAGGCTGCTCTGCCAATCACGGATTTCTGTGTATCATCCAGCTTGATCTCCAGCCACTTTTTCGCCTCATCAGACGTTCCGTTCGGCTCTGCGCTCTGCTCTTTCTTCTCCGCCGGCTTTGCCGCGGCGCCCTTTGCGCCCATCTGCTCGTTCAGCGCCTTGATGAGCGCTTCGTTCTCATTGGTTCCCTCGTCCGCGCTCTGCTGAATATTGGTAAGATACTCATCCAGCGCATCCAGACATTGAAACAGAATATCGATCATCTCGCTGCTGACTTTGATCGCTCCGTTGCGCACCTCGGAAAAAACATTCTCCATGTCATGCGTCAGCGTCTGCATCCGTTTGTACCCCATCGTCCCCGCCATTCCCTTTAAGGAATGCGCGGCACGGAAGATCTCGTTGATCGTATTTTCATTTTCCGGATCCTGTTCCAACTCCAAAATCTGCGTGTTCAGACTTTGAAGATGCTCCTTTGTCTCGTCAATGAAGATTTCAAGATATTGGCTTACATCCATCTCATTTTACCCCCACGTTCATGATAATCTCACGGGCAATATCCTCAAGCGGAACGATCTGATCCGTGAGACCCGTATTAACGATACTCTTTGGCATACCATATACCGCACAGGTGGATTCTTCCTGCGCGATCACATGGATATTCTTTGCCTCATGCAATGCTATGATTCCCTTTGTTCCGTCCGCACCCATTCCGGTCATGACTACACAGGTGACCCGATCGTAGCTGCACCCCCGTAATGACTCGTACATATAATTCGCACACGGTCTGACGCCTTCTCTTGGCGGCTCGCTTGTGTAATGCACACGGCAGACTCCGCCCTGCTCCACAAGATTCAGGTGCACACCGCCGCGCGCGATGTAGACGTTACCCGCCTGGATCGTGTCGCCTTCCTCCGCTTCTCTGACATGAAGCTCGCTCATACTATCCAGTCTCTCCGCCAGGGACTTGGTGAAACCTACCGGCATATGCTGCACCAAAACAACCGGTGCCCTCAAATTACCCGGCAGCTGCGGAATCACGCTCTGGAGCGCTTTCGGCCCGCCTGTTGAGCTTGCGATCGCAACAATCTGTCTGCCGCTCACTTTTGCCCCATGTTTTCCGACCAGCTCGACGACCTTCTTTGTCTCCTTCATCTCCCTGATACTGAGACTTTTGGTATAAGAAGGAATGGCGGACTGGGATACCGCATACAGCGTATCCAAAAACTGTCTGCGGAAATCGGCATCCCGTGCATCCGAGGCTTTGTCCGGCTTATGGACAAAATCCAATGCGCCGAGCTCCAAACAGTCCAGCGTAATCTGCGCACCGTCACGGGTATCCGTGCTCGCCATCATGATACGCGCCGCAATCTTACGAACCTGCAATTCGCGTAACAGCTCCACGCCCGTCATCTTTGGCATATTCACATCCAGCACGACCGCATCGTACTGTTTTCTTGAGAGTAAATCCAATGCATCAGCACCGTGAATAGCTCTGTCCGTCACACGGAATCGTTCATCAGAATTGATTATATCACAAAGAACGCTTCTCATGAGTGCAGAGTCATCAACTACTAAAATATTTTTTTTGTCCGCCATAATACCATCCCACCATTCCAAAGAAATTATTCTTTTTTCTGATCCCGTCTTAAGTTTTTGCGTTCCTCCTCAAAGATGTAACGTATGATCTCTTCCCGCTCCACCGAGTCTATATTGATATACTGAACGCGGTGTTCAAAATTTCCCTTCTGCTTTTCTATCTCACTGACATGCAGGATTTTCCCGACCAGATTATATTCCTTATTCATTCCGTTGACCGTGAGATAATACTTACAGTAGATCAGCGATCCTTCATCGTATTTCTGGTTTGCCACGAAGCGAAGCCCTCCGCCGCTGATGTCCACAATGATGCTGTGCTTTAACGGAAGTCCCGGAACAAGATAACCCCGCCGCTCATCAAGCGCCTCAACCTCCTCCTCCTCCAGCACGCGCGCGCTCATATCCAGTGCGCAGCTGAAGCGGTAATATTCTCTTCTCTGGTATTTTCGCAGGTTGCTCACCAGCTCGATCGCCAATATGTACACGTTATTGCTCTTATAACGGTCAATGATGCGGCAGATACACTGATAAAGACCGCTCTGCGTGTAAAAGAACACCTCATACTCCCCATCAACCGGAAGCAGAATGAGCTTTGTCTGCTCCATCGGCATCGTAATCTCGATCCTGTCATCGGAGAGCACTTCATATACACGGCTTAAATAAACTTTCTTTTTATCCTTTACATCCCTGTTGTCTGCCGTGGCATGCAACTCCACCTTCTGCCCCGGTACAATATAACTCGATAGCATGGTATCTCTCCTTATCTGATTCTTTTTCCAACGCTCTTATTTTTTTCTCCCCGCAAGAAGATGTGAGAAAAATGCCGCCATTCCTCTTTTGGGTACGCTCGTGCTGACTTCCTTGTCCATCAGCTTCATGGCGATCTCCTCATACGCCTTTGCCGATTTCGCATTCGGATTCTGCATGGAGATCGGACTCTGCTGCATGACCGCCTTGGCAAGCTGCTCATCGCGCGGGACGGCACCCAAATATGTGATCGGGATCTTTAAGTATTTCGTAACGACCGCATTGAGCTTTAAGAACAGATCCGTTCCGTCCTCCTCGTTGTCCACACGGTTTGCGATGACCTTCACCTGCGTATTCTCCATTTTGAAACGGGAATGACGGTTTAACGCTTTTAACAGCGAATACGAATCCGTGATGGACGTCGGTTCCGGCGTCGTGATCAACAGAATCTCTCCGCTTGAAACCAAAAATTCCAACACGGCATCCGAAATTCCCGCACCCGTATCCACAATGATCATATCCGTCAGCGTATCAAGCTCCGAAAGATTCTGTATGATATAGTTGAGATATTCACGGTCTAAGTTCGACATACCCGCAATACCCGAGCCGCCCGAGATAAATCCCACATCCATCGGTCCCCATGTGATAATGTCGCGGATACTCTTTCCCTGATAGATCAAGTCATACAGATTGTATTTTGGAACCGCGCCAAACATGATTTCAATATTGGCAAGTCCGAAATCGGCATCTAATATAATAACGCGCTTCTCCATGCGTCGGAACTGGATCGCCAGGTTGATCGCCGTATTGGACTTTCCGACTCCACCCTTCCCGCTCGTCACGGCAATGACGCGCGCAAGCGGACGGTTGATCTGATTCGCTTTGATGATACTTCGTAACTTTTCAGCCTGATCCATCTTTTACCCCTTTATTTCCTGCCTGCTTCCCCCCAGAAGCTGTTTCACTACCACTTGCGGATTAAACGGCTCAATATCTTCCGGTACATTCTGACCCGTTGTCACATAGGACATCTCCGCATTCGTGCGCATACGCAGATTAAACAGATTACCCAGCGCCGTTGTTTCATCCAATTTCGTAAAAATCAGTTTATACTCCGTCACCTCAGAATATGCATCGGCAATGCTGATCATATCACGGTATTTCGTCGTCGCGCTCATCACAAGGTACACTTCCCTCTCCACCTTATCGTCCGCGGCATGGATAAACTGCCCGATTGCCTGTCTCTGCTCCTCATTATAATGGGAATGTCCCGCCGTATCCACTAAAATATAATCATAGTCCCTGAAATCGGAAAACGCATGTTCCATTTCCTCGACCGAATAGATGACACGGATAGGAACCTCCAGAATATCCGCATACGTCTTCAGCTGCTCCGCTGCCACGATCCGGTAGGTGTCCGTTGTCAAAAGAGCAAGCTTTTTCTTTTGTTCCACACAGAAGCGTGAAGCAATTTTTGCGATCGTCGTTGTCTTTCCGACGCCGGTCGGACCGATAAAATATACGACTTTCGGACGCTTCTTTGCTTCCGTGATCCTCGTCGTCTTGCCAAACTTTAACACCATCTTCTGGTAAATGCTCGCCAAATAATAATCGATCGGCGTATCCTGTGTCTCTTTGACATCCAGTGTATCTATGATCTGGTTGGCATAATGCTCATCCACTTCATTATCTACCATCGTATTGTATAACAGTCTTAAGAAGTTTTCCGCCTCGGACGGTTCCTCATCCTCGCTTGGAAGAGAAGCGCCCTTGTCATCCGTCTTCACCAGCGTCTCTTCCAGCAGACTTTGCAGAGAATCCAGCTTATTCTCCAAAACATTGCTCCCGGATACTGCCTGTTCTAAGATGTGCCGGCCGCCTGCCGCTTCTTTCACAGCGATCTTTCCGCGGGCTCTTTCGCCCGTCCCTATGAAACCTGTCGTCTGTACGCCCGCTCCTGCCGTTCCCTGCGCACCGCTTCCCAACGCAGACATCGGCTGCGTACCTGCGCCCACGGTTGTCCGTGCTGACGCTCCTGTTCCTGCCGGAGTCTCTCTCTCTTCCGTTCCCCATGCCTCCTGTTGTACATTCTGCTCCGAAACAACGCGCGCAATGTCTTTGACTGCAGAGGAAAACCGCTCAGAATCCTCCTCAAGCGCCACTGTGACCTCTTTCATCGGATTTTTGAAAAAACGCATGATCCCTTTATGCTTTACGCTTCGGACATTCATGACCACAACGCCCGGCCCTAATTCTTTTTTTGCCGCATCTACCGCCTCGGCTTCCGTATCCGCAAGATATTTTTTGATAATCATCTTATGCTGTCACCATCCCCACTGACTGTAACTCCACATTTGATTCTACTTCATTGTATGACACGACGATCAAATCCCTGAAATAATCTTCTGTCAGCCGCTTAAAATATGCCCTCACGATCGGCGACGTAATGACGATCGGATTCTTGCCAAGATTCTCAAGCTTGCCTGTCTCCTTCTCAACGGACGCCATGATCTGCTTCGTCTTTTCGGGGTCAAGATTCAGATAAGCCCCCTGCTCTGTCTGCTTGACGCTTCCCATGATCTCCTGCTCTAATTTCGGATCGAGCGTCACCACGCTCGTTGTCTCATTCGCAGGGAAGAAACGGCTTGAAATCGCCCGCTTCAACGCCTGACGCACATACTCGGTCAAAATATCCGTATCGCGCGTTGACGTTGCATAATCCGCAAGCGTCTCGAAGATTGTTAAAAGATCACGGATGGATACGCCCTCTTTTAAGAGATTCTGCAATACCTTCTGTATTTCACCTAAGCCAAGCAGCTTCGGCACAAGTTCCTCGACAACGGACGGATTCGACTCCTTTAAGTTGTTGATCAGATTCTGTACATCCTGTCTCGTCAACAGCTCGGAAATATGCCGTCTGATCAGCTCAGTCAAATGTGTCGCAATAATGGACGGCGGATCTACGACTGTATAGCCAAGACTCTCTGCGCGCTCGCGCTGATTTTCCGTGATCCAGATCGCCGGCAGATGGAAGGACGGCTCAAACGTCGGGATACCCGTGATTTCCTCCTTGACAAAGCCCGGATTCATTGCCATATAATGGTCAAATAAAATCTCGCCCTCTGACACCTGTATTCCCTTGATCTTGATAATATATTGGTTCGGGTTCAGCTGAATGTTATCGCGCAGACGGATGATCGGCACGATCGTACCAAGCTCCATCGCAATCTGACGCCGGATCATGACAACGCGGTCTAAGAGGTCGCCGCCCTGGTTCACATCCGCAAGCGGGATGATTCCGTAACCGAACTCCAATTCAATCGGATCGACAGACAAGAGCGAGTTAACATTTTCCGGCTGCCTGATCTCCTCCGCTTCCTGCTCCTCCGTATCCACACTCGACTCGATCTCCGCCGTGCGGATGGTGCGGTTCATGAACGTTGCCGCAGTCAAAAAGACTGCGCCTACCAAAACGAAGAGTACCGGATTTAGCGGTGTTACAATACCAAGCAGGCACATAACCGCGCCGACGATATAAAGCACGCGCGGCAGACTGAACAGCTCGTGGAGGATCTCCGTTCCGAACTCCGCCTCCTTAGAGCCCTTCGTGACAAGAATACCGGTCGAAAGCGATATGAGCAGGGACGGGATCTGGCTGACAAGGCCGTCTCCAATTGTCAGGATCAGATATTTATCCGCCGCCTCGCCTATCGATAACCCCATACGCAGAACGCCCATCGCGATACCGCCGATGATGTTGACCGCTGTGATGAGCAGACCTGCCGTCGCATCTCCCTTAACGTACTTTACGGCACCGTCCATGTTACCGAAGAACGTGGACTCCGCCTGAATCTTATCACGTCTGCGCTTTGCCTCCTCATCATCGATCGCGCCCGTATTTAAGTCCGCGTCGATCGCCATCTGCTTACCGGGCATCGCATCGAGCGTAAATCTCGCCGTTACCTCAGCGACACGCTCGGAACCTTTATTGATTACCATGAACTGGACAATGATCAAAATAATGAACACGATCACACCGATAACGAGATCGCCTCCGCCGACAAACTGACCGAACGTATCAATGACATTGCCGGCGTCTCCTTTAGAAAGGATCAAACGTGTGGAGGAAACGTTTAAGGCAATACGGAATACGGTCGTAAACAAAAGGATCGTCGGATAAAAAGCCATATCCAGTACTTCCTTTGTCAGCATACACGAAAACATGATCGTGAACGCAAGAGACATATCAAAAGCGAGCAGCACATCCAAAAGCGCGATCGGCAGCGGCACGATCAGCATAATAAACGCCGCCAATACATACATGGCAATAAAGATGTCTCCTGACAGCCGTTTTACCAGCGCTTTCATCTATGCTCCTCCTTTCTCTTACGATATTTGGTATACTTTGCGTTCTTTTTTATACTGCCTGCGGATTCTCCTTCGGCAGCTTTCCCTGTATATTATATACGAATGCGAGCACCTCGGCAACAGCCTGAAACAATTCGGGCGGAATCGGTTCCCCGACTTCCACGTTATGGTAGAGCATTCGCGCAAGCGGCTTATTTTCCACGATCTGGACATTGTTCTCACGCGCGATTTCCTTGATCTTCTGCGCGAGATAGTCCTCGCCCTTCGCAACGATATAGGGTGCATCGATCTTTTCCGGCTCATACTTCAATGCCACCGCATAGTGCGTCGGGTTCGTAATGACCACATCCGCGCGGGGTACTGCCTGCATCATGCGGCGCCTTGACGCCTCCATCATCTTTTGACGGATTTTGCTCTTGACCTGCGGATCTCCCTCGGCATTCTTAAATTCGTCCTTGACCTCCTGCTTTGTCATTTTCATGTCCTCGTGGAATTTATGCTTTTGGTACGCATAATCCAACGCAGCAATGGCAACATAAAAAGCAGAAATTTTCAGTCCAAGATTGATCGTGACATTCCCGACGATACGGATTCCCTGCATCAGCGGCATGGAATAAAACTGAAACACATAACCGACGCTTCCGATCAGCGACGAATACACAATATATCCGATCAGCCCGATCTTCACAACGGATTTTAACAGTTCTACGAGCGAATTTTTGGAAAACAGGCGCTTAACCCCCTTCACCGGATTAAGCTTACTAAGCTTTGGCTGCAGCGGTTTTCTCGTCGGCTGCCATTTTACCTGAAGCAAATCTGTGACAAACATCAAAAACACCGCGATCACAAAAATCGGAAGCATGATGAGCAGATATTGCTGCAGCGTCTGCTTGAGCATGATCCATATGCCGACCCCTTCCTCGCCCGTAAAGTTATAAGAGGAAAGCTCGGGTATTTTCTGATAGATGGCATGGAACAATTGAAGAAGACTGTTTCCCAGATTTCCCACCCATACCTTCAACATGAGAAACAGCGCAAACAGCATAACGCAATTGCTGATTTCCTTACTCTTTGCCACCTGACCGTCCTTGCGGGCGTCAGTTAAACGCTTATTGGTAGGCTCCTCTGTCTTTTCGCCTCCCGGCCCGTCCTTCGCAAAAAATTGAAGCTGATATTCCAGTATCACATCATTGCCTCCACCATTGAAACAATCATTTTTTTCATTTGTGTGAACATACTGTCCGCCGCCGTCGGAATCAGCCATATGGACACATACATCACGCCGAGTCCTACCAAAATCTTCAACTGCATGCCGACCGCAAACAGGTTCATCTGCGGCGCGACCTTCGCAAGGACGCCAAGCACGGCATTCATGACCGTAATGACCGCAAACACCGGCATGGCAATCTGAAATCCGATCAAAAAATACTGTCCCATAAAGGTGATCAGCGAGCTTAAGATCTTATCCAGCGCAAAATGCACATTGCCGACCGGAATCAGTTCATACGTCTGGAGGAACGCCTTGATGATATATTGATACATCCCCGACGTAATGAACAACAGTGTAAACGCATAACGGTAGATCAGACCGCTGACTGTCACATTATCATTGTATGTGGGATCCATTGTGCTTGCCGCTGATAACCCCATCTCCATATCAACAAGCCGCCCCGCCATGGACGCAACCTGCATGCAGACGGTCGAAACCAGTCCGGTCAAAAGTCCGACCGACGCTTCCATGATCACAAGCGCTGCATACCCCATTACCGTGTCGTAAACCAGCTCCGTATGCGGCGTAAGCAAAAAGACCATGTACGAAAGCGCCAGACTCAACCCCACCTTAAACCGCGACGGAATGCTGCTGTCCCCGTAAAACGGTGCTAAGTGCATAAAGCTTACGATCCGGATAAACACAAGCAGAAAATATTCTAAATCTGATGCCGAAAATGAATAATCTATCATTGCACTATCTAATGTATAATGAGAAATCCGACCAAAGCGTTGTCATAAATGTCGACAAATTATTTAACATCCAGTGTCCGAGCAGTATCAGCGCCGTAAAAACGCTTAAAATCTTCGGTATCATTGTCAACGTCTGCTCCTGAATGGAAGTGACCGTCTGGAAAATACTAACGGTCAATCCGACGCAAAGAGATACCACAAGCGGCACCGCCGCCGTTTTTATAACGACGAACAGACCTTCTCTGACAATGGTTACCACGTCTTCTGCAGTCATTCTAATTCCTCCCTTCGGCTAATAAAAGGATTTCACCACACCGCCGATGATCAGATTCCAACCGTCCGCCAACACGAAAAGCAGAATCTTAAACGGCATAGAGATCGTTGTCGGCGGCAGCATCATCATACCCATTCCCATCAGGGTCGATGCAACCACCATATCGATCACAAGGAATGGAATATAGATCAAAAAGCCGATGATGAACGCCGTGCGCAGCTCACTCACCAAAAAACTGGGAATCAGCACATACGTCGGTATGTCTTTGTTCTCCATCTCCGAAGTCCATGAAAGATTTGCAATTTCCATGAACATCCGAATGTCCTTGCGCTGTGTCTGGGGATACATAAATTCCCTGACCGCATCCACCGCAATATCGATTGCCTCCCCCTGCTCCATCTCGCCGGCTTCATAGGGCTTATACGCATCATTATAGACCGTATTGATCGTCGGGCTCATAATGAAAAAGGTCAGAAACAAAGTTAACCCAATCAACACCTGATTCGGGGGCGCTGTTTGGGTGTTTAACGCTGTCCTTGTAAAATGCATCACGATCAGGATCCGCGTAAAAGAGGTCAGACAAATGATCAGCATCGGGGCAACCGCGATTGCCGTCAGAGTCAGCAGGATCCTCAATGTGCCTGCCATAGAACCATTATCCGTTGTAAACGTAATATTAAAGCCATTGGCGATATTTAAGTCTTCTAAATCCTCGCCACTCTCGGCTGTTCCCGGCGACGTCGCCGTCGTACCGTTCTCAGTCTCGCCCGTCAACGGCGTGTCCTCTATTCCCAAACCGGAACCGATCGCCTGTGCAGTTAAGCCGTTTCCGATAAACAATATGCCTACCGTAAACAGCAGGCATAGATACCGGAATATTCTCTTCCTATTCTTCATTTTGATTCTTGTCTTTCATGTGTTTTGCTTTGTCAAGCAGCTCCTTGAAGCTGAGCATACTGGTCTCCTCCTTCTCGGAAGGCAGAGTAAACTCCTCCTCGGAAAGTTCTGCCAATACATGGATCTCGTCTTTTCCGATCCCGATTACCAAATATTTCTTACCTGTGCGCACAATTTGGAGATACTTATTAGAGGTAACCCGATAACTCTCGAGCACCTCAATATTACGCCCAACAGACTTTCCCCTCTGATAATTGGCAATATACCGCGTTGCAAAATATGTCAGCGCCAAAACAAAAACAAAAATAAACAACACGGTCAGCAGGTCAAAGACAGAATCCAGCGTACTACTTAACAGCATGTTATCCGACAACCTTCTTTACTGCTTCCAATACACGGTCAGC
Organism: Lachnospiraceae bacterium; assembly: GCA_014804755.1. GTDB lineage: Bacteria > Bacillota > Clostridia > Lachnospirales > Lachnospiraceae > DLAJ01. The sequence goes on along the minus strand of JAAUZE010000022.1, from coordinate 131,041 downwards.
CTGGAACGGTTTTACGATGAAATCTTTGGCACCTGCCTGAATGGACTCGATAACCATCGCCTGCTGTCCCATAGCGGAGCACATGATGACGGTTGCGGAGGCATCCATCGACTTGATCTTCTTGAGTGCCTGAATTCCGTCAAGCTCCGGCATGGTAATATCCATCAACACCAGATCGGGCTTTAATTCGTTATATTTCTCTACGCCCTTTGCGCCGTTCTCAGCCTCTCCGACGACATTGTAGCCATTCTTGGTCAGAATGTCCTTGATCATCATTCTCATGAATGCTGCGTCATCACAAATTAAAATATTCTTTGCCATTTTTTTTCTCCTATCCTTTATTTGATTATTTCGGTTACACGAACGCCGAAGCTTTCTTCTATGACTACTACCTCGCCTCTTGCAACGAACTTGCCGTTGACAAGCACGTCAATCGGCTCTCCTGCAATCTTATCAAGCTCTATGATCGTACCGGGTGCGAACTCCAATATCTCTGCAATGGATTTGCTTGTACGCCCCAGCTCAACCGTAACCTCGAGCGGCACATCCCGGATCAGTCCGATGTTCTCCTGATTCTGTATACCCGGAACATCCCTGTTAAAGCTTTGGAACTGTGCAGGCTGCACATTCACATTCTGCATCTGCTGTCCCATCATCATCGGGTTCATGCCCATCATCATCGGATTCATGCCCATCATCATCGGATTCATACCCATCTGCATTTGGTTCATATCCATCGCGCCCATTCCCTGACCGCTCATATCCGGTCCGGACATCTGCGGCTGTGGTGCAGGTGCCGGCTGCGGTGCAGGTGCCGGCGCAGGTTCAGGCGCTGCCGCCGCCGCTCCGTCTCCGCCCGTCTGTGTATTCATAACAGTCTCATAAATCGACTTCGCAAAATCAATCGGATAGAGCTGCATGATCGTACTGTCTACCAATTCATCAATCTGCATCCGGAATGCAACCTTGACAAAGGTCCCGGACAGAAAACCGGATAGCTGTCCCTGATCGCGCAACTCGATCAGATCCACAAGCGTTGCGTCAGGCGGGCTGATGTCGATTTTCTTTCCAAGCATGGAAGAAAGGGATGTCGCCGACGAACCCATCATCTGATTCATCGCCTCGGAAATAGCACTCAGGTGCAGCTCGCCCAACTCACCATCTGTGTTGGTGCCATCCCCTCCCATCATCAGATCCGTAATCACCTTTACATCATGTTCTTTTAACACAAGAATGTTACTTCCGTCAAGTCCCTCGGTATATTTAATTGAAATAAACACGCAGGGTTTCGGATAATCCTTGATCACCGTATCAAGATTGGCAAGTGTCACGACCGGAGTCGTAATATCTACCTTACGGTTTACCAGGGAATATAAGGTCGTCGCCGATGTTCCCATACTGATATTGGCAACCTCACCGACCGCATCCTTCTCCATATCGGTTAAAAGGCTTTCATCAATCTCCGATGACATTGGAGCCGCCGCTTCCGACGCCGCCGTTTCGGATGTACCGGCATCCGCCCCGTCTGAATTATCCAGGCCGCCCAGCAAAGCATTAATTTCGTCCTGAGATAACATTCCATCCATCTGGCTACTCCTCCTCTCTTATTATAGACGTTACCCGCACGGCAAAATGTTCATCGTCCGATCCGGGCATTGCCTTAAATTTTCTGATATTGCCGACGAAAACATCCAGTTCGCTGTCTACCTTCGTATCCAATCGTATGACGTCTCCCGGCTGTAAATTCATAAAATCGCCCGCCGCAACTCTGGTTCGTCCGAGAACCGCCTTAACCGGCACATCCACTCTGCGGATCATCGTCTCAAGCTGTTCGTCATAACTCTCATCGGATCCCTTTTGCATGTTGGCGTACCAGAACTTCGTGTTCAGGCGATCCATGATACTCTCCAACGTAAAGAACGGAAGACAGATATTCATGAAGCCTTCAACGTCTCCAATCTTGAGATTCAATGTAATAATCGCGATCATATCCGTCGGAGATATGACCTGCGCGAACTGCGGATTTGTCTCAATCCGCTCCAGAAGCGGATTGATGTCTGCCACGTTTTTCCATGGCTCCCTCAATAACTGGATACAGACTACCATGATCTTTTCGACAATGCTCATCTCTATCTCAGAAAATTCCCGGTTCTTTGCAAGCGGCTCTCCCGAACCGCCAAGCATCCGGTCAATGATCGCAAATGCAAGTGTCGCTGCCAGCTCTACGATCACCGTGCCGCCAAGCGGCTGAAAATTCACAATACCGAGCGCAACCGGATTGGCAAGTGCATTCGTAAACTCCGAAAAAGTGACCGTCTCCGAACTTGCCACCGTAACCTGAACCGCTTTTCTCAGATAAACAGGAAGCGTCGTTGACACCAGTCTGCCGTAATGCTCAAAAATGATTTCAAGCGTTCGCAAATGCTCTTTGGAGAATTTCGCAGGCCGCCTAAAGTCATAATCTTTGACCTGCTTTTCGGGATTCTCCTTGACGTCATCCATATCCAGTTCGCCGGTACTTAACGCGTTGAGAAGACTGTCTATCTCACTTTGGGATAAGACCTCACCCACAACGGCTCACCTCCCATCATGAATATAGATAGTCACTGAAATTCACATTAAAAATAAATGTAGAATCATATAAATCCTGAATACGCTCCAATACCTCTTCGCGTATCAGCTCCTGATTTTCCTTGAACTGATCCATCGTGTAACTGCCGATCACGGATTGAATCTCTGTCTTGATCAGGCTCTCCTTCGCCTCTAATTCCTCAGCGGTTCCGTATGACTTATAATCCTTATGTTTCATATTCATGGAAAGAGATACGTTCACGACAAAATAATGATCCTTGCCATCCCCTCCATCCGCTTCGCTCACCCGCTGAAACGGAATCGTCATACGATCGGAGATCACATACACATCCGTATCGTCGATGGAAACATTTTCCTTTACCTCCGTCTCGCCGTCCGGTTTCGTCTGGATACCAATCAACGACGCAATATCACCTACCAGCTTTGCGTTTTTGTTTGAAACATTAATGACCGAGAACATCATGATCCCTGTCATGACTAAATTAACAACTAATAAAGCAAGAATGATAATGGATAATAGATTCTTTTTCAAAGCAAGCACCTCTCTGCTCCCACGGACTCATCAACGTTCCGTGCTTAATGTATTATAAATCTTGATCTCAACACGCCTGTTCCGCGCGCGTCCTTCCTCTGTGCCGTTATCCGCAACAGGAACATATTCCCCCCTGCCGGAATGCTTCAGCTTAATGGGGTCTAGATTGGTAGTCTCCATAAAATAGTGAAATACCGATAGCGCCCTTGCACTGGAAAGCTCATCATTATTCGCAAACGCTGCGTTATGGATCGGCACGTTATCCGTGTGCCCTTCAATCTCAATGAGACTGTCCGCATACGACATCAGAATCAATCCCAGCCGGTCAAGCGTCGGATAAATCTCCGGCTTCAGCTCAGCGCGCCCGGAGTCAAACAGGATGGCCCCTTTCATCGTAAGGAGTACATACTGGGAGTTGAAGTCCACATCAATCTCCTTATCCAGATTCAGCTCCGCCAGCGCTTCCTCTATCTGTTCCGCCATCTCCTCGGATTCGGCAAGCCCCTCGCGCTCCATCTCATTATATAGCGTATCGTCCGGTTCGTCTACTTCTTCCGCCTGCCCGCTGCTGTTCATGTATTCCGACAGTTCATTCAACTGACTGACACCGTTACTGATCAGAACACCGTCGCCGATCGCTTCCGCACCTCCGTCAAATACGCTCATTGTATTCTGGAAGGACTCCACAACCGCCAACCACTTATCTTCCTCTATCTTAGACATGGAAAAAAGCAACACGAAAAAGCAGAGCAAGAGGTTCATCAGATCCGCAAAGGTTGACTGCCATGCGGGGGCCCCTTTTGGTGGTTCCTCTTCTTTGCGTTTAGCCATTCTCCTCACCACCTTCATCCGCAGACACACGATCCTTCGGTGCAAGGAACGATTTTAATTTTTCTTCTATAACACGCGGGTTCTCGCCTGCCTGAATGGAGAGAAGACCTTCAATCTCAATCTCCTTTAGCATGATCTCCGCATCGTTATTGACTTTCAGCTTGCTGGCAACCGGTGCGCAGATCCAGTTTGCGATCATGGAACCGTACAATGTTGTCAAAAGCGCAACCGACATCGCAGGTCCGATGGAACTCGGATCCGACATGTTCTGAAGCATGTTTACCAGTCCGACGAGCGTACCGATCATACCCCAGGCAGGTCCCATGGAACCGATGTCCTCCCAAATCTTAATGACCTGCTTATGACGTCCCTCTATACTGATGAGCTCCGTCTCCATAATGGAACGGACCAGATCAGGGTCGGTACCATCGACGATCAGCAGGATGCCCTTTTTCATAAAATCATCATTTAATTCCGATGCTGCCTCCTCCAACTGGAGAAGACCTTCCTTACGGGCGGTATTGGAAAGCTCAATGATCTTTTGAATGCTCTCCGACATATTAATGATCGGTACCTTGAAGATTTTAGCGAAACACTTCAGACCGTTTACGTAATTTTTCATCGAGTTCATCGCCATAACGCTGAGGAATGATCCACCGATTGTGATCAGAACCGACTGAAGATCAATAAACGCTTTATATGCCGCTCCAAGACTTCCTGCGCCCTGAATAACGGCCCATAATACCAGTACAATACAAACGACCAAACCAATTAAAGATGCTAAATCCACGAAACTCACCACTCTCTGCTTTAATCAGCAAAAATTTCTTTCCTATACGATTTTACTAGATTTTTCACTTCTTGTCTACTTTCTTTTACAATAATTTTCCGTCCTGTTGTCAAAGCGACAACAGTATCCGGTGTTTCCTCGACATATTCGATCAGGTCAGGATTGATCAAAATCTTGATATCATTGAGTTTTGTTACTTCGATCATGCCGATCCTCCTTCCAAGATGTACCAAATATACCAAGTCTGTTTCAAAAGTAGTTGAATCCCTATTATAGTACCAAATACCTATTGTTTCCCAAACATACGGAAAGGGAACCGCCCCCACGCGCGGTTCCCTGTTGCCCGACGTCAGCATACACTTTACGTGCTTTCTGACGCTGTGATTTATTCTGTGTTTCTGCGTCACGCGGCTTCTCCGGCCAAGACGCTGTCTACCTTATCTCTTTAAGTTGACAAGCTCCTCCAACAGACTGTCAGATGTCGTGATGATACGGGAGTTCGCCTGAAAACCTCTCTGTGTCGTGATCATTTCCGTAAACTCTGTGGAAAGATCGACGTTACTCATCTCAAGCTGACCGCTGTTCATTGCGCCGCCGCTTACCTTAATGTCAACGCCGATGCCGTCAAAATCACCCGAGTTCAGCGTCTTATTATAAAGATTGTCTCCGACCTTCTCCAAGCCCGACGGATTTGCGAACTCCGCAACCGCGATCTGACCGAGCAATCTCGACATACCATTGTCGTATGACGCCCAAATCTCACCGTTATCGGAAATCTGAATACCCGACATATCGCCGAGCTTACGGCCTGCACCCAATCCGTTTAAGTCACCGCTGTCCGCTGCCAACGATGCGGAACCTCCGTTATCGCTGCTCTTCATTCTCGTCATGTCAATCTCAATATCATGGAAGTTGCGAAGGCTCGTTACAACATTATTCGCATTCGTAAACTGCTCTGCAAAGTCGATGGTTAAGCCGGTCGGATTTCCGTTTGCAGAAACGAATGCACCAGTATCGGTATTAAAGCGGAGCAGACCACCCTGTATCGTTTTATCCGTGACAGTGAATGCACCGGTCAAAGGATCGATCGTAGCACCCTTAACCGCTTGATTAATGTCCTCACCGAAAATCACCTGTAAAGCAGCAAGATTATTCTGAATAGCCGTTGTATCAAGCGTTCTTGCCGCGTCCAGATCTGCATCCGCCCCCGTCGGATCCGCAGCAAAATTCGTCAACGGCACAAGATACGTTCCATCCGCCTGCGCAGTCCCGAGTGCATCCACATCAATACCCGCGTTCTTGATTGCATCCATGTAACCTGCAGGAGCCGTGTTGTTAATAATCGTACCTGTATCATCCATGAACGATACCTTATAGGACCTTGTGGCCTGATCATAGGTCACGGAGCGCGTAACCGGCGTCTCTGTTCTTTTGCCGTCAGCATCTGTTACCGTAATGTTGAACGTATCAGTCAACGGATTATAAGCATCCTGTACCTTCACATCCGATTGTGCTCCAAGTCTTGCGATTTGATCAATCGGTACGCCATAATACTCGCTGATGGATTTCTGTTCGGAATCCAAAATATCATCCATCTCTAAATAGAACTCACCGTCGTTGGTGGCCTTATGCAGACTCAGCTTCACGGTATAGCTGTAACCCAAATTATCAAAGATCGGAAGGTTGATCGTCTTACCTGCCGTAGAGTTAATGTCTGTATCCTTTTTATCCACGATACCGGTAATATTTCCGTTGGTCGTATACTCTGCATCATAGGTCAGATTCTCCTGACTCATGATACGGAGCGCGGTCACGGTATCCTGTCTTACTTTGCCGGTTTCCTCATCAACCTGCCAGCCCATAACGTTATAGCCCGTGGACGTCATGGCAAGGTTTCCTGCCGAATCAACATAGAAGGAACCGTCGCGTGTAAAATAATTATTGCTTCCGTCGCTGACAATAAAGAACGAATCGCCGGAGATACGAATATCAAACGGATTGTTTGTCGTCTGTGCCGAACCCGCAGATGTAATTGCCGTACTGATCGCACCCGACACAACACCGAGACCGATCTGCTTCGGATTCTTACCAGCAGTTCCGGTCGTCGCATTCGGTCCAGACGCATTTGCCGACGTCTGATACATCAGCTCGGAAAAGTTGATTGACATCGATTTGTAGGATGTCGTATTTACGTTTGCAATGTTGTTACCGATTACGTCCATCTTTGTCTGATGCACCTTTAAGCCGGATACACCAGAAAACAATGATCTCATCATAGTGAAATGCCCTCCTTTAATAAGAGCCGCGTCGTTCCTTCTGTCAGTCGGGAACGATAACCTCCAAAAAGGTCCGGTTACATGATAACGGCTCCGTCAATGTTTGTAAAAATCTGCTCATCCGTCCGATTATTGTCCATTGCCGTGATGACGGTACTACTCGATACATTCACGATAAACGCCAACTCATCGACCATGATCAGCGAATCTTTGATCCCCTTCCTGTCTGCTTTCATCGTACCTTCATTCAGACGGTCAAGCTGATCGTCCGTCAGCCTGATATTACGCTCCGCCAAACGGTTCATCGCATGTTTGGAAAAACGAAGCGTGCCCTCCGCGGTACCGGCGGTCTTTCCCTCCAGAATCTCCTGAAAAGAAAAACCGTCCCGCGTACGCGCCGTCTCCGGCTTTCTCGCCTGATTCAAATACTGATCTTTCAGCTGTTCGATGGAAAGGAATTGGTTCTGATTTACCTGCATTGTAATTCCTCCTCCTTGAGTACTACACGCGTCTATTCCATCCTTTACTTCTTCAACAGTTCATTTGCAAAGCATCTGCCCTGTTGTCTGCGCATCCGCCCTCATGCATCCGCGCTCTACCGCTGTATTCTACAAAAAAACTGCTTCCGATCCGCGGCTTATGCTATTCGCCTTCGCCGTCTGAGGTTCCTTCGCCCTCATTGCCGTCCGTGCTGTTACCGGTACCATCCGTTCCGGTCACACCGCCCGCGTTCTCCGTGTCATCTGTACTGCCTCCGGAGCCTTCCGTTCCGGTCACTCCGCCTGCGTTTTCGGTGTCATCCGTATCGTCCTTATCCGACGGTGTCTGTGCGCTTGTGTCCAACAGCTTATCAAGGACATCATTGATCTTATCCTTATCGATACCGTTCACCTTATCGAGGAGCGCACCCAGTTGATCTGAGATCAGCTGATCATAGTCAACTTCCTCTTTTCTCGGATTTAACACATCCGCCCTCGGTATAAGACTGTTCAGGAATGCGACCGCCTCGTCTGCGATAAAGGACCTGCCATACTCGGTCATATTCTTGTATTCGTCCTCTAACTCATGTACGGTCTCTGCGTCCTTCGACGTCAGATTCTCAAGTGCCGGCAGTTTATATAGTTTGGAAATAAAGTTGCTTGCCTGCGTATATGCCGTTAAGTAATCGCCGTCGATCACCTGATAAACATCATCCAGTGAATACAGCGTTCCGCCTACGGACATCTTTGCCTTTCCGTTCTCATACTGTAAATAGTCAACCTGTCCCGTATACTGCTTGCCGTCCACATCCAATACAACGGTTTTGCCGACAAGTCCCTGCATGCGCTGCTGCTCCGAAATCTCCTGCAGATTCTGCATGCTCTCAAGCTCCGAGAACGTTGCGAGCTGTGAGATATATTCCGTACTGTTATTGGATGCTGCCAGTGGATCCTGATACTTCATCTGCGCCACGAGCAATTGCAAAAAAGCATCTTTGCCGAGCGAGCCTCCGCCCGTGGTTTTTTCCGATTCGCTGCTCGCCGCTTTCTCGGCTGCGCTCAAACCGTTATTGACGAGCTTACCATCCACTACCCACGCTGTTGATGCCATACGATTCCTCCTCTCCGTATCACTAAGCTAAGTAGTCAAGTCGATTGCCGTGTATTCTCATCATATCACGTGCAATCATTTCCGCATCGTCAAGTTCTTCCGCATCCTCTTCGCCGAGCTCATCGAGATTCAACCTTCTTGTTGTCCGTCTCTTTGCTCCCGCCTCACCTCGCTCATCTGCGTCCTGATCGGCATTCTGCTCAAGGTTGCGTTCAAACTCATGACTGGAAACCGTAACTTCGATTGCTTCTACTTTCACGCCCTGTTCATCCAGACGACTCCGAAGCTCCGCCACCTGTCCATCCAGTATGGCCCTTACCGCCTCGTCCTGAGCCGTAAACTGCGCCGTTACGATTCCGTTCTTGGCCGTCACCGAAATATTCAGTGTGCCAAGGCTTGCAGGATGTAACTGTAATTCTACGGAAGATCCCTGCGCATTTAAATGGTTTCTCATAAAGTCCGTAACCTGCTTCATGATCTGCCCTGCGTCCAAATAGGAATCCGCTGCTTCTGTCTCCTGCGTCAGTGCTTCCACAAATTCATTCGTCCGGTTCATCAGATGCTCGGCAAAGCCCTGCCCGCCTTCCGCAAACGATTCCCCTTTCTCTTTTGTCTGTGCAGAATCTTCCTCCGCCCGATAGCCGGCCTCAACCTGCGCCCCGCCCTGCGTTTTGTCCTGCACATTGTCCGTCATGTGACTTTGATCTGTCTGCTGCGTGCCCGTCTGCTCTTTCGTGTCTGCCGTCATCAAACCGGAAGTTCTCTCATCCGTGTTTCCAACCGGAACATCATCCTGAGCGTCCTGCATGTCAGAATGCATCGTATCCGCTCCCTGTGTGCCAAGCTGTTCCAGCATCGCTCTTAAATCCTCCGGCGTCAGGGAAAGCTCTTTCATCAGCTCCTCGCCTGCCTCCTTCGTCAGCGCTGTCAGCTCCTGCAATGTGTTGTAGAGCGTTTCATCCGTTACAAGAGACATCTGGTCTTCTCCGGTCAGCGTCATCATCAGCTCCGTCATGCGATCCGGAACCAACAGATTCATCAGTTCCATACCAAGCTCCTGCATCGTCTCCGTCACAGTCTCGACGGATACCGAAAGACTCTCTGCAACCTGTGTGAGCACTTCTGACGCTTTCTCAATGAACACGGATGCCATCTCGGAAGCAGCGGCTTCTTCGCCTGCCTCGTTTGACCGGTCGTCCGCAGCGGCAGTCTTGTCTTTCTGCTGCGTCTGTTCACTGACTGCATTCGGTTTCTCCTGACGCATACGATCCGCCCGACGGGCTTCTTCCGTCGTCGTTTGCTCTTTAGCCTCAGAATTTCCGGTGCGCCCAGAGGTTTTGGCGGTATCTCTTTTTACTGCCGCATCGCTTGATGAATCTCCGCTCTTGTTAGCACTTACAGCCTTGTCCATGACCTGTGTAAATCCCGTGTCCGATGTGCCGGATTTTGTCGGCGCCGCCTGAACCGCAAGGTTCATGATCGTTCCACGTTCTGTTACTGCACTGGTCATTGTTTTTCCTCCTTTCTTTGATTATCAAGGTACATAATGATTATCGGTTTCCCGCTCATTATTATGAAGATAAAAACAGAAAAATCTTTTATTTCCTATTATGCATCCGGATCCATGATGCGTGTCAGTCTCCCTGCAAATTCTGGCGTCATCACGCCCATGATCGCACCGCGGTCATCCGCTCCCATCTGTCCTAAAATCTTTGCTACTAGCTCCAGATCATCCATTGTCTCAAAAATCGCCGCCGCCTCTTTCGGCTTCATCGCCGAATAGGCACTCACATAATCGGCCAACTCCAAGTTCTGCGCTTCCTCCGCGATCACGCGGGCATAGATCGCCTCCGCCGTCGTCGGATCCATGGATTCAAAATATTTGATATACGCATCCACCCCCGGTCCGTTCGCCGCATAGACAACTTCCTGATAAAATTCGTTTTTAATCTTCTCGAAATCGAGATAGCTGTCCTCAAAGCTCTGCAGACGCTCCAGCTCCGCGCGCAGACGCTCCAGTTCCTCCGCATCCGCACTGTTGACCGTCTGAAGCTGCTCTACCTGCTGCTCTAATACTAAAATCTGATCGACCGCATCACGCAGGCTCGTATAGCCGCCGTACGCCTCCTCATCCGTCGTTTCCGTCTCATGATCCTCCGGTAATATCCACGAAAGCACCGGCACATCCTTCAAGATCGGACGTAAGACATTGGAGCCGAACCCGCCCACATCGAGCTTGATCAGCAGTCCCAGGATTGCGATCCATATGAGAATAATAAAAAATGTAACCAGAATCGCCGAACCTGTACCGCTGTCCGAATCCTCATCATCCAGCTCCGATTCCTGCTTAGAAAGTTCCTTTGCCCGCGCTTTCGCCTCTTTCTTCTGTGCGCGGCTCTCCGCTTTAAGCTTCTTACGCTCTTCTTTTAATCTCTTTTTTTCCGCGGTAACATCCACTACCGGTATTTCTTCAGGTGCTTGTGCTCTCGCCATGTCCCGTCTCCCTTAGTCTCTGCCCATATGTATAGCTGACCAGCTCGTCGATTTCTTTGCTTTCATGCTGCTTTTCTTCCATCAGGAATTCATCAAATGCTTTCTCGCGCAGCCGCTCGTGCGTCTTCCGGTCCTGCATGACCTCCGTCATCTTCTGACGCGCTTTCTCGACGGCTCTTACCGCGATCTGCACTTCTTTTTGCTGCTGCGTGATAAAATCTTCCATGCGCAGAATCGCCTCATTGTTTTGCGTGATTTCACGGACGTTTAAGTCATCCGCAAGAAGCTGCCTGGCCGTCTGCTCGTATTCGAATTTGCGCCTGAACAGAACGTTCAGTTTTTGTTCTTCTTCCCGCAGCTTTGCATTCGCTTCGGCATATTGCTGCTTTGCCTGCCGCTCCATGCTGAGTTTGATATTCAGCACATTCTGCATCCGGTATCGAAATTTTGCCACTGATCTTATCCTCATTTCCTAAATAAGATTATGCAAACAGCGCTTCCAGCGCCCCAACCGTCTCCTCAAATGTCACTTTTTCGTCCGTCGCCTGCATCAGGAACTCGTTGACCGCCTTGTTCTTATCAATGGCATAATCAATTTCAGGATTACTGCCCTTCTTATACGCACCGATATTGATCAGATCCTCCGCGTCCTTATAGGTCGCCAACACATTTTTGAGTTTCCCCGCCGCCTGCTTATGCTCTCTCGTGTCGATCGCGCTCATGCATCGCGAAATGCTCTGCAGCACGTCGATGGCGGGGTAATGGTTTTTATGCGCCAGCTTGCGGTCTAAGATAATATGACCGTCCAAAATACTTCTTGCCGTGTCTGTGATCGGCTCGTTGAAATCGTCGCCGTCCACAAGCACCGTATACAGTCCCGTGATGGAACCCTTATCCGAACGCCCCGCCCGCTCTAAGAGCTTCGGCATCTCGGAATACACGCTGGGCGGATATCCCCTTGTCACCGGCGGTTCGCCGCTGGCAAGCCCGATTTCCCGCTGTGCCATGGAAAAACGCGTCAAAGAGTCCATCATCAGCAGGACATCCCTGCCCTGATCCCTGAAATATTCAGCAATCGACGTTGCCGCCATTGCCGCCTTTTTACGCTCCAACGCCGGCTTATCCGACGTCGCCACTACCACAACCGAGCGCGCCATTCCTTCCTGCCCGAGATCATGCTCAATAAACTCCCGCACTTCCCTGCCGCGCTCTCCGATCAATGCGATCACATTAATATCCGCCTGCGTATTGCGTGCAAACATGCCCATCAGCGTCGATTTCCCGACTCCGGAGCCTGCAAAAATGCCGATACGCTGTCCTTTTCCAAGCGTGATGAGTCCGTCCACCGCACGCACACCAAGCGGCAGCACCTCGTCAATAATCTCCCTGGCCATTGGATCGGGAGGCGCGGATTCTACGGGATATCGTTTGCTTTCTTTTGGAATTCCGGTTGGATCAATCGGTTCGCCCAGTCCATTGAGCGTCTTGCCGAGCAGATAGTCTCCCACCGCAACGCTTAGCGGATAGCCTTGATTTTCCACGATACAGCCAAGCCCGACCCCCTCCGTCGCCTCATAGGGCATCAGGAGCGTCTTTTTATCCCTAAAGCCCACGACTTCCGCACGGATTGGTTTACTTTCCCCACCCGGATAAATGCAGCAGAGATCGCCGAGCTTTGCGTCCGGCCCTGCTGATTCGATTGTCAGTCCGACAATGTTGACGACCTTTCCCATTTTTTTGAAAAAGGATTGATTTTCCAATGAATTGTATTTATCAAAATTGATCGCATTCATATGTTTCCTGTGCTATTCTCCCGAATATGCCAACAGTAACAGCTGCTTTTTTAATTCAGCGAGCTGTGTACCCAAACCGCAGTCAAAAATGCCGCCATCTGTCTCAATCATGCACTCGCCCTCCGAAAGCGTGGTATCCTGCACGACCTCCACGGACGTATTCGCGCCTGCGGCCGCCGCCTCAAGCTGTTTTTTCTGCATATTCACTGCCGCATAATCTTCCTTGGATACGTGGACGAAAAACTCCCTATTCCCCTCCACGTTGCGGATGACGTTTTCCGCAAGATACAAAAGCACCTGCTTATCCGACATCATATTGACTTTGAAGATGTGTTCATAAATACCCGTGAGTTTTTCGATAAAGAGCGGCTCCAATTCACTCAGCTTCTGCTCATAATCCGACACCATCTGCCGCTGTGTCTCTGCCAGCTCCTCTTTGATCTGCTCCACCTGATGCATGCCCTCACGATAGCCTGCATCATATCCCTCGCGTTTTGCTTCGGCAAGTGCCGTTTCCCGCTGCTGCTCAATCTGCCTTGCCGCATCCTGCTGCATCTGCGCAATCTCCTCGCGCGCCTCGGCAAGCAGCTCCTCCGGAGACGGACCGCTGTCCTCCTTGATCAGTTCGATCGACTCCGCCTGAATACCCGGCTTAAAACCGCCTCCGCCCTCCGGCGGTGTTTCTCCGAACAACTCCGATAATCCGTCATCCTCCGTTTCCGACACTCCCTGACCCGTAAAGACATCCGAATCCGCTGCCGTATAGAACGTGTCGCCCGATAACGCTTCCAGCTTTTGCGCGATGAGCGCATTGGTATCGATTACGATTTTTTCTTCATCCTGCACGACTGTCAGGTTTGATTTGATTAGACTGCTATACAATGATCTCGTCACCTCCGCCTCTGGAGATTACGATTTCAGCAGAATCCTCAAGCTTTCTGATAATGTTGACGATCTTCTGCTGTGCTTCTTCCACGTCCTTCATACGGACAGGACCCATAAATTCCATATCCTCTTTGATCATTGCCGCCAAGCGCTTGGAGAGGTTGCCAAAGATCGCATTCTGCACTTCCTCATTGGCACCCTTTAAGGCAACCGCAAGATCACTGTTCTCCACCTCACGCAGCACACGCTGGATCGCACGATCATCAAGCAGCAGAATATCCTCGAATACGAACATCTTCTTTCTGATCTCGTCCGCCAGCTCGGGATCTTCGATTTCCAGTGTTTCCATGATATGCTTTTCTGTTCCGCGGTCTACTGTATTCAGAATCTCTACGACTGCATCGACGCCGCCAATAATCGTGTAATCCTGATTTACCAGACTTGCCAGCTTTGATTCCAGCACTTTTTCCACTTCCTTAATGACATCGGGACTTGTTCTGTCCATCACCGCAATACGCTTTGCGACATCGGATTGTCTGTCAGGCGGCAGCGCCGATACGATCAGTGCAGCCTGCTGAGCCGACAAATAGGACAAAATCAACGCGATGGTCTGCGGATGTTCGTCCTGAATAAAGTTCAGTAATTGAGACGCGTCCGTCTTGCGTACAAACTCGAACGGTTTTACCTGTAAGGAAGCCGTCAGTTTTCCGATGACATCCATTGCCTTGTCGCTGCCAAGTGCCTTCTCCAGAAGTTCTTTCGCGTAGGTAATACCTCCCTCCGCAATATACTGCTGTGCCAGACAGAGATCGTAAAATTCCGTGACGACCTCCTCCTTGACCTGCGGCGTGATACTCCTTGTGTTTGCGATCTCTAAGGTCAGCTCCTCAATTTCTTCTTCTTTCAAATGTTTGAAAATATTAGCCGATTTTTCCGGTCCTAATGCAATCAGCAAAATTGCCGCTTTTTGCAGCCCGGTTATCGAATCTTTCGTTGCCACAAAGGTTTACCCCCAGTCCTCATTCAGCCAATTCCGCAAAAGATTTGCCGCCGCTTCCGGATTATCATCGACAAATTTATCGATCAGTCTGCGAACCTCTGATTTTTCTTCTACCTCAATATCCTCAAGCTCTTCCACAGGAGTGGACTGCAGCAGGGATTCCACCGACAGCTCCTCCTCCTCGTCCGTTCTCTTTTCTCCGCGCATACTCCGCAGCACAACAAACGCGAGCAATGCAAGGATAATGATGATCAACAATACCGTCAAAACATCCGATGCATGAATGGAAGAACCCTCTGCATCAATGAACATATTTTCACTGTACAAAACAAACGTAATATTTCCTGCCGGAATTCCCGTCGCACTCGCCGCCATCGCGACCCAGTCTTCATCTATCTCAAGCTTCGTGCGCTCGGAGTTCTGATTCTTGTACTCCGACCACGAAATACCGTCTAAAAGCCCCTGATCACGTGCATCTTCTTCCCTGATGATATTATATTTCACCGCCGAGATTGCAAGCGAAGATGTGTCATACTTGATCACACCGGGCGGCACTGTCTGAGTGCCGATTTCCTCATCCAGTACATACTGCCTGTCATATTCCTCCATTTCCTCTGATGTCGTACCGTCTACATTAATATCATATGTCACAGTCTCATCATTCGACGTTGTCCCCGGCACGCCGCCCCCGCCGCTCGTTGATGACGAGGTATATTGCCGCTCGCTGGAATAGTACCCCTGACTCATGCCGTCCGGCGCTCCATAATTATGCCAAGTGAGATCTGTGGTAGAAAAATCAACATCTAAATTCGGCGCAACAGAGATTGAGCTGAATTCTCCCGTTCCATTTAAGACGTTGCGTACCTGCGCAGTCATAGTATTCTCCATCTGCTGCTTGGTCGTGAGCTGATTATTCGCCGTGCCAATAGCCGAGGTGTCTTCTCCGCCAATAAAGTAAGTTTTTCCCTCGGTATCCATGATGGTAATATTATCCGTTGTGGCATTACCAAGCGCCGTCTGAACCGCGCGCGCGACTCCCTGCGCCATATCCAGTGTCATTTCCGACTTTAAGGTCAAAATAACAGTCGCGCTCGTCTCTGCGCCCGTAGAAATCAGTGTTCCGTCATCTCGCGGCACGTTAATGTTCACTGTTGCAGTCTTAACAAACTCAAAGCGCTCTAAGTCCTCCTCGAGCTCGCTCTGCATATAAAGCTGATATCGCTTTTCTTTATCGGATTCTGTCGTACTCAGACCACCGCTGAGCGCCTCTGCAAGCGTATAAGATGTACTCGGTATCCCGTTTTCTCCAAGCAGCAGTCTCGCATCGGAAAGCTGTCCTTTCAGAACCTCGATCTTCAGCGCATTTTCGTCCACACGGTATGTCAATGACGCATCCGTTAAAAGTGCCGTCACTTCCGATGCCTGCTTCGTCGAATCGCAGGTGATCAGTTCCACGTATTTCGGCTTATTCAGCACGAGAACCAACACAATCAGTCCGGTAAGAACCGCTGCTACCGCGCCCATGATAATAAAGCGCTGCTTGACCGTAAACTTATTCCACCATTCCAAAAAGCGCTTCGGAAATTGTTTTATACTCTCAATCATGATATGTATCTCCCCTCAAGAAACTATACGTTAATCTGCATAATCTCTTTATACGCATCAAGAAAACGATCCCTGACCGCGACCGTATATTGCAGCGCTGTGGATGCCTTAGACAGGGCAATGGTCAGATCATGCGTATTTTGCGTCTCGCCAAGCGCCAGCTTGATCTTCTCATTTTCCGCATCGGAAAGATAGCCGTTCGTCACATTAATACTGTTGATCGCAGAATTAAGGACGTTCCGAAACAGGGAACTGGCATCACTGCTGTCTTCTCCGAGTATGCTCAGCTCACCCTTTTCATCCAGCTGCTTGATCATATGGGTGTTCTGGGAGGATATTACCCTCGTATCCCCAACATTATATAATGATTGTATGTCCATGGTTATGACTCCCTTTTATGTAATTCTTTCAGTCTGCCTTATTGTCCGCCGATCTCAAGCGCCTTCATCGCCATGCTCTTGCTCGCCTGAAATGCCGTCGCATTCGCTTCATAGGAGCGGCTTGCGTCAATTAAGTCCGTCATTTCCTGTACAGTCTTCACATTCGGATACATAACATAGCCGTTCTCATCCGCATCAGGATGCGAAGGGTCGTAAGCCATGACCATATCCGACCACGTATCCTCATATACACCGTCCACACGTACGCCAAGACCGACATAGTTGCGCGAAGCCCTGCTCAGCGCATGCCCGAACGACGTTCCCTGCGAACCACCGCGTTCCTCAAATGTCACGACTTTTCTGCGGTACGGCGTACCATCCTGCGTCCTTGTCGTATCCACATTTGCTAAATTCTCTGCAATAATATCCATGCGATAACGCTGTGCCGTCAAACCGGAACCGCTGATCGCAAACGCATCAAACATCCCCATCTCTTACCCCTCCTATTTGATCACGGCTTTTAAGTCGCTGAATTCCTGTTTAATACTCGTCATCAAAGCATTATATGTAATCTGATTCTCTGCAAGATAGGTATTCTCCGCATCAATATCCACATTATTTTCGTCATAGCGGTAAGAATAACTTCTGCCATCCGTATAGACCCGTCCCTCGACCTCGCCGGACCTTAAGTTTCTCACCTTTTCGTCCATGGTCTGATACCGTGAGTTGCCGAGCGCACGCCGAAGCTCACTCTCAAAATTGATGTCCTGTCTCTTGTAACCGGGCGTATCATCATTGGCAATATTATGTGAGATCAGCTCATTCCTCGTCCACGAAGCATCCGCCGCTCTGTCTAATACATTGATATAATCAAATACATCACTCTTAAACATCCCTATTTCCTCACGCCTTTCCTGTACTGTCTTTCCCGCCTGTTTGCGATATCCGTCTGCGAATAAAACAGACTCTCACTATCCATTATAGGTCTTTTATTCAAAAAGACAAGCTTTTTTCACAAAAAACCATAAAAAAGGATATTTGAAATGAGAGGCATTAGACCCCCTTCTCCCTCAAAAATCCCTTTTTCGCATTCTGCCACCGCCTTGTGACTGTTATGTGATTTCCAAATTTGATATTGTGTTTCTATTATTATATAAAAAAAAAGTACGCTCTGCAATGAACAATTAGTCACAGTTTCCTATTGGATAGAATTGGATATCCCATATTGCCTTCACGCTTTTAATCCCAGTCAATGGCATCATGCGAAACCGTTCCCTCTTTCACAATACTTCTATTTGCTTTTTCTATTGCTTCAACTTCATCCGGAAGCGGAGCATCCTCCGGTACAAAACGAATAAGAACCTTAAAAATCGTATCAATATCATTGTCACTTATCATATCGATTAAATCCTTCAATACTTCTCTGCTCATAGTGCTTCCTCCTATCATCTTTTATATGCCTGCCCTCTTGGCAGAACATCTTTAATTATTATTCTATCACTATGTTTTGAAAATAGCACCCGATAACCACCGACACGCAGTCTATAGTCATTTTCCCGCCCCATTAGCTTTTTAATATCGCCGATCGGTATTTTTTCAATTGCCATTTTAATCCTACCCTTTGTCGGTTTATCAAGCGCTTGTATATGTTTCACCGCTTCCTTACTGTATTCTATCCTACATTCTTGGTACTCCACCTGCTTTTTTTCGTACTTCATGTGTTCCTCCTGTCCGTACAGGAGAATTGCTGTTCTGCTTTCCGCCTGCACTTTATTTTCTGATCTGTTGGAAATTTGGTTGGCGAAAAGCCTTGAAATGTGCACATAGCCCGTCCGCTTGTGCGAAATGAATTTCTTATGATATGACTATAGCATTTGACGTTAGCCGATGCAAGCAGTTTTTATCCTAAGGAAGTGCTGATCAAATCAGCGTTTCAAAAAAACTCCGGGAAAGCATTTCTGCCTTCCCGGATCCTGATCCATTTTTATTGCTTTTTGTTCCTACGCTCTCCGTTCATCAGTCGAGTGAGAACATTTTCAGTTTTGCGATCGTCAGCTTATCGACGTCAAACGCCACAACCCTGCCCGGATCGTTCGCCATCGTAAGGTCAACCTCGACATAGAAGTCAAAGCTCTCATTGTTAAGCAGTCTGTTGAGCGGCACATCCACATAATAGCTGTGACCGCTTCGCACCGCGTCATAACTTACCTCCAGACCGGTATCCGCGCTATAGGTCTTCAGCTCGCCGTCCGCAAACAAATCTGCGGAGATTGTCTCCGTCCGATAAGTAACCGTACCGCTGCCCGCCGGATTTCCAATATAGTACTTCACACTTAAGTTTCTCGTTCCCTGTGTGATATTGTTATCCTTTACCTGATAGTATACGCGGTAGGTTCCCGCCGTCTCCTCGTCCACGCCGTTAAACGGAATGCTCACATTCTCAAGATCCGGCGCATTTACGGAACCGTTCTCCACGATCCGCACGGAAGGATTCCGGATACCTGCGCTATAAGCTGCAACGAACGTATTGATAAACAGCTTCTTCTCATCCAAAGTAATGTGATCCACGGAATGACCGACTCCGGTATAAGTAATATTTCCCTTATTATAAATGTAATAATTATTCCTTACATCATTCGGAGAAAAATCATAAATATCATTCCAGTCTCCATCATTCAAGCTTGACATCGCATACCAGCATACTACATCGCCTCTGCCGTCTCCGTCCCAATCGGTCTCAAGATCCAGCTGATAATACTGGGCGTGGGTATCACCTACTTCTATCCGAAGCGGGATGTCATACGGATACTGTGTGATAATACCGCCGTTTACCTGCGTTACCGTATTGGTATCCGCCGCATCCCACGTATCACGGTTCTTATGCGGTCTTGTGATCTTTCCATGACTCGCCCAGTCATACATATAAAAGTACTCATTATCCGTCATGCTCCATGTGAGTCCCTGCGTCTGCGCCGCCATCATCGTCTGATTTGTTCCCGGCGCATATGCCACATCACGGCTGTTCCCTCCGGGATGAGACGCATACCACTGATACGCAGCACTTGACGCATTGTATGCGCTTGCTTGTGCGCCCGGCGTACGGATCGGGCTTCCTTCTTTGTTATTCATCGCCCTTCCCGTTGTTTCGTCATATTGATACCAATCAACGGATACGCCATATCGATCCATACCGCACAGATCGCGGATGCTCATACTAAAGGACTGACCCAGTCCTGCAGCAAATGTAAAATCACTCGGATCACTTTGACTTTCCCATCCGGAATAGGTTGTATCATGCGTGAAGAGCATACTCTTTCCCATATTGGCAAAGTTCAAGAGCGCCTCCATCGCCTTCTGGGAAGGGATGGAAGGAACCATATCACAGAAGCCGACAATGACCATATCATATTGATACAGGTTCAGATAGTCGTTCCGCCCCTCCGGACCAGTCAGCTTTCCATCTACGCCGCCGTTATCATATTGCGCTTCGTAGCCACTCTCTCCCGGTCTTAAGAAGCTATGTGCAAAATCCCAATAATAGATTGAATCAAAATCAATCTCAAAATCCGGCAGATTCGTCAGCAGCTCATACCATTCCTCATCAAAATTGCCGTTCCCGCTCCATGCGTTTGTCAAATCCGTCTGTAATTCCAAATCCATCGGGTTACCCCATAAATTTGGCGTGATCTGCAATACATGAATGATCTTCTTGCCCGTAAGCGGATTGACCTCATCGCTGTAGCCCGGCTGCACCGCCGCTGCCGTTAAGCCCGTCACTGAATCATGGATATGCTCATTTCCATTCTGCGTTACCATCAGCTTCCAGCCGATGCAGCCGACATACCCATCAGGCAATTCTCTGCGCACCCGATATGGCACGTTCATCTGCAGCTGGTATCTGCCGCCCTCTCTCTCCAGCACGGCACCTGTCTGCGCATTGATGACGGTAATATCATCAAGCTCCTCTGTCGCTGTATTATAAATACCGTCGCTGTTCGAATCAAGGAATAGCTGCACATGATAGCGTGTTGTCAGCGGCGCGATCGCGCTCAGGTTTCCTATAATAAACTCATAATTCAGATAATATCTTCCGTCAGCCTCCTTTTGCAGCATCGAACGGGTATCCTCATCAATTCGGGTTATCTCGTGCGAGTAATCCCGCGTATAGGTTTCCTTCTGACCGTTCCATTTGTTCGTCACGGTGCCTGTCGTCCCGCTGACCGCACACTCCTCATAGCCATACTGCGTCGGCATCGCATACAGATTCAGCGTCACCTTCTGCTGATTCAGCGCTTCCACAAAGGCCTCCGTATCCCTCAAATCTCCGTTTCCATAATCCTCCACGATCAGATTCGAATATTTCGGCACATCACTACCGTCCGTTTTCCGCTCAAAACAGCTTCTCACAAACTGATAAACATAGGAGGAGGTGTCCATAATACCGCAGTAGCTCTGGGCTCCAGTCTTATATTTGACGTCAGAGCTGTTAAGTATCTGCCTGCCGTTTTCATCCGTCGTCATAAAATCCGGAGACAGAATGACCAGACTGCCGCCGTTTAAATAATCGATCAGTTCTTCCACCTGCGTAGCCAAAATATCATTGCCGGAGCTGCGGTATCCATAATCCGCTTCATTGACAAGATGCCCATAATAATTAGCAGACGCATATCTCATCTTATCTCCGACATGG
Organism: Lachnospiraceae bacterium; assembly: GCA_014804755.1. Taxonomy (GTDB): domain Bacteria; phylum Bacillota; class Clostridia; order Lachnospirales; family Lachnospiraceae; genus DLAJ01. The sequence continues at coordinate 109,584 of JAAUZE010000022.1, read as the reverse complement.
GTATACAGCATGCCGTTCATATTCGCATCATAATAAGTCGTATAAGTAGCTGCCGCCACATATTCCTTCTTATACCAGCCGCGCGATTCTATCCTCTGCGTCTCATTTTCACTGACCTTACAATCCATTCCCCATACTTGATTGTTCCACAGCCAGCCGGACGTCTCGGGGCTTCCGTTGTCATACCATGGTGCATCCGGCCCGTTCGGTTTGTCAGCTGATGTGAACTCTACCTCATCATAGATCTTCTCAAATTCACACCAAGACGGAATTCTCTGATCATAGCAATAAACATGTTCTTCTCCATTGACCCACTGCGAGAAGTTCCCGATCCAGTTGGGGTACGGATTATCCGACGGCACCCAAGCATTGCCAACGAGTATTTCCCATCTGCTATCCGAGGCCACCCATCTCCATTGCGTGCCGTTGGCCCATAGCTGCTCCCAGCTATTCGGATAATTCTGCTTCGGACCGCCAACCCTGACCCGCTTCGTCTGTCCTGAATCCGCAAGCCGATACCATTTCCCGTCATGGTAAGTAAAACGCTGGCTCGAATCCCACGGAAGCTGGAACGAAGAAATTGTACCGTCATAGGCATCCATCGGCACCCACTTAAAGCCTGATACTACATCCTCCGTATGCAAAATACCATCATTGGAACCGATGTAGATGACATCATACTCCTCATAAATGTCCAAAATCTTCCCGCAGAACTCCGAGGTCGTCATGCCGTCGATCGTAATCGCATCCGGATCCGCCTCTAACTTATCGAGGAAATCGGGCGCCCAATCTTCTGCAAACTTCTTCTTTCTTGCCATCTCTCCCTCGGGAGTCGGATTGTCAAGTTCATCATAATAATAGGTATAATCCCTGCAAGGCTCCAATTCCAATACCCGGATTTTATCCTTATAAATAATCGGATCATAATCCCGGTAATTCAGAATATATGCAACCGCCGTCGCAGGCATGACATATTCGTCAAGTGACGCCTGCCCACCGTTACGCGCACGCTCATAGTTCTCCTTTTGAATTGCCTGATAAACCTCAGCAAAGCCCTCGTCTGTCACACGATCCGTAAAGCGGTTCTCGAAATCCGCGTTTGCCAGCGTAGCCATACTCTCCGGATTAACTGCAAAACCGTCCGTCGAATAGGTCGATTTTCTAAATTCACTTTCCTGATGACTGACACAATAAATATTGTCATGCACAAAGTTCCCACCGTTTCGGGTGACCGCAAGTGCATTAAGCCTCTGCCATTCTACAGAAGCGAATGTCTTCTCATAGCTCATGCCGTCTTCGCTCAGCGACGCATACGCCTCTGCGAGATCCTCCTGACAAAGAATGGCTGTTACTTTCTGTATATTGACATCTACCTGATTATTTCGAACAGCATTGTCTAAGATCACCGCCAGACGCGCGCTGCGATCCACATTGCACGCCCTCGCAAGAAGCGCCTTTGCCGTTTCCACAGGAAAACGCCGATCAGATGGGACTAATTCCATCTTTCTCTGGTCTTCCTCCTGTCTCCATATGCCATATACGCCGTCTGTATTCAGATACACCAAATCCGCTTTCTGGATTGCCTCTGTCAGCGTCGGGCAGTCCGGTCCATAGCCATACTCCCGTTTGTCGGAGCCATCCGCCAAGTACGTCACAAGCTTGACATTGGCCATACCAAAATCTTTCTCCTCCAAGCCCATCACATAATAGCGGAACCAGTCATTATTATGGATCGTATCATTCACATAAACATACGAGTATCCGGTTCCGGGAACCGCCCGACTTGGATCCGCCGCGGACTTATAGCTCCACACGCCGCGAAGCTCTATGCCGGTATCGATTGTAAAATCATCTTCCAGCAGTCTCCACGTACCATTATCCAATCTCGCCCATCCTACAAAGGTATACGTTCCGACCAGTTCGCCGGTATCATCCCGAACATAAAACACCTTCACACTTGGGTCTTCTAACGTATTGCCGTTTGGAGGAAGTTTGGGTACCTCTGAACAACTTCCTTCAGACGGCATTATTACCCCATCAGGAAGCTTATAATCCTTACTAATTATTTCATCTGGTAAGTCTGAAATCGTGATTACAGCGTCACCATCTTCGTTCTCTTTTAATAGAGCCCACCCCTTATATGTAATCTGAACCCCGTCATCAACGATGATACGCAATGCGGCGTATACAGTCATATCCCCATCCGGAATAATCTCGCCTTCCAGCGTCTCTCCGTCACTGTCCTCCCATCCCTCAAACGTACCAATACCAATATAGTTTCCATCGGTATCATAGATGTCAAAAACAGCATCCTCATAATCGTCCGGCAGGGTATATGCCGAACCTTCCGGAATGGATTCCTCTTCCGGAAGTCCAATCTCCTCCGGCTGTTCAGACATACCAAACGTCTGAAACGGACTTTTCAACACAATATTATCAACAGTCAAGCCGTCCGGCAGACCGCCTTCTTCTCCGTTCAATCGCCATGCATAAGTGACCAGATAGAATCCGCTCTCACATTCATGATAACCCCATGTCCCGACTACGGTGATGGTGATGGTCTTTCTGCCCTCCTCGACCGGGGTGTCTGTATCATCAGCATCTTCTGAGATTTCTTCGGAAACTTCTTCAGAAAGTCCTTCGGAAACTTCTTCTGAGACTACTTTCCAGCCTTCAAACACGTAAGTACCGATCTTAACGCCTTCCTCATCGGTGACCTCGATCGGTTCCGGATCATCAGGAAACGTGATTTTCTCTCTATCCGTTACATTTTCATCCCCCGGCAGATCCGGCTCCGTAAAGGTTCCTATCTCATGATCAAACCCTTCCCACTGATACGTTACCGTATATTCAGCTTCGCCTTCTTCATCCTCGCCGTCTTCGTCTATACCATCTTCGTCTTCTTCATCCTCGCCGCCTTCGTCTATACCATCTTCGTTTTCTTCATCCTCGCCGTCTTCGTCTATACCATCTTCGTCTTCTTCATCCTCGCTGTCACCGTCTTCACCGTTCTGATCATCGCCATCAGTGTTCTCGCTGCCGTCAGTGCTCTCCTGATCCGAATCTTCGTCATCATCGGTATTCTCATTGTTTGAACCGCTCTCGTCATCGGTGTTCTCATTCTCTGAACTGTCGTTCGTATCAGATGTCGATGAATTATTGTCTGAATTCGCGGTATTGCCGTTGTTTTCCTGTGTCGGGACCGGGGCAGGCGTCGCACTCGGCGTGACCGTAGGAATCGCTCCATTGACAATGCCTGTATCAGAACTGCCTGATGCCGTTTCCGCGGCATCACTCTGATCACTGTCTCCGTCCAATATAGCCCCTACGCCCACATTCCCAAGGGATGCCACCAGCACGCTGTTGTTTTCATCAAACTGCACATAAATGACTGCGGAAGCACTGTCCGTTCCCGCATTTTCATTTTCGTTACTTAACGTTGCCGCCGGCTCTGTCGAAGCCGCATTGTCCGGCTGGGTTGTAACAGTTTCCGGTGTTACATCATTTGACTGTACTGTGTTGTCCGGCTGTTCTTCACGATTTTCTTCCTGCGCCGCACTGTTGTCATTTGCGTCACTATCCGAATCCTCCTCATCATCCGGTTCTGTCGTATCCGGCTGTGCCATATCATTGTTTGGCTGCTCCGGCGTCGGAACCACCTCCCCCGCCTCCGGCTCTTCCGGATCGGTCGTACTATCGTCATCGCCGTCTGACTGCATCTCATCTTCGCCATCCGTCGGGGTCGGCGCCGCATCCTCCATCGATGCCTCCTCCGTCACTCTGATTCCATGCATGGCGCCCACGCTGCTGTCGCCCGCATACATAGACATGTCAGAAACGCTCTGCGCCACTATTGCATCTTTCGGGTCTCCTACAACAAACCGGAAATACTGCGTGTTAGAATCAGACCCAATAACATATCCACCATCCGCATATGCTACTTCATTTATTGGTTTACCGTCAGCATTCACCGCAAACGCATACGATTCCCGAATCTTCGCCGCCTCCCCTCTCAATTCCGCAGGCGTCATTGTCCGCATATTTTCATATGTAGTTTTCGGGCAACAGTAAAACGCTATTTTATCTTTTTCGTCGTCCGCATTGATCGGCACATAATAACCGCTGAGTTCCGCATAAGTATCTCCCTGCTGACGAAATCCGGGCCGATCTAAAATTTTATTGTCATGGTCGAGTTCGGAATATCTGGTCTCCAAAATCTCATAACGCAGCGGATAGGAACTCCAATCATCCGTATCCCCCATCGTGAGCAGACCTCTGCCGAGAAGATCATCGAGCAGATCATCCATTTTTTCTTCCCGCTTTGCCTGTTCCACATTATAGGGTTCCAAGCCTCCGAAAAGATATCCCATGGATGACTCGCTAAAATCATCCACAACCTCAACGATGGTCAGCTGCTGATTATTGGCAAGTATGCTTTTCAGACCGCTGAAGGTTTCCCTTGCTAACAGCCTCTCATCAATATGCAGCACGGTAGTTGCCGCAACCACCACTGCCAATACAACTGATATTCCCTTCATCCAAATCTGCTTTTTCTTTTTCATCGCTATCTCCCCTTTCAAGGAAACCCTCCGACTGATCCTCTATACCGATATGTCGTGTATTCTTGATTAATTTGCCACATTCACTATGACCGTACTGTTTACCGTCGCATTATCGATCAGACTGATCGTCACCGCAAGCCCCTGCGCGCTCAAGTTGTTTCCGGCTACGATCACCAGCTCCGAACCGGTACAGTACATAAATGTTCCCACCTGACCTGATACAGATGGCGTGCTGGACACGGAAAGCTCCATCCCCGTATTCTCCAACCCATCCAAAGTATAGGGAATTCTGGCAATCGTACCGGGCGACACCGTATATGCCTCTGTCTGTTCAAACGATATGGAAACCTTCGGCAATGTGATCGTCTGTGTGAGCGCCTCGGACGCAGTTCCGCCCACCGGAGCCGCTTTCACGGTAATCGTATAATCCTGTGTAAAATCAATATCCCGTGCCGTCGTAACAACACCGGTTGCCGGATCGATGCTCACTTTACTTCCCAGTCCGCCGTCATCCACGATGGACCATACGACACTCCGCCCTTCTCCGCTGGCGTACAGCGCAAACTGTCCGCCGCGCTTTAGCTTGTAATCTCCTGTCGTCGATGTAATATGCGGTCCCCCTGTACCTGCCTCGCCAACCGTTACGCTGCAAGACCCGGTCACCGGAGACGCATCACCTGCCGTCACACGCGCGGTCGCACGCACGGTAACGACCGTTCCCGGCTCTACGCCGGAACCGATAAGGAGCACGCCTTCACCACTGATGGAAATTCCCGCCACAGCAGGCTCCACTGACCACAGTACCTCACGCGCCTCTGTATTTAAGTTTAATCCGATGACCTGCGCCGTAAAATAACATCTGCCTCCTGCCGGCGGCGTCGTATTTCCCGTCGTTACAAGGACACTCTCAATCATCGGGATGACAACGCTCGTCTGCCCGTAGATATCGGTTCCCACAGCGGTTGCCGTCACGGTAACGATCGCTGCACTCTCATCTGCCGCCACCGTCAAAACCCCGGCATCACTGATGACCGTTCCCGACGAAACCGCCCCGTTCACTTTCCATGTGACACTCTGTGACGCAGCCGCGCTTCCCCCACTCTTTACCAATGCGTGGAACTCTACCGACGAACCTCTGTTAACGGCCGGCGCTATCGGTGATATCTGAACCTCCGTGACCGTTTCTCCCCGCTCTACTTCTTCATCGCGATAAATCTCATCTAAGTCGTTTGATTCAAGCACGTTATTGCGCAGGGAAATATTTTGGATCGTCTCATAGTTTACGCTCCCTTTATTCACTTGTATTTTGATCGTGACAATCCTCTGTTTCTCCGCGATATGGGACGAATCGGGTGAAAAGCCGACAACCCCTTCTCCCATGAGATACCAGCTCCCGAAACCGCTCTTCTCCGCATCAGACAATTCCTCCACGCTGCCGTCCGCCACGTTTTTCTCTAAATAATAGACCTTGGAATCCGCTCTGTCCCATGCAATATAATATGCAAGGGAATTATTGAATACCTTAATGTATGCATCCGCAGAAAAACCGCTCACATCGGTAACCGTCGTATCGGGATCAGAACTTTCCTGAGCATATACAGAGTACTCCGCGTCCACGATCAGGTTATTAAGCTGGCTTTCCAACAACTGCGCTTCCGTCTGCGCATCTACACTTTCGCTCGTTTTGGTATACATCTTCGAAGCATTCAGCACCACTTGAAGCGCTGTAAACAGCACGATAGACATGATCGCAACCGCAATAATGAGCTCAACAAGTGTCAATCCCTGATTCGCGCAGATTATGAAATTATCGTTTCTTTTCCTATTTTTCTGCTCCAACATCTGTTCCTCGACTTAGTTTCTCGATAATGAGAATTTTCCTGTGAGTGGAATCAATTCCAACACATATTCCACGCTGCCCTGAGTAAAAATAATCTTTTTCCAATAAGTACCCGTTTCCGGTGTGCCGCCCTCGCTGCTCAAAACCTCGTTAAATGTGCCGTCTGCCCTGTTAAATGCAATGATGATCTCCGTTGTACCGCCAAGCGTCATCGTACTGTCAGACACCTCCGTACCTCGTTTACCCTTTACGGCGGTAACCGTCACTTTCGAAGTACCGATTCGTTCCGTCGTCCGAACCTCTTCCGGTGTGCCGCGCCCCGTCACGCTGTCTACATAAATAGAACCGTTGGATTCGGCATAAATACGGATATACACATCATAAAGCGCCGCTCCTTTGGACTTACTCATTGCGGCAACTCTCGTCTGGGAAAGCGCTGCCTGCGTCTTTGTGGCGCATTCTTTTGCATATTTGCCGTTCATGAGCCCAAACATATTATATGCGCCTGCCCCTATGACGGAAATGATGGCAATGACAACGATCAGTTCCACCAAGGAGAACCCTCTCTCATCTCTCATAGACCGCCATTCCTTCCTAATCTTTCTTCCAATTACGGTAAACGACCAATTCATCTGTCGCAACTACATCGCCTTCCTCCGCTCCCGGAGACGGCGCCGGAGCCGGTCCCCCCGCGATGGATTTGCCCTCCCAAAAGCATTCAAGCAGCCGTCCGCTGTCCGCCTGTAATGCAAGGCTGACCGCATCCGGATCCGGTTCCACTATCGCATTGTTTGTCACAAAAATCTGACCACCCGAAAGAATCATTCCTTTATAACTTACATTGACCTTCACATCCCCCGTCGCAATGACTGCCTTGATCGCGGAATCCGCCGGAATCGTGTAAGTGCTTCCGCCCTCATTGTCAATCAGCAGCACTTTCTGTCCGCCTGCTGCAATCACTTCTATTTCACCCGAGCCACCCATATACTCACGCAGCTTATCCACATCCACGATGTTCGGGAACACGGTTCCCCTATCGAGCTGATCCTGCGTCAGCGCCGCATAATTTGTCGTCAGATTCGTATTCAGCGCCTTGTTCGTATTAGAATAACGCTCATATTCCGCTAAGAGCGCAAGAACATCCTCCGGCGTCGCCGACGAGCTTGCGGGCTGAAGAATGAATTTTGCTGCTTCGTCATCATAATAAACCGCATTTCCGGCAAGATTCAATTTTTCAAAGGACGCAGGAACCCGATATTCGGCCAGATAATTATGCAGATAGCTGTTCATCCATGACTCATTTTGACTGTAGTAGTCACTGAAAAACGCATTCGCCTGTGCCGCTGAGTTAAATGTCAAATAATAATAGACCCACGCATTATTTCCGGTACCCGCAGCCTGATAAAACACTCTCTGCCAACCCGCTCCGTAATCCTGCAGTGTCATCGACATCGCATCAAGCCCTGCCTTCGACAGATCGACCTCCAGACCGCCCTCTGTCGCGAGGAGCGCCTGATACTCCTGATATTGTGTCAAACTAATCGGATTTGCACCAAGTACACATTCTCCGTTGATATATCCGATACACTCAGGCGGCACAAGATAGGCAAGCTGATTACTCTTTATGGAAAGAGACTCTCCCATGCGCACATCCTGATTCACCGATGTATTATAGATGGCTCCATCCTCTGCGACGATATCCGTCGGATCATCTTTCACCCCGTCGCCGTCCGCATCCGTCGTCCCGATATAAGCCTGCCCTGCAAGCCCAAGCTCTGCCAAACCGGAGATATCCAACTTGATCCCCGCTCCGTTGATCAGAATAGAACTGCTGTCCTTTGGTCCGCGCGCCGTTGTTGACACGCTCTGATAACCATATCCGAAATAGCTCCCTGACAGCATGATATTGCTGCTTTTTCCGTTGACGGTCAGATCATCCTGCACATAGCTCTCACCCGACAGCTCTAATATGCCTGAGTCGATCACAATCCCGTCCGCCCACAGAGAGGCATTCCCGTCCGTTGCAAATCCCGCCTCGCTTCCCGATGCGCCCTGCACCTCTATATTTCCTCCGGTCACAACCAAAAACGCCCCGCCGGCTTCCGCCGCTTCAAATTTTGCATGGCTGCTCCTTACAAAGATTCCGTCCGTTCCGCCATACACGCTTCCACGCACCGTATAGTTACCGCCTTCCGTCACATAATGACCGTCCAGCATGGTATCCGTCGTGCCGAGATACAGCTTTTTATCAGCGATCAGCGAATAGGAAAGTACGCCCGGTAGACTATTTTGCTCCTCAAACGTCATATTCGGAATCTTTAATACAATATCCGTCGTGATGACCGCCACATAACCCTTACTGTCGGTGTAAGTCAGCCGCAGTCCCTTGATTCCTAAGCCGTCCGCATAATCGACCAGCGATCTGCCGTCTTCCGATACAAGCTCCAGCTTTGCCGTAGAGCCATCTGAAAACACGGCCTCCCCCGCGGTCTCCGTGTAGCTCTTGGATAAATAAGAAAACAGCATCACCGGATCTAAATTGTTATCCTTGTCAGGATCAAATTTATTTTTCAGATAATTGATATAACGCACTTGGAAATTCGCGGTTCGCATTACCTCGCCCGCACCGTCACCCGAACCGTAATTCTGCATAACATATAAATACGCATCCGTATAGGCATTGGAAACCTCTAATTCCAATCCGGCTTTAATCTCCTCCATGACAGCCTCCGCGGTATAAAAATTGTCCGTGGAATGCAGCTCCGTCGTTTTGATCGTATAATTAATATAGGTGGTGTAGAGAATGATGGAGGCCAGCACGCAAAGTAAAAACATTGCCATAACCACTACGACCAATGTAGAACCCCTGTTGTCTTTATGTAATTGTCTGTTTTTGAATCTGCTCCTGCCCTTTTTTGACATGATGCGCCTCCAAACCACGGGAATCCGCGCACGATGCGCTTTTACCATACATATAGCGGTAAGAACGCCCGTAGTCGTACCGTTATTTATTGATTCGATAATGCAGTCACACGCTGCTTGGTGCTGCCATCAAAATTCTCTGCGTAAGCACCCGCCTCATATACCTCAATCGTCACGGAAAACATGCGAAACCGCTTTTCCGTATGTATCGCAGAACCGCCGATACGCAAAGCCTGCGCCAATGCGGTATCCGTCGCTCTTCCCGTCTCGCTTTTTGCTGCTCCGTCCTCCGCGCCGCGATAATGATAGAGATACGACACGGGCGGATCACTGATAGCCGAATCCAACGCCAAATTTGTTCCGTAATTGTTATAAATCTTCATATAGGAGCCCTGATCATCCGCTGCCCACTGCCCCTCTTCCACCGTAATCTGCGGTGCATAGAGCGTCTCGCGCATTACAAGATCGGACCATGTCGGACAGTTCTGCTTGATCAGATAAAGATCAAATTCTACATTATCCGTATTGATAATCTCAATCTTATCCTGCCCCGTGCCGAAGCCCGCCGCATAATTCGGCTCATAACACAGATAGACGCTCCTCAAAGCGTCCTCACCTTCAAAGCGCTGTGCACCGCACGGCTCTAATACGGCCGGCTCTGACTCTGTATTCCGCCAATATCCAACCTCCGTGCTTACAACAACACCCTGATCTTCGCCCGTGCCTTCTTTCGTCACGGTAATCCGCAGCTTACGGTTCACCTGATTATGAATGCTGTCATAATCCAATCCAAAATGGCTTCTCAGCGACCCCTCCGCCAACACATAGAGGTAATCCTTTGCGCTGTTATAACCGGACATGGCAACCAGTTCATAATCGTTGACCTTGAGATTATCCGACTCATTCTCACGTTCATAAACCGAAGGGTCGATCATCACCCTCACATCAAACTGATAAACGTCCTCGCCTACCCCCTCCAACACATAAACGGCTTTTCCGTCAGCTGCGACACTGCCGTGGCGCTGCGACACATTCTGGCAGATGAGGAATTCCCCATCAGGCACTTCTTCAAACTGCCTGATCACATCATCATAGGAAAACGCATTGATGCCCTCCATCGTATTTTCGGCAACCGCTGTCGCGCTCGCCTGCTTTCTCGCTTTTGCGTTCGTCTGGGCAGCCGACACATATACGCGGCAGAGCGGCACGGCTATGATTGCCAAAATGAACATGGCAATCAGCACCTCCAAAAGGGTAAAACCTTTCTGATCTTTATGAAGTTGTCTGACCCGTGTTCTTACACCCATGCTTCCTTCCCATCCTTATACCGGCTTACCCGTTATATGCCGAAGCTTATTTTACTCCTCTGAAACTCCGTCCTCCGGCACTTCGTCCTCCGCATCTTCTCCCAAGCTATCGTCTTCCGGCGCCGCCACCGGCACTTCCTCCTGAATGACCGCTCCGAAAATACAATCCACACCGTATCCGGCAACGCCTGTCCGCGGCGGTTCATATTTTCTGCCCGTTCCGCTCATGGAATAGTAATTGATCGTCATGTTTCCCGACAGACTTCCGGTCGTATTGTTATAAGACAAACTGATCTCATCAATGCTGAGCAGATTGTCTTCTTCTCTGATCAACTTTACAAGCTCCTTAAACTGATCATAGGTACAGGTAAAGGTATTGGTGGATGCCGACCTGCCAAGCATAAATCCGTCCGTACTAAAAATCTGCTCCTGATTTACAGTCGAATTCGCGGCAATCGCACCGGTAAGATCCTGTAAGTCCGCAAGAATGTTTTCCCTTGTCCCAAGCGGAATATCAATGTTCTCCGTGACCGGCGTCCCGACATAGGAAAAATAACATCCGACCTGATTTTCCAGCTTCACCGCATACATGATTTCATCCTCTGTCAGAACATAGGACGGAAACATTTCCACGATCACCTCGCATAAGCCTTTCATCATCTCCGTATCCGCAATGTAGCTGTTCTGCTTGAGCTGAAGCTGCTGAAGCGCATCAATCTCATTACGAAGCTGTCCGTTTTCCACTTCCAATATTTCGGTCTTCTCATTTAATTTCTGTACTCCGTAAAAGTATGTCAGCGCGATGATGATGACACCGAGCACCATGATCAGCACGTTCACCTGTTGTTTCGTTACCTTCATGCCGTTTTCTCCTTTTTTACCCGCCGCCGTTAATCACTGAGCGCAGAATCCAAATCCTCGCCGCTGTCCGCGCTGTCCGCATCGGAGCTTCCTTCCTCCGGCGCGCCGCTGTCCGTGTTTTCTCCCGCATCACGGATACCGACGCTCGCATCATTTCCCATATCGCCCGCCGCATTGTCCCCATCGGTCGATCCGGTCCACGCAGCCATGCCGGAAAATTCACCCTGTACACTAAACGTCACGCCCTGCGTTGTTGTGTTTTCGCCTATGTCAAAATCATGATATTTCTCTACCGAACTTCCGATGACCTGACCGCCGACTACCATTTCCAGCGTCCCGTCACCGTCCACATCCAAGAACACAGCCTCCCTGCCGTCATTAATCCCATTCACACTGATTCCCGCAATGCTCGTAAACGTGCGGAGCTGCTCGATACACTCCGCCGCTTCCTCTTTCGTCGCAACGGTCACAGCCATGGTAAAGCCCGTCGCATTGACGTGCAGCGTGCTGATATAAAACGCATGCGGCATCTTCCGTTCCAGCTCTTCAATGAATTCTACAACATACTGCGTTACAAGCCGTGTCTGCCCATATGATGCAAACATATATTCATAAGCCTGCTTCGTCGTCGTGTATTCTAAATAATCCGATACATACAGCTGCGCCAGCGACTGTACCTCCGAACGGCGGCGCGCATTCTCTTCCGCCGCCTCACTGTATGGCATATAAGCGACCACAAACCACGCAACGGAAATGATCAGACAGAGAATCAACACCGATACCGCTAACAGCGGCGTCAGTGTCAATTTTTCCTTTTCCTTCTTCTCCGCATTCTTAGACGGAAGGAAACCAAGCGGCGCCACAGCCGCACCGAGACATGCGATATAGCCGCCAAAGCCTGTCTCGCGAAATGCCTTTGCGAGATTAAAGCCCTCCGCCTTCGTCAGCACCACGATCCGCATACCGAGCTCATTCGTCAAAAGCTTGCTAAGCCCGCTGAAATCACCGCCTAAGCCTGTCAGGTAGGTCTTATCAATCTGTTTGCCGTAATTGCGGGAATTATAAAAATCAATCACGCGCGCGATTCCGCTGACGAGTGTCTCTAGCGCCCCTGTCACCTGCTGTCTGGCAGCAGCAAACTGCTCGCCCTCGTCTAACTCGCCTTCGTCCTCGTCCACATCCTCAAAATCCGTCCTTGCCCGCAGCGTACGGTTGACGCAGGTCTTTCTCCTCAGCAGTTCTACTGCCTCCTTGTAATCCGCTACCTCATATGCCCTGGTCTTGATCAGCGTTTCGACCGCCTCATCCACACCGTAGGGAATACTTCTCTGCAAAACAAGCTGTCCCTCCTCCAAAACCGTAATGATGGAGGAGCGCTCATCCACTTTGACCACCATCTGAATGCCGCTGCCGCATTCCTTTTTGATGACCTGATAGATACTGTTTCCGCTGTAGTCCATAGCGACAAGCGTCAGTCCGCACCGCTCCGCCAATGTATAGTACCCCTCAAGAAGCGCCTGCGGCGCTGCGAATACCATCACCTTGCGCTGCATCTTATCCTTTTCTTCGCCGACCGTGCCAAGCAGTGCATAAGAAATCTCATACCGGCTTAAGTCTACCGGGAAATAATCGGAGGCATTTGCACGGACAAGCGTCTCCACTTTATTCTCCTTGATATTTGGCAGAACGACCTCGCGGCTTGCGATCTTAGAGGATGTGATCGTAAACACAACCTGTTTGGTTTTCATTCTTCTTGCCATGAGCGCGTCATTAATGATCGCAACCAGATCGCCCGTCACATTCAGCTCACCGTCATTCAATACGCCGCTCGGTGTCTGAAGATTTACACAATGGTATACCTTGGGACTCTTTGCCTTGAAATCGGTCTCCATGATCTTGATCAGTGAATAGCCGATTTCCACGCTTAGTACCTTTGCCATCTGTATGTTTCTCCCTTCAACTGAATTTTTCTGTCGTATGCAAAGCTATGAATTGCAATCCCAGCAATTGCAGTCCCTGCAATCCGCAGCTTCACACACGCTTTCAACCGCCGTTATGCAAAATACAAATGATCGTCTTTTCTGAGCTCCCCGTTGTTCACAAACCTACAAATACGCAAAAAAACCACAGCGAAAACCGCCCGTAGTTGCCCGCATTTGATGTCTATTCACTTAAACACAGTATTCACGCATCCTACTTTCTTGTCGCAGCGGCAACTCACGAGCAAAGCTTTATGTACCACGAAATCAAGTTCTCCCCCCACAGAAGCGCGATCCAAACACCCGCCGCAAGATAAGGTCCCATTGCCAGCACGTGATCCGCCTTCGATACTTTCATGCGCGTCAAATGGATCACCGAACCTAACATGCATCCGAGTACAAAGCCAAGCAGAATCTTTTGCCAGCCGAGCAATAAACCGCAGACCGCCATCAGCTTAATGTCACCGCCGCCGATCGCTCTTCCCCTCGAGAGAAGATAGAGTATGTAGAGAAATGCACTGACAGCAAGGAAGCCGATTCCCCAGTCCAGCCAATCATCCAAATGGAGTACCAGATGAATCAGCCCCAGTGCCAGTATAAAAAGATTGATCCCAAAAGGAATCTCATAGGTCCTAAAATCGATTATGCTCAGCACCAAAAGCGCTGAGGTCAGGAGACAGTAGAGTAACGAATCTACATTCACTCCATTCACATAAAAGACCACTACATACAAGACTCCGTTCAGAGCCTCAATCAGAGGATACTGGACGGATAGCTTCTGCTTACATTTGCGGCACTTCCCTCCCAAAGCGGTAAAGCTTACAAGCGGAATGAGATCATACCACTTCAGCTGATACCCGCAACCCATGCAATGCGAACGTATTTTTACAATATTCTCTTTTGCCGGAATCCGATAAATGCAGACGTTACAAAAGCTGCCGATCACGATTCCGTATAAAAAGATTACGACGCCAAGCAGGATGGTCGGTGTTGTCATAGGTTTTCTTCTGCCTTCTTTAAGCAAATGTATTGGTGATTCCTATGTTTCAGACAGGTTCGCGCGTAGGGTGCACTCCCATCTGTCATAGAAGAATACCCCACCCTACAGGATTTCGCTATGAAATCCTGTAGGGAAGAGTAAATAACTACTTACGGAGTAGTTGTTGCCTTGCCGGTGATGCTCGTGCCGCTGTCATCCACCGGAGCGCTGGTGGTAGCATTCGCAGTTACCGTTGCCGTAACTGATTCTCCAGCATACGAAAACGTAATTACAACGTCGGTCACAGGAGTAGTGGTACCTGCTACTTTCCATTTTGAGGATTTCAGTTTCATATCAGAAGTATTGATACCGAAAGCGTACAATACAGCTTCTAAACCAGTGCCCGTAGTTCCAGTCGTACCAGAACCCTCAACAATCGTTGCTCCGCTCGTTGTAAGCGTTATCTTCGCACCATCTACATTGTGCGTGCTTTCCGGATCCGCATAGTCCAGCTGTACCGTTCTGATAATCTGATCTACGGTATCTCTGTCCGCGGACTTCTTGGAACGCTCTACGAACTTTAAGTACTGCGGTGCCAATAAGCCGATGAGGATTGCCATGATGGCAATAACGATGATTAGCTCGACAAGGGAGAAGCCCTTGTCATTCATTCTCTTCTTTTCCATATTTTTTCTCTCCTTTTTTAATTGGTTTCTAGGAGTCTCCCCCCTAATATTTAAGCAGTCCGCCCCTACTCGCAGACTGATTAAACCAAATATGTACTGTCCTTCCGGTCCATTGACCGTCCGCTTTACGCTACGTGAACACACAAGCAATTTGCTTGGATAATTTGCTTAGGCAATTTGTCATGCCCTCGCAACCTTTTGTTGCTTTTCATTATACACCTTTTACACGAATATGCCAATATTTTTAAAAATTTTTATATTTTACATGTGATTTTTGTATATTTTCACAATTTTTGTCACCTGTTATTGGTAAAAAAGACTGCTGCGGCAGGTTCCATCATCGCGATTTCAACGCGTTACGCAAGCTTTTCTTTTATTTCCTGAATATACGTTTCTAATACTCTAACTCTGATTGTCGTCATTTCCATTTCCGTTCCCGCTTTCGTCGCATCCTGCAGATTTCTCACCAAGCTCAAATGACCTTCCGCAACCAGTTGAATATTGGGTCGAATCTCATTCTCAATGAGCAGATTGGCTTTGGTCACGTTCCGGTCGAGCTTGTCCATGCGCTGTTCGAGCTTCTGAACATGGCCTTTCACTCCTTCTACTTCGTTTTCCAGTCTTCCTACTCTGTTACCCAATTCTTTTACTTCACTTCTTAATTCCCCTACTTCCACTTCCAGCTTTCCTACCCTGTTGTCCAGTTTCCCTACTTCACTTTTTAATTCTCCCATTTCATATTTCAGTTCCCCAACGTCGTATTTTAATCCTTCTACTTCACTTTTTAATTCCCCGATTTCACTTTTCACCCCTCGTAATTCAGATAAAATGAGTTCAAATCCTTCCGTATTTGTCATATTGTTTTCCTCCTTTTCCGCACAGGAGAAACGCCGCTTAGCTTTTCTGCCTGCACTTTTCTTTTTTGATCAGTTGAATTTGTTTGGCGAGAAGCCTTGAAATGTGCACATTGCCGTTAAAGCTTGTGCGAAATGAATGATATAAGAAGACTATAGCACCGGTCATTTATCGGTGCAAGTATTTTTTTTGCCAGATTACTTTTCATTTTTGCCGGATACACTCTTTTTATCTGCTCATTTATACGCCTTCCGGCTCACTGTTCAAGACGGAAAATGCAATATTCGTTGCGTGATCCGCCACACGCTCCAAACCGGAGATAATATCGGAAAAGATCATGCCCGCCTCAGGCGTACACTCGTTGCGCGTCAGGCGCTCCACATGAAGTCGCTGCAATTCGCGCTCTTTTTCATCAACGGCATCCTCTAAATGCAGGATATCCTCTAAGTGTTCTTCCTCACCCGTAGAAAACATCTCAACGGAAAACCGGACAAGCGTATTCACCATGTTGAGCATCTCGCCCATTTCACGCTGCGCGCTCTTGCTGAAAGCCACGCCGGTCTCCATTCTCTGCACAGCCGCATCCGCCACATTCTCGGCATGATCTCCGATGCGTTCAATGTCATTGACCACATGAAAAAGCGCGCCGATGTTTTTGCGGTCCTCGATCGGCAGCGTGGTCTGATTGATCTTGACAAGGTAATCCGTAATGGCATGGTTTAAGAAATTGATATTCTTTTCCACCTCATACACTTTGTCAATATCCTCTTTATCCAGCGTGATGAGCGCATTCATGGCGCGGTTTAAATTCTCGTCCGCTAAGGATACCATGCGCTCTAACTCCTTTGTCGCGCCGACCACGGCAGTCGCCGGATTAAATACCGTATGATCGCCGATGTATTTTAACTGATAATTCTCCCTGTCGTCTACTTTTCTGTCCGTGCCCGGAATGATCAGATACGTCAGCTTCACGATCAGACCGGAAAACGGCAGAAGCACCAATACCTGCACGACCTTAAACAGCGTATGCGTATTTGCCACAAAACGTCCCGCATTGCCGGAGATCGCAAAAATCGCATCCATGATCGGTTCCAGTGCGACCTGCAACACGATAAACATCAAAACCGTGCCGATCACATTAAACAAAAAGTGGATCATCGCCGCACGCTTCGCGTCCTTATTTCCCGTCATGGAGGTTAAGAGCGCCGATGTGCAGGCGCCGATATTACATCCAAGAATGATATACATACAGATCGACAGCTCAAGAAGCCCCTGATTCGCCATCAGCAGCATGATGCTGACCGTCACGGAGGAGCTTTGGATCACTGCCGTTAATACCGTTCCCAGCAAAACAGCCAAAAACGGATTGGTCAGGGACCCAAACAGTTCCACGATATGCGGATTCTCTTTTAATCCGCTCATCGCCACTGACATATTATTCAATCCTAAAAAAAGCACGCCGAAGCCGACAATGATCTCGGCGAACTTGGTGATATTCCGGTTTTGGGAAAACATGAGAAGAAGAACGCCGATCAGAAGAAACAGCGGTGCGATTTCCGACAGGTTAAAAGAAACAAGCTGCGATGTGACCGTCGTCCCGATATTGGCTCCGAAAATCACTCCCGCCGCCTGATAGAGATTCATAAGTCCCGCGTTGACAAAGCTGACCACCATCACGGTACACGCGGAGGACGACTGTATGATTCCCGTAAAAATGACTCCGACAAGCATGCCTGTCAGACGATTTGTTGTAAAAAACTCTAAAATAGAACGCAGCTTTGCTCCCGCTGCCTTCTCAATTCCCTCGCTCATCAGACGCATGCCAAGTAGAAAAAGTCCAAGTCCACCTGCCAAAGCTAACAAAGTACCTGCGCTCATTCGTTGAATCCCTCGTATTTTACTGTCTGTAACGGGCTTCCGTTACATTCCTTCGCAACGGATTGCTGCAACCGTATCCGCTGCGAACCGCTTACCAAGTCTTTCCCTTACCTATATTAAGGGATATTGCAGAAAAATGCAAGCCCGTCCCTCCGGTCTGCCGCAAGCTGCTCTTTTAACGCTTCCACGCTCTCAAAACGCTGTTCCGGCCGCTTATAAGACAGCAGCTGCACTTCAATGCTTCTCCCGTATATTTCTTCCTCAAAATCATAAATATAAGTTTCCACGCCGACCGATTCCTTATCGCCGACCGTCGGTTTTCTGCCGATATTGGTAATACCGCGGTATATCTGATCACCAATCCTGACACGGGAAAAATAAACGCCGAACGGCGGAAATAATTTCCCCTCCTCGGGAATCAGATTGACCGTCGGCATGCCAAGCGTCTTTCCGAGGCTCCTGCCGTGACAGACTGTTCCGCGAAACGTATAGGGACGGCCAAGCAGCTTTTCCGCCTGCTCCATATGTCCGGCGCGCACCTCGCTTCGCACCTGCGTCGAGCCGACCGGCACGCCGCCGACGCACACTTTTTCAATTTCCGCTACCTCAAACCCGTAGATTCTCGCATAGCGTTTCAAAAGCTCCATATTTCCCGCGCCCTTATGTCCAAACGAAACATCCGCTCCTGCCGCCACAACCTTTACTTTGAGCTGCCCGACAAGCACCTGCTCAATAAACGCGGTCGGCGCCATCGCCGCCGTCCGGCGGTTCATCGGAAATTCCCAAAGCACATCGATTCCCATCTGTGCAAACAGCGCCCGTTTTTCCGCCGGCGTCGTCAGCTCCTCCTGCTTTTCCCCTGTAAACAGGGCGTTCGGACTCGGATAGAACGTAAAGACGACCGCGGCAAGCCCGTCTTCTTTTGCCGACAACACATACTCTAACAGCTTTCTGTGTCCTACATGGACACCGTCGAATTTTCCGATTGCCACACAGCTTGGCTCTCCCATATGAAATTGGGTATCCGTAATGATGTTCATATTAATTTATCAGCCTTTCCCCAGAAAAAAGATCTTCACCGGTTTCAGCATGCGCGCCTGCTCATGATAAACGTATACGCCGCAAAATCGTCCGTCGCTGTGATACATCCGCACCTGCTGTCCGTCTGTCAAACGACCGCAATCCGTGCGCCCAATCTGCTCCGCCGCACATTCTGCCATGCGCTCCGTCATCCGCACAGTCTGCTCTACCCTGACCGGATTCCCGTTATCCAAAAAACGCTGCGCCCCTGCACTCACCCGCATGGGCACAAGCGATGAAAACACGACCTCCACGGGCAGGATCAGCTCGTCCAGCCTGCCCTCATCGCGAAATCGCTCAATCTGCGCCAGTGTATTTGCCCTATCCAGCGTAAATTCCGAAACCCGCGTACGCACCAGGCTCTGCATGCATCCGCCGCAGCCAAGCTTTTCTCCGATGTCCTGACAGAGTGTTCGGATATAGGTACCCTTCGAGCAATGCACCTGCATGGTCACGAGCGGCAGTTCCATCTGCGTGATGTCAAGCTCATGAATCGTTACCCGCCTTTTTGCCCGCTCAACCACTTTTCCCTGCCTTGCCAGATCGCAGAGTTTCTGTCCATTCACCTTTAACGCTGAATACATCGGCGGCATCTGGTCATATTCTCCGACAAAAGACAATGCCGCCTGCCTGACGCGCACCTCATCCTCCGGCACCTTTCCCGTCCGCAGCACTTCTCCCGTCATATCCTGCGTATCCGTCACAACGCCAAGGCGCATGACTGCCCTATATTCCTTGGACTTATCCGTCAGCATATCGCAGAGCTTTGTCGCGCTGCCAATACAGACAGGGAGCACGCCCTCCGCATCCGGATCCAGCGTGCCCGTATGTCCTATTTTTTTGATCTTCAGGATGCCGCGCAGCTTGGCGACCACGTCAAAGGAGGTAAATCCTTTTTCTTTATATACATTGATGATGCCGTCCATGCGCGCTCTCCTTTTTATGCGACTCCCGCATCATTGCAAAATGCATGCGTCCCGCCATTGCTTCTCACAGCTGTTTTGCGATCTGCCCCGAAAGATTATTGATCACATCATGAAACGTTCCCGTCATCGTGCAGCCTGCCGCCCGTACATGCCCGCCGCCGCCAAAGTACGCGGCAACTTTGGCAACATCCACCGTCCCGCAGGAACGGAGGCTGACCTTATACGTAAGCGTATCCGTTTCATATAAGAAAATAGCGACCTCAACGCCCTTTGTGATGCGCAGCTGATTGACGATGCCGTCCAAATCCTTCGGCCCCGCGCCGTAAAATTCCATGGTTTTTCGGCTGACGCCGCCGGCAATGCAGCGCCCATCCATAAACAAAAAGCTCTCCAATACCGCCCTGCCTAAGATTTGGTTCTGCACATAGGTCTTTTCGTAAAAGGTCTCGTCTATGATCTTCGGGAAATCAAAGCCGTATTCGATCAGATCCGCCGCAATGCGAAGCGTCTTCGGCGACGTGCAGGAATAATGAAGCACTCCCGTATCATGAATGATACCGATATAAACCGCCTTTGCAATCTCGGCATCCATATTGTCTTTTCCGATCAGCTCGTACACCAGCTCCGACGTGGAGCTTGCTTCAACGTCGATCACATTGTCCATGCCGCAGCCGTTTGCATTGCTGATATGATGGTCGATATTCACCGTATGCTTTGCCGCCTGAAAATAACGCTCGGCATCGCCAAGCCGGTCGTTTGTGCAGTCTAATGCAAAAAACACATCGAACGGCTCGCGCTCCGGAAACTCGCTGTTGATCTCGTCAAAGCCGCTGATACACTGAAAGATATCCGCCGGCTTTTCCAAAAAAAGCTCCACCCGCTTATTTGGATACTTTTTTTTCAAAAAAAGATAACATGCCAGGCAAGCGCCGACACAGTCGCCGTCCGGACGGACATGCCCGCCGATGCCGATGCTTTCCGCCGTATCACATATTTTAGATAATTCTAAACGCCCCATATGTCCTTACTCCTCACTCTGCTCCGATGATTCCCCGTTATCATCGATCGCTCCGTCCTGATAGGACGATCCCTTATCGCTGTCCTCGTCTGACTCATCGTTATTTACCGACGATTCTTTATTTACCTCGTCTATCATTTTTGACATCTTTACGCCGTATGCGATCGACTGGTCCATAATAAAACGAATTTCAGGCGTATTGCGCAGATTCATCTGTCTTGCAAGCTGACTGCGGATATATCCCTCCGCGCTGCGCAGACCCGTAAGTGCGTTCTTTGCCGTTTCCTCGTCCCCCAACACGCTGACCCATGCCTTGCAGGTCTTTAAGTCGGGCGCAACCTCCACCGCAACAACGGACGTCATCTGCGGAATGCGCGGATCCTTAATCTCCGATCGGATGATCTCGGCAAGCACGCGCCGCACCTCTCCGTTGATTCTTGTGCTCTTGATACTGTTCTTTCTCATACCTTACAACCATTCCTCCATGCTGCAACAGCCCGGAAATAGGAGATTCCAAAAGACTTCCGCCGCAGCGGAAGTCTTTTTTCTCTTTCCTCTCACTCTCTGGGAACCTCTACCATGATATATGCCTCTACCATATCCAGCTCTTTCATTTGGTCAAAGCCCTCAAATACCAGACCGCATTCAAAACCTTCTTTCACTTCCTTCACATCATCCTTAAAGCGCTTCAGAGAAGCAAGCTCGCCCTCGTAAATCTGCTCGCCCTCTCTCGTGATGCGGATCTTACAGCCGCGCTGGAAGGAGCCGTCCATGACATATGAGCCTGCGATATTACCGATTGCGGACGCCTTAAAGATCTGCCGCACCTCGGCATGACCGATGATCTTTTCCTCATATACGGGATCCAGCATCCCTTTCATTGCCGCCTCGACATCCTCGATCGCCTGATAGATGACTTTATAGAGACGGACGTCAACGCCCTCGCGCTCCGCACTCGCCTTCGCCTGCACATCGGGACGCACGTTAAAGCCGATGATGATCGCGGAGGATGCACTCGCCAGGCTGACATCGGACTCGTTGATCGCGCCGACACCGCCATGGATGATCTTGACGACAACCTCCTCGTTGGAAAGCTTTAAGAGACTTTGCTTCACCGCCTCCACGCTTCCCTGTACATCTGCTTTGATGATAATATTTAATTCTTTCAGATTACCCGCCTGAATCTGGTTAAACAGATCGTCAAGCGACATCTTTGCTTTCGTGTCTTCCAAAAGCTTCTCTTTATTCTGCGCAACGAATGTCTCGGCAAAATTCTTTGCCTCCTTATCATTGGCATGCGCAATAAAGATCTCTCCCGCGTTCGGCACGTCATTTAAGCCCAAAATCTCTACCGGCGTGGACGGAGTCGCTTCTTTGACTCTGCGTCCCTTATCGTCGATCATGGCGCGTACCTTACCGCTGGATGCGCCCGCCGAGATATAATCTCCGACCTGAAGCGTTCCCTTCTGCACAAGTACGGTTGCCACGGGACCGCGTCCCTTATCCAGCTCCGCCTCAATGACAAGACCGCGCGCACGTCTGTTCACATTTGCTTTCAGCTCCAGAATATCCGCCGTCAGAAGAATGGTTTCCAACAAATCGGAGATTCCCATTCCCGTCTTTGCCGATACCGGAACAAATTCGGTCGAACCACCCCAGTCAACGGGGATCAGTTCATGTTCGGTCAGCTCCTGTTTTACGCGGTCCATATTCGCATTGGGTTTATCCATTTTGTTCACCGCTACGATGATCTCAATGCCCGCCGCTTTCGCATGGTTGATCGCCTCGACCGTCTGCGGCATCACGCCGTCATCCGCAGCAACGACCAGCACCGCAATATCCGTCGCGTTCGCGCCGCGCATACGCATAGCGGTAAACGCCTCATGACCCGGTGTATCCAAAAACGTGATCTTTTCCTCATTGATGGTAACAGTATAGGCTCCGATCGCCTGCGTAATACCGCCCGCCTCTTTATCGATCACATTCGTCTTACGGATCGCGTCAAGCAGGGAGGTTTTTCCGTGGTCTACATGGCCCATGACGCAGATGACCGGCGGTCTCTTTGTCATATCCTCGACATTTTCCTCGTCCTCCTTTAACAGCTCGGCGATCACGTCGATCTTTTCTTCCTTCTCGCAGATGATCTCGTACTCGATCGCGATCTCCTCCGCCTGCTCGTAACTGATCTCCTGATTGACCGTCACGATCTTGCCCTGTAAAAAGAGCTTCTTGACGATCGCGGAGGGCTGCATTTTCATCTTATCCGCCAGTTCTCTGATCGTTAAGGATTCCGGCAGGGTGATGACCTTGATCTGCTCCTCCTGCTCCTCCTGTTTCTTTTCGGGCTTGATGAATCTTCCGGCCCGCTTGCCCTTTAAGTTCTCCTGCTCCTCCTCGTAGATGAGCTCCTTTTTATTCCGTTTATCCTTTTCAATGCGGCGTTTTTCTTCGTCACGGTGCTTTTCCTGATCCTTGAGTGATGCCTCGGGAGCAAAAGAAGCACTTCCTCCCTGAGACTTCCTTCCAAATCGAGCGTCCTTCCCGCCATCGCCTCTTTCATAGCGATCGTTATTGCCGTAAGATCTTTGAGCGCCCGAACCGCCGAAGCCGCCCGACCTGCCCGGCGCAGGTCTGCCATAACCGCCTCTGCTGCCGCCATCGGCGTTACGCGCGCCATCCTGTCGATAAGCCGGTCTCTGTCCGCCTGTGCCATTACCAAAGCCTCCCTGTCTCGTCTGCCCTCTGAAACCATCCGTTCTTCCTGCACCACGGTCACCGCGTTCGCCGCGTTCACTGCGGTTATAACCGCCCTGACTGCGCGCACCCTGTCCATTCTGAGGCGCTCTGTCCGTCTGTCCCGGTCTTTGCTGATAGCCTCTGTTTTCTCTGCTATCCTGCGCGCCTGCGGAACTCGGCATGCCCTGCTGTGCTGCGGGTGTTGTGTTCGGCATTTCCTGCGGTTTGTTTTCCACCGCCTCTGTCACATCCGCCGGTCTGTTGCTGCCCTGCCGGTTCATAGGCCGTCTTACATCCTGCCCCTTATTCGGATTTGCGACAATATTGACCGAAGGAGTCGGTGACGGCGGCGTCAGCGGACGGATCGGACGATTAACCGGTCTCTGCGCGTTCATGCCGCGTCCCTGACCCTGACCGTTTCCTCTTCTGTCCTGACCCCCGTTCATGCCTCTTAAGCTCTGTGCCGAACCCTGCATTCTTGAATTATGGGGATTGCTCACCATGATGATCTTACTTTTCTTTTTCGGCGCATCCTGCTTTGCCGGCTCCCGTTTCTGCTCTGCCGCAGGCGTGTTTTTTTCCGCCTGTCTTGTTCCTGTCGGCGCTGCCGCAGGTTTTTCCTCGGCGCCCGATGCTGCCGCAGGTTTTTGCACTTTTTTCTCCCCTGTGGACACGGTATCCTGTTTTTCTCCTGCCGGAGCCGCATGCCTGCCCATTTTCGAGGTAAGCAATGCTGCCTGCTCCTCCGAAATCACACTCATATGGCTTTTTACCTCTATATTATTCTGTTCACATAGCGTAATCAGGTCTTTACTCGGAACGCCCAATTCTTTCGCCAGTTCATACACCTTTTGTTTTGCCATTCTATCTACCTCCGTATTCATTTCCGGTACCGTCCATTGTACCTGCCTCCAGCGCCCGCATGATGGATTTTGCAATTCCCTCATCCGTAACCGCTAAAGACGCCCTCATTTCCTGACCGATCGCATGTGCCAGTCCTTCCTTTGTGCCATATATATAAACGGGAACCCTGTGATACGCTCCCATATCGCAAAACATTTTTTTTGTGTTATCGGATGCATCCGCCGCCACAAGCACAACATATGCCTGATGCGCCTTTACGATCTTTTCCGTCATAAACTCGCCGCTGACAAGATTTCTGCCCCGTGCGGCAATGCCAAGCATTGATAAAATCTTATTCTGCATCCTCTGCGCCATACTCCTTTATCAGACTGTCATATACGGTATCCGGAATACTCATCTTAAAAGAACGTTCCAAGCCTTTGTTCTTTCTTGCTTTTTTCAGGCATTCCATATCCTTACAAAGATATGCGCCACGACCGTTTTTCTTCCCTGTCGTGTCCAAAATCATCTCATCCTCGGGTGTTTTTAATACCCGCATCATATCTTTTTTCGGTTTCATCTGCTGGCAGCCCACACACTGTCTCAATGGAATTTTTTTATTCATCCGCACCTGTTTCCGAAGCCTCTAACGCTTCCTCCTCATAGCCTTCTTCTTGATAATCTCCGTCCTCGTAATTGCCGCCGTCATCATTCTCCTGATCGTAATCGTCGTATGCCTCCTCGTCATAGTCGTCATACTCGCTCACGTAATCCTCATAGCGGAAGCCCGGCGCATCCTTTGCCTGCGTCTCACTCTTAATGTCAATCTTATAGCCGGTCAGACGCGCTGCAAGTCTTGCGTTCTGCCCCTCCTTGCCGATCGCGAGCGACAGCTGGTAATCCGGCACTACGACCTTTGCCGTCTTCTCATCGGGATCTGCAAATACCGCAACGATCTTTGCGGGTGCAAGCGCATTCTGAATGAGATTGCCGGGGTTTTCATCCCACGGGATAATGTCGATTTTCTCTCCTCGCAGCTCATCCACAATGGAGTTCACGCGCTGTCCGTTCAATCCGACGCAGGCTCCGACCGGATCCACATTCGGATTGCTGCTCCAGACGGACATCTTCGTACGGCTGCCCGCCTCTCTCGCGATCCCCTTGATCTCCACGGTGCCGTCCTGGATCTCCGCAACCTCCGCCTCAAATAAGCGCTTGACTAATTCGGGATGCGTACGGCTTACTAAAATCCTCGGTCCCTTCGGCGTATTCTTTACTTCTAAAATATATACTTTGATATGTTCGGTCGGGCGGAAATTCTCGCCGCGAACCTGCTCGCTCTCATTTAAGATCGCATCCGCCTTGCCAAGGTTGATGCTGATATTTCTGCCGAGATAGCGCTGCACGATTCCCGTAACGACATCGCGCTCTTTCTCATAGTACTGGTTGAAGATGGCGCTTCTCTCCTCCTCGCGGATCTTTTGCAGGATGACATTCTTGGCATTCTGGGTTGCGATGCGCCCGAACTCCCGGCTCTTGATCTCCATACGGACAATATCTCCGACCGCTGCCCCGGCATTTAACGTCTGCGCGTCCTCTAAGCTGATCTGCGTCACTTTATCGGTCACATCCTCCGCACCGGGCACGACCTCTTTCTCCGCATAAACCAAAAAATCACAGGTCTCGCGGTTGATCTCCACTTTCATGTTGTCCGCCTTGCCGTAATGGTTTTTGCAGGCGGTCAACAGAGAATTCTCAATCGCCTCAAACAGCGTTTCCCGGCTGATGTCCTTCTCCTTCTCCAAAATATCGAGTGCTTCCAATAATTCCTTGTTCATGTCCTTTCTCCTCCTAAAAGTCCAATGCCAACCTGATCAGCGCCACATCCGAGCGCTGAAACACCATTTCTTTTTCCTCCGTACCGATCGTCACGGTATCCTTATCAAACGATCGCAGCACGCCCGAAAATTCCTTGCATTTTTCGATCGGGCGATAGGTTTTTAATTCGACGGCTTCCCCAATGCTTTTTTGGAGATGCCGGTCCTTTTTGAGCGCACGACCGAGTCCAGGCGAACTGACTTCAAGGATATAGGCATCCGGGATGAAGTCCTCCTCATCCAGCTGATCCGAAAGCGCACGGCTGACATTCTCACAGTCTGAAATGTTCACGCCGTCCGGCTTATCAATATAGCAGCGCAGGTACCACTCGCTGCCCTCTTTCACATATTCCACATCGTAGATCTCACAGCCGAATTTCTCCGCAATCGGCTCTAAGAGCGTTACGGTGCGCGCCTCATAGTCCCTCGCTCCTGCCATGACCGCTCCTTTTCTTTTTCATACAATCGTAAAAGAGTGGACTTGCAAGCCCACTCTTTACCTTACCATATCAACCTTATCAAAGATAACACACTTTTCCCTAAAAAGCAAGGGTTCTTTGGAATTTTTTTATTCCGTCTCCTGCCGGCTCTCGTGGTTGACCCTGACCGTCTCCTCAAAAGCGGCGCGAACCTTGCTAAAGCAGTCTAATATTTTCGGCGAGAATGTTCCGCATTCCCCGTTTACGATCATATCGTACGCTTCCCCGATCGCATACGCGTCCTTGTATACACGCTTGCTGACAAGCGCATCATATACATCCGCAACCGACACGATCTGCGCCGAGATCGGAATGTCCTCTCCCTCAAGCTTGTCGGGATAGCCGCGCCCGTCAAAACGCTCATGATGATAACGGCAGATCTCATAGCAGTACTTCCCATAGGTATCATCCCATGCGTCCTTTATATTGTTCAGGAGCTCGCTTCCCCTTGTCGTATGGGTCTTCATGATGTCAAATTCTTCCGCCGTCAGTTTTCCCGGTTTTAACAGGATATGATCGGGAATCGCAATCTTACCGACATCATGAAGTGCGCTTGCCGATTCGATGATCCGCACCTTTTCCGGCGACAGGTCATATTCGGGATAATCCTCCATGACCTGCTCGGCAAGAATCCGCGTAAAGGTCTTTACGCGCTTGATATGATCTCCGCTCTCTAAATCCCTGCACTCCACGACCGTACCGAGAATATCGATGATCTCCTCGTTATTCCGCTCGAGTTTCTCCGCCTGTTCTTTCAAAAGCTGGTACTGATAGCGGATTGCCTGCGTCTGCACGGCAACCTGGTCTTCCAGACGCTCTTTGTACAAAAAGAGATTGACGTTGTTCCTGACGCGGCTCTGTATGATCGACGGCTCGAAGGGCTTGTGAATAAAATCGGACACGCCGTATTCAAAGCACTTCTCCTCCACGTTCACAGTCTGTTCGCTGCTGATGACAAGTACCGGAATCTTCTTGAGCATTCCCTGTTCATGCATCGCGTCGAGAACGGCAAAGCCGTCCATCTCGGGCATAAGCAGATCAAGCAGCACCGCCACGATTTTCATATCCTTCTGACCAAGCTTCTCAAGCGCCTGCTTTCCGTCCGGGACCTTCACCACATCGTAATCTTTTATCAGAATTTCCTCAAGCAGATCCCTGTTCATTTCCTGATCGTCTACTACAAGTACCTTATTGCGCATCGCTAACCTCCCGTTTATGCACTCTTACACTTCCGGAACAAATTTCTTCATTCCTTTTATAACTTTATATTACCGCATGGGACTTTTTAAGTCAACGGGAAGATTTGGGTTTGCGAACAGTCTAGGCCTGAACCGCCTCATGATTCTGCGCATTTTCGGCGATATAGCCGCCAACCTCATCCTTCGGCATATCCAGAACGATCGCAAGCTCCCCGTAGAGCTGCTCTTCCGCCTGATGAAAATATCGCTCATCCACGACCGTCACCTTTTTCCCGCTTTGAATGCGTTCTCTTTTCCGCTGATACAGCGTCTTGATGATGCGCACAAGCTCCTTACAGTCACAGGTACGTATCGCCGCCTTATACTGGGCTTCACGCTCCCGCTCATTGACGATCCACACCGTGCTCAGCTTCGGGATCTCATCAATGAGCTGATCCGCCTCCTGCCTTGTCAGGATCGGCCGCATGACCGTCTTGTTATTTTCTACAGGCGCATAAATCACTTCTTCTCTCTGGTATGCCGGACGCAGCGTATAATACTGCTTTGTTCGGTCCGCCATCGGAATCTCCGGCGTCCCGATGTTTGTAACCCTGCATACACCGTGGTTTCCATACACGATCAAATCATTGACCTGATACATTTTCTCACACTTTCCTTTCTGAATCCCACAACAGAAACCTTCCTTGCAAACTTGATTGCAATGAATTGAAAAGGGCGCTGCGATACCCCGCATTGCCCCCAACTCTATTGTAGCACCCAAAAAGAAAAATTGTCAGTGATTTTTTATCGCGCGGACATTTTTCAGCATTATGCTGCATGGTGTCCCCGTGCTGCATTGTGCAGTTTTACCATGCTCTTTACGCAAAATCCTGCAGATCCTCTGCCTCGAGGGTGGAGAGCATGGATTTATCCGCATTCTTCTCGTTTACGACACGCGACGCGTGGTTTGCGATCGCATGCTCCAAAAAGTTGCGCACATCGCGGGCATTCGCAAAATTATCGGGTTTGTTCTGCACACGCTTTTCGAACAATTCCCTTGCGCGCACGCGCGCCTCCTCAGACAGTGCGTATTCCTGCTTTGCGCACATGGACTCCAATATCGCAAGCAATTCCTCCGCACCGTAATCCCCAAAATGGATAAACTTGTTAAAGCGGGATTTGAGTCCCGGATTGGAGGAAAGGAATTCCTCCATCAGATCGGTATAGCCCGCCACGATCACGACAAACTCGCTGCGATGATCTTCCATCGCTTTTAAGAGCGTATCGACCGCCTCCTGTCCGAAATCGCCCTCTCCCTTGCCGACGGTCAATGTATATGCCTCGTCCACGAACAGAATGCCGCCGAGCGATTCATCGACGACCTCCAACACCTTGGTTGCCGTCTGACCGATATAGCCCTTGACAAGACCGCCACGATCAACCTCTGTCAGCTGCCCTTTCGGCAGCACGCCGATGTATTTATAAATCTCGCCGAGCATGCGCGCGACCGTTGTCTTTCCCGTACCCGGATTTCCCGAAAAAACCATATGCTTGGAAACGTCGGATACCTTCATGCCCTGCGCTTTGCGCATATTCTGCACCTTGATCAGATTCACAAGGCTGTTGACCTCATGCTTGACTTCGTTTAAACCGACAAGTCCATTGAATTCCTCCATCAGCTTTTCCAGCTTTGCCGCCCGCTCCTCCTCCGTCTCATCCGGCTCCGCCGTCGGCTCGATCGGTTTGATGATTTTTGCGGACCCCGTATAAAACACGCCGTACTCTTTTAAGAAGTCTTCCAGACGTTTGATGTAAGCGGTATACTTTGACATCGTCTCCATGCCCGCGTCCTCGTCATAGCATGCTAACATCGTCTGTCCGAACAGCTTGTAGGTATCCACCATGATCTGCGCCTTCTGCTGTTTGTACGCATCGGGCGTGATCTTGCGCGCGGCGTCCGCCAGCACCGCATATTTGATCACGGAAGGAATCCGCTCGTCAAAATGCTCATCGATATTCTCACGGTATTTCATGGCACGCAAATTTTTTGCCTCTGCCTTGATGCCCAGATACTCCGCGATCACGGAGAGCTCGCGTTCCTCAAACTTCCCGTCGGCATCCGCCAGATATACGGCAAATTTCAGCAGTTCAAAATGAAAGCTTTCCTTTAAGGACATCGGCTTGTCTGCGGAGTTTCCCACATTCGCGTCCGTCATGATCCTGCATATGTCATCCACCGTGGCGATCAGTTCTTTTAAGTTCTGCTGCTTCATGGTACCCATTCCCTTTCTCTATTCCGATCCGTGCTATCCGTTCCGCTTACGCCTCATTCCTTTTGGTCCGCATCGCTCTTATCCGACTCGTTTTTCCTGATCCGCAGCACCAGATGCTTCAGTTCCTCCATGCTGCCCTTAAATCTGCCGGACACCATACCCGGATTACCTCGTAATATCCGGCGGGTCTGTAATTTGCGGCGGGCATTGTCAGCGATTGCTGCTGCCTGCTCTCTTCGTTCCGCAAGCCACGCCTCAAGCTGCTCTTTTCGTTGTTCCTTTTTTTGTTCCGACTCCTGCGCCCGCAGTGCAATTTCCACGTCCCTGCGCTTCTGCCACCGCGCGAGCTCCTCCTTTGCCTTCTCGACTTCCTCCCTTGCCTTTTCCAGTTTTGCAAGAAGATCCCGCAGCTCAAATGCCGCCTTGAAGGATAGAACGAAATCAATGAGAGCGATCGCGCCGATCACAGACGCCAGCACCGCGGATACCCGGTCGGAAAATCCGCAGATAAACTGTTCCACCGGCTTATGTAATAACTGCGTGAGAAACAGCGTCAGAAATCCCCACGCAACCGAGGAGGAAAGGCAGATATGCCCCTTATATTGAAACCGCTGGTTAGAGTAATCCCAGTATCTTACATGGAACAGCGCTTCCATTGCCATTCCGGTCACATATTCGAGCACGGTCGCTCCCACCAGTCCCGCAAAATAAATCGCGATCAAATGATCCTGAAACGGAGAGGATACCACGAGCATCATGATGGCGCCGCTTCCATAGATCGGAAGAAACGGCCCGTACATAAAACCGCGATTCACAAATCTCCCCTGCTTGCCCGACACATAGGAGCTTTCAAAGCACCAGCCGAAAAAGCAGTAAAAAAAGAAAAACAGAAGCCACTGTGCAATCGTATAATGGTACATAGTCATCCCCCGAAGCTAATAACATCATCCTCCGGCGCCTTCGTCGGTGCGATGGTAAGCGCATGAAGGACCGGTCCCTCGCCGCGGTAACCTGAAAAATGTTCGCGGCACACCTTTGCCGTGACCTGTATCCACTGTTTTTCTTTCAGCTCATCCGCCTTCTCATATTTGCAAACATAACCGATAAACGCCATATCATCCGCACAGCAGGTCATCGCCATTCTGCCCGGAATGAAATACCCTTTTGGAAATTTTTTCGGTTTCATGACGAGCGCCGGAAACACCACCGTTTTCCCGACATAACGCTCCAGATGATCCATGCTGTCAATATACCAAATGCCGTAGCCCAGATTGTCAAGCTCCAGCACGTCCTGTTTTAAGTCATACGGGAGATCTTCCTCAAAAATCTGGTTGATCTCACCGTCTTTTCCCTCAAAAACGATCTCTGCTTTCGGATTCACCGCCTTGATATTGCGCTTGTAGGTGCCAAGCTCCTCCAGTACGTCATCGCAGCGGTTAAAGATGATCAGCTCCGATCCCCGCACCGCGTCAGCGACCAGTGAGCGCATATTATTATAGTACATCGGGAAGGTCGCCGCATTGATCGTCGTGATCTGCTGCTCGATCGTCCAGTGAAACGGAAGCTTTAAATCCTTGCAGCTCCACATGCCGTTGTATTCGATCAAAATGCGTTCCGGATTCCACTTCTTTTCCAGTTCCAGCAGGTGCGCGGGCTGAAAATCTTCCTCGCGCTCGATCAGTTCCACGACCGTCTTGCTTTTTTTCAGGAGCTTCGGATCGTACTCTTTCTCACCCTCCTCACACAGTAAGAGCAGCGTGGTTCCTTTTGTCCGGAAATAATCTTGGGAAAGCGTAAACGAGAGGAACTCCGTCTTTCCGCTCTCCAAAAAACCATTGATCATATATACGGGTTTCATTGCGTTTCCACGTCCTTTCAAAATGCTGCGCATTGTTTATTTCGTAAATAATTCTTTTAAGTGTTCCTCGTTCAGTTTGGAGCCGATCACACAGAATTTGCCCGTCACATCCGGTTTCCCCTCGCGCACGTTGCGCTCCTCGGGAACATAATCAAAGTATACCCAGGAATTTCCTTCTCCCGCAACCATGCCCTTTGCACGCAGCACGATACCGTAGCGCTCCTCATTGTCAAGTTCTGTTAAGATGCGCTCGATCTCGTCCATGCGATAGCGCGCCGGCGTCTCCATGCCCCAGCTCTGGAATACCTCGTCGGCATGGTGATGATGGTGATGGTGGCAGTCGCACTCCCCGTCATGGTGGTGGTGATGCTCGTGCCCGTCTTCCTCATGATCATGATGGTGGTGATGTTCATGCTCATCTTCCTCATCATCGTGGTGATGGTGGTGATGTTCATGATGCTCGTGCCCGTCTTCCTCATCATCGTGATGGTGGTGATGTTCATGCTCATCTTCCTCATCATCGTGGTGATGGTGGTGATGTTCATGCTCATCTTCCTCATCATCGTGGTGATGGTGGTGCTCGTGTTCGCCTTCCTCATGCTCGTGATGATGATGCTCATGCTCATCCTCATGCGCCATCAGTTCACGGATCAGCTCATCCTTTAAGTCAGAGGAGCCTTCCATCGCCTTTAAGATATCTTTTCCGTCAATCTCCTCCCACGGCGTGGTGATGATGACCGCCTTCGCGTTGTGTTCTCTGATCAGCGCGATCGTCTCCTCCAGCTTCTCCATCGCGATATTGCCGGTACGGCTTAACACGATCGTGCCTGCATGCTCGATCTGGTTAATAAAAAACTCACCGAAGTTCTTGATATACATTTTTGCCTTGCTTGCGTCAACGACTGCCACTGCGCTGTCCAGTGTCACCTCGTCTCCCATGTCCACATTCTCTACGGCACGGATGACATCGGAAAGCTTGCCGACGCCGGACGGCTCGATCAGAATCCACTCAGGATGGTAGGTGGCAAGCACCTCCTTCAGTGACGTTCCGAAATCCCCGACAAGGGAACAGCAGATACAGCCGGAATTCATTTCCTTGATCTCAATTCCCGCTTCTTTTAAGAACCCGCCGTCAATTCCGATCTCGCCGAATTCGTTCTCAATAAGCACGACCTGTTCGCCCGCAAACGCCTCTTTTAACAGTTTTTTGATCAATGTGGTCTTTCCCGCTCCCAAAAAACCGGAGAAAACACTAATTTTAGTCATAACCATCCTCCTATTCTTTTCGACTCCTTCGCACAGTATCATGCGCCGGCTCAGAGTACCTTATTCTTTTTTCCTATTTCTAATACTCTCTAACCTCATATCATACCATCTTTGCCTCAAAAAATCCAGTACCGGTTGCAGTTGTCTCTGTTAAGATCATGTTAGCCGGGTTCAAACTGCAGCAATTCATCAGCTCATGTTGAATTTTATGAGTACTTGTGATAATGTGAAAAGCAACATATTGGGATTATGATTATAATAGGGAAGGACGCACATATGTTTATTACTATTTGGGGTAAGAAAATTTGGTATGAAATATATGGAACGGAATATCACGACACTCTGCTATATCTTCACGGCGGTCCGGGCGCAAGCTGTCTGGATTTTGCAAATCAGGCCAAGGCATTAAGTGAGAAAATGAAAGTTGTCACATTTGATCAGTTAGGAGTACTACGGTCAGACGCTCTCGACGAGAATGAAAGTTACAGTATGGAATATCAGATTGAAATGGTCGAGGAGATGCGAAAGCTTCTTGGAATAGAAAAATGGAGTATCCTTGGTCATTCTTATGGCGGTATGCTTGCAGTTTTATATGCATCCACCTATCCGAATTCCATTCATAAGGTCATTCTGGAATGCCCTTCCTTGTGTTTTGAGGATTCGGCAAAATCAACAGCTGAATATTTGAGTGAGCATATTCATAGCTTAGACAATAAAACGGCAGTTGAACTTTGTGAAAAAATTAAATCCACAGACTACCAGGATAAAACGGAAGTAGTATTTGATTTATCGACCCTGCTTAGTTATGTCACAGATATGGAACTGCGATTTTATCTGCATGGTATTTCTTTTGACGAATATGAACTGAGTATGGACACCACTGATATTCCGGATGAAATGTGGTCAAAAGGAGAGCAGCATTTGATGAAATTGCTGGAAACACAACCGATGCCAGATGGTTCTTTGCAAAAAAGGGTGCAGATGACCGACAATTTATTGCCGATGCTTACAAAGATAACTGCCCCGATACTGTTGATCAACGGAAAGTATGATCCTGCATGTACCAAGAATCAAATCGAGTATATTATGAACCATGCACAAAATGTGACGCAGGCGATCTTTGAAAATAGCGCGCATTTTCCAAGACTTGAAGAACCACAGAAATATACAAATACGATTTTGGGGTTCCTCGAATTATAAGCAATAAAATCAGAGCCCCGGTGTTCCCGCACCGGGGCTTTTCAATTCGCGCCGTTACCTGCCGCTGTGCTTCAATCTATTGATCCGGTAAACTCCCGATACTCCTCAAGCACCGTCGTCATCGGCATGCAGACTGTTCCCTGCTTATCTCCCGCAATAATAATACCGACCAGACGCCCGTTTTCGTCAAAAGCGCCGCCGCCGCTCATGCCCGCTTCGGCATAGCATTCGTTTAAGAGCATGCATGCGTTGTAATCACTGACCCAAACCTCTTTTGCCTGTGCAACACCCATATAGTATTCCAATTCCGCATTCTCGGAAAGACCGATCTGTACGATGAAATCTCCCGCCCGCAGCTCCCGGTAGGCATCATCTGTGCGTATCACCGCCTGCTGCCCGCTTGCATCAGACGTCGCAGCCCACGTCATATCAGATTCATTTTCCATAGCACACATATTTTTCGCATCATCAGCAAGTTTCGCCGGAAGCGCCGACAGCGGCACATGCAGAAAGGCAAGATCATACGACGCCGAGTAGCCGATCACGTCCCCTGTCACATTTTCTCCGCTTTCCGTCCCGACAAAGCTCACCTCCGCCCGCACATCATACATGAGTAAATGCTTTGCCGAAACGATCACAAGACCTTCTTCATCCTGCGCGATCACCACGCCGCTTCCGCGAAAATCGCCGCAGATGATCTTGACAACGCCAAGCGAGACCGCCCGCGTGTCATAAGCCTCTTTGAAAACGGTCTTTTGCACAGACAAAAAACCGGTCATATACAGCACCCCGCACAGACACGCAAACGCAAGTATAAGCGCAGCAGCAAGAAGCCGTGCGCGCACGATTTCCTTCTGTCCTCTTTTCCCGATCGCCCGCCTGATTTTTTTCATTTTTCTACCCAAGACCACTCGTTTGAAAGCGCAACGCATTTTTCACCCCTGGAAGAATCCGCAAAGCGGATCCTTCAAAAGAATTTGCGTTCCGCAAATTCTTTTTTACACCGGGAAACAGCTTCCGCCCACGAACTCACGCACAATGGAGTTATTCGGCAGTTTTTCGCTTGTGATGCCGAGGAAATAGCCGAGGAATTTTAGCAGGCGTTTCGCCTCGTCATACTCCGGCTCCTCCGGCC
The DNA here is from genome assembly GCA_014804755.1 of Lachnospiraceae bacterium. GTDB lineage: Bacteria > Bacillota > Clostridia > Lachnospirales > Lachnospiraceae > DLAJ01. The sequence goes on along the minus strand of JAAUZE010000022.1, from coordinate 73,846 downwards.
GGATGCTGAATAATAACGGCTCTGCAAACTGCTTGATCACAGCAAGCTCGTAAATAAGTGCGGAGTTAAACATCGTATCCGCGCTCTCCTGATACGGAAAAATGTTTTCCTCCTCGCCCCTGCGGACGGACTGCCACATCTGGATCGTCCGCTTTGCCGTCGCCCCCCGCGTCCTCGCGTCGCGCACCATGCGGCGCAGCAGCCGCCCGTCCGTTGTCGGAATCCGGTTATGTTCGTCAATATTTAAGGTTGTGAGCGCACTGATATAAATCTTATATTTACTTTCCGTCGGCAGCGTGTAGGAAAGCTTGTCATTGAGACAGTGAATGCCCTCGATCACGAGAATATCATCCTCGCCGAGCGTTTTGTAATTGCCTTTATACTCCCTCTGCCCCGTCTTAAAGTTGAAGCTCGGCAGCTCCACGGTCTCCCCTGCAAGCAGTCTTGTCATATCCTCATTGAACTGCTCCACGTCGATTGCTTCCAGACATTCAAAATTATAATCGCCGTTCTCATCAAGCGGCGTTTTTTCCCTGTTGACAAAATAATCATCCACGCCGATCGGATGCGGGTTCAGACCGAGCGTCCGAAGCTGGATCGAAAGACGGTGGGAAAATGTTGTCTTGCCGGATGAAGACGGTCCCGCGATCATCACAAATTTGACATTGCCCCGCTTCACGATCTCCTGCGCGATCTCACCGATCCTGCGCTCCTGCTGTGCTTCCTGTACAAGGATCAGGTCGCTGATATTCCCGTAACAGATCTGATCGTTCAAATCGCCGATCGTGTCAAGTCCGAACAAATGACTCCATCGCCCCGACTCCACAAGCGTGTCGAACAGCTTTTTCTGCGGTGCAAAGGGAACAAGCTCCTTCGGGTTCCCCATGTCGGGCAGATTCAAAATAAAGCCGTTCTCGTGGCACAGTACCTCATAATAGCGGATATAATCGGTGTTCGGCATCATAAATCCATAATAATAATCATGGTAACCGTCAAGCGTATATACATTGATGAACGAGCTTCTGCGGTAGCGGAACAGCTTTTCTTTATCACTCATACCGTTTTCGGCAAACATGGCGACCGCCTCCGCCGACGGATAGGTCTGCTTTATGATCGGCAGCTTTGCCTCCGTCATCTCACGCATTCTTTTTTCGATCCGCCCCGCAAGCTCATTCGAGGGCGTAAAATCTCCTCTGGCGGAAATATAATATCCTTTACCGATCGCAAATTCTACCTTTAATTCCTCAATATGTTCCGCACCGATCGTATCGGTTGCCGCTTTTACAAACAAAAAAATAGCAGAACGCACATAGGTCTTGTGCCCCATCGTATCGCTGCGTCGGATTTTTTCTATGATACAATCCCCCTCTAAATGCTTACACAGCTCCCGTACCTTACCGTTTACCCTGACAAGCACCGCCTCATCGCCCGGCTCGCTCTCACCCTCGCGCACGATCTCCTCATAGGTGATGCCCTGCGGATATTCTTTTTGAACCCCATCCATTGTCACGATACACATTGTTCACCCCTCCGTTTCATAGATTTTTCCGTCAGCTCATAGCTTAGATCCATCAGGCTTTTGATTTCCTCTGCGGAAACCGTATCCTTTAATTCTACACTGAACCATTTCGTTTTATTCATATGATATGCCCTGTGAAAGCCGGGACGCAGCACAAGGGAATCAATGAGCACCGGCTCCGATTTCATGGTAAGGATGTCGATCTGCTCTTCTCCCTCATATCCCAGCTTATCCGCCTTTACATGCATGACGAGCGCAAACCACTTTTTTGTATCCCGATGCCGCAGCACAGCGGAATCGAAATCCTCGCGAAACGGGTAATCCGGCTCGATCCGATAAGCTTTCCTGCTATACGCAAACACTTCTTTTCTTGTCATCTTTCCGCCTCCAAAACAGAATACAGCACAGTAAGCGCATCCTCTCCCGGAAAATCCGGCACCACATAATCGTCTGTATTCGTCTCATCAATGCGGTACCATTTCTTTGTGGAAATCTGCATCAGCAACCCGCTGTTCGGCAGCGAAAACAGCGCCACATCTCCGTAGCCGTTCACGGCATTTGCCGGAGCAATTCCTATGACGTGCCCCAATCCGTTGTCCTGAATGATCAGTGCAAAATCCTTTGCGGAAGAGAACGAACCGCTGTCGGTCAGCACATAAACTTCGCCCTCGAAGAGCAGGTCCCCGTATTGTTTATTTTTTATCCAACCGTCATAGGAAAAAACAAACCATCCCCACCGCCAGTCACACGGCACATCACGATACCGCGCAACCGGGAGATATTTGATGAATTCATTGGCGACAAGCGAATTCCCTCCGCCGTTTCCGCGAAGATCGACTGCCACATTTTGAATGTGTTTTTCTTTTACTTCCTGAAACATCTCCCTCACACAACGGATATATTCATCGTTATAATTGCAGGAGGTAAGCGTCAGCATCGCAAGGGACTCTTCTTCGTCGATCTCATAAAAAACAAACGGGCTCTCCGCCTCAATATCCGTCTCCCCGTCATAAGCATCATCGGACGTGAATAAGGATTCCCATGAAACAAAATCGTCCGCAGTATAGGTTTCCGTTATCATGTCCCCTTCTTCGTTTTTCCACACAAAGGTAAAAGGCTCCTCATATCCGCAAAACGAAAGTGCGGCAAGGCTGCCGACATCCACCGTGATCCAGTCTTTTGTCTCATAAGAATAATACGGCGCTGCCGCCTCCACAATTTCCTCCGTTGTTCTGCCGTTTACGGAATATATGGTGTATCCTCCCAGCCGCTTTGCCGGAATATCCGCCAGATAACGGTCATCGGGCCAGCTGTTATAGGTTGTAGTATGCGCATCGTGAATCGGATTGAGCACCGTCTGAAGTTCCCGCCGCAAATCGTTTACCGTGATCGACTGCATCCCCTTTAAGCGCCCCAGCGCAGCGTCATACCGTTCCTGTATCTCGGGCGTTAAGCCGCCCCGGAACATCGGATGCACATGCTCAAGATGCCGCATCGCCGCCGCTAAGTCCTCCGCAGCCTGTTGATAAGTTAATTCCTCATCATAATTCAACCACACCGTATCAACCTGCTTAAAGGAGTAGGAATTCCAATACGGACAGCAATAAGCCACAAGCGCACAGAGTACCACGATAACAACGGATAATAGCGGCAGTAAAATCTTAGTGACCACTTTGGTTCGAAACACGATCAGATAGAAGATCAGCAGTGCCAGCGCCGCGCCCCCGCAAAGCGCGACGACCCATTCAGGGAAATTGACGACAAAGAGATTGAGCGGAAGCAGTAAAAATGTCAGAATGAGCAGTACGATATGCGCCGAGAGGCAAAGAATCTTCCGTCTTCTTTTCGCCTTTTTTCTGTCTCTGCGCTCTTTGATCTTGATTGTTTCTTTCTTTTCCAGTATCATCCGTTTTCTCCTGCCTCTTTTGAACTGCTATATTTTATGATACAATAATTTGTCGATCAAAGCAAGATGACAGGAGGTGGATCCCTATGGACAGCAAAGAAAAGTGGCTTACATGGGCTGTTTCTTTACAAAGCATTGCGCAGGCCGGTCTGTTTTACGGAAAAGATCCCTATGACTTAGAGCGTTACGAGAACATACGCAATATCGCCGCCGAGATGATGAGCGAACAGACGGATATTCCTTTGGAGAAGGTGAAAGACCTGTTCTGCAATGAGACCGGCTATCAGACGCCGAAGCTGGATGTGCGCGCCGCCATTTTCAGCGGTGAAAAAATCCTTTTGGTCAAAGAGGCAAACGGCACATGGTCCCTGCCCGGCGGATGGGTGGATGCGGATACTTCGGTAAGGGAAAGCGCCATCAAAGAGGTAAAGGAAGAAGCAGGCCTAGACGTGACTGTGGAGCAGGTCATCGCCGTGCAGGATCGGGATAAGCACAATCTGCCCCGGTATGCCTATAAAATCTGCAAGGTGTTTGTTCTCTGCTCCGCCGTCGGCGGCGCCTTTTGTCCCAATGTAGAGACGACGGAAAGCCGCTATTTCGATCTGTCGGAGCTGCCCTCTCCCCTCGCGGGTGAAAAAACGACAGCGGAGCAGATACGGATGTGCTTCGATGCCTGCCATGCAGAACACTGGAAGACGATGATTGACTAAAAAAGTCGGTCATCGTCTTCTTCCCTGTCCTCCATTTGCTTCGCTGCTTTTTTTCAGTTTACATAACTCTAGTTTACATAATATATTTGTTGTTCTTCCACAAGCGGAATATTGATCAGCGCTGCGGCATTTTTTTCCTTCTCGGTCATTTTGACCGCCGTGATCTGGCTGTTCGTATACGTCCTGTAATAATAGGTTCCGCTCTCCGTATCCACGCAGCAGCTATAGTTCGTGATATCCGGCTTTCCGTCCTCCGTGATCGTCGCTCCGCGCACGAGCGAAACCGATTCCAGCACATGGAAAAACTGTGTCACACAGCTGATCTCATCCTCCGCGCATTCGGAATTGAGCTTGTTGAACGCTGCCCGCACAAATCTGGATTCAGGGGAGTTATCTCCGGGCAGACCGATCGCGCCCATCCCCCGCCCGTACGGCAACAGTGTGAGTCGGTCAGAAAAGCGGTTGACCGGATCGTTCGGCGAAAGATTCAGATAATTCCGAAGGTTCATCATCTGAAACGGAAACGGCGGATTATTCGTCATCACACCGGTCGGATTTTCATACCATCGCAAGCCCTCGTTCGTCTGCTCTATCACAATGCACTCATTTTTGTCGGATATCATCCAATGAAGCCAGCTAAGCGGCAGCTTTTCGGAAAACGGCACATTCGTGATGACCAGCCCCGGAAGGCACTCCCGCACCTGCGCTGCTGTCTCGCACTGTCCCAAAAACCATGGGATCAGCTCAAAAGGCGTAAGGTTCAGTTTTCCCTCATCCGGCTCAAAATAGACCGCGCTTCCCGGGAAATTTAATCCCGCCATCGCCAAGCCTTTTTCGTTGACCGCCTCCGCATATAGCGGATAGTCGCCCACGACCGTCGCCATACCGTTCATGGCATATCGCGTGCGGATCGCCGAACCGTTTTTGAGTGAGAACGGATAATTTCTCGGCGTGATCGCAGCACTTTCTCCGAAGCGACATTCATAATCTAAGGTTCTTCCAAAATAACGATGATTTTTTCCCATTACGATACAGGTACACATTGTCATCTCCTCCTTTTTCGTTTTTGTGTTAATCGGTATCTACCTCATTGCATACAATAAAACGATTCGCATTTTCCCTATGAATACAAAAAGAACTCCGCTCGCGCGCAGCTCTCTTTGCATTTTAAGTAAGCAGAACTATAAGCCGGGTTATGTCGAGAACAATCATCTATCTAGGACTGCCGTTACCGACAGCCTCAAGCGACCTACCTGAAAGCAGACCGGGCAAGTCTATGGCTTTCTATTTGGTCTTGCTTCGGATGGGGTTTACATGGCTATGGCTGTTACCAGCCACACGGTAGTCTCTTACACTGCCTTTCCACCCTTACCGGAACGGGGCTTTCGCTCCGAACGGCGGTATATTTCTGTTGCACTTTCCTTAGAGTCACCTCCACCGGACGTTATCCGGCATCCTGCCCTGTGAAGCCCGGACTTTCCTCACCTGCAAGAATGCAGCCGCGATTGTTCATTCTGCTTACAAAAGAGTTTGCGTAAGCCTCGCGTGTTCGCAACTCTACTTCATAAAATAGCATATGGCTTTAATATAGTCAAATTTTTTTATAGCGGAAAATCACTGCAATCAATCTCCTCCACCAGTTCGCCCGTCTCCCTGTCATACACCGCAATGATATCTTGATCCAGATACAGCTGCACGTAAACAAACTCATCCGTCAACGCAAAGGTATTCATATTTTCCTCACAGAGAACCGTATCGTAAGAATTCGCACGGATACCGCTTCCGCCGCCGTCAAAATATTCTTCAAAATCAAATACACGGACTTCATAAGCGACACTTGAGGAATAATATAAAAGGTTGTCCCTGTAATAAAGCGTCTGCCTTCTGTCAAAATTCCCAAAGTCATCACCGAAAAAGAGCTCCATCTGACCGTCCACCGCAAACAGGCACATGCTGTTTCCGCGGTATTCATCGTATCCATCCATGATGACTGCCAGATAAATGCTGCCGCCATACGGACATACCTTCAACTGCCACAAGGTTTCCCCGCAATCAAAGGGCGCATCGATTTCCTCTTCCTGTGTCCCATCCAGCCGCATCTTCCAAATCGTTGAATCGGAAAGGTTTTCATAATAAATCATCCCATTATAAATATCATAGCATCCGACTTTGTCCCCGCTGATCCGCTCACTTTCTCTGCTCCACAAAATATACCGATACAGGTTCCCGTCGTCTTCCGTCACATAATAGATCATACCGGCATCGTATGCAAAGTCTTTCTTCATTCCCCCGGCAATCAGACATCCCTCCGGCTCTTCTTCATGGTCGTCGAGGCATTGATAAAACAGGGCATAGCTCTCCGACTCCTCATCCCACAACGTATAATAGAGATCGTCATTTTCGACAAAGAACGTACCAACATCACCTTCCACCAATAGCTCGGTATGCTCCCCGTCCTCATCCGTATAAGTCCAGAAAAGAGGACCTACAGATTCCCCGGATATATTATAGTTATGTCCGGAATACACAAAAATGACATAGCGCTCATACACGGAATCCCCATTCGGTCCGGCATAGACAAAACGCGCCGCACGGCAGTCCTCCTGCACGGTGCCCTGAAACAGAAAAGTCTGCTCTTCCTCGATGTCCACCTCCGGCATTGTTTCATCGTCTATTGCAAGTAACGCTTCCGCGCGGATATTCCCGTCCCAAAAAGAAACAGCATAATAATCGTTTGGTTCATGGAACGCAAACAATTCTCCGGTCCCGACCGCCTGCATCCAAAGCGCCGCATCATTGAACGGGCTCTCATAAACGGTATCCTGCCCGTCTTTGATCCGGTGCCATACGCACTCCGTTTCCTCCTTGTAAAGCAGCGCATTTCCCACAAACAAAATCGGGGAACGGGGGGATATAGTGACATCCGTTATTTTTTTCAATTTATCCGTTTCCGCATCATAAGAATAAATGCCCCCGTTTTGTGACGGCAGATACAGAATGCCGCCGTTTTCATACAGCCCGCAGCTGGAAAAAGAAGGCTTCTGCCTCTCCCGCTCCACGACCACGCGGCTGCCTGTTCCGTCAGCGCGCATCCGCTTTAGGTTCTCATCCTGATCAAAATAATACAGATACCCGTCCACATATACAAAATCGGCGCTGCTTAAGTATTTGGAATTACAAAGCACCTTCTCGTTAAGCGACCGTTGTCCTTTGCCGTTTAATCCGGCTATATACAGTTTCCCCCAAGAATCCGTATACGAATCGTCATAACCCGGTTCCACATGATCCATAGAAATATAAAAAAGATGATCCTCCGCGATCACAAAGGACCACACATTGTCATCTATGATCTGTGTCAACGTATTGCTGCGCGCGGTGTTCACCCTGTAAATTCCGTTCTCACCGCATGCAAGATACAGATAATCGCCATAGACTGCCATGGAACGGACAGTAACATCCGGTGCAAGCTCCGCAGCCCACCCGTTATACTCATATCCGTCTCCGTTTTTTGCAACACGGCAGACGCCGTATTCCGTACGGACAAAAACAGAACCGTCCTCCCCGACAGCAAACAGGTCTCCTCTGATCGTTTCAGAGCTCTCAGTCAGAAAGCTGACCGTAGGCGGATTCTCCTCCCCGCCCTCCTCCTTATCTGAGAAGCCGGCTATCCATGAGGAAAACGCCTCCGACACGTTCATCCCCGTTCCATCGTCATGAATCGCAATGCCGATCATAATGGCAAGAAAAGCCGCGATCAGAATGCCTGCGATACTAAACCATAATAGCTGATTGATTCCTTCTTTCGCTCCGCCTTCCATATGCTTTGGATTGTTCGGCATAAAGCGATAGGGACTCTGATACGGTTCAATCACCCCCTGCTGCCACGTCGGAGTATATACGGCGGGCAGGCCATGGGACGCCGCGCCTCCGAACGGCGGATTCACTTCACAGGGCAGATTCGCTCCATAAACCGGAGCAATCTCATAAGGCGGATTTACTCCGTACGGCGCGTTCTGTCCGTATGGCTGATTCATCCCGTACGGCGCATTCTGTCCGTATGGTTGATTCATTCCGTACGGCGCGTTCTGTCCGTATGGTTGATTCATTCCGTACGGCGCGTTCTGTTCATATGGCTGATTCATCCCGTACGGCGCATTCTGTCCGTATGGTTGATTCATCCCGTACGGCGCGTTCTGTTCATATGGTTGATTCATCCCGTACGGCGCGTTCTGTTCATATGGTTGATTCATCCCATACGGCGCGTTCTGTTCATACGGCTGATTCATTCCGTACGGCGCGTTCTGTCCGTATGGTTGATTCATCCCGTACGGCGCGTTCTGTCCGTATGGCTGATTCATCCCGTACGGCGCGTTCTGTTCATATGGTTGATTCATCCCATACGGCGCGTTCTGTCCGTATGGCGCATTCACTCCATACGGCATATTCTGCGTCGCCGACGCTCCCCCGTAAGCCGAATGATACTGTGGATTCATAACCATAACGCGCCCCTTTCTTTTCATCAGATTGTTTTTTATCCGATAACACTATATCATCTGAAACGGTGCTTTCTCCTCTGCTTCTAAAAGCACGAGTTCCGGAAGCTCCCTGAAAAAATAATCTCTCATATAAGTGGTAAATAATTTTTCCAAACCGAAATGTCCTGCATCGATCACGGATAACCCCTGCTCCATGGCGTCAATCCCGTCATGGTGGGAAACATCCCCTGTCAGATATACGTCCGCCCCCACGCGCAGCGCATCCGCGATCTCATCCCCTCCGGAACCCGGAAGCACCGCCATGACTTCCACCATACGGTCCAAATCGCCATAGACCGCCACTTCGGGCAGAGCAAATGCCGTTTTTACATATTCCGCGCATTCGGCAAGCGTCATTACACTCGGCAGCTTCCCGTATCTGCCGATCCCCTCGCAGGAAATCTCATCCTCGCAGGTCACCTTCAGCACGCCCGGATTTTTTAATCCCAGCTCGTCCGCCGCCGCATCCGCCATCCCCATGACGTCGAAATTCGTGTGCATGGCATAATAACAAATATCGCTCTGTATGAGGCGCAGCAGGCGTTTTCCGATAAAGTCATCGCCGCATATTTGTTTTTGCGCGCGAAACAACAGCGGATGATGTGTTAAAAGAAGATCTGCTCGGGCCAGATGAGCCTGCTCGATCACATCGCTCGTCGCATCCACCGCTACCATGATCTTTTTAATCTCCTTATCCCTTCTGCCCGCAAGCAGCCCCACATTATCCCATTCCTCCGCATAATGCGGAGGCGCTAATTCTTCCAGTCTCGCAATTAACTCACTGCATCTCATCCGGCACACCTCCTGCACGAGATCCTGCAAAACACACATGTACACAATTTCCTATACGGAAAAATTGATTGTAATCTTTTTCGCCATTATCATAAGCGCTGCGCACAGATTTCCTCCGCGATCGCAATATCAGAAAGCCGCTGCGACAGTTCTTCCCTGCGCGATAAGCCTCTTTCCGTGTCGGTCTGCGACAGATTCCGCAAAACCTCCTCGCAGACTGCTCTCTCTTTTTGCAGATATTGCCGCAGCACGGGATGTCCTTCGGCAAGCAGGCACGGTCCGTACTTGTCTTCCACACGCTGTCTTTGTGCGCCTGCTTCGGCATTCTCCTTCTCCGTCTCCATACTGCCCGGCACTTTCTTTTCCACGCCGCACAGTTCTTTTTCGCCGGAAATGCCCATCCTTACCTCTGCGCATTCCTTTTCCGCGCCACGCACAGGAATCACCCGCATCATCGGATAGAATTTCCCGTCCTCCGATACCATGTCCTCCGCCGCAATGAGAAATCCGTTTTCCCGCAAATAGCCTCTTACCATATGTAACTCGGACTGCGGCTGTAGCACCAGTTCATCCAGTTCCCGTACGAGCAGACGACTTCGCTCCATAATCCCGCATATCGTTTTTCCGCCCATTCCTGCGCAGATCACGCCCTGCACCTCACCCCGGCAAAGCGCCTCCATCCCGTCACTTCGTCTCGTCTCAATCTCATCGCAAAGTCCGTATGCAGTCAGATTCGCCCTTGCCCGTGCAAGCGGTCCCTCGTGAATGTCCATGGCAATGACGCGCCCCGCCTTTCCCGACCGGATCAGTTCAATCGCCATATAACCGTGGTCACATCCGACGTCCGCGACTGCCTTATGAGGGGAAACAAGCATCAATACATGCTTCATGCGCTCCGACAGCGCCGGCTCTTTCGCGCTCAATCCAAGTAATCCTTCAGCTTGCGGCTTCTGCTCGGATGGCGCAGCTTGCGGAGCGCTTTCGCCTCGATCTGCCGGATACGCTCTCTCGTCACGTTAAACTCTTTTCCGACTTCCTCCAAGGTACGCGCTCTGCCGTCGTCCAAGCCAAACCGGAGCTTTAACACCTTCTGTTCCCGCTCCGTCAGCGTTCCGAGCACTTCGCCGAGCTGCTCTTTTAACAGAGAAAATGCCGCCGCGTCCGCGGGAACAGGGACATTATCATCCTGAATGAAATCGCCCAGGTGGGAGTCCTCCTCCTCGCCGATCGGTGTTTCCATGGATACCGGTTCCTGCGAGATCTTTAGGATTTCGCGCACACGATCCTCCGGCATATTCAGCTCCTTGGCGATCTCCTCCGGGGTCGGTTCACGTCCGAGCTCCTGAAGGAGCTGCCTGCTGACACGGATCAGTTTGTTGATCGTTTCTACCATATGAACAGGAATGCGGATGGTTCGCGCCTGATCCGCGATCGCTCTTGTGATGGCCTGTCTGATCCACCATGTCGCATAGGTAGAAAACTTATAACCCTTGCGGTAATCAAATTTCTCAACCGCCTTGATGAGTCCTAAATTACCCTCCTGGATCAAATCCAAAAACAACATTCCGCGTCCGACATAACGCTTTGCTATGCTGACGACCAGACGAAGGTTTGCCTCGGCAAGCTTCTTCTTGGCGTCCTCGCCGCTGTCGATCAATTCCTGCTGTTCGGCGATCCTGCGCTCTAAATCCTCTTTTTCGGCAGCGTCCTTTGTCTCGGCAAGCTCCTCCTTAAGCACTTCAATGATCTCCGCCGCCTGGGCGCCGTCCTCCATCTTCTGTGCAAGCGCAATCTCATCATCCGCGCTTAAGAGCGGCACCTTACCGATCTCTTTTAAGTACATTCTGACGGGATCCTCAATGCTCATACCATCCGGCACGCTCAGATCGATATTCTCCAGATCAACCTCCTCGTCCGTGAGGGTGATCTCCTCCTCATCAATGTCATCTTCTTCCTCGGTGATGCGCAAAATGTCCACGCCGTTTGCGTCCAGTTTCTCGAAAACCTTATCGATCTGTTCCTCCTCCAATGCCATATCAGAGAAAAAATGAATGACCTCCTGATATTCCAAGACATTTTTCTTTTTCTTTGCAAGGCTTAACAGATTTTTCATCTTCTCGTCAAACTTTGCCTGTAAAGCTTCATCCATTCGAATGTCCGTCCTTTCATAGATTCAAAAATTTATAATTAAAAAAATATTCGCATCCTCGGAAGAATCGCTTTGCGATTCTTTAAATGAGTTTCGCGTCAGCGAAATCTCACAAAGAACGCGAAGCGTTCTTTTTTATTCTGAGCCTGATTTTAGGGAAATATGCACTTTCCGCAGTTCTTCCAGCTCCCGCTTCCTCTCGATCGATCTCATGAGCGCCTCGGGTCCCTCGCCTGATCTTTCATTTGCATATTCAAAGCTTGCCTGCTTGACCCGGTAAATGATGTCCTGCAGCGCACGTTCCCTCTCCGCGCCCTCGGAAAGCTCGTTCAGCTTCGTGTTAAACAGCTCCGCTACCTCGCGCTGTTCCTCCTCCTCGGTGAACATACTGATGATCGCCGCAGGATTGGGCGCTCCCCTCTCCATATCCGCGTAAAGACGTTCCGCCGATTTTCGGTACATCTCCACGATAAAATCCTCCGGCTGTATATACCGCCGTACGATCGGGTACACCTCCGGCTCGTCCACAAGCCATGTCAGCAGCAGCTTCTGGCTTGTCCGCCCCGCGTCTTCCTGCTTATTTTTACCTGCGGTCGGCTTCGGTCTTGCCGCAGCCTCCGGTATCCCCCCCATGCGCGCGGCATAGGAAACGACCAGCTTACGTAGCTGATCCGGCTGTATCATAAACTCCCGCGCCACCGCCGTTAAGTAATTTTCCCGCTCCAGCTCCTCGGGAAAGCCGCAGAGCTTTTCTGCGATTGCTCGGTAAAACTCCGTCTGCGACGTCGGATCGTCCATGCGGTAACTTTTTTGGAGAACACGGATTTCAAAAAAGAAACTGTTTTCCGCTGCATCAATCCGCTTTTGAAATTCCTCCGCGCCCAGATTTTTGATCAACTCGTCCGGATCCTTGTACGGCTCCAAATGAATAACCCGTGCAGACAATCCCGCTTCCTTTAAAATCGGGATCGCGCGGAGCGCCGCTTTTGTTCCCGCCTCATCACTATCGTAGGTCAGCAGTACCTCTTTGGCATAGCGCTTAAGGAGGCTCGCCTGCCCTGATGTAAACGCCGTGCCGAGAGAAGCAACCGCCTCGGTAAATCCCGCCTGATGCATCGCGATCACATCCATATATCCTTCACAGAGGATCATGTGATTCTTGCGCGAGGTTCGTGCGTGATTGAGCCCGTACAGATTGCGGCTCTTATCAAACACGATCGTCTCCGGGGAATTTAAGTATTTCGGCTTGCCGTCCCCCATCACGCGCCCGCCGAACCCGATGACCCGGTGATTGACGTCCTGAATCGGAAACATGACGCGGTTCCAAAATTTATCGTACAAACCGTTCTTTTCATCAAAATTAACAAGCCCCGCTTCGCGCATCAGTTCGTCCGAATATCCCTGTTTTCGCAGATATTTCAAAAGCTCGTCACTGTATTTGCTTGAGCATCCAAGCCCGAACCGGTTGATCGTCTCCTCGCTCAGGGCTCTGTTTTTCAAATACTCCATACCGTACGCACCCTGCGGGGAACGGAGCATATAGTAATAAAATTTTGCCGCCGCCTTGTTTAACTCCAAAATACGGGCGCGCCGGTTGTCTTTTTTTCGCGCCTCCTCGTCGTAGGACACCTCAGGAAGCGCCACGCCTGCCTTCTCCGCCAGATACCCGATTGCTTCGGGAAATGTATAATTTTCGTACTGCATCACGAAGGTAAAGACGTTTCCTCCTGCGCCGCAGCCGAAGCAATGGAACATCTGCTTATTTTGCGAAACGGAAAAGGACGGTGATTTTTCATTATGAAAGGGACATAATCCGAAATAATTATTGCCCTGTTTTTTCAATCTGACATAACCGGAAATGACGTCTACAATGTCATTTTTTTCCCGAACTTCCTCTACAAGCTCATCCGGATAGTACATGAGCCGCCTTCCTTTCTGCCTTCTATGTATGCTCAATAATGCCAAGATTTCGGAATAAACAAATTCTCGTACTGCTCCAACACAAAACGATCCGTCATCGAGCTGATATGGTCGCACACGATCCGCTCCCGATATTCGCCCTCGTCCAAGCGTCTCTGCAAAAATTTCGGCAGCAGCTCGATATGATTTAAATAATAGGTATAGAGCGTCTCAATGATGCCCTCGGCCTTTCCTTCCTCGCCCTTTGCCCTCGGATTCTGATAAACATGCACGAACATGAACTGGCGGAGCTTCTTCATGGCGTCCTCCACCTCAGGCGACATACAAATATCGTTTTTTCCCATGCTGTTCGTCACCAAATCATGAATAAAGCAGTCCAGCCGCTCGCCGCAGGTGCGCCCGAGCACCTCTTTTATCTGCGCGGGCACGTCCTCCTCCGTGAGGATCTGTCCGCGTATGGCATCATCCATATCATGATGGATATACGCGATCTTATCGGAAAGCCTGACAATCTTACCCTCTAAAGTCTGCGGATTTCCGTCGGTCTGGTGATTTAAGATGCCGTCGCGCACTTCATAGGTCAGATTCATTCCCTGACCGTCTTTTTCCAAACAGTCCACCGTACGAAGACTCTGCTCATTGTGCTTAAACCCAAGCGGACAAATACTGTTTAAGGCGCGTTCACCGGCATGTCCGAACGGCGTATGCCCCAGATCATGCCCAAGGGCGATCGCCTCCGCCAGATCCTCATTTAAGTGCAGCGCCTTTGCGATCGTACGCGCATTCTGCGACACTTCGAGCGTATGCGTCATCCTCGTCCGGTAATGATCGCCGTCAGGCGTGAGGAACACCTGCGTTTTGTCTTTTAACCGACGAAAAGACTTACAGTGCAGAATCCGGTCCCTATCCCGCTGAAAAACAGGGCGGATATCGCACTGCTCCTCCTCTTTCTGCCTGCCGCGCGAATTCACGCTGAGCGCAGCATATGGGCTCAATATTTCTTTTTCATTCGCTTCCAAACGTTCTCTGATCGTCAAGGTTATCCTCCGCACACTCTCTATTCATACATATTCTGCACAGATCGCCCATTTCCTTTTTTTGAAACACGAAATTTAGGGAAACGCTGATTAAAGCGTTTCCTTAGGAACCACATGAAAAACATAGATCAGCACGTACATAACCGCCGCCAGTACAAAGGCGGAGATCACATCCACCATGGAATGCTGTTTGATGAAAACGGTTGACATAATAATTAATATGCACAAAATCTCAGAAGCGATCTGTACTGTCCGATGTTTGGACAGCCGTTCGCTTTTCCGCACGGCAATATGAATGCCGAGCGAGTTATATACATGAATGCTCGGCAGAATGTTCGTCGCCGTATCCGTGACATACAGATTCGCGATCATACGCGTAAAGACATTATCGCGCGCAAACTCCGTCGGACGAAGCTCATGTCCGTTCGGGTAAATAAACGATACGATCAAAAACAGGGTCATTCCGGTAACCAGAAACCAAAACATCGGCCAATAGCTTTCCTTGTCAATAAAAATGAAATACAGCACGAAGCCCGCCACATAAGCAAACCAGCAAAAATACGGGATCACGAAAAATTCGCAGAACGGGATCATGTCATCCAGCTTCATGTGAACGAGATGATAATTGTTCTCCGTCATCCTTTCCACAATAAAAAAAAGAATCAAATATACGATCAAATAGATCACCATCGGTATGCCATGACGGTATTTTCTGATAAGCTCCTTCATTACCGATTCTTCCTCTCTTTATAAATATAGCTTTAGCTTTTGATGCAGGCAGGTCAGATGCAATTCTTTCGCACGGCAGATCACCTCTCCGTCCACATGGAAATACATCGGCTCCTTTGCCCGGACCTCAATCTCTTTCCCGCGCAGCATGTGAATCTCCCTCTCGTAACGCACATGCTTTCCTGAAAATGCGCTCGGCAGAATGCGCAGGATCTTCCGCCTCGTCAGATTTTCCGCCACGCAAAGATCAAGCGCGCCGTCAAAGGCGTCCGCATCGGGACAGAACATAAACCCACCGCCTTCGTAACGGTGCACCATGAACACGCCAAACATGCAGCGCTTCATCTCGAGCTTTCGCTCTTTATCGATCATGATCTGAACCGGATACTGAGAAAGCCGCATCAGTTGTTTGAGCGCAATGGCCAGATAGGCAATCTTTCCGAGGTGCAGCCGATTCAGGTAACGCTTCAGCGCCGAACGATCGACCTCCTCGCACACCGCCGCATCATAACCGAGTCCCGAACTGCCCGCAAACCGCCTCACATATTCCCTGCCATCCTCCGCCAATATTTTGACAAGACCGACGTCTATCCGATACGGCTCCCGATTCAAAATGCGTCTTAAGCGCTCCGTCGGACTTCCCTGCTCCGGAAAATCTCTGGCAAAATCATTGGCGGAACCCTGCGGGATATAGGCGAGTTCCACGGCGTCAAGGTCATGGATTCCCTGCAGCACCTCATTGAGCGTGCCGTCCCCGCCGCACACCAAAAGCCGCACGGCGCCGCCGCATTTCGTCAGTTCTTCGGCAAATCGTCCGGCATCCTTTTCCTGCTTTGTAAAATGTGCCTGATAAGCGGCGCCCTGCTCTTTGAAAACACTCTCAAGCTGTGCCCATAATTGTTTTCCCCTGCCGGATTTTGCCGCCGGATTGATGATTACATGATACATTCGCTATCCCCCGCTGTTTTTGCTGTCACAATAATCCTTATTTCAGATTGTGAATTTCTCGAACCGTGCAGTTACAAATTTCCCACACGTTGAAAAACAGGCGGTACCTCAGGGTACCGCCCACCGCATTCCCATACTCTTTTCTTTAATTCAACGGATATTTGTCCGTCAGCTTCTGAACGATCGCTCTCGCCTCCGGCACCTTTTCCTCGCCGCCCTTGATCACCAGCGCGATCGCTTCAGCGATCTCATTCATATCATCCGTATTCATTCCTCTCGATGTGACCGCAGGCGTACCAAGACGGATACCGCTTGTCACAAACGGCTTCTGCGGATCATTCGGAATGGTATTCTTATTCGCTGTGATATGCGCTGCGTCAAGCAGCTTCTCAACTGCCTTGCCGGTCAGTCCAAGAGGGCTTAGGTCCACGAGCATCAAATGATTATCCGTACCGCCGGATACGATGCTGATGCCCCGCTGCATGAGTCCCTTGCAGAGCGCCTGTGCATTGTCCGCGATCTGCTGCTGATATTTCTTAAATTCCGGCGTCAGCGCCTCCTGAAAGCATACTGCTTTTGCCGCGATCACATGCATGAGCGGTCCGCCCTGAATGCCCGGGAAAATCGCTTTATTAAAGTTATACTTATCCGCTGCCTCCTGATTGCAGAGGATCATACCGCCTCTCGGTCCGCGCAGCGTCTTATGCGTTGTCGTTGTCACGACGTCCGCATGCGGGAACGGGCTCGGATGGATGCCTGCGGCAACCAGACCCGCAATATGCGCCATATCCACCATCAGGATCGCACCGACCTCATCCGCGATCTCACGGAATTTCTTAAAGTCGATCGTTCTGGCGTATGCGGAAGCACCCGCCACGATCATTTTCGGTCTGCACTCCAACGCAATGCTTCTCACCTTGTCATAATCAATGAAGCCGTCATCATTCACGCCATACGGCACACATTTGAAGTATTTGCCCGACATATTCACCGGTGAACCATGGGAAAGATGACCGCCGTGATCCAAATTCATTCCCATGAACGTATCTCCCGGCTCCATGCAGGCAAAAAATACCGCCATATTTGCCTGTGCGCCGGAATGCGGCTGTACGTTTGCATATTCGCAGCCGAACAGCTTCTTCGCGCGCTCTCTGGCAAGGTTCTCCACCACGTCCACACACTCGCATCCGCCGTAATAACGCTTGCCCGGATAGCCCTCGGCATATTTATTCGTAAGCGGACTCCCCATCGCTGCCATCACAGCTTTGCTCACCCAGTTCTCGGACGCGATCAGCTCGATATGGCTGTTCTGTCTGTTCTGCTCATCCACGATCGCCTGCGCGATTTCGGGATCCACTTTCGCTACTTCGTCAAGTGAATACATCTCTCATCCTCCTGCTTATCAGTCTGCCTTACAGCATTCTTTTTATTTTCTATTCAAACGTTTTTTATTGTAGCATATCCGTTTTCCTCTGTCCACCGAAAAAGGGGAACGCGCCTAAATCGGGCAGCTTCCGTCCGAAACCACATCCGCATGCTTTGCCTCGGCGTCATCCAGGGAGGCATACCCGTAAAAACGTGTTTCCGCCGCGATGATGTCCCGAAGCAGATTTTCGCCGTTTTTATCCGCCGCTCTCGTCTCCTCCAGCATCAACCCCAGTGTCTTTGCAGAGTAGGTCGTAAGCTCCGCGCGCAGGTAACTCTCCATGGAGGAGCCTTCTTCCGGGCTGTCCTGCTCCGTGCGGAGCGCACGCCCGTTTTTGCGGATATTCGGATAATGCGCAAGCATCCACGCATCCCATTTTAAGTGAATCTGCACGATCTCCTCCACCATTTCCGACTGTTCCTGCGTCGTCTCCGGAAGGTATTGCTTCACCTTTTCGTATTCGTCCGGATACGTCGTCCGCATCATTCTCGTATACTTTTCAAAATAAAAATTCCTGCCCTCCTCGGTCAGCGCGCGGACACAATCGTCATAATAGCTCTCAAGCAGCGCATCCGAATAGACGAGCCACTGGCTCATCCGCATGCGGAAAAATGTATCGGGATCATCCTGACACGACGCCCGCCCGCCCGTATTATATACATGCTGAAACATATCCCATTCCAGCCTCGCAATGTCAAAAATCTTCTGTTCCCTTGCCGTTACTTCCGCCATGCTTTCCACTTCCTTTTTTACTTAATAAGCATATCCCGTCGATGCGAGCGGAATATAACTCCACGCCGTGTAGCCCGTCTTATCCGCTCCGATCAGAAAATAATTATATACAACCTTCCCGTTCTGTCTGTCGTTTGTGCAATCCACATGATACCACTGGTCGTCCAGCAGCACGATGTTCCATGCATGATTGCTGCCCGTTCCGATATAACACGGGATCCCCATCTCATCCATGAACTTCTGGAACAGCAGCGCATAACCCGTACATACCGTCGTGTAGTGATATAATCCGTCGTAACCGGAGCGCTCGTCCGCCTCATTATATACGGTGTCAAACGAATACGAAATTGTACGGCAGAGATAATCGTGCACTGCACGGATCTTCTCATAATCCGTTCCTTTATTAAAGTGCGGCAGAAGCTGGGCGACCATAGCGTCAACCGCCTCCTCCTCTGCGTTCGTACTCAGCCGGTCAAACGTTAAGTCCCAGCGGTTACGCGATCTCCGCGTCAGCTTCGCCCCGCTGATCAGGCAGCGCTCGTAATCGCGCAATTCTAATTCAACGAGTTTGACCGCCTCATCCCAAATTTCAGCGGATACATCAAAATCCGCATAAAACTCGATCCTTGTGACATAGCAGTCGGCAGCAATTTCCACCGCTGCAGCAGCCTCCCCCGGATAACCCAGATAAACCTGCATATTATCGCGCCTTACGACCGACGTAGCGGTGACGCCTGCAGCCTCCGGCTTGCTTGCCGCGGACCCCGGTGTGACGCCAAGCCGCCCCTCGCGTTTTCCGACCGTGATATAATGCTGGTACAGCGCCGCCTCATTATAACCGTATGCCGCCACGACATCAGGATATGTTGCCGCATAAAAAACAGGGTCAAAATCCGCACAGCCCTGCCTTCCCTCCGCTCTTCCGCATGTCACATAGTGCTGATACAGCGCCGCCTCATTCGTGCCGAGCACCGCCACTACATCCGGATACGCCGCCGCATAAAAGGCCGGGTCAAACACCCTTCCGTCCGGCATCACTTTTGTCTGCGCATCGACCGACATTCCCGGCAGGAAACAAACGAATAATACTGCCACAGCGATCTTAAACCAATTTCGATATGCTCTTTTCATCACACACCTCCCGCATCGCAAATCCCACAATAGTATGATTATTTCTATTATAGCGGATTCTGCAAAAAAAAGAAACCCGCATGAGGTTTCTTTTTTATAACTCTTTTTCATAATGTTTTTCTTTTGCCTCCGTCTTTTATCGCCCAAGACTATTGAGCTTGAAGCGTTTTTGGATTACGCAAAGCTCATCATGGGTACAATCGGTCATAAGGTATAGTTTGTTATCGGCAAAAGTACAAACGGCTGGACATCTTGGAAAACAAAGGATGGAAAACTCTGCACGACTTAGAGGATAAAGAATAACGCATGGTTTTTAATTCTTTTACGATTTTGCTCATGTCTCGCATCCCGCTATTCGATGTCGCCCTTATTCATTTTTCATTCACGAAATCCAGTTTTCTATTTACTTGGCCGCAATGCTAAAGCTGTTTTGCCCCAAGGCTTGAAAATATATCCTTCTTCAAGCCCAGCAATATCGCGCATTTGTGCATTAGTTAAATTGTAATATAACTTATTTTAATCCGCACAATATCCTTTTGCGTAACGTATGCTATTTAAATTCTGCTCTGGATGTGTTGAAATATAAGACATGGCTTTATGAGGTGGCATTTGATGCCGGAACCACCGCCGTCCATAACCTCCATAACCATATCCCGCCCCCTATTCAAGAAATCAAAGAACGTATCCGGCGTCTTACGGATGATATGGAGAAATGATATATGGATGTTGCAGGAGAATAAAGAACCGCATGTAAGTTTCTTTTTTACATTTATGTATCACTATACATATACATGATTTTTCGTTCTTCTAAATAACTAATAACTTTTTGACAGGCATTCAATGATGCATTCTCATCATATATAGTTACTATGTCTCCCTCCTTCAATTCCTCAAAAATCAAAAGTAGCTCATCATAGGACACTTCATGATTTTCATAAAAATAATTGTCCTCGAAAACAGTGATCTCAAGGACATGGCTATGGCTCTCCGCAGGATTTCCACCTGTTTCATCCGTAAATGCCTCCTCCATTGTTCCCGGTTCCGTATAGGATTCCTCTGCCGTCTCTGTATCGTTTATTGTATTACATTCTGCGGTTGCCAATTCCAATGCCCCCGCTGTCCATACGTTCAGTATCTCACTGCTATTTTCTTCGAACGCATCACGACCGCATGATGTGCAGACAGCACTCTCCATAAAAGTACAAATTATTAACCAGTACACTGTTCTTCTATGTATCCTTTTCGATGTGTTATTCATCCTGTACCACCCTGTTTTTTGCCCTATTCTATATACCGGATTTGATTTTCTCTCAATGCCTCCACCAAATTCGTATACGCATTTCGCGATGCATCCGCATCCGTGATTCTGACCGGTATTTTTTCTGCAGCATTTGTCAATTGCGCGATCAGCTCGTCCAACGACACTTTATTGTTCTGATAAATATATTCATTTCCCGAAACAGAAACACTCACATACTCTATTTCTTCTATAAGTGGTGTAATTTCTTCCGTTTCTTCGGAAATGTCAATGATATTTCCATCTCCCTCATTATCACCCTTTCCGCCTCCACGACCAAAGTCCCCGAATCCGAAACCATAAAGCATTAGACCAACAACAGCGATCACGACGATGGCGATAATCAATTTGAGCCATCCAAACCCTCTTTGATCTCTCCACATGTTACAAATCACTCCCCTCAAATACAGACAGGTCAATCGTAGAATAAAAGAAATGTCCGTACTCATTCTTTAGCAGTTCAAACATATTATTCACTGTATGATACGCAGAATTCGTACCCGATTCTGTCCCGTTAAAAATAAACTCACATAATAAGGTATCCTCTTCGCTGTATCCCGCTTCCGTTATTATATTAGAAATGTTTTCTGCCATTTCTTGATCGCTGCTTTTTTCTATCTCTGAAAGCAACTCATCGCCCTGATAAACCATCAGGCTCCAATTTCTTTCTTCCTTCATTAACAACCGGATTCTGAAATTGGTTCCTTGCGAAAACTCTATAATCCCGTCAGCATTCCGCCCTGCCCGTTCCTCTGCAAGCTCCGCCTCTGTCAAATTTTTCTCCGCAAGCGCCTCTTTTTTTTCTGCCTCAGCCACCATATTGTCCGCTTCTTCCAGACGCTGCTCTGCCTCTGAAAGGACCTGTTCCGCCTGCTCCTTCATCTCCTGCAGGGCAATTTTTTCGCTCTCCGTCTCCACATGGCTAAACAGAATAAAAAAGAATAGAATAATCATCATTATATCTAAAAGAGATGTAAAGTCCAAGATAATTTCTTTTTTACCCATTATTGTAATCCTTTATTCGTGTACTCTTTTCTCATTTCTTTGCCTTTGGTTATCTGCTCCTCAATATAAATCTGACGCAGGGCATATAAAAACTTATATCCAATTGCAAAGATAATTCCTAATTTTGTTGTATCCAATGCCTGAAAAAAATTATTTTTTAATCCTTCCATATTACCCGCCATATCAAGGTTTAATAAAGACATAACAGTCCCTAACATTCCCAGCAATGGGAATATGGATACAATTGTTACAAATACAACATTTCCTGTCTCAAGCATAGAGATTGTCCATTTAATGGAGCTGTGCTCCTGTCCCGCCGCGACCATCTTATTACACTTCCTTGCCCAAATAAGCAACATCACAAATAAAAGCGCCTCTACCCCCGCAGTCCAGTATATAAATCCGATTACCATTTTCGCTCTAAGCTCCTCTCTTACTCCCATTCCGATCAATAAGCCATTTCGACTACAATTCTATACACAGTTTTATCATACCCCCCCCCCGCAATATTTTTGTCAATATCAACTCCCAAAAAAGCAGGCGTGTCAGACCTGCTTTTCGTAGCTGTATCCTTTTCAAAATATTAAATTTATTTTATCTATCTTCGATTCATTTTTTATAACATCCAGTCTTTATCAGTACACTTTTGTATTAAATAGGAAAAATATCATATACTATTTTTAGCTAATCTATTGACGAATTAGCTTGAATCACACATAATAATTTTAGACAGATTCAGGAGGTGCTATTATGATGACTGTTACCGCAACCGATTTACAAAACAATTTTGGCAAGTACTTACAAGCCGTCCAAATGGGGGACGAAATCGTCATCCTTAAAAACGGCATCGAAGTCGCAAGATTGATTTCAAAAGAGCGCAGCGTTTCCTTTTTAACGGACTCTCTCACTGGCATATTGCAAAATGATTATCATGAGGATTCTATCAGATTAGAAAGGGCTGCGAAATATGAAAGTATTGGTTGATACAAATGTGATTTTGGATGTCTTATGCGCCAGAAAAGAATTTGTGGAAGCATCCTCAAAGGTTTGGAAATACTGCGAAATCAATCAAATTGACGGCAGTATTTCCGCGCTTTCTGTTCCCAATATTGTATACATTCTCCGAAAGGAACTAACTCCTGAAAAGACTCAGCAGATCATTGATCGGCTGTTTCTTATTTTTTCGGTTGCCGATTTGAGATCAGACGACCTAAAAAAGGCAGGTAAAATGAAAGCAATTGATTATGAGGATGCCTTACAAATGGTTTGTGCGGATCGCATCCATGCTGATTTTATCGTCACGAGAAATATTCGCGATTTTGCGGGCAGCAAGGTTCCTGCTATCAAACCTTCAGAATTACTTGAGCGGCTCACTGATATTGCAGACCGATAAAAATTATTTAATTAACACTTAACTTTTGATACCATTTTCTCTGCATGTCGTTTTTTATAACATGCGCTATTCTAATTCAGCCCAACTCAAGCCCGATACTTTTTTACAATGCCAAGCTCATAGACTGCCATCGCTGCAATGGAGGAAAACATGGCGCCAAGTATGCTTATGATGAAGAGCGGTGAGTTCTGTCCCGCAAGCAGCGGCAATCCGATCAGAATTAGCACCACGCCATAAGCACATTCCAGCATTCCCAGCGCACGATTATACTTTTTTATGTTCGTCACGGGCGGCGTTTTTGCATTTGCCCAAAAACCGAACGCCTTCTCCTTTTTGCTGAACGCCACATACATGCCTAACACGATGAACGCCGCGCCGAACACTGCCCACATTACAAAAGCCCACATTCTTGCCGTCATATCCAATCACCTCATATAGATTCCTGTCAACTGCATCTCTTCATCAAAAAATAACGTATAGGTCACTCCTACCTTTTCATAAGAAGCACTAATCTCAATTGCCGCCGCATGCTGTCCCTGCTCGGTGACTTCCGCTACATAAGCGTTGCCCCATGCCACAAACGCGCCGAAATCCTCCGCAATGTACTGCTTTGCTTCCGTCAAAATCTCGTCTGTGATCAACCCTGCCGCCTGCTCCTGCATCAATGCACGCATCGCCACATAATCATCCGCATCCAAGTATGCAATGACTTTCTTTGCCTGCTCTATAACTGCATCCTCGGAAAATCTGCCGCTTTCGTCCACGTTCTCCGACTTTGGCAGGAACCACCACACCACAGCCGCAAACAGACAGAGAACCACGATAACAATTCCGATGCACTTTGCATAAATCTCATATTTCCCGCGCTTCCTGTCCTTTTCGGTGATTTCCTCGTTAAATTCCGCCGCAACAGCCTCCGGCGTTCCGATTTCGCTGATGATGTCCGCAAGGGAATCGCCCTTTTCAAGCGCCGCCTCAATGTCCGCTCCCAATTGCTTCACGATTTCCTTTTTCTTGGCCGATCCGCAGCGAAGCTTCCTATAAATTGCTTTCAGATACTTCTTTTGTTCCATACTCTTTTACCCCCAAAATCAGACTGACGCTCTCCGAAAAATTTTTCCAAAGCGTGACCGCGCCCTGTAAGGTCTGCTGCCCCGCATCGGATATGGTATAATATTTCTTGGAAAGTTCTTTTCCCTGCGGAACACTCCATTTGCTCGTGACAAGCCCTTCCTCCTCCAGTCGATACAGGATCGGATAAAGCGTGCCCTCTTTCAACGAAAAGAGCTCGCTGCTTTTATCCTTAAGCTCCGTGATGAGCTGATAGCCATATTTTTCCTGGTGCTCCAACAGCTTTAATACCAGGATTTCCAGAACTCCCTTTTTCATTTGTCTTTCATACCGTTCGATCAATTTTCCACCGCTTTCTTTCATGACTGCACTTTTTCGTACACTCCATGTAAACCTTCCTGTCTGCTTGTGAGCGCACTCTTTCGCGCACCATTTCTACTCTGATACTCCGCCGCTCTGCTTTTCAGTCAAGCTTCCGGTTTCCGTCCCTGTCAAAGGTTCGTTTCAATGCTTTTTCCACCGGAACGATCGAAGCGAGCAAAACAACGACTTGAACCGCGCACACGACTCCGCCGACAATAGCGACCGTATTCTCATTTCCACCCATCACAAACAGCAAGGGGATGATCGAAACAGGCAGCAGAATCAATCCGATCCGCGACCACAATCTGCCGAAACAGGCATGCGCAAATTGCCACGTATCCTTATTTTTCATGGACATAGTTGTTCGATACCCATATATAAAATTAATCTCCTTCGGTGCCCGTTTCAGAGACAGACTGCCGAAAACTAACATTAAAAGCGGCGTGAGAAGATCCATGATCAGCATGAAAATCCAAAATCCCATTGCGATACCCCCCCCCCCATATTTTTCAATCATTTAGTATTACTAAGTATATATTAAAACAAATATGCGGAGCTGTCAAGAAAAAACGCTCCGCATATCCACCCTTTTCGATTATTTCTGTTTGCTTAACAATGCAAAAAAATCTTCCTCCGGCATCGGTTTTGCATAATAATATCCCTGAACCTGATCACAGCCGATGCTCTTCAGCAGGTCAATCTGTTCTTTCGTCTCAACGCCCTCTGCTACAAGCCCCAGCTTCAGTCCATCCGCCATGTGCACGACCTCTTCGAGGATCATTCTCCCCTTAGCGGAAAGAATCATATTCTCTATAAATTTTTTATCCAGCTTGATCACGTCAAACGGCGTCTCTAACAGAATATTCAGAGAGGAATACCCACTTCCGAAATCATCCATCAATAGCTTGAAGCCTTCCTCCTTCAGTTCCATTGCTTTCATGCTGATCTGCTGATCATCCGCAGTCTCTGTGATTTCCAGTTCCAGCAGCCCCTTCGGTATCCCGCTGCTCTCGATCAGATCCGAGAGAAATTCCACGCACTCATTATCCTGTAAATGAATCCGCGACACATTCACGGAAACCGGGCAGCGCGGCATCCCGGCATCGATGCATCGCTTGATAAAGCGACACGCCTCCGTCCATATGTAATGATCCACCTCTTTGATAAACCCGTTTTCTTCGATCACCGGAATGAACTGGTTCGGATAGATCATGCCGCGTTCCGGATTCTGCCACCGGATCAACGCTTCCGCACCGACGATCTCATTTTTGGAAATGCTGTATTTCGGCTGTAAATACATGATAAACTGCCGCTCCGTAATAGCCGCCTGCATATTCTCCTCAATAAATTTTCTGTTATACAGCATGTCCTTAAATTGCTCTTTATAAAAAAGAATATTGCTTAAGACATTCCGTTTCGCCGCCTTACGCGCCATCGCCGCGCGGTCCTCCATCTGCCGAAGCTCCATCTTCCGATCCTCTACCATGTAGACACCGTAGGACATCTGCAGCTTTACATTCTTAAAACTGCTGAGCCGCGCATCCAGTGCACGGATAAACGCCACAAGATCCTCCTCTTCCTCATATTCTGTGACAACCATGAACACATCGCTTCTCAGATTGACAAAAAACTGTTCCTGATGGCAGCATTCGCTCAACTGTTTGATGACGAAATCTAAAATCTCATCACCGAATTTTTCCCCGTATAAGTCGTTGACAATCTTAAACTTACGGATATCAAACTGGATAAAGCCGATATTTTTGTCCGATGTATGGACCAGACTGCCGACATTTCTCCGAAACCGGTTCAGCTTGCCCATCCGTTTTAACACACTCTGCAATTCATCATTATGCGGAATATCCTCCGGCCGGATGCTGCTCTCTGTTTTGTACTTCAAATAGTCCGCGAGCATCTCTTCCAACAGCTCAATACTGATATTGATCGCCCTCGGACATTTTTTTAAGATCAATCCTTCCTTTCGGATCGCCGCCAGTCCCTCCGGTTTGGAAATATCTTTTCCTAAAATATCCCGGCAGGAAACATCACCATCCATCTTCTGCGAAAAACGTTTCACAAACTCATCGGTCTTTTTGTTGCCGTAGATTTCCTGCTCCTTATCCTGTGCGTCATAAAAACCGAGCGTCATACCGAGCACGAGCATCGCCGCCGTAATACAGCCACAGGTTTCGCCCTGCCGCATGCCTCCCCCAAAGCATGTACTGATCTTAAATGCTGTTTTTAAGTCCATTCCCAAATCATTCGCAAATGCCCCGAAAAGTGCCTGTGAACAATGATACCCCTGTTGTAACAGCTCATTGGCCTTTTCCTTATGAGTCATAGTAACCTCCTCTTTCCCTATCTATCCCGTTTTAGCACGCAAACCACCACTGCAGTGATGGTTTGCTTTCATAAAAAACTTATATCTTTCAGAGATTGTATCCGTTTGAAATTTCTCAACCCCTGATGGCGCGTATGCACCCATCTTTTTTATCCGATCGAATTGTACAGATCCATCATTGGCGACATAACCGCATATACCATGACACCTACGATCAGCGCCATCACGATGATGATCATCGGCTCCATGGCCGCCATGAGGGACTGTACCGCCATCTCCACTTCCTCATCATAATAGTCGGCAATCTTGTCCAGCATTTCCTCCGTGTTACCGGATTCCTCACCAATCCTCGTCATATGATACACCATGGGGGGAAACAATCCGCAGGTCTCAAGCGGCTGGGAAAGCGGCACGCCGAGTGTGATCTGGTCTTTCACATCGAGCAGCGCTTCTTTATACCAAATATTCTGCATGGTGTTCGATACAATGCCGACCGCTTCCGTCAGCGGAACGCCCGCCGCCATCAGCGTACTTAACGTACGCGCCATCATGGAGGAAGCCTCCTTTTGCTTTAAGTTCTTCATCGCCGGAATGAGCAAAGCCAGCTTACCAAACACATGCTTGCCGGAATTTGTTTTTGCATACATCTTGATTACTACGACCACAGCTATCACAGCACCCACTACCAAATACCAGTTTTCCTGTAGGAAATTACTCGCTGACACCATCAGCTTCGTGACCGCCGGCAGCTCTGTTCCCAGCTCAGTAAACATACCCATATAAGAAGGAATGACAACGATCAGCATAACGACCATAACGGCAATCGCTACAATGATCAAGACCACCGGATAGATCATTGCTTTTTTGATCAGCGCACTTGTCTTTGCCGCTTTCTCAAAATGGGCCGCCATACGTTCCATCGCCACATCAAGGGAACCGGACGCCTCGCCCGCCTGTGTCATGCTGACGAGCAGATTCGGGAACACCTTCGGATGCTTTGCAAACGCTTCCGCAAGCGGCTCACCTTTTTCCACATCTACACGAACGGCAACCGCCGCCTGTTGAAGTTTCTTATTCTCCGTCTGCTCACCAAGCATCTTGAGCGCGTCAATAATCGTAACGCCCGCTCTCGTCATACTGACAAACTGGCGACAGAACACGCTTAAGTCTCTCGGCTTCGGAGCGCCTCCGATATCAATGTTGATGTCTTTTGTCAGTACACCCTGCTTGGTCAGGGAAACAACCATCATGCCCCTGTTCTTAATCTCGGCAAGCGCCTTCGCCTCATTATCAGCCTCAATGCTTCCCTTAATTTCTTTTCCCGCCTTGTTGACCGCCACATAGCCAAAGCTTTCCATATCGTACTCCCCTGTCCTTTTCTCGTTGCTGCAACTGCCTTCTCTATTAAAAGATCATTTTCCCGGAAGAATCCGCTCTGCGGATTCTTTGAAAGGGTTACGCGTCAGCGGAACTCTTTTTTATAGATCAAACGATACCCTCATCATCTCATTGAAGGACGTGATCCCTTCAACCACATACTCCGACGCACTCATATGAAGGGTATGCATTCCTTCCTTCAACGCCTGCTCTTTGATCTCCTCCGCACCGGCGCCTTTTACAATGATCGATTTGAGCGTTTGGGACATTTCCAAAATCTCATATACACCGATCCGCCCCTTATATCCGGTCTGGTCACACTTCGGGCACCCGCACGGCTCATAGATCGTGAGCGGCTGCTCTACAGAAACGCCAAGCTGCTCCTTTTGTTCCTCCGTCGCCTCATGAGGCTTCTTGCATTCGGGACAGAGCCGTCTGACAAGACGCTGTGCAATGATGCCCACAACGGAGTCCGCGATCAGATACGCTTCGATTCCCATATCGATCAGACGTGTCACGGTACCCGCCGCCGAGTTGGTATGCAGGGTGCTGACGACTAAGTGTCCTGTGATGGACGCCTGCACCGCAATGCTCGCCGTCTCCGTGTCTCGGATCTCACCGATCATGATGATATCCGGATCCTGACGCAGAATGGAACGCAATGCCGAGGCAAAGGTCAGGTTTGCTTTATTGTTGACCTGCACCTGATTAATACCGTTGATATTGGCCTCGACCGGATCCTCAACGGTGATGATATTCACGTCCTCCGTATTCAGCTCACTGAGGGCCGTATACAGCGTCGTTGACTTTCCGCTTCCGGTCGGTCCGGTTACAAGGATGATGCCGTGCGGATTGCGCATGATATGATCAAACTGCTGTAATTCGCCTTCCTTTAATCCGAGCTGACTTTTATGTCTCGAGAGCGCCGTCTTACTCGTCAAACGCATAACGACTTTCTCGCCGTATACCGTCGGCAGGATCGACACACGAATATCGTACTCCATCCTGTCCACAATGGAAGTGATACGTCCGTCCTGCGGTTTGCGCTTCTCCGAAATATCCATGCCGCCGACGATCTTGATACGTGCGATCAGAGCCGGAAGGATCGCGGTGGAATAAGTCGCCCTCTCATAGAGTGCGCCATCGATACGATATCGGATGCGCACCTTGCGTTCCAGCGCCTCAATATGGATATCGGATGCACGCTGACGCACTGCCTTCTCGATCATTTCATTTACTAAAACGACAATGGGGGAATTGTTAATATCCTCATTTAACAGTTCTTCCTCCACATCGGATTCTTTCTGCTCACGCTCCTTCACATACTGCTCCAGCGCTTCATCCGCATCGCTGCCGCCGTATAGCCGGTCAAGTGCGACCATGATGCTCTGCTGCGTTGCGATCGCAGGCTCGACCTGATAGTTCGTGATAATGGAAATATCGTCCATCGCGGAGAAGTCCATCGGGTCCGCCATTGCCACGAGCAACACGTTCATATTTCCAGGATCGATCGCATAAGGAATCATTTTCTTGCTCCGCAGCATATGCTGGGGAACCAGGTTCAGAACCTCCTCCGGAATCGAGATGCTTTGAATATCCACCATCTCCATGCCGAGCTGCTCTGCGAGCAGCGTCGCCAGCGTCTCGTCACTGACGATTCCTTCCTCGACAAGCGTTTCTCCAAGTTTTCTTCCGCTCTTTTTCTGTAATTCCAATCCTCTCTGTAGGTCATCCGGTGTAATGACACCGGCATCTACGAGCATATCACCGATTCGTATTTTTTTTCTTAACCCTGCCATAGTCAGCCCTGCTTTATGTATAGATTTTTATTTAAAAGACTACTTTTTATTGTAACACATTATTCCGATATTTTCCATGCGGATTCACAATTTTATACCTCCACTCCTTTATCAGTGAAATCCGCCCTGCCGGCTCTCCTTTAACTCTCTGATTTCATCAAACACCACGTCGTTTAACACGCGGATATAGGTGCCTTTCATCCCCGACGAACGGGACTCGATCACGCCCGCGCTCTCAAACTTCCGCAGCGCATTGACGATGACGGAACGTGTGATGCCGACACGGTCCGCAATCTTGCTCGCAACCAGAATGCCCTCCATGCCGCCCAGCTCATCAAAAATGTGAACGACCGCCTCCTGCTCAGACGTCGAAAGCGTATTGATCGCTGAGCGCACGACCTGCGTCTTACGAACCTCCTCCGCATTCTCCTCGTTGACGGAGCGCAGCATCTCCAGCCCGACGACAGTCGTACCATATTCACATAAAATAATATCGTCAATATCGTACGCGCCATCGCTTTTATACAAAAACAACGTGCCAAGACGTTCTCCCGCAATCTCAATCGGCGTGATAATGCCCTGAAAACGCGTTGTATCAATCCCTTCAAAGCCAAGCGTCTCCAGATTAACATTTTCTTTTGTCGAGAGCACGGAAAGCATCCGTTCGTTCAAAAGCGTATCGATGAATCTGCCGACTTCTCCTACGACCAGCTCGGTAATGTTCTCAATCCCCGGATAGTTCCCGATACCGAGTACCTTTCCTTTTCTGCTGATCACAAGCACATTAGACTGCAGAATATCCTGCATCACATTGCAAATATCGCTGAACACAACCTTGCTGGAATTATTGTTATGTAACAGCTTACCGATTTTTCTTGTTTTATCCAGCAATTGTACACTACTCATGGGACTCTCCTCATCTTTTGCAGCGCTTCATGGGAACACTTTCGAAATTATCAGACAAAAAAGCCTTATGCATAACAATTGTAGCATAAGGCTTATTATTTGTCCACTATTTAGAGATTTTTGCTTCTTCCGTTGTTTCCGGCTTTTGCCATGACATAAAGTCGCAGTCGGGATAGCCCAGACAGCCGTAATACTTTCTTCCTTTGCGCGTGCGCTTGATCGCAAGATCTTTACCGCACTTCGGACAGGGAACGCCGATTTTTTCAAAATAAGGCTTCGTGTTACGGCACTCCGGAAATCCGGGACATGCGAGAAATTTGCCGTGCGGTCCGTATTTAATGACCATTCTTCTTCCGCACAGCTCGCAGTCCTCATCCGCCTCCTCATCAGCGATCTCAACCTCGGAAAGCTCCTGCTCCGCCTGCTTTACTGCCTCGTCCAGATCGGGATAGAAATTGGATACGACAGTCTTCCAATTGACGTTTCCCTCCTCAATGCCGTCCAAAAGCATTTCCATATTAGCGGTAAAGTTCACATCCACGATCGTCGGGAACGCGTCCTTCATCATATTGTTGACGACCTCGCCAAGCTCCGTCACATAGAGATTCTTATTTTCTTTCACGATATAACGGCGCGCAAGGATGGTCGTGATCGTCGGCGCATAGGTACTCGGTCTTCCGATGCCAAGCTCCTCTAACGCCCGCACAAGCGTAGCCTCCGTGTAATGTGCCGGCGGCTGCGTAAAGTGCTGCTTCTCTTCAAACTGTACGAATGAAAGCTGCGAGTTTTTATCCAGGCTTTTCATCATGGTATTGCTTTCTTCTTTTTCCTCATCCTCCTGTACATACACGCTTAAGAAGCCGTCAAAAACGAGTTTCGATGCCGAGACGTTAAAGCGGTAATCACCCGCTGCGATCCGCACGGATGTTGTCTCATAGCGCGCAGCTGCCATGCGGCTTGCGACAAACCGCTTCCAAATAAGCTGATAAAGTCGAAACAGATCTCTCGGAATAGCATCTTTTAACGCAATCGGCGTGCGCGTCAGATCCGTCGGGCGGATCGCTTCATGCGCATCCTGTATATTTTTGCCGGTCTGCTTCTCCTTGTTATCCTCTTTCCGGTTATATTCACTTCCGTACTGCTCTTCGATATAATCGTGCGCCGTACGCTCCGCTTCCTCTGACACACGCGTGGAATCGGTACGCAGATAGGTGATCAGTCCGACCGTGCCCGCGCCCTTAATATCTACCCCCTCATAAAGCTGCTGTGCAAGACGCATTGTTTTTGCCGTGGAAAAATTGAGCACCTTGCTCGCTTCCTGCTGGAGCGTGGATGTCGTAAACGGCAGGGGCTGCTTCCTTACGCGCTCCCCCTTTTTCACTTCATCCACTTTATATTCCGCTCCTGAGAGCGCTTTGGTGATCGCCTGCATTTCCTCAGCGGAATGGATGTCGATCTTTCCGTTTTTATCTCCATAAAATTTAGCGATGAGCTGTCTTCTTTCCCCCGCCACGGCAAGATAAGCGTCCAAAGACCAGTATTCCTCGGGAACAAATGCGTTGATCTCCTCCTCACGGTCGCTGATAATGCGCAGCGCGACAGACTGTACGCGTCCCGCGCTCAAGCCCCGCTTCACCTTTGCCCAGAGCAGCGGCGAAATGCGATAGCCCACCATCCGGTCAAGGCAGCGGCGCGCCTGCTGCGCATCCACCAAATCCAGATCGATCTCCCTCGGATGCTTAAAAGATTCTTTGACTGCGTTTTTCGTGATTTCGTTAAAGGTAATGCGGTACACCTTTTTATTTTCCAATTTAAGCGCAGCGATCAAATGCCATGAGATCGCTTCCCCCTCGCGGTCCGGGTCGGTTGCGAGATAGATCTTATCCGCTTTCTTGACTTCTTTTCTCAAGTTTGCAAGAATATCGCCCTTACCTCTGATGGTAATGTACTGCGGTTCATAGTCGTTATCTACATCCACACCGAGTCTGCTCTTCGGAAGATCCCTGACATGTCCGTTGCTCGCCATGACCTCATAATTAGTTCCCAGAAATTTTTTGATGGTCTTCACCTTTGCGGGTGACTCTACGATTACCAGATTTTTTGCCATTTGTTTTCCCCTGTTCACTTTCCTTACAGCTTCCTCAACTTACCGGAAGCTTGTTGCTCCCTACTAATATAAGAAGTAACGCGTACGACTATACACCAAATTTTATGTTGTTTCAAGGGAAAATTGAAAACTTTGAGAAAAAATTTCTTTTTCGAGAATTTCTTTTTTATTCCCCTATGTCGTCCCGGTAATATCTCCCCTGTCTGCACACGGCACGTCCGCTGATGCAAAGATGCATGAGCGCGGCAGAAAATTCCCCCGGTACAAGCGCGCTCCGGCTCATCAGCATATCAATCGTCTGTCCCTCCTCGGATAAAAGAGCATAAACTAAGCGCTCCTGCTCGCTGCCGGGTGCCCCGCCGCATCCCCCGATTCTGTCAGGCGTCCCGGTGTTTCCCGCTGCGCTGTCAAACATCCCCGTATTCTCACACCCTGCTGCCTTGCCGCCTGCACGCAGAGTACTCCGTCCCCAGAGCCGCGATAATTCCTCCAAAAGCTGCTCAGGCGAAGTGGCGATCCCTGCGCCCTGCGCGATCAGACCGTTACAGCCGCCGCTCAACGCGTCCGTCACTCTCCCCGGCAGGGCGTAAACTTCTTTTCCCTGCTCCAGCGCAGCATCCACTGTAATGAGCGTACCGCTCTTTTTGCGGGCCTCTATCACGAGTAATACATCCGCCAGTCCGCTGATAATACGGTTTCTTCTCGGAAAAAGTCCCGCACAGGGAGCCGTGCCGGGCGGATATTCCGACAAAATACCGCCCTGTGCCGGAATCCGTTCATAAATATTCTTGTTCTGTGTAGGGTAACAGATGTCAACGCCGCACCCAAGCACGGCAAACGTCCTGCCGCCCGCCTCCATTGCCGCCTGATGGCTGATGCCGTCGATACCGAGCGCCATACCGCTGATAATCTGTACGCCCGCCTCCGCAAGCACATGTGCAAACTTGCGCGCCGTATACCGCCCATAGTCAGAGCAGAGCCGCGCCCCGACGATACTGACACTCGGCTTTAGTCCGTCTGGGACGTCTCCTCTGATATAGAGCATATTCGGCGGTTCCGGAATATCTCTTAACTGTTTCGGATATTCCCGATCCTCACAAAAAAGAACCCGGATACCCTGCGCGGTCATCTCCTCATAAAGTCTGTGCGGATCGTATCGAAAATCTGTCTGCCACTCCCGCAGCCTCCCCGCCTGTGCCGCCGTGAGCAATTTGCGCTCGGAAAGCTCCTTCACCTCCTTTTCCGGCAGCCGGTATAGCTGCTCCGCGTTTCCGTATTCGGCAAGCAGGCGTTTCGCGCTGACCGTCCCGATCGACGGAATGCGGTCAAGCCAGCATGCATAGATCGTTTTTGATTGATCCATTGGTTTTCCTCCTTTTTTCAGTTATGTATGATTCCCCATTGCGAAATGCAGTGGATCATTTTTCAATTTATCTCCCCGCAATCCACTCCTTCGCGTCCGCCACACGGTAGCAGACCGCCTCGCTGATATGCCGTTCCAGCACGTCCCCGCTTCCGTCTAAGTCAGCAATGGTGCGCGCAAGCCGGATGATACGGTGATACGCTCTTGCACTTAAGTTCATTGTCTGAAAAATCTGCTCCAGCATGTTCTTTTCCGCCGATCCTAACGGCACATAGCGTTTTAAGTCCCCTGCCCCGAGATCGGTGTTAAAGCGGTACGGCGTTCCCCGGAAACGATGCTCCTGCCGCTCTCTTGCCGCCATGACGCGCTCTCTGATCGCGGCGGAGCTTTCATTTTTTTGCTCCGTGGAAATTTCTCCGATGGACAGACGCGGCGCTTCCACGCAAAGGTCGATCCGGTCTAAGATCGGCCCCGAAATCCGCGAAAGATAACGCCGAATCTCCCCCGGCGTGCAGTTGCACCGGTTGCGGTCGGGATAATAGCCGCACGGACACGGGTTGAGCGCGGCCACAAGCATAAAATCCGCCGGATACGTATAGCTTGCGCAGCTTCTTGCAATATGCACCTGCTTATCCTCCAGCGGCTGGCGCATAATGTCGATCACTTCCCTGCCGAATTCGGGAAGCTCATCCAGAAATAAGACACCTCTGTGCGCCAGACTGATGACGCCCGGAAGCGGCACTCTGCCGCCCCCTGCCAGCGCATATTTGGAAATGGTGTGATGCGGACTTAAAAAAGGACGTTTCGTTATGAGAGATTCGCCTGCACGAAGCAGACCGGATACGCTGTAGATTTTTGAGACTTCCAGACTTTCTTCGAAGGAAAGCGGAGGGAGAACGGATGGGATTCTTTTTGCGATCATCGTCTTGCCCGAACCGGGCGGCCCGATCAGCATGATGTGGTGAAAACCCGCCGCCGCAATCTCAACAGCCCGCCGCACGGCAGGCTGTCCGTTGATGTCGGCAAAATCAAGCGCCTGCCCCGTGCCGGCATTCTGTGGCCGGATTTCCTTCTTTTCATACGGAATCTGCTTCTCCCGCTCACCGGGCGGCGCGCACAGATAATCGCAAAGTTGCCCTAAGCTTTGCACGCCGACGACCCGCATGCCCTGTACCACGCATGCCTCCTGCGCATTTTCTTTCGGCACGACGCAGCAGGCGATTCCTTGATCTCTTGCCGCCAGCACGATCGGCAGCACGCCGCGCACGGCTTTGATCTCCCCGTTTAAGCCAAGCTCCCCTAAAAACAGTATGCTGTCCGTATGCGTTTCCGGTATCATCTGCAGGGACGTCAACACCCCTACGGCGATCGGCAGGTCGAATGCCGTCCCCTCCTTGCGCACATCCGCCGGAGAAAGATTCACGGTAATACGGACCGGCGGCACGCGGATACCCGTATTTTTCAGCGCGACGCGCACGCGCTCCCTTGCCTCTTTCACCTCGCTGCCAAGCATTCCCACCATGTCAAAGCCCGGAAGACTCTGCGCGGTATCCACCTCCACACGGACGAGATAGCTCTCAATCCCGTTCAGACCTCCCGATAACGTTGTCGTAAACATACGATGCTCCTCCTTTTGTATTTTATTTTTTAGAAACTGCGAAACGCATGGGTTTATATTTTACACATACATTGTATTTTGCAAGTTCATTTATTTAGTTTACATAACTTCATTCATCCACAAAAACGAATCTTACACTTTTGAATTCATTGCCATTTGTTAAAATTGGGAAATAGCGGCGAACAACGTTTGTCAGAAACAAAACGTCTGCCTTATCGAAAAAAAGAATAAATCAATCCCGGCAGTCCGTAGATAGACTGCCGGAGTGCTATACGAATGAATCCGTTTCCATCTTTTCAGACATACCGCTTTACGCGGTAAACACTTTAAGCGGTATAACGCTTTATGCGGCACAAGCTTTAGAGCAGCTTCAAGGACATCCCATCGGGATCGGTCGCAAACTGAATTGCCATTTCGCGCGTGATGCGTCCTTCCATATAATGCTGCTGTATGGCCTCATCCATCGTGATCATACCCATTTTACGGTTCGTCTGCATGACGGATACAAGCTGATGGGATTTCCCCTCACGGATCAGATTGCGCACCGCATGATTGGCATGCATGACCTCAAACGCCGCCACACGGCTTCTTCCGTCCGCTGTCGGAATGAGCTGCTGAGACACGACCGCCTCAATCACGTTTGAGAGCTGTACGCGGATCTGCTGCTGCTGATGGGGCGGAAATACGTCAATGACACGATCGACCGTGCTCGCCGCTCCGATCGTATGCAGTGTGGAAAGAACAAGGTGCCCCGTCTCCGCCGCCGTAATGGCAACACTGATCGTATCAAAATCACGCATCTCGCCGACAAGAATAACGTCGGGGTCTTCACGGAGCGCAGCGCGCAGCGCGTTGGCATAGCTCTGCGTATCCAGACCGATCTCACGCTGATTGACCATGGAAAGCTTGTGGGAATGCAGGTACTCGATCGGATCCTCCAGCGTGATGATATGAGCATCCCTCGTGTTATTGATCTTATCAATGACTGCCGCAAGCGTCGTGGACTTACCGCTTCCGGTCGGTCCCGTCACAAGGACCAGTCCTCTTTTCCGCTGCGACAATTCCACAACAGAGGGCGGTACGCCGAGTTTCTCCGGCGCCGGGATTTCTGTTCCCACCAAGCGGAGCGCAACCGCGACAGAACCTCTCTGCTTATACGCGTTGACACGGTATCTCCCGATATTGGGAATGGAAAAGGACATATCATATTCGCCCCGTTCCTCAAAATGCTGAAGCTGAAAATCACTCATAATATCTTCTACTACTCTATGTGTGTCGGGCGGGAGCATACGCTCATAATCCATCGTGATGAGATCGCCGTTGACACGCATCTTAGGCGGCACTCCGACCGTAATATGTACATCGGAAGCCCCCGCCTCCTTCGCCTTTGCAAGTACTTCCTCCACAGAAATGATTCCCATTACCGTTTTCTCCTCGTTTCTTCTTAGTCAGATTCTTTTTCAGCCGTTTACCAAGCGCAAGATGCCCGCGATCACCATGTCCCTGCCCGCAGGCATTTTGTTTTTTCTTAAAAATCCCGTCCTGGAACGTATCCCTCTTCCTCGGGAACCTCCACATATTCCGGCTCCTCAAACGCAAATCCGCTGCGCTTGAGCGCCTCGGTATCGATCACATAACGGTTGTCCATCGTCTTCATGATGTCCTTGATCTCCATATCACCGTATGCCATTTCATTGCCGAGATCGACGATCATATTCGTATCAAAGGTCAGGATCATCGGGCGCAGAATATTCTCGTTATTCTGTACGAGAACCAGACCTTTTTCTCCCGTATTCAGCTCCACACAGCTTCCTGCGCCGAGAATGTTGATGGACCGGATCATCGCATCCACAACGTTAGGATCGAACACGTCGGGATTTTCCAACAGCAGACGCAGCGCCCGAACCTCGGATGCGGGCTCGCCCTCAAACTGCATCGCCGTCATTTCATCATACATGTTCGCAACCAAAAGAACCTTTGCCCCCGACACCAATTTAATATCGGAATTGTATACTCCCTTTTCAAAATTACTTTGCATTTTCTGCGCCTGCACACAGATCCGCTTCACGCCCGGATTTGAGGAAAATGCCTTATCCACCAGATCAAATCCCTGCACTTCAAAGCTCTCAACGGCTTCCGCATCCGCCAAGCGCTCCGGTGCGCTCTTTCCCAGCATGAGCTTTCCGATGTCATGAACGATCGCCGCAATGATCGTCTCAAGCTGTTCATCCAGCTTCATGTTCATCACATGCGTGATCATCGCGCACAGAATCGCAACATTAAGGGCGTGCTTGCACACATAATCCTCTTTGCTGCGCAGATTCTGTACGAAATTGATTTTTTTATCCAAATGTCCGTAAGAACGAATCACATTTGCAGTGATCACCTGTGTTTTGGCTGCGCGCTTTGTCTGAATGATCTTGCTAAGCTCATCCTCGATCGCATAGACATTCATTGTCTGGAAACGCTCAAACTCAATATCGTCCTTTGTCATCGGCGGTACGGGCTCGGCAGGCTCAAGAATAAAAATGCCGATCAGTCCGAAATTTCTCACAGAATTAATACTCTGCGAGGTCAGCTTGGAATTTCTCTCATATAGCAATACGCCTTCTTTACTGTAAATCGGCCGCGCAAGTCTCATCCCTGCCTTTAATTCCGCCGTTTTAACAAATAACATTCCCGCTTTCCCCCTTTATGTCCGCTTTTGTCCGTCTATGCTGTCTCTGCTCGCTCTCCAAATAACACGTCAGCATCTTGTGCAACGCCTTTTTTTCGATTCGTGAGACATAGCTTCGCGAAATAGACAGCTTTTCTCCGATCTCACGCTGTGTCATCTCATGTCCGTCCAAAAGACCGTAGCGCATAAAAATAATCTGCTGTTCCCTTTTGGTCAGGCATTCCCTTACATACCGCGGCAGCACTTTCAGCCGCTCCTCCAATTCCATCCGCTCGACAACATCCGTCTGCTCGTGTTCGATAATATCGAGCAGGCTGATCTCGTTGCCCTCCTTATCTGTACCGATGGGCTCGTATATGGAAACCTCTCTGGAAATCTTTTTTCGGGAGCGAAACATCATCAAAAGTTCATTGTCAATGCAGCGCACCGCATAAGTTGCAAGCCTGCTGCCCTTCTCATGATTAAAACTGTCCACCGCCTTGATCAGCCCGATCGCGCCCGTGGAAATCAAATCGTCCAACTCCTGCGACGGACTTTGGTACTTCTTGGCAACATGGGCGACAAGCCGAAGATTCCGCTCGATCAGGATTCGTCTCGCTTCTAAAGCCTCCTCGCCGCCTTCCCGCATCTGCCTAAGGTATCGGGTTTCCTCCTGCGCGGATAACGGTTTTTGAAACGTTTTCAAAAGAAGCCCCCAAAGTCAATTTGATATATTCTATGTGACCTTGGGATTGAAAGTGCCTTTCCACCCTACGCAAAAAATTGCAATCTACTTTTATTATACAAATCATGTCCAAAAAACGCAAGAAAAAAAGCACCTTTTTCGTAAGTTTTCACAATAAAAAGTCAGCCATCACATAATTGCTGACATCCAATCCGTACTCTGTAAGAAAAAAGAAGCCGTCCTTCTGCTTCAGAAGTCCGTTCTTCCTGTGTTTCTCTAATACGCTGCCGTATACCTCGTTCAGGGAACACCCAAACTGCTCATAAAACGCCTGCTCCGATACGCCCTTTGTCAGCCTGAGTCCCAAAAACATCGTCTCCGCCATGCGCTCTTTTACGGAAAGCGGTTCCCACTCCTCGTAGGCAGGCGATGCGTCGCCGAATTCAGGCATGTTCTTTCCCGCACAGTTTTCCCTTACGCGGATGTCCTGTTCATACCTTGCCGCCGTGTCCGCATTCCGAAAACGCACGTCATTCATCAAGGAAGCCGCGCCGAGTCCGAAGCCCAAATACTCCCCACGGGTCCAGTAAGTGAGATTATGCCTGCACGCATAGCCGGCCTTCGCATAATTGGAGATTTCATAGCGCTCATAACCATGCTTTTTTAACACTTCCTTCGTCAGCGCATAGAGCTTTCTGTCCGTCTCCTCATCCACCGCGCCGTTCGGATACATCGCGTAAAAGGGCGTCCCCTCCTCCACGATCAGGCTGTAGGCGGAAATATGCTCCGGCTCAAGCGCCGCCGCTTTCTCAAGCGTATCGCGGAGACTCTCCCGCGTCTGTCCCGGAATGCCGCTCATCAGGTCGAGACTGCGATTTCGAAATTGCAACTGTTCCGTCCACTCCCACAGCCGGTACACTTCCGCTGCGCGGTGAATCCGTCCGAGCAAAACAAGCTCGTCATCCTGTAGGGACTGCACGCCGATGCTGATCCGGTTTATCCCGATGCGCTTTAAATCCGCAAGCTCCTCCTTCGTCACGGTTCCCGGGTTCATTTCCATCGAGATCTCTGCATCCGCGCGGACGGGAATGACCGCTCTGAGTTTACATAAAATTGTTTCTATCTGACCTGCGGCAAGCAGGGACGGCGTTCCGCCGCCCAGAAAGACCGTTGCCGCCTCATAATCCTGCAATTGTCCACAGTCCGCAGCCGCCCGGATCTCGCGAAGCAGCAAGTTTACATAATTCTCAATCCTGTCCGCAGACGCAGGCGCGGATAAAAAATCACAGTACAGGCATTTGCGCACACAGAACGGAATATGAAGATAGATGGCCAGCGGCTTTTTGCCGTGACTGCGTTCGTTCTCTGCCGGCTCCATCACGCGTTTCCTCTCGCTCGTGCGCTTTCCCTCCATCATGCCTTCCATCTCAATCATCATCCAGCTTCAAAACCGACATAAATGCTTTCTGCGGAATCTCGACGCTTCCGATCTGGCGCATACGCTTTTTGCCTTCCTTCTGCTTTTCTAACAGCTTCTTTTTTCGCGTAATATCGCCGCCGTAACACTTGGCAAGCACGTCCTTGCGCATGGCCTTGACCGTCTCGCGCGCAATGACCTTGCCGCCGACCGCCGCCTGAATCGGAATCTCAAATAAATGACGCGGAATTTCTTCTTTTAACTTCTCGCACATTCTCCGCCCGCGCTCATAGGCGCTGTCCGCATGCACGATAAAGGAAAGCGCATCGACCTCCTCGCGGTTGATGAGAATGTCCAGCTTGACCAGTGAAGAACGCTCGTAGCCCTTGATCTCATAATCAAAGGAGGCATAGCCTCTTGAACGCGATTTTAAGGCGTCAAAAAAATCATAGATGATCTCGTTTAAGGGAAGATCGTATTTTAAGAGCGCGCGCGTCGTCTCAATATATTCCGTGCTCACATACCTGCCGCGCCGCTCCTGACAGAGCTGCATGATCGAACCGATAAATTCCGTCGTCACCATGATCTCCGCGCTCACGATCGGCTCTTCCATATAATCAATTTCCGACGGATCGGGCAGATTGGACGGATTCGTCAGCTCCACCATATCACCGTTTGTCTTATATACACGATAGACAACGCCCGGCGCTGTCGTTACCAAATCCAGATTGTATTCACGCTCCAAGCGTTCCTGGATGATCTCTAAATGCAGAAGTCCTAAAAAGCCGCATCGGAAGCCGAATCCGAGCGCGGCGGACGTCTCCGGCTCATATTGCAGGGACGCGTCGTTTAACTGCAGTTTTTCCAAGGCATCCCGTAAATCCGGATATTTCGCGCCATCCGCGGGATACAGACCGCAGTAGACCATGGACTGTACTTTTTTATATCCCGGAAGCGGCTCTGCACACGGTGCGTCCGCATCCGTCACCGTATCGCCGACCTGCGTCTCCTTCAGATTTTTGATGGACGCCGTGATATAGCCGACCATGCCCGCGGAAAGCTCGTCACAAGCAATAAATTGTCCTGCGCCGAAATAACCGACCTCGACCACATCCTGCTCTGCTCCCGTCGCCATCATTTTAATTCTCGTTCCTTTTTTGACCGTCCCCTCTTTGATCCTGCAAAAAATAATGACGCCCTTATAGGAATCATAAACGGAGTCAAAGATCAACGCTTTTAAGGGGTTGTCCGCACTACCCGAAGGGGCAGGCAGT
The DNA here is from genome assembly GCA_014804755.1 of Lachnospiraceae bacterium. Classification (GTDB taxonomy): domain Bacteria; phylum Bacillota; class Clostridia; order Lachnospirales; family Lachnospiraceae; genus DLAJ01. Next base: position 31,643 of record JAAUZE010000022.1, on the reverse strand, counting down.
TTCTGTACGACCGCCTCTAACACCTCGTCGATACCGATGCCGTTTTTCGCGGAAATGAGCGGCGCATCCTGCGCCTCGATGCCGATCACATCCTCAATCTCATCGATGACGCGCTGCGGCTCTGCGCTCGGTAAGTCGATCTTGTTGATCACGGGTATGACCTCTAAGTCATGATCAAGCGCCAAGTAAACATTGGCAAGCGTCTGCGCCTCAATGCCCTGCGCCGCATCCACGACCAGGATTGCGCCATCACAGGCGGCAAGGCTTCTGCTGACCTCATAGTTAAAATCCACATGCCCCGGCGTATCGATCAGGTTTAGAATATATTCCTCCCCGTTTTTTGCCTTATATACGGTTCTGACCGCCTGCGCTTTGATGGTGATGCCCCTCTCACGCTCTAAGTCCATATTGTCAAGCACCTGCGCCTGCATCTCCCGCTCGGTCAAAAGCCCCGTCCGTTCGATGATCCGGTCCGCCAGCGTACTCTTTCCGTGGTCGATATGCGCTACGATGCAGAAATTACGTATTTTACTTTGATCGATCTGTGCCATAACGGTACTCCTTTTCCCTCATCCCATGAAACAGGCAATTGCGTTTCGCAATTCCCCGGTCTCATTCAGACTCTTTATGGATTATAACAAATATTGTTTCCCGTGTCCACGTGCAATCTGTAGGTCGTATCCCCTGTCCGCCTGTAGACAGGCAGCGCAAACCGTGCCCCCCGCTACCTTTCCCCGCTCAGCTCCATCCCTAAAATCTGCGCAATGATCGGCACCGCATTCCAAACTTCCTCGCAGGTGTTTGTCTGCGCCCCCAGCTCGATCAGCATGCTTTTCGGGCAAAAATGCATGTTATAACGCAGCGCGCGCAGATAAATTCCACGCGTAACGCCCGGATAATATTCGTTTGCAAGCGCCTGCGCCTGAAAAGAGAACGCCAGATTGTCTTTTATGTAAGGATTATACAGATAATCAATGTTTCCCTGCGTGTTATTATAGCTTAAACCGTTAAAAAACATAAATTTCGCCGTCGGTCTGCCGTCGATATCCGCGACGAGCCGGACATCTTCTTTTACCGCGTCCCGATGCAGGTCGATCACCACCTCGATCGTCGGATTTTCCTCCAGGATCTGCCGTATTGCGGGTTCCGCGCAGGAATACGCCCGGTCGCGGTTTTCCACATCATACTGCCCTGTGTGATGAATCACATTGAATCCGTATTGCGTATGCAAAAGCTGCGCCAGATATTCCCCTGCTCCGACCACGCCGGTTGACAAATCTCCTTCCGTGGAATCGGCATAAGCCTCCAGTGAATGAGTATGATAGATCAGAATCTGCGGACTTTCAGCGCTTCCATGGAGTGTCATATCGGCCCCTGTCAGCTCTGCGATGTTTAAGCGCTCCGCCGTCGCCGTTGTCGTCGGGTCCACGATATAAAAGCCTTTCACCAGATCCTCAAGCTCCTCATACTGCGTCCAGTCATAGGTAAAGCTCGGCACCGTGCGCAGGGTGAAGCTGCCCGACATCGTTTCGACGATGTTTCCCTGCTGCGTCTCTCTGGCATACGCCTGATTTTCCGAGAGTACAAGTTCATTTACAAGCTGCGTGTCCGCAGGGTTCGGCGCCGTGGGCGGCAGATCCTGCGCACTCCAATACGTTTCCTCCTCCCCGTCTTCCGCCGTCGGATTTTCCGTAAGCATGCTCCGCTCCCGCTCGATCTCCCATGCGATCAGCTCCTCATAGGTGCTGCGGCTCTCCGTATTCCTTGTTTCCCCATATTCCCCGATCTGCAGCAAAATCGGCATTTCCCCGCAGGCTGCCTGCAGCAGCATCTGTCCTGCGTTTTCCGGCAGATATTTTTCGTCGGCAAATGCATAAAGCGGCACAAGGCTCCGATACACCCTGTCCCTCACGCTTTCCAAAAAAGCAATCCCAAATCCCTCTCGGCTCTCCCCACCCGAAACGTTTGTCCGTTCCCCTGCCGTACCGTGTATGATATTGGATACCGCTAAAAGAAAAAGCAGCAGCAGAAGGACAATGAGGCACACCTTTGCCCTCTTGCTCCTGCCCGTCTGTATGGAAATCTCCCGCATACGCACGGCATTACCCTCTTATCCGTAATCTGTTCTATTCTATGAGACAAGACGCAGTGATATGACGTATGCGCTCATCCGAGCGAATCGCTGTGCTTTCGCTTCCTAACTCTCCGCACCGAAACGCTCAAACGCCCGGTTCAATCCCTCTGAGATGGTATAACTTAAACGCTTTACGATCTCATCGACATCTTTCCCTGTGACATAAAAATTGGCCAGCTCCGGCAACAGCTCCGGTGTTTCCAGCGCGCCGCCCGATCCATGCTCTCCCACGTTCCACCTGCCGATCGCGTCATTGACGATCGTCTGTGCATCCACGACGGTCGGAATCCCGATCGCAATGACGACCGGTACGTCGATCGTCTGCGCCGTGATCGCGTTTCTGTGATTCCCCACACCGGATCCCGGATGAATCCCCGTATTCGTGATCTGTATCGTCCGGTTTAAGCGTCTGGTACTGCGCGCCGCAAGCGCATCGATCACGACAACCGCATCCGGTTTCGTCTGCCCTGCGACACCCCGTATGATCTCCGCCGTTTCCATGCCCGTCGCCGCCATAACGCCCGGTACAACGGCGCTGATCGAATGCATTTTTTCCCGTTCATACGCCGCCGCACCGAATTCCTTCATCACCTGTCTGGTAATGAGCAGATTGTCCGTCACACGCGGCCCTAACGAGTCCGCCGTCACATCCCGGTTGCCGAGTCCCACGACCAAAATGGACTGCTCCCTCGTCATGTCCGGCAGCAGCTCCCAAAGCTGTTTTGCAATCTCCTCGGAAATTTCCTTATGATAATCCTCATCCGGCTCCGTCATGGCGGGCGCCTCCAGCGTGATGTACGTTCCGATCGGCTTGCCGAGCGCCGTTGCTCCGTTTGCGGATTCAATGACGACCTTTGTCACATGAATATCCGACGCCTCCAAGTCATATTCGTCCACACTCACCCCTCTTAAGTCCCCGGACGCTTCCTCTGCACTCTCGCGTGCCTCCAATGCGAGATCCGTTCTGATCTGAAATGCCATTTCCCCCATCCCTCTTTTCCATTCGGAAATATTTTTGTTATTTTGACCGAAAAAAAGGAATTTATGTATTGACAGAATCACGGAAATTCACTATTATACTCTATGTGTGTTTACATTAGTTCGTCCGTGTCCGGCTATAATGAAACACCGCTGTCAACAAATAGAAAATATGGAGGTGTTATCATGGCAAATATCAAATCCGCGAAAAAAAGAATTTTAGTAAGCCAGAAAAAGGCAGACAGAAATAAAGCAATCCGTTCCAGCGTAAGAACCGCAGTTAAGAAGGTATATGCTGCGATCGATGCGAAGGATAAGGAAGCTGCTGCATCTGCTGTATTAGCGGCGACAAGCGCGATTGATAAGGCGACAAGCAAGGGCGTATATCACAAAAATTACGCTTCCAGAAAAATTTCCCGCCTGAATCTTGCAGTGAATAAAATGTAATTTTTTAATGATAAAAACCCCTCAAAAAAAAACCATCATCGTACGGCTGGCGATGATGGTTTCCTTTTTGCTTTTTTTGTTATTCTTACTTATGCTTCACGACCGTATTCGCATCCATCTGAACGGTTGTGGTCAAACGGTAACCCTGCGGCACCACAATTATAAAATCTGCGCCCACTCCGGTGCCCGAGCCCATAAACTTATACCATTCCAGCATAATCACCGATTCATAGACGCTGCCGTTATGAATGATATCGCACGTCCACCCCGCCTCGTGCTCATTTGCATATGTAAGTACCAGATTCTGCACGCTGGACTGATCAAAACCGATCGCATTTTTCAGTGCCTGATAAAAAGAGTCCACGTCCGCATCATGCACAGTCACGCTCACGTTAAAAGACTGCCATTCGCATCCCGGATTGGGATCATACCAGCCATCATAATCTCTGACATCCGAATACGCGATCGTTACATTGACAGGCGTTCCGTTGTTATCATAAACGCCGTCATACTTATCATAAACGCCGTCATATCCGGACGACTGCACCCAAATCTCGGAACCGGACGTCTGCACCGGCGCCTGCTGACCTGCCGCGCCTTCCACAGGCGTGCCTTCCGCAGAGGTGTTGTCCGAAGTGCTGTCTGAGATGCCGGGAATACTCTCTCCGGGAACGCCCGCAGTTCTTCCCTCCGTGATCCCGTATGTATAATAATGGTTTACATAAGCATTCCAGTCATCCCCGAATGCCGCCTCCAGATCCGCGTATGCCGCACGGTACGCCGCCACATCAAACACGGTGCTTGCGGTTCTTCCCTCATTCAGTCCGTACGTCATGTAATGCTGAAGCAATGCAGCCTCGTCATAGCCGAACGCCTCTTTTAAGTCCGCATAAGAATCTGCGTAATAGGACGCGTCAAATACGTCCTTTACCTCTGCTGCGGATGCGCTCAGCGGGCAGGCAGCAACGGATACTGCCACTGCTGCCAGCGCGGTGATTTTTTGAAACCTTCTTTTTTTCATTTTTTGTCCTCCTGCTTTCTACTGTTATATTAGGTTCTGCCAGCGCGGATATGCTTCCGCCGGTCAGTCTGAACCTCATAGAGAATCGGTTATGCCGGACAAAAAAAGGTTTCTGCTTTTGCGAAAATAAATATTGCTCTTTATTTGTATTTCTTCACGACTGTATTCGCATCGAGCTGAACAGTCACGGTTAACCGGCATCCCTCCGGCAGCGTGATCCAGTAATCTGCAGTAACGCCGTCCGTTTCCGTTTCTGAATCATTTGTTCCCCATATTGACCATTCCATCTCGATCTCACAACCCGTATAGACGGCACCATTATAATTGATGTCACAATTCCATTTCGCATGGTTATCAGAATTGTATGTGAGTACCGGATTTTGTACACAGGCCGGATCAAAACCGATCGCATTTACCAGCGTCTGAGAATCTATCGGCGTGCCGTCGTACGTCCACACGACCACTTCGAACCAACGGGATTCATACCCGTTGTCAAGCAATGCACAATCGCCACCGGTATAGTCTACGCCTACATTGACAGGCGTTCCGTTGCTGTTAAAAACACCGTAATAATCAGAATCGAATTCCCCCAGCCAAATCTCAGAGACAGAACCGGAGGGCTGTACCGGAGTCTGCTGATCTGCTGTGCTGTCCACAGGTGTGCTGTTCGAAACGCCGGGATTGCTCTCACCGGAAACGCCCGCAGTTCTTCCCTCCGTAATCCCATAGGTATAATAATGGTCAACATAGGCATTCCAATCATCTCCGAATGCCGCCTCTAAATCCGCGTATGCCGCACGATACTCCGCCACATTAAACACGGTACTTGCCGATCTTCCCTCATTCAGCCCATACGTCATGTAATGCTGAAGCAATGCATTTTCGTCATAGCCGAACGCCTCTTTTAAGTCCGCATAGGAATCTGCGTAATAGGACGCGTCAAATACGTCCTTTACCCCCCCCCCAGCGTTGCTGCGGAGACGTTCAGCGAACACGCCGACACGCATACTGCCGCCACCGCCAGCGCGGTGATCCTTCTTCCATTTCTTTTCATTTTTTTGTCCTCCTGCTTTCTACTGTGATATCAGGTTCTGCCATGATGAACGTGTTTCCGCCCGTCAGTCTGAACCCTATACATAATAGATTGCTCAGGGCAAAAATAGGTTCCCGCTTTTTTTTCGAAAATGAAAATTTGCGACATAAAAAACGCTTGTTAGAGAAATTTTCCCTAACAAGCGTGGATCAAGCATTCCGCCTAATATCGACTATAGGAATATCAATAGAACGATTCTTTGTCAAGCAGAAAATCGAAAACAAATATGAGTATATCGTTTATTCGTATGTCACTCTTAAAGCGGGACGCACCCCCGTATCGTAACCCACGCTGCGGCCCATCGTGTCCACGCCGCCGCTGACATCGACGCGTGCTGCATAATTGATGTCGTAACCGGGCGAGCGCAGCCACCATTGACCGCTGCCGACTGCATAGCTTACGTCCCACTGATAAAGCCACGCCCCCGTCGGCGTAAGTAAAAACGCCCCATTTGCATGCGCATACTCCGTGGGTGCCGCCAGAATCCTGTGATCCTGATTATAACAGTATCTACAATACTCCTGCCATGACATATTGGATCTATTACGGCTGTCTATATGGAAATAGGTTTCCAATTCTCCGAAACCTAAACAAAACACCTTATCCACCGTATCATTCCCATACTTCGTGTCATAATGAGGATTCGTGTCATTGACTACATAACTGTCCGCGATCAACGCCTTCTCCTCCACAGAAAACGCCGCATTGTAAAAATCATTGTTCAGCCAGCTTCGAAGCGTACAAGTCTCCCACGATATTCCGCTGTCATAGACGCCGTATATCCTGTGGTCCAGAATTTTAACTGCCAACAGCAGCATCTGACCGTCTGATTTGTCCAGCACATACCACTCTATCGGCTCTTTTCCGTTGACGGGGTTGTTGTCCTGCTCATAACTGCCGAAAGTGATGATGCTTCCCACCGGAACTTCCGAAAGACCCGAAGCCGCTGTGGAATTCGTTGCCACCGAAGCCTGAGACGCAGGCAAAGCTGCCCCCGCGCCAACTCTGCCTTCCGCCTTGCCAGCCATTACGTAGTGGTTATAGTAAGCCGGCAGGTCACTGCCGAACGCAGCCGCAAGGTCGGGATAAGCCGCGCAATAGAAGTTCACATCGAACTCCGCGCTGCCCTGCCGTCCCTCTGCAATGCCGCAGGTAACAAAGTGGTTAAAAAGAGCCGCCTCGTCGTTGCCAAACACAGCCGCAAGGTCAGGATAACGTGCTGCGTAATACCCCGCGTTGAAGACGCACTCATACTGCTTTGGCACGGCAGATGCCGCAAAAGCGTCGATGCTGTCCATAAACATGACAGATACTATAAGGACCATCGCAAGAATCATAGTGTAAAATTTATTCTTTGTAGTTGTAATCATACGTTCTACCTCCTGTTATGAACCTGAATAATTGGCCAAGCCTGCCGGATCATAGCCGACACGCATACTCCGCCACCGCCAGCGCGGAGATCCTTTTTAGGTTTCTTTTCATTTTTTGTCCTCCTGTTTTCTGCTTTGATATCGGGTTCTGTCGTGACGGATATTTTTCTACCCGTCGGTCTGAACCCTATACCAAATAGATTGATCGGGACAAATAAAAGTTCCCACAGTTTTCATTTTTTGTTCAAGAAGTTTTTATCGCTCCTCCAGCAGACATTTCCGATAGGATTCTTTTAAAAAATGATAATCAAACTTTGCGCGAGCCTGCGAAAATTTCCCGCCATATTCATCCGCCTTTTTCTCCATATAAGCACTTATCTCTAAGGAAGAAACCTTTCCATCCCCGTCTGCTTCCAGCCCCGGAATCCGGATCGTGACTTCGTGAACGCCGCTCTTGTCAAGCAGGAGAAAATACAGCCACCAACCGACGGCACACACTACATTATCTACTGTCGTATAATTTTTCTCATTCTCCACGCTTTCCTCTACTGCCCGCAGATCCCCCTCCAATCTGTCAAAAAAGCCCGCATACGCATAAAAAAGCCTTGGCATAACGCTGACACTGCCCCCTTGCTCCCCTTTGCTTTCGCGCGGCAGCTTCTGCCAATATTTCTCATAAAAATAGCGGAAAGCTTCCATCTTTCCATACTTTATGCACGCAGTCAGCACGCGGGAATACAGGTTCGCCGGTTCTGCAATTTCACAATATTGGTAACACCATTGATGTTTCAGCGGGATATTCTTATGGATCAGGTCCAGCATCAGCTCCTCCGCCTGACGTTCCTGATCAGTCAGCAGCAAATAGTTTAAATAGTTAACATGCGCACAGACATAGCAGCTTTTTATCTCTTTTTCCTGTTCTAAGAAATGATGAGCCGCGTTCTTTGCCCGATTCACATCCCGATACAAAAGAGCCAAATCTAGTTCATCATTATAAAAATTATACTGCCTGCCATATTTTTGCACCGCCAGTTCATACTGACGCATAAAAGCTTCCATTTTCGTGTCGTCGATCTGATAAAATTCCAAATACGCTTTAAAGATCAGATTATAGATAAGGATATTCGTCAAACGCATATCCGTCCCCGGATAGTTAGGAAGCTCCCGATCCATATACAGCGCGCTGTCTCTGTAATAGATCTCCGCATATTTCACGATTTCCCGATAATCATCCTTGCGTGTATTGATATACAGAAATTCATAAATGGCATTAAAATATAAATACCATTCCTTTTCCTGACGGGCAAGCTGCATGATTCTTTTATACAGGGCACATAGGGTATCGGCATTCTGATTGATCTGATCGTAACTGTCACGAACTAAGTTCCGCACCCTGCGTACCAACAAGGCAAGCTCCTCCGACTTTAATTCCGTTGTTTTGATAGATGACAGCAGCAAAGACATGTTAATCCTCCCCGCGCTTTCCGTACAGCGCATACTCCATCAGCTTTTGCAGGCTTTTATTCATCAATTCCAGCTCCCCGCCGCCTAACGTGTAATGTCCGGCAAGCAGCGCCTGTATGTATATGACCTGTATGATATTCTTCGCAAGCTCCTCCTCATGAATCTGCGAAAGACTCTGGATAAAGCTGTTGGCACTGTTTAAGTACAGCTTGTTGCCATTCGCTGTTTTGTCCGCATCTCCGAAATCAAAATTCTCAAAAAAGCCTGAAAAACCGCCCGCATCCAGCGCCTGATCAAACACGACATCCTCTCCCGGAACAAACAGCGCCTGCAGGGAACCGGGCGCAAAACTCTTGAATGAAACGCCGCAGTGAACATTCGTAAGCCCCTGCTCCGCAAAATACCGGAATCCTTCCATCTTTGCCTTAAACTCCTCCGGCGGATCGGCAAGCAGATTCTCATAAGACCCTGTGTCAAAGACCGCAATTTTCACATTCTTGTAATATTTCGGCAGCTTTTGTAAAATTCCGGCATCATAAATGTATCCGCCGTTGACAAGGAGGCTCTTCGTTCCCTCCAGCAACGGACAGAGTCGTCGAAAATCATCAATCTCCACACAATAATTAACAGGAACCGTTTTCGATGCGTTTACAATTTGAAATCCTGTCAAGGTACCCTGACTGGTCGGGAACGTCAAAAAAGGGAAAAAGAGCTTGAAGATCTGATCGTTTTCCATAACAAGAGACTTGATTGCCACATTGTGAACCAGCGTAATATGCTTTAATTTCCTGACATCCATCTCGGACAGGAGCACAAAATAGTCAAACATGCACTTTTCAATCTGGTTCCTCGCCTCCAGCAGCTTATGATTCTTCGTGAACCCCTCTCTGGATGCCGTGGGCGTCAGATCATTGAAATTCACAATGCATCGGGTGAAGAATGCCCATTTGGGGATCAAATCCCTTCCATCATCCGTGACATACATGTTTTTTAGGTAAATCTTGTGCTGCGCCGCCGTGTTCGCGCTGACCTGCCTTGTGGAAATGTAGGCATAACCATTGATACCGCCGCCGTTTAGCGGAATGACATCAAAAAATGTTTCCTCAAAAACCTGTTCCCCAAAGCTCATGATCTCATCCGCCATGCTAAGCTGTCGGCGCCACGGGATAACATTGTCATTCAGAATTTTCTTTTGATTCTCCCCGTCAAAGCAAATGGGTATGCGTAACAGAAAGCCGTATTCCGACAAGTCGTTTATGATCTCCTGCTCCGAGAAAAACTCATACTTAGCTCCCGTCAGTTCCACATAGACCTGCGTCCCCGGCTCCATCTGCTTTTTTGATTCTGTGACAGCATAGGAGCCGTCGCTTTTACCGATCCATTGACAAGGCTTTTCCTCCGTGACAGAGCGGGTCAGAACCTTGATCTCATTTGTCACCAGGAAGCAGGATAAAATGCCAATCCCAAACTGCCCGATAAAGCTGTTTCTGACCGCATCGTCACTGCGCTTTGAAGACTGACCGATGACAGACAGAAACGACCGAATCTCTTCCCTTGTCATCCCGATCCCATTATCGGTAAAGATGAGCTGCGCGCCGCCTTTCTTCTGCCGGTATGTGACGGTAATCCTGCCTTCCGCACCCTGTGCATAGGAAGGGTCTGCTTTTTTTCTTGCGTCAATGGCATCCGCCGCGTTCTGCAGCAGCTCCCGCAAGAATACCTTGTCACTGGAATATAAGCTATCGCTTAACAGGCGGATAATGCCCTTTAAGTCCACCTTGAAATTGCTGTTTGGCATAACGCATTACTCCCATTCCTTTTTAACCTATCGGAAATTACGTACGCGCGAGTTTGTGAAACGCAAATCTCGCAAAGGATGCCCGGCATCCTTTTTACTGTGCAAACACCGTACAGGGCACCGCCGTCTCCCGGATTCCGTTCTGCCCGTTGATGACGACTTCGCCCCAATCCTCGGAAAGCGAAACGCCGTTCCAGTCCTTCGACAAGTCCAGGTACTCTACACCGCCGCCGTTTCCCTTCCACGACCACGCAAGATAACCGACATGAAGCTCCACACAACGCGCCATGATATAGTCCTCCTGCACGTCGCCGTCCGAATGGTTGTATCCAAATTCACCGATCACAAGGCATAGATCCTGATCGAGCGCATAACCCATATTTTCATCAATGGACTGCTCGGTGCCGCCCGCCGTTCCGTACATGTGAACGGAAAACATCGTATTGCCGAGCACATCCGACTCAAACACTTCTCTGCCGTGATCGCCGATGCATTTCCCGTACTGCCCCCAGCCGCAGGCATCGACCATGATCGTATGCGCCAGTCCCGCTTCGCGTAACATCGGGATTGCCTGCGAATACCCCTCGCACCAGCGGGTGCTGTTCCAGTCACCGCCCCATTCGTTCGCAATATTAATGATGCAGTAGTCCTCCTCGCCTATGAGCACATCCTTGATCTCCACAAAATATTCCGCCGCCTGTAACAGGGAATCCACATCATTGTAGCCCGTGGCGTCATGCACTTCAAAAATAGCGACCATGCCGAGATTTTTGCAGATTGCCAGAATATCGGCAACGGACTGCGCTTCGGTCTTCGTCCACTGTCCGCCGTTCGAGAGCACGATGCGCACCGCGTTGGAGCCGGTTCCCTGAATGGCTTTTAACGCCGTGCCGAGCTGATCGGCAAACCATGTATGCGCATGGTTAATGCCACGCATTACAAACGGATTTCCGTTCGCATCCAAAAGCGTTTGACCTTCCACATGAAATCCCATCTGCTCCCGCAGTGCGGAAACATCGATCGAATTCTCTGCCTGCGTACCGTTATCCTGTGCGTTCTCGCCGTCTTCTCCGGCATTTCCGTTCTGTGCGTTCTCGTCGTCTTCTCCTGCATCCCCGGCATTTCCGTCCTGCTGATCCGACGTATTCCCCACATTGCCGTCCCCGGTATCCTTCTTCGCATTGCCGCCACAGGCACAGCAGATCAGCACCATCGCTGCAATCAGCGCAATCAGTTTCCTTTTCCATAATCTTTTTTTCATAAAATCATTCCCTCCCGAGCGCATTCTCCATATCCGTCAATGATGACCGCCGCCTCCGCCATGCGAATGGCCGCCCGCGGATGTATGATGACCGCCGCCACCACCGCCACCGCCTCCGCCGCTGCTCGACTGGATGCGCCTTTTTGTCACACTTTTTCTGACAAACTGATCGGTCATGACATTCATCTTCGGTCTTCCACCGTTTACATAAGTATTTCCAACCGTTGTTTTTGTCCCGATATTCTTCGCCAGGTTTCCGATCAGATAGACCATCGCTACGATCGCTGCAATCACGACTATCACATAAAATGGAATCGCGACGCGCTCCATATTGTTTCCGGACATATAGTAGTAAATATTGTTTACATAACTTTTGTATGCTTCATAAGGATTCTCATTAACCCTGTCATTGACATCATCTATCACACGATTGATCATGCGGGTGGAAAACTTATCCTCCACCGTACCCGACGTGGAAAGCCAATTGTAAGCATAGCCATAAACGCTGTCACTCCGATCCCAGTTGTCCACAAACACACAGCCGTTCCCATGCGGCGCATTATAGCCAAAGGCTTTCTCGTCATAGAAATTATCGGCGTACACCATCACATATTCCGATTCGGAAAGATGTCCGAGGACGTCCTCGTAGCCTCTCGCATACTCCGCCAGCGGCTCATTTAAGATCACAAGCACGATATCGCAGCCGATCTGCCCTTCCCGCTTTGCAATCAGCTTCTCTAAATCTTTCTCTTCGGAATCCGTCAGCACATCGGCATAATCATACACCCTCTGTGTGGGCGCTACGCTGTTTTTCCGTACATATTCTTCCCCGACAGCATACTTCATTCCCCACAAAACCAGATAGATCACAAGCAGCACCGCGATGATGATGAGAAAGACCGCCATGCTTTTTATGTACTTTTTCATATAACTAACCTCCATGACAACCCGCGAAGTTTTTTAATTTCTCACGCTATCTCCATGATCATTCGGATAATCTGTCCGATGATCATGACAAATCCGAACACAGACGCAGTGTAACCGAACGCTTTCGGCTTGGATATCGGCATTTTTCCGATGATCTTTCCCGTCTGCCCGTTTACATAAAATGTGTAGGTTTCCCCACCATATGCATACTCATACACCCAGACCGGCATCAACGCGTAATCCACCGCTCTCTGGCGCACGTTCATGTTGCGGAACTCGGGCGTCACCGACGAATAGCCTGCGATCGTCTGCTGCATCAGATCCTCGGTGTCCCGCTCCGCTTTGCGGTGCGCGCGCGGCTCCAATTGATCCGATCCCTGATTATACATTTCCGCAATAAAGCCTGACATATATTTCATCTGAAAATTTTCAAGCGCCCGGTAGTCGTAAGGCTCAATCAGATCCATCTTCATATCGTCCATCACGATCGAGGCATCTACGGGAATTCGTGAAAAATCCGCCTCCATGCTCCTGTTGATGTGGTAATAGGACGTCTCCGTATATTCCGTATCTCCCGACGTCCATACCCGCACCTTTGTTCCCTTTCCCGACCAGTCATATTGCACGTGGTAATCGTACATGAAAAAAGGAACATACATGCCTTCCATTTTCTGCAGGGTAGCCTGCGACAGAAACGAAGACGGCGCAAACGTCCGCCCGCCGAACTCCGCCTGCAGCTTTCTTTCTGCTTCCTGCCTGCTGACCGCAAACGGCAGGATCAAATGCGGCGTGAACTGCCCGCTGACCCGCTCCTCAAAAATCTGGTAACAGCCGCAGTGATCACATTTCCCCGCAGACTGGAACCTTCCTACAGTCAGGGGCGCGCCGCAGTTTACGCACTGCGTCACTCCGCCTCCCGAAACCGGCTCCTCGCTGTCGATTCCCTCACAGTGCGCGCAGTACATCCGCTTGCGCTGCGGGTCGTAAATGACATTTCCTCCACAATTATGACACTTATAGATCATGCTTTTTCTCTCTATACTTTCTTTGTTATTTTGAATACAACCTTGATTGTTTTATTGTATTTCTATTCTAACAAATATAAGCGCTGATTCCAACCGTTTTTTTTGCACTTGTACTCGCATTTCTCCTGCGGGTATGCTATGCTTATTAACATGACGCAAGACATACGCTGCTTTGCTCTTGCATCCGCCAGCTCATTATTTCAGAGAAATCAAACGAAACGGAGACCTCATTATGACCTACCAGTATGATTTGTCCGGAGTCTGGAATTTCCGGCTTGATAACGAAAAAAAGGGAATGGACGCGCATTACGAAACGGGCGCTTTCTCCGACACGATCCGGCTCCCCGGCACGACTTCGGAGCAAAAAAAGGGCACGCCGAATCAGGCCGCAGAAACCGGCTCCCTGACCGTCGCATATTTAACGGAAGGCTATGCGTGGTATCAGCGGGAACTCACCATTGCCCCCGATGCGGTGGGACAGCATGCCATCCTGAAGCTGGAACGCACAAGAATCTCCCATGTCTGGGTGGACGGCGTTTATGTCGGGGGGCAGAACAGCTTATGCACGTCGCACTGTTACGATCTGACGGCGTTTATCAAGCAGGCGCATCCCGTGCTGACAATCATGACTTCGAACGTGGATTACCCAACACGTGGCGGTCATATGACCTCTCCCGACACACAGACAAACTGGAACGGTATTGTCGGCTCGATGACGCTGACCTTCTATGACACGATGCGTATCCGCCTCGTCCGCATTGATACAGATTACGAAAAAAGAGTCTTGACTGGTATGGTCTCTATTGATAATTATTCAAAATTCTACCATTCCAATCTGATCATAAAAGCGCTTCCCGTCACGTTGGAGCATTTATCCATACCACACTGTCAGTCAGACGCATGCGGTCTTACTACACTCCTCCCCGCAGAGCAGGTGCTTGCGGATTCTTCTGCGGTAACGCTTTTTGAGGATGCCGTCGAGATACCGTCCCACAGTGGAACGTACACCTGTGACGGTTCCGTCACGATATCGGCTTGCGAAGAATCATCCCAAGACGCGCCCTCCATCAGCGCGTCCGGACAGACGGTGCTTCGTTTTCAGGTAACGGTACCCGAATCGCTTTCCGTTTGGGATGAATATGATCCGGTCGTACTGCGCCTTGCCGTTTCCTTGACAGATGAAAACGGTTGCGGGGACTGCCACGCCGTATGGTGCGGCATCCGAAAGTTTGAGGCGCGCGGTACTCATTTTTATTTGAATGACCGCAAGACCTTCCTGCGCGGCAAGCATGACGGTATGATCTTTCCGCTGACGGGCTATGCGCCGATGAATCTTTCCGGCTGGTTAAAGGCCATGCAGGCTGCAAAGGAGTTTGGTATCAACCACTACCGCTGTCACACCTGCTGCCCGCCCGAAGCCGCTTTCCTCGCCGCTGATCTGCTCGGTATTTATTATGAGCCCGAGCTTCCGTTCTGGGGAACCTTTGCCGCTGAGGGAGACGAAGGCTATGATGAGATCGGACAGCGCTATCTGACCGAAGAAGGATTCCGCATTTTGGACGAATTCGGCAATCATCCTTCTTTCTGCATGATGTCCATGGGAAACGAGCTCTGGGGCAGCCCGCAGGCCGTCAATGAGCTGGTCGGCCGTTATAAAGCGTATGACGGGCGGCATCTGTATACGCAGGGTTCCAACAATTTCCAGTGGATTCCCAACATTCAGTCAAACGATGATTTTTTCTGCGGTGTACGCTTTACTGTGGACCGCCAGATACGCGGCTCTTACGCGATGTGCGACAAGCCGCTCGGTCATGTGCAGACCGACCGCCCCTGTACGGACTTCACCTATGAATCCGCCATTTTTCCCGATTATCCCGAAAGCGGCGCGGAAGTCGGTGAGGACGGCACGATTGAAATCCAGTACGGCACGGGAATCAAGCGCGTCAAGCTGACGGATACGGCAGAAGAACTGATCCCCCATGTTCCGGTCGTATCCCATGAGATCGGGCAATATGAGACCTATCCTGATTTTGACGAAATCACAAAATATACCGGTGTTCTACAGGCACGCAACTTTGCGATTTTCCGCAGCCGCCTTGAGGAAAAAGGACTGCTGCCGATGGCAAAGGATTATTTCAGGAATTCGGGCGCGCTCGCCGCTGCCTGCTATAAAGATGAATTGGAAACTGCCCTGCGTACAAAGAGCATGGCGGGTTTTCAGATCTTGGATATTCAGGATTTCTCGGGACAGGGCACCGCACTGGTCGGCATGCTCGACGCATTCATGGAAAACAAGGGCATCATCAGCGCAGAAGAATTCAGACGCTTCTGCTCCGATGCCGTCATTCAGGCGGAGTTCCCCTCCTATGTCCTCACAAACGGTTCCGCGCTTGCGGGCAGGATCTCCCTGACATGGTATCGAAAGAAGCTGCCGGAAGCCGTTTCCGTAGAGCTTCTTCTGACCGACCTAAAAAATAACGCGCTTGTTACCACACAGCGTCTGGACCGCCCCTCAGGCGTAACCGAAAACGGCTATACACCGTTATGCCCCTTTACATTGGCGATTCCCGCTTCCGATGAACCGGAGCATTACCTGCTGCAGATCCGCCTTGCGGATACCGACGTCTCCAATCATTATGAGCTTTGGAGCTATCCTGCGGCGGATAGCGCTCGTGATTTACATAATGTATCAACCGATCTCTCCGACGCGATCGGGCGTGTGCAGGACGGGCATCCCACGGTGCTCTGCCTCTCCAAAGATTTCAATCCGAATGCCGTCACCGGCACGTATTGTACGGATTTTTGGTGTTATCCGATGTTCCGCAGTATTTCCGAGGGCATGAAAAAAGAAATCCCTGTTGGAACGATGGGTCTTTTCATCCGTAAGGAGCATCCCGCGCTTGCCCACTTTCCGACCAACAGCTATTCCACGCCCCAGTGGTGGGACATTGTCATGAATTCTGCTTCCACCATCCTTGATGAGACCGCCATCGTGCCGGTCGTGCAGACCATTGATAATTTTGAACGCAATCATCGGCTCGGTCTGATCTATGAAATACAGCTTACGGGCACCGCCGTCCCTCTTATCATCTGCACGAGCCCGCTGCCGCGCCTTGCCGCGGACGGACGCGCCGAAGCGGCATATCTTCTCCAAAGCCTGTGCCGCTACGCGGATACATGGAAAGAGGACGCATCCCGTCCGCTCTATGCCATGAGCGAAGAAGCGCTGCGGGCACTGTTTAAAGCGAAATAAAGAAATGCCTTCAGCATTTCTTTTGGGATGGAGACGTTTTTTTGTTTAATAGCCTGGCGCGAATGCGCCAGGCTTTTTTATTTAAATCATCACTTTCTGTTTTCTCCGGTACGCGACGGCAAAACAGATAATATGCACCGCAGCAGTGATCGTCCATGTCACGATATAGGAAAAATAGAGCGTCCCCATTGTCCGGTTCATCCGAAAGACCGTGGCAATCCAAACAAGACGCAGACCGCAGGCGCCGACTAATGACACAATCATCGGCATGACGGAATATCCGAGACCGCGCAGTGCGCCGACCATGACGTCCATCACACCGCAAAGCGCATAAAAACGGCAGATATAACGCATTCGTATGAGCCCCGCTTCCACAACTTCCTTTGTGCCGGAATAAATCGACAACAGCTCTTTTCCGAACACGACCGCGAGATTCCCAAGTACGGTTCCGACCACGATCACGATCCCCTGACAATAAAAGAGCACGCGCAGGATTCTTTTTTTCTCCCCCGCGCCGTAATTTTGTCCGATAAAAGTCAGCGCCGTCTGGTACATGGAATTCATGGCAACATAGACAAAGCCCTCGATATTGCCCGCCGCCGAATTTCCCGCAACCACAATTTTACCGAACGAGTTGATCGCGGACTGGATGACGACATTCGACAGTGAGAACACGGTTCCCTGTATCCCCGCCGGAATGCCGATGCGCACGATCCGCTTCAAAATCTCTTTGGAATAATGCAGACCGCGTAAAGAAAAATGCAGTTCCGTATCCCTGATCATGCACCACAATACAAGCGCCGCAGAGATACTCTGGGAAATGACCGTCGCCATAGCAACGCCCACAACACCCAGACGAAAGACAATCACGAAAATCAGGTTTAAGATCACATTGACGACACCCGCGATCATCAAAAAATAAAGCGGTCTCTTCGTATCTCCCGCTGCGCGCAGAATCGCGCTTCCGAAATTGTACACCATCACCGCAGGCATCCCCAAAAAGTAAATACGCAGATAGATCGTGGCAAGCCCGATCACATCATCCGGCGAGGACATCCATATCAGCATCTGTCCCGACAGGCAAATGCCGATCACCATCACCACCACGCCGCAGATCAGGCTCAAAAACACGCTCGTATGAACCGTATCAGAAATCTTATCCCGTTGACCGGAACCGTAAAACTGCGCCGCCACGACGTTCGCGCCGACGGAGGTTCCGATAAACAAATTCGTCAGCAGGTTGATGAGCGAGCCGGTCGAACCGACTGCCGCAAGGGAATCATCTCCCGCAAATCTACCTACTACTACAATATCCGCCGCGTTAAACAATAACTGTAATATGCCCGAGAGCATGAGCGGCAGTGCAAAAAGCAAAAGCTTTCCGAACAGCGGTCCGTGTACCATATCAATCTCGTGGCTCTGCAGCCGCTTTCTATGCTTCTTTTCTTCCTCTTGATTTTCTGTATAACTGCTTTGACTCGTTTCCATCGTTGTCTTCTGCCTCGATTTCAATTTCTTTTCACGATTTCAAATATGCTGCGCGGCACGCCCTGCATTATCCCACAATATGCCCGATCAACTTCTTCGCAAACCGCTCCCATGTCTCATGCGCCTCGGCATATCGTTTTCCGGCGGCTGCAATCGCCTCCGCCTCTTTCGTATGAGTCAGACCATACTCACATTGTGCGATCAACTCATCCGTCTGTCCGGTTTCATATCCGAGAACCTTAACGTCTCCCTGCTCATAATGACTGCGCGTATACTGTGTGCGGTCCGTAATGCACACCGCCCCGTTATGCATGGCATTCCCGATGCGGTCGTGTCCGCCGCATACAAAGCCCGGCATGCAGTGCAGGGCAAAGCGATAGCTTCCGATTTGGTTTACATAACTTTCATAAGATAGTGGTCCGCCCGCCTGTACGCCAATCTGCTCCCAGCCCTGACCAAACAGGGCAAGAGGCTGCCCTGCTCTAATAAGCGCTTCTACAACCTGCTTTCTGCGCAGATTTCGGACATAGGCATCCGCAAGGAAATCCGCCTGCATACGCGCCGCAAAACGCCGGCCGTAAACGCCGGATGCCCCCACATTTCCCTGCATCCCGGCAAGCAGCTCCTCCATTGTCCGTTCCGGCCGGGCAAGCATCTGTTCCGCCAGCAGGCGGCATTCCTTTTTCAACTGATCAGGCAGCTCATTCATCAAATCCCAATACTGCCGCGGTTCCTCATACGTTCCGCAAAATAAAATCTCATTTTTTCGCTCCTGAAACGGCGTATCTGCCAAAGCGCCCGCCGTTCCCGGAATCGTCTGTGCCCACACCTGCCCGATCTGAGGATAATTGGCACGCACATAATCGGCATGGCGCTCATCCACGCAGATCACATGCTGCAGATCGGTGTCCGCGGAAAGCGCCGCATGATGATAGAGCGGGTGATCCAGCACAATATGATAAAACGGCGCTTCAAACAGCTTGATCAGATTCCTTCCGTCCGCCGCAAGCTTCGGCAGAAAAGAATTGAAATCGACTACTGCAAGATACGGTTTTCCTAAAACCCCCTGCAATACCCGATCCCATGACTCCTCGTTCTTCCCGCTTCCCTCCGGCAGATAACACCACGCCGTTTCCATTCCCTGCCGCTTCACCGCCTCCTCAAGTCTTGCCGCAAAAAAACGATAAGAAGCGTAACAGCGGTCGTTCACGCTGACAAAAAGAATTGGCTTCCCACTCATTGCTTTTTCGATTCCTTTACTCCGTTTTTGGCACAAACGTCCGCCAGACAGCAGCGGTCGCAATGTGGATTGGTTCTGGCGGTACATATTTCTCTTCCATGCCATACCAGTCTGTGACAGAAATCGCTGCCTTCCTCGCCCGGAATCAGCTTCCACAGCTCCATTTCCACCTTTTTCGGCTCTTTGACACCATCCACCAGCCCCATGCGGTTCACGAGGCGGATGCAGTGCGTGTCCGTCACGATCGCCGGTTTGCCGAACACATCGCCCATGATCAGATTGGCACTTTTTCTTCCGACGCCAGGCAATGCCAGAAGCTTTTCAAAACTGTCCGGCACTCTGCCGCCGTACTCGTCACGCAGAACCTTCATACATGCGCTGATATCGCGCGCCTTACTGTTTCCGAGCCCACACGGTCTGACAATGCGTTCGATCTCCTCCACAGGCGCGTCGGCAAGCGCATTCACATCGGGAAACTTCGCATACAGATCCTGTACGACCACGTTGACACGCTCATCCGTGCATTGCGCCGCAAGCCGTACGCTGACTAACAGCTTCCATGCCTGATCGTAATCTAAGGAACACGCTGCGTCCGGATACGCTTCTTTTAAGCGCGCCACGATCAGCTGCGCAAGCTCCCGTTTCTTTTTCATGGATAATTTCATGTACGTCCCATCCTTACTCCGCTATGTAAAATTCTTTCCTTATCATATCATTTTGGTCCGTTCCGTCAAGACAAAAAAGTGTGAATTTTCCCCTAAAAATTTGTTGCTTACTGTAAAACAAAACGCAGACATGGCAGAAATTTCTCACACCATATTGCGTGTCCGGATTGATACAATTTTTGCATGGGTAGCTATCGTTTTATTAGTTGGAATTGCCGCACTTTCGATATTCCACAGTGTTAAATTTAACGATAACCCATTTTTCAGATGAGCTATCGTTATTTTTTGCACCCAAAGGATTATTGCAATTCTTAAGACCTTATTCCCTCAGTAGACATTCAAAAATCTACTCCATACCCGCATAAAATACTATAACACAAAATGAACAGGTATGGTAAATTGATTGAAGCGTTTTCAAAATTTTTAAAGAATTCTTCTGTGTCTGAAAAATCTGATCATATGCATTGACAGATGAACCCTTGACAGCCATTATTTTTTGTGGTATAAGTTACAAAATTGAACACAAAAGCTATGATAAGAAATAGTAAGCATCTCGGATTTTCAGAGAGAAGGCGGTCGGTGCGAGCCTTTATTGAAAAGATGCCCAACCGGTCTTTGAGCTGTGAACCGAAATAATAGTAAGATTCACCGGGTTCTCCCGTTACAGAGATATGGCATTGGAATTTCCCCTGTGCCGGAGAGTGCGGAACATATCCGAATTTAGGTGGTACCACGGACTTGGTTTTAGTTCGCCCTAAACTGATGCAGTGTCGGTTTAGGGCTTTTTTGTGTTCAAAAATAAAATACGGAGGTATCCTTTATGAAATTAGGAAAACTTGTCGGAGAGCGTTTCCGCGAAAGGCCGTCAGACTGTATCATTGACAGCCACGCTCTGATGGTGCGCGGCGGCTATATGAAATATGTGGCAAACGGTATTTTTTCATCCTATATGCCGCTGAAAAGGATCACACGGAAGATAGAACAGATCATCCGTGAAGAAATGGATGCCATTGACGGGCAGGAAATTCAGTTTCCCGTTGTTATGCCTGCTTCTCTTTGGCAGGAATCCGGCAGGTACGAAAGCATCGGCAAAGAAATGGCCCGTTTCCATGACCGCAGCGGAAGCCCTCTTGTTCTTGGCATGACGCATGAAGAAGCTGCCGTTCATCTTGTGCGTGATTACGGACAGAGCTATATGAAGTATCCTTTTATGATATATCAGATACAGACTAAGTTCCGTGATGAAGCAAGGCCAAGGGCAGGACTGATCCGTGTCCGTGAATTCACAATGAAAGACGCCTACTCTTTCCATACCAGCCAGGTCGATTTGGAGGATTATTATGACAAGTGCCATAAGGCTTATGAACGCATCTATGCCAGAGCAGGACTGCCGGAGGTTATTTCGGTTGCTTCCGATTCCGGTATGATGGGTGGAAATATTTCCCACGAATTTATGCTGCTCACCCCTGTCGGTGAGGATTCCATTGCTATCTGCACAGAATGTGATTACCGTGCGAATATGGAGGCGGCAGAGTGTATTATCCATAACGAAAAAAGCAATGCTGCTCAGGAACTTGTTTTGACACACACTCCGGACATCCACACCATTGAGGACGTTTGTAAATTCCTGCATTGTGATGAAAAGGCTTCCTGCAAGGCAGTTGTTTACCAGCGTAATTCGGATGACCATTATATTGTACTGTTTATCCGCGGCGATCTTGAAGTGAACGAAACCAAACTCACAAATTATCTGGGCTATGACATCCATTCGGCAGTTATTACCGGGGAAAGCGGACTTAACGCCGGATATATCGGACCTGTTAATCTAAGCGGCAGTTTCACTGTTCTGTATGACCGCTCCCTTGAAGGAATGAACAATCTTTCCTGTGGCGCGAACATTTACGGATATCACTACACCGGACTGGATATGGGACGTGATATTAAGGGTGCCGAATACCATGATTTTGCTAAAATACAGGAGGGCGGTATCTGCCCGCATTGCGGCAAGCCTGCGATTACGGTATCCCGTGGCATTGAGGTGGGCAATATTTTCCAGCTCGGGACCAAGTATACCAAATCCATGAATATGACCTATATTGACACCAATGGAGAAGCACAGCATCCGGTTATGGGATGCTATGGTATCGGCATCGGCAGACTTGCTGCTTCCATCTGTGAGGCCCATCACGATGATCACGGTCCGATATGGCCTTTGGCGGTTGCGCCGTGGCAGGTACACCTCTGTGCCGTTCGTGCTGATGATGCCGGGGTTCAGGCTTATGCCGACAAGATGTATGAAGAACTACAGGACAAAGGTGTGGAAGTCATTTATGATGACCGCAGGGTCAGCGCCGGAGTCATGTTCTCGGATGCCGACCTTATTGGCGTGCCATACAGAGTGATTGTCAGTCCCCGAAATATAAAACAAAATATCGTTGAAATCGTTTCAAGAGATAAGAGTTTATCTGCCAATGTTCCTATGACTTCGGCAGTAGAAGAAATATTAAAAGTTTTGTCAGAAGCGAAATAAAAATCTATATATTAAACGGCCGAGGCATCTGGCACAAACCCGATGCCCAGGCCGCTCCCGGCTTTAAATCTGCATCCCGACTTCCACCCCGTTGCGGAAAGTAAAAACCCCCTGCCGTCGGAAATTACAAGTTTCCCTGGCATCCCGGGCAATAGACGCTGCTCCTGCCGCCGATGACAGTGCGGCAAAGAATTTCGCCGCAAACCGGGCAGTTCTCGCCGTCATGCCCGTACACCTGCAAAAACGGTGTATTGCGGTAATCCTGTCCTTTCGTTTCCAAATATTCTTCCGGAGTTATCGCATTTTTTTCAATAAAGAAAGCCATGCATTCGGAAATAGCTGCTGAAAGCCGCTCCCATTCACATCCCGATAAACTGTTTGCCGGACGGGAGGGGCATACCTTCGCCCGGAACAAAATCTCATCGGAGTAAATATTTCCTATCCCTGCAACCACGCTTTGGTCGAGCAGGCATCCCTTCACTGTTTTCTTACACCTGCTGAACTTTTTTTCCAAATATCCGGCACTGAGGTTTTTGTCAAACGGCTCTAACCCTAATCTTGAAATTCCGCTGTATGTATCCTCCTCATGACTCTGGATGTACCAGAAGCGTCCGAAACGGCGTGTATCGGAAAAACGCAGTTCGCTTCCATTGCTTAAATGAAAAATGATATGCGTATGTTTTTCCTGCGGATCATCATGCATCGTTACGAGAAGGCAGCCCGTCATCCGCAGATGCAGGATAATTTTATCGCCGCTTTCAAGCAGAATGATCAGAAATTTCCCCCTCCTGTCCATAGCCGAGATTGTCTGATCCTTTATTTTTTCACAGAAAATTTCTGCTGACGGATATGCTATGATATCTGTGCGGTTTGCAGTAATATCTGAAATCTTCTGGCTCTTTACCTGCGGCTCAAGAACCCTTTTTATTGTTTCAACTTCGGGCAGTTCAGGCATTTGCTGTTCCCTCCTTTTGTACCGATTTCTTGATCTGTTCATGATCAAAACAGTTGACAATAACAGACGGTGTATCAAACGGACGACTCATACCGTCATCATCGGTGAGATTTTGAAATGGATGCTGCAATGCAAGCAACTCCCACTCCCATCATGACCCATGGTGCAGCTGCAATTATAGTATCCTTTTTGATTTTATCCATCATTTTACCGTCCCCTTTCAATAAATCATCTAAACTTACTAATTTGCATATATATGACCTCTATCTGAAATAATCCTATTGAATCACTTGATTTTTGTCTATCAAACTTCTTTGACATCTCAGCAAATGTACTGTCAAAATTGTTTTACATCGCTGCAAATTCAAATTTATTTGCGGATAATTGATGTACATGCTCTAAGAAGGACCGGGCAGCTTTGCCTTCTTTTTCATGATACTCCCATCCCAATTTTTCTCCAACGTACTTTGACACAATTTCAAACAAATCACACATGCCAAAAACGGACTCCCACGCATGATCCATATTGCAGTCAAAATAAGTTGACAAAAACATGTTCCATTCCTTCTCCGAAAGCCACTTATACAAATATTTCGATGATTTTCCCGTGCTGACTGACCATCCCGTTAAAATACCAACTTTCCAATTCAACATCGTAATCAGCTGATTTCTTACAATATGATTTGCCATATCCTGCACATAGGGGATTTCCTCCCGCCATAATCCCTTTGCTATATTATTGGTACACCACCAAAACTCATTGCAAACTGCGAAGTATTGTTCTTCCGTCGGCTTTTTGACCCAATACTGACGATCTGTTGCCGCTTCTATTTCGGGTAATATATTTTCTTTGTCTAACAAAACTTTGCAAAGCTTATCATCTTGAATATGCTGTAGTGCATAGTTTACAGACTGCACTGTTAAGTCAATTCGGGTTCCGTCCGCAAATTGCATAAGCCAACCATACGAATTTTCCTTATCGCTTGGATAATAGGGGTTTTCATCAGGATACTGCATGTAAAGAATTTCTCCGAAAAGATGAATCCAGTTCTTGTCTTCTATAAAACTTTTGGTGTCTTCCACAACATAAACAATATCATAATCTTGAAACATGTCGCTTGGAACATTTTGGTTTGTTCTTGACCCATTCATATACACAGCCTTAATCCTGGCATCCTTTTGCGCAATCCCCAAGATCAGGTCATACATTTCGTTTTCTGCTCTCACAATTACACCTCCGTTATTGCTTCCATTGCAATTCTCACTACTGCCGAAATATATCCGGTTTGCCACTGCCAATGACACTGAAATTATAGCATACACACGACCGGATCACAATGATTAGGAAACGCCGCTATTTTTCTATGGCATCTGTCCCACTGTCATGATAAAATGTTCGAAAAGGGCAGATTGTTCTTTGTCCATTTGACGAGCGAAGCGACCACGAAAAAACGTACGTTTTTTCGTGGCTCTGCCCATGCAGGAAAAAACAAGCGGCCGCGAAGCG
Source organism: Lachnospiraceae bacterium (assembly GCA_014804755.1). Taxonomy (GTDB): domain Bacteria; phylum Bacillota; class Clostridia; order Lachnospirales; family Lachnospiraceae; genus DLAJ01. The sequence goes on along the minus strand of JAAUZE010000022.1, from coordinate 6,487 downwards.
GCGGAAACGGAGGTCTTATGATCGAAAACGAACGCGTACAAAAAATCCTCTACGGCGGGGACTACAATCCCGAGCAATGGCCGGAGGAAATCTGGGAGGAGGACATGCGCCTGTTTGCGCTTGCGCATATCGATGTCGTCACCCTGAATGTCTTTAGCTGGGCCGCTCTGCAGCCGGATGAGAACACCTATGATTTCGACAAGCTCGACCGTATCTTTTCGCTTGTTCAGAAAAATGGGATCAAAGTCTGCCTGGCAACTTCCACGGCAGCACACCCGGCATGGATGGCAAGAAAATATCCCAACATATTGCGCACGGAGCATAACGGCATGCGCCGCAAATTCGGCAGCCGCCACAACTCCTGTCCGAATTCCCCCACCTACCGCAAATATGCCGCGGCACTCGCAAAGAGGCTCGCTGAGCGCTACGGCTCATATGACTGCATTGTCGGCTGGCATGTCTCCAACGAATTCGGCGGCGCCTGCTACTGTGACAACTGCGAGCGCGCATTCCGTCTCTGGTTAAAAGAAAAATACGGCACGATCGAGGAGTTAAACCGCGTCTGGAACACGGCATTCTGGGGACACACGCTCTATGACTGGGATGACGTCGTTGTGCCCGACTTGCGCACCGAGGAATTTATGATGGAACGCGTCCGCACAACTTTTCAGGGAATTTCCCTCGATTATATGCGCTTTCAATCTGACAGCATGCTTGCCTGCTATTGCATGGAGCGCGACATTATCAAACAATACACGCCCGATATTCCGGTCACGACAAACCTGATGGGAATGTATAAGCAGCTTGATTATCAGAAATGGGCGCGTGAAATGGACTTTGTTTCATGGGACAATTATCCCTCCTATGATGACACTCACACGCGGACTGCCATGCGCCATGACCTGATGCGCGGCTTAAAGCAGGGAAAACCTTTCGCATTGATGGAGCAGACGCCAAGCGTGAGCAATTGGCACACCTACTGCAAATTAAAACGTCCCGGCGTGATGCGCTTATGGAGTTATCAGGCGGTCGCGCACGGCGCGGACACCGTCATGTTTTTTCAGATGCGCAGGAGCATCGGCGCCTGCGAAAAATATCACGGCGCCGTCATAGACCATGTCGGCAATGAGAACACCCGCGTATTCCGTGAGATCACCGCGCTCGGCGCGGAGCTTACGGCACTCGGGTCTCAGACTCTGGGCGCACGCACGGATTCTAAGGTCGCGATCGTGTTTGACTGGGATAACTGGTGGGCTGCGGAATATTCTGCAGGACCAAGCACGCTGATCGGCTATCCCGACGAGGTATCCCAATATTACCGTGCGCTCAGCGAGGCAAACATTTCCGTCGATCTGGTCGGTGTCGAAGACGAGCTTTCCGGCTACCGCCTTGTCATCGCGCCGCTTTTATATATGTGCAAGGATGGCTTTGACGAAAAAATCCGCCGCTTTGTGTCAGACGGCGGCACTTTTCTCACGACCTATTTCAGCGGCTATGTCGAGGATCATGACCTTGTCGTAACCGGCGGCTATCCCGGCAGACTGCGGGATATTCTCGGTATCTGGGTTGAGGAATCCGACGCGCTTCCCCCTGAGGAGGCAAATTCGTTTGTCTACAACGGCCAGCGCTATCCCGCCACCCTGTTATGCGATCTTCTGCATCTGGAAGGCGCGAAGTCCCTTGCCGCGTATGAGTCCGATTTTTATCAGGGCATGCCCGTCCTCACCAAAAATGAATTCGGCAAAGGCGCCGCTTACTATATCGCCACCCGCTCTGGCGCGGAGTTTTACCGCTCATTCCTCACCGAACTGTGCGCGTCACTCTCAATTGCGCCGGTTCACGAATCGCCGGACGGCGTAGAGGTCTGCCTGCGGAAAAAAGACGGAACTGGTTTTCTGTTTTTGTTAAACCATAACGATACCGAGGCTTGTGTCCGCATGGAGGTAAGCGGCACGGAACTTCTGACGCAAAAGGAAGTATCCTGCGGCGATACGCTGACGCTTGCCGCAAAAGACGTTGCGATCATACGGTATAGTTTTGCGCATATCGGTGCAGACTGATTGCATGAAAAAGAAAACCTATTTTAATGACTTCCTTTATTGCGGACTTCTCGGATGGATGACCGAAATACTCTTTACGGCGTTTCACACATTCAAGCGGCGTGACTATTCCTTAAAAGGGATCACGTCGCTATGGATGTTCCCGATCTACGGGCTTTCGGCATGCCTGTATCCGATTTCCGCATTCTTAAAAAAACACAGAGTGAAGACATCCGTACGCGGACTGCTCTACACTCTGTGCATTTTCAGTGTTGAATTTATCAGCGGCAGCATCCTTGACAAACGAAAACGCTGTCCATGGAATTACTATCGATCTCCCTACCATGTCCGCGGCGTCATCCGCTTAGACTATGCGCCCTGCTGGTTTGGCTTTTCTCTTTTGATGGAAAAGCTCTTGTGGAAACGGCACGGCCATTAAAAATCTGCAGGGTCCACATCGTTCAGATCTCCTGCGCCGATATTCAGCATATTCATCGTGCGCCGCTTCAAGCGTGCTTCCTCCGACGCCTGAAGAATAAAATCCTTTACCGCCTTGGAATTCTTGATATGCATAATGTGAAGCTGGGGATCCGTCGTATCTCCCGTAAAGCAGATGACGGTGCCAAGCCCGAACAGTTTCTCCGCCAAAGTCGCGGTATGCTTCACGTCCTGCACTTTATACATGTAGCAATCGTTCTCCTCCGTACGGATGAGTCCGCTGTTTACCGTGATCATATCATCCTTGATCGTATATTTGGTAAACGTAAAAGGTAACCCCAAAAACACCCATCTTTTTCTTTCTTTGAATTCTGCCATGTCCGACTCCTTTCCGCCCTAACGGGTATAACTACAGTATAGCAAGTTCCCCACAAAAGGGAAACTCTTTTTCGTGAAAATCGGACAAAATTTTTGTCTAAATATCCAATCAAACTTTTCTGCTTGCACTTTGTGCAGCAGAGTGGAAAGCTTTTCACTCTGTATATGCCCGCAATTCTTTCTCTAAAAACTGCTTTATGTACGGATCGTTTTCCTCACTCAATGTTGGCTGGAACGCCATGTAACGGCATTTCTGATACTGCTCACCATCCAATACAAAGGTATATCCCATGATACATTTCGGATTACAGTCATCGGGATTGATAAGCCGTTTGCAGACGGACGCTTTCTTAATTTCCTTTTTAACCTTTTCGGGCAGTGTATCAAGAAAGCTCTGGTATTCCTGTATATGTTCGGGATAAATGCGGAGCTTCATTCCCGTTTTTCGGGATACGAATGTTGCCAGAGTCCTTTTGCTGCTGTTTAACACATAGGACACAACATAGCCGCTTTTTTGCAATTTTATGTCGCATTTACAGCCATTCCCTGTCAAATACTCATTGATTTGGTTTACAAAGCTGCGGAAACGCTCATCAACAGTTTCCATAAATATCATAAATTGCTCGTCCATAAGTCCCTCCGTTATCCCTTTTTCTTTGCTACGGGTATCCACACCTCATATTGTGCATTCTGTGGGTCCGGATTTAAGTAAACCTCAATATCGGGGGCGTTGGCATATTCATATCCGGAGGTCGGAAGCCACTCTGTGATAATCCGCTGCTCCAATTCCTGTATTGACTGATTTGTACCCGTTCTGGAAAAGATTGCCCAAGTGGACGCAGGAACGGTATATTCTTCAAACTCATCACTTGTTTTTGTACTGGAAACAGCAATAAAATATTTCCATTGTTCTTCATCATTGCAGGCACTTACGCCCAAAAGTCCCATTGGCGGCGTATCCATCATTCCTGCCAATTTCTGTATGGTTCCATTTACAGACGCATCCTGCCACATCTTAGGCACAACCATAAAATTATTTTCGATTTCCTTATCAAGCGGTGCAGATACGCCAATAATGCGGAATGCTTCTTTTGTTTCAATTTTATAATTCATTTCTGTCGCTCCTTTTACAGCAATTGTAAACACAATGGGGGAAAAAGATTTCACAGATACGCCCCCGTCTTTCACAGACGAGGGTGCTATCCCATGAAAGGCCTGAAACGCCCTGTTAAATGCGGTCGGGGAACGGTAGCCGTACTTCTCTGCAATATCAATAATCCGTTCCTCACCCCCCTGCAAGTCTACCGCCGCTAAAGACATTTTTCTTCTTCGGATATACTCTGACAGAGTGATACCCGCCATATAAGTAAACATCCTCTGATAGTGATAGGGGGAGCAGCAGGCAATCCGCCCAAGCTGTTCATAGTCAATTTCGCCTGTCAAGTGTTCCTCAATATAATTCATGCTTTGGTTTAATTTTTCCACCCATTCCATGAGATACCTCCTCGCACATATTGTGTTTTACGGGAAATCCGAACTCCGCCTCGCTGCGTTTGGATAATGGAAAGCCTCACCTATGGCGCAGCTTTCCGTAACGCTAAACGTCAGGTTTGCGTAACGCCAAACGTTAGTTTTATTATAAGGCTTATCCTTACTTTTTTCCTCTCTATCCTTGCACAAAAAAAGAGAGACAGCGATTCCATAATTGATCCTAGTTCTCCACCACCGGCATCACAAGCCTCGAACAATACTTCCCCGGATTGATCTCCCGCCCGGTATAAGGTGCCACGATCGCGATTCCACGCGGCAATGCGGCAGGGACAAGCCCTCGCTCCTTCGCTTCCCTGCCAAACCTGAGCCATGCTTCATCCAAGCGGTTGTAATCGCCGTAAAATAAGACGGAGAGCGCCTTGCAGGAAGGAAACCGGACAGCACCTTCAGGCGCGCTCTCAGGCCGAACGGGCACACATACATACAGCGGATAGGGCTCCGTAGAAATCCGCCCTTCCAGATAATCGGTACGATCATGTACGAGAAAAAGCGACTCCCGTGCAAGCAAATATATATTTTCAACACATTCATGGAAAAAGTGATACATGGCGTCATATTTTTCCTGTACCGTCAGTAGGGTGCACCTGCGCGTACAGCAGACGATTTCGTGAAGCGTCATCATCTGTACGGACATTTCGGGACCCGCAATTGCACGAATCCGCAGTTCTTCCACATTTCTTTGTAACATGTTCAGCTTGTCTTCCAATATGACGAGAATCTCTGCTGCGTCGCCGCCCACTTTTTGGAACTATGTAAGCTGGTGTAAGCACCCCCTTCTCTTCCATGCGCATGAGAGTACTGCGGGAGAGTCCGCAGGCAGCCGCCGCCTGAGTGATCGGAAAAAGTCTTTTGATCTTATCGTTCATAAAAACTCCTTCCTCACATAAACATAAAACTGTCATTTGCACAATTGTGCCATTAGCAGCTCCAGTTCCGCTTCCTTTTCTGAGAGAGCCTGCTCCCTCTCAATGAGGTCATGTTTCTGTTGCGCAAGCGCGCTTTCCTTTTCAGTAAGCGTATTTTCCTTTTCCGCAAGCGTGTTTTCTTTTTCGTCAAGCGCGTTCCCCTTTTCGTCAAGTGCGTTTTCTTTTTCAGCAAGCGTGTTTTCCTTTTCAGCAAGCGTGTTTTCCTTTTCAGCAAGCGTGTTTTCCTTTTCAGCAAGCGTGTTTTCCTTTTCAGCAAGCGTGCCTTCCTTTTCAACAAGCGTGCCTTCCTTTTCAACAAGCGTGCCTTCCTTTTCAACAAGCGTGCCTTCCTTTTCAACAAGCATATTTTCCCTTTCGTTGAGCGCGTTCTCCCGTTCAATCTGCTGCGCCTCGAGCTCATCCATACGCTTGCGCCTAGCCTCCGCCTCCTGCATGCGGCGGCACTGTTCGGCAATTTCTCTGTTTTCAGAGATCAGATAAAGTGCATCGGATACTTTTTGAAATAAAGCATCTTCTTCAGCTAACATTTGGTATTCCTCCCATGTCTTTGCTTTGAAAGCGGCGGCCCATCTGGTGAGGCCGGACTGCCTGTCGTGTTCGGTTGCGAGTTCCGTCTGTGTCAGGTTGAGTACGGACAGGCGGAGCTTATCACTGAATATTTCCTGTGTTGCTTCATTGATCATATAATAATGACTGTAAAACTGCTTCTGCACATGGGGCAGGCTGAAATTCAGGATGCCGATGTGGTGTGCGGGTGCTACGTTCCGGTAGGGAGCGCCTTTCTCGAGGTTGTCGAAGGCCCTGCACAGATAGCACAGGGAGCGCTCCGGCCAGTCCCCCTCGTTTTTGATCTGCATTTCTAAGTTAATGAGCCTGTCACCGTTTAAGATTAGCCGGATATCGAGGATGGCGTCTTTATCCTTGATCGTAGTGCCGGGAACGAACGGGTTTGTAATGACAATGGAATGAATGTCGCCGGGCGTTAAATCGAGCAGGCTGCACAGCAGTGCGCACAGGATCGTCTCATCCGTCTGGAGCACGACCTTAAACATGTAGTCATTGGTGAGCATAAACGGCAGTTTTCCGGTTCGTTCGGATAACGGAAGATACGGTGACGGGGGGAGAAGGGTAAGAAAAGAAGTGTTTTGGGACATG
>JAAUZE010000021.1 GCA_014804755.1 Lachnospiraceae bacterium | reverse complement strand
TAAGCGAAATTGAGGGCGCTGTCCTGTCCTATGAGGGAATCGTGGAAGCGGCAGTCACGGTCATGGAAAAGAGCGGCAACAAGTATATCGTGGCATATTATACAGGTGCATCGCCGGATGTGCAGACATGGCAGGAATTTTTAAAACCGCTGCTGCCGGAATATATGCTGCCTGCCTTCTATGTGCATCTGGACAGCATGCCCATCACACCGGGCGGAAAAATCGACAAACGCGCACTGCCTGCGCCCGACGTGGAGACAGAAAGAGAGGGATATGAACCTCCGGTCAATTCGATACAGGAACAGCTTTGTGAAATATTTGAAAAAGCGTTGGGAATGGAAAAAGTCGGAATCAACGATAATTTCTTTGAACTGGGGGGCACCTCACTGACAGCGTCCAAGATTGCAGTGCTTTGTATGGCGAAAAAGCTTCCGGTAGTATATGCCGACATTTTCAAATACCCTACGGTGAGACAGCTTGCAGCAGGGGTGTGCGAGGACTCGGTAGAGGAAACGGTGGAAAAGGATGAAATCTCTTCCCACAATTACAACAAGGTTGACCGCATTCTTCTTCCGAACAGAGCAAAGAACGCAGATCTGGTAAAGAAAGAGGAAGTGGGCGATATCCTGTTGACCGGCGCTACGGGATTCCTTGGAATCCATGTGCTGAAGACCTTTTTGGATTCTTATGAGGGAACGGTATATGCGCTGGTAAGGAAAGGGAAGTATCCTTCCTCTGAAAAACGGCTGATGAACATGCTGATGTATTATTTTGATGACCCTTGCGAGGAGCTTTTCGGGAAGCGGATCATCTGCATTGACGGAGATATCACAGACTTAAAGTCATTGGAAAGCTTAAAGGAATATCCTTTTAAGACCCTGATCAACTGCGCAGCATGCGTAAAGCATTTCTCATCAGATGATACCCTTCAGAAGATTAATGTAGACGGTGTCAGAAATCTGATTGGGCTGTGCAGTGAACTGAACAGAAGACTGATCCAGATATCGACAGTCTCTGTTGCGGGAGAAGGAATGGGTGATAAACCCGGCGTGGACAGGGATCTTTGCGAGCATGAGCTGTATATTGGACAGAGAATCGCAAATGAATATATCCGGACAAAATTCCTGGCGGAGCGTTATATACTGGAAGCAGTTCATGACGGACTGGATGCGAAAGTCATCCGTGTGGGAAATCTGATGAGCCGTAACTCGGACGGAGAATTCCAGATCAACTTCGTCACCAACGGATTCTTACGGGGTGTGCGCGGATATGTGGCAGTCGGAATGTTCCCTGTAAGCGGTATGAATGAAAGCGCTGAATTTTCGCCGATTGACTCTACCGCAGAGGCAATTTTAAAGCTTGCGGGAACAGATAAGAATTTCACCGTTTATCATGCATGCAACAGCCACCATATTTTTATGGGAGATTTGATTTATGCAATGAAGAATCACGGATTTGAGATTCAGATTGTAAGTGATGATCAGTTTGAACAGGCAGTGAATGATTATGCTGCGGCCCATGAGGACAGCGAGGCGGTATCCGGCTTGATCGCATATGCCTCAAGAGACGGGGAGCAGGTTTACACAGTCGGATATAAGAACCGGTTTACCACGGAGGTGTTGTACCGCCTGGGTTATAAGTGGCCGATCACAGATGACAAGTATCTGGAAAATGCCATTAATGCACTGGACAAACTGGGATTTTTCGGGTAGGAAAATGAGAGATGGTACACTTATATGCAGCGGATATCGGTAGTCTGCCGGATCCGAAAGAAGCTCCTGCACTGCTTCATGAATTAGACAATGAGAGAAAATGCAGGATCATGAAATATCTGAAGGCGGAAGACAGAAAACGGAGCCTTGGGGCGGGTCTTTTATTAAACAGGGTCCTGCCCCGCTATGGGGCTTCGCCTGACGCGGTCCGGGCAGGGGCGGACGGAAAGCCGGAAGTGGAAGGGATCTTTTTTAATCTGTCTCACTCCGGTCATATCGTCATCTGTGCGACAGCAGAGAAGGAGGTAGGCTGTGATGTGGAAAAAATCGTGAAAGCGCCGGAAGGAGTGGCGGAGCGGTTTTTTCACACCGGCGAATCCGCGTATGTCAATGCATGCATGGGAGAGGAGAGAGACCACAGGTTTTTCCGGATCTGGACAATGAAAGAAAGCTATATCAAGATGACCGGGGAAGGAATGAGCCTTGCCTTTGATCGTTTTGAGCTGCTTCCGGGTCCTGAAAAAACAAACGTGCGCCGGGACGGGAAGCTCCTTTCCTGCCGCATCATGGAATATGATATTCCGGGATATAAAGTGTCCGTGTGCGCGAAGGAGGAATTTTCCGAGCACGTGGAGTATGTCAGCCTTAGATGATCAGGAGGTTAAGGAGACACGCATCAGACCCGTGTTTCCTTAGAAGAAAAAATAATAAAATTAGTACAAATTGCTTTGAAATGGAGGAGAAAAAATGACGATCACAAAAAACACGGAAAATGGAGTACTTACATTGGCGTTGGAAGGAAGGCTGGATACCAATACAGCGCCGGAGCTGGAAAAGGAGATCGGTGCAGATCTGACAGCAGACGTGCAGTCCCTGATCCTGGACTTAAAAGACCTTGAATATATTTCATCTGCCGGACTGCGTGTTCTTCTGGCGGCACAGAAAAAGATGAACAAGCAGGGCAATATGGTTGTAAAGAACGTAAATGATATGATCATGGATGTATTTGAGGTTACGGGATTTGTAGATATTCTGACCATTGAATAGACAATAAAAAGAAGAAGAGAGGAAGGGCAAGAGGTGTAGAAAAAGCATGAAAGAACTTAGATTGCAGGCATCTGCGGAACGCCTTGAAGATGTGCAGGAATTTGTCCGTGGAGAGTTGGAAGCTGCAGGCGGTTCCCTTAAGGTGATGTCGCAGGTGGAAATCGCAGTGGAAGAAATTTATGTTAATATTGTACATTATGCTTATCCTTCCGGTGATGGGGAGGCTGCGATACGCTGTGAGACTGACAGAGAGGTGCCGAAAATTACGATTCAGTTTCGGGATGCGGGAACACCTTTTGATCCGCTTGCGAAGGAGGACGCAGATATTTCCCTCTCCGCAGAGGAACGTTCCATAGGCGGGCTGGGAATCCTGATGGTAAAAAAGCTCATGGATGAAGTGACGTATTGTTATGAAGAGGGAAAGAATATCCTGACGATCGTCAAATACCTATAGGGGTGATAAGAAGAGAAAAATGTGACGATGGCGGCAATGGATATGGAGAGAGACAGGATGCTAAGATGAAACAATTAGACGGAAGATTCTATGAGGAGATTGTGCGAAATATGCAGGAGGGCGTCATGGTGATCGGCATTGATGGGAAGATTGCCATGCTGAATCCTGCGGCAGAACGCATACTCGGTGTGAAACCGGAGGACGTCGGAAAAGCATATATCGATGTTTTTCTGATGCAGGAAAAAAATGACGCATTTAACGAGATCATATTAGACACAATCTATGAAAAGGCAAAAGCCGATCAAGCACCCGTGGATTTTGTGAAGGACGGTGCGATCATCAGCCTGCTTCTGACTACAAGCTATCTTTATCATGACGGGGAACGGGCGGTTGTTGTGGTGATCAATGATGTGACAAAGCTGAATGAGCTGCGTGACGCCCAGATTGCTCTTAAGGTAGCGGAGCATGCAAATGAGGCAAAAAGCCGTTTCCTGTCCAATATGTCGCATGAAATCCGAACACCGATCAACGCCGTGCTTGGCATGAATGAGATGATCCTTAGGGAGTCCGAAGATCAGCAGATCTTATCCTATGCATCCAACATTCAAAGCTCCGGAAAAACGCTGTTATTTCTGATCAATGATATTTTGGATCTGTCAAAGATTGAGTCCGGTAAAATGGAGATTATTCCGGTTAACTATGAACTTTCGGCAGTGATCATGGATTTGTGGAATGTGATCTATTTTCGCGCAAAAGAAAAGGATCTGAAGCTGAGCGTGGAGCTGGACGAAACGCTCCCAAGCGTCCTCTACGGTGATGATGTGCGGATAAAACAGATCGTAACAAATCTTTTGACAAACGCTGTAAAGTATACGCCAAAGGGGAGTGTGGAGATGATCCTTGCCGGTGAATATCAGGACAAAGACAATATCCTGCTGAAAATATCCGTAAAGGATACCGGAATGGGAATCAGAAAAGAGGATATGGGAAAGCTTTTTGAAAGCTTTCAGCGCTTAGATGAGGAGAAGAACCGTAATATTGAGGGAACCGGACTTGGAATGAATATTACAATGTCACTGTTGAAAATGATGGATGGCGATATGATGGTAGAAAGCGAATACCGGAATGGCTCCACTTTTCAGGTGATCATACCGCAGAAAATCGTAAGTACTGTACCCTTGGGAAGCTTTCAGGCAATACAGGAGAAGAATTCGCAGCTGGCAGCGAGGAAAAAGGGAAGCTTCACAGCGCCGCAGGCAAGCATACTTGTGGTGGATGACAATGCCATGAACCTGACAGTATGTAAGGCGCTGCTCAAACGGACAAAGCTTAAGGTCACAACGGCAGATTCCGGCAGACAGTGTCTTAAATACATTCAAAAGGAGAAGTTTCATATTATTTTCATGGATCATATGATGCCGGAGATGGACGGAATCGAAACACTTCATAGGATGAATGAGCTTGCGGAGCATAAAAATAAGGACACACCTGTGATCGTGCTTACGGCAAATGCCGTGGCAGGCGCAAAGGAGCAGTATCTGGCGGAGGGATTTTGTGATTTTCTGACAAAGCCGATCGACGCGGAGCTGATGGAGCAGGCAATATGCAAATATCTTCCGCAGGAGCTGATTTTATCCGGCTCAGACGATGGCCGAGAGGGGAAAAGCGGTGAAGCCGGGGAAGCATATGATGCCTATTTAGAAAAGGGCGTATCTGTCAAAAACGGATTGCGGTATGCGCAGGGCAGTATGGATACTTATTTGGAGCTTGTCCGGCTGTTTCTCAAAGATCAAAAGAAAATGGAACAGCTGGGGCAGTATCTGTCAGACCATAACATGAAAGCGTACGCGATTCAGGTACACGCGCTGAAAGGCAATGCGCGGACGCTCGGTGCAGATCAGCTTGCGGATATTGCGTATGACCATGAAATGCAGAGCAAGGCAGACAGAGAAGACTACATAAAGGAACATTGGGAAGCGCTGAAACAGGCTTGGAAAAGCGCATTGGAAGTTTTTGGAGCCATCTATGAAAAATATGCCTGCGAATCGGTAGAAGAAGAGGTGCCGGAAGGAAATGCGTTTTTGCTGCCGCGGGAGAAGCTTGATGAGATGGCGGCGCTGATAGATGCGTTTCAGACAGAGGACGCAGTAAAACAGATAAAAGCTTGGCTGAAAAACCCGTTGCAATCTGACATGAGACAGTTATTAAAGGACGTGCTGTCTGCAATAGAGGACGAGTTTGATGAAGATAAGGCAATAGAACTTCTGAAGGGAGAAAAGGAAACGTGAGAGACGGGAAATGTATTGTAGCAGTAGATGACAGCGGTATCATATTAAAGACATTGGAGAAGCTGCTGGGTGAAACTTATGAGTTTCATGCATTCACCAAGGGGATGCGGGCGCTCAAATATTTAAAAGAGTGGCCAGCGCCTGATCTGATCATTCTGGACATTGAGATGGAGGAAATCGACGGGTTTGAAATGCTCGAGATGATACGAAACAAGGAGGAACTGAAACAAGTACCGGTTCTCTTTCTGACATCGAATCATGACAGGGAGCATGTCGTGAAGGCGATCAGCGGAGGCGCAAATGATTACGCTGTGAAGCCCATTGATGAGGAAAGCTTTATGGGTAAGGTGCACAAGCTGTTACAAGAGGAAAAAAAGAAGCTTGGCTGGGATGATGTATAATAAGAAAATGTTTATAACAAATGGTTGGAGAAAGCGCTATGGATGAGAACACCAAAAGAGCAGGTATGATGCAGAAGGTCATTGTGGTTCTGCTGATTGCAAATCTTTTCGCAACAGGTATTTTGGGATTTTATACGGTAAGCCGGATCCATGGGATTCATGAGATAGAGGAAGATATGGATAGCATGTATGATCCTGCTGAGAAATATACGATTTATATCGGCTTGAACGATAAAGATACTTATGAACAAATCATCAGTACAGAGGATGGTATCCGCATGGTAAACGAAATCTGCAGCCGCTATGTGGATGGTTATACCATGCAGACAGCGAAAGGCGGCTGGGTGGATGAAAAGAACATCCTGACAGAAGAAAATACCTTGATTTACAGCTTCTATGGGGCGTCGGAAGAACAGATCATGCAGATTATGGATGACGTATTAAAGGAACTGAATCAGAATTCCATACTGCTCACGTATGGGCAGGAAAACAGCGCCTACTACTATGGACACGAAAAAGAGGGGCAGGATGACTAAAAAAGAAAACAATATTGTGCTTTTTTCCATTACATTATGCTGGGCAGCTTCGTATATTTTTATTAAGAGCCTTCCGGAAGATCTGTCCTCCTATGCCTATCTGACGCTTACAACGGGGATCGCGGCAATTATTATGTCTATTGTTTTTTGTAAACGCCTAAAAGAAATCAGGAAAGGAACACTCTGGAAAGGCTTTTTTCTGGCTCTTTTGATGTGTGGGAATCTTTTGGCGGAAAAGGCGGGGATTTCCCTGCTGCCCTCCTCAAATGCAAGTTTTATTTCTTCGCTGAACATCATTTTTGTACCGCTTCTGATGCTGTTTTTTAAGAAGTTTCCAAGCCGCAATAACGTTGCAGGGATCATTGTGATTCTGGTGGGAATATTCTGTACAAATGGATTTCAATTACAGGGCTTTATGAATCTTGGAACATTATATATGCTGGCGGCTTGTTTCGTCATGGGCATTTACACGATTGCAGCAGATCGGTTTGCCAAGGAAGAAGATCCGCTGCTTATGGCCGTGGTTCAGATGATATTTACGGCGCTTATAGGGTATCTTTTGTGGCTTTTGGAAGAACCGACGACTTTCATGTCCCTGACATACAGTTCCAGAATGATTTCCTCTATTATTATTCTGGCTTTTTTTACGAAGGCCTATGCGTACATTATGTTGATGTATGCACAGAAGTATGCCAATCCGCTAAACGTCACCGTGATCGCATCCACGGAGCCGGTCATTACGCTGTCATTGGCAATTCTGCTTCCGGCATCCTTTGGGAGTTCTGAAACATTTCAGTTGCTTCCGTTTGTGGGCAGTCTTGTGATTGCCTGTGGGGCAGTGATCGCCGGAACGGATTTTTTGGATAAAAAAGAGGTAAGGCAGCAAAAGGAAACACTGGTTTCGTCATATAGCAGGGTGTTTCGAGGGGAGAAGGCATTGGACCCGGCAGGATTTGGGGAGTGGTTTCGGCTTGAATGGAATTCAAAATCCCTGCTGCGGTTCGTAATTTTTTTCATGGCCTTTCTGGTGCTGGGCGCATCCTTTAAAGTCATGGTGCTGATCGAGGGATTTACGGAAATACGTCCGGTCAATGCGCTGCCTGTTATGTTCGGGCTGATTGCCGGTCCGGTGGGAGCTTTGGCATGTGGCCTTGGAAATATGGCGGCAGACTTATTTGGTACATTCAATGCAACGTCGCTGCTTGGGTTTGCGGCAAATGTTATCGGGGCGTATCTGCCATTTCGTTTATGGTATGTTTTTTCCGATGAAAAGCCAAACCTGAAAAGTTTTGGGAATATCGGTCGGTACTGCCTGATTTCGACGGTTGCGTCGTTTGTTATGGCTTTTATCATCGGGGCGGGACTGGATCTCTTCTTTGGTGTCAGGCTGCCGCAGATTTACATATATGTACTTTTAAATAATCTAGCTTTTTCTGTTTTTTTAGGGATACCGGTCTTTATTGTGCTGAATTTGGAAACGGGGCTTTTTGGCTGCTGCAGGCCGATAGGCGGCGTCCTTTCCGGCATACTCCCTGTCGTTAGGGAGAGGCGGCATAAGAAGAGGCTTTTAGGGATTCTGTCATTTGTGATGGTATTGGGTATGGCGGCGGTCATGCTTTATCTGTTGGATGGGAGCAGTATTCGGGATTCTTTCTGGATACAGTTATGCTCCGTTGCAGATTTTTTGATTTTATGTGTACTGTTAATTTAAAGTGAGATATGTTTACAGCGAATGGTTTAAGGAGTTCAATTCAGGAGGCGGATATGGAAAATAAAAGAGAATGGAATATGAAAAAATATTTGTTACAGTTTTCGGTATCGGCGATTCTGTTTTTTTGTGTATCCATTCCTTTTCGGAAGTTTTTTGCGTTTGCGGAGGTCACGGAGGTAAGGCCGGCAAGTGTGTTCCCTATTGTATGCGGACTGTTGTTTGGTTTGCCCGGGGCATTAGGGACGGCAGTGGGTAATTTTTTCGGGGATATCTATTCAGGGTACAAGATGAGTTTTTGTATCGCCGGTTTTTTTGCCCAGTTCCTGTTTGGGTATCTGCCATATAAATTTTGGTATGCGCCGCTGTTTGCGGGCTGGTTTAAGCATAAAACCGCGGATAAGGCCAAACATAAGACCACGCATAGGGCAGTGTCGCTTGCGGACGCCGGATCAGTGGGGAAATACATGGCGCTTGTTGTGGCGGATTCCATGCTGATGACTGGCTATTTATCTTTGCTGATGGAATACTTTGGCATTAGTTCTGAGTATACGGTTGCAACCTTGATGTTGCTGCTGAATAATATTGTTTTTGGAATTGTGCTTGGCATACCGATGTTAATTGCCGCTGATGTTCTGCGCCTGCAAAAAAATATCCCAAGCTGCAAGAAAGATGGAAAATTACGGCTGCTTCTTTCGGATGCATCGATGCAGCTCTCTGTGTTGGTTTTACTTTTATTCTTTGTGCTGCATGGCAGGATAGACGTCAGACAGATCATATTGCCAGTTTATGTATTGTCTTATGTCTATGTATGTAAGCCGGCGAGTGTGGCAGACAGCACCAAAGGGAATCGAATTACGCTGAATGAGAAAATGGTGCTGATATTTATGCTGCTTTCGCTGTTTTCTGCTTTGCTTGTGGGTGCCGGGGTATATATTGAGTGTATGGGGCAGGGAAGTGTGGCGTTTGTGGATTTGTGGAACCGCATATACCTGTATGTGACTTTTGATCTTGTTTTGTTTAACGGGCTTTCGCTTGTGCTGCTTTTGTATATCCAGAAGAATATTACCGAGCCTGTCGAGCAGATGTCACAGGCAGCTGCCGATTATCTGAGGGATGCAGGAGAAAACGCGGAGAACGGGCTGGAAGGGAAAGTATTTAAGACTTACGAATACTTGAATTCAGAGGTTGGGGAACTCGCCGTATCACTTTCGCAGATGATCCGCAATATTGAAGTTTATATTGAAAATCTGACTGCCATGACTGCAGATAAGGAGCGGATCGGTGCGGAGCTTTCCATTGCGACGCATATCCAGTCTTCTATGCTGCCCTGTATTTTTCCGGCATTCCCGGACAGGAAAGAATTTGATGTTTATGCCACCATGAACCCGGCGAAGGAGGTCGGCGGGGATTTTTATGATTTCTTTATGGTGGATGAGCGGCATGTTGCGGTAGTTATGGCAGATGTGTCCGGGAAAGGCGTACCGGCGGCACTGTTTATGGTGATAGGAAAAACGCTGATAAAAGACCATACACAGCCGGGAATTTCATTGGGAAGCGTATTTTCGGATGTGAATAATCTTCTTTGCGATTCCAACAGCGAAGGGATGTTCATAACTGTATTTGAAGGTGTTTTGGATTTGGCGACGGGCGAGTTTACCTATGTCAATGCAGGTCATGAAACGCCCTATGTATGCCGTAAAGGGGAATGCTTTGAAGCCTATAAGGTAAGCCACGGGTTTGTCCTTGCCGGCATGGAAGATATGCGTTACAAAGAGGGAAGGATGCAATTGGCAGTGGGTGACAGGATTTTCCTTTATACTGACGGGGTGCCGGAAGCAACCAATGCGGATAATGAAATGTATGGAAGCGAGCGCCTGCATCATGCCCTGAATGAGTACAAGGATAAAGCACTGGCAGAATTGCTCACAAAAATAAAGGCAGATGTGGACAGCTTTGTCAGGGAGGCTCCGCAGTTTGATGATATTACGATGCTGTGCCTGGAATATAAAGAGCCTCTGCAGTAGGAATGAGGCGGGCAGAGTGGATAAAGGGAACGAAGTAAGAGAAGGAGTTTTCTTGCTTCGTTCCCTTTTTACTTGATTTAATGCCGGAGCAGCACGTCACAGATACTATCTTTTGGGGGAAGAGGAATCTCCCCGTGTTCCTGCGCGTAGGCGATGATCTCAACAAACATATTCAAAAAGCTGGTCTTACACATCCGCGCTGCTGTGTCTGCAAGATGTTTCGGAAACAGCCGGCGGTAACCGTCAACATATTCATCCACGATACGGCAATATTCGTCCATCAACGGTCCCATATGTTTTTCTGCGATCTGATCCAGATGTTTCTTCTGTTCCTGCGTGAATGCCGGCGTCATCACGGCGAGAGAGCCGTCTTCCAACCGTTTGAGATACCCTTTGCGGATCGTTTCGCTCGCCCTGTATTCATCTGTTGTTTTTCCTGCGTTTAGGATATCATCACAGACCCGAATTTCTTCGTTGGGCATCATCTCTCTCCATTGGAATTCTCCAAAACAGAAAACCCAATGACTGTAGCGCACATTGTCGCCGTGGCAGGTCTGAATGCCGACACCGCGTCTGAGATCGCTTCTCGTCTCCATATAACCGATATATTCCCAAGAATTACCATCGTATTTTTTTGAGACCGGAGGATAGGGGCGGTGATAATGTGCTTTTTCCATGCAGGAAAATGCCAGAACGCTGTACAGATAAAACAGCTCGTCCTCACTTTTTCCGGCTTTGTAAAAGTCGATATGCCGGGACTCCTCCGCGATTCCTTTTAAGGCGGCGATCATGCGCTCCATGATGGGCATGAGGAAACCCTGTGCGTGTTCCCGCTGGTATTTGCCGTATTCATCCGTCCATATGAGAAAGGCCGTCTGATATTTTTGTTTGACCGGTTCCGTTACCGCATCCCGCGCAGTCAGATTTTCCAAACAGTCCTCAATATAATAGGCAGGAACACCGCAAAGCTTTGCAAGCTCTTCAATTCCTTTCGGTTCTTTATAACAATGGTAAAGAATATTTTGGGAGAGAGCATCCTTAATATACTCGCTCGGAAACGGACGTTCTTTTCCGTTATAATTGCCGGAACCGTAAATGTCGATTCTCATCTGAATCGGTTTCAATGCACTTTCTTCCATATGCGTACACTCCTTTTTTAATTTTCTGCGCGCTTCTGACAAGCGCCATGTAACTGTGCCTTCCGGAATCGTAAGTCGTTCGGAGATCTGTTTTGTGGAAAGTCCTTCATAATAATGAAGAATGATCATATTCCGGTAAACGGAGGAAAGCATGGCGATTTTTTCGCGCAGGATGGCATATAGTTCTTCATTGCGGGCGGCTTCCTCGGCAGCAGTTTCATCATAGACAATTTCTTCCGGCACATCATAGAAATACATCGCGCGCTGTTTTCCCATGGATCGCCGAAAGCTTCTTGCTACATTTCCAGCCACACCCCAGAGCCATGGTTCCAAACGGCTTTCGTCCCGAAGTCTCGGAAGTTCTCGTACCAGTGTGAACAGGATTTCCTGAGAAAGCTCGTCAGCCTCCTCCCTCGTATACGTTTTTCTTAGCGCATAGTCGTAGATCCTGTCCACATATGCCACAATCACTGATGCCTGTAACATGGCGTGTTCTCCTTTCGCTTCCTGTATCGGCGGTAAATGCCGTCCGGCTTGCTCCGTTCATTTATAAAAGTGTCAAAAACAGAAGCTTCATTGGGTAAATCTGAAAGAAAAATGATTTTTTTGAATGTATGATAACATATATTTAAAAACATATGTTCGAAAAACACAAATTTTCGCAAAATTTTTTGGACATTTTTCACAAACTACTTGCACGATGGTTATTTCTCATGTAAAATAGCTTTGTAAGTGGAGAAAAGTGGTCCTTAGTGGATGAAAGTGGCAGATTTGAACCCCAAAAGTGGTGAAAATCGTTCACGGAGGATCACAGTGGCAGCTCCACGGGGCGGTGACGTATGATGTTTACAGGTGAGTACAACCACACAGTGGACATCAAAGGCAGGCTGACATTCCCGGCAAAGTTCAGAGAAAGTCTCGGAGAGAAATTCGTTGTGACAAAGGGATTGGACGGCTGTCTGTTTGTGTTTGATGAGAGTGAATGGACGGCATTGACAGAGAAACTGGCGGCGTTACCGATGACGGATAAAGGAGCAAGACAATTTACGAGATTCTTTCTTGCGGGAGCAGCGGACGCGGAGGTTGATAAGCAGGGCAGGATTCTGCTGCCTCAGAATCTGCGTCAGTTTGCGGCGATTGAAAAGGACGTTGTATTGATCGGTGTCGGAAAACGCGCGGAGATCTGGTCGAAGGAGCGTTATGACGGCGCGGTTGATTATGAGGATATGGAAGAATTTGCGCAGAGCCTGACATCCTACGGTATCTTGTAAAAAAGAACCGGTATTGCCCGTGAAGTCGGGGCGGCATGTCAGCAAGCGAAAGGCCTGCGGAAATGAAAGGAACATTCGATGGAGTTCGGGCATCAATCCGTTATGCTTTACGAAACAGTGGATTCACTTCGTATTAAGCCGGACGGCGTTTATGTGGACGGTACGCTTGGCGGCGGCGGGCATTCCCATGAAATCTGTACAAGGCTCGGCGAGAGCGGAAGGCTGTACGGGATCGATCAGGATGCGGATGCGATTGCGGCGGCAACTGAGCGTCTTGCGCCGTTCGGGGAGAAAGTGACGATCCTGCGGGATAATTATTGCCATGCGGTGGCGAGACTGCGTGAGATGGGAGTGGAAGGGGCGGACGGTATCGTTTTAGATCTTGGCGTGTCCTCCTACCAGCTTGACACAGTGAGCCGCGGTTTTACTTACAAGCAGGACGCACCGCTTGATATGAGGATGGACAACCGCCAGTCACTGACTGCGCGTGAGATCATAAACGATTGTTCCGAGACGGAGTTGTTTCACATCATCCGTGACTATGGGGAAGAGCAGTTTGCAAAAAATATCGCGAAACACATTGTGGCAGCGCGAAAGGACAAGCCGGTCGAGACGACCGGGGAGCTGTGCGACATCATCAAGGCATCCATTCCGGCAAAATTGCGCATGAACGGGCATCCTGCAAAAAAAACATTTCAGGCGATCCGGATTGCATGCAATCATGAGCTGGACGTGCTGCGGGATTCCCTCGATGAAATGATCTCTTTTTTGAAACCGGGCGGAAGAATCAGTATCATCACGTTTCACTCCTTGGAAGACCGGATCGTAAAGACGGCATTTCGCAGGAATGAGAACCCGTGTACCTGTCCGCCGGATTTTCCGGTGTGCGTATGCGGCAACGTATCGAAAGGAAGGCAGATCAGTAGAAAGCCGATCCTGCCGTCCGAGGAGGAATTAGAAAAAAATAAACGATCCAAAAGCGCAAAGCTGAGGATTTTTGAAAGGAATGAAAACTAGTCAAAACGCGAAGGCGGACAAGCCTGTGCGCCTGTAGGAGAGTGCGGTTTGACATGGAGGGGTGTGAGAAACAAATGGGCAGACAGTATCAGCAGATGCAGGGAAATAGAAGACAGAGTGGTCAAAGGCAGGAGAGCCGGAGTCGGAATACGGGTAGACAAAATCCGTACAGAAAGGGCGCTTACGAATATCAGCGCGGTACTGCGGTAAGGGAGCCGAGCTTTGAGGAGCTGCTTGAGGAAGCACCCAGGAAAAAGCCGAATCATACTGCGCGCAAGAACCGCGAAAAAGCCGTGCAGATGAACTTTGGCTATGTCGTGTTTTTGGTTGGCGCGCTTGCGTTCACTGCGGTCGTTTTGATCAGGTATATCAATCTGCAGTCCGATATTACCAATAGCGTGAAACGGGTTTCCCGCATGGAGAGCGAGCTTCATGCATTAAGGCAGGATAATGACGAGTATGAGAACAGGATCAACAGCTCCGTTGATCTGGAGGAAGTCAAGAGGATCGCCATTTGCGAGCTGGGGATGAAATATGCCTCAGAAGGACAGATCATACGGGTAGAGGGCGGCGGAGACGATTACGCGCGCAAATATGCGGAGATTCCGGATGAATAAAAAAGAACGCTTCGCGTTCTTTGCGATTCTTCCGGGGTTGTGATAAGTCCTGAAGGAACGCAAAACTCGCTTTGCGATTCTTCCGAGGATGTGGCGGTTTCTGAAATCAAACAATGTCTGGAAAGGGAACAGAGGTAGGAACGTGGCTGTACGCAGGCAGGACAAAGAAAAACGGAATAACAAGAACAAATTCACAATGAGGATGCAGAAGAAGCTGGTGGTGCTGGTCGTGGCAGTAGTGCTGGCTTTTGCTGCGCTTAGCGTCCGCCTTTATTTGCTTGTGCGCGATCACGGGGATAGCTATAAAAGGCAGGTATTGTCCCAGCAGGAATACAGCAGCACCACGATCCCGTTCAAAAGAGGGAATATCGTTGACTGCAACGGGACGATATTAGCGACAAGCAGAAAAGTCTATAATCTGATCATTGACAGCAAAGAGATTCTTTCCGATGAAGACTATATGGAACCGACTCTCGCGGCGCTGGATTCCTGTTTTGATGTGGATATTGCGGCGCTCAGACAGTATATCAACGACCATCCGAACTCACAGTATTATGTTCTTTTGCGCAGAATGCCCTATGAGGACATCAGCGCGTTTAAGGAGATCCAGAATAATTCGACTGAGTATCCCAATGTGGCGGGCGTATGGTTTGAGGAAGAATACCAGCGGAATTATCCGAACGGGTCGCTTGCCTGCGATATCATCGGCTTCACCGGAAACGATAACACGGGCATGTATGGTCTGGAACAGTATTATAACGAAGAGCTGTGCGGAATGAACGGCAGGGAATACGGGTACCTGAATGAAGATTCCGACTTGGAGCGCACGACCGTGCCCGCGCAGGACGGCTATACGCTCGTATCGACCATCGACGCGCATATTCAGAGTATCGTGGAGCGGAAGCTAAGGGAATTCAACGACGCGCATGAGGATGAATATCGCGACGGGCTCGGCGCTTATAATACCGGATGCATTATCATGAATCCCAACAACGGGGAAATTTTGGCAATGGCAAGCTATCCGACATTTGATTGTAATAATCCGTATGACATCAGTGCACTCTATACGGAGGAAGAGATAGATGCCATGACGCAGGAGGAATATACGGAGATCGTCAACCAGCTCTGGCAGAATTTCTGTATCTCGAGCACCTATGAGCCGGGTTCGACCATGAAGCCGTTTACGGTGGCGACGGGCTTAGAGACGGGGGCGCTGACCGGAAACGAGCATTATATGTGCAACGGATATCTGACCGTGGCGGATTATGACATCCACTGCCATAACCGAATGGGACATGGCGAGGTAACGGTGCAGGGCGCGATGGAAAGCTCCTGTAACGTTGCGCTTATGCACATGGGCGCGGCGGTCGGTAAAACAAATATGCTGAAATACGAAGCAATTTTTAATTTCGGTCTTCGAACGAATATTGATCTTGCGGGAGAGACGCGCACGGATGCGCTTGTCTATACCGAAAAAACGATGCACGAGACGGAGCTTGCAACGTCGAGCTTCGGACAGGGCTTCAACGTGACGATGATCCAGCTCATGACCGCGTATTGTTCCCTGATCAACGGCGGATATTATTATGAGCCCCATATGGTGAGCCGTATTTTGAATGCGGACGGTGCGACGGTGCGCAATATCGAGCCGCGCATTTTGAAACAGACGATCTCTACCGCTGTTTCGGATACCATTGTGAGATACTGCAATGCCGTTGTGGAGACCGGTACGGGAAGCGCGGCGCGTCCGGCGGGCTACACAATGGGCGGAAAGACCGGTACGGCGGAGGTTGTACCGCGTGACGGCATCAATTATGTTGTTTCTTTTATCGGCTATGTGCCTGCGAATGATCCGCAGGTCGCGATTTATGTCGTCATAGACCGTGCAAACCAGTATAAACAGGATAATTCCCGTTTGGCGAGCGGAATCGTGCGGGAAATCTTAACGGAGGTTCTTCCGTATCTCGGGATCCCGATGACGGAGGAACTGACGGATGCGGAGCGGGCTGAGCTTGACAATCTGGAAATGAATTCGATCACGATTCCCACGCCATCCGTGGATCCTAATGATGACGACGGTCTAAGCGGCGGGGACGGAACGGGAGACGGCGGTCAGACAGGCACCGCCGGAGGAGACGGTCTAAGCGGCGGAACGGGAGATGGCGGCACGGGGCACACCGTGCGGTATGACCCGGACACGGGCTATGCCATCGATCCGCTGACGGGAGAATTCTTAGATCCGGAGACGGGCGAACCGATCGAGCCGGGCAGTCCACTGGTTTCTCCACATCAATAGCCGATGCGGAAATGAATAACCTTGTAAAAGCGGAATACAATGATAAAGAAGGCTTTTACGGGGTTACTTCATGAGGAAAGCAAAAATAAAGTTCACAGGGGGCTCTTCCCGAAGAAATAAAACCGCAAACAGAAAAAAGCTGGTGATCTATACGGTCTGCTGCATGCTTCTTTTCGCGGCGCTCTGCGGGCGTATTGCGTATCTGATGATCTTTTGCTCTGATTATTATACGGCGGTCGCACAGGAGTTGCACGAGCGGGAGCGTGTCATTAAGGCGGCGCGCGGGTGCATTTACGACCGGAACGGGGAGCTGCTTGCCTCCAACCGTTCCGTATGCACGGTTTCAGTCATTCACAGTCAGATCACCGACGCCGATGAGGTCGTCCGTGTGTTGAGCGAAGAACTGGGGCTTAGCGAAGAATATGTGCGCCGCAGGGTGGAGAAGGTTACCTCTATTGAAAGAATCAAAAGCAATGTGCCGAAGGAGACCGGAGACCGGATCAGAAATTGTCATTTGGACGGCGTAAAAGTGGATGAGGATTATCAGCGCTTTTACCCGTACGGAGACTTAGCATCGAAAGTGCTCGGCTTTACGGGCGGGGATAATCAGGGTATCATCGGTCTTGAGGTCGAATATGAGCGGTATCTGAAAGGAACGGACGGACTCATCCTTACGGTGGCTGATGCGCGCGGCGTGGAGGTTTCCGATGCGGGTGAAAACCGCAGAGAGCCGGTAGCCGGACAGGATCTGTATTTGACATTGGACATCAATATTCAGTCTTATGCGACACAGCTCGCAAGGCAGGTCATGGCGACAAAGCAGGCGGAACGTGTTTCCATCATCGTGATGAATCCTCAAAACGGGGAAATCTATGCGATGGTAGATGTTCCGGAATTTGACTTAAACAGCCCGTTCAGTCTTCCAGAGGATGTGGATACGGCCGGGATGACACAGGACGAGAAGCAGAACGCCTTAAATCAAATGTGGCGCAATGCCTGTATCAGCGATACCTATGAGCCCGGATCCACCTTTAAGATCATTACGGCGGCGGCAGGATTGGAGGAAGGGGTCGTTTCCACCACCGATCAATTTCACTGTCCGGGATTTATTACCGTGGAAGATCGGAGGATCCGCTGTCATAAAGTGGCGGGTCACGGTTCCGAGACATTTGTGCAGGGCATCATGAATTCGTGCAATCCCGTATTTATCACGGTCGGGCTGCGCCTTGGCGTGGATAATTTTTATCGATATTTTGAGCAGTTCGGATTATTGAAAAAAACAGGGATCGATCTGCCGGGGGAAGCCGGTACGATCATGCATAAACCGGAAAATATGGGCTTGGTGGAGCTTGCAACGGTTTCGTTCGGTCAGTCGTTCCAGATCACGCCGATCAAGATGGCGGCAACAGCAGCTTCCTTAGTCAACGGGGGAAAGAGGATCACGCCCCATCTTGCCATGTATACACAGAGCGCAGCAAGCGGCGCGACGAATCTGTTCGCAAGCGGCGCGGGAGAACAGATCGTCTCTGCGGAGACGTCGGAGACGCTTCGTTATTTGTTAGAGCAGGTCGTGGCGGAGGGGACGGGAAAAAACGGATATGTCGAAGGTTACCGTGTCGGAGGAAAAACAGCGACGAGCCAGACGCTTCCGCGCGGGAGCGGACGCTACATCGCATCCTTTATCGGTTTTGCGCCCGCAAACGATCCGCAGGTGCTTGCCCTTGTGATCATCCATAATCCGCAGGGCGTTTATTACGGCGGTCAGGTGGCGGCGCCCGTCGCCCGGACATTATTTGAAAATATTCTTCCATATATGGAATAAAGAGGGTTCCTGATCGGAAACATAGATAGCGAAAAAGCAGAGCAGATTTGCATAAAGACGGAAAACGTGATATGATGAAATTTGTTTTATAAATAACAAGAAAAAACCGGGAGCGGGCTAAGTCATGGTAGATTTGAGTATATTGTTGCCGATATTGATTTCTTTTGCGGTCAGCGCTGCATTTGCGCCAATCCTGATTCCTTTTTTAAGGAAGCTGAAAGTGGGACAGACGGAGCGGGGAGAGGGACCGCAGTCGCACTTAAAAAAATCGGGGACGCCGACGATGGGCGGCATTGTGATCCTCTTGGGCGTGACGCTCACCTCGCTCATCTACGTAAAAGATTATCCGAAGATCGTGCCGGTGCTTTTTCTGACACTGGGCTTTGGGCTGGTCGGCTTTATTGACGATTATATCAAGGTTGTGCTCAAGCGCTCCATGGGCTTAAAGGCCTGGCAGAAAATGCTCGGTCAGCTTATCGTGACGAGCGTGTTTGTTTTATATATCATGCGCTATACGGATGTGTTACTGGATATGAAGATTCCCTTTTGGACGGGACATTATTTACAGCTTGGCGTGTTTACGATCCCGGCGATGTTTTTTATCGTGATCGCAACGGTGAACGGAACGAACTTAACGGATGGTCTGGACGGACTGGCAAGCAGTGTCACGGTCATGGTGGCGACCTTTTTTACGGTCGTGAGCATCGGAACGGCAAACGGCTTATCGCCGATCTCCTGTGCGGTTGCGGGCGCGCTGCTCGGCTTTCTTCTGTTCAACGTGTATCCTGCAAAGGTGTTTATGGGTGATACGGGTTCGCTGGCACTCGGCGGTTTCGTGGCGGGCATGGCATATATGACGCAGATGCCGCTGTTTATCCCGATCATCGGTTTTATCTATATGATTGAGACGATTTCTGATATTTTGCAGGTGACCTATTTTAAGGCGACGCACGGAAAACGGATCTTTAAGATGGCGCCGATCCACCATCATTTTGAACTGTGCGGATGGTCGGAGACGCGTGTGGTAGCAGTCTTTTCCATCGTGACGGCGCTTTTGTGCCTGCTTGCGCTGCAGGGGGTCTGGTAGTGTGAGAAGTACTTCTAAAGCTCGCGCCAGTGGACGCTTCGCTAAGAAGTACTACGGTTCCGCTTAAGCGGAACCTTTCTCACACAGAAGAATGTCCTTGCGGACATTCTTCACAAAATATGGTCTATTATATAGAGGAAAGAAAGGTATGACCGACATGGAACGAAAGAGCGGCGTGGAATGGAAAGATAGAAGGGTACTGGTTGTCGGTGCGGGGAAAAGCGGTATCGGCGCGGCGGAAATGCTTGTGAAATGTAACGCGAAGCCTGTCCTGTTTGATGAGAATGAAAAGCTGTCGGTGCGGGAGCTTGCGG
Organism: Lachnospiraceae bacterium; assembly: GCA_014804755.1. Taxonomy (GTDB): domain Bacteria; phylum Bacillota; class Clostridia; order Lachnospirales; family Lachnospiraceae; genus DLAJ01. The sequence goes on along the minus strand of JAAUZE010000021.1, from coordinate 36,900 downwards.
ATAAGCTGCAGGATTATCCGACGGTGGAGATCTGCACAAAGAACCTGCCTGAGGAGGTAAAAGCCGGTATCGGGCTTGCGGTCCTAAGCCCCGGCGTACCGGTGGATTCGCCTTTTGTCGAGAGCCTGCGGCAGGCAGGAATCCCAATCTGGGGTGAGATTGAGCTTGCGTATTCCAAAGAACAGGGAACGGTTGCGGCAATCACCGGAACGAACGGAAAGACGACGACGACAACGCTTGTCGGTCAGATCATGCAGAGCTTTTACGGCAATACCTTTGTGGTTGGCAATATCGGAGCGCCCTACACGGAGGCGGTGCTTGAGACAACGCCGCAGAGTCATACGGTTGCGGAGATCAGCAGCTTTCAGCTGGAGACGATCATTGATTTTCATCCGCGCGTATCTGCTATCTTAAATATTACACCCGACCACTTAAACCGTCATAGGACAATGGAGAATTACATAGAGGTAAAAGAGCGAATCACAAAAAATCAGACGAAGGACGATGTCTGCGTCTTAAATTATGACAATGCCGATACCCGCGCGTTTGCAAAACGCTGCCCTGCAGGAGTCGTGTTCTTTTCTTCCAAGGAGCACCTTGCGGACGGCTACTTCCTTGAGGGCGAGGAGATCTTCCGTGCGAAGGGAGGGGATGCCAAGCGGCTGATGAGCGTGCAGGAGACAAAACTGGTCGGCGTCTGCAATTATGAAAATATCATGGCCGCAATGGCAATCACGGAAGCCCTGGGTGTGCCGATGGAGCGGATTTTACATACGGTACGGGAATTTCGGGCGGTAGAGCACCGCATTGAGTTCGTGGCGACGAAAAACGGCGTGGATTATTATAATGATTCTAAGGGGACGAATCCCGACGCGGCAATTCAGGGAATCCGCGCCATGAAAAAGCCGACGGTCTTGATCGGCGGCGGTTACGATAAGCAGAGCGAGTATGATGAATGGATCGAAGCGTTTGAGGGCAAAGTGAAATATCTCGTGCTGATCGGTCAGACGCGGGAAAAGATCGCCGCGTGCGCAAGGGCACACGGTTTTACGAATATCATCATGGCGGACGGCTTGGAAGAAGCGATGGAGATATGCAGAGAAAAGGCGGAGCAGGGGGATGCGGTGCTGCTTTCCCCCGCATGCGCGAGCTGGGGCATGTTTCCGAATTATGAAGTGCGCGGCAGGATTTTTAAGGATCTGGTTGAGAGAATGCCTTAGGAAAGGGATGGTAGAGTGTCGCAGGGAGCAGGTACAAGAACAAGAACACGTTCAAGATTCCATGTAAAAAGTGAATATTATTTTGATTATAGCTTATTGTTTGTCATCCTGTTTCTGCTGGGCTTCGGATTGATCATGATCTATTCGACAAGCTCATATGAGGCGGGCATTTCGGCGGCCTGTGATTATGATTCCGCGTTTTACTTAAAAAAACAGGCAGTTTCCACGGCGCTCGGTCTGGTGGCAATGTTCTTTTTTGCGCGGGTGGATTATCATAAGTGGGAGAAGTTTGCGCTCCTTGCCTATATTGGCTCGATCGTGCTCGTGCTTTTGCTGTTAACGCCGCTCGGCATTACCAGAAACGGCGCGACCAGATGGCTCAATCTCGGTATGTCCTTGCAGCCCGCGGAGGTTGCAAAGCTCGGAATCATTCTGTTTTTGGCAAGTCTTGTATGCAAGATGGGAAAAGGCATACGCACCATGAAGGGCGCTGCGGTCATCATTGGGTTTGCGGGTGTTTTGTTTTTACTGATTTATAGAATATCCAGTAACTTAAGCTCCGCGATCATTGTGCTTGGTATTGCGGTCGTCATGCTCTTTGTCGCGAGCCCCGATTACAAAAAATTCGTCATTGCCGGACTGATCGTAATCGCGTTAGCGGCGGCGATCGTGCTCTATATCGTTAATCAGGGCGGTACGGGGGAGTTCCGCGGACAGAGAGTATTGGCGTGGCTGCATCCCGAGCAGTATTCCAACGACACGGCGTTTCAGACGCTTCAGGCGCTTTATGCCATCGGTTCCGGCGGCATTTTCGGAAAGGGCTTAGGGCAGAGCATGCAGAAGCTCGGGTTTATCCCGGAGGCGCAGAATGACATGATCTTCAGCGTGATCTGTGAGGAGCTGGGTCTGTTCGGAGCAATCGCGGTCATTCTTTTGTTTGCCCTGCTCATTTGGCGGTGCATGATCATTGCGAACAACGCGCGGGACCTATTCGGCGCAATGATCGTCGTCGGCGTCATCGGTCATTTGTCCATACAGGTCATCTTGAACGTGGCGGTCGTGACGAATTCCATACCGACGACAGGAATCTCGCTTCCGTTCATCAGCTACGGCGGCTCGTCCGTCATGTTTCTGCTCATAGAGATCGGCTTGGTCTTAAGCGTGGCGCGCCACATTGAGTTAAAGGAAATTTGATCATGAAAAAACAAAGGAAGCACAAGGTCAGACTCATCATTCTCATCGCTGTCTGTACCGTGCTTGTGGGACTGGCAGGTACGGGGCTTTACATATGGAAGAATTACCGGATCACGACAGTGTATGTGGAGGGCAATACCCATTATTCAGATGAGGAGATCATTGATTATGTCATGGGCGGCAGATTCGCGCACAATTCGATCGTTCTTTCCTTTATGTATAGAAATAAGGAAATAACGAGCATCCCGTTCGTACAGGCAATGGATATTAAAATTCTTTCGCGCGATACGGTAAAGATCATGGTCTATGAAAAGTCGCTTGCGGGCTATGTCAACTACCTCGGCAGGTATTTTTATTTTGATAAGGACGGGATCGTGGTGGAGAGCGCGGCGCAGCGGACGGACGGCATTCCACAAGTGAGCGGCTTAAGCTTTGAATCCGTAACGTTATATGAACCGCTTCCGATTGAGGACAGTTCGGTATTCGGAAGCATACTGAGCATCACGCAGCTTTTGTCAAAGTATAAGCTTGCCGCAGAACGGATCTTTTTTTCCGAAGATTATGAAATGACGGTCTATTTCGGCAATGTCCGCGTGATTTTGGGGACAAGCGATTATATTGACGAAAAAGTGACCAGACTCCAGCATATTTTGCCGAGTCTGGCAGGAAAGAGCGGCGTTTTGGATATGAGAGATTATCAAGACACCTCTGACAACGTAACATTCACAGAGGATTAGAAGTGGCTTCTTTGAAAAAAAGTGAAAAAATAGGTTGATAATTTTAGTGAATGAATATATGATAATTAGGATGGAGTAAAAAGGGAATAACTTGAAGGAGGACCTGATCTTGATAGAGATTATGCAAAGCGATGCCGAATCTGCTGCCAAAATCATCGTTGTCGGTGTGGGCGGCGCCGGTAATAACGCTGTAAATAGAATGGTCGATGAGAGTATTGATGGGGTCGATTTTATCGGTATCAATACGGATAAACAGGCTCTGCAGTTATGTAAGGCGCCGAAGCTGATCCAGATCGGCGAAAAGCTGACCAAGGGGCTTGGCGCGGGTGCGAAGCCCGAAGTGGGTGAGAAAGCGGCAGAGGAGAGCATGGAAGATATTACCGCGGCACTGCGCGGCTCAGACATGGTCTTTGTCACATGCGGTATGGGAGGCGGTACCGGAACGGGTGCTGCACCGGTCGTAGCGAAGATTGCAAAGGACATGGATATTTTGACCGTCGGCGTTGTGACGAAGCCGTTCCGGTTTGAGGCAAAGGCGAGAATGCTAAACGCGATTTCCGGTATTGAGAAGCTCAAGGAAAGTGTGGATACGCTGATCGTCATTCCGAATGACAAGCTTTTAGAGATCGTTGACCGTCGGACAACCATGCCGGAGGCGTTGAAAAAGGCGGATGAGGTATTACAGCAGGCCGTGCAGGGAATTACGGACCTGATCAATGTTCCTGCGATCATCAATCTGGATTTCGCGGATGTGCAGACAGTCATGAAGGACAAGGGTATTGCCCATATCGGTATCGGCTTCGGCAAGGGAGACGACAAGGCAAGCGATGCGGTCAAGATGGCAGTGGAATCTCCGTTGCTTGAGACGACGATCAACGGCGCAACACATGTGATCGTCAATGTATCCGGTGATATTTCGCTTACGGATGCCAATGACGCGGCAAGCTATGTACAGAATCTGGCAGGGGATGATGTGAATATCATCTTTGGTGCGATGTATGATGCGTCCATGACGGATTCCTGTACGATCACAGTCATTGCGACGGGCCTGGATGATGCGCAGGCGGCGGCGCAGGCAGGAAAATTCGGATCCTCATTCGGCACGTTCCCGACTAAGGTCAGCCCGACGCCGATCAAGAAGCCGATGACGGGGAACCTGAATTTCCAAACCTCAACCACAGGAGCATCGACGGGAACGGCAAGCAGACCGAGTCTGCAGAGACCGGCTGACTTAAGGAGTACGGTGGAGGAGAAATCCTTAAAGATTCCGGATTTTTTACAAAGAAATAAATAGAAATGAGCTTGTGAACATAGTAAAAGGACTTCGCTTCGGCGGAGTTCTTTTTTTGGTTAAATAGAATTCAGGTGTCAAAAAAACCTGTCAATCTGCTTTTCAATATTTTGTTACAGGGCTTTTGACATCCGAATCAAATTAGACGATTGTGAAATACATTTGATTGCATTTGTGGTTACGCAAAATATACAGTTCCATAAGCAGGTGCTATAAATGAATTTCTTTGAAATTCTTTTACCGCCGGTACTTACATGCGGTATTTTCGCATGTTATGTACCGCTGCGGTTGAATTGCAGCGAGAGCGTACCTGCGTTGGAATGTATATTTTGCACACTCACAAAATCATGCAAAGAGGCTTCCACGGCGAAAAATGTCACTTAATTTTGTCACTGTGCCGTCCTCTTTTGACAAAATGGGCATGGCGGATGCCTTATAATGAGCATGTCAGGATGACATAGGGGACAAAAAAGGATCTGAGTGACCGGACATGCGCTGCCATGTGCGGCGCCCTAAGAAAGGATGCCGGCCGTGCGTTACGAGGTGTATGTGGATGTCTTGTTTGCAAATTGTCTGATCACGGATTACTGGCTTTTGTCCTTGACGGGAATGGTTCTGCGGCGTTCTGCCACTCGCCGCAGGAAATTACTGTCCGCTGCATGCGGTGCGTGTCTGACCCTGTTTTTTTTGTTGTTCGCGAGACTGCCGCAGGCGGTTCTGCTTTTTACAGGGTATGGGCTCATACAGCCGTTGCTTCTTTGGCTTACCTATCGCTTAAAGCGTACGCGGGAGTTTGCCTGCGGGTGTGCGTGTATGTTTTTTCTGGCAATTTTATACGGAGGTTTTATTTCATTTTTACAGGAAAAAATCGGATGGTTTCGGGAGCACGCTTTGGCGATGCCTGCAATCGCGGGAATCGGCGCGGTACTGTATGAGGGAATCCGCATGTTTATGTCCAGGCTGCAAAGTCAGGCGCGTGTCAGACAGGTGGAGGACAGCCTGCACTATGAGGCTCATTTTTGGATTGACGGCTGTAAGATTGACTGTATCGGGATTCTGGATACGGGAAACCGGCTGTACGAGCCGATTCGCGGCGTACCGGTCGCGGTGCTTGAAAGCGCGCTGTTTCCCGAGAAAGAACGCGGACTTCCGAAGGCGGTGATTCCCTTTCATTCCCTCGGATGCACGAACGGGATGCTTTACGGCTACGCGGCGCGGGATGTCATGCTGACGCCGGTCGGTCAGGAGGCATCCGCTCTGATCATGGAGGGAATGCTTGTTGCGCTGTACGACGGAAGGCTGTCCGCGGAGGGGAGCTATCAACTGCTGCTGCATCCTGATTTTTTCTTGGGAACTGTTTCGAAATAGATGCGTTAGGAACGGTTCCTTACAGAGTCAAAAAAGAAGACTGGGAAAAGAGGAAATCATTATGATATGGAAAGTGGCAATACCGACAAAGTTACAGATGCGCCTTCTGCATCGGGAAGCAGGATTCTTTGTGCAGAATAAAGGCGATATTCATTATATCGGAGGTGCTGACATTCTGCCGCCGCCTTTAACACCGGAGGAGGAGAACGCGTGCGTCAGCATGCTGGGGAGAGAGGACGATGCGCAGGCAAAATCCGTGCTCATCGAGCACAATCTCCGACTGGTCGTGTACATAGCGAAAAAATTTGACAATACGGGAGTCGGTGTGGAGGATTTGATCTCCATCGGTACGATCGGTCTGATCAAAGCGATCAATACGTTCAAATGCGACAAAAATATTAAGCTGGCGACCTACGCGTCGCGCTGCATTGAAAACGAGATCCTCATGTATCTGCGGAGAAATAATAAGACGAGGCTGGAGGTCTCGATCGACGAACCGCTGAATGTGGATTGGGACGGCAATGAGCTGCTGCTCTCGGATATTCTCGGCACGGATGAGGATGTGATCTATAAGGATTTAGAAAACGAGGCGGAGCGCCGCGTGTTAAGCGGCGCGATCGAGAAGCTTTCCGACCGGGAAAAACTGATCATCAATCTCCGCTTCGGCTTAGGAAATGTGGACGGGGAGGAAATGACACAGAAAGAGGTCGCAAATCTGTTAGGTATTTCACAATCGTACATTTCGCGCTTGGAGAAAAAGATAATGAAGCGGTTAAAAAAGGAGATGATCAGGGAAGCATAAAAAAAGAACGCGAAGCGTTCTTTCGGAGAATCGCGTAGCGATTCTCCTGGTGGCACGCAAATCTTTCGAAGTATTGCGTTGCGATTCTTCTGAGTGAGAGATTCTTCTGGGGTGTAAAAATTCTGATGGGTTAAAAAGAGTTTGCGTAAGCGCAAACTCTTTTTAGTTCTCCGCCAAATAATTCTGCATGCTTTTTAAGGCGTTCTTCTCAAGTCGGGATACCTGCGCTTGCGAGATGCCGATGACGTCGGCGACCTCCATCTGTGTTTTTCCTTCAAAATAGCGCATGGATATGATCTCACGCTCCCGGTCGGACAGGCGTTTTAAGGCGTCCGAGAGGGAGAGCTGCGTCACCCATGTCTCTTCCTTATTCTTTTTGTCACTGATCTGATCCATGATGTAGAGCGTATCACCGCCTTCCGTATAGACGGGTTCATACAGGCTCATCGGACTTTGCAGCGCGTCTAAGGCATAGACGATGTCCTCCTTTGAAATACCGATCTCATCGGCAATTTCCGTGATGGTCGGTTCTTTTTGATGTTTTTTGACATACAGCTCTTTGGCATAGATTGCCTTATATGCGGTATCTTTTAAGGAGCGGGATACGCGGATGCTTGACGCATTATCCCTGAGGAAGCGCCGGATTTCCCCTTGGATCATGGGTACGGCGTAGGTGGAGAATTTGACGTTGAACGACAGGTCAAAATTGTCGATCGCTTTGATCAGACCGATGCAGCCGATTTGAAAGAGGTCGTCGATGTTTTCCGCGCTGGAGGAGAAACGCTTGATGACGCTTAATACGAGGCGGAGATTGCTCTCGATAAACTTTTCTCTCGCGGCGAGATTTCCATCCTTGATGAGCTGAAAGAGAATTTCCTGATCTTCGTTTTTTAACAACGGAAGCTTTGCGGTATTGACGCCGCAGATTTCTACTTTTCCCTGTACCATGCTTTGTTTCCGTCCTTTATAATTAGTGTGAGAAATGTGGGGCGAAACTCTTTTTTCGCCGTATCATAAGCATGGACTGTGAAAGAAGAATTATTCTTGGGAGTAACTGGTATTTTTGGAAAAAAACAATGCATACAGATTCTGACAAAAACGATTGACAAATAAAAATCCATTCCGTATGATAAAATCATCAAAGAAATTCTAACCATGTGCGTTCGCACATTCAGACAGTTTCTGTCGGATTTTCTTACATTAAAATGAATAAGGCAGGAACTGGGACGAGATGATGCGCCCCGTCCGTGGTAAATGTCAGCGAGGGTATGGAGCTGTACGCTTCCATCCGGCACCGAAGCCGGCGCTGTGGGGGGGAGCATTTCGGATCACGCAGCGTTTTGACATGGCAGTCCTGCCGAAATACGGGAGGAATAGCTATGCGGAAAACGGAAGAAAAGAAGGAGAATCAGAAAAAAGCGGGAAAAGTCAGAAAAGATGAAAGACCAGGAAGCGCTGCTGCAATTGTATAATACGCTGAACGGGACAGAATATCAGGATGCATCCCTGCTGCAGGTGGTAACGATCGAGAGCGCGGTCTATATGGCGATGAAGAATGATCTGGCGTTTGTGCTGGCGGGAACGCTGAACCTGTATGAACATCAGAGCACGTATAACCCGAACATGCCGCTGCGATTTTTGATCTACTTAGCGCAGGAGTATCAGAAACTGGTGGAGCAGGCACAGGAGAGTCTCTACGGAACGAAACGGATCATGCTGCCGATGCCGCAGTGTGTGGTGTTTTACAATGGAGAGAGGGACATTCCGGAAGAGGAGATACTGCGGCTTTCGGATTCGTTTGAAAGCGGGAAGCAGGATATACGAGGGGATGTGGAGCTGACGGTACGGATGCTCAACATCAACCATGGACATAACAGGAAACTGATGGAGAAGTGTCAGGTTCTGCGAGAATATGCCTTGTTTGTGGAGTTATCGAGACAATACCTGTCGGGAGGGATGGAGCCGACGCAGGCGATCACGGCAGCAATCGAGGACTGTATAGAGCAGAATATATTAGCGGGATTTCTGAGAAGCTATCGTGCGGAGGTGCTGGGGATGTTATTGGAAGAATTCGATGTGAAGAAGTATGAGAGGTCGCTGCGGGAAGAAGGGAGAGAAGAGGGCATAGAAGAAGGAAGAAAACAAGGACAAGAGCAAGAAAGCGCACGCTACAGCAAGCTGATCTGCATATTGCTTGAGCAGCATCGGGAAGATGATCTAAGGCGTGCGGCGGAAGACGCGGCATATCGGGAGCGGTTATATGGAGAATTTGGTATTTCTTAGTTTTTCTTTTGTGTAAAAAAGTAGAATGATGTAAAAGCGTGTGCTATAATAGCAATATTTGATATAATGGGAGGGCATTAGCGAAAGATACAACCCAAATAATAACTTTCTTACAAAGGGGGAAAGAACATGTCACAGAATGGTATTTTGATTTTCAGCGGCGTTGTCAGTATTCTTTTTATATTAGTAGGAATTTACGGGATTCAGCAAAAAAAGAAGTTCGCGAAAAGAATGCAGATGATGCAAAAGACCACCGGTGTGGTCGTGGATTTTGACGTAGTACAGCATCACAACGAGGAAAATACGTTGGAAGATCTCTATTTTCCAATCTATGAGTATGACTGGGGCGGGATTAAAAAGCGGCTGAAAAGTAATTCGAGTAAACAGGCAGAGCCGAGTATTGGAAAAACCGTACATATTTTGATAGATCCACAGACGCAGGATGCGGTCTGTCTGGAGGACGAAAAGAGCTCCCAGCTTGTGCTTCTGATCTTTGGAGCGGTCGGCGTGACCGTGCTTCTTCTGGTGGTGCTGATAAAAACCGGGATTCTGCCCTTTTTCTGGTGGTGCTCGTAAAGGCCGGGATTCTGCCCTGAGAGGGCTGGTCTTTTGCAAATCCGCTGCAGGGAATCGTTCTGATCGGCATTTTTCAGAATGGGGTGTTTTTTGAATGCCTGAACTGAATGCTTGAATTGCAAAAATTTGGTTGCATCGTAAAAAAAATCATGCTATAATCACAACGTTGCGGTATGCGCCGTGACAGAAACAGGCAAACCACACGCATTCGGATGCAACCGCCGGTGCCTTGGAAGCAGGGTGGCGGATGCAGAGGAAGAATGCGGAGGAACACAAACCAAACGGAGGGAATAACATGAGCGTAATTTCAATGAAGCAGTTACTGGAGGCAGGTGTGCATTTCGGACACCAGACAAGAAGATGGAACCCGAAAATGGCTCCGTATATCTTTACGGAGAGAAACGGCATTTACATTATTGACCTGCAGAAGTCCGTCGGCAAAGTGGACGAGGCTTACAAGGCGGTATCCGAGATCGCTGCCCAGGGCGGAACCATTCTTTTTGTCGGCACAAAGAAGCAGGCGCAGGATGCGGTAAAGACCGAGGCGGAGCGCTGCGGTATGTTTTATGTCAATGAGAGATGGCTTGGCGGTATGCTGACGAACTTTAAGACGATTCAGTCCCGTGTTGCAAAGTTAAAGAAGATCGAGGCAATGTCCGAGGACGGGACTTTTGACGTGCTTCCGAAAAAAGAAGTCATTGCGTTAAAGAAAGAATGGGATAAGCTGGAGAAAAACCTTGGCGGTATCAAGGAGATGAAGAAGCTTCCCGATGCGATTTTTATTGTTGATCCGAAGAAGGAGAGAATCTGCGTGCAGGAAGCACATGCACTCGGCATTCCGCTGATCGGTATCGCGGATACGAACTGTGATCCGGAAGAGCTTGATTATGTCATTCCGGGTAACGACGATGCCATCAGAGCCGTAAAGCTGATCGTGTCCAAGATGGCGGACGCTGTTATTGAGGCAAATCAGGGCGAGGCGGTTTATACCGAGGAGGAGCTGGCTGCCGGTGCGGCTGATGCAGAGGACATCGAAGAAGTTGTAGAGAACGCGGAAGCATAAAGTGTGAAGAAAACTCAGAAAGGCAGGTTATCAATAAAATGGCTATCACAGCAGCAATGGTAAAAGATTTAAGAGAAATGACCGGCGCAGGTATGATGGACTGCAAGAAGGCATTGACACAGACCGATGGAAACATGGACGAGGCTGTGGAATATTTAAGAAAGAACGGACAGGCGAAGGCAGAGAAGAAGGCCAGCAGGATCGCCGCTGAGGGCGTGTGCCGTGTCATCACGAAGGATAATAAGACAGCAGCTGTTGTCGAGGTAAACTCTGAGACGGACTTCGTCGCAAAGAATGAGAAATTCCAGAGCTATGTAGAGGCAGTTGCAGAGCAGGTGCTTGCTTCCGATGCGGCAGATGTTGACGCATTTATGGAGGAGCCGTGGAAAGCGGATGCGGCAAAGAGCGTAAAGGATGCGCTTGTAGAGCAGATCGCGGTCATCGGCGAAAACTTAAAGATCAGAAGATTTGAGAAGGTGACTGCCGAGAACGGCATGACCGTGACCTATCTGCACGGCGGCGGCAGGATCGGCGTTATCGTTGCAGCCGATACGGATGTATGCAACGATGCGGTGAAGGAAGCGCTGACGAACCTTGCGATGCAGGTTGCGGCTCTTTCTCCGAAATATGTGTCTAAGGATGAGATTCCGGCCGATTATATTGAGCATGAGAAAGAAATCTTAAAGGAGCAGATCAAGAACGATCCGAAGGAGTCCCAGAAGCCGGAGAAGGTGATCGAGGGCATGATCAACGGCCGTATCAATAAGGAATTAAAGGAAATCTGCCTTGTCGATCAGGTCTATGTAAAGGCAGAGGACGGCAAGCAGACCGTTGCGCAGTATTTGGCACAGGTTGCAAAGGAGAACGGCGCAAATATCAGCTTAACAAAGTTTGTCCGTTTTGAGACCGGCGAGGGCTTAGAGAAGAAGAACGAGGATTTTGCGGCTGAGGTTGCGGCGCAGATGGCCGGCAACTAAGTACAGAAAGAATCATGATACTGTTTGCAGAGAGCTTCGAAGAAATTCGGAGCTCTTTTTTTGACTTAAAGGAAATTTCTTAGTCCCAGAACGCTCCGCGTTCTTTTTTGATCGGGTAAGATGATTATTTGGCAGATTCTGCATCAAAAAGCATAATCCGACTATAAGATATGAAAAATATGGTAAACCATTCTTATTTTTTTGCCGATATACAATACGGAAGTCTATAACTTTGGGCAGAATGACGTTAGAGAAAGCATAGATGTATTACGATCTTTTGGGCAAAGGGCAGACCACCCGGGGAAAGGATACCCCGTACAGAGTCAATAACCCGCTGCGACAGCGGGAGATATCGATTCAGACTGACAACACGACAATTTCAAGGAGGAAAGAGGATGAGTGGATTGGATTTTTATGTGCAGGCATTGGGGCAGACATACAAGACGCCGCAATACATGACACAGACAGCAGGGAATGTCAGAAGGCAGGACGAGCGGAAAGCGGCAGGAAGCGAAAAGAAAACGGATGAGGTAAAGCCGCAGACAGAAGCAGCGAGGGCGGACGGTAAAAGGGAGATCAAGACCGGCAGAACCTACGGTAATCCGAAGCTGAGCAAGGAAGCGGAGGATTACTACAATCAGTTAACAAAGAAATATGGAAACATGAGTTTCGTATTGGTGGCGTCAGACAGAAAGCAGGAAGCAGATGCGATGAAAAACAGCTTCGCCACGCCGAATGGGATGACGGTGCTGATCGATACGGATAAGATCGAGCGCATGGCGACGGACGAAAAATACCGTGCACTGATGGAGGGCAAGATACAGGCTGCGTCTTCCGGACTGTCCCAGATGGCACAGACGGTCGGTACAAAGCCGGGCGTGACATCTTACGGAATGAGTTATAAGGATGGCCGGGCATCGTTTTTTGCAGCAGTTGATAAATCCTTTGCGGAACAGAGAAAGCTGATCGATAAGCGGGCGGCAAAGAAGAAAGAAGATGCAAAGGCAGAAAAGAAGAAAGCTGCAAAGAAGGCGGATGAAGAACGCATCGAAAAGCGGCGCGCAGACAGAAAAGACCGGGCGGAGGAATCGGATGAGGTGATCATCACGGCGGACTCCATCGAGGAGCTGATGCGCAAAATAGAGGATTATGAGATGAACTATCTCACAGACCACACGCGTACCGAAGAGGAGAAAATGCGCGGGCAGTCGGTGGATTACTCCGTATAAAAAAGATTGGCGCGGATGCGCCAATCTTTCGAAGAATCTGCCTTTGGCAGATTCTTCCGGACTGAGATTTTCCTAGTATCATAGAAAAGAGGGGATTTTATGAGAGTCGGAGAAAAAAAAGACGGCGTGATTTCCGTATCCTTTGCGATAGGTCAGGACGAGCAGGCACAGGGCGCTGAGGGAAAGAAGCAGGGAAAAACGAAATCCGTGCAGATGGGCGCACCTATGCAGCAAAATCCTGTCCAGGAGAAAAAAGAGGCGGCGCTTCGCAAGGCGCGTAAGATCGTATCCGATGTGTTTGATGAAGATAATAAGGTTGCGTTGGACATGGAAAAGCGGCGCGCCAATATCAAAAAGCTGCAGGGCGAGTCCCGGGAGGCGCAGACTGAATTAAATAAAATCAATAATCAGAAAGCGGAGTGGAAGAAGGAGTACGGCGTTGCGGATGACAGTGAAGAGCAGAAGGATTTAGAGCTGCTGGAGAAGCGTCAGGACAGCGAAGCGCACGGTTCCGGCATCATTCTTTCCATAGAGGAAAACGAGCGTCTTGCCGAGATCGATGCCAAAGGTCTGACGGAATATCAGCAGCGATGCCTTGAAGTAAACAAAGATGCGGGAACCTATCGGAGTATCATCGAGAGCAATAAGCCGCAGATCAAGGCGGAGAATGATGCCATTTACGGGATGAAGCAAAGCATACTTGCCAAACCCTATGAGCAGGGAATGGGCTTTGCACAGGATACCGCTGAGGATATTAAGCTGGCTGCGAGCAAAGAGGCGGCATACGGCATGATCAATGAAGTCAAAGACAAGGTTGACGAGGAAACGAAGGAAGCACAGGAGAAGGCAGAGGAGCGCAAAGCGGAAAAAGAAGAAAAGGAAGAAAAGCTCGAAGCGCGCAAAGAGCAGGAGGAGGCGCAGGACGAGCGCATCCGGACGCAGCGTGAGAGCAAAGCCGAGCGCGAACAAACCTTGGAGCGCAACAGGGAGCGTGCCGCCGAACAGAAGAAAGAGGCGGAAAGTCTTAGAGAAAAGATCGCTGAGAAGACAAAGACGGAAAAATCGGAGGAAGCTCCCGCCGAAAAGCCGGAGGAAGAGCAAGAAACCCGCAGGAAGGATGACACCAAGGAGACAGAGGATCGGAATGAAAAGCAAAGCTATACGATCACGGAACTGTCGCAGGAGAAAGATACGGTTCAGGAGGATGTCAAGCGGGAGCTGAATAAGCTGGGGCTGACCGGCGAGGACGCTAAGGGCGTGGCCGTGGATAAGTATATCTGAGCGCAGCAAAGGAATATGCCGCTTGAAACCGCCAAAACCAATCGTAATACGGTTCTAAAAATGAAAAAGTAAACAGGAATCATCTTGACTTTGCGCACTACTACGATTAAAGTAATAGTGCGCTTGTTTTTTGTAACAATAGAATATATGCGATGCACGTTCTGTTGTCATGCGCGTGTGATCATCTGCGGCATAAAGGGTGTGTACTATGAAAGAGAAGATCAAAAAAGTTTTTCATAAAGATAACATACAGTGGGTCAATGAACATTATATTCTGTTCTGCCTGTACGAGTCCCTTGCTTTGAACCTGATTCTTGAGGGTATTTCGCGTCATTCCCTGCTACGGGCATTGCTGTATGTGATCCAGCGGCCGGTGATGTTTGTGTTTAATGCGTTGATCCTGCTGTTGTTTTTTGGAGTCGGCAGCATTGTTCGCAGAAGGATCATGTACAATGCGATTATTTTTATCCTGTTTTTGGCGCTTGGCATTACGAACGGAATTCTGCTCTGTTTTCGGACAACGCCGTTTGCCGCGGTTGATTTTTTACTGATCACATCGGCGGTCCGTATCGTAAAACTGTATCTGTCGCCCATTGTCATTGTGTTGATTTTGCTTGCGATTCTTGCGTCGGTTGTTTTGAGCGTGGTGCTGGGGCTAAAAATGCCGAAATATCAGGGGAAACTGCATATACTGGCAACGCTGGCGATTGCTGTGATCTATACATTCAGTCTGATCGGCATCAATCGTCTGCTGATCGTCTGCGGCGTGGCTACGGAGAATTTTTCCAATCTTGCGGATGCCTACCATGATTACGGATTTCCCTACTGCTTTGCCAACAGCATCATCAATCTCGGGATGGAAAAGCCGGACGATTATTCTCCGGAGCTGATCGAAAATGTTGTGCAAGACTCGTTAAATGCGCCGTTTCCGGTTAATCCGTTAGAGCCGGGGATGGGAAACGGAGCTAATGCACCGGGAGGGATCGGCGCTGCATCCTCGGGGAAGGATCCGGAACCGACGGGGGAGCCGGAGGAGGATCATAACCAGCCGGGTCCTGTCCAGATCGTAGAAACCGGTGGGATGCCGAATATTATTTTTGTCCAGCTGGAGTCTTTTTTTGATCCGTATACGGTTGCAGGATTGGAGTTTTCGCAGGATCCGATTCCGTTTTACCGTGAACTGACCGGGCAGTATACGACGGGGTATCTGTATGTGCCGTCAGTCGGAGCGGGGACTGCCAATACGGAGTTTGAGATTTTGACGGGGATGAACCTTGACTTTTTCGGTCCGGGTGAATATCCGTATAAAACAATCTTAAAATCGACAACCTGTGAGAGTATTGCGAACAACTTAAAAGCGCTAGGTTATACGGCGCACGCAATCCATAATAATGACGGGACGTTTTATGACAGGCATATCGTTTTTTCACAGTTGGGTTTTGATACGTTCACACCGATCGAATACATGTATGATGTGGAACGCAATGTCAACGGCTTTGCCAAAGATGAGATCTTAGTCGGAGAAATCTTAAAAGCAATGGATTCCACACAGGGAGAGGATATCGTTTATGCGATCTCCGTGCAGGCGCACGGGGAGTATCCGTCTCAGCGTTTAGACGATGAGGAGCCGATCTTTATCCGTTATACGGATTTGAGCATGGAGTATGCATGGAGCTATTATGTAAACCAAATAGCAGAGGATGACCGCTTTGTGAGGGAGCTTGTCACGGCGCTTGAGGAGCGGGGAGAGCCGGCGCTCCTTGTGCTTTACGGAGACCATCTGCCCTATATGAATCTGGAAACAGAGGACGTGGAGGGCGGCGTGCTCACGGCAACGCAGTATGTGATCTGGGATAATATCGGTCTTCAAAAAAATGACATTAATTTGGAAGCATACCAGCTTTCCGCAAAGGTGCTGGAGGAAGCTGGCATTACGCAGGGGATTTTAACGAAGCTTCATCAAAGCTGCATGTGGGACGAGGATTATCTCAGCAAGCTGGAGGTGATTCAGTATGACATGCTTTACGGTGACAGGGAGGTTTACGGCGGCATCAATCCTTATGAGGCGACCGATCTGAAGCTTGGCATTGATGAGATTACCGTGACTGCTGTTGCGAAGGAGGAGGAAGGGCTTGTTTATGTTTACGGAACGGGCTTTAACGAGTACAGTCATGTGTGTGTCAATGGGGAAACACAAAGGACAACGTATGTGGAGCAGGGAATGCTTTTGATCGAGAATCCGCAGTTGAACACGGGAGACATTGTGACAGTCGCCCAGATCGGTACGGACAATATCACGCTCGGAGAGACGGAGGGCTATGTCTGCGAGTGAGCGACAGGAGGAGCAATGGCGGTCTGATACCTGCTCCGGTTCGGGATAAGCGGATATTTTTTCGGATATGATCAGATATGAGTTATGTACTTGCCCGCAGGGGGATAGATATGTTATAATGGTAATCGTGTGAAAGGAACAGAAACAGATGTTCCTTTGGAGAGCGCATATGGCAGAGGTAGAGAAGGCGCCGGAAAAGCCCGCAAGAACACAGGCGGAGCGGAGACGGCGGATCAATCGATTAAAGAAAATCATTGTGCTGACGGTCATTTTGGCAATCCTGCTGCCTGTGCTTCTGTGTATCATTCTTTTTTTCAAGGTAGGCAGATTAGAGCAGAAAGTGCAGGAGCTTGAGGCGGCGCGTGAAGTGCGTCTTGCCGCACAGATGAGCGATTCACGGAGGCTTTCTTCGGGTGGAGGAGAAGCCGGCTATCTTGCACAGGCGGACGGGAGTGCGGACCCTGTGATGGGGACGAATGCGGTGGACGGCGTATCGCCGGACGGCATGCTGATGGGCGGCACACCGATGTATGATGCGGCGGAAGAGGCGGGAACCGCCGAAAACGGCGTATCGGGCGAAGAGGTTTCGGAGCCTGTCAGTGATGACACGGGACAAGCCGGTGACGGAGCTGATCTGCATGCGGATGACGGCGCTGCGGAGGACGGCGGACAATCCGAAGACGGCACGGACGCGGATGCGCAGAGTGAAGCTGAGGAGGATACGGAATTAAGCGGGGAGCAGCAATACCACGATTACCGCAAGGTGTACCTGACCTTTGATGACGGGCCGAGCAGCAACACCGAAGAAATTCTGGATATCTTAGACCGTTATGGCGTGAAAGCAACCTTCTTTGTCGTGGGTAAGACAGATGAGCATTCACAGGAAATGTATCGGCTCATTTTGGAGCGGGGACATACGCTGGGGATGCATTCCTACAGTCATCGGTATGGGGAGATTTACGCATCGACGGAGGCGTTCACCGAGGATTTAGAGAAAATCCGCAGTTATCTGTATGACATGACAGGTGTGACAAGCTGTTTTTACCGTTTTCCGGGGGGGAGCAGCAATGCGCTCAGCAGTACGGATGTGCAGGAACTGATCGATGTTTTGAATGAGCGTGGTATCATTTATTTTGATTGGAACGTTGTAAACGGAGATGCGGGTAGTGTGCAGCTTTCGGCTGCGCAGCTGGCGGATAATGTAACGAACAATATGGAACGATATCGCACGGCGATCGTGCTGATGCATGATGCGTCAGGAAAGCATGCAACTGTTGAAGCGCTGCCGGTGATCATAGAACGCATTTTACAGATGGAAAATACCGTTATCCTGCCGATCACGGAGGACACGGCACGGATCCAGCAGGTAAAAGCGGATGAAGAGAGCGAGTAACGCCTGAACAGATGCGCAGGGTGTTGCGGAAAGGTGTGGTTAAAAGATGGGATTTTTTTCGGATTTAAAGGAAGACTTATCGCAGGCCGTCAGTGAATTGATGCCTGACGAAACGGCGGACGCCGAGCAGGCAGAAAGCCAGACGCTGGCCGATATGGTAGACCGGCTTGACGCGGTGAGTGAGGCAGAGCCGGATGCGGCGCTATTCGAGGAGACGGGAGAAGCGCAGACCGGAGAAGACGAGTTGCTGGCAGAACTGTTTGTGGAGTCGGAGAGCTTTGCAGAAGCATCGGAGAGTACCTTAGAGCGCGAAGCCGTATCGGAGGAAACCGAAGCAGAATTGGAAGAAGAGGAAATGGAGCTGGCACAACTGCTTGAGGCGGCTGAGAGTGGTTCCGAGGCGGTGGAACCGGCACTGGATACCGTCTTGACTTCGGAGGACAGCACAGAAGATGAGCAGAGTGAGGAAGACAAGCTGTTGGCTGAGCTGTTTGATCTGACGGCGGATACCGGAGATCTTGTGGAGGAGAACGCGGAAGATCCGGATATCGCAGCAGATGAGGCACAAGCGGCTGCGGAGATGGCGGAAGACGGGACAGAGACGGTCGAAACGACAGAAGAAGCGTTGGAAACAGATATTCTGACAACGGCAGAAACATACGATACCATGAGCGAGCCGGCGGAGGCGGAAGCCGTGAACGGAGAAAATACTGCGGAGCTGTTTGGAGCATCGAATTTGGAAGCAGAATTGGTGACGGATGCATCTGAAAGCGGTATGATAGAAGAAAGCGTACCGGATGTGTCTGAAAGCGGTATGATAGAAGAAAGCGTACCGGATGCGTCTGAAAACAGCATGATGGAGGAAAGTATGCCGGATACGGCAGAAAATAATATGATAGAGGAAAGCATGCCGGATACGGCGGCGGATACAGAAATCATAAAAGAAGCGGAGGCAGACAAAATGTCAGAGGAAGTAATGGAAATGGATAGTACAGCAGTAAACGAGGAAGGAAAAGAAGTGGAGAAGGAAGGGGTTAAGAACATGCAGGAGCAGTTATTTGGCGAGAACGAGGTGGCAAGTGATGAGAAATCCGTGATCACGGAAGGAATGACGATCACCGGTGACATTATATCGAAGGGATCTTTGGAAATCTTCGGAACGATCACAGGTAATATTGAAATTCTCGGCAAGCTGGATGTGACCGGCGTAGTTAACGGTAATTCCAAGGCGGCTGAGATTTATGCAGAGTCGGCAAAAATCGTCGGTGAGGTTAATTCTCTCGGAAGTGTGAAGGTTGGCCAAAGCTCTGTGATCATCGGCAATATCATGGCATCAAGCGCAGTAGTTGCAGGAGCAGTCAAGGGTGATATTGATGTCAAAGGACCTGTCATCTTAGACACCTCCGCGATCGTCATGGGCAATATCAAGTCTAAGTCCGTTCAGATCAACAACGGTGCGGTTGTGGAAGGTATGTGCTCCCAGTGCTATGCGGATGTCAATCCGACTGCATTCTTTGATGAGTTCAAGAAGACTGCGAAGATATAAAAAAGAGTTGCGCTGCGCGTAAATATAAAGAGGAGAGAACGGCATGAAGCGTATTCTATTGAAGCTGAGCGGAGAAGCGTTGTCGGGCGATAAGAAGAACGGATTCGATGAGGCGACGGTCAGAGAGGTCGCATTGCAGATCAAGCAGCTTGTCGAGGACGGGATCGAAGTCGGTGTCGTAATCGGCGGCGGCAATTTTTGGAGAGGGCGGTCAAGTGAGAATATCGACCGTACCAAAGCCGATCAGATTGGTATGCTGGCAACGATCATGAACTGCATTTATGTGTCTGAAATATGCAGAAGCATTGGATTGATGACGAATGTATTGACGCCGTTTGAGTGTGGTTCCTTTACAAAGCTCTTTTCTAAGGATCGCGCAAACAAGTACTTCTCAAAGGGTATGGTCGTGTTTTTTGCGGGTGGAACCGGACATCCTTATTTTTCTACGGATACCGGAGTGGTTCTGCGTGCGGTCGAAGTGGAGGCTGACGTGATCCTGCTTGCAAAGGCGATCGACGGCGTTTATGATGACGATCCAAGGACAAATCCCGCGGCCAAAAAGTACGACAAGGTTTCGATCGACGAGGTGATCGCGCGCAATCTGCAGGTCGTTGACATGACGGCATCCATTTTAGCCAGAGACAACCGGATGCCGATGCGTGTATTCGGACTGAGTGAAAAAAACAGTATTGTAAATGCGATAAAGGGTGATTTTGACGGTACGGAAGTGACCGTCGTCAGGGAGGGGTAATATGGACGCAAGATTAGTGCAGTACGAGGAAAAAATGCAGAAAGCGCTTGAGTTTTTGCAGGCAGATTTTCAGACGATCCGTGCGGGGCGTGCCAATCCGCATATACTGGATAAGATCAAGGTGGATTATTACGGGACGCCGACGCCGATTCAGAGTGTCGGTAATATCACGGTTCCTGAGGCAAGGATGATTCAGATTGCGCCCTGGGAAAAATCGCTGATCAAGGAGATTGAGAAGGCGATCATGATGTCTGATGTCGGAATCACGCCGTCGAACGACGGAACGGTTGTGAGACTGGTATTTCCCGAACTGACGGAGGATCGAAGAAAAGAACTCGTTAAGGACATTAAGAAAAAGGGCGAGGACAATAAAGTTGTTATCCGTAATGCCAGACGCGACGGCAATGATGCGGTGAAGAAGCTCAGCAAGGAAATCTCGGAGGACGAGGTAAAACAGCTTGAGGAGCAGCTTCAAAAGGCAACGGATAAGTACATTAAGGAAGTTGACACGCTCGTTGAGAGTAAATCAAAAGAGATCATGACGGTATAAGCGAAAATGGGGGGCGCACGGCATGCTTGCATGCGGGTGCGCCCCTATCTGACGATAGGAATTCTTTTGAGGAGGAAAGGGTATGAAAATACCGCAGCATGTGGCGATTATTTTGGATGGAAACGGGCGTTGGGCAAAAAGCAAGGGAATGCCCCGTAATTACGGGCATGTGCAGGGCGCAAAAAACGTTGAGGTCGTCTGCCGCGCGGCGCATGATATGGGAATCCGTTATCTGACGGTATATGCGTTTTCTACCGAAAACTGGAGCAGGCCGTCGGATGAAGTCGCGGCGCTTATGAAGCTTTTAAAAAGCTATCTTTCCACTTGTAAGAAGACGGCGAAAAAAAATAATATGCGCGTGCGTGTGATCGGTGACCGGACAGGATTGGATGATGAATTTCAGCGTCAGATCGCGGAGCTGGAGGAAGCGACCAAGGATTATGACGGTCTGAATTTTATCGTTGCGCTCAATTATGGAAGCCGAGATGAGATTTTGCGCGCCGTTCAGAGAATTGCCGCGCAGGTAAAGGCGGGAGAACTTCTTACCGAGGAAATCACGACGGAGTTGTTTGAGGCGTCTTTGGATACGGCGGGAATTCCGGCGCCCGATCTGCTTATACGTACGAGCGGGGAACAGCGTCTCTCGAATTTCCTGCTCTGGCAGCTGGCCTATGCCGAGTTCTATTTTACGCCCGTACCGTGGCCGGATTTTGACGGGAAGGAATTGCAGAAAGCGGTGGAGGCCTATCAGGACAGGGACCGTCGGTACGGCAAAGTGTGAGAAGACAGGGGGAAAAAACATGTTTCTGACAAGAACAATCAGCGGGATCGCGCTTGTAATTCTGGCGTTTGGCGCTATCTGGGCGGGGGACTGGGTATTGCTGCTCACGATTTATGCCGTGTCCCTGATCGGATTTTTGGAGCTGACGAGGGCGATGGGAGTAAATGAAAAAGGAAAGAGGCCCAATGCCTATGAGATCATCGGCATCATCGGCATTACCTGTTATGATGCGCTGATGTATTTGTATGGATCAGGTCTTGGACTTCTTCGTGCAGGCGGGGATGTGAAGCTGACGATAACGGGTGCGGCGGCAGCCGCGTTTGTATGCCTGATGGTCATGATCCTCACATTACTGTGCCTGATGGCAGTCTATGTGCTGACATTTCCGAAGACAAAGTGCGATGTGCCGATCAGAACTTTTTTTGCCTGTATCTATGCGCCTGTCATGCTTTCCTTTATCTGGCTGATCCGCGAGTGGCATGGGGGCTTTTACCTTGTATGGCTTGTGTTTATCAGCAGTTGGATCAGCGATACCTGTGCCTACCTTGTCGGCAGGACATTCGGAAAGCATAAGCTTGCGCCCGTGTTAAGCCCGAAGAAATCCATAGAAGGCTCGGTCGGCGGCATCTTGGGCGCGGCACTGATCGGTTTTCTTTACGGATTTTTACTGCAAAAAACGAATACGCTTGCGCTGCCGAATCAGGCACTCTATTTTGCCTTGATCGGCGGCATCGGCTCTGTGCTTTCCCAGCTCGGCGATCTGGCGGCATCGGGTATTAAGCGCGATCATGATATTAAGGATTACGGAAAGCTGATTCCGGGGCATGGCGGTATTATGGACCGCTTCGACAGTGTGATCGTGACGGCGCCGCTCATTTATTTTTTAGGAATTTTTCTTTTGGCATAAACAGTGCTGATTATGATGAGATGGAGGGCAGCGATGAAAAAAGATGCGGAAAGCAGAAAAATCGCAATTCTGGGGTCAACAGGCTCCATCGGCACGCAGACGGTTGAAATCGTGCGCGCAAATCCGGAGTTACAGGTTGTGGCTCTTGCGGGAGGGACGCGTGTGGAGCCGATCGAGGCGCAGATACGGGAATTTCATCCGCTGATCGCGTGTATGTGGACCGACGAGGCGGCAAAAGAGCTTGCGCTGCGCGTGAAGGATCTGCCCGTGCGCGTGGTTTCCGGTATGGACGGTCTGTTGGAGATCGCGGCGATGCCGGAGGTGGAGGTGCTTGTGACGGCGATCGTCGGTATGATCGGTATCCGTCCGACCATTGCGGCGATCAAAGCACATAAGACGATCGCACTAGCCAATAAGGAGACGCTTGTGACGGCGGGGCATATCATCATGCCGCTTGCGAAGGAGTGTGGCGTTTCCATCCTTCCGGTGGACAGCGAGCACAGCGCAATTTTTCAGTCGATGCAGGGACAGCCGCGCGAGCGTGTGCATAAAATCCTGCTCACGGCGTCCGGCGGACCGTTCCGGGGAAGAACAAAGGAGCAGCTTGCCTGTGTGACGGTGGAGGATGCGCTCAAGCATCCGAACTGGTCAATGGGAAAAAAGATCACGGTCGACTCGGCGACGCTGGTCAATAAGGGCTTGGAGGTTATGGAAGCGCGCTGGCTGTTTGATGTGGACATCAAACAGATCGAGGTGCTCATCCATCCGCAGAGCATCCTGCATTCCGCCGTGGAATATGCGGATGGCTCGATCATCGGGCAGATGGGGCTGCCGGATATGAAGCTCCCGATTCAATATGCGCTTTTTTATCCGGACAGAAAACCGATGGATGGCGGGCGTGTGGATCTGTGTCAGATTTCGCAGCTCACATTTGAAAAACCGGATATGGAGACCTTTGCGGGGCTTTCCATGGCGCTTGCGGCAGCGGAGGCGGGAGGTACGATGCCGACCGTGTATAATGCGGCAAACGAGCGGGCAGTCAGTTTGTTTTTACAAAAAAAGATACGCTTTTTACAGATTTATGAGCTGATAGCGGACTGTATGAGCGCCCATCGGATTGTCAATAATCCGAATGTAAATGAGATTCTTGAAGCGGAAGCAGAGACATATGATTTTATTAAGCAATTAACCGGAGATACACAATTATGATAAAAATTTTATGGTTTCTCGTGATATTTGCGGTGGTCGTCATCGCACATGAATTCGGTCATTTTTTGATCGCGAAGGCGAACGGTGTCCGCGTGTTGGAGTTTACCGTAGGCGCCGGACCGATCTTACTGAAACGGCAGGGAAAAGAGACGCTTTACACATGGCGTCTGCTGCCGCTTGGCGGCGCCTGTATTTTTGAGAACGAGGACGGGCTGGATGAAGCAGAAAAAAAGAAAAAAGAAGAGGACGCAGCACAGGCACAGGAACTGATACCGGATACGGAACGGGATCGCTCGCTGCCGGCGGCAAGCGTGTGGGTGCGGATCGCGACCTATGCGGCGGGACCGATCTTCAATTTTCTGCTTGCATTTTTCTTTTCCCTGATCGTCGTCGGAATGTCCGGTACTGACGGTACAAAGCTGATCAGCGTCGTGGAGGGTTATCCGGCTGAAGAGGCGGGATTAATGGCAGGGGATGAGATCATTTCCCTAAACGGGGAGCGGGTGCATCTTTACCGCGAAGTAACCATATTTTCTCAGCTCAATCAGGGCAGGGATGTGAAGGTTGTCTATGAGCGGGACGGGGAGCGATATACGACTGTGATCACACCGCGCTATGATGAGCAGGCGGGACGATATTACATGGGTCTTACGGGCGGCATTTATGAAAAATGCGGTCCGATCGACACGATCAAGGCGGGATATTATGAGGTCCGTTACTGGATCAAGGTCACTTATAAGAGTCTGTTCATGCTGTTTCGGGGAGAAGCATCCGTTAAGGATCTTTCCGGACCGGTCGGCATGGCGCAGGTGGTCGGCGAGGTCTATGATGAAGCGTCCGAGTACGGCATCTTAACATTGATCGCAAGTATGCTGAATTTTGCGATCTTGCTGAGCGCGAACCTGGGAGTCGTCAATCTGCTCCCGCTTCCTGCACTGGACGGCGGCAGGCTTGTATTCGCATTTATTGAAGCGATCCGCGGAAAGCCGGTACCGCGTGACAAGGAGGCGGTCGTACACTTTATCGGGGTGATCATGCTGCTGGCGCTCATGGTATTCGTCATGTATAATGATATTATGCGGCTGCTCAAGTGAAATACCCAGCAGCAAGCTGGCGGGGCATCATACTTGAATGCGTAGCAAGCTGCGGGATATTCACCCTCGCGGCATTCGCCCAATGTCTGCTGCGCAGCCGCTTGGCTCATTGCTTGCGGGAATAAGGAGGCGGCTGACAGATTGCACAAAAAACGAGGTGTTCCGAATGCGGGACACTTCTTTTTTATGCCGGAAATGCCGGAAAAGCAAGGCCTGAAAAAAATCGTCATTCTGCCGATAGCGCAAGATGCGGAAGAGGGATATAATAAAAATGCTGATCTGAGGTATTTTTTATGAGGTGTTTTCTGCCGTGGCGTATCTGCCACAGAAATTACAAAAAAACGGTTTTGCTGCATCCTGTTGCGTTATGCGCTTGTTTTCTATCTATGCTTATTTTTCTGCTTTACGAAGGGAGTCCGGGATATTCGCCTGCAAGTCAGGCTGTGCATGGCAAAGGGCTGACGGACAGTTCCTGTTATGAGAGGGGAAAAGATAAGAACGAGGCAGCGATGGGGACGCTTTTTATGACAATTTATGATACAAACGGGGTAAAACGTCTGCTTTCAACGGAGCATCCCGCCGTTTTGGGGGAGGGGCTGTATTTTACGTTTCCGGATGATGCATGGGAATATGAGATTTGTCAAAATGACGGTGTATGGACAAGGACGGCGGAACAGGTTTATGTTGATCCCCGGGTGGAAGAGGCCGCCCTGATCTGTGTGCGCTTTCGGGCAAAAGGAAGCGACGGGAGTCTGCGCTACAGCAGAAGCTTTGTGCTTTTTAAAAAACATGTGTTATCTGCGCTGCCCGCGCCCTACCGGCAGAACTTGCAAGTGACAGGGGTTGATAGTATGCTGAAAACACTTTTGAAGATATCGTCAGAGAGGGACTCATGATGAAAAGATTTGTATGGAAGCGTAAAAATAACTATTGTTTTTATATTTGAGTATGAATTACATATGGGCGGGTGTTGCATTTCGCTTGCCTATATTTTGGAGTTTATTGCCGATGCGGCAATGAATCATGTTGACGGTCGTATCATGGTAATTGTACTGTTATTAAATTTTTATTTAATTTTTGACACTGTTTTTGAGTTCTTCTCAAGCCATAATGAAAGGGCATCCTATTTGGATTTCTTAAATGAATGGATGAGGGGATTTTTAGCTTTTAAGTGGAAACGTCTGTTAATGTCGACGGTTGATAAGAACATCGTCGATCTATCATGAATCGGGTATGTTCCATGTCAGATCGTATCATTGTTGCTGCAACACATAATTTAGTGCCGGAGAATATTGTGAAAAATCCGTTTTATCTTTCATTAACATGACATAAGTATGAATTCGACTTTCAAATCCCGGTGGAAAACAATAGAAGAAACTGCTATAATAGAGTAAATCCACTTTGCGGAAATGAATGCGGGAATGAGGGTGCATGATGACAAAAAGAGAACGGACCAAAGCAATTCAAATCGGAGACCGCCTGATCGGCGGCGGCAATCCGATTTTAATACAATCCATGACAAATACGCGGACGGAGGATGTGCAGGCGACCGTACAGCAGATACATCGGTTGGAGGCGGCAGGCTGTGAGATTGTCCGCTGTACCGTACCGAATAAAGAAGCGGCGCAGGCAATCGCAGAGATCAAAAAACAGATCCGGATTCCGCTCGTGGCGGATATTCATTTTGACTACCGTATGGCGATCGCGGCGATCGAAAACGGCGCGGATAAGATTCGCATTAATCCGGGAAATATCGGTTCCAAGGAAAACGTGAAGGCGGTCGTGGATGCGGCAAGAGAGCGGAATGTTCCGATCCGCGTCGGCGTGAACGGCGGCAGCTTAGAGCGCGAAATGATTGAAAAATACGGGGGTGTGACGCCGGAAGGCATTGTGGAGAGCGCCCTTTTAAAGGTGCGCATGATCGAGGAGTTTGATTATGACAGGATCGTCATCAGCATCAAGTCCTCGGATGTTCTTTTTTCCATCAAAGCGCATGAGCTGATCGCGGAAAAGACCGATTATCCGCTGCATGTCGGCATTACGGAGTCGGGAACGCTGACAAGCGGTAATATCAAGTCTGCGCTCGGGCTCGGCGTGATTCTGCATGAGGGGATCGGCGACACGATTCGCGTTTCTTTGACAGGCGATCCCGTGGAGGAAGTAAAGAGCGCCAAAATGATCCTGCGCAATATGGGGCTTCGTGCGGGCGGCATTGAGGTTGTTTCCTGCCCGACCTGCGGAAGAACGAGGATCGACCTGATCGGATTGGCGAACAAAGTCGAGGAAATGGTGCAGGATATTCCGTTGAATATTAAGGTTGCCGTGATGGGCTGCGCCGTAAACGGTCCCGGAGAGGCGAGGGAGGCGGACATCGGCATCGCGGGCGGCGACGGAGAAGGTCTCCTGATCAAAAAGGGTGAGATCGTGAGAAAAGTGCCGGAGGAACAACTGCTTTCCGTTTTAAGGGACGAGCTGCTAAACTGGAATGAGGCGTAATCATGGCGAAAAGCTTTTTTGAGGTGTTTCCCTCACTGAAACTGAATCAGACAGTCAGCGCGCGTTTTGAACCTGTCTTAGTGGAGCGCGTCAGCACAACCCGGAATAAGGATATGCTGCGCGTGTATCTTTTTTCAGAGCGTCTGCTGCAAAAGGAAGATATTTTTTATGCCGAGCGGGAGATCAAAAAGCAGCTTTTTTCGCGGGCGAACATGACCGTACGCCTGCTGGAGCGCTATGTCCTTTCTGCGCAGTATGACGTAAAAAAGCTTATGGAGGCGTATTATGACAGCCTCCTTTTGGAGCTGCGCGCTTACGATCATGTGCTTTTTTCCATGATGAAAAAAGCACATTTTTCCTATCCGGGCGAGCATGAGCTTGTCGTAGAAGTGGAGGATACCGTGCTTGCGCGCGGGAAAGAACGGGACTTAAAGCACATTTTGGACAACCTTCTGCAAAAACGCTTTTCCATGCATGCGGAGGCGGAGATCACCTATCGCGAGGCAGCGGTGAACAAGCACAGGCAGGAGGATGAGGAGCGGCTTCGCAGGGAGGTCATGGATATTGTGGGCCGCGCGGGAGCGGCGGCATCGGGCGCGCAGGCAGAAGACGCCCACATCGAAAACGGTGCGGGCGACGAAGCTTCTGTTGCGGCACCGGGAGTGGGTGGTGTGTCACCGGGAGCGGACGGCACGGCACCGGGAGCAGGCGGCGTATCGAAAGGTACAGCGGATATGACTGCGCGGAATGCGTCCCGGGAATCAGGGCAGGAAAAATTATTAAAAACGCGGAATGCGGAGCGCGGAGCGGGAAGAGAATTCGGAAAAGCCGCTTATTCCAAGGGCGGCTATGCCAAAAGCGGCAGGCGCACGGACAATCCTGATGTCATCTGGGGGCGTGATTTTGACGACGATCCGATGCGGCTTGACGAAATTCAGGGCGAGATGGAGGAGGTTGTTGTCTCCGGCATGCTCACAAGAGTGGAACCGCGCGCGATCAAGAACGAAAAAACCATTTTGATCTTTGATCTCACGGATTTTACCGATACGATCACGGTGAAAATGTTTTTCAAAAACGAGCAGTTTGAAGAAGTAAAAGATCAATTCAAGCAGAATGAATTTGTGAAGCTCAAGGGCGTGACCCAGCTTGACCGGTTCGACGGAGAGCTCACGATCGGTTCGATCTTCGGAATCAAAAAAAGCACGGATACCCGCAAGCCGCGCATGGATTACAGTGTGCGCAAGCGTGTGGAGCTGCATTGTCATACAAAGATGAGCGATATGGACGGGGTTTCCGACGTCGCTGATCTGTTAAAGTGCGCGGGTCGCTGGGGCATGAGTGCGATGGCGATCACCGATCACGGCGATGTACAGGCGTTTCCCGAGGCGAACCATGCGCTGGATAAGCTGCCCGCCGGATTCAAGCCGATTTACGGCGTGGAAGGGTATCTGGTCGATGACTTAAAGCAGATTGTCACAAATCCGAAGGAATACCCGTTGGACGGCGCTTATGTGGTGTTTGACTTAGAGACGACGGGATTTTCCCCGGTATCCAACCGTATTATTGAGATCGGTGCGGTTAGGGTGGAGAACGGAAAGATCACGGCGCGGTTTTCGACGTTTGTGAATCCCGATGTGCCGATTCCGTATGAAATTGAAAAACTGACGAACATCCATGACAGCATGGTGATGGACGCACCCATGATCGAACAGATATTGCCGGAGTTCGTTTCCTTCTGCGAAGGTGCGGTAATGGTGGCGCACAATGCGGATTTCGATATGAGCTTTTTGAAGGAGAATTGTAAAAGGCAGGGCTTTGGCACGGATTATACCTATTTAGATACGGTCGCTCTTGCGCGTGCCCTGCTGCCGGAATTAAATAAATTCACGCTCGATACGATCTGTAAGAAATTGAATATTTCACTGGAGGGACATCACCGCGCAGTCAATGATGCGGAAGCGACGGCGGAGATCTTCGTCCGGTTTCTTGCAATGTGCAAAGAGCAGGGCGCGGACGACCTTTCTAAGATCAATGCGCTCGGCGCATCAAACGTGGAGGCGGTCAGAAAGCTGCATGCATACCACGTCATTGTTTTGGCAAAAAATGATACGGGGCGCATCAACTTATACAAGTTGATCTCGGAATCGCATTTAAACTATTTCAGCCGCCGCCCGAAAATGCCGAAAAGTCTCCTCATGAAATACCGCGAGGGTCTGATCATTGGAAGCGCGTGCGAGGCGGGAGAGCTGTTCCGCGCGATCGTGGAGGAAAAGTCGGAGGAGGATATCAGCCGGATCGTCCGGTTTTATGATTATCTTGAGGTGCAGCCGATCGGCAATAACCGGTTTATGATCCGAGACGAAAAGATTTCGAATGTAAACAGCGAGGAAGATCTGATCGCCTTAAACAAAAAGATCATTGCGCTCGGCGAGCAGTTTTGCAAGCCCGTCGTTGCGACCTGCGACGTTCATTTTTTGAACCCTGAGGATGAAATCTACCGCCGCATCCTGATGGCGGGGCAGGGATTTCCGGACGCGGATGAGCAGGCGCCGCTCTATCTTCGGACAACGGAGGAAATGCTTGCGGAATTTTCTTATCTGCCGCCCGAAAAGGCGGAAGAGATCGTGATCACGAATACGAATCTCATTGCGGATATGTGCGAGTACATATCGCCCGTGCGCCCTGACAAGTGTCCGCCGGTCATTGAAAACAGCGACCAGATCTTAACGGACATCTGTTATAACAGAGCGCATGAGCTTTACGGGGAAAATCTGCCTGAGATCGTGAAGAAGCGGCTCAAAAGAGAATTAAACTCCATTATCTCAAACGGCTTTGCCGTTATGTATATCATTGCGCAGAAGCTAGTGTGGAAGTCGGTCGAGGACGGCTATCTGGTCGGTTCGCGCGGTTCGGTCGGCTCCTCGTTCGTGGCGTTTATGGCGGGGATCACGGAGGTCAATTCCCTTGCGCCGCATTACCGCTGCGCCAATTGTTTCTATACCGATTTTGATTCCGAGGAGGTTGCGGCGTTTTCCGGCAGGAGCGGCTGTGATATGCCGGATAAGATCTGTCCGAAATGCGGCAAGCCGCTCGTCAAGGACGGATTTGACATCCCGTTTGAGACGTTCTTAGGATTTAAGGGCAACAAAGAGCCGGATATTGACTTAAATTTTTCCGGTGAATATCAGAGTAAGGCGCATAAATATACGGAAGTCATTTTCGGCTACGGACAGACTTACCGCGCGGGTACGATCGGCGCGGTCGCGGATAAAACGGCGTACGGTTATGTACGCAAGTATTTTGAGGAGCGCGGTGTCAAGAAGCGCGCAAGCGAGATCAACCGCCTTTCCATCGGCTGTACGGGCGTCAGGCGCACAACCGGACAGCATCCGGGCGGCATCGTTGTGCTTCCGGTCGGGGAGGAGATCAACTCATTTACGCCGGTGCAGCATCCCGCGAATGATATGACAACGCCGATCATCACGACGCATTTTGACTATCACTCCATTGACCATAACCTGCTGAAGCTTGACATTCTCGGGCACGATGATCCGACGATGATCCGAATGCTTCAGGACTTAACGGGTGTCGATCCAACGAAGATTCCGTTAGACGATAAGCAGGTCATGTCTTTATTTTCCTCGACGGAGGCGCTCGGCATCACGCCGGATGAGATCGGCGGATGTGAGATGGGCTCGCTCGGGATTCCCGAGTTCGGAACCGAGTTCGTCATTCAGATGTTAAAGGACACAAAGCCGCAGTCCTTTTCCGATCTGGTGCGGATTTCCGGGCTATCCCACGGAACGGACGTGTGGCTCGGCAATGCGCAGACGCTGATCGAGGAAGGAAAGGCGACGATCTCCACTGCGATCTGCACTCGTGACGACATTATGATCTATCTCATTCAAAAAGGAATCGAGAGCGAGCAGGCGTTTA
The DNA here is from genome assembly GCA_014804755.1 of Lachnospiraceae bacterium. GTDB lineage: Bacteria > Bacillota > Clostridia > Lachnospirales > Lachnospiraceae > DLAJ01. Next base: position 5,884 of record JAAUZE010000021.1, on the reverse strand, counting down.
CGATCATGGAGAAGGTGCGGAAGGGAAAAGGCTTAACCGATGAGATGGAGCAGGTCATGTTAGAGCATGACGTGCCGGACTGGTATATCTGGTCGTGCAAAAAAATCAAGTACATGTTCCCGAAGGCGCATGCCGCCGCGTATGTCATGATGGCGTGGCGCATCGCTTACTGTAAGGTCAATTATCCGTTGGCTTATTACGCTGCGTATTTTTCCATCCGTGCAAAAGCGTTTTCCTATTCGCTCATGTGCAGGGGACGGGCGCATTTAGAGAGCATCATGAGCGATTATAAAAAGCGCATGGACACGCTCGCCAACAAGGAGCAGGATGCGTACGGCGACATGAAGATCGTACAGGAAATGTATGCGCGCGGCTATGAATTTGAGCCGATCGATATTTTTAAGGCGCAGTCGCGTTTATTTACGGTGACGGACGACGGAAAGATCATGCCGGCTTTAACGAGCATTGACGGCGTATCGGAGGCGATCGCGGACGCGATTGTCGAGGCGGCAAAGGACGGTCCTTTTTTATCCCGGGACGATTTTTATGACCGGACGAAGACGCCGAAGAAATGCGTGGACGAGATGGCGGAAATGGGTCTGCTCGGCGATATCCCGCTTTCCAATCAGCTCAGCCTGTTTGATTTTGTGTCGTAATGCATATTTATGAACGTTGGATGTCATCAATCCTGCAGGACATGTCGTTATCCATATTGTATTGAGATCCGGAGGGCAAAATTAGGACTTATGATAGGGTAGGCAAGTAGTCGAGATTATGGCATAATGAAAAAAATGCATAGGTTCAGACCGTCAAAAGTCCGATCGGGAGAAATCTCCGAGTCGGGCTTTCGGACAAAAGAGGAAAATGTCATGGGAAAAGCAAAGGGGTTACAGGGCTATTTGCAGGACGATAAGAGTCTGGGAAAAAAAGTTACTTATGAGCAGTATATGTCAAAGGAACTCACGTCACACAATCGTGATTACAAGATAGAGGATGCCTACAAAGCATATCGGAAGGTCATTGCACAGGAAAAATAACCGGCGGCAGAAAGATTGTGTATGAAAAGAGAATTGTTTGATGAGATTTTTGATCGGGAGATCGTACCGTTTGTTCAGGAGATGCTGGATTGTGAACCATTTATTGAAAAGCGGGACTTAAATCCGTGCAAACGGGATATTTTTAATGAGTATTCCTAAAATGGAGTATGGTTTTAATTGTGTATTGTGTGCATAGCGTTCAAAAAAAGAGGAAAAAGGGAACACCATACACAAATAGAGCCTAATATGTGTATAGCGTTATCAGAATAAAGGAAAACAGAAGCAGGTGGAAGGGCATAGCTCTGAAGCCGTTTTTTATTGCCTAAATTAATCAAAGTGATGAATGATGTTTGTAAGTTATTCCGGTGTCTTGGTTCCCGGTGGATAAAGTAGCGAAAACCTCAGAACCTTTGTAAAATACGGCATTTTTGGCACTATATAGGTCTGAAAGTTACATTGTTTTTGTGGTTTAAGGGGAATTGTATGGGTTTTGCTAAATTGTTTGTAGTTTCGCTGAAAGGTTTGCGAAATTTATTAATGATGATGAATATTGCAGAGGTTCATAGTGTAGATATAGTAATAAAAAACATGGAGTCTTATGAAAAAGTATAGGTTAATAATTGTCTGCCTGCTGATATTGCTGGCCTTTTTGCTGTTCGGCCTTGGTAATAGAAATAGAAAATCAACTATAGAAACATTTAATGTGGATTCTATAACAAAGGAAGAAATAAAGGACGAACTGGTCATAGCATTATTTATTGAAGATATCACAAAGGAGATTAAGGGGTTCTATTCGGAATATTATTCGGGAGAAATTGCGGTTTATAATTATGAAGTAATCATTGTGGATATCGGAAAAAAAGAGCCGGGATTTATTTCTGTTAAATTCGGTGTTACACCACAGGTAGGGGCGCATAATCCTTTAGGATATGATGAGCTGGTTTATCGTGTTGACTCAAGTGGAAATAAAGAACTGGCTGGTTATGAACATCTTAAAAATTATGAAGTACCGGAGAAGTTTCAGAAGAACATAATAAAACCTATTGAATGAGATGGAGTTGTCTGCAAATGCTGCCTAAATCAGCAACATATATATCAATCTTTGTTTTGGGGGTAGCATTTTTCAAGGAAGATGGTATAGTGTTGTCCTGAAAAAGAGGAAAGGAGGCAGAACAGTATGGCACAGCAAGAAAGGATGCCTGGAACGGCGAGAGAGAAACGTAACTGCTGGCGGCGGGGAAACGGCTCATACAGTTACCGAGGGGAACTGAAACGGGGGATTTCACTGAACAAGAAATACCTGAGACGGAAAGTACGCCACAGCGCAGACATTATCCTCAAGGGGAATGGCTACCGAAAAATATGTCGGACAGTTAATATGGTAAACTTTACTTAAAGAGCAGCCATGCACTTTCATTTATGGAGTGCATGGTCTTTTTATTGCAAAAAGCCGTTTAACAGGATGGAGGGTATAGGAATGGATATCAAACAGAGGATCAACAAATTCAACACAGAAAATCGCCCTTTTTACATTGTCGACCATGAGAACGGTAAATACAGCTTATGCCTTGCCTTTTCTTTCCTGGAAGGGGATTATAAGGACTTTGGGCAGGATGCGTTTGACCGCTATGCACTGGAAATCGGTGAACCGGTTGTGGATGATTTGGGGCTGTTTACCCATGGAAATGGGTATGAGTGGCAGACCGTCTTTGAGAAAGCATTCGAAAGTGATCCTAAAAGCAGTAGGATACAATACGATTGCGAAGCCGGCGGATTCTTCTGCTATGCGGAAAGCCTGGCCCTGTTGGAGGATTTTGGTACACGTTTCAGGGCTGTCTGCATGGATGGGGAAAAATTTGCAGAACTTGTCAGTACGGCATTGAGAGAGGATGCGGGACAGCAATGTATGCAGGAGGCTATGGGTATGGGCGGGATAGAATAAACAGGAATTGGCACCAAGCTGCCGCCGCAGGATGCGGCCAGGCTTTCCGTTATGGCGGAGGCTTGGCCGTTTTTTACTGCCCTGCGGCGGCAGGGCAAAAAGATAGAAAGGATGGAGGAAGATGGCATCTAAATTTATGAGTGACATGCCGCTTGCAGGGATGGAGGCACAGATGCAGCAGGTTCCGGGTTTCAGGCCGAGAAAGGGCGGGATATCCGTGAGCAGGCTGAAACTGCCGAAGGTGCAGGGATGCGGCAGCGGGCAGACAGAAGGGCAGGGGGACTGCGGGCCTCCTGACGGGAACAGCCCCTGTGAAAGCCCAGAACATGGATGTGGGCGTTTTTCCTGCCTCCTCGGACGTTTTACCGGTGAAGTGGGTGAATGATGCCATTCATGCGCATACCCATCAGTTGGTACAATGTAGATTTTTTGTCCATAAGAACGTTTCCTCCTTTCGCGGTTGGTGTATGTCAACTCTGAACAGGAGGAAAAGCAACTACAAAATTGACAGAAACGAGACAGCTTGAAATACATAAAAAGTCTGCCTGATAAAATAGATTGCTTATAATAGAATCAGCAAAGAAATGGTGTCAAATAATAAGTTCAATACACAGGAAATAGGAATTGTTCCTGATGCTGTAAATTGAATAAGTATAAGCCGGATTACTGGAACAATGCGTTTAATTTGTTTTGGTTTGCTTTACTGCAAACCAAATAGTAGCTGACATTGAACTCAGGATCTGTGATAGGCACTGCGATACGGTCTGTTGCGGGTGAAGCACCGGGAAATATATCACGGAAAGAGTCCGTAGCGAAACTTGGCATCGTGGAATTTTCAATCAGCTCTAAAAAAGTGTAACGCTCTGTCTGGATAAGAAAACGGGAATCCGGCATTTTATCCACCACCAGATCATGCCAAAAACCAATGTCATGAAACAGGAGCATATTTTCTCCGTTCATTTCGGAAACGCTTAAGTGTTTCCTGTGGGCAAAACGATGCCGTTTTGGAAGAAGGAAGGATAAATGTTCTTCGCCCCATTTCCTGTAATATAAATCATCATCTTCCGGACAGAAAGGAAGTAGCACAAACTGGTAGGTTTCATCCTTTATCCCCTCAAGGAGCCGGGGGATGTCTTTTACTTCTGATGCAATGGCAGCTGTTGGATAAAAAGCAGTGATGCGTTGTATGATTTCCGCAACATGGGCGGGTGTACAGGAGCCAAGCTTGATAGTCCTGCCAGCACGGTCGAAATCGCGGGCATGCCGGAGCATATTTTCAGTCTGCTTCAACAGCATCGCCGCATCTTCTGCAGCCAGAAGCCCGGTTTCATTTAAGGAAATACTGTTTTTGGTGCGGTGAAATAAAGGGACTTCAAACATAGCTTCTAATTTCTGCATATTTCTTGTCAGCGCGGGCTGGGAAATATGCATTTTTTTTGCTGTCTCGCACAGGGTTCCGGTCTGATAAAAAGTAACAAACTGTTCCAGGATATTATAATCAACCATAAAGGATTTACCTCTCTTTTTTTGCCGCATAGCCATTGGATTGTGCAAAGGAGCTGTTGTGACAGTTCTTTATTATAGCAGATGCGAAAAAGAAAGTAAATGTTCAGATTCCATTTTGCGGAATCTGGATTGCGATATTGGCATTGTACAAATAAAGCAATTTACAATACAATGGTTACAGCTTAGAGGAGGGGACAGAGATGATTTTTTATTTTACAGGAACCGGAAACAGCCTGTATGTGGCAAAAGAGCTGGATGAAGAAATCATAAGCATCCCACAGGTAATAAAGCAGGAAAGGCTGGAGTTTGCGGCAGACAGTATTGGTATCGTATGCCCGATCTATGGACATGAAATGCCGGGTATGGTGAAAGAATTTATCCGCAGGGCTTTTCTTGATACAGGTTATCTGTTTGTTGTATTGACTTACGGCGCACATCATGGAGGAGCTGCTGAAATTGCTGACTCATTTTTTCAAAGTGTGGGGAAGAAAGCGGATTACATTACCTCGATTGAAATGGTGGACAATTTCCTCCCCGTATTTGATATGAACGAGCAGATGGCGAAGGATAAGCAGGTGGAAAAGCATCTGGAGCAGATCAAGGCTGATATCCAGACAAAAAGGGAGGGGATTCAAAAGGCAGGCCTCGCAGAAAAAACAGCCCATAAAATGTATTTAAAGATGGTGAAAAATGCGCCGGAGACGATATGGGCAGATTTTAAGGTGACTGACGAATGTGTTGGCTGTGGAATCTGCACCAGGGTATGTCCGGCTGGCTGTATCCACTTGGAAAATCAGTATGCCATCCATAATCCTGAAAAGTGTCAGGCATGCTATGCCTGTGTCCATTCCTGCCCCAAAATGGCGGTACAGTTCAACCTTTCCAGGCCGGAGAAGAATCCTGCCGCCAGATACCGCAATGAACATGTAACACTCTGTGAACTGGTAAGGGCGAATGACCAGACCACAGATGATTGAGAAATTAGCAGCAGGATATTTGGGAAAGGAGAATTTTCAGTGAAAAGATTCGCTTCAATTTGTTTAAGTTTATTATTTGTATGCGTACTTACTGCCTGTTCGGGGAGTCAAAGGGAAAGCGGCAGTCAGGATCTGCAAGAGCAAGTTCCGACCGGAATGGAAAATCCTTCATCCGGTGTCGGGCATGAGGAAACGGAGGTACGGTCAGACAGTGAGACGGACATTGCCGGGTTTCATCTGGAAGTGCCCACACCCGGAACAGAACAGGTTATTTATCTTTGGGAGGAAGGGAAAATGCCGGCTCCCAGAACTTATTCTGCATCCGCCGACTACTTTGATCCACCTGATTTCAGGCCAAGCATGGAATATTACCCTGCAAATCCGGAGGTTCCGGTAAAGGGGGCAGTCATGCTTTGTGCGGG
>JAAUZE010000020.1 GCA_014804755.1 Lachnospiraceae bacterium | reverse complement strand
TTCCGGTCCGTTTTACTGTCCTTAGGTTGTTCTTAAGAACTCTCTGAAAATCTTTTGGAACTTTTTGTTCCTTTGGAATTTTTCAGGGTTGCATTACTGTTTATTTGTCAAGGTGCATCGGACGGATTACGCTCTTAAAAACCGATCAGGTTCCTATGAACATCTTCCGTTCCTGCTGAAACGAACGTTGTTTCTTTCCTTTAAGATAAGAAACCATTCGATTTCTACGTGCGAAAAACAATTTGTTCTCCGCAGCGGAGAAGGAGGGATTTGAACCCTCGCGCCGCTATTAACGACCTGCACCCTTTCCAGGGGTGTCCCTTCAGCCAGCTTGGGTACTTCTCCATCTACCTGAATCACGAAGAATTTCCTTTAAAAATTCTTCCGCTGGGAACATTCTGTTCCTTTTGCCGTCGTATGCGGCATTTTATTGTTTGGGACAAACCTCCAAAACATCTCCCTTGAAGAATCGTCTCCAACGGAGAGGATGGGATTCGAACCCATGCGCCCTTGCGGACAAACGGTTTTCAAGACCGCCTCGTTATGACCACTTCGATACCTCTCCAAACGTTTGCTCAAACCGAGCGCAAAATTTATATTAGCAAATATCGCATTTCCTGTCAACACCATTTTTTTATTTTTTTCTAAAAAATGCTAATTGGGCTTGAATTTATAGCCTACGCTTTATTTCACGGCTTTATTTCCGCTCGTAAATCATTCTCAATTCCGTATTCGGAACCCCAAGAACAATTTCCGTCTCCGCACCATCGCGTTGAAAGCCGTACCTTTCATAAAAACGAATCGCTCTGTCATTGCCTTTCAGCACCCAAACAGCGATTTTCTTATAATCAGCAAGTTTTTCAAAGGCGGCGTTCATCAATTCGTAGCCGACTTTTTTTCCATGATATTCTTCAAGAACATAAATGGAAAATATTTCGCCATAGTCAGGAAGCGTGCCGTCGCGGTATGCACCGCAGCCCACAAAGCCAATGACCCGATCGCCATCTTTGGCTACGAGGATATTATCGAGCCATTTGTATGCTACTTTCGTGCAGCTTTCAAGCGTTATGCTTTTCAAATACTCTGCATCGACCAAATCCGTGTAGGTTTCGTGCCAGGACTTGTAATGCACATACGCCTTGCCCTTGATTTCCTCCTCGCTCTCCATCGGTTTGATTCGATATCTGCACATTTGCACCGCTTTCAGATACACTTCCGCCAGCTCCATATCCTCCGGCGTTGTAATCTTTATATTATAGTAAGATCCCTCAAACAGCTTTACCCGCTCTTTGCTGAAATATTCAACGACCATCGCGTCATCCGTGACGGCGATCTGCCGCTCCTTTAGCGCCTCCTCATTCTCCATCAGCTTTTGGTACGCCTGCATCGCCAGATCATAGGTAAAGCATTGGGGTGTCTGCATATTCCACACGCTCGCGCGATCCGGCGTTTCTTTCACATACCCGTCGCGATCAGCGATCTTGACTGTGTCTTTTGACGGCACCGCCGCCACGCATGCGGCATGGCTGCGCAGGTTCTCCCGCGCACGCGCCAAGATCTCTTCCGTTAAAAAAGGACGCGCACCGTCATGAATGAGCACGCAGCCCCCCGCCCTTGCGGCACAAAGCCCGCGGTACACGGAATGATACCGCTCCTTCCCCCCTGCCACGATCTGCGATACCTTCCTAAAACCGTATGCTTCGACAATTTCTTTTTTACAATATGCAATTTCCTCCTCGGCGGTCACAAGAATGATCTCATCAACAAAACTGTCCTCGAATGCCCGCAGCGCATAAAAAAGCACCGGTCTGCCCGCAATCTGCATATATTGCTTGCGGACGCCGCTGTTCATCCTGCTGCCGCGCCCCGCGGCAAGCACAATCGCCGTATAGTACATACCCGCACCCTTTCTTATCCATAGAAACAACTTCGTTTTTCCTATCAAAAAACACGCCGTCAGACACGCTCGCCCAGCCGCAGGTTCGGGATCGCATTTAAATCATAGCCATGGCGGACACCGCGCCGGTATTCATAATATGCCGCCGCGCCGATCATAGCCGCATTGTCCGTGCACAGGATCGGTGACGGATGATAAAAACGAACGCCCCGCTCCTCACACGCAGCCGCAAGCGCCGCACGCAGCCCCGTGTTGGACGCCACGCCGCCCGCGATCGCAAAGCGCTTCGCTCCATAGCGCTGCACGGCAGTCATAGAATGCTCCACGAGCACATCAATGACCGCTTTTTGAAAGGAAGCTGCCACATCCGCCTGACAAATGGGAATTTCCTTCATATGGCAGTCGTTCAGATAGTTTAGTACCGCGGATTTTAAGCCGCTGAAGCTGAAATCCAAGTCCGCCTCATCCACCTTTGCCCGCGGAAAATGAATCGCGTCCGGATTCCCTTCTCTGGATACTTTGTCAATCTTCGGGCCTCCCGGATAGCCAAGTCCAATTGCCCGCGCGACCTTGTCAAACGCCTCGCCTGCCGCATCGTCCCGCGTCCTTCCGAGAATCTCATACTCCCCGTAGTCGCACACTCTGACCAAATGCGTATGTCCGCCCGACACGACAAGACACAAAAAGGGCGGTTCCAAATCCTTATTTTCTATATAATTCGCGCTGATATGCCCCTCGATATGATGCACGCCGATCAACGGAATATCCGCCGCAAAGCTGAGCGCCTTCGCCATGGACACGCCGACAAGCAGCGCGCCGACAAGTCCGGGGCCGCACGTCACGGCAACCGCGTCCATCTGTGAGAGTGTGCAGTCCGCCTGTACAAGCGCTTCCTTCACGACCTGATTGATTTTTTCGATATGCTTGCGCGAAGCGATCTCCGGCACGACTCCTCCGTAGAGCGTGTGCAGGGCAATCTGCGAGGAGATTACATTCGAGCAGACCTCCCGCCCGTTTTTTACGACCGCTGCCGCTGTTTCGTCGCACGAGCTTTCAATTGCCAGTATCGTGACCTCATCATCCCTACTATTCATCCACGAGCTCCCACCCATAAATTTTCCAATAACCGTTGCTGTCTTTTCTTAATAAAAATCTTTCCGTTGTCCGGGCCGTTCCGCTTTTTGTCTTCAGCGTATAGTAGCAATACACGCGCGCCCACTCATAGCCGTCCTGCTTAAATTTGGAGTTCTCAATATCCACGCTTGACGAGGTGGAATAAGAAGAGATCGTATACCCTGCCTCCTGAAATTCCACAATATCGGCTTTCAGATCCTTCAAATACTGTTCCTGCGTCTTATTTGCGATCAGCTCCTCATCATACAGTCGCTGCGCCTGCTCGGCAAGAAGAATCAATTCTTCTTCCGTGTAAGACTCATTATAAAAGCACTCGCTGATCTCGCTGTAATATTTGATGACTTCCTTCGGCGTCGGAGGATAATTATGGTCTAAATCGCGCAGCAGCACCTCCTGAACGGCAGTGGACTGCACATTCTTTTCCGCGTCCGCTTTTCCTGCACGATTGGATATATGAAAATAGTACATTCCGATCAAAAGAGCCAGCACCACAAAAATGATGATCGCCTTGATGCCGTTTTGTTTCTTCTTTTTTTCTCCCATCCGATTTCCTCCATTTGGAACGATACAGACCTCACGCTTCTTCCGTAAAACACAAATCCACCGTCTTGCCGTCCTTCCCTGCGTACGCCGCCGGAAAGATTTTTCTGACATCCTTCATATAATCCTCAGCGCGCGTAAGTGCCGGACTGTAATGCGTCAGCCAAAGCTCCGTTACCTCCGCGGCCTTAGCCAGATGCGCCGCCTCCTGAAAGGTCATGTGCTTGTAGCCCTTTGCCTTATCCAGATTCTCCTGCTCGCCGTACATGCCCTCGCAGATAAAGAGATCCGCGCCCGCCGCATTTTTGACAATGCTGTCCGTGGGACGCGTATCCGTACAATATGTAAGCTTGATGCCCTTTCTCGGCGGTCCGAGCACCATATCGGAAGTAACGACCCCGCTCTCGGTGACGACCTCACCGCCCTTTTGCAGTTTTCCCCAGTCGCGCTTTTCCACGCCCAGCTCCATCGCTTTTTCCGGCTGGAATCTCCCGATCCGGTCAACTGCGATCGTATAGCCGTAACAGGGAACGCTGTGATTGACACGAAACGCTTCGATCCGGAATCCTTCAAAAGAAAAACTCTGCTCGGGCTGTGTGATCTCCATGCACTGAATCTCAAACGGCAGCTCGGGCGCAATGACCCGAAGCGCATTCACGGTGCGCACAAGCCCCTTCGGACCGATGAGAAGCAGCGGCTCCGTGCGCTCCGCATTTCCCATCGTCAGAAGCATGCCCGGGAGTCCGCTGATGTGATCCGCATGATAGTGCGTGAAGCAGATCACATCGATCGGCTTCGGGCTCCAGCCCTTCTCCCGCAATGCGATCTGCGTTCCTTCTCCACAGTCTATCAGAATGCTCGTTCCGTTATATCTCGCCATCAGGGCGGTCAGCCATCGATACGGCAACGGCATCATTCCGCCCGTTCCTAACAAACATACCTCTAACATGCTTCCTCCCGGTGGTTTTCCATCTGCCTTACAGCAATTCCGTTGCCTCCGTACGTGTGACCGGCAATTGAAATTCAGATGTTATTTTATGATAGCATTCCTCGCAAAGATCAAATTCCTCACAGCTTCCGTCATTGGACGAAAAATAGCCGAACGTATCCTTTGCGTGAAAGCACCCTTCCCGAAGCATGCCGCTCTCCACCCGAAGCGCACGCCCGCAGCAATTACATACGATTTGAATCAGTTTCTTTTCCGTAACATTTTCATATTGACGCATTGCAATCCTCCTAATCATTAAATAACATGTGTTTTTAATAATTATAACAATGCGATTCTTTTTTTCAAGTGGTAAATCTTAGGGACGCTTCCACATAATAACAGCGTCTTCCGCCGGTTTTTCATAAAATCCCGGACGGATGCCCTCAGATACAAAGCCGAGCTTTTCATATACGTGGATCGCCGCCGCATTGCTTTTCCGCACCTCAAGCGTAAACGCCTGCATCCCTGCCTCCTGCGCTTTCCCGATCGCCTCGGCGATCAGGCGCTGTCCGAGCCCGCTGCCGCGGTATTCCTCACGGATCACCACATTTGTCAGCTCTCCCTCGCCCGCAAGATTGCGGATGCCGCATGTTCCGCACACTCTGTCACGGTCTACCGCCACAAAATAGTACGCATCGGGATGGTTTACCATCTCGCGAAATGCCGATATGGACCACGGCATGGAGAAGGTCTCTTCCTCAAGCCGGCTGACCTGTTCTAAGTCTTCCTCCCGCATCCGGCGGATCGTAACCGCCTCATTCCGCTCCCGCTCCGCCTGCGATACGCGCAGATAAAACGGTTTATGCTCCTCGGCGCTCTGCATACCGCCCCCGGCAGCCCGCACCATGGCAAGCGCTGCAACGGACGCCGCGCTCTGCATACAACGATGCGGCGGTGCAAATGCATACGGCACGGAGAGTAATTCGGCCAGATGTTCCCGAAACACGGGGACGCCGTCTCCGAGAAACAGAATGCTTGTCCGATGCTGCAAGGCAAGCTCCTCCGCGCGCTTTGCAAGCTCCTCGATCGGAAGCGCGCACGCCTCCTCCAAAATCACAAGCTGCTCGCGCAGTGGCAAGCCGGTCTCACCGCTCTCCCGCTCAAAACGGTATACACCCGTATATACCTGTCCGCGCCGTGCATCCATGATCGGGCAGACTAACGCGTCCGTTCCGCAGCAATTATAAGCAAGCGCATCCAAGGTCGGCACGGCGATGATGGGGATATCCAAAGCCATGGCAAGCCCCTTTGCCGTCGCCGAACCGATGCGAAGCCCCGTAAACGAGCCCGGTCCCGCCGACACCGCGATCGCATCCAGCGTGCCCAGATCCATCTCCGTCATCCGTTTCAGTTCCTCCAGCATCGGAAGCAGCGTCTGAGAATGTGTTTTTTTATAATTCACCGTATACTCCGCAAGCAGCGTTTCATCCTGCATGATCGCAACGGACGCTGCCAGAGCCGAGCTTTCAAGTGCCGCTATTTTCAAGTTTGTACCATGTTCCTTTCTTGGCAGGAAATTTCTATCGCCGCTTATCGTTCTCCCTGCGGCTGTGAACCCTCGCATCCTCTTTTCCTTTAGCCTGCGGCTGTGAACCTTCGCAACCGCTTATCCCGTCTCACGGCTGCAATTCCGCTCCCTCAATCGTGATCCTGCGGTAATCCGCGCCGCGCGCCGGTTCTTTTTCTATTGTAACGGCTGACGCACCTGCCGGGATAATCTCGCGGATTAAATCCGCCCATTCGATCAGACAGACGCCGTCTCCAAAAAAATAATCCTCGTAACCGATCTCGTCCATCTCGGTAACGTCCCCGATCCGGTACGCATCAAAATGATACAACGGCAGACGCCCCGTATCATATACCTGCACAACGGTAAACGTCGGACTGTTCACCGGCTCCTCGACCGAAAGTCCCGCCGCAAAGCCCTGCGTAAACACGGTTTTTCCCACGCCGAGGTCTCCCGTAAGCGTATAGATCTGCCCTGCCGCCGCGCTCTCGCCAAGCCGCTTTCCGATCGCAAAGGTCTCCTCTGCGCAAAATGTCTCATATCTCATGATCATTTCCCCATTAACGAATATTGACCTTCTTCGGCGGCATGTGCGTTGAGATCATCTCCATCACTTTTTCCTGTACATTCTGCTTTTGAAGCTGGCTCTTCGGAAAGATCGTCGCGTGCCGCTTCGTCGTATAAAGAAGCAGACTCCCCATCGTTGCGCCCGCCTTATAAAATACGTCCCAGCCCTGCGTCTGCACCTCATCGCCCTGAGAAATCTCAATGCCCTCATCGGTCAGCCTATAATGGATCGGCTTTTTGAACACCGGATTTAAGGACTGCTGCTTCGCCCGTAAATAAAGGCTGACCGGCAGATAACCGAGTATCAACGCCCCGCAGATCAAAAAAAGAATCTGGCGGCTGTAAGCATATTCCACCAAAAACAACGCTCCTGCCGCAGTACCGACAAGCCCCTGCAGGGACGTATAGGTATAGTACAGCAGATAATCATACAGACTGCCGCATGTGACCGTAATGTCAAATTCTACTTCCATAACGTTCAGCCGCGCGTGCGGCGCTCCTTTCGTATAAAGATACATATTCAATTATAAACAATCATCTGCAAAGTGCAAGCAAAAAAAGTTTCCTGTAAAAAATCCGCATTGCCGCTGCGCGCTCAGCGCACGCCCTTGATGATCGGCGAAATCCTTTTGTAGACAAGCATGGTGATGATCACACAGAATGCCGCTTTCACGAACGTAAACGGCATGTTAAACAGAACCAGGCAGGACAGCAGTCCGTTCACATTCGGATTGATCGCTTCGTACGCGCCGACGATCTGCTCAAGCGGCATGAACTTCGTGTAAACCGGATAAACCAGAAAATAATTGGACGGCACGGAGACAAGCGCCATAACAACCGCACCGGCGATCGAACCGATCACCGCCATCTTCTTGCTCTTTTTATATCGGTAGATCATGCCCGCCGTAAACACGAACGACGCGCCGAGGATGAAATTAGAAAGCTCGCCGACGCCGCCCGTCGATGTCTTCATCAGATGCAGCAGATTTTTTACAAGGCAGATCATCACGCCCGCAAGGGGGCCTAACGCAAACGAACCAATCAGTGCCGGAAGCTCCGATAAGTCCATCTTGATGAACACAGGCATAAAAGGAACGCTGAAATCAAAAAACATCAGCACAAACGCAACTGCCGAAAGCATACCGATCATGGTCATATTCCTGATTTTGTTATTTTTCATTTTTTCCTCCAAGCTGCGGCTGTATTGGCGCCGGGAATGCAAATGCATATTCAAATGCATTCGCATTTTCACGAAAAGACGCGCAGCTTTTTCTTACGCAAAAATGCCCCGGATCTGATTCGTCCGGGGCATGATACCTGTACCGTAAGCCTGCTGTCTGTTTTCGCACGAATCGCCGCAAACCGTGATGCAGCGTTTACGCATTGTCCTGCGATGCCATGCCGCATACATGTTCATGCACCAACACACGTCATCTGACCGCCTGCTTGTTACAAGGATTTTCTTCTCTCATCCAGACTTTACTGTCGGTTTTGGAATCCTCTTTCGGAAAAGAGTCACCAAATCAGCCGTCACCGCATGTTCGCCGTGACAGGTCGCGGACTGATACTTTCGTAATCACCGCCGGTAGGGAATTGCACCCGACCCCGAAGAATCGCTTTATCAAGTTGTATCGTGGCTATTGTAATATGTTTCGATGAAAATGTCAACCTTGGGCAGCGCCCCCCGGCACTTAAATCCATCAACACATTTCCATTGGCTCACCATCTACCATGATCCTGATATAGCCCCTATTACGAGGCAGTTGAAATGGTTCCCTCCGACTATCTAACCAAGAAATTCTGTCAACTGACTCTATGCCTGATTACTTGAAGAAAAGAAATATCTATGATATCCTTTCATTGATACATCGAATCAATCACTGGTGACGCGTTCATTTTCGGGCAAGTCATTTGGCGATATATGAACGTGTCAGTACACTTGGAGGTTTACGCAAATGAGGAAAAGAATTTTGCCGTCCGTGATAGGCATCTTGATTCTTTGCCTGCTTACAGCCTGTCACGGCCGCCGCTCACTTCAGGAAAAAATAGCAGATGCGTGTGGCGTCGATATCAGCAGCGGGGTCATTGTTACAAGCAGCGATTCCCATGGCGGATTCCACGGTGATGGACAGCTTTTCGCATCCGTAAACTTTTCTGACAACCGCATCGCAGAAGAGTTATCAGAAGATGCCGCATGGCATCCCCTTCCATTATCAAAAACGCTCACTACACTCGTCTATGGAATGCAAACCGCAGACAGCCAAACAGGACCGTATCTGAAAGCTGCAAACGGCGCCGCTCTATTTCCCGAAATTCAGCATGGTTACTATTATTTCAGAGACAGACAGTCGGAGCAGCCCGCAGACAGGCATGATGACACCAGTATCCTGGACCGGTATTCCTTCAATTTCACGATCGTCATATACGACACGGACACCAATACCTTATATTATGCGGAGCTCGATACGTGAGCGGTAAGTCAGAATCCATCACATAAATTCAATCGAAGTCAAATCCTCCCAAAGAGCCTCCGCCTTTTCCCTGATCACGGACTTGCCATGCCCCTCAACCGCGGTAAACAGCGTGATCGACAGCTTATGACCTTTCTTTTTCCATTTCCCGACCACCTGCCCGTGAAGCATGACCGAGGGCATCACGATCCCGGCAAGATTAAAAATGGCGCGCATATGTTCGGGCTCCAAATACAGGCTTTCTTTTTTTTCATACCCCAGCATCAACTGGTCAAAACCCGCAAGGAACAGACACTCAGGAATATCGTGCGTATAAGACTTCCCGTTTTCGATATAATAATAGACTTTTCCGTCGCATTCGGTCTCAGTTACCGGAAGCGCGGAAAGCCACTTTTTTACCTGTGCGGCAGATGCATGAAAAAAATACATAGCGTCATGGATTGTCGCGGGGGCAATATTGGTGAAATATCTCCTTGCGATCTCAAGCTCCGCTTCCTCCTGCGGAATGGGTGAAAACGCAGGCGATAAACAGTATGCTTTTTTCTCCTGAACCACATAGTTCATAAAGCCGCGCTCGCAAAGCTCGCGAATGCCGCCGCCCCATTGGTCGAACATACTGCCCTCTTCTGTTTCCGTCATGCCGTTTTCCCGGCAAATGACTTTCAACTCGTCCCTTGTATGCGGTTCTTCTTTGAGGGCTTCCAGAATCACTTCCACTAAGTATTTCTGCCGCTCAGGCGTCAATGCCCACACCGCTCTTTGATTCCAAAAGGATTTTCCGCTCCATTCATTCTGCCTGTAGTTTTTTCCGTTATCACAATGAAGGAACAGCCCCAAATCATCCTCGGCAAAAACGTGGACCGTTCCCCTTATCGTCCAGTTTTTAACAAGACCGGTTTTCGCGGTGGATTCCTCATAATCATTACAGCGGATCTTCAGCGAATGCAGCGCATTTACCATAAACTGCGACTGGATACCGCATAGATCACGGACCACCGTCAGCTTATCCGCCGGAACGATCAAATATTGGTTGGTCAGTTGACGTATCTTGAGCTCTTCCGCCGTCATGATCATGATCTTCCTCCCGTGCAAAGATAAGGTAAAAAATAGAATCAGAAAAAGTTCCCCTAAGGATTAAATTCGTTTTTGATGCTCCTTGTAAATAGCTCGTCCAAGGTTTGTTTCGCATCTTTTTTTTCATATAAGATGTCATAGACGGCATTGCAGATGGGAAGATCGGTTTGATACTCTTTTCCGAGCTCCACGAGGGCGACGACCGTATAATAGCCTTCGGCAAGCGCTGAAAAATTCTCTCCCCTTACAAAGCTTTCCCCAAACTGCCTGTTGTGGCTGTGCGCCGAAAAAACGGTTGCTTCATAATCCCCTAAATGACAGAGACCGTAGGCCGACAGTTCATTGCCGCCCATCGACTTGATCAGGCGCGCTACCTCCCTCGTCCCGCGGGACATCAGCGCCCCTTTTAACGATGAAAGACAAAGTCCGTCCAGCATCCCCGCAGCGATGCCGATCACATTTTTAGCGGCGGCACCAATCTCATTTCCGATCATATCCTGTCCGTAGTAAAAGCGGATCAAACTGCCGGAAAACGCATCGACAAGCTGTTTCTTGACCGCTTCGTCCCTGCTGTCGATGACCATGCAGTTCGGAATACCACGATAAAAATCCTGCACATGTCCGGGGCCAAGCCAGACGGCAATCTTTGCCTGCGGGAAAGCCGCCTCTACGATCTGTGACAACCGCCGCCTTGTAGCGATTTCAATGCCTTTCATACACAGTACCATGATCTGATCCCGCATGCCGTAACGCTTAAGCTCCTCCATCAGCGTCGAAAGCCCCTGCGCGTTTATGGAGATCACGACCACTTCAGATTCCTCCAGAGCTTGCAGACTCGTTGTGAGCGCAACCGATTCCGGAAGGGACAGAAATTCATTCCTGTGCTCTCTCATCAACTGTTCCATATGCTTCGACGTTTTGCGTCCATATAACGTAACATGGTGCCCGATACTGTCCAGATACCATGCGATAAACGTCCCAAAGCGGCCGCAGCCAATCACTGCAATTTTCATGCTCCCGCCTCCAACTCTCATAGTAAAGCAAACCAACCCTATGTTATTTTAGCAACACCTTCCACTTACCGTCTTCGAGCACATACTGAAATTCTGACAATTGGTCGTCCGTCATTACCTGAAGCAGCTCATGAAAGTCATTTACTAAATTTACATTTAATAAATCTTCTTTTTTGACCCAGTGCATTTCCCCTTCTTCCGAAGATTGGAGTTCTCCCTCAAATGTATCCGCCGAAAAAAGAAAAACAAGATACCTTCCATGATCTATCGGGAATTGTTTTATTCCGCAAAGCTTTGGATGAACGACGGTCAATCCTGTTTCCTCCTGCATCTCACGGACAACAGCGTCCACAATGGACTCTCCGGGTTCCACATGCCCGCCCGGCAGAGTATAGCCTTTCCAGTCCTTTTTGATCCGATCCTGCAAAAGATATGCGTCTTCCCTATGTATCAAACATAACACCGTTAATTCTGCTGCTTCCGTTCGTGTCATCGGACGATTCCTTTATATCCTTTCCTGATTGATGCTACAAGCCAAAGCCTTCCGCTCACTCCGCAGACTTATTCTTTCTCGTCAAGCCTCATTGTCAGGGCAATCCGCTTTTTCACCGTATCCACCTCCAACACCTTCACATCCACAATGTCCCCGACGCTGACCGCCTCCAGCGGATGTTTGATAAAGCGCTGCGTGATGCGGGAGATATGCACCAGTCCGTCCTGATGTACCCCGATGTCCACAAACGCACCGAAATCAACAATATTGCGCACGGTCCCTTTCAGGATCATCCCCGGCTTTAGGTCCTTCATATCTAATACGTCGCTTCGCAAAATAGGCGCCGGCATGCTCTCGCGCGGATCGCGGGAGGGTTTCTCCAATTCCGCTACAATATCTTTTAAGGTGATCTCGCCGATTCCCAACTCTGCGGCAAGTGCGGCCGGATCGGATATCTTCGCTGCAAGGACACTTCCGCTTCTCTGTCCTTTCTCCTGTTCTGCGCCATGGCTCTTGTCCGAACGTTTTCCCTTTCCGTTATCTACGCGTTCCGTCGTCAACGCCATTTCGCCCATCGCGGCGGCAAGCGCCTTCCCCATTGCCGTGTTCGTATTGCGGATCACGATCTGACCGTTTCTTCCGCGCCCGTTCCGTAACGTCTGTTCTTTTTTATCTCCGCCTTTTGCCGCGCTTTGTGCGCCTGCCTGCGCGCCCTGCTGATCCTGCGCGCCTGCCTGTGCGCCTCCGGCACCCTGCTTCTTTCCCGCCTGCTTCCATGCGGCGCGCACATCCTCCATCGTCAGACCGAGCTGCTTCATGAGTTTTCCTGCCGCCTCATAGGATTCGGGATGCACACTCGTCGCATCCAAAGCGTTTTCACCGTCATGGATCCGCAAAAATCCCGCGCACTGCTCATACGCTTTCGGTCCTAACTTTGCCACATCAAGAAGCTGTTTTCTGTTTGCAAAACGCCCGTTTTTTTCTCGATATTCCACGATATTCTTCGCGATCGCCTTACTGATGCCCGAAATGTACTCCAGCAGTGCTGCGGACGCTGTGTTTAAGTCCACGCCGACCTTGTTCACACAGTCCTCCACGACAGCATGAAGCGCATCTCCCAGCTTCTTTTGATTCATGTCATGCTGGTACTGCCCGACGCCGATTGCTTTCGGCTCGATCTTCACCAGCTCCGCAAGCGGATCCTGTAAGCGCCTTGCGATCGAGGCTGCGCTTCTTTGTCCGACATCAAACTGCGGAAATTCTTCCGTTGCCAGTTTGCTCGCGGAATAGACCGACGCTCCCGCCTCATTCACGATCACATATTTCAGCGGCCGGTTTATTTCCTTGATCAGCTCCACGATCACCTGCTCGGATTCACGTGATGCCGTACCATTTCCAACAGATATTAAATCTATATTGTATTTTTGTATTAATTTCTTTAATTCCGCCTTCGCCTCAGCCACTTTATTTTGCGGTGCAGTCGGATAAATGACCTTGGTATCCAAAACCTTTCCCGTCGCATCAACGACCGCCAGCTTACAGCCCGTCCGAAATGCCGGATCCCACCCGAGCACGACCTTTCCGGTGATCGGGGGCTGCATCAGGAGCTGCTCTAAATTCTTGCCGAACACACCGATCGCGCCATCCTCTGCTTTTTCGGTCAGTTCGTTACGTATTTCTCGTTCAATAGCAGGTGCTATTAATCTGTCATAGCTGTCTTCTATGACTTCCTGCAAGACAGGCGTCGTCACAGGATTCTCCTTCCCAATGACCTGCTTTTCCAGATAACGCAGAATCCGCTCCCTCGGCGCGCGGACGCTGACCGTCAGGATTTTTTCATTCTCGCCGCGATTTAGAGCAAGGATTCTGTGCCCGGCTGCCTTCTTGACCGCTTCCTCATACTGATAGTACATCTCATAGACGCTCTGCTGCTTCTCGTCCTTCGCCGTCGATACCAGCACGCCCTCGTCTACGGTCGCCGCCCTGATATAGGTTCGATAATCCGCTTCATCGGAAATTTGCTCCGCGATAATGTCTTTTGCGCCCTGCAAAGCCTCCGCCGCGTCTGCCACGCCCTTTTCCTCACTGATATAGCTTGCTGCGGCTTCCTCTAAGCTTCCGGTATAGTCCTGCTCCATCAAAAGGGACGCGAGCGGCTCTAACCCCTTTTCCTTTGCCACGCTTGCCCTTGTCTTTCGCTTCGGACGGTACGGGCGGTAGAGATCCTCAATCGCAACAAGTGTCTGCGCCTCAAGGATTTTATTTTTCAGTTCGTCAGTCAACTTCCCCTGCTCCTCGATGCTGCCGATGACCTGCGTCTTTTTTTCCTCCAGATTCCGCAGATAGGAGAGGCGCTCATCCAAGTTGCGCAGTGTTTCATCGTTCAGCGAGCCGGTTGCCTCCTTGCGGTAACGCGAAATAAACGGTATGGTGTTCCCCTCGTCGATCAGCTTGACCGCCGCCTCCACCTGCCATTTTTCCACGCCCAGTTCTTCCCTCAGTTTTGCTATGATGTCCATTGTCCTGCCATGCTCCTTTCCGCAAATTCTGAAAAGCTCCGTTTTCAACACATCCGGAAGAATTGCAAAGAATGTGAAACATTCTTTTGCAATTCTTCGAAATGAGTTCTGCCTTGCAGAACTCATTTTATGATAGCATGTCCTTCCTAAAAATGCCAGTCCCCGCCGCTCGGTTTCAGTGAAAGTATCCGACCGTAATCTTTCGCTCACAGAAAAAAAATGATTTGTCATTATCATGCAGGCGTGATAGAATAAAATAGAACAATTATGTTAGCAAAACTTACCTAAATGGAGCGAAACTATGGATTATGGCAATCAGAATCAGGGCGATGCACCCATGCATTATCAGTTTGAACAAGCCGCACCGCCGCGCAACGGTATGGTAACAGCCGCCTCTGTTTTAGGTCTTGCGACCATTGTGACAACGATCCTGTGTACGGTGTATATTCCCTTTATTACCGGATCTTTGGCAATTCTGTTTGCTCTCCTTTCCAAAGGAAACAGCGATCGGATGAATCCTACCGCAACATCCGGCGTTACATCCGCCGTTGTCGGACTGATCATGAACGTCATGCTTATCATTACCGCGATCGTGCTTTATTTTACAAATCCCACGATCAAGGAACAGGCTGACAAACTGTTTAAGCAGCGCTACGGAGTAACGATCGAGGAATGGTTCTGGGAAGGTCCTACAAATGAAAATGAAACGTATTTATAGAATAGAAAGAAAGGCAGGCGCATCATTATGAGTATCGGTGGTATCGGCGGCGTATCAAACGTCAGCAGTTATCTTAAGAATCCCGGAGAGTCTACCATTAAGCAGGCGGGGCGCAAATCCTCTCCCGCCGAATGTGAGACCTGTAAGGAACGGAAATATCAGGACGGTTCGGACGAAATGGTTTCTTTTAAGTCCGCTTCGCACATTTCCCCTGAAGCCTCGGCCTCCCGCGTACGGGCGCATGAGCAGGAGCATGTCTCCAACGCTTATAAGAAAGCCGCGCAGAAAAACGGCGAGGTATTGCAGGCAAGCGTCACACTCAAGACCGCCATCTGCCCCGAATGCGGGCGCAGCTATGTTGCCGGCGGCGAGACAACCACACAGATCAAATATTACAACGAAGATAATCCCTACCAGAAGGACAAAAAAGCAACGGACAGTCTTCTCTATACCGGCATGAATGTGGATCTTGCATGCTAAAAAAGAATGGTGCGTTGCGCCATTCTTTCGAAGAATTCGCCTTTGGCGAATTCTTCTGAGACTGTGATGTTTTCTATTTATAAATTTGAGGAACATAAATTCGATGAATATGACTAAGACCTCCGCCGAGCTGAAGGCATCCGCTAAGGCGCAGCTGCTCGGCAATTACGGAAAAATGATCAGCGCCTTTCTTTTGATAGAATGCAGCTGTGGTTTTATTCTTTATTTCGCAGGCGATCTATTATCCGTGCTCACGATTTCCAATCGGATCCTTTATTATGTCATTGAAATATTGGTCTATCTGCTGCTTGGCGTGTTCATGCTGGGACAGGCGAAACTGTATATGAATTTTGTGACCGGACGCCCGTTTTCCCTAAATGATCTTCTTTACGGTTTTCGCTCCCGCTCCGAGCTTGGCATCAAGATCATGCTTTTTTATATCGGCATTACCTTTCTATGCATGATTCCGTTTGTTGTCGCGCTTTCAACCTATGCATACATCGGATCAGTCCATCTGATCCCGCTTGTATCCGCTCTTTTAGTTGGCGGTATGATCGTCTGGTGTATCCTGATTTTGCCGCTTTCCCAGTGCTATTACATTGCACTTGATTTTCCCGATTACCGTTTTGGGCAGGTATGCGCAATGAGCCGACGCGTCATGAAAGGGCAAAAAGCGCGGCTTTTCTATCTCTATGTCAGCTTCGTTCCGCTCGGACTGTTGTCAGTCCTCAGCTTCGGACTCGGTCTGCTGTGGTTGTATCCGTATATGCAGTGCACGCTGACAAATTTTTATTTTGATCTGATGGATTACCACACGAAGCAGTACGCATGAAAGGTGCGTAGGCGGGTTATTGGAATCGACTTGCACGGAAATATGCCTGACCCTAAACAGCTACAAATGAATTTCATAGGGAGTACCGCGTTTTATGAATGAAAATTATGAAGATTACAAAAAAAATCTTTCCCGTGACCAAAAGAAACATAATGATCTGCTTGATGGAAAAATCCTTCTTGTGGCCGGAATCTGCCTTTTATTGTATCTGGCTTATATCCTCCCGTTTCATGCAGACAATGCGGGAGAGATATGCGGAAACGAGATGAAGTCCGGAAGCACTTATGATCACGTGCAAGTATATTATATTGAACATTTGCAGCTTTTACGTGCAAAGACAGGCGCTGACGATGATGAAATCTATTGCATCGCAAAATTTCTCGATCGTGATCAAAACGAATGGATCATCTCGTTTACTCCCGGCGAGAATGAGCGGATTGTGCAAGACATCAAATTAGCAGATCAATTTAACAAGGAGCTCAGTTCGACGGTGAGCGGATACTTTCAGCTGAAGCCTCTGGAGGATCTCCCTTACGCAGCGGATTCCTTCTTTACCGTGTATGGCAGCAAGTACGCTGATGCAGAAGGTTCCAATATGCTGAGCATGAATGCGGAGTATCTGTGTGAAAAGAACGATAACTATACGCTAAAGGTGCTCCTGCGTCCCGGCACTCCATTGATCACTCTTGTAGTCGGGCTGTTCGGCACCATCGCCGGTCCCATTTTACTGTTCAAAAATCGTAACCGAAAGGCAATCTGAACAAGAATACCACGATCCTCCTTGAGGGTCAGGAACATCCATTTTACAAAGAAAGGCGGAATAACCTATGATCGCATCCACAGAACACAAACTCTATCAGAACCTGGTGAAGAAAGGAAAGGGCAGTATCTTAAAGTGTATCCGCATTGGCAAAGGCGGCGGAAAAGGTCTGATTGCCGGGGCGATCGTTCTTTTGATTTTTACGCTCCCCATTACGATCTTCGGTTTGATCGCAGGTACCAACATACTCTACCCTGTCCTTCTGTCAGTACCCGGACTCTTACTGCTGATACTCGGAATCGTTCTCAAGCACAAAAGAACAGCTTCCTGGATTTCTTATTATCAGGAACAGTCCGGATTTTCGGAAGGAGAACTGCAGCAGGCTGACCGCGAGCTGGCTTCCCCATCCACCACCATTGCGACCTGCAGATACCCCAATACGATGAAGGATAGTTATATTGCCGCTTTATTCACGGAGCATTACGTCGTCATGAACGGCGGTCTGCAACCCTATATATGGCGTTTGGAGGATATCATAGCCGCTGGGTTTTCTGACAGTGGCGACATTTGGTGCATGGCATTATTAACGATACATGACAAGGAGACCCAGGGCATTAATTGTCTTATTACAGATACGGACAAAAAACCTCCCCTTGCCAATGAAATCCTGCAGGAGCTGTCCCGCCGCAATCCCAAAATTCTCTGCGGTCAGGAAATTGTCTGCGACGGCAGGCAATACATATTAGAGCGTGACGGCGCACAACTCCTGCGCTTATATCAGGAGGGACGCACGCTCGAGCTCGCAAGGTGACAGGCATGTCCATGATGCATACTTGTATATCAGTGCCGGTTTACCAAATCAAATCATAACACAAAAGGGAGACTGCTTCTTTACGAAGTGTCTCCCTTCTCATTTTTTTACTCCCAAAGGAATGTATAAGAATGCCCTGCATTCTTTGCAATTCTTTCGCAATTCTTTGAAAGGAACGTAAGCTCCTTTTTTAACTTATAGGAAATTCCTCAGTCCCAGAAGAATCGCTTTTACGGATTCAAAAGAAATGCCGAAGGCATTTCTTCGAAAGAACGCGCAACGTTCTTTTTTAGTCCGGCAGATCTTCCGTCACGGCAACGCTGCCGCCGACGCTCTTCCATTTCAGATATGCATTGATAAACGGATCAAGCGCGCCGTCCATCACGGCGTCCACATTGCCGGACTCCTCGCCCGTGCGAAGGTCCTTCACCATCTTATACGGCTGCATGACATAGGATCGGATTTGATTGCCCCAGCCGATCTCCGTCACATTGCCGCGGATATCGGAGAGCTTATCCGCATTCTCCTCTTTTTTGAGCATGTACAGCTTTGCCTTTAGCATCTGCATAGCCTTGTCTTTATTCTGAAACTGCGAACGCTCATTCTGGCATGTCACCACAATACCGGTCGGGAAATGCGTAATCCGGATCGCGGAGGACGTCTTATTGATATGCTGTCCGCCCGCGCCGCTGCTTCGGTAGGTATCGATTCGGATATCCTCGTCACGGATCTCCACGTCAAGATCTTCCTCAATATCGGGCATGACGTCCAAGGACACAAAGGAGGTCTGCCGTTTACCCTGCGCATTAAACGGGCTGATACGCACAAGCCTGTGTACGCCCTTCTCCGACTTTAAATAGCCGTAGGCGTTCTCCCCGTTTACCTGAAACGTCACGGATTTGATCCCCGCCTCGTCGCCGTCCAAATAGTCGAGTACCTCGACCGCAAATCCCCGTTTTTCCGCCCAGCGCGTATACATGCGGTAAAGCATGCTGCACCAGTCGCAGCTCTCCGTGCCGCCCGCACCCGCATTGAGCTTTAAGATCGCGTTGTACTTATCATACTCCTCCGACAAGAGCGTGCTGATGCGGAGCTTCTCGAATACCTCCTGAAAAGAAGCATATTCCTCCAGCACCTCTGGCACAAGACTTTCGTCGTTCTCCTCGTTCGCCATCTCGATAAGCGTCAGGATATCGTCTTTTTGCGTCTCCAGCTCGTGGAACTGCGAGACGGTATCCTTCATGTTTTTTAATTCTTTCATTTTTTGATTCGAGCGCTCGGGATTATCCCAGAAGGACGGCTCCTCCATCTCGCGCTCTAATTCTTCGATCCGCTTTGCCTTATTAGCTAAGTCAAAGTGAATCCCTCACTTCCGCTAAAGGTGTTTCATATGCCTGCAGCTCTAAGCGCAGGTTATCTAATTCTACCACTTAACGTCACCCTCTTTCTTTTATTTCACTTATTTTTTAGAAATGTATTTCTCCATACCATTTTATCAGCAGTCAGTCAACTTGAACTTAACAATCACGATATCAATCCATATGTTTCAAGCGTTTCCGGCGTATTAAACATCTTTACAGACGTATCCATCATTTCTTGAATATAATCGCCGTCACTCATTGTGGAAAAGAAAAGAATATCTTCTCTCTTAAAGCCGCTTTTTTGAAATATATCTTCTGAAATTTGTTTGATGCTTTTTTCCAATACGGAAAGTAAGGTTTGAGCAAACTCCCACTTTTCATCTGACGGATTGCAAAAATCAATATCATCGCAAGTCTCAACAATGTCTACAACAGGTTGATAAAGGAAACTTGGATTCAAGCTCTTTTCCCACTCATAATACTCATTTATGTTGTTGCTGCAATCCCATGTCAGATAAAAACCGTAGAAATCATCTGTTGTTATAAAACCGATCGCACATACTTTTTTACCTTTCGCATCACTCAGTATCTTGTCGATTTCATTCGGTAAATCTTTGGAGCAAACCTGAGCAAATTTATCAAATATTGCGGTATCCATTTTGATCCTCCTTATGCCAGGATGCCTTTCATTTTGCCGATTGCATAAAAGAAATTTGTGCGATCGATCATCGCATTATGACTACAGTACCTTTAGCCAAGGATTCTGCCAAACGCACCCTTCTATTTCCTTCCACAGCAGTTCTTATACTTCTTGCCGCTTCCGCACGGACACGGATCGTTCGGATAAATCTTGGCGTTGGCGCGTCTGACCGGTCCTTTTTGCAGGGAATCGTCTTTGTTCGTGCCTGTTACCTTCGCAACCTGCTCACGCTCCACCTTCTGTTCGATGCGGACATGGAACAGCATGCGCACGGTCTCCTCCTTGATGTTCTCCGTCATCGCGTCGAACATCTCATAGGCATTCATCTTATATTCTACAAGCGGATCGCGCTGTCCGTAAGCCGCAAGCCCCGCTCCCTGACGAAGCTGGTCCATATCGTCGATATGATCCATCCATTTGCGGTCGATCGCTTTCAACAGAACGACGCGCTCGATCTCGCGGATCGCCTCTGGCTCGGGGAACTCCGCCTCCTTGCTCTCATAGAGTCTGACCGCCTCTTCCTTAAGCTGCTGCTTTAAGCCGTTTTTTGTGCGGTTCTCCACACGTCCCAAGATCACCGGCTCGATCGGCACATTGCCGAGCAGCACGGAATTTAATTCCGTCAGATTCCACTCCTCCGGCTCCGCATCGTCGCCGATCACCATATCGACAGCATTTTCCACAAGGTCGGTGATCATTTTGTAAATGACGTCCCGCATGCTCTCACCGTCAAGCACGCGCCGCCTCTCGGCATAAATGATCTCACGCTGCTCATTGTTGACCTGATCGTATTCCAACAGATTCTTACGAATTCCAAAGTTGTTGCTCTCAATTTTTTTCTGTGCGTTCTCAATCGCCTTCGAGAGCATTTTATGCTCGATCTCCTGTCCTTCCGGGATTCCCAGTGCGTTAAACATGCTGATCAGACGCTCGGAACCGAACAGCCGCATGACATCGTCCTCAAGAGAGATGTAAAATTTCGACTCACCCGGATCGCCCTGACGACCGCTTCGTCCGCGGAGCTGGTTATCAATTCGTCTCGACTCATGCCGCTCTGTACCGATGATCTTTAATCCGCCCGCTGCCTTTGCCTCGTCGTCCAGCTTAATATCCGTACCACGTCCCGCCATGTTCGTTGCGATCGTGACGGCTCCGTGCAGACCCGCATCTGCGACGATCTCCGCCTCCATCTCATGGAATTTTGCGTTCAAAACCTTATGCGGGATGCCGCGCTTCGTCAGCATCATGCTGATGACCTCGGAAGAATCAATGTTGATCGTGCCGACAAGCACCGGCTGTCCTTTTTCATGCGCCGCCTCGACCGCATCGCAGATCGCGTTCAGCTTCTCGCGCTTTGTCTTATAAACGGCATCCTGTAAATCCTCACGGATGACCGGTCGGTTCGTCGGAATCTCAATGACGTCCATCCCGTAAATATCGCGGAACTCCTTCTCCTCCGTGAGCGCCGTACCTGTCATTCCCGCTTTTTTATCAAATTTATTAAAGAAATTCTGGAACGTGATCGTGGCAAGCGTCTTGCTCTCCCGCTTCACCTTCACATGCTCTTTTGCCTCGATCGCCTGATGCAGACCGTCGGAATACCGGCGCCCCGGCATGATACGTCCCGTAAATTCATCGACAATGAGCACCTGATCGTCCTTCACAACGTAGTCCTGATCGCGGTGCATGAGGTTATGCGCGCGCAGCGCAAGAATAATATTATGCTGGATTTCCAGATTTTCGGGGTCCGCAAGGTTCTCTATATGGAAGAACTGCTCCACCCTGCTGACGCCGCGCTCGGTCAGGTTCACGACCTTATCTTTTTCGTTGACAATAAAGTCGCCCGTTTCCTCTCTCTCCACGCCCATGATGGCGTCCATCTTGGAAAGCTCCTCCATATCCTCGCCGCGCTCGAGCTGGCGCGCAAGAATATCACAGGCGTCATAGAGCGAAGTGGACTTTCCGCTCTGCCCGGAAATGATGAGCGGCGTCCGCGCCTCATCCACGAGCACGGAGTCAACCTCATCGACGATCGCATAGTGCAGATCGCGGAGGACGAGCTGTTCTTTATAAATGACCATGTTGTCACGAAGATAATCAAAGCCAAGCTCATTGTTCGTCACATAGGTAATGTCGCAGGCATATGCCTCCCTGCGCTCATCGGGTTTCATGGAGTTTAGGACAACGCCCACTTTTAACCCAAGGAATTCATGCACCTGTCCCATCCACTCGGCGTCACGTTTTGCCAGATAGTCATTGACCGTAACGACGTGAACGCCTTTTCCCTCCAACGCATTCAGATAAGAAGGAAGCGTTGCGACCAGCGTCTTTCCTTCACCGGTACGCATCTCGGCGATACGTCCCTGATGCATGATGATTCCGCCGATCAGCTGCACCCTGTAATGCTCCATATTTAAGACGCGCCTCGCCGCCTCGCGGACCGTGGCAAACGCCTCGGGCAGCACAGAATCCAACGACTCCCCATCCTGCTGTACCCGCTTCTTATACTCGTTTGTTTTCTCGCGCAGCTCGTCATCCGAAAGCTCCATCATGGACGGCCGAAGCTCCTCAATCCGATCTACCAGCGGCATAATGCGCTTTAATTCCCGCTCACTATGCGTACCAAACACTTTCTGTATTAAACCCATATCGGTAAACCTGTCCTTTCTGACAAACCTAATGTCTATTGTAACAGATTCCTTATTTTTATTCAACCCAAGGCATATGAACATTCTATGAACGAAATGACACACTCCGACGTACTGATTTTTTTGTAAAAACGCGGTCAAATCGTTATTTTTTGGCTCACCCTCACCTTGACCTTTGTCCGTCGTGGTGCTATATTTGAGGTAAAAAAAGACAAAGAGTGAGGTATGGAACAAATGAGTAAAAGTTTTGACGATTTATTATCCAAAGTATCCACTTGCAGTAAAAAACGTCTGTCCGTTGCCGTCGCGCAGGATTTGGCGGTTTTGGAAGCCGTCAAGGCGGCAAAGGAGCGGGGCATTGCGGATGCAATCCTTGTCGGCGATGAGGCAAAAATCCGCGAGATTGGCGCTTCCCTTAACATGAATATGGACGATTATGAGATCATCAACGAACCGGATACGGTGGCTGCTTCTTTAACTGCGGTAAAACAGGTTCATGAGGGACGGGCTGATATGTACATGAAGGGTCTGATCGATACAAAGACCTTCTTAAAGAGCGTCCTTGACAAAGAAGTCGGACTCCGCACGGGAGCGGCGCTTTCCCATGTATGCGTGTTCGAGATCCCCGGCATTCCCCGGCTTCTCTTTTTAACCGACGTAGCGTTTATCCCGTATCCGACGCTGGAGGATAAAAAGATTATCATCAAGTACGCAGTAGAGGTCGCAAATGCCTGTGGTATCGACTGCCCGAAGGTTGCGCCGCTTGCCGCCGTAGAGCTCGTCAATCCGAAAATGCCGACAACAGTGGAGGCTGCGGAGCTCACCCGCTTAAACGACGAGGGCGAGATCACCGGCTGCATCATTGACGGACCGCTTTCCTTTGACATCGCCATCGACATAAATGCCGCCATCGAAAAGAACGCGCAGAACCGCAAGGTCGCAGGCGACGCAGATATTCTTCTTTTCCCTGACATCCATGCGGGCAATCTGGTTTATAAGTCACTGGTACATCTTGTTCCCGGCATTAAGAACGGTAATATTTTGACCGGCACGAAGGCTCCGGTCATCTTAACCTCCCGCTCCGACACCTGTGAGACGAAGGTCAATTCCATCGCACTTGCGGCAGTTATGGCGGAGCAGATGCAAAAATAGTTCCGCGAACGCGGAACCATTTTAAAGAATCCGCCAAGGGCGGATTCTTCCCAAATTTGGACCCATGACACATAATGACTAAGAAAGGAAAGGTATTCCTATGGCAGTGAAAAGTTTGATCATCAATCCCGGCTCTACGTCAACTAAGATCGGCGTATTTGAGGATGAGACACTTCTTTTTGACGAGACACTGCGCCACTCCACAGAGGAGATTGCACAGTATGCCTCCATCATTGATCAGAAAGATTTTCGTAAGAACATTATCACAAAATTCCTTGCTGATAAGGGCTTTGATATGAAATCCCTTCAGGTTGTTGTCGGACGCGGCGGTCTGTTAAATCCGATTCCCAGCGGTACCTATACAGTTACCGATAAGCTTTTGGAGGACCTGAAGATAGGCGTGCAGGGACAGCACGCAGGAAACCTCGGCGGTATTTTGGCGCGCGAAATCGGCGATTCGCTCGGCATTCCCGCCTATATCGTTGACCCCATCGTCGTAGACGAGCTGATGCCGGAAGCCAGAATTTCGGGCTGTCCGGAGCTTCCCAGAACAAGCATTTTCCACGCGCTGAACCAGAAAGCAGTTGCCAAGCGTTACGCAAAGGAGATCGGAAAGGCTTATGATTCCTTAAATCTCATTGTCGTTCACATGGGCGGCGGCGTTTCCGTCGGCGCGCATCGAGGCGGTAAGGTCGTCGACGTATTTAACGCGCTTGACGGAGATGGTGCATTTTCTCCCGAGCGTTCCGGCGCGGTTCCTGTCGGCGCTTTGGTAAAGCTTTGCTTCAGCGGCCTGTCTGAAAAAGAAGTTTACAAAAAGCTGGTCGGAAACGGCGGCTTTAACGCATATCTCGGCACCAACGATATGCGTGATGTTGAAAAGCTCTGCGATAACGGCGACGAGAAGGCTATTTTGCTCCGCAGCGCGTTCTGCTTACAAATTTCCAAAAATATCGGCGCGATGGCTGCCGCTCTTGAGGGCAAGGTGGATCAGATCATCATGACGGGCGGTATCGCTTATGACAGCTATGTTGTGGACAGCCTGAAGGCACACACAGGCTTCATTGCCCCTATCACGGTTTATCCCGGCGAGGATGAGCTTCTAGCGCTCGCACAGGGCGGGCTCCGCGTGATGACAGGAGAGGAAAAGGCGCTGGAGTACTAAAAAAGAATTTTATATTAATAAAAAGAAGCGGTGTGCTATAAATGCACACCGCTTCTCTTTTCATTAAAACCGTCCTTCCAATTCGAACCCGAATCATATTGAGATCATACCAATTTGTTTTGTAAACTCCGCAACACTTTCCGCTCTCGCCGCCAGCTTTAGCCATGTACGGAGCGTTTCTCCATCCCTCTGCGATGTGATCCGCTCTTTCAATGCAGGCGGTATCTCGCCTAAATCGTTAAGCAGATCTAAAATATCATTTATTTTCCCTTGGGTTATGCCCTCGGCAAGCCCAGCAGCTTTTCCCTCCGCAATGCCTTCTTCCCGTATCCGCTCCTCAATCTCAAAGCTTTTCATATAGGCAAGCCCCACCTTTCCGTCACGCTTGACCGCCGTTACCATCTCATGCAATCTTTGTAAGCTCTCTGTCTTTGCATTCTCCCTTGACGAATGCTCCATGTAATGCAGGAGTTCTTGTAAATCCTCCGGCGGATTTCCCTTCGTTCCCTGCGTATAAAGAAAGATTGTTCTCGCTCCGTCCTCATACGGTAACTCCGGAACCTCCATACAGCCATTCTTGACCGTATAGACCATCCGGTCAAGCCCAAACGGATCATAGGTCGTTACAAAGATTACCACGACATTCCTGAGGACATTGTATTTCTCTCCCGCCTGCAGACTTCCCGCATCCAACTTCGCATGATAAAACCGCGCTCTTCTCGGTAGAGCGGCAACCTCCCTTTTTCCGTCATTGTTGTCGGGTTCCAAGTCGAAGAGTTCCCCGTCTTCCTCATCAAGGTACACGTCCATGCGGATACCGTGTTTGTCCGTATCCTCTCCCTGTATGAAGTGTTGCGGAATCACCTTGATTTTTCCGAGCTTTCTGCCCAAAATGCACTCCAAGATGCAGCGCGCCGCGGGCTCTCCGTAGACCTGATGGCTTGTCAGACTGTTCACCAGAAAGTTATCCACCAGATTCAGTTCTTCCAATTGTCTCATTTTTCCTCCTGTTCCCATAGTGCACGAAAACAGGAGGCTGTCTGTCTCTTTTCTTTTTCCATACACTATGCTTTTCAATTTGTTTTGTGGGTAAAGCATAGATAGAGAATTTCCTTCAGAAATTCTCTTGGAATCATAGAAAGAACTCCATCGAGATTGGCAGAATGCCGTCTGACGCGGATCAATTTCAGAAAAGACTGACGCTCTCGAAAACAATCCATCAAAGAATTTATGCTTTGTGCTGATTATACAAATATTTGTTTCATACGTCAAGGAAATTTTGTATAAACGCCCAAAAATGTTCGTAAACTAAAATCATGAATCCCCTCATCCTATCATATGATTTAGTCTGAGTTTCATCTCATCCTCGGTATATCCTAATACACACATTTGTATTCCATCATGGATCAAAACACTTTCAATCAGTTCTGAACCTTCCATATAATAGAATGCAGGTTCTAACAGCGCAGTGATCCTCAACAGATTTGTTTGTTTTTCAAGCAGTTTTACCATTTGCCCAAATACTCTATTATGAAATGCATTTTTGAGATTGGTTATATATAAAAAACCATTCTCTCGCACAAGTCGGTTGATCTCCACCAATATTTCTATCGTCCCGGTAACCCCGTCCATTTTGTCACATTGTTTCACCGCTGATATAAACCGATTTTTAATATCAGGATCATTACATATGGAATGGTGTGAAATCGTGTATTCCTGCGCAAGCATCTCTTTGATTTGCTCTAAATAATCCAGCGTTTTTTCATCCATACTTATCCTCCTTTTCTCCGATGAAGCTAAACCGATCAGGATAAACTATCCCCTCTGCCGTATCTCCTGCTATTCGTCTATCTACTTGGATTCAGTCATTTTTCTAATTTCCATTCAGTCATTTTTCTAATTTCCATTCAGTCATTTTTCTAATTTCCATTCAGTCATTTTTTCCTCAATTACTATACCAACGGATGAAACCCGCCCGACGATTTACCATCAAGATACGCTTTCAACTCCGCCGCATCATCCGTAGCCATCTTCACCGTGGCTCCTTCACCCCGCCTGCCTCACTCCACTTTGGAGAGCGCCGCTTCGTCCGCCACGATCGTAACATCATTGTGAAGCTGTAACACGGACGCCTGCACCCCCGGCGTGATCGCGCCGAAAAATGCCGTTTTTAAGATGTCCGCCTTGTCCTCACCGCTCACCACGACCACGATCTTTTTTGCCTGCATGATCGTCTTGATTCCCATCGTGTACGCCTGCCGCGGCACATCCTCCATCGACGCAAAAAAGCGCTGATTTGCCTTCATGGTCGATTCGGTCAGCTTCACGCAATGCGTCTGCGCCTCAAACGCCATACCCGGCTCATTAAAGCCGATATGCCCGTTATGCCCCAGACCAAGAAGCTGTAAATCGATGCCCCCGACTTCGGAAATGATACGGTTATAATCACTACATGCCTTTTCGCTGTCCGGTTCCATACCGTCAGGCAGAAACGTTCGGTTCGGATCGATATTCACCTTGGAAAAAAGCTTTTCCCACATAAAATAATAATAGCTCTGTTCGTTATCCTTCGAAATACCCTTATACTCATCCAGGTTGACCGTTGTGACCGCAGAAAAATCAAGGTCCCCCTTCCGATACCACTCGACAAGCTGCTCGTATGCGCCGATCGGCGTAGACCCCGTTGCCAGTCCCAGCACGCAGTTCGGCTTCATGATGATCTGCGCTGAAATGAGATTGGCCGCTTTGCGGCTCATGTCCTTATAATCCGTCGCTCTGATAATTTTCATATAAACCACGCTCCTCTTAAATCATCTGCTCTTCAAGTAAACCGATGCCCATTCAGCCCGCGCAGGGCACCTGATACCTTTTTATAAACTTTTGAACACCGTTCAATTCGCATATTTCCTTATGCCTGCTCACACAATCCGTATGTGCCTGCTCAATATTTCGCGCCCCTGTCTGCATAATCCATTGAAATAATCCTCTATATAGTTGGAAACCATCTGACAGCGCGGCAATACCGATTCAGGTAAATAAGTACGGCATCCCCCGAAAATATCTCGCATCAATTCTTCCGTTATATCGCCGCCGAACAATATTTCTTCCGGGTTGAGCACACAGATCAGGTTGATCGCCGTTGTTGTCAGAACGGCGGCACGCTGCGTACCATCCGCATCTCTCCGCATATAATCCTCCACACTGATCTCACGACCTGCATCCTGTTTCTCCTTGTCCGCATCCCGCTCCGCCTTTTTTAGCAGCATGCTCCCGACCTCGCCCGCAAAACTGCGAAAGCCCGAATACAATTTGCCGTCGATCACAATACCGGCACCCACCTCGGCTCCCTCCGCATGCAGATAGACAAAACTCTGTGCATGCTCCTCACTGCCCAGCAGATAGCCCGCCGCAATCGCATTCATATCATTCATGACACAGACCGACGCGGAAAATCTGCTCTCCAGATATTCTTTTAAGCCAAAATGCTCCCACTCGGGAATTGTCGGAATGGAGAACACCTCGCCGTCCGCCGACACCGACCCCGGCACGCCGATGCAGAGCGCACGTATTTCGCCTCTCTTTTTAAAAAGCATCTGAAGCAGCGACATCAACTCCTCCGTACAGGATGCTTTCTTGTCCAGCTGGCGTTTCTCACGCAGTTCCACATGCAGCTCAAGGTCCGTCACTACCGCCTCTATCACATCTTTTTTGATCAATACAGCGGCAAGTGCGGCACGTTTGCTGTTTAACGCAAACAGCTCCGCCCGTCTGCCGCCCGTTGACTCGGCAATGCCAAGGCTGATGACCGCCTGCTCCTTCACCAGTTCCCCGATCAGCATGTTTACGGTCGGCTGGCTTAAGTTGGTGAGCGCGGCAAGCTCCACGCGCGTCGCTCGCCCCTTTTGCTGCAGCGCATCCATGATCAGACCGATATTCAATTCCTTCATCAGGGCAGGTTTCCCCGTCCGCTCCTTATTCTGTGCCATATCCGCACTCCTTTTTACCGCCTCATTTTGTCAAGCGCAAAACGGACCGCGCCCAAAACCGGCTCTTCTTTCAGAATGACAGGATATGCCTGCGGCGCTGCCATATGTACCTGTTCCATGTACGCGTCAATCAACAGATGTTCCCCTGTCTGAAACAAACTTCCTATCAGTACGACGGGAACCTTTTTCTCCGTCATTCCGAGTTTCTTTATGACAGCGGCAGCATAACGCCCTTCTTCCCTGCCCATGTCGGACAGCAGCTTTGCCGCAACCCCGTCTCCGCGCTTCGCCGCTTCAAAAACAACAATCGGGATACCGTAGCGCTGTTTCTCATTCGGTCCGTCGTTTTTGATCAGACCGCAGACCTCCTCCATGGTCTTTACCTCAAAAATGGGAGGAATGAGTTCTTCCAGCAGAGATTTGTCATACGTGCCTTCCTCGGAACGGAACGCATAGTGAAGCGCCCTCTCGCACAGTTCCCCTCCTCCGCCGCAATTACCCGTTATATAATCGAGATTTCGAAGCGTCAACCGCTCGCCCCGTCCATTCATGCCCGCATGCGCCGCGCCTGTACCGCAGATGGACACCACACCCTCTATCAAGCCGTTCGCTCCGCCCAGCGCTGCGCGCAAACCGATCCACGAATCATGCAAAACTTCATACGGCACGTCGGACAACACCTCGCCCACCGCAGGAATGAGCAGCGCAAAATCATCCTCACCGTCCGCGCCCGACATGCCGAGAACCGCATAGGAAATGTCCGAAAGGCAAAGCTTTGCCTGCGTAAGCGCCCGCTCCACGGCAAGCGTAAGATTCTCTTTCGTCTGCGCGATCCCGTACATCTGATGCTGGGCAGCCCCTGCCTCCCCCCTGCCGACGATATGCTCTTTTTCATCACAAATCATGCAGCGCGTCTTTGTTCCGCCCGCATCGACTCCCATCACATACATTGCCATCCTCCGTTCCTAAGCTGTCTCTCCTGTCTTTTCATAAAAACGCTTTATATGCACTTCATCATCTGGATTCCGTGGCGTTTTCCCTTGTCCGTTCTTTACCATTCCACCAGCTTCTCTTTATGACTCGGCTCTGAAAAAAGCAGGCAGATACGGCTTGTGCGCTTCCATCATCTCTTCCATCATGGCGCGCGCATCCGGCATTTCGTGTACAAGCGGATGATGCATAAGCGCAAGCAGCGCCTTGTTTCTGTCACCTTCCACTGCCGCCTCAACGGTCAGGCTCTCATACGCCTTGACCTGCTCCATCAATCCTAAAAAGATCGGCGGAAACTCCTTCGCCGCAAGCGGTGTCGCCCCGTCTTTTCCGATCACACAGTTCGTCTCGATCACGGCGTCGTCCGCAAGCTGCCCGATCGTTCCTCTATTTAAGGTATCAACGACCTGTACGTCCCGCCTGTCGTGATAAATACTGTCGATCAGATTGATCGCCGCCTCCGAATATCTCGCACCGCCGCGCTTTGCAAGCGCCTCCGGCTTTTCATCCAGCTGCTCGTCCTGATAACAGGTAAACAAATCCTGTTCTACTTTTTTCACCTGAACGGCACGCGTGCCTTCCAGCCCGAGCGCTTCCTGCTTTTCGTGCCGCAGAGATGCCCTCTCGAAATAAAAATATTGCAGATACGGGGAAAGCATACAGCCAAGCTCTCTTGCCATATCGTCCATCCCGTCATTTTTTTCGATATTTTTTACAACGCTTTCTTCATTTCCTGCCTGAAGCGCCTCATGTATTCTGTTTTCTCCCTGATAAAACGCGTGCGTCATCACACTCAGATGATTAAGTCCGATAAACCGGCAGTCTAAATCCTCCGCAGACACCTGCAGCCGCTCCGCCGCGTCATGGCGCATATTGATCGGAACATTGCAAAGACCGATACAACGCACCTTCGTATGCTTTAAGACCGCCTCCGTCACGATGCCCGCCGGATTGGTAAAATTGATAAGCCATGCATCCGGGCAGACCTTCTCCATATCCTTGCAAATATCCAGTATCACGGGAATCGTGCGCAGCGCCTTAAAAAAGCCGCCCGCTCCCGTTGTCTCCTGTCCTATCATATCATATTTTAACGGAATCCGCTCATCCTTTTCCCGTGCATCAAGACCGCCGACACGAAGCTGCGTAATGACAAATGCCGCACCCGAAAGGCCTTCCAGCCGATCAAACGTATAGCGGACATCTGCCTCATGTCCTGCCTTTTTCAGCATGCGCTTTGCGAACGCGGTATTGATCCGCACCTTCTGCTCTCCCTCCGGCACATCGATCAGTACGATCTCCTTCACAGGCAGAGATTCCCTGTGTAATATCACTCCTTCTACCAATTCCGGCGTGTAACTGCTGCCCCCACCGATGATCACAAGCTTCATACGCAACCCTCCATTTTATGCTACTTTTTTAATATTCTTAAATATGTTACTATCAGCATATCATATTCATTTACAAAAAGCAAGCATCTAAATCTTTTTCTTTCCGTAAAAAATAATTGGATTAAGCTGATACTATTGAACGCCGGCACCACATCCTCCATGCTGCTAATAGCCCGCCAATTTGGGCGTCAGCACAAGATTTGCAAAGCGAACAAGTTCGCTTTTGAAAAATCTTTGATTTTTCAATCTACATCCATTATAATGATTGATACGTCTGAATCAGACGTTCGCAAAACAACGTGACACGGATGGAAAGGAGGAATTCATATGAGACATACCGTATTCGAAACCCACAGACAAATCAGGAGGGTAACGATCGTGTAGCCCTCAAATCAGGGAGGCTTAGTATGTTACTACAATTTGAAGATCTGACGATCAGAAATGCAACAACGGACGATGCCGGACAATTAGCGGCTTGGTGGAATGACGGAACCGTGATGGCGCATGCGGGTTTTCCGAACGGGCTTGGACAGACCGCGGCAGACGTCGCCGAAAACCTGAAAGCTGACAGCGATGATTCCGGAAGGCGCTTAATCATCGAGCTTGACAGCGTTCCGATCGGTGAAATGAATTACCATAATATTGGCAGCCGTACTGCTGAGATTGGCATCAAAATCTGCGATTTTTCTCTGCATGATAAAGGCCTTGGCAAAAAGCTGCTCAGTATGCTGATCTCATCATTATTTCACGATCTGGGATATGAAAAGATCATTCTTGACACGAATCTCACCAACAAAAGAGCGCAGCATGTTTACGAGCAGCTGGGATTTCAAAAGCTCGGTGTTCGGGAAAATTCATGGCAGGATCAGCTTGGGGAATGGCAGTCCGCCGTTGATTACGAATTGATTCCTCAGAATTTCATCAATTTTACACAATAAGTATTGACAAGGAAACGTATCTGTGATTATATTATCACTAACAATTACAGACAAAAGGCATTGACGAGGAGGAGTACATACGATTCCGGATGAACAGAGAGAAAGTGGTTGGTGAAAACTTTCGTGATGGGCGTATGGAAGTAGCCTTTGAGCTTTGAACCGAACGGATCATTCCAAGTAGACTTCAACGGAGATTCCCACCGTTATCAGGGGAAGCAATATCGGAATCGCATGGACGTTTCCCGTATTGTAATGAGTGCAGAAGTATTTCTGAAAATAGGTGGTACCACGGATATGTTAATCCGCCCTAGGCAATGTATTTGCCGAGGGCGGATTTTTTTGTCTGTATTGAAAACTATTTCAGGAGGTATCCATATGGACAAGAAGTACGATTTTCGAAAAATCGAGGAGGAGCTGGAACAATTTTGGGAGCAGGAGGAAATTTACAAGTATCAAAACGGATCGGGCAAAAAGATATTTTCCATTGATACACCGCCGCCAACGGTAAGCGGGAAACTGCATATCGGACATGTGTTTTCTTATACGCAGGCAGAGATCATTGCGAGATTCAAACGAATGCAGGGATATGATGTATTCTATCCGTTTGGTTTTGACGATAACGGGCTGCCCACAGAGCGCTTAGTTGAACGGGAGGAACAGCTTCGTGCAGGCACATTGCCGCGAAGCGAATTTCGGTCAAAGTGCATGCGTACCGTTGATAAATATGAAAATGAATACAAAAACCTGTGGAAGCGGCTGGGCTTTAGTGTCGATTGGACTCTGCAATATCAGACCATCTCCGACTTATCGCAGAAAATATCACAGAAATCCTTTATTGAACTGGCAAAGAGCAAAAAAGCATATATGAAGGAGTCCCCCGTTCTCTGGTGTACAGAATGTCAGACTTCCATTGCGCAGGCCGAATTGGAAGCAAAAGAATGTAACACAACCTTTCATTATTTACATTTTGGCACACCCCTCGGAAATCTGCTTATCGCAACGACCAGACCGGAGCTGCTTGCAGGATGCGTTTGTATTTTTGTGCATCCTGATGACAACAGATACAAAGATTATGTCGGACAAACCGCAACTGTTCCTTTATATGATCTCGAAATTCCGATCCTGACAGACGAAGCTGTCCGGACGGATAAAGGAACAGGCGCCGTTATGTGCGCTACCTTTGGTGATTCCACTGATATCGAATGGTATCAGAAGCACAATCTTGCATATCAAAAAATCATCACACCTGACGGAACGATCACGGAAAGCGTCCCCTTTATCGGCGGGATGCGAATCCCCCAGGCAAGAACGCATATCATTGCTCTTTTACGGGAGCGGGGACTTTTGGTAAAACAGGAGGAGATCACTCACATGGTTGCCGTACATGAACGATGCGGAAATGACGTCGAGTTTATCCCATCCAAGCAGTGGTACATTGATGTGTTAACGCAAAAGGAACGGTTTTTAAAGGCAGCGGATGAGATCAACTGGCATCCTGCCCATATGAAAAGCCGCTATCAACTATGGGTAGAAAACCTCAAATGGGACTGGTGCATCTCAAGGCAGCGGTATTTTGGCGTTCCGTTCCCCGTATGGTACTGTAAAAATTGCAAAACGCCGGTCTTTGCCGAAGATGCGCAATTGCCTGTCAATCCGCTGGAAAGCCGCCCTTTGCATCCCTGTGATTGCGGATGCAATGAATTTCTGCCGGAGCAGGCCGTATTTGACACATGGGCTACGTCTTCTGTGACGACGCTCATCAATGCACGCTACGGTGAGGAAAATGATATTTCCGATCAGATCTTACCGATGGGAATGCGATGTCAGGCGCATGAGATCATCCGCACATGGGCATTTTACTCCATTGTAAAGAGCTTGTACCATACGGGACAGATCCCTTGGAAAGACATCATGATCAGCGGATTTGTTCTTGCGAAGCCGGGCGAAAAAATAAGCAAATCCAAACATGATTCCAATTCTCCTATGGCTCTGATCGAAACGCATTCTGCAGATGCCATACGTTATTGGTCCGCAAACAGTAAGCTCGGAACAGATACCTTCTTTAGCGAAGAGGAATTAAACATCTCCAAGCGTTTCCTAAAAAAGTTGTACAATGCGGCAAAGTTTGCCGTCATGCAGCTGGAGAATTTTGAAAAGCCTCAGACATATGAGGAATCCGAGCTGCTGCCGATCGATCAATGGATATTGCAAAGAGTAAATGAAACAACCATAAGGGTGACAACGCTTTTAAATGACTATGAAATCGGACAGGCCCGACACGAAATTGACCATTTGTTTTGGAAGGATTTTTGTGATTATTATATCGAGCTCGCAAAAGAACGACTCTATCAGCCCGAAAAACACGGTGCCGCGCAGCGATATTCCGGGCAGATCGCAGTATATCATAGTCTTCTTGGGATATTAAAATTGTATGCCGTCTATACCCCTTATGTAACGGAATATATTTATCAATCTTATTTCAGAGAGCAGGAGCAGAAAATATCCCTGCATCAGACAATATGGGAGACGAAAAAAGAAAATCGCATCTATATTGAATTCGGGGAGCATCTGAAAAAAGTCATCTTTGACGTCCGTAAGCAAAAAACAGAAAACCAGATGTCCATGAAGGATCAAATTCCGGAGCTCATCATAACATGCCCTATAAAGTTCCGGGATTTTTATAGAAAGTCGCAGAAAGACATCGCGGCTTGCACCGGTGCCGAAAAAATAACGATCAGAAACTAAAATCAGCAAAAGCAGGCGGAAATAAACCGCCCGCCAATCTGCTTTGGCGGGCGGCTGCTTTTGCGCATTTCCCTCATGCCTCAAACCGGAAGCTCACAAGATCAAAGTCACAGCCGGGTAAAAAGTCAAATTTGACGTCCGCCCTGCCCGCCGGTATCTGAACAGGGAATGCGATTTCTGTCTCTTCTTCCGTGTGGGAAAATTCCAGTATTTCTTTTTTCTCTCCCCACTCGCCGACAACACGCATATGGACGGAATCATGCGCATGATGCGTCTTTCCTTTTATGGTAACGCTCGTGATTCCTCTTGTAAAATCAAGCCCGTCAAACTCCATAAACACATTATTCCCGATATGGCGGACGGCGCTCTCCTCCACGACAAAATGATCCCCATGGATACCGGAGTACTCACATGCGCTGATTTCCGCATATGCCTCTTCCTCACCCTCAAACGCAAAGCCACCAAAATACACCCTCTGCGGCGTCGCCTCGAACACAAAACAAAGATCCTTCATGCCTTTCAGCTTCTTCTCCAACCGGTAGCTGTTTGAAATATAAGTCTGCCACACAAAATCCGCCTGATAGGTAAAGTCACCGAGTTTTTCCGAACCCTCCTCATCCGGCATGCCGCTCCATAAGGAAAAGGAAAACGGGTCGTTGCAATGCCAGT
This sequence comes from Lachnospiraceae bacterium, assembly GCA_014804755.1. Classification (GTDB taxonomy): domain Bacteria; phylum Bacillota; class Clostridia; order Lachnospirales; family Lachnospiraceae; genus DLAJ01. The sequence goes on along the minus strand of JAAUZE010000020.1, from coordinate 16,161 downwards.
GAATGACGTTTATGCGGAAGCGGTCGGAGCCTGCTCTGCCGAAAGAAACATTGCGAAACCCGACAATTCGCTGCCTGTTCTCTCCGGCCTTGACGCCGCCCTCGGACACCTCGTCAAGTGTCTCACGGCTCAGATTGTAAAGGCTTGCTTTCACAAGCGCCCCGTACGGGTCGATGACCGCACTGCCAAGTCCCGTCACCTCCATCTCCAACTCAGAAATAACATCAGGGTCAGGTTTTCCGTTCCTGCTGTAGCAGCGAAGCCGAAACGCGCCATCACCGCAAACGCGCACAAGCGCCCGCCTGCTGCCCAGCATTCCCGCCGTCTGCGCTGTGCCGCATGTTCCCTCATCCGACGCACCGGCACAGTTGTCCCCAATCGGCGTCACTTTAGCGATATTCGTCTCCACACCGGTCTGTGTGACCGCTGCCCATTCCATCTCATAGACGGCATCCGGCGGAAATACGACCGCCTCCACCTCTGTCTGAATGTGCGACGCATCAAATATCTGTCTGCACGCCGTCAGTTCGATTTTACGGATCGGAATATCCTCCGTCCTGCATATCGAATTTCCCTCCGGCTGTTCTTCATCGCATTCCCGACAGCCCTCCGGCCGCTCTGCATCGCATCCCCGACAGCCCTCAGATAGCTCCAAATCGAGGGTCGTGCTCCCCGTCGGTACATTCTCTATGAACGCATCGCTCGCGCCCTCCGGCAACGCCGCCCGCTCCGCAAACAGGGTCAGTTCCGCATCGGGAAGCCCCGGTGAAGCCACGCGCACCAAAATCTCTCCCTCGTCCTGCTTTCCCGCGATGATGGCGAGCAGCTTCCCGCCAAACAACCTCTTTGAAGTGCCCTTATACTCGTCGTAATCCGTGCTGTCCCCGCTGTCTAATCCGACAAGCCGGCCCGCTCCGCTCACAGAGACGTTCACACGGTTTTTCGCATTCGCCACAAACACGCCTTCCGCAGAATGCGCCGCAATCGTCAAAAAGATCAAATCCTCGCCGTCCGCCTTTAGGCGCTCCTTATCGGGCGAAAGAACAAGTGAAGCCGTCTCCCCGAAGGAAGCCGTCTCGTCCTCTGCTGTCAACACGCCGTTNNTGTCATATGCCGCCACACGAAGNGTTCCTTTTTGATACGGGACCTGCCAGTCCGCGCTGTAACCTGTTCCAGTGTCCTTTTTTCCCAGAGATTCCCCATTCAAAAACAACTCGACGCAGGGCTGGTTTGTGTAAGCCATCACATCGATCAGCTGCCCGTCGTTAAAATCCCAATAAGGGAGAATGTGTAACACCGGCTGATCCGTCCATGCCGCCTGATACAGATAATAACTGTCCTTGCAAAACCCCGCCGTGTCAATCTGACCAAAATAAGCGTTTTTCGTGGCATAGGGGCTCGGCTCTCCGATATAATCGCTGCCCGTCCAAATAAANTGTCCCGCGCAGAACGGCGTATCCCGATCGGCAATGATGGANGTCTGCGCCGTNCGTTCNGAAATTCCCGCGCGGCAGTTCTCCAACGAGGAACACTGCAGATCGTCATGCGTGATGTACGCCGCCGCCTTCGGAAAATGATAAATTCCCCTGCTCTGTACGCGCGCCGCCGTCTCACTGCCATAGATGCACCANTCAGGGAACCGCTCGTGATGCCCCTGATAGAGCGCNTCCCCGTAATTATAGCCCACAAGTTCAATGTGGCNTGCGCAGCGCTGTGCGCCCTCCCACTCGATATAGTTAGAGCCGATGGTCGTATACGCGTTTTGCCACGGGTCATGCTTTTTTACCTCGGCGCAGAGCGCTTTCGTCACTTCCTCCCCGCGCGCGGATGCATGCGTATCATAAATCTCGTTTCCGACGCTCCACATGATGACCGAAGGATGATTCCTGTCACGCCGAACCCAGCTCGCCACGTCCTTTTGATACCACTCCTTAAAAAAGCGCGCNTAATCATACTCGGTCTTGGAAAGCTCCCACATATCNAACGCCTCGCTGTCTACCAGAATCCCCAGCTCATCACAAAGCTCCATCAGCTCGACCGCGGGCATATTGTGCGANGTCCTCACCGCATTCGCGCCCATTTCCTTCATGGACAAAAGCTGCCGTCTTAATGCCGTCCGGTTCACCGCNGCTCCCAGCGCGCCTAAGTCATGATGCAGGCATACCCCGTGTATCTTTACCTTTTTTCCGTTCAGCCAAAAGCCGCTGTCAGGTAAAAAAGCAATCGTCCGNAAACCGATGCGGCAGCGCTGCTCGTCCNCCCTGCTGCCATCACNGTAGAGAACCGTTTCAAGCGTATAAAGCTGCGGATCTTCTATGTCCCACAGCACCGGGTTTTCCACGGCTGTCCGTACTTCGGTACCCGGTCTTCCCTCCGCTGAAAAAAGAATATTCCCGGCGCTGTCGCTTGCGGTATAGCGCACGGTAAGCGCGCTCTGCTGCGTCTGAACATCCACCGCATCCGCTCCCTTACTGAGGGCATTCTGTTCACAAGTCTGTTCNCCNGCCGCCGCTTCNCACAAAAGCCGGACGTCCCAATGCGCCCCGTTCTGCTCTGCATGGAAATACACGCTGTCGGATTTTAAGTACGCGCCCGCATGCTCTAANAGATAACAGTTCCGATAGATTCCCGCTCCCGAATACCAGCGCGAATTAGGAGCACGGTGATCGACGCGCACGACAATCTCATTTTCGCCCTCCCGAAGCAACCGTGTGATGTCCACTTCGAACGTCGAATAGCCATACTTCCATTCTCCCGCAGCCACTCCGCCAACGTACACCGTCGTATCCATATAGACGCCTTCAAAGCGCAGGATGCGCGTCTTACCCATATCCTCCGCAAAAAAAGACTTCCGATACCATCCCGTACTCGTCTCATACAAATCCTTCGTCTGATAAATCAGCCAGTCATGGGGAATGTCAACACGCTCCCATCCCCCATCGTTTACCGCTTCCTCAAACGCGCACTCCGTCTTTGTTTTCTTAAAGCTCCACCCATCGTTAAACAGCCGCCGCATCGTCCATTCCTCCTATAACTTATAATATCCCGCATGCTTCGGCGGCACCGTCACAACACCGTCCGCAAAACATGCCTCTTTTCCGTTCGTATAGATTGGCTTTTCCGGTAAATANGCACAGGAAAAACGCTGCTCTTTTCCTGACGGATTGATGATCACAAGGATTTTTTCCTCACGACTGCTCCGCACATACACGAGCGGATACGCCTGACCGGCATCCACAAACTCGATCTCTCCGCTTGCCAGAAGTGCCGGATGCGCGCGGCGCAATGTGATCAGCCGTCTGACCTCATGATACATTGAATCATCGTCTGCAATCTGCGCCTTGACAGTCGGGCGGTCCGCACTTTCATCCAAAGGAATATACAGTTTGTCCTTCGGCGCCGCGCTGAAGCCTGCATTTACGGTGTCATCCCATTGCATCGGCGAACGCGCACCCGTTCTGTTATATCCACCCTCAACGGAATAAAGCCCCTCTACATACCGCATACCGATCTCATCCCCGTAATAGATGAAAGGCGCGCCAGGCATGGAAAGCAAGAACGCAAACGCAACCTTCTGCTCGTCAGGCGTTAAGCTGCGCGCAAGGCGGTCCATGTCATGATTTCCGGACGGAATACAGATCAGGCCCTTCTTCTCCGCCTTCCCATAATTCTCCTGATATTTTTTGACAAAAGCGGACGCATCGCCCTTTCCCCTTGACGAAAAATACGGTTCCTCACATCGAAACAGATCATTATAATGCGACGGTCCGAAATGAAGAAGGAAATCCATATGAAAGCCGCCGAGCAGCGACTTATCCGGCTCACCCCATTCCGAAACAATCGCGGCCTCCGGGAATTCCCGATCAAGGAAGGCACGTACATCCTGCCAAAGCTTTATCGTTCCTTTGCCGTCCTCATCCCCCTTGACGAGAGAGCCTGCCATATCGACCCGAAAGCCGTCGCAGCCCATCTGCAGCCAAAAGCGCATGATATTTTTCATTTCCGCTATGGTTGCCTGCGGTCCGGGTGCATCCATCGGCTGCTGCCATGGCTTATCCGGTTTATAAAAGCCGTAATTCAATGCGGGCTGATGGGAAAAGAAATTGACAGCGCAGGCGCCTTCCCTTTCCGATATTCCGCGAAGACTGGCCATCCCCTCCGGTGCCTCCCAAATGTCGTTCGTCCAAATATAACGATCGGTAAATTCATTTTTTGCAGCTTTCATCGACTCCCGAAACCAGGCATGCTCCACAGAGGTATGTCCCGGAACCAGATCAAGAATCACATGCATATGAAGCTCATGCGCTTTTTCAAAAATCTGCTTGAGCTCTTCATTTGTTCCGTAACGCGGAGCAGCCGTATAATAATCCGAAACATCATATCCGGCATCCAAAAAAGGAGACGCAAAGCAGGGGTTCATCCAGATCGCATTGCAGCCAAGCTCCTTTATATAGTCCAATTTTTCCAAAATTCCCTTGAAGTCGCCAATCCCATCAGCATTCGAATCCTTAAAGGACTGGGGGTAAATCTCATAAAATACAGCATCTTCCAACCATTTCGGCATCGTTCCACTTCCTTTCCGTCAAATCATCCCGCACGGGCATTCATGTAAGTGCACAAAAGGGCGGGATCTGCTGAATATTCGGCATTTCCCACCCTTTGTTTGATTCACTATCACTTCGTACTTTACTTCGCTGCAATCGCTGCCTTTAAGCTCTCGGTAAGCTGCGGAACGATCTTGTTTAAGTCGCCGACGATACCATAGTCAGCTACATCAAAGATCGGCGCATCCTCATCCTTATTGATCGCCACGATAATATCGGACTCCTCCATACCCGCTACATGCTGGATGGCGCCGGAAATACCGATTGCAAAGTATACATGCGGGCGAACCGTCTTACCGGTCTGTCCGACCTGAAGATCCTTCGGCTTCCAGCCTGCATCTACAACCGCACGGGAACAGGATACCGTACCGCCGAGAACCGCTGCAAGATCCTCCAGAATCTTGAAGTTCTCCGGTGTTCCGACGCCACGTCCGCCGGATACCAGAATCTTTGCATCCATGATATCAACCGTGTCAGTCACTGCCTTTACAACATCCTTGATCGTCACATACCGATTGTCCGGCGTGAAGCCCGGATTGAACTCCTCAACAACTGCTTTCGCACCCTTGATCGGCTCAATCTTCTGCATAACACCGGGACGAACCGTTGCCATCTGCGGACGGTTGTTCGGGCATGCGATTGTTGCGATCGTGTTTCCGCCGAATGCCGGACGTGTCATGAGAAGCTGATTATGTTTCTGCTCCGCTTCCTTACCCGGAACGGCAACAAGAGGGAAATCACCGATATCAAGCTGTGTACAGTCTGCCGTTAATCCGGTCGCCACCCTTGCGGATACGGTCGGTCCTAAATCACGTCCGATCGCCGTAGCGCCGACAAGCATGATCTCCGGTTTATATTTGTTGATGACTGCGGCAAGCGCATGTGCATAAGGCTCTGTTCTGTAATCCTTTAACTCCGGATCATCCACAACAATCACCTTGTCCGCGCCGTACTCCGCAAGCTGATCTGCCAGATCCTTGATACCGGAACCAAGCAGAACCGCCGTTACTTCTTCTTTCAAATCGCCTGCAAGCTGTTTCGCTTTTCCGAGCAGCTCAAATGCGATGCTGCTGATCTCATTGTCAACCTGCTGTGCGAATACATATACTCCCTTATATTCTTCTAAATTCATGGTTATTACCCTGCTCCTTTCTCGCTGTTAAACAATCTTAAATTACATGCTTCTCCTGCAGCTTGCCAACAATGTAGCTGACTGCATCTTCCGGTGAATCGGGAACAACCTTCTCGCCTGCACCCTTGCGTACCTTATCGGATGCTTTCGCGATCTTGGTCGGGGAACCTGCAAGACCGAGATTGGAGTCATCGACATCCTTTAAGTCTGCTCTGCCCCATGTCGTGATCTCTGCTGCGCATGCATCAAAGATTCCGCCCGGAGTCATGTAACGCGGCTCGTTTAACTCAGATAATGCGGTGATCAGACACGGCATCTGTGCCTCTAAAATGTGGTATCTGTCATCATACTGACGCTGAACCGTCACCTTATTGCCATCAACCGTGATCGCCTGTGCATAGGAAATAACAGGAATACCGAGATGCTCCGCAATCTGCGGTCCTACCTGTGCGGTGTCGCCGTCGATCGCCTGACGTCCCGTAATGATCAGGTCATACTCTAAATTTCTGATCGCGCCTGCGATCGTTGTGGAGGTAGCCCATGTATCGGCGCCGCCCAATACTCTGTCCGTTACAAGGATTCCCTTGTCCGCGCCCATTGCGATCGCCTCGCGAAGCACGTCCGCCGCCTTGGGAAGTCCCATCGTCAAAACCGTTACTTCTGCGCCATACTGATCTTTCAAGCGAAGCGCCGCCTCTAAACCTGCCTTGTCATCCGGATTCATGATGGCAAGCATTGCACCTCTGTCAAGTGTTCCGTCCGGATTGAACTTTACGCCGCCCTTGGTATCCGGAACCTGTTTAATACAAACGATGATTTTCACGATAATTTACCTCCTATTTTAATAAGTCAGAAGAAATAACCATACGCTGAACCTCAGAGGTTCCCTCGTAGATTTCCGTAATCTTCGCATCACGCATCATTCTCTCTACATCGTACTCTCTGATGTAGCCGTAGCCGCCGTGGAGCTGTACGCACTTCGTCGTCACTTCCATCGCAACCTCTGCCGCATAGAGCTTCGCCATTGCCGCTTCTACGGAGTAAGAAATCTTCGGGTTCTTTGCATACTCTGCTTTCTTCATTGCTGCCTTATATACCAAAAGCTGCGCTGCCTGCACCTTCGTCGCCATATCCGCAAGCTGGAACTGCGTATTCTGGAACGCGCCGATGCTTCTGCCGAACTGCTTTCTCTCTTTTACATAGTTGATCGTCGTCTCGAGCGCACCCTCAGCGATACCGAGCGCCTGTGCCGCAATACCGATACGTCCGCCGTCGAGCGTATGCATCGCGATATTGAAGCCCTTGCCCTGCTGTCCCAACAGATTTTCCTTCGGAATACGGCAGTCCGTGAAGATCAGCTCATAGGTGGATGAACCGCGGATACCCATCTTGTTCTCTTTCGTGCCGAACGTGAAGCCCGGTGTTCCTTTTTCTACGATGAACGCGGAAATCTCCTTGAGCATCTTGCCGCGCTTCTCGATTTTTCCGGTTACCGCGAAAATGACATAAACATCCGCCTCTTTCCCGTTCGTGATGAAGCACTTCGAACCGTTTAAGATCCACTCGTCGCCGTCAAGAACCGCCTTTGTCTGCTGTCCCTGCGCATCTGTTCCTGCGCCCGGCTCCGTTAAACCAAACGCACCTAACTTCTCGCCCTTTGCAAGCGGGATCAGGTACTTCTCCTTCTGCTCCGGCGTACCGTAGGTCTGAATCGGGTCGCAGCAAAGGGAGGTATGTGCGGAAACAATGACGCCTGTTGTTCCGCAAACCTTGGAAAGTTCCTCCACGCACATTGCATAGGTCAACGGATCACAGCCCTGTCCGCCGAACTCCTTCGGAACGGGAATGCCCAAAAATCCGTATTTTGCCATCTTGTCCACGGTGACTCTCGGGAACTGTTCGGTCTCATCGACCTCCTGTGCGAGAGGCTTTACTTCTTTTTCAGCGAAATCCTTGAATAACTGTCTCGCCATTTCATGTTCTTTGCTTAACGTGAAATCCATGATTTTATTCCTCCATATAAAATTAAAATGACATGCCTTTCTAATCGTTCTGCGGCTATCTTACTTTTTGCTGTAATCAAAGAAGCCTTCGCCGGTCTTCTTGCCAAGCTTGCCGTCTGCAACCATCTTCTTTAAGAGCGGCTGCGGCGCATACTTCTCATCCTTCGTCTCGTTGTAAAGCACTTCCATGATCGCAAGGCAGATGTCTAAGCCGATCAGATCGCCCAGATGTAAGGGTCCCATCGGATGGGATGCGCCAAGCTGCATCGCAATGTCGATGTCCTCTGCGGAAGCGGTTCCTGCGTCAAGCACGCCGATCGCCTCGTTGATCATCGGGATCAGGATTCTGTTGACAACAAAGCCCGGAGCCTCTTTCACCTCAACCGGTGTCTTTCCGATCTCTGTTGCGATCGCTTTGATCTTGTCCACCATTTCCTGCGGCGTATTCTCGCCCTTGATGACCTCAACGAGCTTCATTCTGTCAGCCGGGTTAAAGAAATGCATACCAATCATCGGTCTGTCCAAGCCCTCGCCGATCTTAGTAATGGAAAGGGAAGAAGTGTTGCTTGCAAACATGCAATCCTTCTTTACGATTCCCATTAACTCCTTGAAAATGTTCTGCTTGATCTCAAGCTTCTCAAGCGCAACCTCTACGATCAGATCGCATTCACCACAGATATTGTTAAGACCGGTTGTGATCTTTCCCATGATCTCGTCCGCTTTTTCCTGTGTGATCTTCTCCTTGCCCACAAGGAAATTCAAGTTCTTCAAGATCTTGGCTTTGCCGCCCTCAGCATATTCCTCCTTAATGTCGCAGAGGCATACCTCGTAGCCGTCCGTCATGGCAAATGCCTGTGCGATACCGGAACCCATGGTTCCTGCGCCGATAATACCTACCTTCATGTTTCTTCCTCCTTTTATATTTTCCTGCGGCTCATAGGCCGCTTTTACTTGCTTTTTACTCCCGCGCGCCGCGTGCCGGCCGGACATGTCCGCATGTCCTTTGGGATTAATTGTTCGTGAAGTTTTTCTCTTTTCTCTTTTCAAGGAACGCGGTCATGCCTTCTACCTGATCATGCGTCTCAAAGCAGTCGCCGAACAGCTTCTCCTCGATCACGATCGCCTCGTCCATGGATGCATCTAAGCCGTCATTGATCGCTTTCTTGCAGTTGCGGACAGCGATCGGTGCATTTTTCGCAATGCCTGCCGCCATCTTCTCCGCCTGCGCCATCAGTTCCTCCTGCGGATATACGGCATTGACAAGCCCGATTCTGAATGCCTCGTCCGCTTTGATGTTTCTTGCAGTGTAAATGAGCTGTTTTGCCATGCCCGCGCCGACCAGTCTTGCCAGTCTCTGTGTTCCGCCGAAGCCCGGTGTAATGCCAAGTCCTACCTCAGGCTGTCCGAACACCGCGTTGTCGGAGCAGATCCGGATGTCGCAGCTCATGGAAAGCTCGCATCCGCCGCCGAGTGCAAAACCGTTTACCGCCGCGATGACCGGAACCGGCAGCGTCTCTAACTTACGGAATACGTCGTTTCCTTTCTTGCCGAACGCCTCTCCCTCTGCTTTGGTGAGGGAACTCATCTCGCCGATGTCCGCGCCCGCAACAAAGGACTTCTCTCCCGCGCCGGTCAGCACGAGACATCTGACTGTGGCAAGATCCACGCCGTCAATGACTGCATTTAATTCGTCAAGTACTGCGGAATTTAAGGCATTGAGTGCCTCGGGACGGTTGATGGTAATGATGCCGACTGCTTCTTTTTGTTCATATAACACAAATGCCATGATAGTATGTTTCCTTTCTTTGAATATTGGTTTCCGGCGTCATAAAATGCCATGTGCCGGATAATCGTTCTATATGCACAAATCGTTGTATATGCACAGTTAGGAGAACACCCTGACGGGTATTCTCCTAATCGTTACCTGATTCATCGCAGACGCGATAATTCCGGGTCACGAAATATCCTATGACATACAAACGCTTAGTCGCGCTCTACGATGGTTGCGCAGCCCATACCGCCGCCGATGCAGAGTGTCGCAAGACCTTTCTTTGCATCTCTCTTTACCATCTCGTGTAACAGTGTCACAAGGATACGGCAGCCGGACGCTCCAACCGGATGTCCGAGTGCGATCGCGCCGCCGTTCACATTCAATACGTCGTTGCTGAATCCTAAGTCCTTCTGCACCGCAAGGGACTGTGCCGCAAACGCCTCGTTTGCCTCGATCAGATCAAAGTCATCGATCTTCATGCCGGCTTTCTCCATTGCCTTTTTGGTGGCAGGTACGGGACCTACGCCCATGATGGACGGATCTACACCGCCGAGTGCGCCTGCAACAAAGGTTGCCATCGGCTTCACACCCAGCTCTTTTGCTTTCTCCTCGCTCATCACAACGATTGCAGCCGCACCGTCGTTAATACCGGATGCGTTTGCCGCCGTTACGATACCGTCCGGCTTAAACGCTCCGCGAAGCTTCGCAATGCTGTCCTTTGTAACGCCCGCGCGCGGCCCCTCGTCGGTGTCCACGATCACGGTCTCTTTTTTCTTCTTTACTTCAACAGGAACGATCTCGTCCTTGAATTTGCCTTCCGCCATTGCCTTCTCGCATTTCTGCTGGGACCATGCAGCAAACTCGTCAAGCTGCTCGCGGGTCAGTCCGTACTGCTCCGCTACGTTCTCTGCCGTGATACCCATGTGGTAATCGTTGAACGCATCCCACAGTGCATCGTTTACCATGGTATCCACCAATTTGCCGTTGTTCATTCTGTAGCCGTAGCGTCCCTGCATTACTGCATAGGGAGCCATGGACATATTCTCCATACCGCCCGCAACAACAATATCGGCATCGCCCGCTGCGATCATCTGCGCAGCCATGTTCACACAGTTCAGACCGGAACCGCACACTACGTTCACGGTAACGGCGGGCGTCGTGACCGGCAGCCCTGCCTTGATGGATGCCTGACGCGCTACGTTCTGTCCGAGTCCTGCCTGAATAACGCAGCCCATATATACATGATCGACAGCATCTGCAGGAACCCCCGCCCTGCTTAAAGCTTCCTTAATGACGATAGATCCGAGAACCGGAGCCGGTGTTGTGCTGAGTGCGCCGCCCATCGTGCCGATCGCTGTACGACAGGCACCTGCCAAAACAATTTTCTTTGCCATTTGCTAATCCCTCCTGATTTGATTTCAAGCCCGTTTCGGGCATGCCAATGATTGTTATTTTTTTATCATTGTGCTCTGTTGATATTCTAACATAGAGACGTGAGTTTTGCAACGAAAAGTGCGGGATTGCCGGTGTTATTTTTTATCGCTTTTGCTATTGCCCAAACCGCATAAATAATCCGAATAAAAGATTAAAAAAAGACCGCCCGCATATCGGGCAGTCCTTCCTGCATCGTTACTGTTTCCACGCAGCTCACTGCGCAAGATAATCCGCCACTGCCGGGTCGGTCATGGGAACACTGCGAATCCATTCTCTTGTATCGCCGACTTTCTCCACCTCACTTCGATAACGGCTCAAAAAGTTTGTCAGGTCATAGCAGTCCACCCATATTTCATTGTTCCCGTCCTTTTGAGACTCATCAAAAATAAGCTGCAAGCCCCAGTGCAGATGTACGACCTCGATATTGTTCGTATTTTCTGTCGTACTGTAGCCCGTATGACCCATATAGCCGATGACGTCGCCCGCCGTCACGACGCTTCCCTCGGCAAGTCCCTCCGCGTAGGGATAATTCTGTCTCAAATGCGCGTAATAATAATAGCGTCTGCCGTCAAAGCTTCGGATCCCAATGCGCCAGCCTCCGTAACGGTTCCAGCCGAGCGCCTCCACATAACCGGACTCGATCGCAACGATCGGCGTGCCGATCACGCCCATCATATCGTGTCCCAAATGCGGGCGGCTATAGCCATAGCTCCTCGACGCGCCGAAATCATCATAATCATTGTAGCCAAAGCCTTTCGCGATCGGCGAAAAAACCTTGACGCCGTAAACACGCTCCATGGCCGTGCTGCCGTCCTCCGCCTGCCGCTCAATCTCATATTCTCCGACATAGCCGCCCAGCACCGCGGAATAGGCTTCATAATAGTAATCAAAATAAGAAAGCTCGTTTGAGAGCTTCTCCACTGTCGTCTCGCTGTTTTTCATCCGCTCGGCGAGATCACGTATATAACTCAGAGACTTTGACGAAAACTCTCCGCCGCCGCGGCATCCCGCATACGCAAGCAGCGCGATCCAGTCAATATGAATATCGCTCCCATAGGTATCAAGGTCGTATTGCAGGGCACAGCGCATGGCATCCGACGTAACATTAAAATCCACCCATGTAATATAATCCCTGCTTGTTCCTCCTGACTCATCGTACAAACGGGTATCCGTCGAAAGTGTCTCGCTTGCCGCCTCCTCCTGCGTATGGGTAAAAAAAAGAACCGCCGTACAAATACCTGCCGCTTCCACCGCAATTCCGATCCGGAGCAGCAGACCGCGCCGCTTCGCTTTCCCACGTTTTTCCTGCATAGTAGTCAACTCCCCATAGATTCCGTTCTTGACAGAACGCTCTATTTGCGCGTATCCTTCACACTATTTTATTGCGGAACCGGGGTCAGTATGAAAAAGAAGCTGCCGTTTTCCGAATTTTCATTCGTGAAAACGGCAGTCTTCTTGTTGCTTTTGTACTCTATGTTTCGTTTGTACCTCACGTTTCTTCTGTATCGCAATGATCTCTTTTGCGCCCTGAGCTTCTTTCGTGCTTCGTATTTCTCCTGTACCTCAACAATCTCTTTTGCGCCTTAAATTTCTTTCGTACTTCGTGTTTCTTCTGTACCTCAATGATTCCTTTGTACCCGATACATTCTTTCGTACCTTGCCGCTCCCGGCGCAGCTCACGTTCTTCTTTTACCTTACGTACGCATGCGCCCGTCGTCTTATTGGTATTTTCGCTTGTCCGCGTTCTGCATGTGATCTATGTAAAAATCATCTTTGGTAACCTCTTAAAGCTCCGGTTCGATCAAGCCGTAGGTGTTGCCCTTTCTCTTGTACACAACGTTTACCTGATCGGTTTCCGCATTACAGAATACAAAGAAGCTGTGTCCCAGAAGCTCCATCTGGATGCAGGCATCCTCGGGATACATCGGCTTAATGTCGAACTTCTTCGAACGGATGATCTTGATCTCCTCTTCCTCCGGAAATTCCCTGTCAATATAATCTTTCTTAAAATAATTCGCCGACTGCTGCTGTTCTACCAGCTTTGTCTTATATTTCTTTAACTGTCTCTCGATAATTTCCTCAACTAAGTCAATGGAAACATACATATCATTGCTGACCTGCTCGGAACGGATGATATTTCCCTTTACGGGAATCGTAACCTCGATCTTCTGTCTCTCCTTCTCCACACTCAGGGTTACATGCACCTCAGTCTCTGTCGTAAAGTATTTCTCGAGCTTGCCAATCTTGTCCTCTACCGCAGACCTGAGCCCTTCTGTCACTTCGATATTCTTGCCTAAAATAATAAACTTCATAGCATCATCCCTTTCGTTGTTATATTGTATAATGATTATACCACAAAGCCCGCATTTTTTGCAACATTTTATACAATTGTCTGAAACTTTTTGACATTTAGAAAGTCAAGCGGTTTTCCCGTTTTTTTTGCCATTTTGACATTTTTATGATTTCTACACAAAACATCCGTTCCTTATGGTTTCCATAAAAACAGTTCTCTGTTTCCTTGTTTTTCCTGTGGATAATGTGGATAACTTCGTGTATAAATGGTGATTCCGCATAAAACCGCCATTTTCCATGTGGATAAACGCACTCCAAAAAAAGTAAACTTTTTCCAAAAAAGCACTTGCTTTTTTTGCTTTTGTACATTTTTCCCAAAACGCGCTTCTGACAGCTATGTCATTCAATTGAGAAGCATTACCACAAGAGGGATTTCAACCACCGCACATACCCAGACAATTGCCGTCACACTGCTTTTCACCTTACGCTCAAGCAAATAGGAAAAGATCATGACACCAAGGAGCATCATATATTTTCCCATATATTTAAGACACAAATAAGTAAAGATAGAAATGCCTCCCCAGATTCCATCCAGATGCTGCAGACTATATGCGGGCGCAAAAATAAAATCTGTTCCCCACAAACGCAGGGTTCGCACAAGCTGCGGCAGCCAGAACATGCAGAGCAAGACAGCCGCAATCAGCATTCCGATCAACATTTTCGATCCGATATAAGCCCTTCGCCCTTTTACGCTTGAATGAATCAGACGGTTTTCTCCATGTTGATAGTCGATTGACACGGTAAGCACAAAGCATACGGCGGCAAAAGCATACATGACAATAGATGTCATGATATTCTGCCGGTTTACCACACCATTCCCACCCGTAAGCGCCGTATATCCTTGATTATATATATAGTAGCTGTTTTCATGACCGGATAAATACGCTGCATATTCCGACATCCATGTAAGCGCTTCCAGCATGGCACTATAAGCAATCAGCTGCCCCTCCTCCAAGCCCGGCTGCGTCATTCCGGCATAAACTGTCTCCCGGTTTTGACGTATAAATTCATCGACCTCATCCGTATATGCGCCCTTGACCGCCTCCGAATACCGATAATAAAAAACTTCAGACATGGAAAACCCATTCCAGCCAAATGGCGTATACAATAACCATGCAAAGAGCCCCGCAAAAATTAAAACAAAAATGATCTTCTGCGAAATAAACGTTTTATAGCACTCATGGCGAATTAATCCCACATTCCATTTTCTCTTTCCGTCTAAAAAAGAATGCCTGTCAGATACCATATTTTTTTCATAAGATACCGCAAACGCCTTGATTGCCGCCGCAAAAAACAGAAGCGTCACCCCGCCGCATATGCATGCATATAAAATCAACTTATTGACTGCGATTCCGAATACATTTACGCATTGGTAGCGTTCCAGCAGCGCTCCCGCCTGACCGAACGCAATCGGATTCATCGTCTTAAGCGGCGCCAGATAGGAATTCTCCGAAATACTCATATACAGATAAAGCAGCAACCCGGTTGTTCCTGCCAGTATCAGAAAAATTGGAATTACCTTGCGCAGCAGGCAGCAGACAAAATAAAATACCGCCGTACAAAAAAGATAAAAAAGCATTTTTATAACCATATAGATGCATAGGTATCCCAAAATGTTTATCCGGAGAGCACAATATGAAAATACGGATTGAATGGGGTGCATAAACGACAAAAATGGATAGATGCTCCCGATTACAAGAATGCTTTCCGTGACCAGCAGCACAGTAACAAAAACACATAATATTCCCAAAGCAAGAGCCTTGACAAGCCCGTGCGCCCGCCTGCCGCGGCAAGTCGTCTTTGATAAAATGATTAATTCATTCTGGCGCTCCGCTGTCAAAAGCTGAAATATTGCGAGCAACAGAATAAATAAACAGCAGCAGTCCGTTACCGGATTATCCACAAGTGCCCTGATCCCGCGGGAAGGATAAAAGACCGGCTCTACATCCATAAGCCCCCGATATATTTCCCGTGTCTTTCTGAGCCTGCTCTCCATAAAGCTTCTTTCCAGAACCCCGTAGCTTCCGGTCTCCGGCCTGCCCAGATGCGCATCCGCGTTTTGGACAATGGCGCTTACCTGATCTTGATAACCCGTGACCCGAACAAGCTCCTCCTCTATTTCCTGATATAGCATGGATGACAAAGAAAAATCCGTCGAACCCGTAAAATCCGCCGATTGTGTAAAAAAACTTCCCAGCTCCGATATCTCCGCAAGCTGCTCCGTAACCACCTCCAGCTTTTCTTCATTAGAAAGAGGTGCCAGCTCCTTTACAAGCCGATTGTACTCGGAAGCGGAGGGTTCCAGTGTATCAGGATGCACATCCAGCGACCACTTGTAATATAAGCCGTTAAACAATAACATCAAAATAAAGAAAATCAAAAATATCCGATTGCTGAGTATTTTGATCAGTTCATTCTTAATCATATCGGTTCCCCCACCGGCGGACAGGAAGAAGGAGCGCTCTGCCCGAATATTCCGACTTATTATTGAAATAGCCGGATATACAGATCCTCCAAGCTCTCCCCTTCCAGCCTGTCCGTTTCGATCAACTGCTTTTCCAGGAGCTTCCCCTGTCTGAGCATCAGGATCTCCTTGGCAATCGCTTCGATATCCGCAATGACATGCGTGGAAATGATCACGATCCGGTCCTGCGCAAGTTCCTTTATCATCTCCCGCACCCCGATCCGCTGGATCGGATCTAAGCCGGCGGTCGGCTCATCCAGGATGATGATGTCCGGGTCTCCTAAAAGCGCCTGTGCGACCAATGCCCGCTGTTTCATCCCGCCGGAAAAGCCGCCCATATATCTGCTTCGCTCCTCCCACAGTCCGACGTCATTCAAAAGCCTCTCGATCTGGTCATCAGC
>JAAUZE010000019.1 GCA_014804755.1 Lachnospiraceae bacterium | reverse complement strand
TTTGATTTAAAGGGCAAAGGAAACAAGAAACTCGGCACTTCGGGGAATATTGACAGCAACTGGATCAATATGCCCTATTGGAGATTTAATGCGTCCATACTGGTTGCTTTTTTGGGGGATGCATTGATTGGATTTGGCTTTTACTCCCTGGTCAGTCAGATGAAAGATGTGAGCGGCGGGCTGGCTGCAGTTACCGCCGTATGTGCGTATGTGAGCGTTATTGCGGGATTTTTTATACATACTGTCCTTTGCATACAGCCCATCATATACAAAAAAATCATGGAAACGGATAATTTCAAGCTGGCGGATGACACCTTGGAGGCATACTATAAAGCCGTCATTCCCCCATTTTTGGTTGGGTATTTATTTATGCTTGTGGCAGCGATATGTGTGATAGCGGCAATCTTAAAAGGCTTTCTGGATGTGCCGAAGTGGTTTGTACTGCTCAACCCGTTTGTGTTCCTGCTGGTGGGCGTGGGACTCAGAAAGATAAAGCCCGAATGGTTTTATGACCTTCCGGGGATTGTCATGCCAAGCCTTGGAATGGGAATGTTCGGGCTGATTGCAATTGTGAATATGCTTTAAAAGGGCATCCTGACTTGGTTGATATAATACCTCTAAAGTAGACAGATGAAATATAAAAAATGAAACGATGAAAGAATATCATCCGGAACTCTCAGTGGCCAGCTGGGCGATGCGCAAATCGTTTTTTATTGCACGTACTGCTTGTGCTTGTGCTCCACAAAATCGATTACCTTATCGGCGATCAGCTTGCGCACGGTATCCTTGACATGAACATCATCCACCAGATATTCCTGTGCCGTTTCCATGTTAAGCGGGATGCCGAAATAATTATCAAGAAAAGAAACGCTGATCAATTCGCACATGGCGCGCAGAGCGACAACATAGCCCCCGAGATTTTCGTCCGTCTCACCAACGCGGCGGATATCTCCGGCGCTTAATGTGCCGTTGCCCTCATCGTAGAAGCAGAAAGTCGGCGCCATCACGATAAAACGGATATGAGGGTATGCTTCATGAATGACGTCAATTCCCCTATAAAGCGCACCCGTCATGGAGGTGATCGCTTTGTCATCATTGCCATCAACCGTATTATAACCGTTCAGATAATCATAGGTTCCGTATCCGAGAAAGATCATATCGATCTGATTAAAGTCGATCATTTGAAGCTGTGTGATCGTCTGGTCAAAGGAAGGGTCATAAATATCCGCCTCTGTCTTATAAGCCTCTAAAAGCGTAAAATCCCCGGACTTAATACAATAGGCAATGCGCACGAACGAAAACGCGTCCGTACAGTACTCTTCGTCAAACGTTTCATATCGGCATGCAAAGCTGGATCCGGGAAAACCACAGTTATACACGGTCGCTCCGGTGGCTGCCGCAGTCTGGGAAGAAATGCTGCTTTCCTGAGAACCGTAGGTTAAAATATCATCTCCCAGAAACAAAATCTGTGTCTCTTTGTCCTCACGTCCCGCAAGCAGCTCAGAACTCATGACGCTATAATAATCCATGGACTCTGCCTGCAAAGTGTCAGGATCTTCGGGCCCGTCAAAGGAAAAGCGTGTCCCCTTGTTCCAGATCAAAATTTTTATCACACAAAATAGAAGGACAAGAACGATCGCGGCAAGCGGAATTAAGATCAAAAGCCGCTGCCCGGAAAAAAAGCCGGTTCCCTCGTTCTCATAATCTTCATCAATTGGATGTCTCTGTCCCATAAGGCTGTCCTCTCTTGTTTGGTGTTACTATTTTCCCCTATTTTATTATATTTTTTCAAGATTGTCCAATAAAAAGAATATAAAGGGCCAAATCCCGTTACGCCAAACAAAAAGACCGGCCGGTCGAAGGCTGGTCTTTTTGTTTGGAAAACAGGAGGCGGATGAATGGATTCATTCGATTCCCGTGCCGTATGCCGCTGCCCGAAAACAGGTTCAGGGCGTTGAAGCGCCATGCGGCGCAGAAGCCTCCGCCATACAGAAGGTAACGGCGTCCGACTGGGCGGTTCTGTTGGCTTCCTGAAGCTTCTTATACCATTTGCTGTATTTATACATGCGATAATGTGCGGAAAGCTGCTCAAGCACCGTTTCGTTCTGACAGTCGCGTCGAAACAGTTCGCGTTCCTCTCGGTCCATACTCACATATTCCATATAGGGTATCCGAAGTTCAGTCAAAGGCTGTTCACATTTCGGACAATACATCTTGTGTCCGTTTAACATATGGATTCTGGAACAGCGCTTACAGTAATGTACATACATCATAACGATAGCCTCTTTCCTGCAAAGACAAAAAATGTAAAAGCGGTACTACAATTGTGCCTGTTCTTGCGATAAATGTCAAGAGGTACGCGATAAATAACGGAAAAATTTGTCACAAACAATTCGAATTTGCGCGCGTCTAATAAACAGACGGATAAAAAAAGGCATCTTTGGTTGCTTAAAGAAACGGATAATGGTAAAATGTACAGGAAGTCATTGCAAATGCAATTGCCTCGACGTACGGAAATGAGGTTATGTATGGATCAGAAACAGAAGCAGTCACGGCAGGTACGAATGCCGTACATAAATGACGAGGAAGAAGAATTATTCGATCCGCTCAATCTGTTAGGAGAAGCGTCTTCACCGGCAGAGGGGGGCACGAAAACGGCGGGAGTTACAGAGGCGGGGGCGGCAGCGCGTTCAGAGAGAACCGATACCCCCTCTCCTGTCATGCGAAAGAAAAACGCAGAATATGCGAATGCACCGACCAAGGAAGTGACCTACGAGACGGACGAGAGTCCCGTGCTGAAACAAGATGATACAAGGATTTCAGAGAAACCGGTGACGGTGAGACGCCCTTCAAGAGAGGGGAGCGTCGCTCATGCAGGGATGCAGACGCAGAGGAAAGCATCTACGGATGGCCGGAATGTGTCAGGAAACGGAGCGGCGCAGAGGAAAGCATCTGCGGACGGCCGGAGCGTATCGGGAAGCGGAGCGGCACAGAGAAAAGCATCTACGGATGGCCGGAGCGTATCGGGAAGCGGAGCGGCACAGAGAAAAGCATCCGCGGACGGCCGGAGCATATCGGGAAACAGCTCCGGGAGAAAACAGTCCATCCATATGCGAGACGCTGTGGATTACAACGATGAAACGGAACAGAGCGCCGCTAGGAAAAAGAAAAAAAGCGAAGCCTCATTCGGAGAACGCATGAGCGCCTTTTTCGAGGAAAAATTTGCCTCGTTTACCAAGATGGACTGGCTTGTGTGCGGAACGGGTGTCGTGATCCTGCTTGCCATCATTGTTTTAGTGAGCGTATATTTTGTGCGGATATCGGATACCGGCGAGAGCACGACGACGATGGAGGATGTCGGACATACGCTGGCGGATCTGGGGTTTGTCGGTGAGAGCGGACTTCTGGCAATAGCGGACGCGCAGCAGGCAAAGCAGCCGGTCATTACGCCGGAGGCGGACGGCAATGCAGACGACGTGCCGGAGGAACAGGATGATCCGGAGGCGGTCATCTCGGTGCGCGTGAGCCTGACCTCGGTGGAAAAGGATCTGAAAGTGAAATTTACAAACAGCGCGACGGGGAAGCTGATCAACAATGCGTCGTTCCGCGTCATACTCACGCCGTCCTCCGGCTCGGATATTGTCTATGAGGACGACGATATGGACGGTATCATCTATCATAACGCCATGACGCCCGGTACCTACAGTGTGAAGGTGGAAGCGCCGGAGCGGTATGAGATCGTGGAATGTGCATCCAGCGTTCAGGTACGCGATACGATCGTTTATGAGAAGATCGAGGTCGCAGATGAGATCAAGTCGGAGTCGGAAGTCAACGTTGCGCTGGAAGATACGCAGATGAACGTTGTCATTGAGCAGGAGACCATAACGGGAACACTCACCGACACGGTAGAGTGGGTGGAATCCACCAAAACGACGATCAATAATGACGCGGGATATTCGGAAATCCCGAAAACGGCGATCACGGATCCGACGCTTGTTGCAGGCAGGATGTTTTATGCGTTGGCCGCGCCGGTAAGCGAGATGGAGACATCGACACCGGAACCGACAGAGACGCCGACGCCGAGCCCGACAGAGACGCCGACGCCGAGCCCGACAGAGACACCGACGCCGAGCCCGACAGAGACGCCGACGCCAAGCCCGACAGAGACGCCGACGCCGAGTCCCACACCGACCGTATCGGGCGTGACCGTAAAGGGAGCGCCGTCATCGGAGATGGCGATCGGGAGCACGGCAAATCTGACGGCGGAAGTGAGCATGAGCCAGGGAAGCGCGGCGGACTGCACATTTGAATGGACGAGCAGCGATGCGAACGTGGTGAGCGTAAGCGGGAACGGGGCAAGCGCCGAGATCACAGCGAAAGCAGCGGGAAGCGCTAAGATCACCGTGACGGTAAAGACGGCGGCAGGCGCAAAGACGGCGGAGTGTACGATCACCGTGAAAGCGGCGGCCGCTACGGCGAAGACGATCACGCTGGATAAGACAACGCTTGCAATGCAGCTCGGTACGGAACAGACATTGACCGCTACGCTTGAGATGACGGACGGAACCAAGTATACGGATAAGAATCACCTGACATGGAGCAGTTCAAACGAGAATGTTGTCAAGGTGGATGACAGCGGAAAATTGACGCCGGTGGGAGCCGGAACCGTTAAAATTACCGTGACGAGTAAGGAAAAGGATGCAAACGGCAATCTTCTGACAGTAACCTGCGACGTGACAGTGAGCACGACGCTGTCCGTGAAGCTGGATAAGGAGAAGGTGGATGCGTATGTCGGCACGAAGCTGACGCTTGTCGCGACCGTTGTAAAAAACGGGACAACGACAACGAGTGCGACGCAGGGTGTTGTAACATGGACGAGTTCGGATAAATCCATTGCGACGGTCGATGAAAAAACCGGCGAGATCACGCCGGTTAAAGAGGGAACGGTCACGATTTCCGCGACGACAGTCGACAAAGACGCAAACGGCTATCATCTGACGGTGAGCTGTACCGTGACGGTGAAAAAGGGAGAGCTCACCATAAAAATGGATAAGGATAAGGCGGAGCTCGCTGTCGGCGCAAAGATGACGCTTGTCGCAACCGTTGTAAAGAATGGGACGACAGCGACAAGCGCCGTGGAGACATGGGTTACATGGTCAAGCTCGGATTCCAGCATCGCGACCGTCAATGAGAGAACGGGTGAAGTAACGGGCGTGAAGGCCGGAACGGTCACGATCACGGCAACGACGGTCGATAAGGATGCAAACGGGAACCAACTGTCGGTGACGTGTACGGTTACGGTCAAAGGTACCGGGGCTACAGATACGACAACAAAGCTGAAAGATGCAAACGGTAATCAGGTCTATATTAAAAATGCGTCAGGCAGTTATGTGGAGGCAACCGTATCCGACTATTATTCAGCGGATAAATTTTACATCAAGTCGCCGACACAGTACAAATATACCGGCTGGCAGACGATCGACAACGCGACGTATTATTTTGATAAAAACGGTAATTATGTAACTGGTAAGCAGGTCATTCAGGGCGTGGAATATACGTTTGCAAACAACGGCGTGCTTTCCATGGGCAACGGTACGTTCGGTATCGACGTCTCAAAGTGGAACGGTAATATTGACTGGAACGCAGTCAAAAATTCCGGCGTATCCTATGTCATTATCCGCTGCGGGTATCGCGGTTCCACGCAGGGCGCGTTGATCGAGGATTCCATGTTCCGCAAAAATATCGAGGGTGCGCTGGCGGCAGGACTCAAGGTCGGCGTGTATTTCTACACCCAGGCGGTCAACGAGGTCGAGGCGGTGGAGGAGGCCTCCATGGTATTGGCACTTGTGCAAAAGTACAGAATATCGTATCCTATTTTTATAGATACGGAAGCGAGCGGCGGCAGGGCCGACAGGATCAGCAAGGAAACAAGGACGGCTGTCTGCAGGGCATTCTGTGAGACCATCAGGAACGCCGGATATACGCCGGGTATTTACGCTTCCAAGAGCTGGTTTAACGATAAGCTGAATACATCGAGCTTAAGCTCTTATAAAATCTGGCTTGCCCAATATGCAACGAAGCCGACGTATACGGGCAGATATGATCTGTGGCAGTATTCGGATAAAGGCACGATCAACGGCATAAACGGCAAGGTGGATGTGAATTACAGCTATCTTGGTTATTAGGATCGGGATGTCGGCAATTTCAAATAGGAGACCGGAGGGACGACCGGAGAAAGGGAATTGGAAATGAGAACGTATCTTGTGACGGGGGGCGCGGGCTTTATCGGCTCGAATTACATTCATTACATGTTTCGGAAATATGGGGACGCGATTCGTATTATCAATGTGGATGCGCTGACCTATGCGGGGAATCTGGAAAACTTAAAGGACGTGGAGGGACGTGAGAATTACACCTTTATCAAGGCGGATATTTGTGATAAGGACGCGATCGCGGAGATTTTTGCAAACAACGAGATCGACCGTGTTGTCAATTTTGCCGCTGAGAGCCATGTTGACAGAAGCATTAAGAATCCCGAAGTGTTCGTGAGAACGAACGTGTTGGGGACAGCGGTGATGTTAAACTGCGCAAAGGCGGCGTGGGAGCTGCCGGACGGCAGCTTTAAAGAGGACAAGCGTTTCCTGCATGTGTCCACGGACGAGGTGTACGGTTCCCTGCCGGACGATGAAAATGCGTTTTTTTATGAGACAACGCCGTATTCGCCGCACAGCCCGTATTCGGCAAGCAAAGCAAGCTCTGATATGCTTGTGAAGGCATATATGGACACCTATCGGTTTCCTGCCAATATCACGAACTGCTCGAATAATTACGGACCGTACCAGTTTCCTGAAAAGCTGATACCGCTCATGATCAATAATGCGCTGCACGGAAAGAAGCTTCCCGTATACGGCGACGGCAAAAATGTCCGCGACTGGCTTTATGTGGAGGATCACGCAAAGGCGATCGATATGGTCCAGGAGAAGGGAAGACTGTTTGAGACCTACAATATCGGCGGGCATAATGAGAAGCGGAATATTGAGATCATTCATACGATTTTAGAGTGTCTTCAGGAAATGCTTCCCGATACCGATCCGAGAAAAGCGCATATCAATGAGAGCCTGATCACCTATGTGGAGGATCGTAAAGGGCATGACAGACGTTATGCGATCGCGCCGGATAAGATCAAAGAGGAGGTCGGCTGGTATCCGGAAACGATGTTCAAGGATGGTATTAAGCTGACGATCAAGTGGTATTTTGACCACATGGACTGGATGGAGCATGTGACAAGCGGCGATTATCAAACATATTACGCCGACATGTATTCCGGGAAATAACGATACAGAAATGGGAACGGCGGGAGCGTCGTTCCCATTCGGTGTGTTTTATCCATGTAGATTTTCGGGAGGATAGAATCGGAATATAGGAAGAATGAGGGGATAAAACAGACACATTGTTTGCATATTTCGTAAAATGAGACGGAGAAAGGAGAACGGGAATACGATGAAAGGGATTATTTTGGCGGGAGGCTCCGGCACGAGACTGTACCCGCTCACAAAGGCAATTTCCAAACAGATCATGCCGATATACGATAAACCGATGATTTATTATCCGCTTTCCACATTGATGCTGGCGGGGATCAGAGATGTTCTGATCATATCAACAGAGAGGGATCTTCCGGTGTTTGAGGAGCTTTTGGGAACGGGAGAGCAGCTTGGCATGAACTTTTCGTATGCGGTACAGGACAAACCGAGAGGTCTTGCAGATGCGTTCATCATCGGCGCGGATTTTATCGGGGATGACTGTGTGGCTTTGGTTTTGGGTGATAATATTTTCTACGGGCAGAGTTTTTCCCGTGTGCTGCAGAGTGCGTCTGTCCGGGATAAGGGCGCGACGATCTTCGGTTACTATGTCAGGGATCCGAGAGAGTACGGCGTTGTCGAGTTTGATGAGCAGGGCATGGCGATCTCCATTGAGGAGAAGCCGGAAAAGCCAAAGAGCAACTACGCTGTGCCGGGATTGTATTTTTATGATAACGATGTGGTGGAGATTGCGGCAAATGTGAAGCCGTCCGCGCGGGGAGAGATTGAGATCACAAGTATCAATAATGAATATTTAAGGCGCGGGACGCTTCATGTGGAAAAGCTGGGGCGCGGTTTTGCATGGCTGGATACGGGCAATCACGATGCGCTGTTGGATGCTGCGGATTTTGTGGCGGCGTTTCAGAAGCGGCAGGGACTGTACATCTCCTGTATTGAGGAGATTGCTTATAAGAGAGGCTTTATTGACAGAGAGCAGCTCTTACGGCTGGCAGAACCTTTAATGAAAACGAATTACGGAAAATATTTGACAGAGGTTGCAAATGGATTATAAGTTGATCAGAAGAACAATTATCGTCTGCTCCTTATCCGTGCTGGCGATTTTGGGGATTGTGCTCTGGATGAACCGCTACGGCAGCTTTGCCGAAGAGACACGGAGTACAACCGCGAATGCGCCCGGGCAGGCGGGGGCAGGTAACTCGCAGCAGGGGACGGATTCGGACCCGAGGGCGCAGAACGAGGCGGATTTTACCTTAAACGGTGATACGCGGGCATTTCTCAGGGACGAGAGCTTTTGGGATGACGAACCGCGGCGGGTATCCGGTGTGGACAGCAATGCCATCCGTCTCTCGCTCATTGCCACGAGCGTGCAGCGGGATCTCCGTTTACAGATCGTGGATGCGGACGGAGCGCTTGTGACGGGAGAACCCTTTTTTATCGAGGTGGAGGGCGTCGGCTCCTATAAGGACTTAGACAGGGACGGAATCGTCTATATCCGGGACTTAAGCGCGGGCGATTATAGAGTGTCCGTCGCGCCGATCGAGGGATACCATGTATCTACTTCCTATATGAATGTTCATGTGAACGATAAGGTGGAATATAAGGCGATTGCGGATATTGACCTGCTCATTGTCTCCGAGGATGAGATTGATAAGCGCATCGAGGAGGCACAGGAGCGCGAGATGAATGAAGATCGGGATGATACGGAGCATGTGGAGCTGCTTACCGGACTGGATATGGCGGTCATGGGAATGGACATTTCCAGCTTTAACGGAGAGATCGACTGGGAAAAGGTCAAGGAGCAGGGAATCGGATTTGTCATCATCCGCTGCGGTTACCGCGGTTATACGTCGGGCGCTTTGGTTGAGGATGCCTGCTTCGTGCGAAATATTTCCGAGGCCAATCAGGCGGGCGTGCGGGTCGGCGTTTATTTTTTCACACAGGCAGTCAATGAGGTGGAGGCGGTCGAGGAGGCGAGCATGGTCGTTGCGCTCTGCCGGGATTATCGGGTGCAGCTTCCGGTGTTCATCGACACGGAAACCGCGGCGCGCGGCGAGGGGAGAGCCGATGGGCTTGACGTGCAGACAAGGACGCTTGTGTTAAAGGCGTTTTGCGAGACGATCGAGAATGCGGGCTATCGGGCAGGCGTGTATGCGAGCAAAAACTGGTTTTATGAGCGGGTGGATGCTTCGCAGCTTACCGATTATCTGACATGGCTGGCAGAATACAAGGACAAGCCGACTTATGGGGGAAGCTTTCAGTTCTGGCAGTATACCTCGCACGGATATGTGAACGGCGTAACGGGGCGAGTGGACTTAAACCTTGGAAACCTGAACCTTTCCGATCTTGGAGTGATGTGGCGGGGCGATGATGAGATCGATCCAGAGTCGGAAGCGGAGGCTGAGGGAGAAGAAGGAGCGGAGCCGGATGTGGTTCCGGAAGGAGAGACAGATCCGGAAAATGCAGATATCGGAGACGCAAACGCGTCGGAGAACGCAGGAGGAGAAGCGGGCGCGGAAGGCGCACAGCCGTAAGCGGTAACGGGCGGCGCATAAACGGGTCAAACATAAATGGATAAGGGAGCGTACACAATGGGAAAAATTAATGTGGAGACATGTGAAATCGAGGGCTTAAAGATCATCACCCCCGAAGTGCGGGGAGACGCCCGGGGCTATTTTATGGAGACGTACCAATATAACGACTTCAAGGCGGCGGGCATTGAGGAGGTATTCGTGCAGGATAATCAGTCGGCGTCGAAAAAAGGCGTTCTGCGCGGACTGCATTTCCAGATTCAGTATCCGCAGGCGAAGCTTGTGCGCGTTGTCAGGGGAGAAGTTTTTGACGTGGCGGTGGACCTGCGAAAAGGAAGTAAGACCTACGGCAAATGGCACGGCGTGCTGCTCTCCGAGGAGAATAAAAAGCAATTTTTCGTACCGAAGGGCTTTGCACACGGTTTTTTAGTGCTGTCGGAATATGCGGAGTTCTGCTATAAATGTTCGGATTTTTATCATCCGAACGATGAGGGCGGCATCCGCTATAACGATCCGGATATCGGCGTGGAATGGCCGATTCCCGATGGCATGGAGTTGATTCAGTCCGAAAAGGATACGAAGTGGGGCGGTATCAAAGAATATACGGAGAATTTCAATGAATGAAAAGGCGGGTTACGGATATGAGAACAAAACCCATCATCTCCAAAAAGACGGGAATCTTGCTGATCACATTGATCGGGGCGATTTTCCTAGTGATTTTGTGGAGTCATCAGAATCAGTTTGCTGAGCCGGAGCATGAGTTGATAAAAAAGATCATCGCAACGGCGATCGTCGTGTTCGGCGTATTTCTTTTTATCGCTTTTTATGATAAGCTGATGGTGCTGCCGGTGGAGCTGTGGCAGAACAGGCGGCTGATCTGGAAATTGGCGAAGAATGATTTTAAGACGCGTTATGCAGGCTCATATCTCGGCATGGTATGGGCACTCGTGCAGCCTGTCGTCACGGTGCTGCTGTATTGGTTTGTTTTTGGCACGATCATGCAGTCGAGGCAGTCTATCGGGAATACGGAGATTCCCTATGTGCTGTGGCTGACGGCAGGGCTTGTGCCGTGGATGTACTTTTCGGAGGCGCTTTCAAACGGCACCAACGCGCTGCTGGAATATAACTATTTAGTAAAAAAGGTCGTTTTTAAGATCAGTATCCTTCCGATCATCAAGGTGTTTGCGGCGACCTTCATGCATGTGTTTTTTGCCTGCGTGATGCTTGTGTTATACTTTTGCTATGGAAATGCGCCGAGTATTTATATGCTGCAGCTTATTTATTTCAGTTTCTGCATGTTCATTCTCGTGCTGGCTGCGTGCTACACGACCTGTGCGGTCGTTGTGTTTTTCCGTGATTTAAATCAGATCATCGGTATTTTTTTACAGATCGGCATGTGGGCGACGCCGATCCTATGGAATATCACGATGCTGTCGCCGACGATGCAGATTGTTTTTAAGCTCAATCCGATCTTCTATATCGTCAATGGGTATCGGAGCGCGCTATTTGAGGAATCATGGTTTTGGGAGGATTTCTATTCCACCATGTATTTTTGGATCGTGGTGATCTTACTGTTTGCGCTCGGCGCGCTGATCTTTAAGCGCTTAAAGGTGCATTTCGCGGATGTAATGTGAAAGGAATAAAGCCATGGGAAATGTTGTGGACTTAAAGAATCAGCCGGTCAACCCGGAGCGGGACGTTGCGGTATCGGTGGAAGACATCACAAAAATATATAAGCTGTATGACCGGAACCGCGACCGTATGAAGGAAGCGCTGGGGCTTACGAGGAAAAAGCTGCACCGCGAGCATTTTGCCTTAAACGGCGTGAGCATGAAGATTTATCAGGGAGAGACGGTCGGTATCATCGGCACGAATGGTTCCGGAAAATCGACGCTCTTAAAGATCATTACGGGCGTGCTCAATCCGAGCGGCGGAAGCGTGACGGTCAACGGGCGTATTTCGGCGCTCTTAGAGCTCGGCGCCGGTTTTAACATGGAATATACAGGGATTGAGAATATCTACTTAAACGGTACGATGATGGGCTTTTCGAATGCGGAGATCGAGGAGCGCATGCAGGGAATTCTGGAGTTTGCCGATATTGGCGATTTTGTGAATCAGCCTGTTAAAACGTATTCCTCCGGCATGTTTGTCCGCCTTGCGTTTGCCGTGGCAATCAATATTGACCCGGAAATCCTCATTGTCGATGAGGCGCTTTCAGTCGGAGATGTGTTTTTTCAATCAAAATGCTATCATAAGTTTGAAGAATTTAAGAAAATGGGAAAGACGATCCTTTTTGTCAGTCATGACCTAAGCAGCATCGCAAAATACTGCGACCGCGTTATTTTGATCGACAGGGGCATCAAGCTTGGGGAGGGCACGCCCAGACAGATGATCGACGATTATAAGCGCGTGCTGGTCGGACAATATGAGATGAATGAGGAAAAGGCGGAAGAATCCGTGTCCGCAGGCGAGAACCCGGAGCTGTTGGAATATGGCACCAAGCAGGCGCAGATCACGGAGTTTTATATTACGGACGATCAGGGGAAGCGCGCGACGGCAGTCATCAAGGGAACGGAATTTCATATTACGATGCGGGCGGATTTTTATGAGGACCTGCCTGCGCCCATATTTGCGTTTTCTTTTAAGAATATTAAGGGAACGGAGATTACGGGAACGAACACGATGTTTGAGAAGGCGTTTTTAGAGCCGGTCAAAGCAGGGGATACGAAGGAAGTCATGTTCACGCAGAAAATGTCGCTGCAGGGGGGCGAATACCTGCTCTCCCTCGGCTTAACGGGATATGAGAAGGATGATTTTCAGGTGTATCACAGACTGTATGACGTGCTGAATGTCACGGTCATATCGGACAAAAATACAGTCGGATTTTATGATATGGATTCGGTCGTGACCGTGGTCGGTGCGGAGAAAGAGCGGGCAGGAAAAAGCGGCTGAGTCAGTCAGGTCTGACGGGATGGCTATGCCGTAGGACAACGGCAATCACGGGAGCAGCCGGCAGACGGGAACGGCGGGGCAATAAGGACGGAAAAGGATATGACAGAACAGATCGGAAACGTAACATTGGATGAGACTTTTTACGGCGGGACGGATCTCTATTGCGACGGCGAAGTGGAGGATACCCTGCTTGCGATCGCGCGCGATCATTCCGAGGAGGAGTTTGTGCGCATCATTGAGGAGCAGAAAAGCTGGCCGGTATTGTATCATCTTTCCCGCTTTCGGGAGAATATTGTAAGCTGGCTTCCGATTAGCCGTGAAAGTAAGGTTTTGGAGATCGGCGCGGGCTGCGGCGCCATCACGGGCGCACTTTCTAAGCGTGCGGGCAGCGTGACCTGTATAGATCTTTCGAAAAAAAGAAGTATGATCAACGCGTACCGTCATCGGGAGTCCGGAAATATCACGATCAAGATCGGCAATTTCAAGGATATTGAGCCGAGTCTTGACACCGACTATGATTTTGTGCTGCTGATCGGCGTGTTTGAATACGGGCAGGGTTATATCGATACGGACACGCCCTATGAGGATTTTTTGAAGATCGTCAGCAGACATTGCGCGCCGCAGGGCAGGATGGTCATTGCGATCGAAAATCAATACGGTCTCAAATATTTCGCAGGCTGTAAGGAAGACCATGTCGGGGACTATTTTACCGGGCTGGAGGATTATCCGGCCGGGGGAGGCGTCCGCACGTTCGGGCGGGACGGACTCATCCGGATCATGGAGCGCTGCGGGATTGATAAGTATCATTTTTATTATCCGTATCCGGATTATAAGTTTATGACGACGCTATACTCCGACGCTTATCTGCCGCGTGTCGGAGAGTTGACTAATAATATGCGCAATTTCGACAGGGAACGCATGGCGCTCTTTGATGAAAAGAACGTATATGACGGACTCATACGCGAGGGCAGATACGCGGAGTTTGCCAATTCTTTTTTGGTTGTGATCGGGGAGCCGACGGAGCAGATTTATGTGAAATATTCCAATGACCGGGCACAGCAGTATGCGATCCGCACGGATATTTGTGTGTCGGACGGCGTCCGATATGTGGAGAAGCGCCCCGATACGTCTAAGGCACAGGCGCATATCCAAAGGCTGTTAGAGAACTATGGGAAGCTGTGCGAAAAATACGAGGGAAGCGGACTGCAGATCAATACCTGTGAGGCGGCGGGGGACGCCGTGCGTTTTGCCTATGTGGAGGGCGGGACGTTAGAGGAGGCGCTGGACGAATGCCTTTACCGGGACGACGAGGAAGGGTTTCTTGCGCTGCTTGCGCGCTATGAGGAGATCGCGGCGTATCATGAGGATATGCCTGTCAGTGACCATGATCTGATTTTTGCGAATATACTGATCGGTACGAAGGATGGCGGTACGGCGGATGAGCAAAGCGGTGCCGTGGTGTCGAAGGGATGGAGCGCGAAGCTTCGTGCGCCGTGGACGTTGATCGATTATGAATGGACATTTTCGGAGGCGGAGGACGGCGCAGCGCTTACGAAGCGCGCGATGTTCGTTTATGCATCCGGTCCGGAGATCAGGCGGCGGTGGCTGTTTGCGCATGGGATCGCGCAGCGTTACGGTATTGCGCCGGAAACGCTGTCGTGTCTGCAAAGTGAGGAAAACAAGTTCCAGCAGCGCGTGATGCTCGGACAGCGGTCGATGGCGCAGCTCTATGAGCAGATGGGACAGCCTGTCATGCCGGTGAAGGAGCTCGTGCGTGCCGAACAGGAGATGGAACAGCTTCGCAAATTTCAGGTGTATGTCGATACGGGAGACGGGTTTTCGGAGGAGCGGTCCTTTTTTATGCCGAATGTCTATCAGGACAGAAGCCGCGTGAGCGTAAGGATTCCGTTTGGGAAAGAGGTGCGGGCGCTTCGTCTTGATCCGGCGCTCGTTCCGTGCATGCTTTACGGCGTGAAGCTCTGTGTCAACGGCAGATGCGTCTATGAGCAGACAGCGGGATTGAAAGGGGCGTCTGCGGCGCCGGACTGTGCGGTTTCCACGAACGGAGTTCAGGCGGCGGGCGGCGCAATGGTATTTACCACAAACGATCCGAATCTGACCGTCAACATAAGCGGTATGGAGCTGTCAGGTGAAAATGAGCTGACGATGGAAGCAGGAATTATTTTTTTGACGGAAGAGGCGGCAAAGAGCTTGTATCCGGAAGCACCCGCGCATGGGCAGCAGGAGAGGGAAAAGCATAAAGCGTTTTGGAAACGCTGATAATAAAGAGAAAAGAGAACATAGAAATGCCGGGAAATATAAAGCAGACAATTCAAGAGATTAAGATCAGGCAATGTAAAAAGGAGCATGATAAAGAGGTAGAGAGGCAGTCGGACCGCTATTCCCAATGGGTCATATCGGAAGAACCGAAGCAAGATGATGAGCTGTATGGTAGCGAGCCGGTCGGCGATATGGCAGCTTTGCCGGGGGCGCAGCCTGCTGCCGCGAAAGGAAAACAGAAAAGCGTGGTGATCGGTTTTGACGGGCTTGCCGCAAGTGCGCGTCCGTTCTCTGAGGTGAAGCAGCCTATCGTAATCCTTGCGGATACACAGGCGGGCGTTCTTTCCGCGCGCGCGCAATCCCGCGTTACAGCGATGTTTGCGGCGCATCCGGATTGGGATATGATCTATGGGGATGAAGATTATTGTTTTGCAAAGCAGCGCTTCGCTCCGTGGATGAAACCGGATTTTTCGCCGGATACGTTGTTATCGTTCCCTTATTTCGGCGGCTTTGCAGCATTTCGCCTCTCATCCTATGAGGATGTGTTGTGGCTCGACGACGCGGCGGGAAAGGTCAGAGTCTATGACTTTTTGCTAAAATGCAGCGAGCGGGAAAAAAAGATCGTGCATGTGCCGGAGGTGTTCTTTCACCGATCAGCGACGAAAGAGCAGTATCTGGCATATCGGGCGCTTGATCGGAGTGACCAGCGCATTTTGACCGCGGATGACTGTATGCCGTGGGCGCTTCCGTGGGAGGATCAAGGCAATTACCGTGAGATCCGTTTACAGGCGATGAAACGGCGCGGTTATGCGGGAGAGCTTGTGCCGGATGCATTCGGGATTTTGCAGCCCGTTTATGAGATCAAGGACAATGCGGCGGGGAAAAAGCCGCTTGTATCCATTATCATACCGTCGAAGGATAATGTCGATGTGCTGGAGCGCTGCATCCGTTCCGTGCGGACGCATGAAGCGTATCCGCATTATGAGCTTCTGGTGATCGATAACGGCAGCGCCGGAGCGGTTCGCACACGGCTGATGAATCTTGGACGGGAGTTTGCGTTTTCCTACTATTATGAGCCGATGGAATTTAATTTTTCACAGATGATCAACCTTGGCGTGTCGAAGGCGCGGGGGGACTATCTGCTCTTGTTAAACGACGACTGTGAGGTCACGCAGGATGACTGGCTGCTTAAGATGCTGGGGCAGGCGCAGCTTCCGCATGTCGGCGCGGTGGGAGCGAAGCTCTTATATCCCGATTCCGATCTGATCCAGCATGCGGGCGTGACAAATCTGACGGCGGGACCTGCGCACAAATTACAGCGCAATTCGGATTCTCACAGCTATTATTACGGGCGGAATCGTTTTTGTTATGATTATATCGGCGTCACGGCGGCGTGTATGATGGTCGCGCGCGATAAGTTTGAAGCGGTGGGCGGCTTTGACGAGGGACTGCGCGTTGCGTTCAACGACGTGGATTTTTGTTTTAAGCTCTTTGCACGCGGGCTGTATCAGGTCATGCGAAACGACGTCGTGCTCTATCATCATGAGTCTTTGAGCCGCGGAGATGATCTTTTAACAGAAGAAAAAACAAATCGGCTGATGCAGGAGCGCGACCTGCTCTATGAAAGGCATCCGCAATTCATGGCGCGCGATCCTTTTTACAGCGTGAATCTGCTCGGCGGCGTGATCGATTATCTGGTCAATTATCAGTATGAGTATGACAAAATCGGCTGCCAAACGGGGTTGATGGACGGGGCAGTCGAGGTGCAGCCGGAATGGTATAACGAGTGCCTGACTGTCATGGTGGACCGCGCGGTCAAAAAGGACATGATGGACGTTCTGACAAAGCAGACTACTTATCAGATTGAAGGCTGGGCATATGTGCTCGGGCAGGACAACTGCCGTTATACGATGAGTATTCTTTTGAAAAAAGAGGACGGCACTTTCGTTGAGGCGGAGACGCTCAGGCGTTATCGTCCCGATGCGGTCAAGGTCCTTCCCGAGCAGGAAAACATAGAGCTTTCCGGATTTGTGGCTCGTCTGCCGCTCGGAGTGCTGCCGAGTGGCGATTATCCGGTCTACCTGCTTTGCAGGGATCAGTGTTCGAGGCAGCGGCTGCTGAGGGATACGGGGGCGGTTCTGAAAGTGGATGAGGATAGAAAGTGAAATGGCATAATGGGTGTTGAGTTTTGAAAACGATACAATCCGGTGCAGGCACGCTTGCGCTGCAATTCGACCGTAACGGTACGTAACATGCGAAAATACCGCATGTAAGTACCGACGGTGAACGGATTTCAAAGAAATTCATTTATAGCATCTGCTTATGGATTTGTATCGTCTGCACCATCATAAACAATATGAATGACGCTTTGCTTTCATCAATAATAGAAATGATATTGGAGAATCAATATGTCTGACAGGAAACAGGAGGAGCTGCTTTCTTATTATCAGGCGGCTTACGAAAAAGAAAAAATGAAAAACGCGCAGCTTGCGGGACGGCTGGCGGATGCGCAGAGCCGTGCCGACGACCTGCAGCATAAGCTCGATCATATCAAAAACAACCCGCTTTGGAAAGCAACATTTCCGGTGCGCGGGTTCATCCATGTGCTCATCCGCACAAAAGACCGGATCAAGCGTTACGGCAATCCGAAGGGGCTGATGCGCAAGATCCGCAACAAGATGCAGGAGAAACGGGCGATCGCGCGCTACGGGACGAAAAGCTTTCCCTCCAAGGAGGAGAGAGCGGAGCTGAAGCGCACGAATTTTTCCAAAAACGTCAAGTTTTCGATTTTGGTACCGCTGTGGAACACACCGGAGAAGTTTTTGCGCGAGATGATCGAATCCGTGCAGTGGCAGGTGTATGAGAACTGGGAGCTCTGCCTTGCCGACGGATCGGATGAGGCGCACGCCTATGTCGGCGAGATCGTGGCAAAGTATATGCAGTCGGATGCGCGTATCCGCTATCAGAAGCTTTCTGAAAATAAGGGGATCGCGGGCAACACGAACGAATGCTGCGCAATGGCGACGGGAGAGTATATCGGGCTGTTCGACCATGACGACATTCTGCATCCGTGTGCGCTGTATGAGTATATGAAGGTAATCTGCGAGAAAGACGCGGATTATATTTATTGTGATGAGGCGACGTTCCACAAGGGAAATGTCAACCGCATGATCACATTGCATTTTAAGTCGGACTATGCGGTGGATACGCTGCGCGCCAACAATTATATCTGCCATTTCAGCGTTTTTTCCAAAAAGCTGTTAGAGGGCGGGGAACTGTTCCGCTCGCAGTTTGACGGCAGTCAGGATCATGATATGATCCTGCGCCTGACGGATAAGGCGGAGCGCGTCGTGCACGTGCCGAAGCTGCTGTATTACTGGCGTTCCCACAAGGCGAGCGTGGCTTCTGACATCAGCGCGAAGCCTTATGCGATCGAGGGAGCGAAGGGCGCGGTGGCGGCGCACTTAAAAGCGCATGGCTTTGAGGATTTTGAGATCCTGTCGACACGCGCCTTCGAGACAATCTTTCGCATTAAATACGCGCTGACGGCGCGGCCGCTTATTTCGATCCTGATCCCCAATAAGGATCATGTCTCGGACTTAAGCCGGTGCATCGAGTCGATCTTGGACAAATCGACCTATGACAATTACGAGATCATCGTCATTGAAAATAACAGTACGACAAAGGAGATTCAGGATTATTACACCGAGATCGCGAGGCATCCGAATGTCCGGATCGAGACGTATGAGGGAGAATTTAATTACTCCAAGATCAACAATTTCGGCGCGTCAAAGGCGAAGGGCGACTATCTTCTTTTGCTAAACAACGATACGCAGGTCATTACGCTTGACTGGATGGAGGAGCTGTTGATGTATGCGCAGCGCGACGACGTGGCGTGCGTGGGAGCGAAGCTTTACTATGAGGATTACACGATCCAGCACGCGGGTATCGTCATCGGACTCGGCGCGCACCGCACCGCGGGGCATACACATTATAAGGTCAACAAAGAAAACTTAGGGTACATGGGAAAACTCTGCTATGCGCAGGACGTCAGCGCCGTGACGGGGGCCTGCCTCATGGTGAAAAAATCATTGTTTGACAAGGTGGGCGGTTTAGACGAACAGTTTGCGGTTGCGTTAAACGACGTGGATTTCTGCCTGCGCATGCGTGAGCTCGGATACCTGAACGTCTTCACGCCGTTTGCAGAGCTGTTTCACTACGAGTCCGTTTCGCGCGGCTCCGACGTTTCGGGGAGCGCTTCCAAGGGAAGCGCGAAGGGGGCTGTGAAAGAAGCAGATGCGGCGGACGCAAAAAGAGCGTCGCGTTACAACGAAGAAGCGGCGCGCTTCAGGGAGAAATGGAAACAAGCCCTCGCGGCGGGTGACCCCTACTTTAATCCAAATTTCTCTTTAGATAATTCGGATTATGTGTTATACTAAGCAATGCGGGAGCAAGTGCTCAGCCATGCGTTGAGTGCTCGCACTCAAAAGCGTGGCTGAGTACTTGCTCCCATAGGGCGCAGCCCGCATCGCGGCAAAGCGAAGCTTTATCGCGATGGGCATTGCTTAGAAAGAGAAGTCTGAAACTTTCGGATGGAGGTTTAAGATGATTGATTTTGTGGCAGAAATTGTGGCCGGTATTGTTGAATTGCTTTTTGATTTATTGATTGACCCATGGATAGGCAGACTCAGAAGAAAAACGAAAACAGAAGAAAAGAAGTGAGATAATATAAATACCGGCTGCTGGTGTCACAAATATGTCTCCTTTGCAGAAGTGTGTTGATGAATTGGTCTGTTTTTTTATTCATGAAAAGTGGTCTAAAGATAAGGTTGGCAGTCGAATCTATAGCGCAAAACAGAATAGTGCATTTGATTGACAATGTTTGCAGGCGCACATATAATATTATAGAAAGAAAATAAGGAGAGATGCCATATATGGCTACTACAAATATTAATGTACGTGTGGATTCTGCATTAAAACAGGAAGCGGAGGCTCTTTTTAACGATATTGGTCTGAATATGTCTTCCGCGATTAATATGTTTTTGCGCTCTGCCATTAATCATAACGGCATTCCGTTTGAAGTAAAGCGTCCGACACCAAATGCGGAAACAAAGGCTGCGTTGGACGAATATGAAGAAATGGAAAAAAATCCGGATAAATACAAGCGTTACGGGTCTTTTGATGAAATGTTAGACGAGGTATTGGGCGATGCTTGATATTGTTCCGTCTAATCAATTCAAAAAGGATTTAAGGCTTGCTAAAAAACGCGGCTGTAAAATGGATAATTTGCGAAAGGTCATTGAGATATTAGCGCATGAACAGAAGTTGGAGGCAAAATATCATGACCATGAATTAACGGGCAATTATAAAGGATTTCGAGAGTGTCATGTTGAGCCGGACTGGCTTCTGATTTACCGTATCAATCAAGATGCCCTTGAAATATTTTTATTCCGTACAGGGACACATTCGGATTTGTTTTGAAAGGCATTAATGTAAAGAAAGTAAAAATAAAAACAGGAGGGACGAGGAATGGGTTACATGGAGCAGTATCAGTTTTGGTGTGAGGATTCTTATTTTGACGCGGAGACAAAAGCGGAGTTGGCGGCGATCAAAGACAATGCCGCAGAAATCGAGGATCGTTTTTACAAGGAATTAGAGTTCGGAACGGGCGGACTGCGCGGCGTCATCGGCGCAGGAACGAACCGGATGAACATTTATACGGTGCGCAAGGCAACACAGGGTCTTGCAAATTATATTATCCAGAATAACGGACAGGACAAGGGGATTGCGATCGCGTATGATTCCCGTTTCATGTCCCCTGAATTCGCAGATGAGGCGGCGCTCTGCATGGCAGCAAACGGCATTAAAGCGTACGTGTTTGAGTCGCTCCGCCCGACGCCGGAGCTATCCTTTGCGCTCCGCACACTTGGCTGCATTTCCGGCATTGTCATCACGGCGAGCCACAATCCGCCTGAATATAACGGCTATAAGGTATATTGGGAGGACGGCGCACAGATCACCGCACCGAAGGATAAAGAGATCATTGAAAAGGTCAAAGCGGTAACGGATTACCATACCGTAAAGACAATGGACAAGCAGGAGGCAATGGCTGCCGGACTTTACAATGTCATCGGCAAGGAGATCGACGATGCGTACATGGTAGAGTTAAAGAAGCAGATCATTCATCCCGAGGTGATCAAAGAGGTTGCCGAGGATATTAAGATCGTGTATACGCCGCTGCACGGAACGGGCAATATTCCGGTGCGCAGAGTGCTTTCCGAGCTGGGCTTTCAGCATGTTTACGTTGTTCCCGAGCAGGAAGATCCGGATCCGAAGTTTACGACGTTAGAGTACCCGAATCCGGAGGATCCCAAGGCGTTTGCGTTAGCGTTAAAGCTCGCAAAGGAAAAGGACGCGGACATCGTGCTTGCGACCGATCCGGATGCGGATCGTCTCGGCATATATGCAAAGGACGCAAAAACAGGGGAATATGTCTCCTTTACCGGCAATATGAGCGGCATGCTCATTGCGGAATATCTTTTAAGAGAACGCAAAGCGACCGGTACAATGCCGGAGAATCCGGCGCTTGTCACGACGATCGTAACGACCAATATGGCGCGGGCGATCGCTGAGGATTACGGATGCAGATTCGTGGAGGTTCTGACCGGCTTTAAGTTTATCGGCGAGCAGATCAAGCTCTTTGAGCAGAGCGGCTCTAATAACTATGTATTCGGCTTAGAGGAAAGCTACGGCTGTCTGGCGGGTACCCACGCGAGGGATAAGGACGCCTGTGTTGCCGTTATGTGTCTTTGCGAGGTTGCAGCATGGTGCAAGAAGCAGGGCATTACCGTATGGGATCAGATGCTGAATATCTATGAGAAGTATGGATACTATAAAGAGGGGCAGTATGCGATCACCTTAAAGGGTATCGACGGTTCCAAGCAGATCGCGGCGATGATGGATGGCTTACGGCAGAACCCGCCGAAAGAGTTTGGCGGACTGAAGGTATTAAAGCTGCGAGATTATGTTTTAGATCAGGTGACGGATATGGAGACGGGCGCCGTAACGCCGACCGGCCTTCCGAATTCCAACGTGCTCTACTTTGATCTGGAGAATGATTCCTGGTGCTGCGCGCGTCCGTCCGGAACCGAGCCGAAGATCAAATTCTACATGGGTGTAAAGGGTTCAAGCCTTGCGGATTCTGACGAGAAGCTTCAGGCACTGACCGCAGCGGTAAAGGAAAAAATTGATAAATAACAGATGAAAT
This sequence comes from Lachnospiraceae bacterium, assembly GCA_014804755.1. Classification (GTDB taxonomy): domain Bacteria; phylum Bacillota; class Clostridia; order Lachnospirales; family Lachnospiraceae; genus DLAJ01. Next base: position 268,551 of record JAAUZE010000019.1, on the reverse strand, counting down.
TTATAAAGCATGCAGTCAAAGTGTGTGACTGCATGCTTTTGCATGCGGGGAGACGGCCGATCACAATGACAGGAAGACAATTATCGGACGGAATCAAAAAAACATTCCGTTATGCGAAGCGAAACGGCTGGCGCAATGCGTATTATGCGGCGTCAGAGCGCTTAAAACAATTAAAGAAGCCTTATGAATATGAACCGCCGTCGGACGAGCTTCTTGCGGCGCAGCGGACGCATATCTGGGCAAATGCGCCCAAGGTGAGCGTTCTTGTGCCGGCGTATGAGACAAACGAGGCGTTTTTGAAAGAACTGATCGACAGCGTCAGAGCGCAGACTTACAGCAATTGGGAGCTGATCGTGGCGGATGCGAGCGAGGGGGATGGCGTAAAAAACATTGTATATCCTTATACACGTGAGGATGCGCGGATTAATTATCACCGTTTGGGAGAGAATAAAGGAATCTCCGGCAATACCAACGCGGGACTTCCCTTTGTGAACGGCGCGTATACGGCGCTGCTGGATCACGATGATCTTTTAACACCGGACGCAATTTATGAGATGGTCTGTGCGGCGGTGAAAGATCCTGAGGCGGCGCTGTTATACTCGGATGAGGATAAATGCGATGAGAGGGCGGAGCATTTCCATGCGCCACATGAAAAGCCCGATTTTGACCTGGATTATTTTTTGACCAATAATTATATCTGCCATCTGGCGATGCTGAAGACGGATGTGCTGAAAAGCTTACGTCTGCGACCGGAATATGACGGGGCGCAGGATTACGATCTGTTCCTGCGGACGGCCGCAGCGGGGAAAAAAATCGTGCATGTGCCGAAGGTGCTCTATCATTGGCGCAGTCACGGGAAGTCAACGGCGGACAATCCGGAAAGCAAGCGCTATGCCTATGAGGCGGGCAGGCGCGCGCTGGATGATTTTTACAGAAGTATGGGATGGGCGGCGCATGCTGAGGAGGACATGCATGTCGGCTTTTATCGTACCGTTTATGAGACAAACATATTTGACGTGCGCTCCGAGGTTGGCATAACGGGTGGCAGGCTTGTGCATCGGGACAAAGTGACGGGTGGCGCAATGGCAGCGGACGGAACATTGCTGTACGGCGGGCTGCCTGTGCGTTACAGCGGCTATATGAATCGTGCCGTGCTTGCGCAGAGCGTACCGGCGCTTGATTTGCGCTGTATGTCGGTGCGGGAGGAGCTAAAGGAACTGTATGCGGAATATACCGCACGGCTGGAACTGGGAGAGGAAGCTGCAATCGATTTAAGCCTTTCTTTCTGTGCGGAAGTCCGCAGGCGGGGATACCTCTTGATTTACAACCCATGGGATTTATGCTATACTGAAAGATGATTTTACAAAATCTGTCAAAACAGGAGACTATCTGGCGCGCTGCCGCGTCTAATAAGCATTGGGGGAAACGTCGGGAATGTCCAAGGTTACGGTTGTTATACCGAATTACAATGGAAAAAAATACTTAAAGCCCTGTATGGATTCCCTGATGGCGCAGAGTTTCACCGATTTTTCAGTCATCATCGTCGATAACGCTTCCACGGACGAAAGCATGGACGTCCTTGCCGAATGGATGACAGAAAAAGGAAACAAGGATTGGGCGGCGAGTGCAGATACTAACGATATCCCAAGGGTTACCTGTATCAGATTAAACAAAAATACCGGTTTTTCCCACGCAGTCAATCTCGGGATCGGGCGCGCCAAAGGAGCATATGTTTTTTTGCTCAATAACGATACGAGTGTCCGCCGGGAATGCCTGTCAGAGCTTGTCCGGTTTATGGACTCACATGAAAACGCATTTTGTGCGGGTGCCAAAATGCTGATGATGTCGTCGCCCGAATATATTGATGACTGCGGCGATTACTACAATGCGCTTGGCTATGCGTATGCCGCCGGAAAAGGAAAAAAGAGTGCGGATTACAAGGCGGTGCGGGAGGTATTTTCCGCCTGCGCGGGCGCGGCGCTATATCGGACAGGGATGCTTCGTCGCATCGGGCTGTTTGACGAAAATCATTTTGCTTATCTTGAGGACGTCGATGTCGGCTACCGCGCGCGTCTTCATGGGCTTTTCAGTTATATTGTGCCCACGGGCGTGGTGCTTCATGCGGGAAGCGCGGTGAGTGGTTCGAGGCATAACGCGTTTAAGGTGCGCTTATCGTCCAGGAACAGTATTTATGTGATCTACAAAAACCAGCCGTTATTGCAGCGGTTGTTAAATTTGCCTTTCATTTTTGCAGGCATACTTGTGAAGTTTTTATATTTTAGTAAAAAAGGACTTGGCGGCGTTTATGTGAAAGGAGTGGCTGCCGGGATCCGGTTTTGCTTTACAAAGGAGGCGGGCAGGCATAGGGTTCGTTTCCGACCGGAAAATATGCGGTATTATGTGCGGATTCAGTTGGAATTATGGCGAAATCTGTTCTATATGCGCTAATCCGGACGGGGATGAGAATGTAAAATTAAGTAAATTTTTATTGTAAAAAAGAGAATCATATTGTAATATGTTGATGGTGTGAAAACAGGGTGATTGAACTTGATCAAGGATAATCAGAAATATTTCAACCGCCTTCATGTTCTGTTAGATGCGGTGATTGTAGCCTGCAGCTATCTGTTGGCTTGGTTTATCAAATTTAAGAGCGGTCTGGTTCAAAGTGAGGCAGGTTTGTCCGAGGCAACGTACTTTTCGCTGCTTCTGTTGGTTGTTCCGCTTTTTACGATACTTTACGGCGTGTGCAATCTTTACAGCTCCAAGCGGATGTCGGGCAGAGTGCATGAGTTTTACAATATTGTCAAGGCAAACACCATAGGACTTTTGATATTTATCGCAGTGCTTTATTCCATTAAGCAGTCTCATTTTTCCCGATTCATGGTATTCGGGTTCTATGCCCTGAACATCACATTTGATGCGATCGTACGGAATTTTATCCGTTATGTACTTCATTTTTTCCGCAGCAGGGGGTATAACGTCAAGTATATCCTCCTTGTCGGGTATTCGCGGGCGGCTGAGCAGTATATTGACAGGATCAATGCCAATCCCCAGTGGGGATATGTCGTGAGGGGGATCCTTGACGACCGTATTCCGCGCGGAACGACGTACCGCGGGGTCAAGGTGCTCGGGACGATCAATAATCTGTTCGTTATCCTGCCCCAGAGCAAGCTGGATGAGATCGCGGTCACACTGGCGCTGGAGGATTACGGGAGACTGGAAGCGATTGTATCCCTTTGTGAAAAGTCGGGGGTACATACCAAGTTTATTCCCGATTATAACAGCGTGATCCCAAGCCGGCCGTACACGGAGGATCTGATGGGACTTCCGGTGATCAATATCCGCCACGTGCCGCTCACTAACACGTTTAATCTCTTGATGAAGCGCATTGTGGACATCATAGGCAGTCTCGTATGCATCGTGCTTTTTTCACCTTTCATGCTTTTTGCCGTGATCGGAATCAAGGCGACGGATAAGGGACCTTTAATTTTTAAGCAGGAACGGGTCGGACTGCATAATAAGTCGTTTCAGATGTATAAGTTCCGTACGATGGAGGTACAGAAGCCGAGCGCGGAACAAAAGGCGTGGACGACGAGGAACGATCCGCGTGTGACGAAGATCGGCAGGATCTTACGAAAAACAAGCATCGACGAGATGCCGCAGATCTTTAATGTGCTGAAAGGGAACATGAGTCTTGTGGGACCAAGACCGGAACGTCCCTTCTTTGTAGAGAAATTTAAGGAAGAGATTCCGCGTTATATGATCAAGCATCAGGTGCGTCCGGGCATGACGGGATGGGCACAGATCAACGGTTATCGCGGCGACACATCTATTCGCAAGCGCGTGGAATATGACCTATACTATATTGAGAATTGGACGATGGCATTCGATATCAAGATATTATTCCTGACCTTATTCAAGGGCTTTATCAACAAGAATGCCTGCTAGAAAAGGAGCAAGAGATGGCAAAGCAGCAGTCACAGGAAACAAAACCAAATGGGAAACGGCTCACGCCGAAGCAGAAAGCGGCAAGAAAAAGAAGAAATATCATCATTTTTATTGTAGAATTATTTGTTTTGGCGATCGTTGTGATCGGCGCATGGGCGATCATAAGGTTGACGCGGGTGGAACACACCGAACTGAATATCGGTACGCAGGATGATCTTGACAGCGGTCAGACGGTAGATGTCGTAGTCAATAAGGATGTGTATGAGAACTATACCGAGCCGGAAAATCCGATGGCACGCTATATGCAGGTCGCACTGTTCGGACTCGATTCCCGGAATAAGAAGCTTGGGGCGGAGAGCAGCCGTTCGGATGTTATCATCATCGCCTGCTTGGATACGCAGGAAAAAACGATCAAACTTGTTTCCGTTTACCGCGATACGTATCTGAATCTGACAAACGGAAAATATGATAAATGTAACGGCGCGTATGCTTCAGGAGGAGAGGCACGCGCGATGACGATGCTGAATATGAATCTGGATCTCTATATCACCGATTATGTGACGGTCGGATTTTGGGGAATGATCGATGTGATCGATAAGCTGGGGGGTGTATGGATTGACGTACAGGAGAACGAGATTGTGCATTTGAACAATTATCAGAGGAGTATCGTCGGAACAACGACGGACGGCATCCATTATAATGCGACGGAAGGCGTTGATTTTACGCCGGTGACGCAGAGCGGCCGTCAGCTCTTAAATGGTCTTCAGGCAACCGCTTACTGCCGAATCCGGTACGTTGGTAATGATTACGCAAGGACTGAGCGCCAGCGCAAGGTTATTGCGGCAATGATGGAAGCTGCAAGGGGTATGAGCTTAAGCGAACTGACAGCAATCTTAAACAGTGATGTGTTCGATGAGTTTTCTACCAGTATCGATTTAGATGTGATCATTTCGATGCTTGGGGATATTGGAGAATATGAGATCGTGGAGAGCTGCGGATTTCCTGCAATGGACATGCTTCAGAGCGGTACGATCGGCGGAAAAGGAAGCTGTGTCGTGCCGATAGACTTAACAGCCAATGTGTCAAAGCTTCATGAGATTCTGTTTGGTGTGACGGATTATGAGCCGAGTGCGACCGTGCAGGAGTATAGCCAACAGATTCAGCAGGATACATCCGGGTATTTGCGATAGCAGTATAACGGGAATGCAGAAGAGGATTCCATACACAGGTGGAGTCCTCTTTTTATAAAGAAACACTGATTAAATCAGCGTTTCCCTAAATAAGAGATTAAAAAACACGTGTATTTTATTGCGCGCATGGAACCATATAAACGGGAGAGAGGCAGTTATGGAAACAGTTGATGTGATCATACCAACCTATCGGCCGACAAAACGGCTTTTCAGAATATTGGAGCGGCTTCATGCGCAGACTTATCCGATACAGAGGATTATTTTGATCAATACGGAAGAATCCTATTTTGAGCAGCTGATTTATGGGACGTCCGTGGAGCATGCGTTTGACTTAGACCGTTTATTTGAGAATGTGGAGCTGCGTCATATTCGTAAGGAAGAGTTTGACCATGGCGGCACAAGGCGATTGGGGGTAGCTTTGTCCGACGCCGACCTGTTTGTCTGCATGACGGACGATGCGGTTCCGGCGGATACGCATTTGATCGGGGAATTGGTGTCAGGGCTTTCAGGCGACGGTGTGGCAGTCTGCTACGCGAGACAGCTTGCGCGTAAAAACAGCAGCGAGACGGAACGTTTTGTAAGGCAGTTCAATTATCCGGAAGAACCCTGTGTAAAATTTGAAAGGGATCGGGAGCGGCTCGGCATCAAGACCTATTTTTGTTCCAATGTATGTGCTGCCTATCGGCGGGATGTTTATGAGGAATTGGGTGGTTTTGTGGAGCATACGATATTTAATGAAGATATGATTTATGCAGCAGGCGCGGTAAAAAAGGGCTATGGCATTGCTTATCGGCCGTCTGCGCGGGTATACCATTCCCACCATTATACCGGCAGGCAGCAGTTTCGGCGCAATTTTGATCTGGGAGTATCGCAGGCAAAGCATCCGGAGGTGTTTTCGGGGCTTAAGTCGGAAGGCGAAGGGATACGCATGGTAAAGCAGACGGCGGCACATCTTTATCGGGTTGGGAAGAAAGAACAGATTCCCGGTCTGATCGTGGAAAGCGCCTGCAAGTATGCGGGATATCAGCTCGGAAAGCATTATGCGTTACTTCCGAGGAAGCTGATTGATGCCTGTACAGGGAATCGCGAATTTTGGAATCGGGAATTTGGCGAAAGCAGTTGATGGCGGTTTGCTATGACGGGGTATGAATATAAAAAGAAAAAGGAGTATGACAGCATATGTGTGGAATCGTAGGATATATTGGCACGAAGCAGGCGGCGCCGATCATTTTGGATGGACTGACAAAACTGGAATATCGTGGATATGATTCGGCGGGAATGGCGATTTACGACGGGCAGGAGATTCACATTACGAAATCCGTCGGGCGCCTGAAAGTGCTTGAGGAGCTGACGCACGGCGGCGCAACGATGCCGGGTATGATTGGGATCGGCCATACACGCTGGGCGACGCATGGCGCGCCGAATGACATCAACGCCCATCCGCATTATAATGCCGAGCACACGATCGCGGTCGTGCATAACGGCATTATCGAGAATTATTTGCAATTAAAAAAGAAGCTTACGGACAGGGGCTATGAGTTTGTCTCCGATACGGATACCGAGATTTTGGCGCAGATGCTGGATTACTATTATACGGGCAATCCGATTGAGACCATCGCGAAGGTCATGCATCGCGTGGAGGGTTCTTATGCGCTCGGCATCATTTTCGCGGAGCATCCTGAAGAAGTGTTTGCCGTGCGAAAGGACAGTCCGCTGATTGTCGGACAGAGCGGCGATGGTTGTTTTATCGCCTCAGACGTGCCTGCCATCCTGAAATATACGCGTCAGGTCTATTTTATGGAAAATGAGGAGATTGTCAGACTACGCGCCGACCATATACATTTTTATAATGTGGATGCGGAGGAGATCGCGAAAAAGCCTGTGACGATCGATTGGGATGCCAATGCCGCGGAGAAGGCGGGATATGAGCATTTTATGTTAAAAGAGATGTATGAGCAGCCGAAAACGGTCAGAGAAACGCTCTCGCCGAGACTGCGCGATCATGATATTGTCATTGACGAACTTCAAATGACGGCGGAGGATATTCGTGCGGTGCGCAAGTTCCATATTGTGGCATGCGGTTCCGCTTATCACGCCGGAGTGACGGGAAAATATGTGATAGAGGGGCTTGCGCGGATTCCGGTCGAAGTGGACTTGGCCTCGGAATTCCGCTACCGCAACCCGATATTGGAGGAGGGCGCCATGGTCATTGTCGTCAGTCAGTCGGGTGAGACGGCGGATACACTGGCAGCTCTTCGGGAGTCCAAAAAGCGCGGATTTCCCGTGCTCGGCATTGTGAATGTTGTCGGCAGTTCCATTGCGAGGGAAGCGGACCGCGTCATGTATACATGGGCGGGACCTGAAATTGCCGTTGCGACGACAAAGGCATACAGCGCCCAGCTTATTGCGTTTTATCTTTTAGCATTGAAATTTGCAAAGGTCAGGGAGCAGATCACGGAAAAAGAATTTCAGAGCATGCTGGAAGAATTGCAGAAGCTTCCGAATCAAATCGAACTGCTCCTGAATAATAAAGGAAAAATACAAAAATTCGCCAACCGTTATGTGGCGGCAAGAGATGTCTTTTTTATCGGGCGGGGGATTGATTATGCGATCTCTCTGGAGGGTTCCCTGAAATTAAAGGAGATTTCCTATGTGCACTCCGAGGCGTATGCGGCGGGAGAATTAAAGCATGGTACCATCTCGCTGATCGAGGAGGGGACACTCGTGGCGGCCGTATCCACACAGCCCGAGCTCTATCAAAAAACGATTTCGAATATGGTTGAGGTGAAGGCGCGCGGTGCGTTTGTACTTGCCGTGACAAACGAGGATAATCAGGAAATCGAGCGGGCGGCGGACTATGTGGTTTATATCCCGCGGACGAATCCTTATTTCGCAAATTCGCTTGCCATCATTCCATTACAGCTGTTTGGTTATTATGTATCGGTCGGCAAGGGCTGTGATGTAGATAAGCCGCGGAACTTAGCAAAGTCTGTGACGGTGGAATAACGAGAATGTGAAAAGAGTTTCGCTTTTTGCGGAACTCTTTTGTTTCACAAAATGATTTTTTTTTAATCACATTTTGTTCACAATTTGAAGATATACTAATCTCATCGACGGGGGAAAAGAAAACGAAGAAGAGAGGTTATGAGGATGTCAGAGCAGAATCATGGATTAGAAAATGAAAACGTAACAGGGCAGCAGGATGGCGGCATCACTCCGACGAATGAAATGAGTGGAAGCGACCGGATGCAGCCGGCAGAGAATGTGACTGCGCAGGAAAATGTACAGAAGCAGGTGACGGAGAATGCAGCCGCACAGGAAAACGTACAGAAGCAGGAAACGGGAAGCATGAACGGACAGGGAACGCAGATTCAGACAGCAATGAGCATGCCCGGTCCGGAAAATATGCAGGGCGCCTATGTGCCGAATCGTATTGGCTGTTCTTATACGACCAACGGTCAATACGCGCATTATCAAATGCACCAGGACGGGATGCCGTCAGGCGCGCCATTTGATAAAAAAGCTGAGAAAGCGCAGAAAAAGGCTCAGAAAAAGCAGATCAGGGAGACGAAAAAGCAGGAGCGCAGGGCGAAGGGCAGATATCCGCTCGGCATGCGGGTGGCATCTGCGCTGTTATGCGGCGTGCTTTTTGCGGGAGCGGCGTACGGAACCTGCTACGGCATTGAGCGTCTGACCGGGACGAAGCTCATCATAAACGGCAATTCGAGCAGCCCCATGCTGCAGGTTGCGCCGACGCAGAACGTAAACGGACAGTCGATTCCGACACAGGGAGAAGCGCAGAACGGAAATCTGATCGCGACAGATACAGGTGCGGGAAATGCGGCGCAGGAGATGGATATCAGATCCGTGGCAAGAAGTGTGAAGCCGGCCGTCGTGAGTGTGACGAATTACTATACGCAGACCGTTCAGTATTGGATGTATCAGTATGAGCAGGAAGGTGAAGGCGGCGGATCAGGTATCATTGTCGGACAAAATGACAGCGAGCTTTTGATCTGCACGAATTATCATGTGATCGATCGTGCGCATGACCTGCAGGTTACCTTTATTGACGACACGACTGTGAGCGCGGTCGTGAAGGGCACGGATGAGAGAAACGATTTGGCGGTGATCGCGATTCCCTTAAAGGACATCAGTGAGGAGACCCTATCGAAGATTGCCATTGCAAGACTTGGAAATTCCGACCAGCTGGAGGTGGGCGAGGAGGTCATTGCGATCGGCAATGCGCTCGGTTATGGACAGTCTGTGACAAACGGGATCATCAGTGCACTCGACAGGGAATTAGAGGATTATGAAAGTCCGATGATCCAGACAAATGCGGCGATCAATCCGGGTAACTCCGGCGGTGCGCTCGTAAATGCGCGCGGTGAGGTCATCGGAATTCCGTCGGCGAAGATTGGCGGGTCTACCGTAGAAGGTATGGGTTACGCCATTCCGATTTCCGTTGCCGAACCGATTTTGCTGGAACTGATGGAGCGTGAGACCAAGACGATGGTCAGCGAGCAGGAGCGGGGATACCTCGGCATACAGGTCACAGATGTGGATGAGCAGGGCGTACAGCTCTATAATATGCCGCAGGGCGTCTATATTTATGAGGTCTATAGCGGGTATGCGGCAGATCAGGCAGGCTTAAGACGCGGCGACATTATCACAGGATTAAACGGAACGAGGATCGGGAGCAAGCAGCAGCTCATTGAAGAGCTCAAATATTATTCGGTCGGAACGACGGTCACGCTGACGGTATGCAGGATCGCGAACGACTATGAGACTGAAGAAGTCAAGGTCGTGCTTGGAAGGGCGTATGAGGAATAAAAAAGACGGAGGAGATTCATGAAGAAAAACCTCTTGAGAGCGGTATTGCTTTGTTTGGCGCTTGCCGGATGCGGGAGCGTGGATAATAGGAACGATATGGCGGACGAAACACAGTCCGCCATATTGTCGTCCGATGAAAATGAGGAAGAGATACCGGTCTATTCCGAAGCGGACGACCGGGCGGCGGCGGAGTATTTGAAAGAGCAATATGGGATTTTGACTGATGGGAAAGTGCCGAAGGTCATCTTGGACAGCGATATGGCCTATTTCGGAGATGATGCTATGTGCCTTTGTATTTTGGTGGAGGCGGATCAGTTGGGACTGATCGAGCTGCTTGGTGTTACGATCACGGGCGGCAATTCCTTTGTATCGGTCGGGACAAACGCTGCGCTCAACCAGTTGGAGTACTTTGGGAGAGAGGATATTCCTGTTTATATGGGGACGGATGTTCCGCTATTCGGTTTTCGGGATTTGGAGGAACAGGAACAGATTGTCGGAAGCATTGACCGCTGGGGGGTGATGTGGCATCTTGACAGCTATGTCGCGCCGGAGAACTATCATAATCTGGGTTCTTATTATGAAAGAAAATGGGGATATTCTCAGACTGAGCCACAGGCACAGAGTGCCGTTGATTTCATGATAGAGCAGGTAAAGCGCTATCCGGGGGAGGTTACGATCTTGTCGGTCGGCGCGGCTACCAACATCGCAATGGCGTGTCAGCAGGATGATTGTTTTGCGAAAAATACCGCAGGTATTCTCTATATGGGAACGATCGTGAACGGGGAGGGCAGTCATACCACGTATGCCGATTTCAATGTTTTTTACGATGCAGAGGCATTCAACGTCTGCCTAAACAGCGGCTTTCCTGTACAGATCATTGTGCCTCACGATGCGGCACGCTCGGTGATGCTGGACAAAGCGGTCTTTGATTTAATGAATGCAAAGGCGCGTACCTATATTTCGAAAATGTGGCTGGATGATCAATACAGTCTCTACCGGCGCTCGCCCAACCGGACAGCGGGATGTACGGATGCGGCTGTAGCCGTCATTTTGCTGAATCAAGCCATTGCACGGACAAAAGAAGAACGATATGTTGCGATCAATACGGATGTATCATCCGCAGAATATGGCAGAACCCTGACATGGAAGGAGCAGCCGGCAGATACCGAGGCCGCCCTTGCAACATTCATAATGGAGGCGGACACGGAGTTATACTGGGATTTTGTAACAGACCTTATTTGTCATATGCAGTCCCCCACAGCAGAGAACTATTCCTATTATGCGGAAAATAACGGATGGTAAGCGGTTATGATTCTTCCAGTGGGATGGACCATCTTTTGCGCAGACTTTTTTGCAAGAAATACCAGTCGTTTTATAAAATCTTCACTTGTTCGGAGAGAAGATATGTTTTATACTGTATGTGGCGGTGGAGCATGCTTTGCCGCCACATAGTCATTTTAACAACCTATATGAAGTTTCTCAATCTTTTTTAACAGGGAGTGGAAGGATGTCTGACAGTACAAATCATAATAATGAGTATGAAGATGTGTGTATGCTGTGCAGGAGGCCGGAGAGCAAAGCAGGACGGATGTTTCATCTGCCGAACCATATTTGTATTTGCGACGATTGCATGCACAGCACCATGGACACAGTCTCAGAGATGGAAAAACAGGGGTTATTGAATTCGGATATGATGAATCAGATGAATAATCCTTATTTTGCTTCTTTCATGCTGGATGCCATGAGCGCCAAAGCGATGGAAGAGGATACATCAAAAAAAAATGAAGCAAAGGAAAAAAGGAACGGTCAGGAGTCGGCACAGTCCGGTGTGGGACAGGATGGTTCAGAGAAGAAGCATACGGAAGATGACGGCACAGGCAGGGAAAACGCTGCGGCAGATGGTGAGACGGAAACCGCTGCGTCGGGAGATACTGCCGAGGCAGAAAAGAATACCGGAACAGAAAATACACATAAATCAAATAAAAACATAACATCTGACAATATTGATTTCGGAAAAAACATCAACGGACGCGGTTTTTTCCCGAATATTCAATTTGTAAATCTTGCCGATCTGCAGGGAGAGGGCATACCGTATCGGCAAAAGGTCAAAAAAAGAAAGAAGCAGGAGAAGGCGGAACCGGTCTTAAACTTAAAGGATATTCCGGCGCCGCATAAGATCCGTGAGAAGCTGGATGAATATGTTGTCGGCCAGGATCGGGCAAAGAAGATCATTTCCGTAGCGGTGTATAATCACTACAAGCGGGTTGCGACGAATACCATGGATGACATTGAGATTGAAAAGTCGAACATATTGATGATCGGGCCGACGGGCTGTGGAAAGACGTATTTAGCAAAGACGCTTGCGCGGCTCTTGGATGTACCTCTTGCCATTGCCGATGCGACTTCGCTGACGGAGGCAGGGTATATCGGAGACGATATTGAGAGCGTAATCTCCAAGCTTCTGGCGGCTGCGGATAATGACGTGGACAGAGCGGAACGCGGTATCGTCTTTATTGATGAGATTGATAAGATCGCAAAGAAAAAAGAAACGACCTCGCGTGATGTCAGCGGCGAGTCGGTACAGCAGGGAATGTTAAAGCTCTTAGAGGGCGCGGAGGTTGAAGTGCCCGTCGGCGCGAACAGCAAAAATGCGATGGTGCCGCTTGCAACAGTGAATACCCGCAATATCCTGTTTATCTGCGGCGGAGCGTTCCCGGACTTAGAGGAGATCATTAAGCAGCGCCTAAGGAAACAGACCTCCATTGGTTTTTCTGCGGAGTTAAAGGATAAGTATGATAAGGAACGGGAGCTTTTGGAGAAAGTGACCGTAGAGGATTTAAGGCAGTTTGGTCTGATTCCGGAATTTATCGGACGTATGCCCATCCTGTGCACGCTCAAAGGACTCAATAAGGAAGATATGATTCAGATATTAAGCGAGCCGAAGAATGCGGTCTTGAAGCAGTACCAGCGGCTTTTGGAATTGGATGAGGTAAAGCTGGAGTTTGATCAAAGCGCGTTAGAGGCGATCGCGGATAAGGCGATGGAGCGGGATACCGGCGCGCGCGCGCTTCGTGCGATCATTGAGGAGTTTATGCTCGATATTATGTACGAGGTGCCCAAGGACGATAATATTGGTCGTGTGGTCATTACCCGTGATTATATCGAGGGAAAAGCAAGCCCGATCGTGGAGATTAGGAGCAACATGCCGACAGCGTTGCTTCCCCCGCCAAGACAAACCGCGGAAATCCCAAGCGCTGCAGGGCAATAAAAAAGAATGCACAGAACGCAAAAGAATGCCTTGCATTCTTTGCATTCTTTTGCATTCTTTCAAAGAATTGCTTACGCAATTCTTTTGGCTTGCTTACGCAATTCTTTTGGATTGAGTATAACTTTCGATGCTTTTACATAGGGGTGAGAGCATGAAAAACAAATGGATAACGGGCGTTTTGTATTTGGCGCTGCTGTTATCTGCCTGTGGTGCGGAGAGCGGCGAAGAAACGCAGGCACCCAAGACGATCGTAGTGAATGATACAGAGGCGGAAGATGTGACGGTAACAGATGGAGGAATGGCAGAAACGGAAACATCTGTGCCGCCTGATACGAATCAACTGGCGCAGTCAGGCAGCGAAGCGGAAGAGGCGCCTGCTGCGAATGAACAGGTGCTGCCTGACATCGAAGCGGAAGAGCCGCCTGTTGCAAATGAACAGGCGCGGACATACAGAGAAATCTATCAGCAGACAGTTGCGGATAGTGTGGGCGAAGCGAAAGTGTTCTCGCTGATTTATCTGGACGGCGACGACATTCCGGAACTGGTCGTTTTGGACCGGGAATTCGACAGCTATTCTATTTATACGGCCAAGGACGATGCCCTATTCTGTATGCTGGATCGGATGACGACGGTGGAAATGAATTATTTTGAGCGCAGCGGTACTTTTTATACGTTTGCAAGGTGGAATGGCGGTGGCGACGAAGGCGGCTACGGGCGGTCTTATTTTCAGGTATCTGCTGAAAAGACAATCACTGAAGAAACGGGGGCGGTTCTGAATGATGCCTACAACGCGCTTTATGATGCGGACGGCAGTTTTACCGGACAGGGAGTTACCGACTATTATTATATGGGCGAGCTGACGGATGAGGCGACGTATCGGGAGCTGCTTGGCAGTCTGGGTGTGACAGAGGACGGCGGAAGACTTTGTGCTGAGAATGCGGTTGGAAAAGAAGAAATGCTTGCGCAGTTAAGCCGATGAGAAACGGTCAAAAAGCAAAGAATACCTGCATATGCTTACATAAAGGCATAGGCAGGTATCTTTTTTTATGGCATATGGAGATATTCCATTTGTATACGGACTGATGCAGGAGCCGCCCGCCCCCGGACTGACAGGCGGAGCAGGATTTTCGTTTGATCCGAATGCGCTGATAGAAAGCGGTATTCTGGAAGTACAGGGAGAGCCGCTTGCTTTAACAGGGCGCGGCGTTCTGGTCGGATTCGTGGATACGGGAATCCGGTATGAACTGGATGTGTTCAGACAGAGCGACGGGTCAACGCGTATCGCGGCGATCTGGGATCAGGAGGCGGATCGTACCTATACGGAGGAGGAGATCAACAACGCCCTGCAAAGTGATAGTCCGCGCAGTATCGTGCCCGTAACGGACGAGTTGGGGCACGGAACGGCGATGGCGAGCGTAGCGGCGGGCAGCAGAGTGGAAGGAGGCAGAAGCTATATCGGGGCCGCTCCGGACAGCAGGCTTTTGGTCGTGAAGCTCCGGCAGGCGCCCCAAAATGTCAGGCAATACTATCTGGTGGCGGATGATGCGGTCTGTTATAGTGAAACAGATATTGAGCAGGGACTGCAGTTTTTGGATGAGCAGGCGGAACGTCTGGGGCTTCCGCTCGTCATTTGCCTTGGGCTCGGAACGAATCTGGCATCCCATACCGGTACGTCCACATTGGAGCGTGCAATCAACAGTATTGCGGTGAAAATCGGTCGTGCTGTCGTTATATGCAGCGGAAACGAGGGAAATAAGCAGCATCATTTTTCCGGCTGTTTTAATCGGAATGTGTTCCAAAATGAAATCGGTCAGCTGCGGCGGGATGTGGAAATCCGCGTTTCCGAGGGCGTGCAGGGATTCACGCTCAATGTATGGGGAACACAGCCCTATCAGTTTCAATTTTCCTTAAGGAGCCCCGGCGGAGAGACCGTGCGCGACATTCGGCTGAATATGGAGGGAACAACAACGTACCGCTTTATCTATGAAAAAACAACGCTCTATCTGGACGCGGAGCGGGTGGAGACCGGAAGCGGCGCGCAGCTGCTTTTCCTGCGTTTTGTCGCGCCGTCGCCGGGAATCTGGACGTTGATCGTGACAGAGGAGGAGCAGGCAAATTATGCCCTGTTTCATGCGTGGCTTCCAATCGCTGAGTTCGTGACCGCGCCCGTTACCTTTTTAGAACCGAGTCCCTATGTCACACTGACGGATCCCTCCGCGGCATGGGAGGCGCTCGGCGTGTCCACCTATGATGACTTAAATAACAGCTTTTCTCCGGAATCGGGAAGGGGTTACACGCGGGATAGCAGAGTGAAACCCGATCTTGCCGCGCCGGGAGTCAATGTCTCTACCGTGCTCGGAAAACGGAGCGGTTCAAGCATTTCGGCGGCAATTACGGCGGGCGGTGTAGCACAGTTTTTACAGTGGGCGGTGACGGAGCAAAATCTACCGTGGATCAACTCAATCAATGTGAAAAATTATTTTGTCCGCGGCGCCGTGCGTGATCTGGATATTGTCTATCCGAGCAGGGAGTGGGGGTACGGCAGGCTTTCCGTCTCCGGAGTATTTGAGCGTATGGCAGAATTGTAAAGAAAAAAATAACAACATATATTTAACGGATGGAGGAAGCGGAAAGAAAAATCGTGCAGGCGGTTACCGGTGAATGACAGAAAGAAGACGTATCTGACGTAAATGTCATAATGAGATGGGAAATGCAGGAATATGATGTCATTGTCGATGCTAGAATCGCATAAATACAGGGATTCCCGTAAAAAGAAAAACTGACAGAGGATTATGACATATACGTTTCATGCACTGTCATAGAAAAGAAAAACCATCCGTTTGATGTTTTCGGGGGAAGGCCTGAACGAAAAAAGAATCCGCCAAAAACGGATTCTTTACTTTCTTTTATGCATATGAGTTATCTTGATCCCGGAAGAATCTGCAAAGCAAATTTATTTCGAGTTTTGCGTATGAGTTATCTTGATCCCGGAAGAATCTGCAAAGCAGATTTATTTCGAGTTTTGCGTAAGCAAAATCTCGCAAAGAACGCGCAGCGTTCTTTTTTATATTGTGATCAATGTTCCTGCTTTTCCCTTGATGGCGTCTGCGACCTTGCCGAGGGAGGTGATCAATACGCTGCCGTTCGGCACCTGATCGAGATAGGTGATTGCCGCTTCGATCTTAGGAAGCATGTCACCTTTGCCGAACTGATTCTCGGCAAGCAGTTTTTTTGCCTCATTGATCGTCATGGAAGGGATGGCGGACTGATCTTCTTTTTTATAATTGCGGTAGACCTCGTCCACGCTTGTGAGTATAATGAGCATTTCCGCTTTCAGCTTCGCAGCGAGAAGACCGGCGATGCTGTCCTTTTCGATGACAGCGGAAGCGCCCTTTAAGGCGTGCTGCTGTTCAATGACCGGAATGCCGCCGCCGCCGCAGGCGATGACTGCCTGTCCTGCGTCCGCGAGCGTGCGGATGGCATCAATCTCTACAATGTCGATTGGCTTCGGCGCCGCGACAACTCTTCGAAAGCCGCTGCCGGGCTGACCGATCACATAATTACCTTTCTTCGTCTCGGCCTCCGCCTCCTCTGCGGACATGACGCGTCCGATGACCTTATCCGGCTCGTAAAAAGCCTCGTCGTAAGGATCGACCGTGACCTGCGTAAGGATCGTGCTGACCGGAGTGGAGAGCCCGCGCTCCAAAAGCTGCGCGCGGAGCGCATTCTGAATATCGTAGCCGACATAGCCCTGACTCATGGCAGAGCAGACGCACATCGGCGCAGGAGTGTAATCCGTATAGATGCGGTGCAGCTCACTCATCGCTTTATGGATCATGCTGACCTGAGACCCGTTGCTGTGCGTGATAGTCAGCTGACAGTCTGCTTCGATCAGGTCGGCAAGCGCCGCCGCCGTAACCTTGACAGCGGACTGCTGCATCGTCGTATTATGGCCGAGCGCCTCATGTCCAAGAGAAACCACTACTCGTTTTTTGCTCATAAAATCCGTTCCTTTCCCGTCGTACGTCAGGGAAACGCTGATGGAAGCGTCTCCTTAAAAAACTTATGTTCAGTATAGCAAATTCCGTGCGGATTGTATAGTGAAATACGCTTTTTACCATTCATTTTTCTAAGAAAACGCAGATTAAATCAGTGTTTCCCTAAAAACAAAAGAGCAGGTCAGGACTGGGAAAACAATCGCCGCGTACGGCGATAGACGTGGAAAAAAGCCGGGATAAGGAACGCATCGGCAAAAATCCATGCGGTTGGGCTTGCGAAGCCGATGGCATAGAAGCCAAAGGCGGGCACGATATAGAAGCCCACAAGCGCGCGGGCAGCCATTTCACAGACACCGGCAAGCATTGCAAAGCGCGAAAAGCCCATCCCCTGAATTAAAAAACGGATGATATTGACAAGCGCAAGCGGAAAATAGAACAGGCTGTTCGTGCACAGGAAGCGATATGCCATCGTTATGATCTCGGCATCTTCGGCGTGTAAGAACAGTAGGAGCAGAGTCCTTCCGCATAAAACAACAAGGAGCAGAGCGATGGCGGAATAGGCAGCGCCAAGCAGTGTGCATGCTTTTAAGCCTTCTTTGATGCGGTCCGTCTTTTTGGCTCCGATATTCTGACCGCCGTATGTTGCCATGGTCGAGCCCATCGCGTCGAACGGGCAGACTAAAAAATTGCCGAGGCGGCTGCCGGCAGTGACGGCGGAGACGGCCGTTGTGCCGAGATTATTGACCGATGTCTGAAGGATGACGGAACCGATCGCCGTGATGGAATATTGCAGACCCATTGGGATTCCCATACTGCAAAGGATCTTACCGCAGTGTGCATCATAGAATAACTCGTGTTTGCTTTCGGGGCGCAGGATCGGAAATCTGCGGATCATAAAGATCAGGCAGGCGATGCCGGAAACAAGCTGCGAGATGACGGTCGCGTAGGCCGCGCCCGCCACATTAAAGTCAAACACCAGAATAAACAGCAGGTCGAGACCGATATTGAGAACGGACGACAATACAAGAAAAATAACAGGCGTTTTACTATCGCCCAGCGAACGGATGATGCCGGAGAGCATGTTATACAAGTAAATAACGGGTATTCCTAGAAAGATCACATAAATATAGGAATAGGCCTGTTCATAAATATCGTCGGGGGTATGCATTACCCGAAGAATCTGCCCGCAGAGCAGGGACACGACCACGGTCATGACAGCGGCGAAGGCAAGAGAGAGCCATGCGCCGTTCCATACCATTTTGCGCATGCCGGCGTAATCGCCCGCACCGAAGCGCTGTGCGACGGGAATGGAAAAACCGCTGCAAATACCGATACAGAAGCCGATGATCAGAAAATTGATGGAGCCGGTGGAGCCGACTGCGGCAAGCGCGTTGGCGTCGATGCATTTGCCGACGATGATTGTATCCACCAGGCTGTAAAACTGCTGAAACAGCATACCGAACAGGAGCGGAACGGAAAAGCCGAGAATGAGCGACATTGGATTTCCGTTTGTCAAATCTTTGGTCAAAGTCTTGTGCTTTTTGGATGTACCGGGAGTAAGTGCCGGATTTTGAGTTGCCATGATGTTCCCTCTTTGTTTTATAAAAGTGCCTTATTTTGTGCTGCGTTAGGCCTTCGATCTATTTTGGCATAATAAGTGATATTTGGATCAAGATGTATCCCTATGGCATTATAATCAAAATATGTAAAAGGTCAATAGGAAAACACAATATTTTATCGTATATCGAAAATACTTGAAAAAGCAGAATCTGTCGATACAATAGATAAAGAGAAGATCATATCTATATGGGCAAGCTGTCAAGCAAAGACCTTGAGCGTCCGCAATATAAGAGGCTATTGTGGAAATTAAATAATAATTCGATTGCATGTAACGTGCGGAAAGCGAAAAAATTCCGTCTTTTGTTATTTGTGTATCAAACCCCCGACAGACTGTTTTCTCGTCAAAATATTCACCGACTGCCGCTCCGGCAAACGGTATCATTTTTTTACTCATTTTGCATTTTCTTTTTTGAAAAAGACGTTCGCTCAGTCCTGCTTTTTCAGCGGTAATAATATACTCCAATGTCAAGTTTTTCTTCAGCACATAGTAACTTTTTTGTACTGCTGCGTCGACTTGATACAATATATGATTGAAATGAAGCAGGATATGTGGTGTAATAATAGGGAAATGTTCGGATAAAAGGAAAGGAAATACATGAAAAAGTCAATTTTGTTTTTATGCGCAGTTTCTGTTATAGGAGTGTTAGCTATGGGCTGCGGCAGAGGTGATACCATGGTTGACGATGTAGAGGAAATGTGACGGAGGATGCGTCATTGCAGGTTACGGAGGTGGATACTGCGGAGCAAGAGAGCAAATATGCTCTTTCAAATTCTGATGCAGATGAAAACGCCCAGAAGCTGTACGACTATCTTAACGAAGTTTACGGCAGCTACATAATCACCTGCCAGCAGGAATCGACATGGATGGGTTCGCCCGATTATGAAATGGATTATATTTTTGAGGTCACAGATAAGTATCCTGCAATGCGCGGTCTGGACTTTATGAACGATGATTTTGACGGTGTGGTTGAACGCGCAAAGGAATGGCACGAAAAGGGCGGTATCGTTACCATATGCTGGCATACGGGCGTGAACGGGTTGGGATATCAGGAGGCTCTTGACGATAATCCCGATTTTGAAAAAATACTCACAGAGGGTACGGACGAGTACAATGCCATGATAGCAAACTGGGACAAAGCTGCTGAAGCGCTTGCGGAGCTGCGCGATGCGGGCATCCCCGTTTTGTGGAGACCTTTTCACGAATTTGACGGTCAGTGGTTTTGGTGGGGCAAAGGCGGTGCGGAAAATTTCATCAAATTGTGGCAAATGATGTATGATCGTTACACCAACCAATTCGGGCTGACAAACTTAATTTGGGTGTTAGGTTATTCGGGCGAGGTAAAGGATGGCTGGTATCCGGGAAACGAATATTGTGACATTATCGGCTCGGACACCTATGATAATTCCACAAACGTAAGTGCATGGAGGAAGCTGGAGGCTCTTAATACCGGAAAGCTGATGGCGTTCCATGAGTGCGGAAACGTTCCCGACATTGAGAGATTCGAAGCGGACGGGGCTATGTGGTCGTGGTTTATGATATGGCATACAACTCATATCACGGGCAATAGCAAGGAGAAGTTGAGCGGTGTATACAACCATGAAAAGGCGATAACGCTGGACGAGCTGCCGGATATTTACTCGTGATAAGAATGGAGATTACAGAGGAAAATATCCGTAAAATAGTGGTTAAAAAATAAAAGGGGCTGTCGCACCGGATAGTTAGTGCAACAGCCTCTTTTCGTTGCGCCGCATGGCATTTTTATCGTTTTTGTCATATGGTATTGTGATATCTGCCGTATTTTTTCCAATCGAGGCTATCCACGTCTGTTACGGATGCAAAATCTGTATGTCTACAGTAGGCCTGCTTCCCGGAGTACCTGATGTTCCTGATTGAAGTATTCCTCGTCCGGAAGGGTTCGAACTTCCGGGTGTTCTTTCCTCCATTGATGGATAAAGTCTTCGGCTTGATCCCAATGTTCTTCCATCTCCAAGGTGATCATGCTCAATTCGGGATAATTTGGATTTGTCTCATCGAAGCTTCTATCGATGATGTCCTTGCTTTCCCCGTGAACGATACCTGCGCCCCAGTCGCCGTTAAACTCCGGCAGAAGTTCTTTTGCCATATCCGAGTCTATTACTTTGGAATGAAATTCATCTGAAAGCGGATTTACGATTGTGAAGATTTTCCGGATGCAGCAATAAGCCACTTGCGAAATGATTTTGAAGAAACTAAGAAATCTGCGGGCGGAAAATGGAGGATTGCAATGTTCGAACAGCATTTGATAGAACTGGCCACAACGGTGGCGAAGAATGCGGACCCGCTAAAAAGTCAAGTCCATATCTCTTACCATAGAGAAACAGTATCTCAAGGCGCCGACAGAACTTGACTATAATAAAAATATAGCGGATTCAGAGTAACATGTCAATCCCGAATGTTTTGGACAATAAAAGAGCCAAGCAACTATCTCCTAGCATAGGGCTCCAATTGCCCAAGCCGCCGACAGCGCTTGACTACAATATGACTATAACTGATTTCGTGCAGCATGTCAATCCTGAAAATGAAAAAAGTACCGGCGCATCGCCTGAAATCTTAAAGGATATCCGGATATCTGGATTTCAAGCAATGAAAAGATAGAAGAAAGCAATTCAAATATCGCAACCAGCGTTTATAGAAATCTTACGAAAACATCGGGGTGCGCAAAGTTAATTATGAACAGAAAAAGATAGGATCTTATGCAGTAAACGTACAGATAATAGTGGCGGGGCGGGCAATTAAGTGTTAAGATATATCATAACAATTTCAATCATAGATGGGAGGGCCGACAAAGAGACATGGATGTAAGAAAGTTGATATTTGATAATCAAGATTACTTTGAAGATTTTATTTCCAGAAGCACCTACCATACAAATGCAATAGAAGGAAACACGCTGTCCTACGCAGAGACATATGCCATTTTATTTAATGATAATGATTTTAAGGTGTCGGCTACGCCAAGAGAAATCTATGAGGCAATTAACCATAAATATGCGATCAATCATATTTTGAATCATTTGGATGAGGAGCTTTCGGAAAGACTGATCAAGGATGTGGCAGTATTGATCAATAAAAATATATCTGAGATAGCAGGCTATCGTACCGTATCAGTACGAATAAAGGGTGCGCAGCATGTGCCGCCGGCACCTAATCAGATTCCACAGCAGATGATGTATTTTGTGTATCATTATAACCATACAGAATATGAGGATATATTTCAAAAACTGGCGGAAACTCACATACAATATGAAAGGATACATCCGTTTGAAGATGGAAACGGAAGAACAGGCAGGCTTATCCTGAATTTTGAACTTATAAGAAACAACATGCCCCCGATCGTGATACCCAAAGATGACCGGACAAAATACTTCGGCATGCTGGCAGAGCAGAACAGTCAAGAGTTGGCGGGATTTTTTAAGGAGCTGTGTCAAGAAGAACAGAAAAGAATAGAGGCATTTCGGGATGCTGGAAAAGAGTATAAACGAAAAACAGGATCCACCCCCTCAATGAGTTATCTTCCCAAAACGGAATAGAAAAACCCCAGAGGTCGCAGCTCCGGGGTTTTTTGCTGTGCCACCATGGACACTCGCATCGTTTTGCCTACTTGTATTATAGCATATGCAAGTAGTATTTGTATTAATCTGCAATCTGCCGTCCTTCCGTATTCATATGATAATTTTCACGTATGATCAGATCGGAGAGCGGTACGAACTCGTAACCCGCATCAAGAAGGCTTGTGATCAGGGTGTCGAGCGCTTCCGCCGTGTACTTTGCGCCGTTGTGACAAAGAATGATGGAACCGTTTCCGAGATGTTTATGATTGCAGACCGTCTGAATGATGGAGTCCACGCCGTAATTTTTCCAGTCGAGACTATCCACGTCCCACTGAATCGGATAATATCCGCACTCCTCGGCGACGCGGATCACGGCGTTGTCATAGTCGCCGTAAGGCGGTCGGAACAGAAACATCTCATAACCCGTGAGCTCTTTGACGCGTTCATGAACACTCATGAGCTCCTGCTTTTTTTCGGCATCCGAGAGCTGGCTCATATTCTTGTGATTTTCACTGTGATTGCCGAGATCATGACCGGCGGCGAGGATGGATTTCACATCATCGGGATAGCTTTCCACCCACCCCCCTGTCATAAAAAACGTCACTTTGATGTCGTATTTTGCCAAAATAGAAAGAATGGTCTGTGTATCCTCATTTCCCCATGCCGCATCAAAAGTCAGGGCAATTTTTTTATCGGGGGTATCCACGCAGTAGATGGGAAGATTCCTGCCGCCGACACTGCTGTTTGTGGCAACCGCTTCCGGAAAATGCTTTTGAATTCCGGTAATAAGGGCGAACACCGTAAAAAGAAAACAGAGCGAGAGGATCCCTTTTTCCAAAAGCCAGCTTAAGTACGATTGATCGTTTGATTCCTTCGTTTTATGTTTCATAATGGAACCCGTCAGCTTTTTGTATCAGTATATGAGCAGTCAGGGTTGACCTATTAGAGAAACTTTCACGGCATTGCCAGGGGCTGCGGAGTCGGAAAAGGAGATTGGGAAACAGGAAAAACATCCTGCTGTATCGCGTGCTGCTTGAGATAGTCCGTCCAAAGATAGACATACTTTGCCTGAAGATGAACACCGTCAAAGGTATAGCTTTCTATCAGATAGCCGTTTTCATCGCAGACCACGGGATTGGAATCCAGCCAAAAAATATGTTCGTTGTCCACGAGCGACTGCAGCGCTTCATTGCGCTCGATAATGGCGGCATTATTAATATAAGTATGCTCCTTGTCCTTGCCCTCGGAAATATGCAGGATCGCCTGCAGATAAATGATGGCGTCCGGCTGCAGCGCCTGAAGTGTTTCAAGGACCTCTTTGTAAGATCTGCAGAAGCTTTCCGCGGTACCCGTGCCGACCTCGTTGATGCCAAGCATCAGATATATTTTCTTGAACTGATGATTTGTTAAATAATCCGTAACGGTTGTTTTGGTAGTCATCGTGGATGGCGTCAGTTTCTTATCCAGCACCGTATAGATCGTCAGCCCGGTATCCGCCAAAAAGGTGGTATTCTCCAAATTTGCATAAAGCTGCAGACTTCGTGTGCGGGAATCGCCGATAAAAACGGCATCGTCAAAATAATCATCCTCCACCTGCATATAATGGACAAGGGGGAGTCCGTCTTCTCCGAGCGCAGTCTGTTCCGGCTCCGGTATATCGGTGTCGCCGTTTTCCGCGCCCGAGCCGGAGGCATACTCTGCCGAAATCAAACCGTCGGATGCGCGTTCCATGCCGTTACCATCCGGTGCTGTGTCAGAAGGCTCGTTTTCGGCGCCGCTGTCGGAACCATCCGCATCTGCGCTGTGAACGTCTGCATTGTCATCCTCATCCCTGTCGTTTATGCTGTCGTCTGCGCTGATGCCATCTAAGCCAATAGCAGAGTCGTCTTCAACGGAAGGATTGTCGTCCGTCCGGGACTCAGTCTGAAATACCGGATCATCGGAAAAGTTCAACTCATGTCTGCCATCTGCCATGGCGAAGACATCGTCAGAACCGTCCGTATGCGCCAGCGTGATATGGAACGGCGACGGCCATGGCAGGATCCCGTCGTAAATGCCGTCGGAAAGAACGAGTGTGATGCCAAGGAGGCAGAGGAACGGTATTTTTTTTATTATGGAAAGAATTCTTTTTTGCTTCATAAAAAATCATCATGCCTTTCTGTATATCGCGGACGAGCCGCAGCTGAAAGCCTGCCGGGCCGAGGACTGCCAAAGCGGCGGGCGTCAATACCGGGTTAAAACCGAAAATAGAGAAACGGGTTGTTGACGCTGATGACCAGATAGTAAATACTCAGCCAGAAAATGCCGAGCAGGATCAGGATCGTCAGCGGATTTTTTTTGTGTTTTCGATACAGTTTTGCGGGCAGCGGCGTTGAAAAAAGCACACAAAGCGCAAAAAGCAGACCAAAATCCTTCAGTGCGTATACATAATCCTGCGTGCCGAAGACCCACATGGACGAGCCGTTTAAGAACGGAAACAGCCTTGTCAGGTAAGTCCAAAGATAAGGCAGATCCGTGATCGAAAAAATGACCCATGTGACCGGAATGAGGACAATGATATACAGATGCCCGAGAAAACGGCATTTGCGAAACACCTTGCCGAGAAAAAGCTTTTCTAAGGCAATCAGTACGAAAAACAGGAGTCCCCACAGGACGAAATTCCAGCTTGCGCCATGCCATAAACCGGTCAGCGCCCAAACGACGAACAGGTTGCGGATCGTACGGGGCAGTCCGTTCCGGTTGCCGCCTAAAGGAATATAAATATAGGTGCGGAACCATGCGCCGAGTGTGATATGCCACCGCCGCCAAAAGTCCGAGACAGAGGAGGCGGCATACGGAAAACGGAAATTTTCAGGAATGCAAAAGCCAAGCATCCGTCCGAGTCCGATCGCCATCAGGGAATAGCCGTAAAAATCAAAAAATATTTGAAAAGAGTACGCAAAAGCGCCCAGCCATGCGAGGGGCGTTGAAATGCTGTCAAAGCCCGTCACCTGAATCTCGTTCCAAAGAAGGAAAATACGGTTCGCGAGCAGCACCTTTGAGCCGAGTCCGATCGCGAAGGTTTTCAGTCCATCCTCAAAATCCTCAAGGGAGATGTGCCGCTTTTTTAACTGCGCCGAAATGTCGGGATACATGACAATCGGTCCGGCGATCAGCTGCGGAAACATGCAGAGATAGGTGCCGAGCGTGACAATGGAGCGCTCGGGCTTCTGGGTGCCGCGGTAAATATCAATAATATAAGAAGCAATCTGAAACGTATAAAAGCTGATGCCGAGCGGCAGCGCAAGGTGCAGCAGCGGAACACTCGGAAGACCGGTTCCGGCATAGCGGTTTACGATCCCGATCAGCGAGTTGATATTTTCTAAAAGAAAATCCGTATATTTAAACACAAAAAGCATGCCAAAATCATAGAGCATTGCCAATACAAAATAAAACTGGCGCTTTCGGGGACGTCTCGGACAGCGGGCAATGCTGAGGCCGAGATGGTGGTTGATATAGACGGACAGCAGGATCAAAAAGATATACACGGGCTCGCCGAGCGCATAAAAAATCAAGCTCCCGCCAAAGAGCGTGAGGTTGCGGTACCGCACAGGTGTGATAAAATATAGGATCAAAAAGACCGGAAGAAACCGGAAAATAAAATTCAGACTTGAAAAGACCATAGTATCCTCTATTCATAGTGCGCAGCAATTCCGACTGTTCTCATGCGGTATCGTTCGCACACATTGTATTCTTATGTATATAACTGAATCTTCTGCGTTATTAATATATTAAGAAATTTTCTGCACAAAATCAATAGACAAATCGTAAATCCCGTGATACAATGAACTTCCAATTGGAAAAAGTCTTAGTAGGGCTTTTAGAGAAATTTCTCACAAGCTTAGGCGTTTCAAGGGACGGTCTGTCCCGAACATGCAGCGGTTGATTCAATCGTGATTTCCATTAATTAACAAAATAATGTTTGCAGAACGGGAGGTATTCTTTTTATGAAAAACAAAATAAAAACAGCGGCGGGAGCGTTATGGCTGGCGCTTTGTTTTCTGACCGTATTTTTTTGCTGTACCGAAGAGGTACGCGCGGAGTCAGGGCAGCTGACGCACCGCCATTCCGGAAGCCGCGAAAACGGCGGAGGCTGTTACGGAACGAAAAAAAGTGTGACTTGGGATTGTCACTCTTATAATGTCAGCGTCAGCTTCAATGGGACAGAGTATGTTTATGTATGCGGACAGTGCGGTACGCGCTGGACTGGTCCGGTAAAGCTGGATGGATCGAGGTGCAGCGGACAGAGTACGGAGACGTACTATGAGCTCAACTGCGGAAAAGACGGTGCGGCAGCGGTGTCCTTTTCCTGTGAAAAATCCACGCAGGACTGGGCAAAGGAGCTTGATCTGACAGCGTCCTATTCCGTGCATGAGGGCGGTATCAATATTTCGGGCTTCCTTTGGAACGGCAGTCCGGGAGGCGCACGCTGTCATGTGACCGAAAACGGTACGTATACGCTCGGGCTTGTCGGAAGCGGGAATGTGAGTTTTTCGCCGACGATTTCCGTGACAGTGGATCACATTGACAATACGCCGCCGGGCATCAGCTCCTTTCAAACAGCGTCAGATGCATGGGGATCGTCCGTGCAGCTGATCGTGAACGCTTCCGATGGACAGTCGGGACTTGCCGGCGAGGCATATTCGTATGACGGCGGCGCAAGCTGGAGTTCTTCCAACACGCACACAGTCACGGCAAACGGTGCTTATTCCGTAAGTGTGCGGGACGCGGTGGGCAATGTCAGCACAGCGGAGACAACCGTAGAGCACATTGACTGCACGCCGCCGACGATATCGGTATCGACGAGTCCGTCCGTTGATAATTGGTATGATGGCAGTTTAACGGTTACCATTCAAGCGCAGGATGTCGGGGGCGGACTTGCGGATGCACCTTATTCTTTTGACGGCGGAGCAACCTATTCAGTCGGGAATTCCGTTACATTATCGGGAAGCGGGACGCTTGAGATTGCTGTGGCAGACCGGGCGGGCAATGTGACACGTCTTTCTTTTCATGCGGAGAAGAAACAAAGACCGCAGCCGACGCCCGCACCGGACAGCGGGAGCGGAACCGGAGCCGGCGGTGGAAATACGGGGAGCGGTGCAGCCGGAAATACAGGAGGTGTGGCAGGAACCGGAGGCACGGGAACGGGCGGCACAGGAGCCGGAAGTGAAAACGGAGTAGGACCAGGCGGCACGGGAGCCGGAAGTGAAAACGGAGTAGGACCAGACGGCACAGGAACGGACGGGACGAATGGGAACGTCGGCTCAAACGGAGGAACGGGGAGCAGCGGTTCGAATACGAACGGAACCGACGGAATTGCAGCGGGCGGAACAGGCAGCGGTTCAGGAAACGGAAACACAGGAGCAGACGGTAGCGGAACAGGTAGTGCAGCCGACGCGGGAACAGAAGCAGGCGTGAGCGGCATCAGCAACGGAACAGGCAGTACAGGCAGGGGACAGCGAAGCACGCAGGGAAATCAAAATGCGGACGGAACCGAAGACGGAACGGGAAATAGCAAAGGCGGAAAGAAAGACCGCTATGGTTCAGGCGCGGACGGAACGTACGAAGTGCAGTTTGATGCGGAGGGAACGCTTCCGCAGCATTACCCGGGCGGTCTGCCCCGTGTGGGAAGCATGACAAACGGTCATCAGAATGAGAGCGGGACAGACAGTGCAGTTGGAGCCGGTAGTACGGACGTAACCGGAGGCATGGACGGAATCGGGGTTATGGACGGAACTGAGGGCACGGATGAATTCGACAGTCTGGGCGGAACCGACGGCGCCCGTGAGGAAGAGGCGATCATTCAAAACGAGCTGCTTGCTTCGGCAGGCGAACAGGAAGCAGCCATTCTGCAGAGAACGGGAGCTTCTGCGGGTGCAGAGCGGCCATACGTCAGCATGCCAATGCTTATTGTGGGCGCGGCCTTGCTTGCGGCTGCGGGGGTATTCGGATGGGCAATGCTCTTTGGCGTGCGGATTGATACGAGGGATGAAAAAGGACATTACCGCTTTGCAGGAATCACACGCGTGACAACCAAAGAGCAGGAGCGGCTGCGTGTCGTGCCGCTCACAAAACAGATCATCCGAAATTCTCACACCAATGAGCTGCGCATCCGGTTCGGTCCGCTGTGTCACAAATGCTGTGAAGGGGAGACCCTGCTGCTGCGCTACCGCAGCATGAGGCGGGAATTCAAAGCGCAGCGCACGGTGGAACTGCATATTCGTGCGTAGGCGGGCGTTGCAAATCATTCCAAAATTTGTTACTATGCATAAGGAAACATGGATTTGATCCGTGTTTCCATAGAAGAGTTTTTGTGGAGGTGCCGATATGGGCTGGGAAGCCAATGTGAGAACGGTAACACCCTATGTTGCGGGCGAACAGCCCAAAGAGCAGGGCGTGATCAAACTAAATACAAATGAATCACCGTATCCGCCCGCGCCGGGAGTGGCGCGGGCGCTGCGGGAATACGACGCGGACATCCTGCGCAAATACCCGGATGCTGAGACCGAGCCGCTTTTATCAGAGCTTGCGGCTTATTACGGTGTGGAAAAAGAGCAGGTGTTTGTCGGAGTCGGTTCGGATGACGTGCTGGCGATGGCATTCCTTACTTTTTTCAATCATCCGACGCTGCCCGTGCTGTTTCCGGACATCACGTATTCCTTTTATGACGTGTGGGCGGAGCTGTTTCGGATTCCCTATGAGGTGCAGATGTTGGACGGGCAGTTCCGCATCAAAGAGGAGGACTATCATAAGCCGAACGGCGGTGTGATCATTCCGAATCCGAATGCGCCGACGGGGGAGCTTGCGCCGATGCAGATGTTTGAGAATATCCTGCGGGCAAATCCCGATGTTGTCTGTATCGTGGACGAGGCATATATTGATTTCGGGGGAGAGAGCTGCCTAAAGCTGATCGACCGCTATGAGAATCTGCTGGTGGTGCGGACATTTTCTAAGTCGCGCGCGCTTGCGGGCATGCGCATTGGCTATGCGTTCGGCTCGAAAAAACTGATCCGTTGTCTGCAGGATGTGAAATACTCGTTTAATTCCTATACGATGAACAGCATCACACTGGCAGCAGGCGTGGAGGCGGTGCGCGACGATGCTTATTTTAAGGAAATAACGAAGAAAGTGATCACGACGCGGGAGCGAAGCAAACGGGAGCTTGCGGCGCTCGGATTTTCGTTTCCTGATTCCAAAAGCAACTTTATTTTTGCGACACATGAGAAATACGACGCAAAAGAATTATTTGAAGCGCTTCGGGCACATAATATCTATGTGAGACATTGGGATAAGCCCCGCATCGGAAATTATCTGCGCATTTCCATCGGTACGGACGAGGAGATGGATACGCTGTTTGCGTTTCTGAAGGAGTATTGCAGGGCATAGGCACAGACGATAACAAAGACAGGTAAATGTGACAGGAAAGCGGAAAGTGGAACTGTGACAGACAGACAAAGAATGGAGAGATTGTACAATGGTAAAAACAATATTACACGGTATTATTATCGGAATTGCGAACATCATACCCGGTGTGAGCGGCGGAACCATGATGGTGTCCATGGGAATTTATGATAAAATCATCCATTGCATCACGCATTTGTTCAAGGAATTCAAGAAAAGCATACTCTATCTGTTGCCGATCGCAATCGGTATGGGAATTGCCATTGTTGCAAGCGCGTTCGGCTTAGAATATTTGTTTGCGCATTTTCCGGTACAGACAAATCTGCTGTTTATCGGACTTGTGATCGGTGGTCTTCCTGCCATCTGGAAGCGCGTGCAGGGAGTAAAAAAAGAAAAGAACTGTCAGGTTCACATCGGACATATCGCGGTCGGGATCGTCTTTTTGGCGCTGGTCGTCATTTTGGCGGTCATTGGAGAAAAAGAAGGCACGGCGGCGAATATGAGCTTTACGCTGGTCAATGTCTTAAAATTGTTCGGCGTCGGCATCGTTGCATCCGCGACGATGGTCATTCCGGGTGTCAGCGGTTCCATGATGCTGCTGCTCTTGGGGTATTATAATCCGATCATCGCGCAGATCAGCGACTTTATCCGCGCGTTGACCTCGTTTGACATGGGCGGGATTCTGGCAGGCTGCGGCGTGCTGATCCCATTCGGCATCGGCGTGGTGTTCGGCATTTTTGCGATCGCGAAGCTGGTAGAGATCATATTTGATAAATTTCCGCTTTACGCGTATTGGGCGATCATCGGGCTGATCGTGGCGTCCCCTGTGGCAATTTTGCTGATGGGAAGCTATCCGGCGCTGACGGTCGTCAATGTCCTGACGGGTATTGTGTGTCTGATTGCGGGTACGTTCGCGGCGATGATGCTCGGTGAAAAGTAAGGGCGGGCCACAGAGTCGGAAAGCGGTACGAAGGGAACAGCGGCATACAGGATCGGAGGCGGCGCATGGAAGCCTATACGGATTTTGCGCGGGTATATGATGAATTGATGGACGAGACGCCCTATATGGAATGGTGCGGATGGATTGTTTCCAAGCTCCGGGAAAACGGGATCAGCGACGGTCTTGTCTTAGAGCTCGGCTGCGGAACGGGAAATATGACGGAGCTGCTCTATACGGCGGGTTATGATATGATCGGTGTGGACGCTTCGGCGGACATGCTCGAGCAGGCTGTGCGCAAAAAAGAAGAAGCGAATATCGACGTGTTGTATTTAATGCAGGAGATGGAGGCGTTTGAGCTGTACGGAACCGTGCGCGCGGTCGTCTGCTGCTGCGACTGCATAAATTATCTGACGGAGCCGGAAGCGCTTCTTCGCTGTTTTAAGCTGGTAAATAATTATCTGGATCCCGGCGGATTGTTTCTGTTTGATTTTAATACGGTACATAAATACCGCGATGAGATCGGAGATACGGTCATTGCGGAAAATCGTGAAGACTGCAGCTTTATCTGGGAGAATACCTATGATGAGGACAGCCGCATGAATGAGTATGATCTCACGCTGTTTATGCGGGAAGCAGACGGGCGGTATGGGAAGCATACGGAGACCCATATGCAGCGCGGCTATGAGCTTGCGGAGATCAAAGAATTATTAGAGCGGGCGGGCTTACGCTTTGCGGGCGCGTTTGACGACTATACGGAGAACGAGCCGGATGAAAAAAGCGGACGGATCGTCGTGTGTGCGCGCGAATGCGGGAAGGCAAAGCAATGCTTATAAATAGGAAACGAAATTAATTCGGGATTTGAATGAAAAGAAAGCAGGTAGGGGCATGGAGGATTATATTGTCAGAGCCACGGCGGCGAACGCACAGCTTCGCGCATTTGCCGCAACAACGAAAAACCTTGTGGAGACAGCAAGACAGTATCATGATACAAGTCCCGTCATTACGGCGGCGCTTGGCCGTCTGCTGACGGCGGGCGCAATGATGGGAAGCATGTTAAAGGGCGACCGGGATGTGCTTACGATTCAGGTAAAAGGAGACGGTCCCGTGGAGGGACTCACCGTGACGGCGGACGTAAAGGCGGATGTGAAGGGCTATGCCGTGCAGCCGCAGGTCATCCTGCCCCCAAATGCCGCGGGAAAGCTGAATGTGGGCGGCGCGGTCGGAAAAGGGGTCTTGCGGGTCATCAAGGATATGGGTCTGAAGGAACCCTATGTCGGGCAGGCGGCATTGCAGACGGGGGAGATCGCCGAGGACCTGACCTACTATTTTGCGGTTTCCGAACAGGTACCGAGTACGGTCGGGCTTGGCGTGCTGATGAATAAAAACAATACGGTCAGGCAGGCGGGCGGTTTTATCGTGCAGCTCATGCCGTTTGCCGAGGATGCGGTGGTCACCCGTTTAGAGGAAAACTTAAAGGGGATCCGCTCCGTTACTGCAATGCTGGATGCAGGGGACACACCGGAGCGGATGCTAGAGCAGGTGCTTGACGGACTAAAGCTGTCCGTCACGGATACGATACCGACCGCATATCGCTGCGGCTGCAGTAAGGAGCGCGTGGAGCGCGCCATCATCAGTATCGGGAAAAAAGATATTTCGGAGATGATCGAGGAAGGAAAAGAAATCGAGGTAAGCTGTCAGTTCTGCGATCAAAAATATAAGTTCGGTGTGGAGGAATTACAGTCCATGCTGTCAAAGTGCAGATGAAACAATTAGTATGTAAGGCATAGGGAACGTGTGGAGCGCGGGGGCATTACTCCCCCGCATTCTCTGTAACACGCGCTTTGTTCAGGGAGGTTTCAATGGCGTCCAGCAGAAGCAGACTCGTGTATTTCGAGTCGGTGTCATAGGTGATGCCCTCTAAGGTCTGCGTTTTTACAATCTGCGCGGAAAGTTCGGCAAAGGCAGGCTCCATTAACGGGTAGAGCGTGGAGATGGTCTCACTTAAATTCACCATGCGGATGGAGTTGATATTGTCTGCATCGACATAAACCTCAATATCCACCGTGTTCTCTCCGAGCCGGACGCTGGTCGTATAGACGCCGGGATTGTAGGTCGCCTGTGCGCTGTCGGCTTCCTTCTCTTTTCTGCCCGGAAGAAACATGACGAGCATCAGGATGATGAACAAAATGCCGAGAAGAACAAAGATGGCGGTATAAATGACTTCTTTTTGGTGCAGTACAACGATTCTGGTTTTGTTGCTCATGACGGGATCTCCGTATAAATTGTTAGTATAGTGTATTCGGCGTCATGCGAAAATAGAAGTTTAAGAACGGGAAAGGATGGAGCATATGAGTAAATACACGAGGGAAGATATTTTGAAAATGGTTGAGGAGGAGGACGTGGAGTTTATCCGGCTGCAATTTACGGATATGTTCGGTACGCTTAAGAACGTGGCGATCACGGCAAGTCAGCTGGAACGGGCGTTAGACAACCGCTGCATGTTCGACGGCTCCTCGATCGAGGGCTTTGTCCGCATTGAGGAATCCGACATGGCGCTGTATCCCGATCCGGATACCTTTGTGATCTTTCCGTGGAGACCGCAGCAGGGCAAGGTTGCGCGCATGATCTGTGATATTCACTATCCGAACGGAGAGCAGTTTGAGGGGGATCCGCGCTATGTCTTAAAAAAGGTCATTGCCAAAGCAAAGGACATGGGCTATACCTTTGACGTCGGGCCGGAGTGCGAGTTTTTCCTGTTTGATATGGATGAGGAGGGACGTCCGACGATAAAGACGTCCGAGACGGCGGGATATTTTGACTTGGGACCCGCCGATCTTTCCGAAAACACAAGGCGGGATATGGTTTTGACGATGGAGGACATGGGATATGTTGTGGAGGCGTCCCATCATGAGGTCGCGCCCGCACAGCATGAGATCGATCTTCGCTATGACGAGGCGCTTAGGATCGCGGACGGGATCATGACCTTCAAGCTCGCAGTCAAGACGGTCGCCAGACAGCACGGCAGGCATGCGACGTTCATGCCGAAGCCGAAATACGGTCTGCCGGGCTCGGGTCTGCATATTAACATGTCGCTGTCCAAGGACGGAAAAAATATGTTTAATGACGGCACGGATGTGCTCGGTTTAAGCCGCGAGGCATACTATTTTATCGGTGGTATCATGAACCATATTAAGGGGATCACGGCCATCGCCAATCCGACGGTCAATTCCTATAAGCGGCTTGTGGCGGGGTACGAAGCGCCGGTTCATATCGAGTGGCAGGGGAACAGCAGAAGCGCCATGCTGCGCATTCCGGCTGTTTTGGGAGAGAATATCAGGGTGGAGCTGCGAAGCCCGGATCCGACCGCCAATCCTTATCTGCTGCTGGCGCTCTGCCTGGCGGCAGGCTTAGAGGGAATTGAAAAAAAGATCATGCCGCCCCCGAGCGCAGACAGCGTTTCAAATGATATGCGTGAGGCCGGAGGGAAAACGCAGGCGGAGTCGCTTCCGGCGTCCTTGATCGAGGCGGTGAAGTGCTTAGAGCAGGATGCTTTTTTATGCGAAACGCTCGGCAGTCATATCAGCGGGAAATATCTGGAGGCCAAAAAGAAAGAATGGCAGGCGTATTGTACGCAGATCACCGGCTGGGAGATCGATCAGTATCTTGACCGGTATTAAGCGCATGTCCGAATGTCCGGTAGAAAACGACAGGGGGGATGTGTGTGGTTCAGATTATCATGGTCATGCCGAAATCGCAGGATGCCGATAGTGTCAGACGCATCCTGATGAAAAACGGGTATGCCAATGTGTTTGCGTGCAGCAGCGGCGCAAAAGCGGTCAGTCTGATGCACGAATTTGACGACGGTATCGTGATCAGCGGCTATCGGATGGTCGATATGATGTATTCCGATGTAAGAGCCGATATGCCGCCGGGGTTTCAAATGCTGCTTCTGGCGTCAAAAGATGCGTTATCGGCAAAGCAGGAGCAGGGCATCATATGTCTTTCCATGCCGCTGAAGGTGCATGAGCTTTTGGATACGCTTCAGATGATGACGCGGGGAATCCTGCGCAGGCGGAAAAAAGCAGGCGGAAAGGCAAAGGGAAGAAGCGAGGAGGAGCGGCAGATCATCCGGGAGGCGAAGGAGCTTTTGATGACGCGGAATCATATGTCGGAGGAGGAAGCGCACCGCTATATCCAGAAATGCAGTATGGACAGCGGGACGAATCTGGTGGAGACGGCACAGATGGTGCTTGCGATACACATAAAATAGAATGAAGCAGGGTGAGAGGAAAATGGAACAGGCGGTAAACAAAAGTGAATCCGTAACGCAATATGAAAAAATGACGAAGACGCCGATACCGAAGCTGGTCGTGAAGCTTGGGATTCCGACAACGATCAGTATGCTTGTGACGCATGTCTATAATATGGTAGATACTTTTTTCGTGGGAAAGCTGGGAACAAGCGCATCCGGCGCGACCGGTATCGTGTTCGGCTTTATGGCGATCCTTCAGGCAGTGGGTTTCATGCTCGGGCAGGGCGCGGGCAGCCTGATCTCCAGACGGCTCGGGAAAAAGGACGCGTCCTCCGCCGGTGTGTACGCATCGACAAGCTTTTTTCTTGCACTCTTTAGCGGCGTGTTGATCGAAGCTCTGGGGCTGTGCTTTTTGGAGCCGATGTTAAAAATGCTCGGAAGTACGGACACGATCCTGCCGTATGCGAGGCAGTATGTGTGGTACATTCTTCTGGCAAGTCCGTTTATGATCGCAAGCTTTGTGATGAACAATATCCTGCGCTTCGAGGGCAAGGCAGCCTATGCGATGTGCGGTCTGATGGCGGGGGCAATCCTGAATATGGGCTGTGATCCGCTGTTTATGTTCGTGTTTGATATGGGAATTGCGGGAGCGGGACTTGCGACGGCGTTGTCTCAGTGCATCAGCTTCTGCATTCTGTTGTTTATGTTTTTAAGCGGGAAGACGCAGAGCCGTCTGTCGATCAGAAGCGTGACGCGCGATATGTCCCTGCTGGGAAATCTGCTCGCGACCGGGCTGCCTGCAATGCTGCGGCAGGGAATGAGCAGTATCGCCACGATGCTCTTAAATCATTGCGCGAAGGGATATGGAGATCCCGCGGTTGCGGCAATGAGTATTGTCGGCCGCATTACGATGCTGATCTTTGCGGTGGGATTGGGCGTCGGTCAGGGCTTTCAGCCGGTGTGCGGCTTTAATTACGGGGCGGGCAAGTATCAAAGAGTACGCAAAGCGTATGGGTTTACGCTGGCGCTTGCCACGGTCATGCTGGGGAGCTTTGCAATTGTCGGTTTGATCACAGCACCGTGGGCGGTGCGGGTATTCCGGGATGACGACAGGGTTGTAGAGATCGGTACGCTTGCGCTGCGTCTTCAGTGCTGGGCGTTGTTTTTGCAGCCGTTGATGGTCATGACCAATATGCTGCTGCAAAGTACCGGAAAGAAACTGCTGGCGGCGTTTACGGCGCTGCTTCGGAGCGGACTTTATTTTATTCCGGTGCTGCTGATTCTTGTGCATTACCAGGGCTTGTTCGGCGTGCAGGCGGCGCAGCCGATCGCGGATGTACTGGCATTTCTGACGGCACTGCCGATCGTCATATGGTTTTTTACGCGTCTGCCGAAGGAGGATGCGGATGCAGTGGAAAAACTGGCGGCGCTGACGTTTGACGACGGACCGAGTGCGGGCACGACCATGGAAGTGCTATCGGTCTTGGAGGAATTTCATGAGGTAGGAACGTTCTTTCTCATCGGACAGAATATCAATGAACAGACAGAAAAATCCGTAAAGCGCGCCTTAGAGCTTGGATGTGAGATCGAGAATCATTCATGGAGTCATTCTGCCATGCCGGAGCTTTCCGCAGAGCAGATGCGGGAGGAAGTTGTAAGAACGACACGGGAGATCGTGCGCTTAACGGGCAGGGAGCCGATTTTTTTCAGACCGCCGTACATTGCCGTATCGGATGAAATGTATCGGCAGATCCCGCTGACTTTTATTGCGGGGGTGGGCTGCGAGGATTGGGAGGATTCCGTCAGCGCGGAGGAACGCGCCGACCGGATACAGGAGAATGTAAGGGACGGCGCAGTCATCCTGCTGCATGATATGGAGGGCAATCATCAGACCGTGGAGGCGCTCCGGCTGATCATTCCGCGGCTGCGCAAAATGGGCTACCGCTTTGTCACGCTGGAACAGCTTTTTCAGGAAAAGGGCGTTGTGTTAAACGAGGACGTACCCGCCGAAGAACGGCGCTGCTTCTCCTGCGTGCAATGAGCCAAGCGGATGTGGAGCGTCCATTTGGCGAATGCCGCGGGGATCAATATCGCGCAGAAGTGCGGGATATTGATTGGTATGCAGAATAGACAGAGCGATGGTATGATTCCCAAGCGCAATAAGTCCGATTACTCATCCCATGGCCGGAATATTTGGCGGGAACGGTAGATTCCGACAAGCATAAGAAGCAATGCCGCGATCTGCAGCATGAGACCGATCGGATGCGGAACCGTATCTTTGATCAAAAGGGCAGCACAATTGGTTAAAAGCCCGGTCAGCAGTACCGGATCCGCACCACGCCGCCGGGGATTTGCCGGTTCGCCGTTTTGCTCTTTCAAGGTGGCGATGATGGCGTCTGTCCGCGTGATCGTGTTCAGCATTGCAAGAATGATGATCAGGAATACAGGAAGAACGTAGTATGCGAAGCGGATGCCGTTTGCGGCCACAAGTGTTTCAAGTAAAAAGCAGATCAGCTCGACAATGGTTGCAATCTTAAACAGGAAGCGGATCTTTTGATAGTGCGCAAGCTTGGATTCCACGTCGCTGTACAGAGTAAACGGTTCGTCTGATTTTTTCTTGCGAAGAAAGATCCAAAAGCCGAATTTGCCCACATATTCAATACCCGTATCCCGCATCAGCTCCAGATAATCATTGCTGACGCCTAAAAGTCTGTCGCTCAGATCGATCTGGTATTCATATTCTCCGGGCGCACAGGAATCAAAATGCCAAAAACCTGCGAAAAATCCGGTCATGGCATAGCCTTCCTGCGCAAGCTGATTTAACCATGCGATGTCGTCGTCTTTATGATAACATAGTCTGAATTTGATCATGCCGATACCCCCTCAAAATCTGTTTTCTTCCATCAGCGCCGCGTTTCGCAGCAGCTCCTCCAGACGGGCTTTTTCCGCGCGGAACGCTTCTGCCCCCGCCTTGGTGATGAGATATTCCTTTTTTTTGCGTGAGTCGGTATCCTCGCTGTAAATGGCGATCCATTGTTTTTTGACAAGCGCCTGTATGGCGCCGTACAGCGTGCCGGCGCCAAGAACGACCCTGCCGCCGGTCAGTGCGGAAACCTCCTGTATGATGCCGTAGCCGTGATTGGGCTTACGGACTGCCAACAGAATATAAAAGAGGGATTCCGTAAGCGGTATATTTTTTTCCATGTCGCGTCATTTCCTCTTTTCCCAATAGTATGTTATGCCTTTAATTTTCGTCCATCCTTTTACTGAGAACGAAAAATACCGCCACTAAGAAAAACTGTATCACAGACAAATATTGTGTGTCATTTTGAAATAGATTGATGACAGCGCTGATAAAAAAGCAAAATGCTGCAAATAAATAACAATAATGGGACACTTGTTTTTTCTCTTTCATGAAATTATTCCTCCCTTTCATTTTTTACCATTTATGGGCAATTGCATTTCGCAATCGCTCATTTTCGCCATTTATCGGGTGATAACGGGTTTCCCGTCAGCATCCAGCAAAGGGGTCAATCCTCCTGCATATCCTGACTGAACAAAAAGGTAGTTTACCCCTGTTTCCTTATCAACGAGTACCATTTTTAATCCTTTGGTCAGTGCATGATCCTCTTTGAATACTACTTCAAACCGATTATAGTTACCCATTTTAAGCCCTCCTTCATCAATCTCAATGTCTGTTGCTTATAGATTCTTGGCGTCAATCCATCTTTTCCCTGTAACGGTCATACCTTACTTGCATAAAGTTGAATGTATCGGAACCCGATATATCGTATCATCAATATATCACTAGCCGATATATTTGTCAAGCATCCAAATAGAAATCGGAGTGATAAATGAATATAAGGGTGAGATAAGAATAAATTTTAAGCGGCGGCAGATGCTATCTAAGGAAACACGGATGAAATCAGTGTTTCCTTAGAAGCTCCGGTGTAGAAAACGCCTCATCAGCGTTTCCGTAAGAAAGGGATGGCAGATATGGATTCAGTTTGGTCTAAGACCGTTCATTTACCGCAGTTTGAAGCGTTACAGGAAAGTAAAAAGACGGACGTGCTGATCATCGGCGGCGGCATGGCAGGGGTTTTGTGCGCATATTTCCTACAGGAAAAGGGCGTGGATTATATGCTTGTGGAAGGGCGCAGGATCTGTTCCGGTGTGACAAAAAATACGACCGCAAAAATCACGGCACAGCATGGGTTGATCTATGGAAAGCTGCTACAACATGAGGGAGCGGAAAAGGCAGGGATGTATCTTGGGGCAAACTTAAGAGCTGTGGAGAAGTATGGTCAGCTTTGCCGTGAGATAGACTGTGATTTTGAGGAGAAAACATCGTATATTTATTCGAAGGACGCCCCTGAGAAGCTGGAAGAGGAGGCAGAAGCGCTGCATCAGATCGGATATAAGGCGAAAATCGTCGAAGTGCCGGAGCTGCCATTTCGGACAGCGGGTGCCGTTGCGTTTGCGCATCAGGCACAGTTTCATCCGTTGAAGTTTATAGCTCAGATCGCAAAGGGGCTTGCAATTTATGAGAATACCTTTGTGACTGCGGTCAAGGATCATACCGCTGTTACTAAGAAGGGGAATATTACATTTGAAAAAGTCATTTTTGCGACCCATTTTCCGACCGTTAATAAGCATGGCTTATATTTTATGAAAATGTTTCAGGAGCGGTCGTATGTCCTTGCGCTCGCGGGGACTGCACAGGTACACGGCATGTATTTGGACGAAGCAAAAGGCGGATATTCCTTTCGCAGCTATCAGGATCTGCTTTTGCTTGGCGGCGCATCCCACAGGACGGGGAAGGACGGGGGAAAGTGGCAGGAGCTGAGGAATTTTGCAAAGGAGCATTATCCGGGCTCCGTTGAGAAATATGCATGGGCTGCGCAGGACTGTATGACATTGGATCAGATCCCCTATATTGGAGTGTATTCTAAGGGAATGCCGGACTATTTTGTGGCAACGGGATTTTGCAAATGGGGGATGACGACTTCCATGACTGCGGCAATGATGTTGTCGGAACTGGTTATGGGGAAGGTTCCTTCCTGTCAGGAGGTATTCTGTCCTTCGAGAAATATGTTAAAGCCGCAGTTAGCCGTGAATGCATGGGAATATCTGGCAAATCTCGTCCGCTTTTCAAAGAAGCGGTGTCCGCACTTGGGATGCGCGCTAAAATGGAATCCCGAGGAACATACATGGGACTGTTCCTGTCATGGGTCGCGGTTTCGGGAAGACGGTACGCTGCTGGATAATCCCGCGACGAAGGATTTACAGAATACAATTTAGTGGATGTTCGATTTTTCAAGATTTTGATAACGCAGATGACATTTTTAGATGCATGGATTTATTTCTTTCCTTACTTATCATTGTATGCTATAATTCAGATAACAGGAAGGATGTGATTGTATGGGATTGGCAGAGTTTGAAAAAAAAAGGGATGAAAAAATCAATGGAATGATTTTTGATATGTCGCCTTCACCAAGTTTTGATCACGGGATTGTGAATGGCAATATCTATACAATTATAAAACAGGGTTTGAAAAACAGCCTATGCCTTGTTTCAATGGAGAATCTAGATTATAAATACCACCCGGAGGAAAATGATGATTATCTGTGCCCGGATATCATGATCATATGTGACAGAAAGCTTTTGAGAGGCGGATCATACAGTGGTGTACCCAAGTTTGTTGCTGAAACCCTGAGTCCTTCCACAGTCAAGCGGGATAAAACGGAAAAGAAGGATATCTACGAAAAAGCCGGCGTGGAAGAGTACTGGATTATTTCACCGCAAGGTTCTGTGGAAATATATTATTTAGAGAATGGAAGATATGTTCTGGAACAGAGTTATATGCTTCAGGAGGATAAGGAAGAAGCGTATTTTAATGCCGACACGGAGATTAGTCTGAAAGCATTCCCGCATATTAAAATGACGCTGGGTGAGATTTTTGAGGGGGTAAATTAAATCATGATACGATTCTCTGTAAAACGGAGATATAACAGAAATATTAAAGAAGCTTTTTCCGCGAAAGCAGGAAGAGCTTCTTTTTTGGTTGGGAAAACAGCGTGAGAAAAATAAGAAAAGAAGGGATATTGCGGTAGATATATTGCCGAACAGGACTTAACGGTGTCCAACTTTTTGTCCATCCCCCCTTTTTAAAGTGATTAAGTGCGCTTAGAATTTGATCCTTGACAGGATACAAAAAATTTGTTTCAATATAATTACCATCTAATCATAATCCGAATGGATGGATAAGAGAGTATATATAGAAGCGATAAAGAGCGACACACAGGAGGGAGAAGAAATGGATACAAACATGAAGTCTGAAAAGGTAACAATTAATGTAGGTACAATGGATCTGGCAAAGATCGATCTGCTTGTTGACAGTCTGGAGTATTCTAACAGAAGTGATTTTTGCAGGATCGCGATCAGGGAACTGTTGGAAAAGCACAGCGGGGAGCTTGAAAAATTGCATGACCAGAATAAGAAGATTCAATTTGATTCCGAGAATCCGGTCATAGGCGGAATCGGCATCAGACGATTATCGTGCGGGGAATTGAAGGAGGCGTTACAGAAATCGCAGAAGGTGGATGTGTTTGTGACCGGGATACTCCTTGTCGATCAAAGCATTACAACGGAATTGCTGGATGCGACCGTAGAAAATATCAAGGTTTATGGAAAAATTCAGGCATCCCCCGAACTGCTTGCCGCAATCAAAAAGAAAGGGCGGCAGTAACGGTATTGTGATCGGTTATCAAAATCGGCGCAAAATAGTTTGGAATTCTTGTACGGAGTGTGTTACAATCTCGAACGAGTGTGATACTATTTTTAAATAAGTAAAAGGGCATTTGTTTCTATATGTGATCAAACAAGAAATGACATATCGGAGGTTGAAATGCTGTTTGTGATCGTCAATTGGATTTATCTGGCCGTCACTTCGTTTTTGCTGGGGACGGCGTTTGCAAAATTCGTCAGGCGTGTGCTCGGCTGGGAGATGAAAAGTGCCACGGAGACTATGTTTTACGGTCTGATCTGGGCGACCGTCTATGCGCAGGTGTTCAGCCTGTTTGGAGGCGTCGGCGCGCTTGCAAACGGAATTCTGCTTGCTGCCTGCATTGTGATCGCGCTTGTGTGGAAAAAAACGATCAAAAGCGCGCTGGTGCAAAGCATAAAGACAAGCGGCAGGGCGCACAGCGCTGTGGTGCTTATACTTGTTCTGATTTGGGCATACTGTGCGTCCAGAGGCTATATGCACTATGATTCCGATCTGTATCATGCCCAGAGCATCCGGTGGATCGAGGAGTACGGCGTGGCGCCGGGGCTTGGGAACATTCATGTCCGTTTTGCCTATAACAGTTCCTTTTTTGCGCTGTCGGCGCTTTATAGTATGAAGTTTTTAGGCGGTCAGTCGCTTCATGCCGTCAACGGATTTTTGGCGCTGCTCTTGAGTGTGGAGGTGCTGAAAGCGTTTCGGGTGAAGCGGTTTTGTCTTTCCGACTTTGCGCGTCTGGGCGCATTTTATTACCTGACGGTCCTCTACCGCGATATTGTCGCGCCCGCATCAGATTATGCGGTCATGTGCGTGGTCTTTTTCATCATCATCCGATGGCTTGTGCATCTTGAGCAAAAAGAGCACTCTGTTGCGCCATATGCGCTTTTGTGTGTGGCGGGCGTCTATGCCGTTACCTTAAAACTCACGGCAGGGTGCATCCTGCTGCTTGTCTTAAAGCCTGCGATCAGTCTGATCAAAGAGAAAAAGGGGAAGGAAATTGCCGTTTATATTGCAATGGGGTTACTCGTGCTTGCGCCGTGGGTAATCAGAACGGCGCTCATATCGGGTTATCTGCTTTATCCGTTTCCGGCGCTTGATGTGCTTACCGTGGACTGGAAGATTCCGGTCGAGGCAGCAGCGCGCGATGCGGCGGAGATCAAGACATGGGGGCGCGGATTAAACGACGCTGCGCTTGTGAATATGCCGGTCACGGAATGGTTTCCGAATTGGTTTTCCACGATGCTGCCGATGCTCGGAAAGCTGTTTCTGTTGGCTGATTTTGTCTGTGTGGCGGTATTTTTCGGCATTTTGGTATCGACGATTATCCGACATGGAAAAAACAAGGGCGAGGCCCGGGAATGGGACGGGCTGTTGGTGCTTGCCTGTATGCTCCTGTCTTTCGAATTCTGGCTGTTTTCGGCGCCGCTTCTGCGGTACGGCTATGCGTATGTGCTGCTTGTCATTGTGCTGACGGCGGGCATTCTTTATCGGAAGGTGAAAATTCCTGCGGCGGCGGAACGGTTATTTGCCGTGCTGGTGTTTGCTTTTTTGGCGGTCAAGGCGG
This sequence comes from Lachnospiraceae bacterium, assembly GCA_014804755.1. Lineage (GTDB taxonomy): Bacteria > Bacillota > Clostridia > Lachnospirales > Lachnospiraceae > DLAJ01. Next base: position 225,129 of record JAAUZE010000019.1, on the reverse strand, counting down.
TAACGTTCGCAAGATACGCGTGGAGCGTATCGGACGAGCCGTACTATATCGCGCAGCAGGAATACGGAACTTATGAACTCGACAGTTTTGAGGTGAACGATGTGCGTTTTTATTATCCGGTGAGCGGCGACCGCGTCGGATATGAGGCATTTCCGGCGATACCGCTGAAAAAAGAGATCCTGTTTCGGGGAGAGAGTTTAGAGGATGGATTTTGTGGAAGATAAAAGAAGCAGCTGCATGAACGAATGAAAACCCGTAGTGCGGCTGCTCTTAATTTTATACGATTCCAATATTCTATAATATATTGCCCTTCCTATTTGTTTTTTAACAGATCCCGAATTTCCGTAAGCAGCTTTTCTTCCGCGGACGGTTCCGGGTCTTTTTTGGGCACTTCTTCTTTTTTTCGCTGGAACCGGTTAAAGGCCTTCACGACGAGGAATAAAATCAAGGCGGTCAGCAGGAAATTGATAACTGCCTGAATAAACACGCCAAGCGTGATGCTGGCGCTACCGACCGTTAAGCAGATGCCGGAAAAATCGACGCCGCCGATCACCATGCCGATGATCGGTGTGATGATGTCATTGACAAGGGAGTTGATGATTGCCGTAAAGGTGCTGCCCATGATGATACCGACAGCCATTGTCATGACATTGCCTTTCGAGATGAATTCCTTAAATTCGCTTAAAAATTTTTTCATGTGAGTATTCCTCCGTATATAATTTGGTGGTTTAACAGTTCAGCCGCATAGGAACCGGAGCGGGCCGTTCTTTTTGCCTATAGGAAAATTTTTCTCAATAAGAATTAGAAAAGCGCCGGCGGTCAAGCATTCTATCGGATTCTCATGTGTTTGCAGTAGATGCTGACCGAACCGAATTTCGGTTCTCCTCCCCGGAACCGGCGCTTCACGGAAATTATAGCATGGCGGGAAGGCGTGTTGCAACCGATTCTTCACGATGGGGGACGGTTTGTTCGAATGCGCTTAAATGAATCATTCAAACTTCTGTTCCTTAATGTGATGGAGAAGTTGACAGCTCCCGTTTAGGGCAGGGAACTGAGATCTACCTCGAATTTTAGGGACTCCGGCAGCCGATTCGGCTTAAGAAACATGATCTCATACCAAGGCAGATAGATCACGCCGTCATCTTCCTCAATGTTCCCCTGGCAAAACACATAGGAACGTTCGGCATGCCATTCGCCGACCTGACGCACTTTATCCAAAGCAGCGTGCTTTTTGTAGTCCTTTCCGGATTTCACCTCCACCAGTTCAATATGCAGGCCATTCTGAACGACAAAGTCCAATTCTCCATATTTTTTTGCATCGAAAAAATGCAGAGACAGTCCAGCACTTTTAATCTGCTGAGCGATGACATTCTCCAAGATACTGCCCATATTAATTTCTAAGTCGCCCTGCAAAATAGAAAATTGGACGTTCTCCATACAAGCGGCGCACAGTAGCCCAACGTCGCCCATGAATAGCTTGAAAAGACTGTGTTTTTCATTCAACATCAGTGGAGCCCGAGGCTCAGACACGTTATAGCAAGGTAGGGCTACTCCGGCATCCGCCAGCCATTCGAAGCTGTTGGCATACCGTAGCTGCCGACCGTTGATGTCCACGTCAGTAAGGATAAACCGGCGATTCTTGGCGTTGAGCTGGGAAGGGATACTATCAAAAATGGCTCTGATCTTCAATTTGTCATTCCCCTGAGCGTACTTGGAGATATCCATGCGGTATAATTCCAAAATGTCGGTCTGGAGAGCCGCCACCTTGGCCACGTCGTGGGTGTCTACATAGAGTTGGACGACTTCCGGCATACCGCCCACCACGATGTAGCTGAGGAATAGTTTTTTCATTGTCTCATGGACGGATGGAGAGATCGGCATTAATGTTTCAAAGCTTTTGTGTAAATAGTCTATAGTGGATGGCTGAACACCGTTGGCCCACAGAAACTCTTCAAAATCCATGGGGTACATTCGATACAATTCTTCAAAACCTACCGGATAGGAGGCGACCTCTTTGTGGCGTACTCCCATGAGGGAGCCAGATTCAATATAATCAAACCGTCCATCTTCTACCAGAAATTTGATGGCAGTGCGGGCCTCAGGACACTCCTGCACTTCATCCAACAGGATCAGCGTCCGGTTTGGCTCCATGGGTTTCCGGGCGTAGGCGCTGAGATTGGTGATGATGGTGTCTGCGTCCAGACTGCCGGAGAAGATGGCGGTGGCATTCTTGTCGGTAATAAAATTGATTTCGACAAAATGTTCATAGTTTTCACGGCCAAATGCCCGGATCAGCGTAGTCTTGCCAATCTGACGCGCGCCGGTGACGCACAGAGCCTTTTTTTTTCGCTGTTTTTTCCAATCTAAAAAGTATTCGTATGCTTTTCTCCGAAGCATGCCGTCGCCTCCCTTGTGTCATGATGTAACATATAGGCGATTGTAACATAATTCCAGTGTTTTGACAAAGTGTTTGTAACAAAATTCTAATACAAGAAACAGCAGAATGTAACAAAATTCTTCGCCGACAAAATTCCATTGTACTTTTTTAAAACTGATTTTAAAATAAAACGTAGAGGCGTTTACAGGGACAATATCGTTGCCACATCCTGCGCGGAATGGTACAATGGGCGGTAACGGGAAGCATCAGGAAGGAGCAGCATCGGATGGAGATTAAAGGTTTCACCTATGGTTTTTTCGGAAAAAGAGGACAATACCGCTCACAGGAGGGCTATCGTTCGCGGGAGCTGATGTTTCAGACCGGCATTAATTGGATGTGCCTTGCCGTAACGATCGTGCAAAAGCAGGTACACAGTACGGAGATTGGGTTTGACTTTGCATGGAACAGCTCGGATCGTGATATTATGGCGGCGGTGCAGCATGCGCACGAAAGAGGGATCAAGGTGTGCATGAAGCCGATCTTAAACTGCGGAGACGGGGTCTGGCGCGCGTATATTGATTTTCCGGACGAAGATATGGAGGGGCGCGGCACATATTGGGACGCGTGGTTTGAAAGCTACGGCAATTTTATGAAATACTATGCCGAACTGGCGGAGGAATGCGGCTGTGAGATGCTATGCATAGGCTGTGAGATGTGCGGAACGGAGCGGAAAGAGGAGCATTGGCGTGCGTTGATTAAGCAGCTTCGGGAAGTCTACTCCGGAAAACTCATCTATAATACAAATCACGGGCATGAGAAGTCCGTGAAATGGTTTGACGCTGTAGATTATATCGGAACAAGTGCGTATTATCCTGTCGCACAGAAGGCGGGCGCGACGGTAGAGGAGATGTGCCGGGCATGGGAAAAAGTGAAGGAGCGTCTGAAAAAGCTTTCCGGACAGTTCGGAAAGAAGATTGTATTTGCGGAAATCGGCTGCCGCAGCGCGCATGGCTGCGCCAAGATGCCGTGGGATTTTATTCACAGGGATCTTGCGCACGATGAGGATGAACAGGCGGCGTTTTATGATTCTTGCCTGCGTGTCTTTTCGGAGGAGCCGTGGTTTGCAGGCATGTTTTGGTGGGATTGGAATACATTTATTTACGATACGCCCGAGGAGGCGGCAGCGGACAACGGTTTTGCTATCCACCTGAAAAAAGCGGAGCGTGTCTTGACGGAGTGGAATCAGCGTCTGTAGTGAAGGGATGATTTGATCGGCACTTTCTTCGCATATCCAAATAATATATGAGCGCAGCATGCCACATATGAAGCGAATAAAAACGGGGCATGCTGCATATGAACCGATTTACCCCGCGCGAATATGCTATAGTAAGGGGCTGCGGGCGTGATTTTTTCCCCGCGGCAGTGAGGCGGGAGTCGGAAATCGGTATGAAATTTGTGAAAATGCAGGGCTGTGGGAATGACTATATTTATCTTCATGAGACAGCGGGATTACCGAAGGATAAGAGCGCGCTTGTAAAAAAAATGTGCGACAGGCATTTCGGTATCGGTGCGGACGGCGTGATCTTTATTCATATCGGAGACGGCGTCACGGCAGATTTCGAGATGGAGATCTACAATGCGGACGGCAGCTATGCTGAGATGTGCGGCAACGGGATTCTCTGCGTCGGCAGATATGTCTATGAGCAGGGGCTGACCGATAAAAGAGAAATGAACATCGCCAGCGGAAGCGTGGTGCGCCGGGTATGGCTCTATCCAGACAGCAATTCCACGGTGCGCGTCAATATGGGAAAACCGGAGCTTGCCTGTGAGCGGATTCCGGTTCTTTTTTCCAAAAAAAGAATGCTGTGTGAACCGGTTCGGATCGGCGAAAAAGAATACAACATGACCTGCGTCAACATGGGCAATCCTCATGCGGTCATCCTGACGGATCGCGAGAAGATCTTGCATGCGCGCGTGGAGGGAGAGCCGCTCATTACGAAGCGGCAGCTTTTGGAATATCTGCCCTATCAGCTTTCCGAGGAAGGCGCGGCGATCGAGCGCGCGGCGATGTTTCCTGAGCGGACGAACGTGGAGTTCGTGTGTCCGATCGACCAGCATAATATCATCATGCGCGTGTGGGAGCGAGGAAGCGGAGAGACCTGCGCCTGCGGAACGGGGAGCTGCGCCGCCGTGATGGCATGCATCATAAACGGTTTGACGAAAAACACCGTAACTGTTACACTGTTAGGAGGAACGCTTTATGTGGAATGGGATGCGGATTCGGAGGAGATATACCTGACCGGACCCGCGGATACCGTGTATGCGGGGGAGGCTCAGCTGTCCCATTTTCTATAGGAAGCGACAATGGGAGGAGACGTTATGGTAAAGGTAAATGAAGATTACTTAAAGCTGCCGGGAAGCTATTTGTTTTCGACGATCGGGAAGAAGGTCAGCGCGTATACGCAGGCCAACCCCGACAAAAAGATCATTCGTTTGGGAATCGGCGATGTGACGCTGCCGCTTGCCCCGGTCGTCATAAAGGCGCTGCATGAGGCAGTGGAGGAACAGGCGGACGCGGCGACGTTTAAGGGCTATGCGCCCGACTTGGGCTATGCGTTTTTGCGCGACGTGATCGCACAGAAGGATTTTCAGGCGCGGGGCTGCGACATTGCGGCGGATGAAATTTTTATTTCTGACGGTGCAAAGAGCGACTCCGGCAATATTCAGGAGATTTTTTCAGCGGACGCAAAGATCGCGGTGTGCGATCCGGTCTATCCGGTCTATGTGGATTCGAATGTGATGGCGGGGCGCTGCGGAAGCTATGACGAAAAGACAGAACAGTGGAGCAATATCGTCTATATGCCGTGCACAGCCGAAAACGGCTTTGCTCCCGATCTGCCGAAGGAAGTGCCGGATTTGATCTATCTGTGCTTCCCGAATAACCCGACCGGTGCGGCCATCACAAAGGACAGGCTTCAGGACTGGGTGGATTATGCGAATAAAAACGGCGCGGTCATTATTTATGACGCGGCGTATGAAGCCTATATTTCCGAGGATCATGTGCCGCATTCGATCTACGAGTGCGAGGGCGCAAGAACGTGCGCGATCGAGATCCGATCTTTTTCCAAAAAAGCAGGATTTACGGGGCTTAGGCTCGGCTACACGGTCGTGCCGAAGGATTTAGTCTGTGGAGGCACGGCGGTGCACGGACTCTGGGCGAGACGGCACGGCACGAAATTCAACGGCGCGCCCTATATTGTGCAGAAAGCGGGCGCGGCAATTTATACGCCCGAGGGTGAAGCGCAGACAAAAGAGCAGGTTGCTTATTATATGAAGAATGCCGCTTATATCAGGAATGGTCTGAAAGAAGCGGGCTATACCGTGTACGGCGGGATGAATGCGCCGTATATCTGGCTGAAAGCGCCGAACGGCATGACGAGCTGGCAGTTCTTTGATCATCTTTTAGAAAAAGCAAATGTGGTCGGTACGCCGGGCTCCGGTTTCGGACCGAGCGGCGAGACGTATTTCAGACTGACGGCGTTCGGCAGCTATGAGAATACAGTGGAGGCGCTTGAGCGGATTAAAAAGCTGTAGTGTGGGAAAAAAACGGTGCGGGAGGTGCGGTGAGACCGCGCTTCCCGTTTTGATTTCGGCAGCGGGGATTGATACATAGGGGATTATGGGATGAAGCATAGGATCGGAATGACTATAAGCGTGCTTGCATTTGTAATATGCATTTTGATTGCAGCGGTTTTGGATGACGGCAAAATGGTGAGAGAGGACATATGGGGGTCGGAAAATCCCGATGCAGGCGCAGCAGGTCTGCCTGTGCAGACGGAATCAAGGGTCTTTGGAGCGAAGGCGGATGACGGAGAAAGCGGAGCGGATGGGGACGTGGATGATGCGAAAGAAACGTTTCCGGATGATGCAAGGGTATATGAGGATGCGATGGCAGTTGCAGATGAGTACAGTCTCTTTGCTGAGGAATGGTGGGTACCCTATGCGGATGAGGAAACCGTTGCCGTTATCAGGGATGCCTATGCAAAGATCGATTTTAACGGGGAATTTGAGACCGGGGAGCCGGAGGTTTATGAGGAGTATCGGCAGAGGTTTTGGGCGCTGATGCAGGGCGATGGATGGATCATAGAGCAGGAAACGGGAGAAGAATATTCCATTTCGGAATTTATGAAGAAATCCTTTTCCGGTGATAGTGAGGAATACGACCCGGAAGATCATGAGTATACCTATTTTTTATATGATATAAATGGGGACGGCTGTCCGGAACTGGGCATTCGGGAAGGGCGGTTTTTAACTTATTTTCTTTGTTATGATAAGGAGACAGACCGGTTTCGTGTATGGTATCAGATGAACGGCTATCGTCCGCTTGGAGTCAGGAAGGGAATGTATGCCCTTATTAACGAGCTTACCTATAGTTTCAGTGAAGGTGCGTATATCCTGTTGGATGAAAATGCGGATATGGCGTGTCGTACCTATTTCTTCTCGCAATGGACCTCGGAAGGAACATTGTATATGGTCATGCTGCCTATTTATGCGGACAAGGGGCAGGAAGCGGAAGTGACATGGGAAATGAAGGAACAGGGTGTCTATATACGTTCTGCCGGGTGTATGCAGAGTCTGGGAGATTCGGTTTCCCAAAGGGAATTGTATACGGAGGGTCAGTGGTTTTTTCGGGTTACGAGAGAGCAGTATGATGAGTTGACCGCTTCTTATCTGGAGGCATATCGAAACTGGAATCAGGAAAGGTGTAAGGTGCAGTATTCTTATGAAGAATTGTTTGGTGATTTCATACGGGCGGCATCCAAAAAAGAGGAGACGGTGGGGAATCATGGGAGAATGACGCAGAGAGAGGCGGTAGAGGTACTTCTGTATTATTTGTATCAGGATGTGGAAATGATCAGGGAGTATGATCCTCCGATTTATGAATTTCAATTTGTAAGGGGCAATCCGCTGGACAGTTATTCCCTCATGTGTCTTGTGTATGAAAGGTCATCCCCCGATGGTTTATACTATTTTTTTGCTCTTTTGGATCAGCTATATGATGATCCGGAAGACAGATATGAGAGGAAGTTTTATCGTTCGGCCTATTTGAACGACTTTGCGGTCAACAGAGAGACTGGGGAGGTTTTTCGCGAAAGGGAATGGGATGATACCGATATGTGGGAATATAGTGAAGAATACCAAAGAATCGCAAATATGGGGCAGGAGGATGAATAGGCATTGGCTTTTGTGGCTCATAGAGAATGACACAATATAAAGGAAATAGGGAGGAACGGGTATGATCACGAACAGTTTTGACAATCAATCAGCAGCAATCATCGATCCGCAGCGAAAAGAGGACGCTCCGAAGGTGGACGCGTGCATCGTTACGTTTTCCCATGTGATCGAGCAGTTCGTTCTGGAGCATTATGACTGTGAGAAGATCGGATCGCTCTGGTCCGCGACCGGAGAGACGCCGATCTGGCAGCTAACGCATCATGGGAAGCGGTTTGCTTTTTATAAAACTTATATCGGTGCACCCGCCAGCGCTGCGTTATTGGAAGATGCGCGCGTGGAGCTTCAGACGGATAAATATATTGTGTTCGGCGGCAGCGGCTGCCTGAATAAAGAGATTGCACGCGGAAAGGTCATGGTGCCGACCGAGGCATACCGCGACGAAGGGACAAGCTATCATTATGCGCCGGCATCCGATTATATCAAGATCAAAAATACGGACGTCGTCGCCGCGTTTATGGAGGAGAACGGGCTTCCCTATGTGAAAGGAAAAACATGGACAACGGATGCTTTTTACCGGGAGACCGTCAATCATTTTGAAAAGCACAAGGCGGACGGCTGCATCTCAGTAGAGATGGAGAGCGCGGCGCTTCAGGCAGTGTGCGATTTCCGCGGGCTGGATTTCTATGTGTTTTTTACGAGCGGCGATCTGCTCGATGCGCCGGAATGGGATATGAGGTGTAAAGAGGGCGAGCTTGCGGGCACGCAGCATGATGTGGGACATTTTAACATTGCCTTAGCGCTGGCGGATTATGTGACGGAATAGGCGGGAAATCGGCATGCGGTTCGTCTTTTTCGGGCTTCCGTTTAGGATAAGCAGTCAAATTTTTAAAAGAAATCAAGAAAACCCATAAAAAAGAAAAGCGCCGTTCGTATCTATAGTGAAGGCGCGGGGAGGAGGAGCTGTGACAGAGCAGGAATTTGAACAGGCGGTCGTTCGGATCCGCGACGGTGATAAGGACGGTCTCAAAGAGATTTATCTTGCCTATGTCAAGTTCATCTATGCCGTGATCTACGAGATTTTACAAAATAAAGAAAACACGGAAGATGTGACAAGCGAGTTTTTTATCAAGCTGTGGGACGTGGCGGAGCGGTATGAGCCGGGGCACGGACACCGCGGCTATCTGGCGACGATCGCACGCAATATGGCGATCGACTATATCAGAAAGCACCGGCGGGAGGTCTTAAGTGCAGATCCTGATCTTGTCGGCAGCGGAGGCGGCAGTACCGGAAGTGTGTTTGATGCGCAAAGCGGCAGTTCGGATACCGGAGAAAGCGTGATTTCTGCGCAGAGCGGCAGCCCGGGTACGGAAAGCAGCGCGCTTAAAAGGCAGAGTGGCGGTTCAGGCGATCCGGGCAGTGCAGGAAGTGTGGGCGGCAAGGTCCATTCCCATGCGGGAGGAAGCGGTCCGGGAACAATGTCCGGCGGCGGATATGTTACGAGTCCGGTGGAGGATGAGGTCATCGGAAACATTGCGCTGAAAGAGGCGCTCGCGCTGCTTAAGGACGGGGAGCGTCAGATCATCAATATGAAGATTCTCGGTGATATGACCTTTCAGGAAATATCGGATACATTACATATGCCGATGGGCACGGTTACATGGAAGTACCGCAACGCCATCGGCAAGTTAAGGAGGTGTGGCTATGAGCAGGGATTTGAAACATGAATATGAAGCGATGCTCGATCAGGAAATTCCTGATCTGTGGAGCCGCATCGAACCGAGGCTTGCGGATAAAAAAGGAACGCAGAATGAGGAGCCGAAAGGAAAGAGCATTCGGAAGCGCCGGATTAGGCGAAGCACGATCGCCGTCTGGGGCTCCCTTGCAGCGGCATGCGTCTGCCTGGCAATCATTCTTCCCGCATGGAGAGGAAATGTAAAGAATGCGGACGAAACGAATCTGACGGCATCGGCGGGAAACGCAGATACCACGGCAGCGGACATGGCGCCGGCGGCTCAGGAAATGCAGCAATCGGAGGCGCAATCGGATAACGGCATGATGAACGGAATGGGATCGGAAGCTGCGAATAACGATTCGGCGGTTGAATATGACGGTTTCGCAGATGACACGGATGTGGCGGAAGGATCGGAATCGCCGAAGGAAGAAGCTGAACCTGTAGACAATGCGGCGTCAGGGGACGGTGCAGAGCAAGAATATCAGGGAAACACCGAGACTGCGGCAGCCGAACCGGAAGAAGAACCCGCCGGCGATAATCACAGTTCAGCAGAAAGGCCTTCCACATATGAATGCTACGGGGAAATCTCTGAATCATGGCAGACGAGGGAGGGATTCTTTTATCAGATGGAGCTGATCGGGGATCCTGAGGCACTTGCACCGGATGAAACGGTTATTTTGCTCTGGCAGAAGGAAGGCTTTTTATCGGGACTGCTTGGCAAAAAAGAAGAATTGACTGTGGGCGGCCGGTATACGGTTTTTGTGGAGCCGGAAATCGTGGATGGAGAGACGAGATATGTACTCGTCAGCTATGAAGCGGATGACGGGGAATAGGAACCGGGCAGGCAAATATTTTTATAAAAAATTTCCAATGATACCATAAATCCCTCCCTGTTTGATCGTATCTGTTATAGAAGATGTGAAAGATACGAAAAAGGGAGGGATTTTATTATGAAAAAGAGAATAGTAGCAATGGTACTGGGAATCTGTATGACGATCGGCATGCTTGGCGGCTGCGGACAGAGCAAAGGAGAGAACAGGGCGAGTACGGAGGCCGGTGCGCAGGACAGCGGACCAATGTATTCCCAAAACGGAAATAGCGGCACGCCGCAGATTAAGGGGGCGGGAGAAGCGGACGGCAGCAATCCGGGAAATGAAGAAGGAGTCTATCCTGCGGAAAACAATGGGTATACGGACGACGTGCTGTACGACAGCGATGAGTCATGGTCCTATGCCGAGCCGGAATATAACGGCGATTACGCTGCGGAAGCACCGTATGAGAGTGACACACAGAGGATTCCCTATGGAGACGAGTTTACCGAGATCACAGAGAATGCGTTTGTCAGTGTACGGGAACAGCCGCTTTCCACCTTTTCTGCAGATGTGGATACGGCGTCTTACAGTTACCTGCGCCGGATGATCGAGTCCGGATGGGCTTCAAGCTGGTTTTCGAAGGACAGCGTCCGCATTGAGGAGATGCTGAATTATTTCAGCTATGATTATCACGGACCGCGCGCGGGTGAGCCGTTCGGCATTAATACGGAAATTGCGGCATGTCCGTGGAATGAGGACAGCTATTTGCTGCAGATTGGCTTACAGACCGAGGCGATTGATTTTTCCGATGCGCCGGCCTCGAATCTTGTTTTTTTGATTGACGTTTCCGGTTCTATGTATGACGAGGATAAGCTGCCGCTTCTTCAGCAGTCCTTCGCGATGCTTGCGTCGAACTTAACGGCAAGGGACCGCGTTTCGATCGTGACCTATGCGGGTGAGGACGAGGTTGTGCTGACGGGGGCAAAAGGAAACGAGACGGATCGGATCGTGAATGCGCTGAATGCGCTGGAAGCAAGCGGAAGCACGAATGGAAGCGCAGGGATCATGACAGCCTATTCGATCGCACAGGATTACTTTATTGAGGGCGGCAATAACCGGATCATTCTTGCGACCGATGGAGACTTAAACGTGGGACTGACATCCGTGGAAGAACTGGAGAATCTGGTGGAGACGGAAAGAAGAAGCGGTGTTTTTTTAACCGTACTCGGATTCGGAACGGGAAATCTGAAGGATAACCGGATGGAAACGCTTGCGGATAAAGGAAACGGCAATTACGCGTACATTGATTCCTTAAGCGAGGCGAGAAAGGTGCTTGTGCAGGAGCTGGGAGCAACGCTCGTCACGGTAGCAAAGGATGTAAAGCTTCAGATGGAATTTAACAGTGACATTGTGAGCGAATATCGTCTGATCGGTTACGAAAACAGGGCGCTTGCGGCACAGGATTTTTCGGATGATACGAAGGATGCGGGAGAGATCGGAGCAGGGCACAGCGTGACAGCACTCTATGAGGTGCGTCTTGTGCGGGGAACGATGCAGTCCGCGCTGTCGCAGGGAAATGTCGGCACGCTGCATATCCGCTGCAAAAAGCCGGACGGAGACCGCAGCATGCAGTTTGATTATGAGATCGGCAGGGAGAGCTACGGAAGAACGCCGTCTGTGAATATTCGTTTTGCGGCGGGCGTTGCGGCGTTTGGTATGGTGCTTCGTGAAAGCGAATATTGCGGAAATATGCAGCTTCAGGATGTGCTTGCCATGCTGGATGATCTGAATCTCGGAGACGATGAGTATAAGCTGGAATTTGTAGAGCTGGTGCGGATGCTGATCGCAAACGATGAGTGGAATGGTTCCCAGTGGGATTGGGACGAGGACGACTATATGGGCTGGTGAGAAAGTGAAGCGGTCATGAGGATTCCCCAAAGGAGTGGTGTTGATGAAAAAAACAATTGTGATACTGATGCTGGCGTGCAGTTTATCGGTGGGCTGTGGCAGCAGGGATCGTGGCATCGAACCGGATCTCATGCCGGAAAAGAACGATATGGTGGCAGGGGATTTTGGTGAAGAACGAACGCAGCGGGAGGATGATGCGGAAACAGGCACAGGTCAGGCAGCAGGAGCAGGGCGGGACGAAGATGCGGAAACTGCCGGGCATCCGGAGAATGGCGAAGAAGCGGACGAAGGAGCAAACGACGAATGGGGACTGACGCTGCGGGCGGAGTCGGTGAGCGCAACGGGCTGCACGGTTGTATTTATACAGCACGGCGGAGCGCCGACGGGAGAGCTTACGAGCGGAACCTGGTACCGGATCGAGAAAAAAGAAGGGGACGAGTGGGTGGAGGTGCCCTATGCACAGGGAATTGGCGACGAGATCGGATGGAATGATGTGGCGTGGTGTATTCCCGGTGAGGGAAGCGTCGAGTTTGAGGAGGACTGGGGATTTTTATACGGTGAATTGACACCGGGAACCTACCGCATCGTAAAAGAAATCATGGATTTCCGCAGCTCGGGAGATTATGATAAGAAGTGGTATTCTGCGGAGTTTTCCGTGACGGAGGGGAGTGCGCCGGTCAGATCAGAGAAACCGCCCCTATTGACTGTGATCAGCGATGAAACCGCTCATGATGCGCTGTTGGGGACGTATTCATGGCAGCGTGAAAATGGCGACGGAACTTCTACAGGAATAGAAGTGGATCATGCGCACCCGCTGGATTGTGAGACGTGGCTGCCGCCGCTTGAAACAACATATCAGACCGTCGTCCTGCGTTTTGCCGAGGAGCCGGATCGAATCGTAAGCATACGGTGCTGGAGTGATGAAAATTGGTCTGATCCGACCGCGGAGAGTGAAGATATTGCGGTCATGGGAAATGAAATCGAGCTGAAAATCGGCGGTTATATCTATGAAGTCACGGCGGAATGGAACAAGGAAAGCGGTTATGGAGGGACAGCGCATTATTCCTTCTATGTGAAGAGGTCAGAGTGACGCTGTGAAAGAAAATTTAGTTAAAAAAGGATTGACAAGCTGTGAACACCTATATATAATTAATGTTATATAACAATAATCATATATAGGCGTTGTATCATATGCCTGTATGATTCTATTGTTCTGCGAAAGCAATAGAAAGAGTATGCGAGGTTTGATATTTAGATGTTATCAAAAAGGAGAAATGATCATGCCGCCAAAAGCGAAGATCACAAGGGAAATGATCATAGACGCAGGGTTTGAAGTGGCGAGAGAATTTGGGATTGATGCGGTCAACGCCCGCACGGTTTCCGAAAAGCTCGGCTGCTCCACACAGCCGGTCATGTACCATTTTAAGACGATCGAGGACATGAAAAAAGCGGTTTATCAAAAAGCGGATGCCTATCACACGGCTTATTTGATGGATATTCACGGTGACAGCCCGATGCTGGAGATCGGGCTGTCCTATATTCGGTTTGCGCAAACGGAAAAGCAGCTTTTTCGCCTGCTGTTCCAATCCGACGAGTATTCGGGGAAAAGCATTTCCGAACTGATTGATGTGGAAGAGCTGCTGCCAATTCTGAATGTGCTCAGCGAGTCGGCGGGTACCGACATCACGCGGGCGAAAGAAATATTCAGATTGCTGTTTCTCTTCGTTCACGGATATGCCGGCATGTTTGCCAATAATACCATGAAGTATGACGAGGCTGCCGTTGCGGCGGACTTGGAGCGTGCGTTTGCCGGAGCGTGCTATGCATTAACGTAGGAGGTTATCGTTTTCATGACGCGTTTCTATCAAAAAAATGAACTTGCTTTTTCTTTGGTCTGGATCGGCCTGTATGTCATTCTGTTCAGTGTGGCAGATCAGATTTCAGCGGGGCTGGGGACGGCGAAGATCGTCACAGCGCCCCTGTGTCTGGCGATGACCGCGTTTCTTGCGGTTTGGATAGGCAGGAACGGATTGGCAGAGAAATACGGGCTTGGTATAGTGAAAATCGATTACAGAAAGTATCTGTATTTCCTGCCGCTTGTTCTGATCGCGTCCACGAATCTCTGGCGTGGGGTCGGGCTCCATATGTCTGTAGTGGAAACGATACTGTATGTGGTAAGTATGCTGTGCGTGGGATTTTTGGAGGAGGTCATTTTCCGGGGCTTTTTATTCAAGGCAATGTGCAGACAAAATGTGAAACGCGCAATCCTCGTTTCAAGTATCACTTTTGGTATCGGTCATATTGTGAACCTCTTAAACGGCGCGGAAGTATTTTCAACCTTATTACAAATCTGTTATGCTTCGGCAATCGGATTTGTTTTTACGATTATTTTTTATCATTCGAAGAGTTTGATCCCCTGCATCCTGACACACAGTGCGGTCAATTCCCTCAGCGCGTTTGCGGTTAGCGGGACAAAAGCATTAGCCATAATCTCAGCGGCGGTATTGACTGTCGTCTCGCTGGCTTATGCGATGTGGATAGAAAAAGTAAATAATTCGGATGTTAAGTAGAAAATAGGATCGGAATAGGAATGTAACATTATCATTTATAATGGTTCACCAATAGAGTTTTCCTTGGTTATCAGCTCTCCCAGATGATTTGCCCACCTTTCCGGATATGCCGAAAAATAGGATATCTTTTGACGTTCCCTTTTCCTTACAAATAAGGGGAAAAAACTCCAAAGAACGGAAGGGATTCCTACTGCAATCAAATAAACCGGTCCAAATATTAAAGATTGTATTGTATGCCCATACTCATGAACTAATAGCATTTTTGAATATGTATTTTCGTCAAATTTATCACGGTAATCAGGATAATAGTAAAACGGGTCATCTGAAACAAACACGAACAACCCAAGTGACAAACTGGATTTGCTTTTCCAGATAGTTGCAACAGCGCCATTGTAATCAAAATGTGGCTGCTTTCTGTTTATCAAGAAATATATTGCACCGACTAATGTCTGTGGCAATCCCCATGTGCATTGCAATAATTTGTATGCAAGCATAAGTCCCTTCTCCGCTTCATATGGTTTTTGCATTGCCGAAATTCGGTTTGCTGTTCTGAATATTATCATAAACTTCCCCCAAATTCAATGTGAGTTGGTGAAATTGCCGGAGTTCTATCCCGGCAATCATGATCTTAAATAAGACTTAAAAGAGATTTTTAGGATGTTACCTTGACGCAAGGGGCAAAACTTTGTATAATCAGCACAAAGCATATATTCTTTGATGGATTGTTTTCGGGAGTGTCAGTCATTTCTGAAAAGTAATCCGTGTCAGACGGCATTCTGCCGATTTCAAGATCTTACTTTTTCTAAAAGAACGCGAAGCGATCTTTTGTAATCTATGCTTTACCCACAAAACAAATTGAAAAGCATAGTGTATGGAAAAAGAAAAGAGACAGATAGCCTCCTGTTTTCGTGCACTATGGGAACAGGAGGAAAAATGAGACAATTACGACAATTGGAAGAACTAAATCTGGTGGATAACTTTTTGGTGAACAGTCTGACGAGCCATCAGGTCTACGGAGAGCCCGCGGCGCGCTGCATCTTGGAGTGCATTTTGGGCAGAAAGCTCGGAAAGATTAAGGTGATTCCGCAACACTTCATGCAGGGAGAGGATACGGACAAACACGGCATCCGAATGGATGTGTACCTAGATGAAGAAGACGGGGAACTCTTCGATCTGGAGCCGGACAACAACGATGGAAAAGGTGATGTTGCTGCCTTGCCGAAAAGAGTGCGGTTTTATCATGCGAAGCTGGACGATGGAAGCTTGAAAGCGGGAGAGAAATATCGTGCCCTTCGGAATGTCGTTGTGATCTTTATCACGACCTATGATCCTTTTTCTCTTGATCGGATGGTCTATACGATCAAGAACGGCTGTATAGAGGTCCCAGAGTTACCATATGAGGACGGAGCGAGAACAATTTTTCTTTATACGCAGGGAACGAAGGGAAATCCGCCGAAGAGTTTACGGGAACTTCTGCATTACATGGAGCATTCGTCAAGGGAGAATGCAAAGACAGAGAGCTTACAGAGACTGCATGAGATGGTAACGGCGGTCAAATGTGACGGGAAGGTGGGGCTTGCCTATATGAAAAGCTTTGAGATTGAGGAACGGATACGGGAAGAAGCGATTGCGGAGGGAAAAGCTGCTGGACTTGCGGAAGGAATTGAGAAAGGAATAGAGAAAGGCGTGATTCAAGGGAAGATAAATGATATTTTAGAACTGCTTAGTGACTTCGGCGAGATACCGTCCTCTCTAAAAGAGCAGATCACCGTGCAAAAGGATGAGGCGGTTTTGCGCGCATGGCTGAAACTGGCTGCGAAAGCGGGAAGCATAGAGGATTTTACGAGGCAGCTTTCGATGTGAGGATTTTAGAAACAGTAAGCGTAAAAGAGCATTCGGAAAGGGGGATTATGATTTGAAACGATATGTTATGTTTGCATAGCAGAGGCTATTGCAATGTAGAATAATATTGTTATAGCCGCTGCGATTCCTAAAAAATATATATTTAGGAGGCAGACATGGGCTATAGGAGAGCAGAAGAATTTCTGCCAAACGAGGTAATAGAACTGATACAGCAGTATGTTGACGGAGCAAACATCTATATTCCGCGAAAGCAGGAGAATAGGCGGCAGTGGGGAAGTAAGACGTCATACCGATCTGAACTGCAGCGCAGGAATGAATCAATCTATCAGGATCATTTGTCCGGTATGTCTATCGGGGAACTGGCAGATCATTATTATTTATCCGAAAAAAGCATACAGCGCATCATCAGACAAGAAAAACGACGGAACGTGAGCTGACGAAAGTTGGCTCACGTTTTTTACTTATAGGAAATTTCATGGCCATGAAAGAACGCGTAGCGTTCTTTTTTATAAATAAGTATAAGGTGCTTGGATGCAGTGATATCCGTTAAACTATTCTTACACGAAGGAAGCGCTGATTTTTAGTGCCACCGATATATTCGGTGCAGGAAACACTTTGATCAGCGTTTTCCCGGAGAAATGGCGTTTGTGATTACCCGAACATAGGACGCCGGAAAGGAAAAGAAATGGAATCAAGAGAACAATATTTGCGCGGTCTGAAACAGTGGCTTTCAGATACGGCGGATTCTCCGCTGGAGGAGATGGCTGACTTCTTTATAAAAAGACTGGACGGTTATGAGGAGCATATGGGGATTTGGGAAAAGTCCTATCAGAGATTTGCCGAGCTGCTGCCCGGTGACTGCCGGAATATTTTGGATTTGGGGTGCGGCACCGGTCTGGAATTGGATCAGATTTGGATAAAGAACCCCGATATCGCCGTTACGGGCGTCGATCTTTGTCAGGAAATGCTGGAACAATTGCGGCAAAAGCATCCCGAAAAGAAACTGACGACCGTGTGCCGGGATTATTTTCAATATGATTTCGGTTTAGAAAAATGGGATGCCGTAATCTCTTTTGAGAGCCTGCATCATTTCTTGCCGGAGGCGAAAAAGGAGCTCTACAAAAAGATATTTCTTGGTCTGAAGGCGGGCGGCGTATTTCTGTTGGGGGATTACATCGCCTGCTGTGAGGAGGAGGAAGAACTTTTGCGCAGTACGTACACGGAGAAACGAAAAAAATCCGCCATTCCCGAACAGCGTTTTGTTCATTTTGACATTCCGCTGACGTTGGAGCACGAGCTTTCTTTATTGCAAAGCGCGGGATTCCATGCTGAAAAAATATGGGATGCACCCGAGGAAGCGGACATCATTGTGGCAAAAAAGAGAGGAGGAAACGGCTTATGACGACACCTGTTTATTTTGCATAGCGCGGCTATTGCAAATAAAAAACTTAAAACGGTAATAGCCTGCGCATCGGACTATCGTGAATAGGAGATGCAAATGAGCTATTGTAGAATCGTAGAATATGAGATTGTTCCAAAAGAATCTTTCTCAGTGATCCGGGGCTGTGCCGGATGCTGCAGAAAAACAAATTTTATCAACACGAAAAAATTCCGCGTCAACGCCAACGGCAGTAAACTGGATGTCTGGCTGATCTATCAGTGCGAGACGTGCCGGCACACCTTAAATCTTACGATTTATGAACGAAAAAAAGCTTCTTCCATTCCAAAAGAAGAATATGATTGCTTTTTAAGGAATGAGGAGGAGCTTGCGGAAAAATACGGCAGAGACATGTCATTATTTCAAAAAAACAAGGCAGAGATCGATTTAGAACGCTTAAACTATGACTTTGTGAAGCAGTGCGATACGACATACTGTGAGGAAAGAGAGGATGGTGGTGCCGGAGAAGACGGACTCGTACTTAACGTACACAATACGTATGGATTAAAAATCCGGCCGGAAAAGCAGATTGCGGAGATCTTGGGCATGTCGAGAAGTCAGGTTCAAAAAATGCTGCAGGAAGGAGAACTGCATTGGGAAGCCGTACAACCGCAGGCCATTTCTGTTCGGATAAGTGAGCAGATTTTCAGACGGTAGGAATATTGCGGAATGCGAGGGCATGTGCTATGTTAAAATAGTACATGCCCGTTTTGGGTTATTGGAGCCATCAGAGAAAGGGAGGATACTGCGATGAATCGTGATATGGAACAGGTAGAGCAGGCAAAAAAGAGCTTTAACCGCATCTTGGATAATGAAAAATATGCCGGTATCATAAGGGATGACGCGCATCTATCCTTATTGTTATCGTTGGTGCAAGACAGCGCGTACGATCGGATTCTGGATATCGGAACGGGCACCGGTTATCTGGCGTTTCCGCTGGCGGAAGCCTTTCCGGCGGCACATGTCTGCGGAATTGATATTGCAGAGACGATCATAGAAAAAAATAATGCTGCCGTGAAAGAAAAGGGTATCACAAACCTGAGCTTCCAAACGTTTGACGGATTAGCATATCCGTTTCGGAGTGAGAGTTTTGATCTGATTGTTACCCGATACGCATTTCATCATTTTCCGAACGCGGCAAATGCCGTCAGGCAGATGAACTGGCTCTTGGTAAAGGGAGGAAAAGTCCTGGTCTCTGATCCCATGGGAAATGAAAAGGATGATAAGGGAATCATTGATGCGTTCATGAGGGTAAAAAGAGACGGTCATAATCATTTTTATTCCTCCGCTGAGCTGGACGAGATATTTACGAACAATGGTTTTGTAAAAGAAAAGCGAGTCCTTACCGAAATGAAATTTCCTTTTCCTCAAAATGATGAATATATGGAGCTCTATCATAATACCGTGATTAAGGATAAAGAATTATATGAGATCACAAATGAAAACGGCGTTGTATGGGTAAATCATGTGCATGTCGGAAATACCGTTTTTGTGAAACAATAAAGGGAATGTATAAAGTGATATAATAAATGATATCTAAAGGGCATTTCATCCATATCCAAGGAAGGATGAGTGCCTTTTTCTCGTCAATCTCGTCAAAAATATTGACGAGATTGACGTGATTGACTATAATGTGACTTGAAAAAGTGTATGGGGGATATGCGGTATGAACTTTCATGAAAGCGAAAATATTGAGTTAAAAGCAATCGTTGTTGATGACATTAAAAAAGAGGTGATCGCTTTTGCAAACTGTGATGGTGGAAAATTGTATATCGGGATTCAGGATGACGGGACGGTAACGGGCATACAAAATACAGATGAAACTGTTCTGCAAGTCAGCAATATGATACGTGATGCAATCAAACCGGATTTGACCATGTTTCTCCATTATGAAACATTGGAGGTTGAAGGAAAACATATTGTTGCAATAGACATTCAAAGAGGAACAAATAGACCATATTATATCGCTAAAAAAGGACTTCGGCCGGAAGGCGTGTATGTGCGGCAGGGATATTCATCGGTGCCTGCAACGGATACGATGATCCGGTATATGATTAAGGAAACGGACGGTGAACGTTTTGAGAAAATGCGGGCTCTGAATCAGGAATTGACATTCCGGGCAACAGAGAAAGAATTTTTTGTAAGGGAGATCCCGTTTGGAACGAAGCAGATGCAGACATTAAAGTTGCTGAATTCTGACGGTATTTATACGAATCTTGCCTTGCTTTTATCCGATCAGTGTATGCACACGATCAAGGTTGCGGTTTTCCAGGACAATGATCAGAATATTTTTAAGGACCGGCATGAGTTTACAGGCTCCCTGATGCAACAGTTAAATGACGTATATTCTTATATCGACTTGCGGAATCAGACCCGTGCGATCTTTGATAAGTTGCGGCGTATTGATACAAGAGATTACCCGGAAGTTGCCGTACGCGAGGCATTGCTGAATGTATTAGTGCACCGTGATTATGGTTTCAGTGCCAGTGCCCTGATCAGTATCTATGCTGATCGTATGGAATTTGTTTCGGTTGGCGGTCTGTATCCGGGGATTGAGTTGGAAGATGTGATGGTCGGGTTGTCCGTGTGTCGGAACCAGAGCTTGGCGAATGTATTTTATCGCTTAGAGTTGATCGAAGCATACGGCACCGGAATCCGTAAGATTCTGAAGGCCTATGAGAATTCCGGTAAAACACCGATGATCGAAACGACAAATAATGCATTCAAGATTACATTGCCGAATATGAATTATGGTGAGGAATTCAAAAAATCGAATCCGATTGCCGGTGAAGAAGAGCGGGTGATTGATTTTGTGAAAAAGAATGGTGAGATTACCAGAATAAATGTGGAGGCACAACTGGAAATCAGCGCTTCCTCGGCATCACGCTTGTTGAGAAGGGTGGTGGAAAAAGGATTGCTTGTACAGCGTGGCAAAGGAAGAAGCAGTAAGTACGTTCTGCCTGATCAACAGTCCAATTAGCGATTCATAAAAGACACAATCGGAGGTACGCCATGTTCAAGGCGGTCATATTTGACATTGGTCACACACTCATCGAATACCGGAATCCGTTAAACTGGTCAAAATTGTACCGCCCGGCATTTGAGAAGATAGCGGACAAATACGGATACCATTTTACGGAGCAGCAATATGAGCATGCCGGCAGCGTGCTGACAAAATATAATACAAGAATCTATCCGAGAGAAGAAGAGGTATCGTCTGCGCACATTTTTACCGAGATCCTGAGCGGCATGGATGTGCCGATGAAGGATATGGAAAGGGTAAAGAAAAGTTTTTATTCGTATTTCCGGCAGGATTGCGCTCCGTTTCCGGAAGCGGAGGCAACATTAAAAACGCTGTCGGACAACAAAATTGTGCTGGGCACGCTTTCCGATGTGCCATACGGCATGGATAATGAGTATGCGCTGGGAGACTTATCCGTCCTGAGAAAGTATATGGATTATCCTTTTACCTCGAATGACACAGGTGTTCGGAAGCCCTGTGCTAAAGGCTTGCAGATGTTGAGTGAAACCATGCGGATCGCCCTATCGGACATCGTGTTTGTCGGGGATGAGGAAAAGGATATGATCTGCGGGATCCGTGCAGGCGCTTATCCGGTTCTGATTAACAGAACGGGAACCGTGAAAGAATATGGGCAGAGACGGGAGATTCGCTCGCTGACAGAACTGGTGGATTTCGTTTAGTTGCTTTTTTTCTTGTTTCATATTACAATAAATAAGTTGGCTATGGAATGCCTGACAATAAGGGATTAAGAACCTGATCTGATAGGTTCATAAAAAATAAAAGGAGAAATTCGGATGGGAAAGCAGACAGCATTACTTTTTTTGGCGGACGGGTTTGAGATCATTGAAGCGCTGACGGTCGTGGACTTATTAAGGCGCGCGGACGTTCCGGTCAAGACGGTTTCCATCATGGGAAAAAAGGAAGTGACTAGCTCCCACAATGTGACCGTGACGGCGGACCAGTTATATGAAGAAGCGGATTTTTCCGCGGCGTCCATGCTCATTTTGCCGGGCGGTATGCCGGGAACCAAGAATTTGGAAGCGTATGAGCCGCTGATGGCACGCTTCGATGAGTGGAATGAGGCGGGCAGGGATATTGCCGCAATCTGCGCGGCGCCGAGCATTTTTGCGCACAGAGGCTATTTGAAAGGAAAGGACGCTTGCTCCTATCCGACCT
The DNA here is from genome assembly GCA_014804755.1 of Lachnospiraceae bacterium. Classification (GTDB taxonomy): domain Bacteria; phylum Bacillota; class Clostridia; order Lachnospirales; family Lachnospiraceae; genus DLAJ01. The sequence goes on along the minus strand of JAAUZE010000019.1, from coordinate 202,996 downwards.
TTGAGGAGCATCTTGCGGACGGCGGTGCACTTGTGAATCAAAACGAGGTCACAGTGAGCGGGCACATGATCATGGCGCGTGGAATGGGCTGTGCGATCCCGTTTGGGCTGGCGATCGTGGAGCGCCTTGCAGACAGTCAGACCGCGCAGAAGATCAAAGTCGGAATCGTGTATGAACAGCGGGCATAGGCTGTAAAAACCGTATCATGGTCGTTTCAAAAGGAGCTTTATGTTAGACGTATTGTTGGATGCTGTGATTGACAGCATAAAAATCCTGCCCTTTTTGTTCCTTGCCTATCTTGCGATGGAATGGCTTGAGAGCAGGGAGAGCGAGAGGACTGTTCGCATGATCAGGAAAAGCGGCAGGTTCGGTCCGGTGGCCGGCGGTGTGCTCGGCATTCTTCCGCAGTGCGGATTTTCTGCGGCGGCAGCCAATCTTTATGCGGGGCGCGTCATCACGGTCGGTACACTGCTCGCGGTATTTTTGTCCACCTCGGACGAGATGCTGCCGATTTTGTTTTCGGAAACCGCAAACGGACTTTCTGCAGCCGTCATTGTCAAGATCGTTGCGCTAAAAGCCGGCCTCGGCATACTGATCGGACTGCTGGTTGATACCGCGGTGCGAAAAAATCATACGGGCGGGGACGGGCTGCACATTCATGATCTGTGCGAGCACGACCATTGCCACTGTGAAAAAGGCATATTGAATTCGGCGCTGGTGCATACGCTCCGGATGATCGCTTTTATTTTTGCCGTAACGCTTGTGCTTGGCATACTCATTCACGTAGTCGGCGAGGATACGATCTCCGGTCTCGTCTTAAACAGACCGGTACTCGGCGAGCTGCTTGCCGGTCTTGTGGGACTCATCCCGAACTGTGCAGCGTCGGTTGTTTTAACGCAGCTTTATGTGCAGGGCGCGATGGGCGGCGGCGCAATGATGGCGGGGCTGTTTGTGTCCGCGGGCGTCGGCATCCTGGTATTGTGCAGGACGAATCATCACCTAAAAGAAAATGTGTGGATCATTTCATTATTGTATATCACCGGTGTGACGGCAGGAATGCTTGTCAGCGCGCTGGGCTGGATCTAGTGTGAGAAGAAAATCTAACGCTCACGGCAGAGGCCGTTTCGCGAAGATTTTCTACGGTTTCGCTTAAGCGAAACCTTTCACGCACCGAAGAATCGCTAAAGCGATTCTTCCAAACTTTCACAAAATGATAAATCAGGAGGAAATTATGAGAGACTATGTGATCGCAACAGAGAGCAACGCGGATTTGGACAGCGCGTTCGTAAAAGAGCATGACATCTGCGTCATCCCGCACTATTATACGCTGGATGATGAGATGTACGGCGAGGAAAAGGAGCTGACGCCGCACGAATTTTATGAAGAGATGCGCGCGGGGAAAAAGGCGGGAACGATGGCGAGCAATCCGGCAGTGATCTTAGATCGCTTTGAGAAGATCGCGGGAGAGGGAAAGGATATTTTGTTTATCAGCTTTTCCTCCGCATTAAGCTCGGGCATCAACAATATTAAAAACGGAGCGGACGAAGTGATGGAAGCGCATCCCGAAATGAAGATCGTGGTGATCGATACGCTGTCGGCGTCCGCAGGCGAGGCGATGATGATAAGGAAAGCGGTCGCTATGCGCGGGGAAGGAAAAACCCTTGACGAGACGGCGGAGTGGATCAAAGAGCATGTCAAATATCTGTGCGCGCTTTTTACGGTGGAAGATTTACAGTATCTCTATCGGGGCGGACGATTGAGCAAATCCTCTGCGGTTCTCGGCGGCATGATCAATATTAAGCCGATCCTGCATATCAATGACGAGGGAAAGCTTGTGCCGCTTGAAAAAGTCAGAGGACGCAAGAAATCTCTGGCGGTACTGCTCGACCACATGGCAGAGCAGCTTGGTTCTTTTAAGGATCAGCAGATCATGCCCTCGGTCATCCACGGAGACTGCGAAGAAGACGCAAACGCGGTAGCGCAGATGATGAAGGAACATTTTGGCTTTGCGGATGTTCATGTAGGGCAGATTGGACCGAGTATCGGCGCGCACTCCGGACCGGGAACGATCGGACTGCTGTTCCTGGGAGAGAAGCGCTGAGCATAGCGGCAGGTTGAAGGCATGCTGAGAGCAAAGGAAACGCTTAAATCGGCGTTTCCTTAATCAAAAATTGAGACTAAAAATTTCCAACATATTTTTTTCGCCCGAGTTCATACTAACACCAAGATAAGCGATACAAAAACACTTTGATGCCGGTTCTCAAAAAGAAACGTTCGGATAAGTGAGAGTATCACTTATCTGAAAATAGAGAACCCATTGGGGGAAAAAAGAAAAAGTTGGAGGTGAAAACAATGGCAAACAGCAAGTCTAAGATGGAAGTACCTGAGGCTAAGGCAGCAATGAACCGTTTCAAAACGGAGGTTGCTTCTGAGTTAGGTGTCAACCTGAAGGAAGGTTATAACGGCGACTTAACATCCAAGGAGGCTGGTTCTATCGGCGGTGAGATGGTAAGACGTATGATCAAGAAGCAGGAAGAGTCCATGAAATAAGGTTCGCTTTGATCCGCGATAGCATGATGCACATGGAGTGATCCGGGCGCCTCGAATATTCGAGGCGCCTTTTGCGTTTGGCAGATCAAAGCTTGTCATACGAACATAAAGTGAGTATAATTGTGTCGGATGAATCAAAAAACAGACGACTGATAAAGCCGCTATGACAAGAGGAGAAAGAAAATGAAAAAATGGATGACGTGGCTATTAACAGGATTACTTTTGATCGGGGCATTGACCGGATGCGGTAAAGCGAAAGAGGACGGCGGAGTCTCGACCGAACCGGTCGAAATTCGCGTCGGCTCCTTAAAGGGACCGACTTCCATGGGACTTGTATGGCTGATGGACAGGCAGGAACAGGGGCTTGCAAAAAATGAGTATACCTTTACGATGGAGGCGACGGCGGACATGCTGCTGCCGCAGGTGATCTCCGGGGAACTTGATCTGGTGCTGGTTCCGGCGAATGTTGCGTCGGTGCTGTATCATAAGACGGACGGCGGCGTGTCGGTCATCGACATTAATACGCTGGGCGTGCTTTATCTGGTATCGGCGGACAATACCATTTCAAAGATGGAGGACTTAAAAGGGCGGACGATCTATTTGACGGGAATGGGCACAACGCCCGACTTTGTGCTGCAATATCTGCTTGCCGAAAACGGAATCGATCTTTCGGACGTGACGTTGGAATATAAGTCGGAGGCTACGGAGGTTGCGGCATATCTGGCGGAGCATCCCGACGCGGTCGGACTTCTGCCCCAGCCCTATGTGACGGCGCTTTCCACGCAGAATCCCGATATTGTGCGGGTGCTTGATATGACGGCGGAGTGGGACGCGGTGCAGGGCGAAGCGGACGGTATGCTCGTCACGGGTGTGACGCTTGTGCGAAATGATTTTTTAGCGGAGCATCCCGACGCGGTTGCGGCATTTTTGGAGGAGCATAAGGAGTCGGCGGATTATGCCAATGCGAATGTAGCGGAGGCAGCTGCGCTCGTTGAGCATTTCGGCATTGTGGAGAAGGCGGCAATCGCGGAGAAAGCGCTGCCGTACTGTAATATCACCTGTCTTACGGGAGAAGAAATGAAGGCGGCGCTGTCGGGTTATCTGGCCGTGCTTGAGGGTTACGACGCTTCTTTTATCGGGGGCAGCGTTCCGGCGGATGCATTTTACTATATCCCATAGAGGCGGGAGAATTCAGAAAGGCATAAGCATTTATGAAAAAAACACTTTCCCGCGCGGCGGTGATCCTGTTTTGGTTGATCGTCTGGCAGGTGATCGCCGTCCGGGTGGACAATCGCATATTGCTGGCGGGACCGCTTAACGTGTGCGCGCGGATAGGGAAGGAGCTTGGGCAGACTGCGTTTTATGCTTCTGTGGCAGGCTCGCTCATGCGCATCATGGCGGGCTTTCTGCTCGGTATGATCATGGGTGCCGCGATCGGGGCGTGCGCGTTTTTCTGCCGCGCGCTGGAGCGGCTGATTGAACCGGTCATTTTGGCAATGAAGTCCATTCCGGTTGCGGCGTTTGTGATTTTGGTGCTCATTTGGAGCGGCTCTAAAAATTTGGCGATCCCAATCTCGTTCCTCGTCGTCTTTCCTTATTTTTATATCCATATGCTCACCGGACTTGCAAAGACGGATGAGGGGCAGCTTGCGTTTGCCCGTGTGTGCGGCATGCGGCGGATGAACCGGCTGTTGTATGTGTACCGCCCGGCGCTTGCGCCTTACATGCTCAGCGCGGCGCGCGTGACGATCGGCATGAGCTTTAAGTCCGGCATTGCGGCGGAGGTGATCGGTATTCCCGAGTTCGCGATTGGCACGAGACTCTATATGTCCAAGGTATACTTGGATACGGCGGGCGTGTTTGCCTGGACCGTGGTCGTGGTGCTGCTCAGCTTTTTGTGTGAAAAAATCATGCTCTTTCTGCTGCGGACACTCCTCACCATGCACATTCGGCCCGTTTCAGGACGGGGAAAAAGCAGCTTACGAGCGAATGCCGTGCGGGATGCGCAGGGCGTGAGGATTCCTGCCATGCGCAAAACCTATCAGGGAAAGACGGTCGTCGATCTGACCGAGATGAGGATGGAAAACGGGGCGCGGATCGCGCTTGTGGGCAGTTCGGGAAGCGGCAAGACGACGTGGCTCAGGCTGCTGATGGGACTTGTGATGCCGGATGCGCCGGATGCGGAAGAGAAGCGAAAGCGGGACGATTCGGGAATTCCCCGCATTTCTCCTGCCTTTCAGGAGGATTGTCTTTTTTTGACGGAGACGGCGGAATCCAATGTGCGTATGGTCAGTGACGAGAAGGAGACCGGGCGAATACGGGAATGCTTAGACAGCCTTCTTCCGGCCGGGGCAGCCGATCAGACTGCGGCGGAATTAAGCGGCGGCATGATGAGGCGGACGGCGGTTGCGCGCGCCGTGCTTGCGGGGGGAGATCTGCTGCTTTTAGACGAGCCGTTCCGCGGTCTGGATGCGGAAAACAAAAAGAAGCTGGCGACGTTTATCCTAAAAAATCAGGCGGGCAGGATTCTGATCATGACGGCGCACGACGAGTCGGAGGCGGCGCTTCTCAATCCGGAAAAAATTATCCGTCTTCCGGACTTGACTTTGTGACGCTTTTTGATTATGATATTGTCGTTTCTGAAAAATACCATATAGCTATGAGGAGGGCAAAGTACATGAAGAAGAAACTGGCAAGAGCAGCTGCAATCGTAGGTATGATGACTATGGTAGCATTGAGCGCAGTCGGCTGCGGCAAGAAGGTTGAGTGTGATCTCTGCGGAGAGGTTAAGAAGTGCAAGACCGAGACCCTTTTTGGTGAGGAGATCCATTACTGCAGCGATTGCGAGGCGGAGATTAATTCCTGGTTCCAGTAAAATGCCAAAGGGATTTTGGAACAATAAAGGAAACCTTTGATGAGAGAAGAAGACAGCAGTCGGGAACGGCTGCTGTTTTCTTCTCTTTTCACAAGTGCGTACGCGCGAGCGCTGCGTCAGCACAACTCTTTTGTGTACTGAAAAAAATACTGGTCTTTTCGTTAGAACTATGCTATACTCTTACAATGACTATGCGTATGGGGTTAGATGCCCAGCGGTATGAAGGAGGAAAAACGCAAAATGAGTTTACAGGTTGAAAAACTGGAGAAAAATATGGCAAAGCTTACGATTGAAGCTTCCGCGGAGGAATTGGGCAAAGCGATTGAATCCGCATACCAGAAAGCAAAGAATAAGATCAGCATTCCGGGGTTCCGTAAGGGCAAGGTGCCTCGCAGAATGATAGAGCAGATGTACGGCAAGGGCGTGTTCTATGAGGATGCTGCCAATGAGTTGATTCCTCAGGCATATACCAATGCGTTAGAGGAGTGCGAGGAAGAGATCGTTTCCCAGCCGTCCATCGAGGTGGTACAGGTAGAGGAGGGCAAGCCCTTTATTTTTACGGCGACCGTTGCGTTAAAGCCGGAGGTTTCCCTCGGTAAGTATAAAGGCGTTCAGATTGAGAAGATTTCCACTGAGGTAACGGATGAGGAGATTGACGCGGAGATCAATAAGGAAAGAGAGAGCAACGCGCGCGAGATCACGGTGGAGGACAGAGCGGTAAAGGACGGCGATATGACAATCCTTGATTTTGAGGGATTCGTAGACGGTGTGGCGTTCGCGGGCGGAAAGGGTGAGAACTATCCGCTGACGATCGGCTCCGGCGCATTTATCCCCGGCTTTGAGGAGCAGTTGATCGGCGCCGAGTTGAATAAAGAGACCGACGTGAATGTGACATTCCCGGAGGATTATCAGGCAGAGGAGCTGAAGGGAAAGGCAGCCGTATTCAAATGTACGGTAAAGGAGATCAAGGAGAAAGAGCTTCCTGAGCTGGACGACGAGTTTGCAAGCGAGGTTTCCGAATTTGAAACGCTGGCGGAGTACAGAGAAGACGTAAAGAAGAAGCTGGCGGAGAAGAAGGAGACGGAGGCGAAGGATAAAAAGGAAGAGGCTGTCATTGAGGCGATCATTGCCGATGCGAAGATGGATATTCCCGATCCGATGTTAGAGACACAACAGAGACAGATGGTGGATGATTTTGCACAGCGTCTTTCCATGCAGGGATTGACACTGGAGCAGTATTACCAGTTCACCGGGCTGACAAATGAAAAAATGCTGGAGCAGATCAAGCCGACCGCGTTAAAGCGGATCCAGTCCAGACTGGTGCTGGAGGCGGTTGCCAAGGCGGAGAATATGACGACGGATGACGCCGACTATGAGAAAGAGGTCGAAAGGCTGGCGGAGATCTACCAGATGGAAGCGGACAAGGTGAAAGAGATGCTCGGCGAGCGGGAAAAGAAAGAGCTGATGCTTGACGTTGTTGTCAAGAAGGCGGTTGACTTTGTCGTAGAAAAGGCAAAAGAGAAATAAAAGCGCAAACTCGCGTGTACAAATATTCCTATATAAGGAGGTCATGGTCAATGAGCTTAGTGCCATATGTCATCGAGCAGACAAGCCGTGGGGAGCGTTCCTACGACATTTACTCAAGATTATTGAAGGAGCGGATCATCTTTTTAGGAGAGGAAGTCAACGATACCTCTGCAAGTATTGTGGTAGCGCAGCTTTTGTTCCTTGAGGCGGAGGATCCCGATAAGGATATTCATCTTTACATTAACAGTCCGGGAGGTTCCGTGACGGCAGGAATGGCAATCTATGATACCATGCAGTATATCAAATGCGACGTGTCCACCATGTGTATCGGCATGGCGGCGAGCATGGGTGCGTTTCTGCTTGCGGGAGGCGCAAAGGGCAAGCGTCTGGCGCTCCCGAATGCCGAGATCATGATCCATCAGCCGCTCGGAGGAGCACAGGGACAGGCAACGGAGATTGAGATCGCGGCAAAGCATATGCAGCGCACAAAGGAAAAACTGAACAGGCTGTTAGCGGCCAATACAGGAAGACCTTATGAGGAGATCGTGGCGGATACCGAGAGAGATAACTGGAAAACGGCTGAGGAGGCAAAGGAGTACGGTTTGATCGATGCGGTCATGGAGAAAAGAGCCGATGCCGACGCTGCTGAATAACGACCGCGGGCGGTAAGCGGGGATGCCCGGCGCCGCCGTATAAATTGAAAAATGGGATGACTATGTGTGAAAGGGCAGAGGAATAGCGCTGATATGGGTTCAAAAAATTCAGACGAAAAAAATATTAGATGCTCCTTTTGCGGCAAAACGCAGGGACAGGTAAAAAAATTGATCGCAGGTCCGGCAGGAGTATTTATCTGCGACGAGTGTGTGGATATTTGCGCTGACATCATCGAGGAAGAAGAGGAAGAGATGGACGCCGTCCAATCACCGGAGCTTGATATTAATCTGATCAAGCCCGCAGAGATCAAAAAGTTTCTTGATGAGTATGTCATCGGACAGGAGGCAGCTAAGAAAGTGCTGTCCGTGGCGGTTTACAATCACTTTAAGCGGGTTCTGGCACCGGAAGATGACGACGGTGTGGAGCTGCAGAAAAGCAATATTATCATGATCGGGCCGACCGGTTCCGGAAAGACATATCTTGCGCAGACGCTGGCGAAGATCATCAACGTTCCGTTCGCGATCGCGGACGCAACGACGCTGACGGAGGCGGGTTATGTCGGCGAGGATGTGGAGAATATTCTTTTAAAGCTCATTCAGGCAGCGGATTATGAAGTGGAACGCGCGCAGTACGGTATTATTTATATTGACGAGATTGATAAGATCACCAAAAAGAGCGAAAACGTTTCCATTACCAGAGACGTGTCCGGTGAGGGTGTGCAGCAGGCGCTCCTGAAGATCATAGAGGGAACGGTTGCATCCGTACCACCGCAGGGAGGAAGAAAGCATCCGCATCAGGAACTGTTACAGATTGATACGACCAATATTCTTTTTATCTGCGGAGGAGCTTTTGACGGACTGGAAAAGATCGTGGAGACAAGACTGGATCGCAAGTCCATCGGTTTTAATGCGGAGATCGCGAGCAAATCCGAAAAAGAGATCGGTCAGCTTTTGCGGGAGGTGACGCCGCAGGATCTGGTGAAGTTCGGTCTGATACCGGAGTTTATCGGTCGTATGCCGATCAACGTCGCGCTGGAGGGATTGGATGCGAAGGCGTTGAAACGCATTCTGACGGAGCCGAAGAACGCGCTGATCAAACAATACCAAAAGCTGCTTGGTTTTGATAATGTGCGCCTCAGATTTGAACCGGAGGCGATCGAGGCGATCGCGCAAAAGGCGATGGAGCGAAAGACGGGCGCGAGAGGGCTGCGTTCCATTATGGAAAATGCTATGATGGACGTCATGTTTGAGATCCCGTCCGACGAGTCCATTGAGGAGTGTGTTATCACAAAAGAGGTTGTGGAAGGGAATAGTGAGCCAATGGTCATTCATGCGGGAGGCCGTATTGAAGGCGGCGAGCGGAATGAAAATGATGAGATGGAAAAACGTCGTCCAAGCTAGGCGGCGTTTTCTGCTTTTAGATAAACAGAACAATAAGGAGAGAAACACTTGGAAAAAGAAAAGAGATTACCCATGGTCGCGCTGCGCGATCTGACGGTATTTCCGAATATGATACTTCATTTTGATGTGCAAAGAGAATACTCCGTTCAGGCAGTGGAAAAGGCGATGAGGGGAAACGGGGAACTGATGGTTCTCACGCAGCGGAATGCGAGCACGGAAGAACCGCAAAGGGAGGATCTGTATGACATAGGTACGATCGTCACGATCCGTCAGGTCAGCAGGATGCAGGGAAATATCGTCCGCGTGCTTGCGGAGGGAACGGTCAGGGCGCGTTTAAACGGACTGCGTACCGTGGGGGAACCGGAAAAGGCTTATTTTGAGGCCGAGGTGACGGTGTGCGGGGAGAAAAACGCGTCGTCGGAGACCACGCAGGAAACCGAGCTATCGGAGACCACACAGGAGACGGAGTCGCCGGAGACTTTACAGGAAATCGTGTCGCCGGAGACCGCGCAGGATGCCGAATTAACGGAGACGGAGCGGGCGGCATATATATCCCATATCAAGGAACTGATGGGGCAATACGCGCTTTTTCACCCGAAAGTGGGAAAAGCGATTGGATTCCGCTTGGAAGCATTGCACGACGTCGGAAAGATCGTGGACGCAGCGATCATGAATATGCCGCTTCCCACGCCGGAGAAGCAGAGTGTGCTTGAGGCTGTCGATGAGACGGAGCGCTATCGGATTGCCGTTGATCTGATCTACAGGGAGGTCGAGATCGCAAAGATCAAGCTCAAGCTGACCGAGGGGGTCAAGCAGCGTGTTGATAAGAACCAGCGCGAATATGTACTGCGGGAACAGCTCGGCTATATCCGGGAGGAGCTGGGAGATGACAGAACATTTTCTGACGCGGAGCAGTTTGAGGAGGCGGTCGAGAAGCTGAAGGCCAAAAAGGAGGTCAAAGAGCGGATACGAAAGGAGATCGCCCGTTTTAAGAGTGTTGCCACAAGCAGCTCGGAGAGCGCGGTCGAGCGGGGATATATTGAGACGCTCTTGGAATTGCCGTGGGATAAGATGTCAAAGGATAACCGGGACATTGACCATGCGGAAGAAATCTTAGACAGAGATCATTTCGGTCTGGAGAAAGTCAAGGAGCGCATTTTGGAATTCCTTGCCGTGCGTTGCATGACGAATCACAGCGACAGTACGATCCTCTGCTTAGTCGGACCGCCGGGAACGGGAAAAACCTCGATTGCGCGTTCCGTCGCGGAGGCATTGAATAAAAAATATGTGCGCATCTGCTTAGGCGGTGTGCGCGATGAGGCGGAGATCCGCGGACACCGTAAGACCTATGTCGGTGCGATGCCCGGTCGGATCATCAATGGTCTGCGGCAGGCGGGTGTAAAAAATCCGTTGATCCTGCTGGATGAGATCGATAAGGTGAGCAGCGATTACAAGGGAGATACGTCCTCCGCGCTTCTTGAGGTGCTTGACAGCGAGCAGAACGCGAATTTCCGGGATCATTATATTGAGCTTCCGGTCGATCTTTCCGAGGTGTTCTTTATTGCAACGGCGAATACGACAGAGACGATACCACGCCCCCTGTTAGACCGCATGGAAGTGATCGAGGTCACGAGCTATACGGCGAATGAGAAGTTCCATATTGCGAAAGAGCATTTATTAAAAAAGCAATTTAAGAAAAACGGAATGAAGGACGATATGCTCACCATCAGCGACGGTGTGTTAAAGGAGATCATACGGGGTTATACGCGCGAGGCGGGCGTCCGTGATCTGGAGCGCAAGATCGGTGACATTTGCCGTAAGGCGGCACGCGAACTGATTCAGTCAAAAAAGAAATCCATCCATGTGCGGACGGCGAATCTGGAGAAGTATCTCGGAAAGGCCAAGTATCATCCGGATAAGCGGAATGAGACGGATGAGGTCGGCATTGTCAGAGGACTGGCCTGGACAAGCGTTGGCGGAGATACATTGCAGATCGAAGTCAATAAGATGCCCGGCAAGGGAGAGATTGAACTGACCGGTCAACTGGGCGACGTCATGAAAGAATCCGCGATGGCGGGTATCAGTTACATCCGTTCCGTCGGCAAACAGTACCATATTGCGGCGGATTGCTTTAAGAAGCATGATTTTCATATCCATATCCCCGAGGGCGCGGTGCCCAAGGACGGACCGAGCGCAGGCATTACCATGGCGACCGCCATGCTTTCCGCCATCACGGGCATTCCGGTCAGAGCGGATGTTGCAATGACCGGAGAGATCACGCTGCGCGGGCGTGTGCTGCCGATCGGCGGATTAAAAGAAAAGCTTCTTGCGGCAAAAACGGCAGGCATCGTCACGGTGCTTGTACCGAAAGAAAATAAAAAGGATGTGGAGGAAATCTCCAAAGAAATTACGGACGGTCTGCAGATTTATTTTGTAGAGTCCATGGACGAGGTCATTGAGCGGGCTTTTATAAAAAGGGAGACGGGACAGGATGGTCATTAAAAGTGTGGAGCTTGAAACGGTGTGCGGCATTACCAGTGTGATTCCGGAAAACCGCTATCCCGAGATCGCCTTCGCGGGAAAGAGCAATGTGGGAAAATCCTCGCTGATCAATGCGCTGATGAACCGCAAAGCATTTGCGCGCGTCAGCGAAAAACCCGGAAAGACGCAGACGATCAATTTTTATCTCATTAATAAAAACCTGTATTATGTCGATCTGCCCGGCTATGGCTACGCGGGCGTTTCCCAGGAGACAAGGGGAAAATGGGGTAAGATGGTGGAGAACTATCTCCATCGCTCCAAGCAGTTAAAGGCAATTTTTCTGCTGATCGACATTCGCCATGAACCGTCGGCAAACGATTGTCAGATGTATGAATGGATCTTGTCGCAGGGGTATCATCCGGTCATCATTGCGACCAAGCTGGACAAGATCAAACGCAGTCAGGTGCAAAAGCATCTGAATATGATCCGCACAGGGATCGGCGCGGATGCACAGACGCTCGTATTCCCGTTTTCTGCCCTGAATAAGCAAGGGCGCGACGAGATCAACGCCTATATCGAGGGCTTGTCGCAGCAGGAGGAGAACGCGCATGAATAAGGATTTCAGACAGTATTTGAAGATTGCCATCAATCTGATCATAGCGGTGGGAGCATTGCTGCTCGTTGTGCTCCTTGTTCCGAAGGTCATTTTGTTTTTTGTCCCGTTCATCATCGGCTGGATCATTGCGTCCATTGCGAATCCGCTTGTGAGTTTTTTGGAGAAAAAATTACGGATCAGGCGCAAGGCGATGTCGGTACTCGTCATTGTGCTTGCGATCACGGCGGTCGGCGCGGCGCTGTATCTGCTTGTGTCCGAACTGCTCAAACAGGGCGCTGCCATGCTGAACGACCTGCCTGACATCTGGAAGGATTTTGAACTGGAGCTGGAAAGCTTAGGCGATAAATGGAATGTATTCTATAAGCGGCTGCCCGGCAATATTCAGACGACGCTCGGTGATTTTTACGAGAATCTGAGCACGTATATCGGGGATTTTGTGAACAAGCTGGGTTCTCCGGCCATGAGCGCGGTCGGCAATTTTGTCAAGAGCATTCCGAGCGCGATCGTCAGCACGATCATGTGCCTGATCTCCTCCTATTATTTTGTGGCGGAGAGAGAGGAAATCTATCATTATTTCAGGATGCATATCCCGATTTCCATTCAACAGAAATGGCAGATCGGTTTTCGAACAATGAAGCGTTCCGTCGGCGGTTATTTTTTGGCACAGTTTCGAATTGAGGTGTGGATTTATCTGCTGCTTGTCGTCGGACTCATGATACTCGGCGTGAAGTATGCATTTTTGCTGGCGCTGCTCATTGCATTTCTTGATCTGCTGCCGGTATTCGGCACGGGAACGGTTCTGGTGCCGTGGGCGGCATTTCAAATCTTTGCCGGGAATTATCAGATGGCAGTCGGGCTGCTGATCATATGGGGCGTTGGACAGTTGGTCAGACAATTGATACAGCCGAGATTTATCGGAGATACGATCGGCGTCAAGCCGATTCCGACCTTGCTGCTGCTCTATATCGGTTATCGGTTTTTTGGCGTGGTCGGCATGATCATCGCGGTACCGGTCGGTATGATCATTATGAATCTGGACAGCGCGGGTGTGTTTGACACGACGAAAAACAGTGTGCGTCTGCTTGTCAAAAAGGTCAATGATTTCAGACAGTTTGACAAGGACGATTTGGACTGCATCAGAGCGGATGAGCCGAGTGAAGAAAACGAAGAGGAGAACGATCAGTTTTCCTTTAGTGACGAATCCGTGGATGAGATTGATTGGATCAACGACAACCGATACAATGATATTAAGCGCGAGCTGGCAAGGCGCCTTCGGCAGATCAGAGAAAAGGAGCAGGAAGAAAAAGAGCGGAACGCGAAGGAGCAAGGGACAAAAGAGCAGGAGATAAAGGAAAAAGGCGTGAAGGAGCAGGAAATAAAGAAAAAAAGCGCGAAGGAGCAGGAAACACAGAGCGACAAGGAAAGGCTTGGTTCATAAAGATGAGAGTATTGATCCTATCATGTAGTACGGGCGGCGGACATAATACAGCGGCGCGTGCGCTTGAGGAGAGACTGCTTTTACGGGGACACGAGGCGAAAGCAATCGATATGATGGCGCTTGCCGGAAGGCGGCATGCAAAGATCGTCGGAGGAATTTATGTCGGTATTGTCAGGCACATTCCGCTGTTGTTTGGGTTTGGCTATGCGCTTGCTTCGAAGCTGACAACGCCGAGAATCTGGTCGCCCGTTTATCATACGAATGCGCGGATGGGGAAGTATCTTGCGCGTTATTTGGCGCAGCATGAATATGACGTGATCGCGACGACACATTTGTTTTGTGCCGAGACATTGACTTATCTGAAACGGAAAAACAGGCTGGCGCAGCCGGTCGTATTTGTGGGGACTGACTATACCTGCATTCCTTTTTTCGAGGAGGCAAAGCCCGATTATTATGTGATCGCCTCGGAAGAATTAAAGGAGGAGTGTGTAAGACGCGGGATTCCCGAGGAGAAGCTGTACGGCTACGGTATCCCGACGGCGGCTGCATTTTCATCAGACCGGACGAAAGAGGAGGCAAGGCGGGAGCTTTCCTTAGAATGCGAAGGCAGCGTGTACCTGATCATGGCGGGAAGCATGGGATTCGGCAAGGTTCCCCTTTTGGCATATGAGCTTGCTGCAAAAATGAAGCCCGAAGATTTTATGGTCGTGATCTGCGGAAATAATAAGAAGCTGAAGCGGATTTTGGCGCGTGAGTTTAAGGGAAAAGAGCGCGTGCGGATCATCGGTTATACCAGACAGGTTGCGCAATATATGAAGGCCTGCGACGTGATCTATACAAAGCCGGGCGGATTGTCCTCGACGGAGGCGGCGGTCAGCAGGACGCCGATCATCCATACGGCGCCGATTCCGGGATGCGAGACCTGCAATATGGAATTCTTTCATGCGAGAGGGATGTCGTTTGCCTCCGCGCGCATCCGGACGCAGATCGCACAGGGGGTAATGCTTGCGGGAAATCCGGATATGGCGGCAGGCATGCGTGCCGCACAGCAGCATTTTATCAAGGGAGATGCGTCCGTGCGCATCGCAGAGCTGATTGAGAGTTTGGAGTGTAAGAAGGCTTTTCAGGAAAACATGGATGAAATCAGCGGAGCATAGATTGTTTATGCTTAAGAAAATCAAAGATACCGGGAGAGGAGAGTGGGCATATGCGAGATTATCTGTTTTGGATTGTGTCAGGGTATCTGTCCGGCAGCGTCATGTATGCTTATTGGATTTCGCGGATATTCGGAAAAAAAGACATCATACTTTTGTCTAAAGATCATAATCCGGGCGTGGCAAACACGTTTATGATCGCGGGCATTCCGTTCGGCATGCTGGCGTTGGTCTGTGAGCTGCTAAAGGGGGCGCTGCCCGTCTTTGCGGCGGCAAGATGTTTGGATCCTGCAAGGCCGGCATTTGCTGCGGTTCTTTGCGCGCCGGTCATCGGTCATGCATTTCCGCTGCCGTTCCCGAGGGAGATTCGCGGCGGGAAGGCGATCGCCGTATCGTTCGGCTGCCTGATCGGGCTGTTTCCCGAATGGCGTCCGCTCGGATACCTTGTGTTCTTTTACTTGTTCTTTTCTTTGATCCTGAAGGTGTCGCCGCATTTATACCGTTCGATCGTAACGTTTATGTGTTTTGCATTGATGGTTTGGCTGAATGTGAGGGCGGTTCCGGTGCGAATCGGCTGTACGGTGATCGCGGCGGTCACGACGTTTAAGCATTGGATACAGCATGCGGGCGAGCCGTTAAAATTGAGCTTCGGTCTGCATACCGGGAAATAAAAAGTACGAATTATTGGACTGGATAGATGTTATTCTTCTTTTCAGAAACAGGCGATGCCGTAAGGCGGTTCTTGAAAGGAAGGGTGACAGCATGAAAGGATATTATGTCAGAGACGGTTATATGGGGTATGTCGGACATGGTTACATGCTCTTTGCAAGCGAGCAGGAATATATAGAATATCTTGAAGATTGAAAGAGCGGACAGAATGAGTGAAGAACAGGGGAGTGAAAAGCTTCCCTGTTCTTCTGTAAGCATTTTTGTCAAATGGTTATGGAACATGAAGACAAAAATCAACAGATTGTTTGCGGAAATAAATCACAAAAGAGATGGAGGATAATGAAGTTGAGGCGGATATTTTCTTACCTGGCGCCCTACAAAATGCGGATGGCGCTGGGAGTTTCTATCAAAATTTTAGGTACCGTTGCAGAGCTTTTGATCCCTTTTATATTGACCTATATTTTGGAAAATGTCATTGTCACCATGGATATTTCAAAGATCATACTGTACGGTGTGGTGATGATCATCTGTTCTGTGGCTGCCTGTGTCGGTAATGTGACGGCCAACCGGATGGCGGCATGGGTAACGGCTGATTTTTCCATTGCGATGCGCAGAGATTTGTTTGCAAAGACGTTGTACCTTTCCGCACAGGATACCGATCGGTTCACGATCCCCTCTTTGGAATCACGTATCACCTCGGATACCTATAACGTGCAGAATTTTATCGGAATGATGCAGCGCATGGGCATCCGCGCGCCGATTTTACTGCTTGGGGGCGTGGGGATCACGCTGTTCATGGACAGCGCGCTTGCGCTGGTGATGATCGCCACCATGCCGTTGATTTTCATTACTGTCTACAGTGTCGCACGCCGTGGCGTCCCGCTGTACACCAAGGTGCAAAAATCCACGGATGATATGATCCGAGTCGTGCGCGAGGATGTGCAGGGCGTTCGTGTGATTAAGGCGCTATCCAAAAACGACTACGAAAACCGCCGTTTTGACGGATATAACCGTGCGCTTACCAGGCAGGAATGCCATGCCGGCACCATGATGAATGCGGTAAATCCCATCATGACGCTGCTCATGAATCTGGGGATTGCCGGTGTGATTGCCGTGGCGGCTTACCGCGTGTCCAAGGGCACCTCATCCGCGGCGACGGTGATCGCCTTTACTCAATATTTTACGCTGATCTCCATGGCGCTGATGTCACTCTCACGGATGTTCGTTATGTATACGAAATGTGCGGCCTCCGCCCGCAGGATCAGTGCGGTGTTGGATACACCGGAGTCCTTCCCATTGACGGAGGATGACGGCAAGGGGGATCCTTCCGCCAAAATTTCCTTTGAAAGTGTAACCTTTTCATACTTAGGCAAAAAGCCCAATTTGGAAAATATCACTCTCAACGTTCCTGAGGGTGGTTCCCTTGGCATCATCGGCGCCACCGGCAGCGGAAAATCCACGTTTGTCAAGCTGCTGCTCCGATTTTACGATACGGATTCCGGTATGATTCGTATCGACGGCAAAAAGATATCCTCCTACACGCAGGACGAGCTGACTGCCATGTTCGGTGTCGCTTTGCAGAATGACTTCCTTTACGCAGATACCATTGAAGAAAACATCCGCTTCGGAAGAGAGATTTCTGATGAAGATATCATTCGCGCGGCGACGATCGCGCAGGCGCATGATTTCATTTCCGCCTTTCCCGACGGATATCATCACATGATATCTTCCAAAGGAACGAATCTCTCCGGCGGTCAGCGGCAGCGTATTTTGATCGCCCGCGCCATTGCCGCGAACCCTGAGATTTTGATCTTGGATGATTCCTCGTCGGCGCTGGATTATAAGACCGACGCAAATCTGCGTCAGGCATTGAAGGAGTCCATGTCGGGTTCTACCGTCATTACAGTGGCGCAGCGTGTGAGCTCTGTTAAAAACTGCGACCTGATCATTGTGCTGGACGAAGGCAGGGTCATCGGACGCGGCAGACATGAAGAATTGATGAAAAACTGCGCGGAATACCGGCAGATCAGCGATTCTCAGATGGGAGGTGCTTTCCTTGACTAATACAGCCTATAAAAAGAAACGTGACAATCGGGGGATCATGATCCGGCTGAGCGGATATATTTTTAAGCAATGGCATTTGTTTGTTCCGGCCGTTATATTGACGCTGGTATCCAATCAGATGTCCCTTTTAGGTCCGCGATATTCCGGAGCCGCGATCGACGCCATCGGCATGTCCTCCGGGGTGGATTTTCAGGCGGTCTGGGACAGTGTGGTCAAAATGATCATCTGCTACGCAGGCTCCGCCGTAATCTCTTATTTTTTATCAGTCATCATGGTACACCTCAGCCAGCGGATTGTGTATACGATGCGTAAGCAGGTCTTTGAAAAACTGAATACGCTGCCCGTGGGATACTTTGACACGAATGCCACCGGTGATATTATCAGCCGGATCTCCTACGATATTGACACGGTAAATACCTCCCTGTCCAACGATCTGGTACAGGTAATGACAAGTATCTATACGGTTGTGGGTTCCCTGATATTTATGTGGGAAATTTCCCAGCCGATGATCCTGATCTTTGTACTCACCGTGCCGGTTTCGATCCTGTTTACAAAATATCGTTCCAAGAAGGTGCGGCCGATGTTCAGCGCGCGTTCCCGTAAATACGGGGAACTGAACGGCTATGCAGAAGAAATGCTTTCCGGTTCTGCCAGCATTCGCGCATACGGACGGCAGGATGTGATTTCCGGTCGCTTCAACAAACATAACGATGAGGCGATGGGCGCATTTTATCATGCGGAATACAATGCCTCCCTGCTGTTTCCGACCATCAACCTGATCAACAATGTGTCGCTATCGTTGGTGGCGATTTTTGGCGGTATTTTGTATATGTATTCCGAAAACGGCTACATTCTTGCGGGATCTGTATTATTTATTACGCTGGGAGGAGTCGCGCAGTTTGTCCAGTATTCCAGAAAATTTGCAGGACCGATCAATGAATTTTCCAATATCCTGCATGAATTCCAGTCCGCATTTTCCGCTGCGGAGCGGGTGTTCAGGGTGTTAGATGAAGCGCCTGAGCCGGAGGACGATGCGGATGCAAAAAAGGTGGAGCAGGTAGAAGGACAGGTAGAACTGGACAATATTACCTTTGGCTACAAAAAAGACATTACGATTTTACATAACGTTTCTGTGACGGCAGAGCCGGGGCAGATGATCGCCATTGTCGGTCCCACCGGTGCAGGAAAAACCACCATTATCAATCTGTTGATGCGTTTTTATGATCCCGTCTCGGGTGAGATCCGTGTGGACGGCGTGCCGTCGCTCAAGATCAAGAGGGAGGATCTGCGGCTGGCTTATACCATGGTGCTTCAGGATACATGGCTTTTTCATGGCACCATCTTTGAAAACATTGTTTATGGCAGAGAAAACGCGACGATGGAGGAAGTTAGGGCTGCGGCTAAATCAGCCAAGATCGACGGATATATTGAAAGCCTCCCCGATGGGTACAATACCCTGCTTTCCGACGATGGCGTAAACATTTCCAAGGGACAGCGGCAGTTGATCACGATAGCAAGAGCATTTTTGTCCGACGCGCCGATGCTGATTTTGGACGAGGCAACTTCCAATGTCGATTCTCGGACCGAAATCCAGATCCAAGAGGCAATGAACGCTCTGATGAAGGGAAGGACCAGCTTTGTGATAGCGCACCGGCTGTCCACTATCCAAAATGCGGATACGATCCTTGTTGTCCGGGGCGGAGAGATCACCGAACAGGGAACCCATGAGGAACTATTGAAGCAGGGAGGATTTTACAGCACATTGTATCGCTCTCAATTTGTATAATAGCCGTATTGTTCCCTTCGTTCACAGTAACGGATAGTCAGAGGAATCCCGCCTCACTTTGTAATTTGGGTTGTAATTCTTATAAGTTTTGCGTATAATAAAAATGTGATTATAATACACAAAAATATCAATAATAATGTGAGGCACATTTCTATGGAACGATGTATTTTATCAAAACTGGTGGATTGGAAGAATTCCCACTACCGTAAGCCGTTGATCTTAAAGGGAGTGCGCCAAGTGGGAAAAACATGGATTCTAAAGGAATTTGGCAGACGCTATTATGAGAATACCGCTTATTTTAACTTTGATGAAAATGAGGAATACCGGCAGTTCTTTGAGACAAGCAAAGATGTAGACCGCATCCTGCAGAATCTGATGCTGGCCAGTGCTCAGAAGATCGTGCCGGAAAAGACATTGATCATTTTTGACGAGGTGCAGGATTGCCCTAATGTCATTAACGCGATGAAGTATTTTTGTGAGAATGCGCCGCAATATCATGTTGCCTGCGCCGGCTCCCTGCTGGGAATTGCACTGGCTAAGCCTTCTTCATTCCCGGTGGGGAAGGTCAACTTTATGCAGATCGATCCCATGACCTTCACAGAATTTCTGCTTGCAAACGGCGATGAGAATCTGGCGGAGTATTTGGGAAGCGTGGACACGATTGAACCGATTCCTGACGCCTTTTTCCATCCTCTTTATGAGAAACTGAAAATGTATTACATCACCGGCGGTATGCCGGAATCCGTTTTGATGTGGACAGAAGCCCGGGACGTTGCCGCCATGCAGGAAGCTCTTTTAGGAATCATCAGTGCCTATGAGAGGGACTTCGCTAAGCATCCCAATGTCAGCGAGTTCCCGAAAATCTCTATGATTTGGAAATCCATGCCATCCCAACTGGCAAGAGAAAATAAAAAGTTTATCTATAAGGCCGTCAAGGAGGGCGCAAGGGCCCGCGAATACGAGGATGCTTTGCAGTGGCTGGTGGACGCCAGACTGGTGCATAAAATTTATCGCAGTACGGCTCCCGGTCTGCCGATAGCTGCCTATGATGACCTGTCTGCATTTAAGATTTATTTGGTGGATGTGGGACTGCTCCGCCGGCTGGCGCAGTTGGCGCCAACGGCTTTCGGAGAAGGAAACCGTCTGTTCACTGAGTTTAAGGGTGCACTGACTGAAAACTTTGTACTGCAAACTCTGATTACACAGTTTGAGGTGATGCCCCGGTACTGGGCGCAGACCAATCCTCCTTATGAAGTGGATTTCCTGATTCAGCGTGAAAATGACATTTTTCCGGTTGAGGTCAAGTCCGAGGCCAACACTACCGGCAAGAGTCTCAGGAAATTCAGGGAACTGTTCCCGGATCAGGTCAAGCTCCGTATACGCTTCTCCTTGAATAATCTGAAGCTGGACAATGATGTTTTGAACATTCCGCTGTTTATGGCGGATCAGACGGATCGCCTGATTGGTTTGGCGTTGGAATAATCCTGGTTTTTCTTGTTATTTTTTGGCAGCATAGATATAATGAAATGAAAAGAGCATACAAATGCTTTCATAAAAAAGATAAATAACAGAAAATATAAGAAGCGGAAAAAAGGGGGATTTCTATGAGCCGTTATGAGTTAAGCAATGAAGTGATCAAAATCGAAGTGGATTTGTTCGGCGCGGAGCTGAAATCGCTCTGCAGACTGTCGGACGGGAAGGAATATATGTGGAATGCCGATCCGGCGTATTGGAAACGCACGTCGCCCGTGCTGTTTCCGCTTGTCGGAAGCCTTCAGGGGCAGCAGTATACCTATGAGGGAAAAACTTATGCGATGCCGCAGCACGGCTTTGCGCGCGACATGGAGTTTACTCCGATCGAGAATGACGGCGGACAAACGAAGGAATTGTGGTTTGCATTGCGGGACAGTGAAGAAAGCAGAGAGCGCTACCCGTTCCCGTTCCTGCTTCGTATCGGCTATGTACTTGAGGGGGACGGCGTACAGGTTCACTGGCAGGTGGAAAATACAGGTAGTGATGTCATGCATTTTTCCATCGGCGGGCATCCCGCGTTCCTCTGCCCCATTGAGAAAAATACAAAGCAGAGTGATTATCTGATCGGATTTGATACAGATCGAGCGCTTGTTAGCACGGTGATCGGCAGGGACGGACTTGCCTCAGAGCGCAAAAAAACGTATGAATTATCGGATGGAATCCTGCCAATCGATGAACATTTATTTGACGAGGATGCGCTCATTATCGAGCACGATCAGGCACATCGCGTATCGCTCATGACAAAGGAAAAGAAGCCGTACCTGACGGTTTCCTTTGACGCGCCCCTGTTCGGAATCTGGTCGCCGCCTCATAAGAACGCGCCCTTTATCTGCATTGAGCCGTGGTATGGGCGCTGCGATGCGGAAAACTTCCACGGCACGCTTGAGGAGCGGGAGTGGGGAAATACGCTTGCGGCGGGAGAGCGTTTTACGTCGGTTTATACGATTGAAGTTGCGTAAAGGGCGGGAAATAAACAGCGACATACAGAATGGATTGCAAGGAAAAAATAAAAATTGAGAAGTTGTTTTGAAACGATAAGAAATATGGGCGTGGTGGCTGCTGCGCCCTTAATTTTGCAAAAGAATCAGATTATAAAGTGACAAATTCAAATTCCAGACAGGAGATGTCGAACATGCATCGCAAAAACAATATGATGGTTGAGGAAATTACATTTGATGATAAAAAAGAAAGTCAAATTATGCATTTAAGATACAAAGGGGGCGAGCAGTACGTTCAGTCTTTTATTAACAATATTGCATTTCCTAAGTCATTAGAAGAATTACGTTTTTTTATTAAAGAACACGGATGTTATAATGTAGAGGATATTTTATTGGAAGATGAAACCAATTGGACATGTCCTAAATGGGCAAAAGTAGGAGACATTGTCTTCTTTATGCATTCAAAAACAGCGAAAAGTACCATTACAAAATTGAGAACTTGTCTGAATAATTCAAAAAGCGATTATTCGGATGAGGAATTTGCGGAAATGATCTCTTGGATTGACAGAGGGTTAGAACTATATAGACGGTATGGTGGAACAATTTTTGCTGTTGGTGTTGTTGGGGGACTTCCTGAATATTTTGAAGATCAAAAAGATACACTTTACCATTGGAATAGTCCTTTATATTGCGACATAACGAACGTTGTAAATTTTGCAAATCCAATTCACATTTCAGAGTTTAACAGTTTTATTATGGTTTCGCGTCAAAGCGGAATTACGCCGGTATTTGGAGAGGACTTTGATAGATTAAAGGAAGTGATTTCAAAGAAAAATTCCATACCGGAATTTTTACGGTTAGGTATAGCTAGTAGTTTGCCATTATCTAAAATTGACGATAATAACTGGTATCAATTATCAAATAAATATCGAAGAAGTTTTATGCTAGAAACACAGTTCAGGACTTTTTATGTGAATAGATTACTTCGATATCTGAGCGATATAAAAAGTATTTATAAAGAATGTGATTGTATAAAGAAAAACAAATCGATTACGTTTGTTGATAATGTGATCTTATTTCATAAAAAATATTTACCGGTTGAAGTAAAACTGCTAGTAAGTGCAACTCCAAATATCAATCAGCAATTGCGTCAGTACTGTGATGATGATGAAATTATTATTGACAGAAAGAATAATAGAAGAGTAGCAAGGGCTAGAATTTATAATAATA
This sequence comes from Lachnospiraceae bacterium, assembly GCA_014804755.1. Lineage (GTDB taxonomy): Bacteria > Bacillota > Clostridia > Lachnospirales > Lachnospiraceae > DLAJ01. Next base: position 180,081 of record JAAUZE010000019.1, on the reverse strand, counting down.
GGGTATTGGTTATAGATACAGAAGCAATATATATGTATAAAGCAGAGCAAGATATTCTGATGACAATTTTTGATTTGGATTATTTGACAGATTATATGACTTTGATGGTAGTAGAAGAAAAGCTTCTTGAGGTCCTATAGCGTGATGGGTATAACTATTTTGTAGAACTTATAGGAATAAAACGCGTGACATAGGTATGAAATTTTAGGGAAAGTTTCTCGAATTACCTTTTTGTGCCTGATAAGATACGGATACAAAGCAAGTTTACCACTGACCGGTATATGATATATAAGTGGTTGTAGTTCTTCACCGTAAGACGGGGACTTTTTACATGCCGAGACAGAGCAAATGAAGAAATCTAGGCTTTATATTATTTATGACAAATTAAGTCATAGGTATTTTGAAACATGGTGTGAAGTTTACATTGACGCAGCTGGGCATTATGATGATACGGAACTGCGGCAGGGATAATAACATAAAATGATAGATAATATTAAAAAATCTTATTTTATGTATTTCGCTTTTCTGAATAAATAGTATAATTATATAAATTACAAAAGGAGAATAATATGATGGATTCGATTATTAAAAATATTTTAGAGATTGCAACAGGGAAAAAAGCAAAGATATTTTGGGCGGTTATTTTAACAATTATAGTTTTGTTATTACTGTTATATCCGTATATTGATGCAAATTTTCTGATATTTAGCAGAATAAATAAAAGAATTGATATTTTGGAAAGAATCACGCAACTAGATACTGATAAAATTAATTCTAATTTAGCATTACAAGATGAATATAATTCTATCATTGAGGAAATTAGCGCAATACAGGATAAATCTGTTGGGTTAATCACAACAAGACAAGATACAACTAATGAAAAAACTATTAAATTTATTTCAGGTGGGATTTTATTATGGTTTGTAAGCCTGTTTGTATTATTTCAAAAAAATAAAAGAGAAAGTGCTTCTATTTTCAAGAGAATAATCAATAATTTGGTGGCTACTGCTTTATGTGTTGCATTAGGGTATTTATTAGCTCTTGTGGGAAGAAGTATACCAACAATTATAAATGTATGGATAAATGCAATTGCATTTCCAGGTATTCAAATAGCTATCATTGCCTTGATAGTTTATGGAAGCTCAAACAATCATAAAAAAGAATAAAAATCATTGTTTTATATATACTATTTCGTATATAATAAAAATATTAAATAAAGGGAAGTGAGAATATGGCACCGGAAGCACAAACCATTATCAGTAACAACATGATAAATAACAGTTATTCTGAGCATGATGCTATCCATGCTTTATATAATGAGCTTGAAAAAGGTGTTCAAAGCATGAAAAATGGAGAAGTATATACGATTGAAGAGGCATGGGAGGAAATCGATAAAATATAATGCCTATGGACAAACCGAGTAAATACAGGGTTCTTTTGTCAAAAGATGCCCTTGAAGATATGAAAGAAACCAAAAAATACATTCTGACAACTTTTCGATATCGGGAATATGCAGAAGAATTTTCCAAAAAATCAAAAAAGCAATAAAAGAGTTGAATGTATTTCCGACAGGCTATGAAAGTACGGGCTATGTCATAGAGGGCTTGGAGATTTATTTTAAACCTTATAGTACATATATGATTTTCTTTGTCGTTGAGGATAATACCGTTACAGTTATCCGTGTGTTAAAGGATAGAATGTATTGGCAGTCAATTATAAAGAAAATGCAAAAAATGAACAGATAGAAATGGGGGGATGATGTAACCATTGACATTACAATTGAGTGATCATATAATGAGCTATGGAAAAGGAGTAGATCGAGATGCAGATTTCAAGCAGATTTACCATAGCAATCCATATTTTTGCCTGCATTGATGTTTTTGGAAAGGATTATAAGATAACCAGTGATTTTCTGGCTGGCAGCGTCAATGTAAATCCTGTCGTCATCAGACGGCTGCTGACACAGTTAAAAGCAGCGGGGCTGATCACAGTGGCAAGGGGAACCGGCGGTGCGGCCATAGCGAAGCCATTGGATGAAATAACGTTTTATGATGTATACTTAGCGGTTGAATGTGTCGAGGATCATAAGTTGTTTCATTTCCATGATAATCCTTCTGCGTCCTGTCCGGTTGGGAGAAATATTCATAAAGGCTTGGATGACAAACTGGAACGGGTGCAGGCAGCTATGGAACGTGAAATGAAAAGCATCACGATAAAGGATGCCAAAGATGATATAGAAAAGTACATTGCTATGGAAAGTTCAGCGACGGATAAACAATAAAATAGATTCTACATGAAAGAGCCATTTTTCGAGTGAAATATGACTCTTTCATTTTATTGAAATATTTTTGATGTAACTATTGACATTACAATACAAACGTGATAAGGTTTTTATTGTAATAATCGAAGTTACAACGACAAGGAACTGTTTTGTAAATTGCCCGAATGGAGCGGTCAGAAAGAGGGGATTACCGTGACACAGGAAGAAAAAAGAGAATTTCTGATAAGCAGACTATTGGAAGAACAGCCGCGATATGCACAAATGAAAATACCGGTTGAAGCGGGGGAACAAAAGAGGCTGCTGCGTTCCCTGTTCAATATTCGTATGCCGGAAACAATTGGGGAGGAATTTGCAAAGATACAGGATGAATACTTACAGTCTGAAACAGAGGGCAGAGGAATCACAGAGCTTTCCGAACTGTTGCAGGCAGAGCCAGGTATTTATTTATGGCAGGGAGATATCACAACATTAAAGGTGGATGCAATTGTGAATGCCGCAAATAGTCAGATGCTGGGATGTTTTTGCCCGTGTCATGGGTGTATAGATAATGCAATCCATACGTATGCCGGGATTCAGCTTAGAAATGAATGTCATGCGCTTATGGAGGAGAAGCGTAAAATATATGGCAGAAATTATGAAGAACCGACAGGCAGGGCAATGCTTACGAAGGGGTACAATCTGCCATGCCGCTATGTGATACACACGGTCGGACCGATTATTTCAGAGCGGCTTCAGAAAAGGGACTGCGAGCAGCTTTCGGACTGCTATCGCTCGTGCCTTGAAGTGGCTTTGGAGAATGAGATCAGGAGCATTGCGTTTTGCTGTATTTCAACAGGGGAATTTCATTTTCCAAATGACAAAGCGGCACAGATCGCAGTGGAAACAGTCAGGGAGTTCCAGAGAGCAAACAGGGGGCAAATGGAGGTGGTGTTTAATGTTTTCAAAGATATTGACTATGAAATCTACAGAGAGTTACTTACAAAAAATAGAGAGGCTGAAGAATGAACTTGAAAATGCGGATGCGATTTTGATCGGCGCAGGGGCAGGATTGTCTACAGCGGCAGGACTGACTTATTCTGGAGAACGGTTTCAAAAGTATTTCTCTGATTTTGCAGATCAATATGGAATACGGGATATGTATTCAGGCGGTTTTTATCCTTTTGACAGCATGGAAGAATTTTGGGCATGGTGGAGCAGGCAGATATGGTATAACCGCTATCAGCCGCAGAGTACAGAAGTTTATAAAAGTCTTTATGAATTGATAAAGGACAAGAATTATTTTGTGCTGACGACCAATGTGGATCACCAGTTCCAGCTTGCGGGTTTTGATAAAAAAAGATTATTCTACACACAGGGCGATTATGGATTGTGGCAATGCAGCGAGCCATGCCATCAAAAAACCTATGACAATGAAGAAACGGTAAAGCAGATGATTGCGCTGCAAAAGGATAGGAAAGTGCCGACGGAGTTGGTACCGCATTGTCCAGTCTGCGGAAAACCCATGAGCATGAATTTAAGATGTGATGACACCTTTGTACAGGATAGCGGGTGGTATGAGGCAAATCAGAGGTACGGCGATTTTGTGCGCAGGCATGAAAATCTGCATATTTTGTATCTTGAATTAGGAGTTGGATCAAATACGCCGGGAATTATCAAATATCCTTTTTGGCAGGCAACTGCGCAGAATGAAAAGGCTGTTTATGCGTGCATCAATTATGGGGAGGCAGCCTGCCCAAAAGAGATAGAGAAACAGTCAATTTGCATAAATGAAGATATAAAGACGGTATTATCTGCATTAGCTATATAAAAACTATGACCCTGAAAAGCTTGCATTGAATAATTGGGAATAGAGCGCAGACACTCTTGATATAAAGTTCTGCACTCATACATTTTTAGCGTTGACGTAATTTTTTTAATTTGATAGCATTCTATTTAGAGCAGGCGCCTACTCCTAAAATATCAGGAGGTCATAAAAAATATGAACAAAAAAATCTATCAGCGTTATTTAGAAACCAGTGTTTACACGTATGTAGGGATGTATAAAGAATTTGTATTATCGCTGCCGGATGACATACCTTCCATCGGAATGTTGGTTTGCGATCAAATTACTCATCCATCTATGTATTTTACAGAGCCGTCTCCTTATTTAGAAGATACTTATTTTGGAAAATTTGCGTCCTATCCGAAGCATCGTTTTAAGAATGAAGATGAATTATATATCACTGCTGTTGCAATGATTGCCGGCATTCTACGTTTAGATGAAACGGGATTTACAAAAGGCCGGGACGTGACAAAAAGAATTACCGTATCCTGCCGACAGGCTTCCGTATTATTTAGCGCAATTTTGAAAGCAAAAGGAATCCCCTGCCGCTCAAGAGCCGGTTTTATGGATTTTGGTGATGCCGGTGAGAGCTATATGGAACATTGGGTTAATGAATATTGGGATTTCAATAAAAACAGGTGGGTTTTGGCAGATGTTGACGGCTATTATGAATATGAACAGCGTTTTGGTTACAGTCAATTTGAATTTACCGCGCCGGAAGTTTGTAACTGCCTCAGAAGCATGGCTTGGTATGAGAAAAAATACGTTAAATAAAAAACTGGACGTTTTCTCACCAAATCCTTTGGAAGGCGTCTGCGAATACTTGTTTATGGATTTTCACGCATTAATGAACAACGAAATCTTTTATTCGTATCAACCGTTATATCTTCGTGGCGGATTACAGGCATTGAATGAAAGTGAATTGTGTGAACTTGATCATTTGGCGGAATTGTTGGCAGAACCTGATAAAAATATAAAAGAGATAGAACATTTGTGGGATACAAATGAAAAGCTGTCCCTTTTAACAAATCATACACAAAACGTCTATTATGATACTTTTTCATAATATCATGGAGTTACCATTTTTATATGATTGGGATCGCGGTATTATATTTTTGATGCAAATCGGTATTTGTGGAGGGTGACAAAAGAATGTAGGCAAGGGCGGAAGCCGCAGAATCGGCATCCGCCCTTGAATAACGGTTCCCAGATCTGATATCAGATTTTTGGGTTTACATAAAACGGGAAACGGTCTCCGGAACATTGTTACACGTTTCCGGCAGTTCTCTGACGCGTGACCTCGTACATTAAGATGGAAGCCGCGCAGCTCACATTGAAGGAAGACGCGTAGGATTGTTCTGCCATCGGTATGGTGCAGAGTAAGTCGCACGAATCCTTGAAGGCTTTGTTCAACCCCATTGTCTCGTTGCCCATCATCAGCATCAGCGGTCCCGACAGGTCTGCGTCATACAACGGCAGTTCCTGATGCGCGGTCGTGCCGATGACCTTGAAATCGGGGTATTTATTTTTTAAGTCGTCAGTATAGGTAAAAAGTGTCTGATTGTCCGATACGCGGATGACCGGCATGTTAAAAAAAGACCCCATCGCCGAAACGACCACGTTCGGATCATACAGATCGACCGCATGTCCCGTGATGATGAGCGCGTCCGCGCCCAAAGCGTCGCAGGAGCGGATCATGGTGCCTAAGTTTCCCTTGTTGGACGGTCTGTCAAACAATACAAGAAAGGGATTCTTCGAGAGGGTGAGGCTGTTCAGATTGTCCTCGCGCATCTCTATTACTGCCAAAAGCTCGGAGGAATCCTCTTTTTCGCTTAAATCCCGCATCAGCTCCGGTGTCAGGCAGAAGTTTTCCTCTGTTTGAACGGTTCGGATCATATCCGCAGCCCAGTCGGATAAATTGTTTTTATCGTAGATCAGGGATTTGATATGCCAGTTGTTTTTCACGGCCTCGTTTAAGCTGCGAACGCCCTCAACGAGAAATTCGTTATATTTATAGCGCTTGTTGCGGTTGGTCTTGAGCGTCTCGAATTTCTGATAACTATTATTTTTGCTGTATAGCTTTGTCTCTGTCATAAGATGGATCACCGTGCCCTTCTGATTCTGATTAGCCTGCATCTCAAAAATTCGCATGTTCAGAGTCAAGGATATTTCCGTCAATGGATATGGTTGTGGTCCGAAACGGAATGTTTTTTCCGCTTTCCTGCAGCGCTTTTTTGGCAGCCATCTCAAGCCCGCCGCAGCAGGGAACCTCCATCCGCAGAATGGTAACGCTTTTGATATCGTTACTTCGCATGATTTCCGTCAGCTTTTCACTGTAATCAACGGAATCAAGCTTGGGACAGCCAATCAGTGTGACCTTACCTTTCATGAAATCCTCATGGATATTCGCATAAGCGTATGCAGTGCAGTCAGCCGCGATCAGCAGTCCGACCCCGTTAAAATAAGGAGCATTCACGGGAGCGAGCTTGATCTGGCAGGGCCATTGGCCGAGCCGTGAAATTCCCGCCGACGTATGGGAAGGAGCGTTTCCCTTCCTTTTCGTTTCTTTGGCGGCGAGAACAGCCGCTTCATTATATGCGGGGGCTTCCCTTTCCTCGAAGGTAATGGCGTCAGTCGGGCATTTTGGCAGGCAGTCGCCCAGGCCGTCACAATAATCCTCGCGGGTGAGCCTTGCCTTTCCGTCAATGATTTCAATCGCCCCTTCGTGGCAGGCGGCGGCACACGAACCGCATCCGTTACACTTGCATTCGTCAATTTTTATGATCTTCCTTATCATCCTGAAATTCTCCTGATCTGATCGCACGTTCCATATTTTCTGCCTCATCCAAAAGTCTGAGCAGGTCTGCCGCATCCATGTCATAGCTTACATACGATAAGGCTTTGTAAAAAAATACGTTGTCTATGTGGGAAGGTTTTCCCTCCTGTCGGTTACGGTAGGCATAGGAGGCCAGTTCCTGAATGGTTTCCAATATCTGCAGCTTCACTTTGCGGATTTCATCGTCAGCCTCATAAATCCGGCGCATATCATAGTCAGATGTATTCCCGCATGGAGCCGTACACATGGCGCATCCGGGGGCGACGGAATTTTTCTCTGAATAGATGTCGTCTATCATCTTCTGAAGCGCCGTGTCATCATATTCTGGGAAGATGAGCGGAAACGCCAGCGCCTTTATTACCAAGTCGTCCGTGTCAGTCGTTTTGGGGTTGTTGTTACAGGCACCGACCAGCCCGATCAATACACTGATTATTTGATCCTCTTTCAAAGCGGATTCCTCCCTGTTATCATGTTATCGGTCTTTTTAAGGATAAAAAGGCGGCTGCTGAAGCCGCCTTTTTGTGAAGCAAAAGCAAATACCATAAACACGAAACTCTTACGTATCCGACCGCAGCGCGATGACCGGATCTTTTTTGGAGGCGATCCGCGAAGGGAACAGCCCGGCGATCACGGTGAGTAGCATGCTGATGACGACGAGAATGACTGCGCCCGCGGCGGGAAGCTTCGCAACGCCCTTAATGTCCGCTAAGTGCTCAATAATGAGGTTGATCGGAATATCCAAAAGGACGGTCACAAGAATACCGATCATGCCGGCGCTGAAGCCGATGATCAGTGTTTCCGCATTGAATACGCGGGAAATATCGCGTTTCGATGCACCGATACTGCGCAGGATGCCGATTTCCTTTGTGCGCTCCAGCACGGAGATATAGGTAATGATACCGATCATGATCGAGGACACTACAAGGGAGATGCCGACGAATGCGATCAAAATATAGGAGATCGCATTGATGATCGTGCTGACGGAGGACATCAAAAGACCGACATAGTCAGTGTAGCTGATGACCTTGCCGTCTTCGCCTGCGGCGGTCATCGCATCGTTGTAGTCTTCAATAATGGAAATAATCTTGTCTTTATTTTCAAACGAATTTGCATAAAGCCGGATGGAGGACGGCGTATCAAGGTCGGTCACACCCAACAGCGTTAAGTTGCCTTCGTAAGTCGCGTCGGTATACTGTGCGCCCATGATGGAGGAAAACATTTGCAGGATTTCGTCCTCGCTCATCACGGAGAAATACTGCATCATGGTCGCCTGCTCCTCAGGAGAGAGCGTAGCGGCATAGGCGTTCACGTCATCCATTGTAAATTCCGGCGCATCGCCGCCGTCGGTGGAAAATTCGATTCCCGTGAAGACGTCGATGTCGGGATTGTCTTTTTGTGCGCGGACGATCTCGGAGGCGTTCGTCTCATTGATGACATAGGTGGTCAGGTCCGACGTATAGCCGAGCGTTCCGGTGATGCTGCTTGCGACGGCTTCCTCATTCGGGCGGATAATGCCGACAATGCGTACGTCGATGCCCTGATCGACCACGGTGCGCAGCGTATCGCTCTTTTTGCTAAGGTCAGTCCATGTGCCGGTTGCTTCGTCGTACGAATAGTAGTCGGACGGCAGAACAAGCTTAAAGGAGGTCGAAAGCATTTCATCATAAGAAAAGCTGACCTGCGTTGTCTCAAAGCTTTCGCCGCGGATGAGCGAATTCATGATGTCGGAAAGCTCATCCTGTGACTTTAAGTTCAGGGAATAGAGGACATAGTCGCTAATCTCATTGTTTTGATCGACTACGAGCACCAGCTCGTCATAGCGCTCCGGCCATCTTCCGGCAACCACGTCGTACTGAGCGTTCAGGAGCTCCTTGTCGCCGGTCAGCTCCTCAAAAATAATATTGCGGCTATAGGCAGAGTTCATCGTGCTTCCGACATTGTTATTGTAGGTAACGCCCATCATATCGTCCATGAGGTTCGAAGGGTTGACCTTGATGATATCCTCCGATGTATCCGAGGAATACAGATTGACGGAAATCGGATAACCGTATTGCACCGCGCTCAGGTAGTCGTTGATCTCATTGGTCTCGTCTTCGAGATATTCCTTGAAAGCGGCCAGATCGTTTTGCTCCAGCTCGGCAAGGACGGAGCTCATCATATCCGTCATAATATCGTTGGAATAGATCGTGTTCTCATCGCGTGAGGCAAGCTCCTCCTCGTCGATGTTCATGCCCATCATGGACTGCATGATACTGGTATAGTCAATGCTTTCCGACTCCAGCATGATCGGGTAGGAGGAAAGCGTATCCTCCTGTACACGGTCAATGTATGCCTGAAGTCCGTGTGAGAGCGAGAGGATCAGGGCGATGCCGATGATGCCGATGCTCCCGGCAAAGGCCGTCAGGAACGTGCGTGCTTTTTTGGTCATCAGGTTATTCGTGCTGAGTGAGAGCGCGGTAAAAAACGACATGGAAGTCCGTTTTTTTCTGCCCTTATTTGTCTTTTTCACCGTTTCATCCGACATCTGCTTATGAAGCGCGTCGGTCTGAATCTGATATTCGCCGTCCGAGAACGGGTTGGAGTCATCCGTTACCCTGCCGTCAAGCAGCTTGATCGTGCGGGTGGAGTACGTACTCGCAAGATCAGGATTATGTGTGACCATGATGATCAGGCGGTCTTTGGAAATTTCCTTCAAAAGCTCCATGATCTGAACCGAGGTCGCGGTATCGAGCGCACCGGTCGGTTCATCGGCGAGCAGGATCTCAGGATCGTTGACTAACGCGCGCGCGATGGCGACGCGCTGCATCTGTCCGCCGGACATCTGGTTCGGTTTTTTGTGAAGCTGATCGCCGAGTCCGACCTGAATAAGCGCCTCCTTTGCGCGTGCACGCCGCTCCGATTTGGAGACGCCGGAGAGCGTGAGTGCAAGCTCCACATTGGAGAGCACGCTCTGATGCGGGATCAGGTTATAGTTTTGGAACACAAAGCCGATGGAGTGATTGCGGTAAGTATCCCAATCACGGCTTTTGTATTTCTTGGTGGAAATACCTGAAACAGCGAGGTCACCGGTCGTGTAACGGTCAAGACCGCCGATGATATTGAGCATCGTTGTCTTTCCGCAGCCGGACGGACCCAGGATGGAGACAAATTCGCTTTTGCGGAAATTTAAGCTGATGCCGCGCAGCGCCTCGACGGTCGTGTCACCGGCCGTATAATTTTTTGTGATATTTTTAAGTGACAGCATAAAAAGCACCTTTCCGTAACCTGCGTGCGGTAGGATGAAAAGCGGCAGCAGGCACATACTGTTTTGAATTCACACTGTTTCTATTATTGCGAAAAAAAGCCGTAAATGCAAGTGTTCGGACAGGAATTTCTAAAGATTTAAGAATTGGAAACAAAAGGTAGACAGAAAATCAATTTCATGCGAAAATAAAAGGAACGCAAAACGAACGCTATGCGTTCGTTTCGAAGAATCCGCAAAGCGGATTCTTCCGGAGTGGAAATATTCCGACAGAACGCAAAACAAACGCAAAGAGGAGGAAGTCAGAGTGAAGGCAGTATCATTAGAGCAGGAATTGTCCGGCAATTCTTATCCGGGCAGGGGAATTCTCGTCGGCAGGTCGAAGGACGGCGCGTATGCGGTCACAGCCTATTTTATCATGGGAAGAAGCGTAAACAGCCGGAATCGTGTGTTTGTGGAGGACGGCGAGGGGATCCGCACACAGGCGTATGACCCGTCGAAGCTGACGGATCCGAGCCTCGTGATCTATGCGCCGGTGCGCGTGCTGGATGAAAAGACCATTGTAACAAACGGCGATCAGACCGATACGATCTATGACCTCATGCGTGACGGGCAGACATTTGAGCAGGCGCTCCGCACGCGCGAGTATGAGCCGGATGCGCCGAATTATACGCCGCGTATTTCCGCTGTCATGGAGATCCATGAGGGCAGCTACCGCTTTGCGATGTCCATATTAAAGAGCGACCGGGGAGCGGAAGGGCATTGCTGCCGCTACACCTTTGACTATGAGAATCCGAAGGCGGGGGAGGCCCGTTTCATCCATACCTATGAAGGGGACGGCGAGCCGCTGCCGAGCTTTGAGGGAGAACCGGTCGTTGTGGAGCTGGACGGAACGATCGACGAGCTGGCGGAGCGCATTTGGAACAATTTGAACGAGGATAACAAGGTTTCTCTTTTTGTCAGATACATTAACATCGCGGACGGCAGCTATGAGAGCCGCATCATTAATAAGAATAGGTAGATAAAAACGGAGGTCAGTGATGAACGAACTGGAATTAAAATACGGATGCAACCCGAATCAGAAGCCAAGCAGGATCTTTATGGAAAACGGTGAGGAATTGCCCATCACAGTGTTGAACGGAAAGCCGGGTTATATCAATTTTTTGGATGCGTTTAACGGCTGGCAGCTTGTGAAGGAGTTAAAGCAGGCGACCGGGCTTCCGGCGGCGGCTTCCTTTAAGCATGTCTCCCCGGCGGGCGCGGCAGTCGGACTGGCGCTTACGGAGGTTGAAAAGCAGATTTACTGGGTGGATGAGAGCATTGAAATGACCCCGCTTGCGAACGCCTATGCGAGAGCGCGCGGCGCGGATCGTATGTCTTCGTTCGGCGATTTTATTTCCCTGTCCGACACCTGCGATAAAGCGACGGCGCTTTTGATTAAAAAAGAAGTGTCCGACGGCGTGATCGCGCCGGGCTATGATGAGGACGCGCTCGCGATCTTAAAAGCGAAAAAGAACGGAAATTATAACGTGATTCAGATTGACGCTTCCTATGTACCGCAGCCGGTGGAACGCAAGCAGGTGTACGGGATTACGTTTGAACAGGGTCGAAACGAGCTTGTGATCGACCGCGCGTTTCTTGGCAATGTCGTGACGGAAAATAAGGATATACCGGATGAGGCAAAGATTGACTTAATGATCGCGCTCATCACCCTAAAATACACACAGTCCAACTCGGTATGCTATGCGAAGGGCGGTCAGGCGATCGGAATCGGCGCGGGTCAGCAGTCGCGCATTCACTGTACGCGCCTCGCGGGAACGAAGGCGGACAATTGGTTCCTGCGCCAGAATCCGAAGGTGCTCGGCTTACAGTTTGTGGACGATATCAAGCGTGCGGACAGGGACAATTCCATCGATCTTTATATCGGGGATGAGTATGAGGATATTCTTGCCGAGGGAACATGGCAGAAGTTTTTCAAGGTGAAACCGGAGGTGTTTACCCGTGAGGAGAAACGCGCATGGCTGAATCAGATGTCGGATGTGGCGCTCGGTTCGGATGCTTTTTTCCCGTTCGGGGATAATATTGAACGGGCACACAAGAGCGGCGTACAGTATGTGGCGCAGCCGGGCGGTTCGGTGCGTGACGACAATGTCATCGAAACCTGCAATAAATACGGTATGGCAATGTGCTTTACGGGAATCCGCCTGTTCCATCATTAAAGAAAGGAAGGGGGCGCGCTGTGCCTCTTTTCACATATGAAAAAAGAACGATTTTTTGGATTGCTGAAGGCACTGTTCCGTTACAATTTCAGAACACTGTTTTTCTTTGAAGTGTTTTTTAAGCTGTTTGCTTACGGTCTGTTTACGCCGCTCCTGTTGTGGCTCGCTCAGTTTTCGATTGAAAAGGCGGGGCTTCATTATCTTTCTGCGGCGGCGATGGGGCGCTTTTTTGCATCCCCGTGGACATGGGCGGTTCTTGTATTGGTCATGGTATTAGTCTCCTGCTACGTGGTCGCGGATGTGACGGTGGCGGCAATCTGTGTGGAATGCTCGCGCCGCGGGGAATATGTGAGCGGATCTACGCTTTTGCAGGAGGCGTTAAAGGCGGTCGGGAGGATGTTTTACTGGCGCAATCTGCCGATACTGCCGCTTGCGCTGGTGCTGCTGCCCGTGCTCAGTTTTTCTTTTTTGACGGGCTTTGTGACGAGTATCCGGCTGCCGGAATTTATCGAGAACCTCCTGTTTGGTTTTTTGCGCAGGTACTGGGTGCTTCTGCTCCTGTTAGCGGTTGCGTTGATCGCGGCATTCCGGTATATCTATGGAATTTTTTATTATATCTTGGAAAAAAAGAACTGTTTCGAGGCATGTAAAAGCAGTCGTTATCTGATCTATAAAGCGTATTTTCAGGATTTTGTGCGTCTGTTTTTGTGGCAGCTGTTCAGTTATTTTTTCTATCTGGCTGTTGTTGCATTGCTCATTCTCCTGATCATCGGGGTTTCTGCGCTATTTCGGGAAATGGCATTTGTCCATGCGGTCATGATCTCGACAATCGACTGGATGATGGGAATCGTTGCCGTGCTTTTTTCGTGTACGGTGGTGCCGTCCTCCACGATCTTTCTGTCGCATATGTTTTACCGCAATAAGGTGCTGATCGGTGAACCGGTACAGACGGTTTTGGTAAAGACCAGGGAATCGTCGCTTACCGCGAAGGAAAAAAGGATCGTGCTGCTTCTGACGATATTGACGCTTATCGTCGTAAACGTGCGTAACGTGCAGCAGCTTACGGATGGCGCGTTCAGCGATGCTACGGAGATCGCGCATATGACCGAAGTGACGGCGCACAGGGGGTATTCGTCCGGCTATCCGGAAAATACGATGCCGGCGTTTCTTGCGGCAATCGACGCCGGGGCGGATTGGATCGAACTGGATGTGCAGCAGACCGCGGACGGTGAGATCATCGTTATGCATGATTCCAATTTCAAGCGGACGGCGGGGGTTGACCGTAATGTCTGGGACATGAATTACAGTGAGATCGCGGCGCTGGACGTCGGCAGTTATCAGGGGGCGGAGTTTGCGGGAACGCATGTCAGCACGCTTGCGGAAGTATTAGACGCGTGCGGCGGGCGGATCAAGCTGAACATTGAGATCAAGCCGACAGGGCATGAAACAGATCTTGTGGAGCGTGTCGTGGCGCTGATACGGGAATATGAATATGCGGAGGACTGCGTGATCGCAAGTATGTCCTATCGTGCGCTGGCGGAAGTCAAGGCGCTGGATGGGGAAATTCAGACCGTGTATGTGATGCGTTCTGCATACGGCCGTTTTGCCGATCTGAGTTATGCGGACAATTTCAGCGTGCGGTATAATTACGTTACGGACAGCATGGTGGATGCGGTTCATGAACAGGGAAAAGAGCTTTATGCGTGGACGGTAAACTCCCAAAAGCTGATGGAGCAGATGCTGTCGCATGGAGTGGATAATCTGATCACCGATCAGCCGGAAACGGCGCGGCGTGTGATCTTTGAGGCAGAAAGCAGTACGGTGTTAAACCGATATATCAAGATGCTGACAGACTGGTTTCATCTGCAGCCCAGATAACAGTGTGAAGAGAATTTCTAAGCCTGCAAAAGACGCAGGCAAGGTGAAACAAGTTTCACCTAAGAAATTCTAAGATTTGCTACGCAAATCCTCTTCACACGAAAGAATCCGCAAGCGGATTCTTGCAACGAGATTCCTATTTGTATCATAGAGTGTGTATGAAATGTCATTGCAATAGAAAAAAGAAGGAGGAAAAAAATGTCACGTTACATCAGAAATGAGGCGATCGGGAAACCGGCGGATTTTGTTGATTTTATCATGAGTGATTTTATACAGAAGCATGGCTTTACGCTTGTGAAGATCAACGGGGAGATGATGTATCAAAAGGGAAAAGGACTTTTGGAGATGCCGCAGTATTTTTCCTACCGTTATATGAACGGTGTGCTCCACATTGAGGCATGGGTGAAATTTGCATGGCTTCCGGGCGTGTACGGAAAGGAAAACGATATGAGCGGCTTTGTCGGCAGCATTCCGAAAAGCGCATATAAAGAAGATATTGAAGAGCTGATCCGGGTGCTGTATCAGCCGCTGCCCGGGGAGCAGCAAAATCTGTACGGCAGCTACGGTCAGCCGATGCAGGGAGGAATGCAGAACGGTTACGGCCAGCCGATGCAGGGAGGAATGCAGAACGGTTACGGCCAGCCGATGCAGGGAGGAATGCAGAACAGCTACGGTCAGCCGATGCAGGGAGGAATGCAGAACGGCTACGGCCAGCCAATGCAGGGAGGAATGCAGAATGGTTACGGTCAGCCCGCAGCAAACGGTCCGATCATGGTAAAGGGTGTCGATATGAAAAAACGCGCAAAAATGGGGTTTGGCATGTCGATCGTCGGGGGCATTTTTTTGGCACTGGCGCTTTTTGTAAGCCGTTTAGATGAGTCGGGGTTTGATTCGTCACTTACGATGATATGGGTGGCAGGTATGCTGTATGCCGCCTTGGGGACCGGTTACTCCTATCGCGGCATGAGCTCCTCCAAAAGCGGGCTGGCGATCGCCGGTTTTGCGATCGGTATCATAGAGATCATCGCGGGATTTTTGCTGTTGGTCATGGGCATCCTGTAAAGTGCATATAGTTAGGGAAACGCTGATCAAAGCGTTTCCTTAGGATACATACCTGTAAACAGTGTGAAAGGGAAAGGATAACAGGGCGGTATGAGCTTGAATGATGAGAATGCGGGTCAGGCAGGCAGAGAAGAGCAGATTGCGATGAGGGTATCCCTCATCAGCATTGTCGTGAACGCGGTTTTGTCGGCGGGCAAGCTGCTTGCCGGCATAGTGGCGCATTCAGGCGCTATGGTTTCCGATGCGGTACATTCGGCTTCGGATGTATTCAGCACGATCGTCGTGATGATCGGCGTGCATCTGGCGGCGAAGAAATCGGATGAGGATCATCCGTACGGTCATGAAAGAATGGAATGTGTGGCAGCGATCGTTCTGGCGGTCGTGCTTGCGATCACGGGTGCGGGAATCGGCGCGAGCGGCATTAGGACCATTGCAGGAAAACATTACGGCGAGCTTGTCGTTCCGGGAATTGCGGCGCTTGTGGCGGCGGTGATCTCGATCTTAGCGAAAGAAGCATTGTTTTGGTACACGCGGTATTATGCGAAAAGGATTGATTCCGGCGCGCTCATGGCGGATGCGTGGCATCACCGCTCGGATGCGCTTTCTTCTGTCGGTGCGTTGATCGGTATTGCGGGGGCAAGAATGGGATTTCCGGTTCTCGATCCCCTTGCAAGCGTCGTCATCTGCGTGTTTATCCTGAAAGCGGCGTATGATATTTTTAAGGACGCTGTGAATAAGATGGTCGATAAATCCTGCGAAGTGCAGACGGAACAGGAGATGCGAAGCTGTATTTTGGAACAGGACGGCGTGCAGGGCATCGATCTGCTGCATACGCGCGTGTTTGGAAATAAGATTTATGTGGATGTGGAAATCTTAGTAAACGGTCAGTGGCGGCTCTATGAGGCGCACGGAGTCGCGGAGCGTGTGCATGACGAGCTGGAGCGGCGTTTTCCGAAGGTCAAGCACATTATGGTGCATGTCAATCCCTGCGCGTGCGGAGCGGACGGGAGGGCAGAAATGCAAGCTGTGGAAAAAGAGAATGACACAGAGAAATAGAAAGGGCAAAACAGCGCGGACAGATACCGGATAGCCGGATTCTCCCTTTTCAGATTCCGGAATTTAACGACTTGCAAATCTTCCGACTTTCAGTGTTTTCAGATAGGCTTTCTGCTCCGCTGTTATCCTATAACTCTCCACGCTTTTCTGAATTGCTTTATTATGTGTCCAGTCATCGAGCTTCTTTCCTTCCAGATACGGAAGTATGGAAGCGTACTGCTTTGCCAGAGCTGTCGCAAAAAACCATGCGATCATCATATTGATGTAATATTCTTCCGATCTGACTGCCGCTACCATGTCCGCATACTTGGGATCGAACCGTGCGTCCAGAAAATGCTGCATTAGCATACCGATCGCAAACCGTACGGTATAAACCTGATCCGATTTGATCCATGTACAGATATACGGAAGCAGTTTCTCCGGCTCTTTTTTAAATACCTTCGGTGAAAGCTGATCACATGTAGCCCAATTATCAATAAACGGAAGAAATGCTTCAACTTCCGCAATGCATTTGCCAAAATCTTTATCCAGCGATATCACAAATGCATGCAGCTGATTTTCCTCGAAGTATCGGTGTGGAAGAAACTTAAGAAATGAGGCTGTGTCCTCGTCCTTGAACAGTTTCTTGGCCAAAGCTCGAAGCTCCGGTGTCCTGACGCCGATTATCCTGTCCGCTTCTGCCGTCGGGATGAGCTTAGCCTGAAAGGCTGCATATTCCTTATCCTGTAAACGGAATAATTCCGCCACAATTTCATCGCGGTTCATCTATAAAATCCTCCGTAAAATCCGATTTGTTGCTTTGCATATTATCATAAGCCTCCGGAAAATTCAATATGAGTTGGTGGAATTGCCGGTGTTTTATCCCGGCAGCCATTAGCTTAAAAGAGTCGCAAGATTGCCAATATTGACAGGGGATTGCAGGATTGCTAAAATAGAAATATCAGACGTAAGAATGGGGGATTATTATGTACGATTGTCGGCTTCATATCTATCTGACAGGTCATCCGTGCCAAGCATTTGATGTGATCAAGGGGATGCCCTCATTGGAGCATTTTACTCATATATTTACGGAAAGCGACAGACCGGAGAGCGGACTGGCGTCCGAAGCGGATGTGATCATTGCCAATCTCGCGGACTTGGATTGTTACGAGACACTGCGTATTTTGGTGTCGGACCAAAACGACGGGGTGCAGGTCATTCTGCTGGCCGACGGCGGACAGATGCAGTTTCTTACAGGCGATCCGGCATTAGATCGCATCACGGACATTTGGCTGATGCCGATGTCAGATGAAGAAGTGCGCTTTCGTTTTGGCAGATGGCAGCAAAACTGTAAGATGAGTAAGGATTATTGGCAGACCAGCCAGTATTTGGAGGCGACGATCAACAATGTTCCGAACCTGATCTGGTATAAGGATAAAAACGGCATTCACGAGAAAGTGAACGACAGTTTTTGTAAAACGGTCAATAAAACGAAGCAGCAGGTAGAAGGACGCGGACACGCTTACATTTGGGACGTGGAACAGGATGATCCTGCCTGTATCGAGTCGGAAGAAAAGGTCATGAGTCAAAGAAAGACGTTTGTGTCCGGAGAACTCATTAAGACAAAAGAGGGCATGCGGACGCTGACGACCTATAAATCGCCGCTGTATGATCTTGACGGCAGCGTGATGGGAACTGTGGGCGTGGCGATCGATGTGACACAGGAGCGCGCATACGAGAAAGAGATCATGGACAAGAATCGGGCGCTGGAGACGATCTTTGCCACTTTGGACTGCGGCGTCATGCGTCATACGGTGGACGGCTCCCGCATTTTGAGCGTCAACAAGGCGGCGCTCAAGATTTTGGGCTATGAGACACAGGAAGAATTGATCGCGGACGGCTTTCATCTGATCGCTGCAACCGTAGTAAAACAGGATCGGGAGAAGCTTCAGGAACGCATTAAGACGCTGAAGAAAGCGGGTGACACCGTCAGCACGGAGTACCGTGTGCGCCATAAGAACGGAGAAATTCTGCATGTGATGGGGAATGTGAAGCTTTTTGAGGAAAACGGAGAGCTTCTTTACCAGCGTTTTCTTTTGGATTGTACGGCGCAAAAGCTTCAGGAAAGGAAAGCGGCACAGCGTCAGATGGAGCTTGTCCAGGCGCTGAGCATTGATTTTAGTCTGGTATGTTTTGTTGATCCGGAAACGGGCGCGGTGACTCCGATCCGAAATGACGGGCGGGAACTTAGCAAGGTTCTTACCGGAGAAATCCCACTGCAGGAGAGTATGGAGCAATACATACAGAAATGGGTGCATGAAGATGACCGGGAAATGCTGCGGCGGGCCGTTTCGCTTAGTACATTAAAAGAAGAACTGTCGGAAAAAGAGGTGTTTTCCGTCAATTATCGTAAAAATAAAGAGGGTGAGATTACTTATTTCCAGATGAAAGCCGTGGGCGTCAAAACAGATGACGGTCTGGGAATAGTTTTGGGATTTCGCAATGTAGATGAGGAGATCCGCAAGGAGATGGAGCAGAATACCCTGTTGGAGGCGGCGCTTTCGCAGGCGAACAGGGCAAGCAAGGCGAAGAGTGTCTTTTTATCCAATATGTCCCATGACATCCGCACACCGATGAATGCGATCGTGGGCTTTACGAATCTCGCGATCACGCGTATAGACCAAAAGGAACAGGTTGCAGAGTACCTGAAAAAAATCAAGACGTCCGGCGATCATCTCTTAAGTCTGATCAACGATATATTGGATATGAGCCATATCGAAAGCGGCAAGATCAGTTTGGATGAGAAGCTGTGCAGCCTTCCCGATATTTTACACGGACTGTGCAATATCCTGCAGGCCGATATTCATGCAAAACAGTTGGAATTGGAGATTGATACGGTGGATGTTTTAGATGAAGACATTTACTGCGACAAACTCCGATTAAATCAAGTACTCTTAAATCTGCTCAGCAATTCTGTGAAGTATACGGGCGCGGGCGGCGCGATCAGTATGCGGATCACGGAAAAATCCGGGGCGCCGTCGGGCTATGCCAATTACGAATTTTACATTAAGGACAACGGCATCGGTATGAGTCAGGAATTTGTGAAGCATATTTTTGAGCCGTTTGAGAGAGAGCAGAATTCCACGATCAGCAAGATTCAGGGAACCGGTCTCGGAATGGCGATCACGAAGAATATCGTAGATATGATGAACGGCACGATCGAGGTGAAGAGTGAGCAGGGCGTGGGAACGGAGTTTACGGTTTCTTTTATGTTCCGGCCGCATTCCGAGGCGAAAGAACCATTAGAAATACCGGAATTAAAGAATTGCAGAGCCTTGGTAGTGGATGATGATTGCAACACCTGCGACAGTGTTTCCCATATGCTGGGACAGCTTGGGATGCATGCCGAGTGGACACTGTCCGGAAAAGAGGCCGTGCAGCGTACACATCAGGCAGCGGCGCGCGAGGATCACTATTCGGCATATATGATTGACTGGCGGCTGCCCGATATGAACGGTGTGGAAGTGACAAGAAGGATTCGGAAAGAGGTCGGAAATGATGTGCCGGTGATCGTGATGTCCGCCTACGATTGGTCCGATATGGAAGCGGAAGCGCTGGAGGCCGGCGTTACGGCATTCTGCAGTAAACCGCTGTTTTTGTCAGAGTTAAGGTCCTGCCTGCAATCGGTGACACAGCCGGGCGCTGCAGCCGGAGAAGACGTTGAGGAGGAAATGCAGCAAAAGCATCATGCCGGACGCATCCTGCTTGCGGAGGATGTCGAGATGAATCAGGAGATCGCGGTGGCGATCCTGGGGGATGCGGGCTTTACTACGGAAGTTGCGGAGAACGGCAGGGTTGCCGTGGAAATGGTAAAACGCTCCGAGCCGGGATATTATCAGGCGGTACTGATGGATGTCCAGATGCCGGTAATGAATGGCTATGAGGCGACTGCAGCGATCCGGAGGCTGGAAAATAAGGAGCTGGCCTCCATACCGATCATTGCCATGACTGCCAATGCCTTTGAGGAGGATAAAAAGGAGGCTTTGCGGTGCGGGATGAACAGTCATATCGCCAAGCCCATTAACATTCCGGAATTATTTAAGACGCTGGATACGGTGCTGTGAACAGGGTAACAGACGGCAGGGACTACTTAGTCTCTGCCTTTTCTTTTCAAATGGGGTATTTGGAGAGATAGCAATAAGGATTTGTAAAGGACATATTCATTGACAATATGGCATATTTGAGATTCGTGGGAAAGTGGGATCAGATATAACAAGAGTTTTATATTTTTTCTACTATGGTAAGAAGATTATAATGACTAATGGGTTTATCAAGAAAACGCAGGAGACACCCAAACAGGAAATAAGGTTGGCAAAGTCATATCGTAAAGATTACTTGGAAAGGGTGAAAAATAATGAGTGAATTTCAGGAATTTCTAAATGAACAATTGCAGGATGATGAGTTCAGAAAAGAATGGGAAGATATTCAGCCGGAAATGGATGTGATCAGGGCAATGGTAGAGGCAAGGATTTCACAAAATCTTACCCAAAAAGAACTTGCCGAAAGAACAGGGATTAATCAGGCAGATATAAGCAAGCTGGAAAACGGAACGAGGAATCCGTCTCTTAAGTTGTTGAAGCGTTTGGCGGATGGAATGGGAATGACGTTAAAGTTGGAGTTTGTTCCCAAAAGTCAGGCTAAGGGTTAGATATGAGAAGCAGATACTAAACATGAAAGTGGATACGGAGAGAATGACCCGCATAAACACAGGGTTTGCAAAAATTATCAGAAAATATTAGCACTCACCCCTTGACAGTGCTAACAATTTGAACTATCATACAATCGTCACGAGGAAATGTGCATGTGATGAAAGGTATGGTGATGATGATGAACATTGCAAAATTTACACAGAAATCGTTACAGGCGGTAGAACATTGCGAAAAGCTTGCCTATGAATACGGAAATCAGGAGATCGAGCAGGAGCATCTGTTATACAGTCTGCTGACCTTGGAGGACAGCCTGATCCTAAAACTGATCGAAAAAATGGAGATTCAGACCGAACACTTTGTGAACCGTGCCAGACAGGCATTGGAGAAGCGGGTCAAGGTGCAGGGCGGACAGGTTCATGTCGGTCAGGACTTGAATAAGGTGCTCGTATCCGCGGAGGATGAGGCAAAGGCGATGGGGGACGAGTACGTCTCCGTGGAACATTTGTTTTTGTGCATGATCCGCTATCCGAATAAGGAGATCGCGCAGATCCTAAAAGAGTACGGCATCAACCGGGAGCGCTTTTTGCAGGCGCTGTCCACCGTGCGCGGCAATCAGCGCGTGACAAGCGACAATCCGGAAGCGACATATGATACCTTAAATAAATACGGACAGGAGCTTGTGGAGAAAGCGCGGGGTCAGAAGCTCGATCCGGTCATCGGCAGAGACAGCGAGATCCGCAATATCATTCGCATTCTCTCCCGAAAAACAAAGAACAATCCGGTGCTCATCGGCGAGCCGGGCGTCGGTAAAACAGCGGTCGTGGAGGGCCTGGCGCAGCGGATCGTGCGCGGCGACGTACCGCAGGGCTTGCAGGATAAAAAAATATTCGCGCTTGATATGGGAGCGCTTGTTGCCGGAGCGAAATACCGCGGCGAGTTTGAGGAACGCTTAAAGGCGGTATTGGAGGAGGTCAAAAAGAGCGAGGGACAGATCATTCTTTTTATCGACGAGCTGCATACGATCGTGGGCGCGGGCAAGACGGACGGTGCGCTGGATGCGGGCAATATGTTAAAGCCCATGCTTGCGCGCGGTGAGCTGCACTGTATCGGTGCAACGACGCTTGACGAATACCGGCAGTATATTGAGAAGGATGCGGCGCTGGAGCGGCGTTTCCAGCCCGTTATGGTGGAAGAGCCGACCGTGGAGGACACGATTTCCATTCTGCGCGGCTTGAAAGAGCGTTATGAGGTTTATCACGGCGTCAAGATCATGGATAATGCGCTCGTGAGCGCGGCGACGCTTTCCGACCGCTATATCAGCGACCGTTTTTTGCCGGATAAGGCGATCGACCTTGTGGATGAGGCGTGCGCGCTCATTAAGACCGAGCTGGATTCCATGCCGACCGAGCTGGACGAATTACAGCGCAAGGTCATGCAGATGGAAATCGAGGAGGCGGCGCTGAAAAAAGAGGACGACCGCATCAGCAGCGAACGGCTTTCCGCGCTGCAGAAGGAGCTTGCGGAGTTGAAAGAAGAATTAAATAACCGCAAAGCGCAATGGGACAACGAAAAGGCTTCCGTGGAGAAGCTTTCCAGGCTGCGCGAGGAGATCGAGGCGGTAGGAAGTGAGATTCAGATCGCACAGCGGGAAGGAAATCTGGAAAAAGCGGCGGAGTTAAGCTATGGGAAACTGCCGAGTCTGAAAAAACAATTGGAGCAGGAGGAGGAAACGGTCAAGAGCAAAGACCTCTCCCTTGTGCATGAGAGTGTGTCCGATGAGGAGATTGCCCGTATTGTCAGCCGTTGGACGGGTATTCCGATTATGAAGCTGACGGAGAGCGAGCGCAATAAGACGCTCCATCTGGACGAGGAGCTGCATAAGCGTGTTGTCGGACAGGACGAGGCGGTGACGAAGGTCACAGAGGCGATCATCCGCTCCAAGGCGGGCATCAAAGATCCGGGCAAGCCAATCGGTTCCTTCTTATTCCTGGGACCGACGGGCGTGGGTAAGACGGAGCTTGCGAAAAGCCTTGCGGCGTCGCTATTTGATGACGAGTCGAATATTGTGCGCCTGGATATGAGTGAATATATGGAAAAGTATTCCGTTTCCCGCCTGATCGGTGCGCCTCCCGGATATGTCGGCTATGAGGAGGGCGGGCAGTTGACTGAAGCAGTCAGAAGAAAACCCTATTCGGTCGTGCTCTTTGATGAAATCGAGAAAGCGCACCCCGACGTGTTCAACGTCCTCTTGCAGGTGCTCGATGACGGGCGCATCACTGACTCGCAGGGTCGCACAGTCGATTTTAAGAATACCATCCTGATTTTGACTTCCAATATCGGCGCACAGGATTTGCTGGAGGGGATCGAGGCCGACGGCAGCATCAGCGAGGAGACGCTAAGCAGCGTGATGGAGCAGCTTCGCGCGGGATTTCGCCCCGAGTTTTTGAATCGCCTGGATGAGATCATTCTCTTTAAGCCGCTGACAAAGGACAATATCGGCGGCATCATCGACCTGATCCTTGCGGACTTAAACCACAGACTTTCCGACCGGGAGCTGACGGTGGAGCTTTCCGACGAGGCGCGCGCTTATATATTGGAGAATGGCTACGAGCCGGCGTACGGCGCAAGACCGCTGAAGCGTTTTATTCAAAAGCATGTGGAAACGCTCTCGGCAAAACTGATCTTAGCGGACGGCGTGACGGTGGGAGATACGATCCGCATCGTCGTAAAGGACGGCGCGCTTGCCGCGGAGCGCGCGTAGCGTTTTGTTTGATAGGATCTTTATTAAAAAGGAGTTTGCAAGTACGCAAGCTCTTTTTTAATAAAGAATTAAGAAACTTTTTTCTGCCGATTCCTTGCTTTTTTCTGAAATTCTCCTACAATGGGAAAAGAAAGCAGGATAACGGGGAACGGAAAGGCGGTTATCTCATATGAAACGAAAACTGATGGAATTCATGAGGGGAAGATATGGAGTTGACCAATTCGGACGCGCGCTGTTCTGGGCAACGATGATCTGTCTGATCATTTCCTTTTTTGTCAGGACAAACCTATTTTATGCGTTGGCGCTGATTCTGTTGATTTATTCTTATTTCAGGATGTTTTCGAGAAATCATGCAAAGCGTTATGCGGAGAACCAGCGCTTTCTCGTGCTGACGGCAGGCTTGCGCAGATCGTTTGCTTCTTGGAAAAAAACAATGGCGCAGAGAAAGACGCATCATATTTACCGATGTCCGGGCTGTAAGCAGAAAATACGCGTGCCGCGCGGAAAGGGCAGGATTGCCATTACCTGTCCGAAATGTCATACAGAGTTTATCAAGAACAGCTGACAATAGCGTGGAAAGATTCCGCGAAGCGGAATCATGGAGGATCGTGTGTTCGGGTATATTGTGGTGAATAAGCCGGAAATGAAATTTCGTGAATTTGCCGTGTATCAGTCTTACTATTGCGGGTTATGCCGTGAACTGAAAGAAAAGTACGGACGTTTCGGTCAGATGACCTTGAGCTATGACATGACGTTTCTTGCCATGCTGCTGACCGGGCTGTATGAACCGGAGACGAAAGAGAGCATGGCGCGCTGTATCATTCACCCGCTTGAGAAGCATCCGGTCAGCAGGAATCCGTATACGGAGTATGCCGCCGACGTCAACGTGCTTCTTTCTTATTATAAATGCGAGGACGACTGGTTGGACGAGCGAAAGGCGGGTAAATATCTGTTTGCGGCGCTTCTTCGCAAAAAAAATAACCGCATTGCGCAGAAGTATCCTGCAAAAGCGTGTAAGATGGCGGAAAATCTAAGCCGACTGCATGAGATCGAAAAAAACGGCGGTGCTTCGATGGATGAGACGGCGGGCCTGTTCGGCGAGATCCTGGCGGAGCTTTTTGTATACCGGGAGGATGAGTGGGCGGACAGCCTCAGGAAGATCGGTTTTTTCTTCGGCAAATTTATTTATCTGATGGACGCCTATGACGATATAGAGGCGGACTTAAAAAAGAAATGCTATAATCCGTTTGCGGCGCGTTTCGGGCAGGAGGGCTTTGACGAAGAAGTGAAATCCATTCTGACGATGATGATGGCGGAGTGTTCGCGCGAATTTGAAAAGCTACCGATCCTGCTGCATGCGGAGA
Source organism: Lachnospiraceae bacterium (assembly GCA_014804755.1). Lineage (GTDB taxonomy): Bacteria > Bacillota > Clostridia > Lachnospirales > Lachnospiraceae > DLAJ01. The sequence continues at coordinate 154,873 of JAAUZE010000019.1, read as the reverse complement.
TCCTGCGCAACATTCTGTATGCGGGCGTGTGGACGAAATACGAGATGGTGCATGCACGCCGGCTGAAAGCAAAGAATGCAGAAAGCGTGAAGGAAGAAACAGCGGTACAAGACCGGAAAGAACATACGGAAGAAGAAAAATCGAAGAAGCAGAGCGGAGAACCCAAATTATGACAGACCCATACGGCGTGTTAGGCGTCAGCAGAAGCGCCAGCGATGACGACATAAAAAAAGCATATAGAAAACTGAGCAGACAGTATCATCCGGACGCGAATGTCAATAATCCGAACAAAGCGCAGGCGGAGGAAAAATTTAAGCAGATCCAGCAGGCATACCGCCAGATCATGCAGGAGAGAGAACGCGGTGCGGGCGGCTCCGGTTCCGACTACGGACAGGGTGCAGAGGGCTATGATCCGTTTGGATTTGGCGGTTTCGGGGGATTCGGCGGTTTTGGCGGCTTCGGCGGCTATGCCGGAGCAGGCAGCAGGCGGACAGCGGAGGAAGACGAGGATACCCTGCATATGAAAGCGGCCGTAAATTACATTAACGGCGGACACTATAAAGAAGCGTTAAACGTACTGAATACCATTTCGGAGCGGAGTGCGAAATGGTATTATTACAGCGCCATCGCTAACGCGGGCTGCGGCAATAACGTGCAGGCGATGCAGTATGCAAAGCAGGCGGCGGCGATGGAGCCGGGCAATATGGGTTATCAGAGACTGGTGCAGCAGTTAGAATCGGGCGGTTCCTGGTATATGGGCAGACAGAGTCCCTATATGGGTATGGGAGGAATGCAGGGTAATCTCTGCAACCGGCTCTGCCTTTCCTATCTCATGTGTACCTGCTGTTCGGGCGGCTGCTGTTATGCGCCCTACGGGGTGTATTGCTGCTAGAGAGTTCTTTCTTACTTATAGGAAATTTCGTAGTCCTAGAAGAATCTGCTTCGCAGATTCTTCGAAAGAACGCGGAGCGTTCTTTTTTATTTGGACTGCCGATAGACCGCATCGGCGGGATAGCCGCCTTTTAATTTCTGCATACAGCGCTGTACGGCGTCCTTGGAGTCCTTCCAATCGTCGTCCTTGTGCAGATAATCAAACTTTTCAATGAGCCAGTTAACGTCCTCCTGCAGCCGTTCCATGTTTTTGTTCATCAGGGAAAAAAGCATGGGATAGAATTCGGATTTTTCTTTATCCGAAAGCGCTCTGTCCGCGGCGTCGCAGAGATCGCCGAAATGCGTCAGGCAGAAGCCCTTACTCTTTTCAAACATGGCCTTGAAATCGGCGTCATGTCGGTACATATGGAAAAACGTATCCAGATAGCGTTCATACATCTCGGCAAAGCGGTTGCAGATGTAGCAGGAGTTTTCCCGTTTTTTTACCCATTCGCTCACGGAATTGCCCGCGGCGGAGGATTTTTTGATTTTATTCATCAGAGAGGATTTACCCGGGGTAAAGCCCTTTGTCTGCTGCGCGAGTTCCTTTCGCATCTGCATGTAATGCGTCTTTAAAATCCAGCCGTTGCCGAGCGTGTTGCCGTAATCAAACATTTTTTTGAAATGAGTCCGGCAAAAGCCCGCACGGTCAGTGTCTGCGCGTACATCGCTCTCCATATAGGAAGCGCCCGAGCCGAGTACGAAATCCAATAAATCCTGCTCGACATTGCGCTCGATAAAGCAAAACGGACATTCATCATTTGCGTGGAACGCGTCATTTAAGGGAATGGTGTATAATTGTTCTTTCATAGGTGCTCCTTTCCGGGTGGCAGAGTATATTTTTTGAATGCTACATATTGAATTTCAGTGTTTCACTTTTATTTACGGATGTTCCTGATTCTTATTGTAACGCTGCGGCACGGATTGCACAAGCGCAAATGTGCCTTCTTTTTATATGGACAAAGCAGGTGAAAACTGCTACTATGGTAATGGAAAAAAATGGGTGGGCGGTAAGAGAGCAAATGGTGAATTTCTTGATCATATTCGGAATTTTGAGTGTTTGTACCATTTATGTGGCCATTGGATATCTGCTTGTGGGAGAAGGAGGAACCAAAGAGCAGAAGCTGATGGGTTATTTTTTGTGCGGTTCTTTGGTGCAGAATGCAGGCTATATACTGGAACTGACGGCAAAGAGTCTGGATGCGGCGATCCTTGCGGTCAAGGTGGAATATTTAGGTTCGCTGTTTGTGCCGATATTTTATTGCTGGTTCATTTATAATTATTGCTATATCCGGCGGCCCAAGATGCTTTTAAAGCTGCTGGCGGCCATTAATTTTTGTCTGGCGGTCATTATTTTTACCTCTGATCTTCATACGCTGTATTACCGCCATTTGGAATGGATCCCGGGAGAAGGGGGATTCTACTATTTAGGGATCACTTACGGTCCCTGCTATTTTGTCTTTTTGGTCTGCAGTTCGATCATACCGTATTCCCTGTCTCTGTTTGCGCTGATCCGTACGGTCTGCCGTTCGAGCGGGGCGACGGCGGTAAGGTATCGGATCATCATGCTATTGTCCTCGCTGCCGGTTCTGACGCTCTTTGCTTATTCCACAAAACTGACGAGGGGCTATGATTTTACCCCGGCAACGATGGGAATCGTTTTGGCGTTCGTCGTCATTTTAGTATGGAGCAGGAGAAATTATGATTTTGTTCATCTGGCTGCGGAGACGGCGATCGCCCATATGGGGGACGGCGTGATCTCATTGGATGATCAGCAGCGGATCATCAGCTACAATCAGGCGGCGGCCGGTATTTTTAAGGAACTGTATACGAGCGCCAAAGGGGATCCGATCGCGGATATCAGGGACTTTCCGCAGGATATTTTAGGCGAAACGGATAAGTATGAATTCTCGATGGAGAATCGGTATTACGAGAGCCACATCAGGCGGATTCCGGACAGACACGGCAATACACAGGGATATGTGGTGTTAGTGCTGGATATGACGGAAATGCGCAATTACATAGAAGAGATCAAACGCGTGCGGGAACAGGCAGAGAAGGCAAATGCGGCAAAGAGCGAATTTCTTGCCAATATGTCCCATGAGATCCGAACGCCGATGAATGCGGTCATCGGGTTGAGCGATCTGATCATGGAGGAAAGTCTGGGGAGAAAAGTATATTCCTATGCGTGCGATATTAAATCCGCGTCGCAGAATCTTCTTGGAATCATCAATGACATTCTGGATCTTTCCAAGGTGGAAGCGGGCAAGATGGAGCTGGTGCTGTCGGATTACTATATCAAGAGCGTTGTAGGGGACGTCATCGGGATGATGGATATTGTGGCATCCCAGCGTGGGCTTTTGATGAAGCATGAGTGTGAGGAAACTCTTCCCTGCCGGTATCATGGCGATGAGGGAAGGATCAAGCAGATCATGATCAATCTGTTGAATAACGCCCTCAAGTTTACGAAAGAGGGGTATGTAAAGCTTTCGGTTTGCGGCGAGCCGGGGGAGACGGAGGATGAAGAGCGGCTGATCTTCCGGGTGGAGGATACCGGCTGCGGCATTAAAAAAGAAGATTTAGATAAGATTTTTGAAAACTTCAGTCAGGTAGATACCGGGAGAAACCGCAGCGTGGAAGGAACCGGCTTAGGGCTTTCCATCACGAAGCAGCTGGTACGGCTGATGAACGGCAGCATTCAGGTCGAGAGCGTTTATGGGAAAGGTTCTGTCTTTACCGTCACGCTTCCGCAGAAGATCGTTGACCGGCGCACCGTGGAGGAGATCGGGGATATTCCGATTGAAAACGAGCAGCGGCCGGAGTGCTTTGAGACGAATGGATATAAGGTGCTGGTTGTTGATGATAATAAGATCAACAGAAGGGTGGCGACGGGATTCTTAAAGCCATACAAGATGGAGCTGACGGAGGCGGAGAGCGGTCCGGAGGCGATCGAGCTTGTGAAGGAGAACGCCTTTGATATGATCTTTATGGATCATATGATGCCGGGAATGGACGGGATCGAAGCGGTTCGGATCATTAGGCGGGAGTGTGGTGAGAACGGCAAAAATGCAGTGATCATAGCGGCGACTGCCAATGCGATGGAGGGCGTGAAGGAGCGCTTTTTGGAAATCGGATTTCAGGATTTCATTCCGAAGCCGATCGACAAGAAGCATTTGTATCAGACACTGGCGAAATGGATTCCTGAGGAAAAAAGAAAAGCGCCGTCCGCGCGGGGGGAACAGAGCGGTTCGGATAATGAGTTTGAGGACCTCAATGTGAATGAACCGTCAGGGGGGCAGACGGGTAGGCCGGAGACGGAATCTTTGGCTGAGATCGTTATCGAGGGAATTGATGTGAATGCTGCCATGCAGCATCATTCCGGTTCTTTGGATGATTATCGGGAGCTGCTGCAGCTTTACTGTCTGGAAGGAAAACGGAAACTGCAGCTGATCAAGGAGCTGTTTGAGAATCAGGACTATCACGATTATGAGATCGAGGTACACGGACTCAAAAGTGCATCCGCCAATATAGGAGCAATGCGTCTTTCTGCCATGGCAAAGGAACATGAGATGGCGGCAGGACAGTCAGATGCGGATTTTGTGCTTGCTCATTTTTCTGAACTGTATGAAGCCTACGACGAACAGCTTACGCACATTCAGGATTATTTGAACGAAGCGGTACGGGAGGACGAGGAGCCGGAAGCTGAGGAGCTTCCGAAAGAGGAGCTTTTGCGGCAGATCGGAGAAGCGCTTGGGCGGCTTCAGAAATTCCGGTCGCATGAATGCGCGGATATCTTGACAGAACTGCTCAGACACAGGCTTCCGGAGGATGTGAGGGAGCAGCTGTCCGAGATACAGGAACAGTTAAAGTTATATGAGGATGATGCGGCGGAGAAATTATTACAACAGCTGCTGCAGAAGATGGAGTCGCAGCAGTAGCCGCTGTTGCAGGCATAATCGTTGAGAACGGAGGGAGTATGGGAAGAATTCGGATATTAGCGGTGGATGACAGTGCGATCAATTTGGCAGCCATCGAACAGGAATTAAAAGATGAATATGAGGTGATCGCGGTCAATTCCGGCAGCAGGGCATTGCAATACCTGAAAAGTGAGACGCCGGATCTGATCTTGTTAGACATTCAGATGACGACCATGGACGGCTTGGAGACGCTGAAGGAGATTCGCGCCATGAGAGGCGGCAGTTCGATTCCGGTCATTATGCTCACGGCCAAAAATGACAAGACAACGTTTTTGGAGAGCACGAAGCTCGGAATTTACGATTATATCGTCAAACCGTTTCAGTCAGAGAATCTGCATGAAAGAATCCTGCGCACGCTCAAGCGCGCAGGGGTGATTGCCTTTACTTCTGTCGAGCTGAGAGCCGAGCTGAAAAAATTGCAGGGGGATATCGAGAGTGGTAATCGCAAGGGCGCTATGCTCAGGGCTGATGAAATGGTAAATTACAAGGTGGATGCGATGGTGCGGCAGACAATCTCAAAAATCCGCGAAAGGATAGCGGCGGGCGATGCCAATGGCGCGCTTAGCTACCTGAATGGGATTTTGTAAACGGGGACATCCGTTGAAATACGGTTATGATCAGAAATTGCGGAAAGCAGGCGTTATCGGCTTTCCGATGCAATTTACTTTAGAAAGAAGAAAGGGATAGGTATTCAAATGAGTCAAAAGAAAAATTCCATTGGGGTCGATCCTGTCTACAACGCAAGGGAGCTTGGCGCGGGCAGGATGCTGGTGCTCGGCGTGCAGCACATGTTTGCCATGTTCGGAGCGACGGTGCTCGTTCCGGCGCTGACAGGATTAAGCGTGGCGACCACGCTGTTGTTTGCGGGTCTGGGAACCCTGTTGTTTCACCTGCTGGCAAAGGGAAAGGTTCCGGCATTTTTGGGCTCGTCCTTTGCTTTTCTTGCGGGATATTGGGCGATCGCACCGGGAGGAGAGAAGGAATTATTGCCGTATGCGTGTCTCGGCGTGGCATGTGCGGGACTCGTTTATCTGCTGCTCTCTGCATTGATCAAGGCGTTCGGCACGGGAAAGGTCATGAAATTCTTTCCGCCCATTGTCACTGGTCCGATCATCATTGCCATCGGCTTAAACCTGTCCCAGTCGGCGGTCGATAACTGCGCGACCAACTGGTGGATTGCGCTCATTGCGATCGTGGTCGTTGTTGTGTGCAATATTTGGGGAAGGGGCATGATCAAGATCATTCCGATCATTCTCGGCGTGTTTGCGTCCTATATCGTGGCGGCAGTCACCGGAAATGTGGATTTTACACCGGTGAAGGAAGCGGCGTGGATTGGATTTCCGATTGCTTTTGACCGCACGGTATTTGCTATCTTTAAGAATCCGGATGTGTCTTTGATCGTCACGTCCATTATCACGATCATGCCGATCGCGCTTGCGACGGTCGTGGAGCATATCGGAGATATTTCCGCGATTTCTTCTACGGTCGGTAAAAATTATTTCAAGGATCCCGGACTTCACAGAACGATTCTCGGCGACGGTCTTGCAACGGTTCTGGCTTCTTTGTTCGGAGCGCCGGCAAATACGACCTACGGCGAGAATACCGGTGTGCTGACGCTGTCGAAGGTGTTTGATCCCCTTGTCATCCGTCTGGCGGCGTATTTTGCGATCCTGTTTTCCTTCTGCCCGAAGATTTCCGCATTGATCGAGTGTATGCCTGCCGCGACGATCGGCGGTGTGTCGCTTGTTCTTTACGGGATGATCTCTGCGGTCGGCGTGCGCAATATTGTGGAGTCCAAATGTGATTTTACGATGAGCCGCAATGTCCTGATCGCTGCATTGATCCTGGTGCTTTCCATCGGTATCAATTACAGTGCCGCAGGCGCGATCGCATTTACGATCGGTAAGGTGACGATCTCCTTAAGCGGTCTTGCGATCGGTTCGTTAGTCGGCATTATCCTGAATGCGGTCTTGCCGGGGAAGGATTATCATTTCGACGAGGAGATCTAGGATTTGTATTGTGATAAGGAAGCTGTAAACTGAACTGTTATGATCATTTCCGCGGGCAGAGTGTCACGCGGCTATATAAGCAGTCAACGTTAAGAGGAGAAAAAAATGAAGAAACGGATTTTGGAAGTGATCGTGGTCTGTCTTTTCTGTATCCTTGAGGCGGGGGCTGCTTATTTTTATGCGCAAACGCAGGAATCGGTAAAAACACGTTTCGGACAGGAAGCGCAGGAAACGGCGGGGGAATGCGAAGGGACGGATCGAGATTCTGATGCAGCAGAGGCAGCTGCGCTGAGGAAGGATCAGGAAATCACGGACGGGGAAACGGATGGAGCGGAATCGGTTTCGGAGGAGTTTGAGGAAAGTCTTCCTGTTTTGGTATGGTCGGAGTCTGTGAGCTGTGGAGGTTCGTCTTATCAGATGAGATTTGACCGGATCAGTCCGCTCTACGATACGGCCCCCGATACAGCGGACGCGCCTTCTTATCATGCGGATTACATGCTGTCCCTTTTAGATGCGGACGGAGCGCTTGTCTCGGAACAGATCGTGGCCGATTTTTCGGTGCGCATGGAAGAGGTTTATTGGATACAGGATTTTTCCGGGGACGGGTTTGCGGATATTGCGTTTTGTACGACGTACAAGAGAAGCAACATGATGAATACGTTTTATATCTGGAATGCGGAGGTATCCCGATATGAGGCGTCATCGCTGCTGTTGAAGGATGATGCGAGCATGGAGACGGGACCGCTGTGGAATGAGGAGTTGTCCTGTGTCATCACGTTTAACGACTGGGATTGGGATACGGCACAGCCGGTCTTGGAGATGTATTCTTTTTTAGGCGGGGAATGGCAGATTGTACGCCGGTTAGAAGCCATTGGTATTGAAGGGCAATATCACGGTGATTATATTCTGGATTATTCGGGAGAGCGCCGGGAATTGGTGTATGAGAACGGGGAAGTGATCGGGGAAACGATCGTGGAGAGCAATTACGATGTGGGGACGATCTGGTACCGCCCGGACAGTGTCTGGAGCTGTTATTACGAAGGAAATCTCTGTCTGTATCCCGACGAGCGATACTGGGAAAAGATCGAGACGTTCGTGGGCGGCGTTTTTGTTAAAAAATACGTGAGTCGTACGGAGCCGTATCGACGGGAGCGTGGCGACTGGCGTGATATGCTGGACGATCGGAAGCTGCCCTATGCGGATGAGGAAACATTCCAATTCCTGAAAGATGCATATGCGGATATAGAATTTTCCGGAGAATATGAAATCGGCGACATAGATACCTATCCTCTCTATCTGGAGGCATTTTATAAGCTGATCCAGGGAGATGCGCTACTGACCGATAGAGAGACGGGCGGGACGATGCTATTGTCAGAATTTCGGTTTTTTGAGGATTTTTTTCTATCAGAAGAAGTAGAAGACGGGGAATGGTCAAAAAAGGATAATTATACTTTCCATTTTTTTGACATGGATGGCGACGGGGCGCCGGAGCTCACCGTGTATCAGTATGTGGAAGGATATGTTGTACTTGATTATGACGCGGGGACGGATACCTATACCGTATGGTGTGATGCAGAAAGCTGTTATGATTGGGTGGTCGGCAGCAGAAAATTAATATGGTCATGGTATGGACAATATATGGAATTTTGTTTGTTGGACGAAAACGGGGAAAAGGAATGCAGCACATTTTGCGGTGCCGTCTTCCATGACGGGGAGGAAGCGAACTATCATGTTATGGTGCCCGAATATGTTAAGGAGGATGAGAGGATTTCCGTGCCGGAGGAAATGCAGGCGCAGGGCATGTATTCCAGCGTGGATGGGCAGTGGTATTTTCGTTTAACAGGGGAGCAGTATTATGAAATCACGAGAGCGTGCCGGGATGCGTACTATGAGTCTGAGCACGGGCGAAAAGACCTGGAGACTTATACCTATGAGGAACTGTTTGGGGCGCTGGAAGCCGAAGCGTGTGCTGATCGTGGACAGAGCAATGAGAGTACGGATGACGAGGTGCGGGCAGGAGAGGGGAGTGAAACCCTGTATTTTGATGCGGGCAGCAGATCCGGCGCGCATTTTGCGGCGTACCGTTTACCGTATGATGAGGTGAGGACGGATCGTGAATTTAAGGATGGAGATTATATTGCGATAGAGGATTTGGACAGCGGCGCGATCTTTTATGTGCCGGACGAGTACGGAGAGCTTGTGGATATTCAGGTGACGGAAACATGTATCTGTATCCGGGACAGGGATTGGGAGAACGGAACGTTACGAGAACACCGGATTCCGGAATACTTTTTGTTTTCAAAAGAGTGTGTACTGAATGTTCATGCACGAACTCATGACACGATCTTAGCCGGGACGGAAAGGGCGGAAGATCTCCCTCAGCGGGTATGGCAGGAGGAGTTTGTGTATGACGGTGAGTTGTTTGAGGTTCTTTTTGATCGAGTCAGTCCGATTTATCATGAGGGATTTGTGGAATCTTCCTATGGGTATATGGCGGATTATTGTCTGATGGTCCGGGATCAGGAGGGAGAGGTTATTTCTAAGCAGAGGATTCTCGGTTTGCCGGTTTATTTTGAGCAGGTACACTGGATGATTGATTTTTCGGGGGACGGATTTCCTGATATTGCGCTTTGCAGTGATCTGATGCATTTTAACCATGATAATTATGCAGATACAGAATTTCTGATATGGGATATGCAGAAGGAGATATATGAGGAAAAACCGCTGCCTATGGAGCAAGCAAGGGTTCGTTATGACGGGGTTGTAGTGTTAGTGCAAGAATCGTGGGTTCGTTATGACGGGTTTGTCCGGTGGGTTCCGGAGCTGAATGCCGTATGGAGGGATATTGGAACGGATGCGTATGGCGGTGAGATTGACGGTATGTTTTCCTACATCGACGGAGAATGGCAGTTGGTCAGAACACTGGAAGGGATTTATTCGGAGACCGAAACATATAGAAATTTCAGAGACAATATGGAATACCCCTATCTGGAAGCATATCGGGAGTTGTATTACCAGGACGGAAAAATGGTGCGGGAAGAAAGGGTAGAGGAACGCTGGGATGGAGAGCAGGGGAAACTGTATCCTGAATATGATGAATGGGCTACGGATGAGACGGAAATCGGTGGTGTCAGCCTTTGGCGCTATTATAGAAGAAATGAGGAGTGACAGACATGCCAAAAGAATCCGCCAAAAGGCGGATTCTTTGAATGATTGTCGCAAATGTGCCAATCTTTGAAAGAACACAAAGTGTGATTTTTTATGTCTCCGGCTCTGCAATGCGGGAGACGCCCACATAGATCTGCGAGATTTTATACCATGTCGGATAATCGACCACGCCGGTCTGCGGCAGGCCGAAGATCCTTTGGAATGTACGGACGGCCTCAGCGGTATTCGCTCCGTAGATGCCGTCGGCGGAAATGGTCGGAATGGCAGGATAGTTTCGCGCGATGCGGTTGAGCTGTTCCTGAATCTGCTGTACTTTTTGCCCTGAAGCGCCGCCTGAAAGATTATAGCCGGGCCAGGAGGAGGGGATACCCGACACGCTTATCGTGGAATTGATATACATATCGCTGCCATAATAGTAGTGGATAATATCGATTGCGCTGTAGCCCTGATCGCCGAGATATTTGGACCCCCATTGCGAAAGTCCGCTGCAGGTCGTGTTTTTTCCGTCGCAGTAAGACGTAAAGATCGGCTGGCGCACACCGGGACGGGACAGGTAGTTGTTGAAAATACTGTCCACGATGCGGTCGATATTGGTATAGATATTTCTTCCGCGTATCCATTTCTGGTCGTATGCGGTGGAGTTGGTGATCGTAAAATCATAGCCTTGGTTCCGGTACCACTCCGTATACACCCGGTTGAGCGTGAAGCTCAAAATGGCAAGCGTGTTGGCATAGATGGTGCTCTCCGGCCATGTGGCATAGATTTCAGAGGAGACCACGTTTTTGATGTAATCGGTGTATGTCACATAATAGTTTCCGGCTGAGGAGTTGCTCGGTGTGCCGTCATGTACGACGATGTATTCCGGAATGACGACGCGGCTTAATACGATGCTGCCGGATTCATCCATCGGTTTGATCTCATCCTCGGGGATCTTCGGAGGATAATCACCATAGAGCGTGTGCTCGGGAATCGTGATCTCGTCCTCGCCTGTTCCCGTCTCGATCGGCGTCAGCTTGACATTCTGAATGGCGGTGACGTCGGGCAGGATCTCCGTGCCGTTTATGACGGTCGGCTCGTAGCCCGGCGCCGTGATCGTCAGATTGTAGTCGGTATAGGGCTGGTTGGAGCCGGGTTCCTGACTGTATTCAAAGGGGGGCGCAGGAAGCTCGACTGTGTCGGTCTGCCCCGAACTGTCTGTATGAAGCTCTTCGATGGTATTTCCTTCTTCATTGGAGTTTTGAATGGAAATGGTTGCGCCTTCGATCGGGAGAAGCCCGATGGTGGAGGTCACGTTAATGGTCAGTCCGCCCACATCCGGGGTGTCGGCGGCTGCCCGAATTGGATATTTGCGCATCATGATGCCTCGGCATGATTACTTACTCTATTATATGTGGCGTTGCATAATTGGTGCAGGGTGAAAAAAGAACAAGAAAAAAGGATTACTTGTGATATAAAATTGACTCTGGTGGTCATTTTGGAAGGAGCATGCAGATGATACGGAAGGTGTCAAGAAATGATTTAGAAGAATGCGTGAAAGTGATCCGCAGCAGCTTTCAGACCGTGGCGGATGAGTTTGGATTTACTGAGGAAAATGCGCCGAGATTTACGGCGTTTGCGACGACTTTAGAACGGCTGCTTTACCATTATGAGCAGGAAAAAAGACCGATGTTCGTGTATCAGACCGATGACGGGATCATTGGATATTATTCTTTATGGAAACAAAGTGACGGGGAATGTGAATTGAACAATTTGTGCGTTCTTGCAAAGTACCGCCATCAAAACATCGGCGGAGAACTATGGAGGCATGCTGTTTCCGAGGCTGCGAAGCTCGGGTGTTCTGTGATGAATATCGGAATTGTCGAGGAAAATGTGCGGCTTCGCAAATGGTATGAGGCATACGGGGCAGAGCATACCGGAACGGAGAAATATGATTTTTTCCCGTTTACCTGCGGGTATATGAAGATGAAGATTGCTGTTGATGGTGAATCGTAACGAATAAAGGAATGATTGCTCTGCCGATTGATAGAATCTGGTTGAAAGTTTCAGCGGTCTGTGTTATACTTTGCCTATAACGCATATCGGGATAGTAGGATATGAAGTAACAGCGAAAACTCAGATTCATTCATAGGCGGGAAAGAATAGGGGAAAGCGGGATTGGATATTAAGAAAAAGATTACGGAAGCTGCCGAGAAGCTGGAGAAAAATTATAAGAATCAGGGCATTTTTGAGATCGGGATCGGGGAAAAGCTGCCGAAACGCTCAGAGATCATAGAAATCATCAATGAGGTAAGGCGGCTCATTTTTCCGGGATATTTCGGAAGTGAGAATACGGCTTATGTGACGCTTCGCAATTTTGCGGGCAACACGCTTGCAGGTATTTATGAAAAGTTATTCAAGCAGATCCGTATAGCCTTGATATACCAGAGCAATGGGAACAAACCGGATGGGATTGACGACATTGCGGAGGAGAAGACCCTTAGATTTATCGATGCCATACCGGATATTCAGCAGTTGATCTTTAAGGATGTGGAAGCGGAGCTTCAGGGGGATCCGGCAGCGGGAAGCAAAGAAGATATTATTTTTTCCTATCCGGGAATTTATGCGATCTTTGTATACAGGACCGCGCATGTGCTGTATGAACTCAATGTTCCGTATATTCCGAGAATCATGACGGAACACGCGCACAGCAGGACGGGGATTGACATTAACCCGGGGGCAAAGATCGGCGAATATTTCTTTATCGATCATGGCACGGGCATTGTGATCGGGGAAACGACTGAGATCGGCAGTCATGTGAAAATCTATCAGGGAGTGACGCTGGGGGCTATTTCCACCATGAAAGGCCAGGAACTTTCCGGTATCAAAAGGCATCCGACGATTGAGGACAACGTGGTGATTTATGCCAATACCACCATCCTTGGCGGGGACACTGTTGTCGGCAAAAATTCCGTGGTGGCAGGAAATACATTCGTTACGCAGTCCATTCCGGAAAACACGAAGGTTTCGGCATATGTGCCGGAGCTTATGATGCAAAAATACAGGACGAAATAGAATCTGTCGGATTATATTTAGATATAATACTCACAGACATCCGGCTTCCTGTTTATGACATCCTGTAAAGTAATATCATTCAGATAAGCAAGGATGGTATGGTACAGCCCTTCATAGATCGGGAGGGTGAGACAGCCGTCACAATTTTCGCAGAGGTTCGGGACATTATCCATACAGCTTACCGGTGTAAGGCTTCCCTCGGCACTTTCAAGGATTTCTCTGATCGTGATTTCGGAAGGCGATTTTGCAAGCTGGTAGCCGCCCATATGCCCCTTATTGGCATGAAGAAGATTTCCTCTGTTCAGGAACGGAATAATCTGTTCAAGATACTTTTTGGAAATGTTTTGGCGGATCGAGATGTCTTTTAATGAAATAAAACCCTCATTGTAATGCTGGGCTAAGTCAATCATCATGCGCAGTGAATAGCGTCCTCTGGTTGAAATTTTCATGATAGGTTCTCCTTAACAGGGGTAGTTAGGCAATGTATTGCCTCAAAACCTATCTTACCACAGGATACATAGGTTATCAAGATGCCGAATGTTTTTTGCATATGGGGATGGATTCTTTTGCGGGCGTGAGGGAAAACGTCAGGGGAGGTGGAGCGATGGGAAGGAAAGCGGTCATTGCAATGAGCGGCGGTGTGGATTCCGGTGTTGCTGCATATCTCATAAAAGAGCAGGGCTATGACTGTATGGGAATTACCATGAAACTTTTTCACAATGAAGATATCGGTGTTTCCAAAGAGCATTCCTGCTGTTCGCTCGATGATGTGGAAGACGCAAGAAGCGTGGCATATGCATTGGATATTCCCTATCATGTGTTTAACTTTTCGGAGCGGTTTCAGGAAGATGTGATCGATCGCTTTATCGCGGCCTATGAGAATGGAATGACACCGAATCCTTGTATAGACTGCAACCGCTATCTGAAATTTGATAAATTATATCACCGTGCAGAGGAGATTGGGTATGATTACGTTGTGACCGGACATTATGCGCGGATAGAATGGGATGCGATTTCGGGAAGGTATCTATTAAAAAAAGCAGTGGATGGGGGGAAGGATCAGAGTTATGTATTGTATTCCATGACACAGGAACAGTTGGCACACACCCTGTTTCCGCTGGGAGGTATGAAGAAAGAGAAAGTGAGGGAGATCGCGCGGGCGAAAGGCTTTGTCAATGCCCAAAAGCATGACAGTCAGGATATTTGTTTTGTGCAGGAAGGACATTATTTTGATTTTATGGAACAGTACACTGGGAAAAGCTATCCGGAAGGGGATTTTATTGACCAAGAAGGAAATGTCATCGGCAGACACAGAGGAATCATACGTTATACGGTGGGACAGCGCAGGGGACTTGGCATATCCGGACCGGAACCGATGTATGTATGCGCGGTCGATCCGTCAGCCAATACCGTCACGCTGGGAAAAAAACAGGAATTGTTTTCAACGTCGCTGACAGCCGGGAATGTGAATCTCATATCCGTTCCGCGTATAGAGGGAGCCGTGCGCTTAAAAGCAAAAGTGCGCTATCGGCAGGCGGAACAGCCGGCAACGGTTATGCAGACAGGAGAAGGCACACTGAATGTTGCGTTTGACGAGCCGCAGCGCGCCATAACGAAAGGGCAGTCGGTGGTTTTGTATGATGGAGACATCGTTGTTGGCGGTGGGGTCATACAGAGAGTCGGATGATGAGCGCTGCCTGTGGAATAAGACATTCTGAAAAAAATGAATGTGATTCAGGGCGATCCGCGATTGCATGAGATTCATAGACAGAAAGAGAGGAAAATACACATGGGTTTTGAATTTGCAACAAAATGTATTTATGGAAACGGGAAAGATTATGATAAGGACAAGACGGGTGCCATCAGCTTTCCTATTTATCAGACAGCCACTTATGCACATCCGGAAGTGGGGCAGAGCACAGGATTTGATTATAGCCGGCTGCAAAATCCGACGAGGCAGCAGGTGGAGCATGTCGTAGCGGCGCTTGAGGGAGGTGTGGACGCACTGGCATTTTCCTCCGGTATGGCGGCAATTACGACTTTGATGGAGCTGTTTCGGCCGGGAGATCATCTGATCACGGATGCGGATCTTTATGGGGGAAGCATCCGGCTTTTCAATCATGTCAGCGAAAAAAACGGCATTACGTTCAGCCATATAGACTGCGCCGAAGAGGATATCGAGAACTATGTAAAAGACAATACGAAGGCAATTTTTATCGAGACACCGACAAATCCGATGATGAGCGTCATCGACGTCCGCAAGGTATCCGAGATCGCCAAACGGCATGGGTTATTATTGATCGTTGATAATACGTTTATGTCGCCGTATTTCCAGAAGCCGTTTGAACTAGGCGCCGATCTGATCATTCACAGCGGTACCAAATTTTTGGGAGGACACAATGATACCCTGTCCGGATTTATCGTGACAAATTCGCAGGAGCTGTCGGATAAGCTGAGATTTCTGATCAAGACGGTCGGATCAGGGCTTGCGCCGTTTGACAGCTGGCTGATCCTCCGCGGCATTAAGACCTTGCCGATCAGAATGGAGAAAGCGCAGGAAAACGCCAAGGCCATTGTCGATTATTTGATTAAGGAACCCAAGGTTTTGAAGGTATACTATCCGGGAATAGAAGGCACAAAAGGATATGAGATCTGCAAGTCGCAGGCAAGCGGTTTCGGCAGCATGCTCACATTTGAGGTGGAGAGCAGGGAGCTGGCGCTACATATCTTAAAATCCACAAAGCTGATCCCGTTTGCGGAAAGCCTCGGCGGTACGGAAACACTGCTCACCTATCCAACAACCCAGACACATGCGGATGTGCCGGAGGAGGTCCGCATCAAAATCGGGATTACGGACCGGGTGCTTCGCTTGTCGGCAGGCATAGAGGATAAGCAGGATCTGATAGCCGACTTGAAGCAGGCGTTTTCTTCTTTTAAAAAGGATATCTGAGGGAAAAAGGTGACACACCGGATGGCGGTGGTTATAAAAAATTTGACTAAAATTTGACTAAAATGAAAAAAAGATTGACAAAGGAAGAAGATGCGGTTATACTCACATTAATAAAACATATAATACCTATGAAAAAGATAGGTTAATAAAAGAGAAAGGGGAGATTTATATGTTAAGAGTGCACATGATAAAGGGAGATGACAAAATGATGTGTTGTTGCTGTATGATATGAGAATTCCATACAGTATTGTTGTGATGCTTATTGTGAACCTGAACCGATAAAAGAAGAGCAGGTGCCATGATGGTATCTGCTTATTTTTGTGATGAAAAAGTGATCCTGCCAAAGGATGTAAAAAACAGAAGTCAGGAAGCCGAGAAGCGAAAGAAAAAGAAGAAAAGAACAAAGTTCCTATAAGGTAAAAACCAGGAAAATGAAAACGAAGAACGACAAAACAAAGAAAACGGAGGTAACACAGGATGTCAGGAATCAAAGAAAGCGCATTGGAATTAATCGGAGGAACACCGCTGCTGAAGATCAGCCGCTATAGTGAGAAGGCCGGGGTGACGGGAGCGACCATCTTAGCAAAGCTGGAATATTTCAATCCGGCAGGATCGGTAAAGGACAGAATCGCATTGGCGATGATCGAAGATGCGGAGAAGAGCGGGAAGTTAAAACCGGGCGCTACGATCATTGAACCGACAAGCGGCAATACGGGGATCGGCTTAGCAGCAGTAGCGGCAGCGAAAGGATACAAAGCGATTCTTACCCTGCCTGATACCATGAGCGTAGAGCGCAGGAATCTTTTGAAAGCCTATGGCGCAGAACTCGTGCTTACGGAGGGCGCAAAGGGTATGAAAGGGGCGATCGCGAAGGCGGAAGAACTGCAAAAGGAAATTGACGGGGCAGTCATCCTCGGACAGTTTGTGAACCCTGCCAACCCTGCCGTACATAAAAGAACAACGGGCCCCGAGATTTGGGAGCAGACAGACGGTAAGGTTGATATTTTCGTGGCTGGTGTCGGTACGGGCGGAACCATTACGGGTGTTGGCGAGTATCTGAAAGAACAGAATCCGGATGTGAAGATCGTGGCGGTAGAGCCCACTGCAAGTCCGGTTCTTTCCAAGGGAACGGCGGGACCGCATAAGATTCAGGGAATCGGAGCCGGCTTTGTTCCGGAGACCTTGAACACGAAAATCTATGATGAGATCATCACCATCGAAAACGATGATGCATTTGCGGAGGGCAGGGCGCTTGCGGTAAGCGAAGGAATTCTTGTGGGAATTTCCTCGGGAGCCGCATTAAAGGCGGCAGGAATCCTTGCATCCCGCCCGGAAAACGCAGGGAAGACGATCGTGGTGCTGCTTCCGGATTCCGGAGACAGATACTTATCGACACCGTTATTTGGAAACAACTAGGAGGTTCTTGCCGGGGGTGCGTGGAGCTTGGAGAAAAAAGAAAAGCCGGTATTGGATCGTACACAGTTAGAGACGGTAGCCAATATGGTGCAGGGAATCCAATATGGAAGTGTGACGATCACAATACAGGATGGGAAAGTCATCCAAATAGATAAAACGGAAAAATATAGGGTAAGAAACTGACTGGAAAACCAGAGGTTTTGTTGGATACATCGGCAAAATCTCTGGTTTTTTAGTTGATTACGCATGATGCTGTAGCCGTTGGAAGGGCATAGGTTTGCAAAACTGAAGTTGTTGGTTCAAATCCAGCCAGCATCATTACGCGAGAAAAATAAGGATCGGTAATTGCGTTTCGTAATTAACCGGAATATAGGGAATGAGCGAGGGAAGCAGATGGCGGTAACAGTTTTAGTATCAGCGACATTACGTTCCTTTACAAACCGTAATGCAAAATTTGAATTAGAAGGTGAAACCGTTTGGGATATTTTGACAGCTCTTACAGAGGAATATCCGGAAATCCAAAAGGTGTTATTTGACGATGACAACCGGTTGAGGGATTTCATAGGAGTGTATGTCAATGAAAAAAACATTCAAATGCCGGAAGGGCTGAAGACGACAGTCCGGGCGGGAGATGACATATTGCTGCTTCCTGTCATTGCGGGAGGAGCGTATACGGAAAGCCTGATACCGGAAGAGAGCCGAAAAGCGGTCAAGCTGGACGATCAGGAAATAGACCGATACGGAAATCACCTTCTTCTTCGGGAAATCGGCGTAAAAGGGCAGAAAAAGATCAAGGCCGCCAAAGTATTGATCGCCGGTGCAGGAGGACTGGCCTCCCCCATTGCGCTTTATCTGGGAGCTGCCGGAGTAGGCACGATCGGTATCTTAGATGCGGATGAGGTTTCTCTTACGCATTTACAAAGTCAGATCGCACACGGAACGCGCGATGTCAGACGTCCCAAGGCAGCGTCCGTGAAAGATACCCATCGCTGTCCGGTCTGAGGGGATTCTCCGACGATCACGGAATTGATCGACTATGAACATGCGGACTGATCGCGGGGACGACTGAGGATGGAATCGCAAAAGTGAGAAAGGCCTATCTTCTGACGAATGTGGATGCCAGCAGGGAACATTTCAGTATCGATCCCAAAGAACATATGGAAGCCATTAAAGATATGCGTGCAAACGGTTATATCCCGCTTGGAAACTGGCATTCCCATCCGGAGACACCCGCGAGACCCTCTGAGGAAGATAAGAGACTGGCATATGATTCCAAGGCATTATATTTGATCCTTTCTTTGCGGAATCAGCGAACAAATTTTTTTATTGATTTTGCCGTCTGCAGCAGTATAATGGAAAGTGTGGCGAAATCGCTTTTAGATCATGGATGCGTGAAATGCCGAAGACAGGATTTACAATGTGCGGAGGGATCAAGATGACAAGGGAAGATGCATGGAATTTATTGACGGAATATAATCAGGAGGAATTTCATCTGCGTCACGCCCAGATCGTGGAAAAGACCATGATGTATTTTGCGGACCGGCTCGGCTATGGAGATGAAAAAGAATTTTGGGGAATTGTCGGACTGCTGCACGACCTTGATTTTGAACAGTTTCCTGAGCAGCACTGTATCAAGAGTCAAGAGATCATGCGTGAGCGGGGGATTGACGAGCGGATCATTCATGCGACTGCAAGCCATGGCTATGCGCTCACGGTGGATATCGAACCGAAGCACGAGATGGAGAAAGTATTGTATGCGGTTGATGAGCTGACGGGATTGATCGGGGCCGTGGTTTTGATGCGCCCCTCAAAGAGTGTGCAGGATCTGGAGCTGAAATCGGTAAAAAAGAAGTTTAAGTCGAACGGGTTTGCCGCCGGATGTGACAGGGAAGTGATCAAACGCGGCGCAGAGATGCTTGGCTGGACATTGGACGACCTGATACAGCAGACAATCGATGCACTGAAGACATTTGAAGACTAGAAGAACTCTTTTTTCCGGCGGCACAGCATTTGCCGCGGTAAAAGGGAAACGGCAGCAAATGGCCGAAAATCTGACAACAGGTTTTCGGTCTTATTTTTTGAGTTTCCGGCACATGCTCTTTTAACAAAAGGGAGGGCGTGGTACAATAGGAAAATAGACAGACGGGCGAAAAGGAGGAAATGATCATGCTGCCAAAGGATGCGGCAATGCTGCTCAGTGCAGTCAACTTAAAGCTGCGCGATTATTACGGAAGCTTAGAGGAATTATGTGACGATCTGGATGAGGATATCTCGCGCATCACGCAGACGCTTGCGCAGATTGACTATCATTATGACAGGGAGAGGAATCAATTTGTCTGAAAAAATCACGCTGTTGGTGCATGGCGCATTTTATCAAGGGGACACCATTGAGCGGCGCATGCTGACGGCAGAGAAAAACGAAAATCTTTTGACGGTATTAAAGCGCGGTGGACTGTATCTGCGCGATTGCGGCGGGAATGGGAGCTGCGGGAAATGCAAGGTGCGCTTTTTGACGGGCGCGCCTCTGCCGAAGGCGGGCGAGCGTGCGCTGCTTTCCGCCGGAGAACTGCGTGCGGGCGTGCGTTTGGCATGCAGGCATACCGTATCCGCGGGCATGGAGCTTGTGATCGAAGCCGAGGCGGTATCGATTCCCGATGTGGTCGGGGTGCTGCCGGATGCGGGCGATGCGGCAGGCGCGCAGCGGGCGGATGTGGAAGATGCGGCAGGCGCACAGTGGGCGGATGCGGAAGATGCGGCAGGCGCGCAGCGGGCGGATGCGGAAGATGCGGCAGGCGCGCAGCAGGCGGATGCGGAAGATGCGGCAGGCGTGCAGCGGGCGGATGTGCAAGATTCGGTCGGACTGCCGGCAGGAGGTACAGGAGGCGCGCCCGCACCTGTATTTGCGGCGGTTGACATCGGTACAACGACGATCGCCATGCGCGGCATGTGCGGCGATAGGGAAGTGGGGGCTTATGCGGCACTAAACCCGCAGCGCGTGTACGGCGCGGATGTCGTATCCCGTATCAGCGCGGGCATGCAGGGGCATGCGGAGGAAATGCGGCAGCAGATATGCGCCTGTCTTGCGGACGGGGTGCGGCTCATAAAAGAGCAATGCGGCAGGATGCCCGCATATATGGTCATTGCGGCAAATACGACCATGGTGCATCTGCTCTGCGGCGATTCGGTTGAACCGCTTTCCGCCTTTCCGTTTGAGCCGGTCAACATAAAGCCACAACAAATAGTGGTTGCAGGAATTCCTGCATACATTATATGCGGTATATCGGCGTTTGTGGGCGGTGATATTGTGTCCGGCATGGCGGCAATGAGTTTACATAAGGCAAGCAACTTGCAATTATTCATCGACTTGGGAACGAACGGGGAGATCGTGCTTGGAAAAAAAGGAACATTCCTGTGTACGGCGACCGCGGCAGGGCCGGCGTTTGAGGGAAACAGCAGCGCTGATCTGATGGGAGCTGATCTGATACGGATTGCCGCCGGATTGTTGGACGAGGGTCTCATGGACGCACATGGTCTGCTGAGGGAACCTTATTTTACGGAAGGGATCACGCGCGCGGGTGCGCATGTCACACAGGAGAGTATCAGGGAGCTGCAAAAAGCAAAAGCGGCGATCGCGGCAGGAATCGAGCTTCTGCTGGAGCAGTACGGCGCGGAGGCAGGGGAGGTTTCCGAAGTTTTGCTTGCGGGCGGTTTCGGGTATTATCTGAATCCTGATGCGGCAGTGCGGATCGGGCTGCTTTCCGATGCGTTTGCAGGGAAGATCCGCGCGGTCGGCAATACGGCGCTGAAAGGGGCATGTCTGCTTGGAAACGGCGATATGAGCGGCTTTGCCGCGCGCACAAAACAGCTGACGAAAGGCTGTACGTACCTGAATCTTGCCACACAGGAGAAATTTGAAAAAAAATATATCTCACATTTGGATTTTCCGTCATAGAATAATAGAGAATGTACTGAAAAAGCGGGCTGTCCTGCGCAGAAAATGTGAGGCAGCTAAGACCGCGGTGATGATGGGAGAAGTGCCGGATGTGTCTGCGAGGGAAAAGGGCATACCTCATAGCGGGATGCTTAGGTATCGTCATGCTGTGTGCAGTGGTCGTCGTAAAAAGTGAAGGCATGCTTATATGGGGAAATACGGGCAGGAGCACGGCGGGCACAGAGAGCAGTCAGGAGGGAAATGACGGCAGCGGAGGCGGACAGGCGCAGAACGAGGGCATTGCGGGCGTACAGGGCGAAGATGCCGGCGGCAATGCCGGAGGCATGGGAAGTCAGGACGCAGACGGGGCGGCATATCGGGAGGATATGAACGTCAAAAGGGTCGCGCTGACCTTTGACGATGGGCCGCACCCGCGTTATACGGAGCAGCTGCTGGAAGGGCTGCGCAAGCGGAATGTCCGCGTTACTTTTTTTGTCCTTGGGCAGAGTGCGGAGCTGTATCCCGATCTGATCCGGGAAATGGCGCAGGACGGGCATCTGATCGGCAACCATACCTATTCCCATATTCAATTGACGAGAAGGAACGGGAAGCTCTTCGCAGAGGAGCTGCAAAAAACGGATGCGGTCATTTATGAGATCACCGGACAGCATACCGAATTTGTCAGGCCGCCTTACGGCGCTTGGGATAAGCGGTATGAGGAAAGCCTCAATATGATACAGGTGTTATGGAATGTAGATCCGCTTGACTGGTGCTGTTCGGATGCGGGCACTGTCGTCAGCAGAGTGCTGGAAAAAACGAATGAGAACAGCATCATTTTATTGCATGACGTATACGCAAGCTCGGTCGAGGCGGCGCTTGCCATCATTGATGAGCTTTCGGCGCGTGGCTATGAATTTGTCACCGTGGATGAGATCATACTGGACTAAAGTGTGAAGAGAATTTCTAAGCCTGCGCTTAAATGGGCAGGTTGAGTAAGGATGAGGATGAACATGGATAATATGGATTTGTTTTCGTATCTTCGCGAAAAAAACATGGAGAAGGAATCGCCGTTAGCGGCGCGGATCCGTCCGACGGTGCTTGAGGAGATCGTCGGGCAGCAGCATATCATCGGAAAGGATAAAATGCTCTACCGCGCGATTATGGCGGACAAGCTCGGTTCCCTGATTCTGTACGGACCGCCCGGAACCGGAAAAACGACGCTCGCGAGGGTGATCGCCAACACGACGAGCGCGGAGTTTTTGCAGATGAATGCGACGGTCGCGGGGAAAAAAGATATGGAGGAGGTCGTGGAAAAGGCAAAGAATACCGCGGCGATGTATGGGAAAAAGACCATCCTCTTCATTGATGAGATTCATCGCTTTAATAAGGGGCAGCAGGACTATCTGCTGCCGTTTGTTGAGGACGGGACGCTGACGCTCATCGGGGCGACGACGGAAAACCCGTATTTTGAGGTGAACGGCGCATTGCTGTCCCGCTCCATGGTTTTTGAACTAAAGCCGCTTGAAAAGGCGGACATCATGACCCTGATCTCCCGTGCCGTCTATGATCGGGAAAAAGGAATGGGCGCATATGAGGCGGATATTGAAGAGGAGGCGCTTGACTTTCTCGCCGATGCGGCGGGTGGGGACGCGCGCCATGCCTTAAATGCCGTTGAGCTTGGTATCAGGACGACCGAGCGCAGTGAGGACGGTAAAATCCACATTACGATGGAGGTTGCGCAGGAATGTATTCAAAAACGCGTGGTTCGTTATGATAAAGCGGGGGATAATCATTATGATACCATATCCGCCTTTATTAAGAGTATGAGGGGGTCCGACCCGGATGCGGCTGTTTATTATCTGGCAAAGATGCTTTATGCGGGGGAAAGTCTGACCTTTATCGCGCGCCGGATCATGATCTGTGCGGCGGAGGATGTCGGCACGGCGGATCCGCAGGCGCTGACGGTGGCGGTCAGTGCGGCGCAGGCGGCGGAACGGATCGGTATGCCGGAAGCGCAGATCATTCTCTCTGAGGCGGTTGTTTATGTGGCATGCGCGCCGAAAAGCAACGCCTGTGTCAATGCCATAGCGGAGGCGATGCGGACGGTGGAGGAGACCGGAAATCTGCCGGTTCCGACCCATTTGCAGGATGCCCATTATAAAGGCGCGGCGAAGCTGGGTCATGGTGCGGGCTACCAATATGCGCATGATTATCCAAATCATTATGTAAACCAACAATATTTGCCTTATGAGTTGAGCGGGCGTGAGTTTTACCGGCCGGACGGAAACGGGTATGAGCAGAAGATCAAAGAGCATATGAGCCGGATCAAGAGAGAGGCACAGTAAGAACAGATACCGAAACAGAGCAGTATGCGGAATAGAGCAGATAAGCGAAGTGGCGCAGAATGATGGAAACAGCGCAACGCCACAATCAGACGGGAGGCGCAGTATGATAAAAGCGGAAAGTCCGAAACGGCGGATGGTGATCCTGTCCTTTGATGCGGTCGGGGCGGAAGACCTTTCCGTATTAAAGAAGCTGCCGAATTTTAAGCGGCTTTTGGAGCAGGGTGCGCTGTGTGAGCAGGTGGAGAGTGTGTACCCCTCCATTACCTATCCGGCGCATACGACCATTGTTACAGGAAAAAAGCCGTGTCATCACGGCATTATTAATAACACATGTTTTCAACCGGAACGGGAAAAGCCCGATTGGATGAGCGACCGTCGAGGCATTCGGGGAACAACGCTCTACGATGAGGCGATGAAGCGGGGAGACCGCGTGTGCGCCCTGCTTTGGCCTGTGACCGGAAAAAGCCGCATTACTTATAACTTTCCGGAGATTCATGCGAACAGACCATGGCAGAATGTAATCCTGAAGACGATACTGGACGGCTCCAAGCGTTATGTGCTTGGAACATTGCCGCATGCGGTAAGGGAGCTGAAAGGGATTCGCGAGCCGGAGTTGGACAATTTTTTAGAAAAGGCGGCGGTGGATACGATCCTTCGGCACAATCCCGAGCTCATGCTCATTCATTTCCTTGATGTGGATTCGCATCGTCATCAGCTGGGGGCGGCGCATCCGGAAATCCGCCGTGCCTTGGAACGTCTGGACGGGAGAATCGGTGCGGTAACAGACGCGCTTGCACGCACAAAAGCGGGCGCCTGTCACAGCATGGAGGATACGACGGTCGTGATTCTCGGAGATCATTATCAACTGGACTGCCATACTGTGTTATATCCGAATTACCTGTTAAAAAAGCATGGGTTATTTCATGTGGATGGAAAGGGACACGTGACGGACTATCAGGTGATCGCAAAAAATTGTGACGGTTCCTGTTATATTTATCTGAACCCGGAAATCAGAAAAAATCCGATAATGACAGAGAAGCTGACACAAAATCTGACAACGATATTGCATGAGCTGTCAGATGGTGTAGCCCGCATTTTTACTGCTCAGCAGGCTCGCTCTCTGGGGGCAGATGACACATGCGTCATGATGTTAGAGGCGACTCCCGGGTATTATTTTCTGGATGACCATGAAATGTTGACCTGTTCAGTCAGTGATGTGGATCAGCATCGGATGAAAGCGACGCATGGGTATCTTCCGACGCTGGAAAAATATCAGACGTTTTTTATGATGACGGGATACGGTGTGAGAAAAGGGGGAACATGCAGCCTCATGAAGCTGTGGGACGAGGCGCCCACGCTTGCGCATATCATGGGACTGACACTTCCTGAGACGGACGGCTGTGTGAGAACCGAGCTGCTTGCGTTGTGAAACGGGAAGAATGCATCCGCCGGAGGCTCTAAGGAAGCGCTGATTAAATCAGCGTTTCCTTAGAATAGCTCCTGAATCAAATACTGATAAATGGACTCGTTTTTTTCTTTCCAGTTCCGGCAGACTTTTTCGGCAAAATCCGCGGACGGTACGGTCATACGGATATGGACAAGCTCGCTGCCGTTATCCTTGGCGATCAGTTCGGCGATGTAATCGCCGGTGGTTTCCTTTTTATAATTTGTTAAAATAGAAAGCTCATTGCGGATCTGAATTTCATGGGTGGATAAATATTCATGAATATCGTCTTTAATGGAGTGCTGAATGCGGTTACCGAAAAAGGCAAGCGTTTTGCGCCCCTCCTCGGTAATCTGATAGAGGGTGCGGTTTTCCATTGTTGTTGCGGTGATGAATGCCTCCTCCGTTAAATCATTTAAGACCTGCTGAAGCGTGATATAGCCGGTATATTCTTTTTCCAAGATGAAATCCGCGATCTGCGCGCTGGAGAGCGGGCTTGCCGCCTTGTCCAGCATATGGAGCACGATCAAACGGTATAAAGTCAACGAATCCTGGCTCATAGTATGGTTCCTTTCTGTTTCTCATGTAATAGGTGGTAATTGCGAATCGCAATCGTCTCTATCATTACAAACTTTCCGGCGTTACACGGCTTCCCTGCACGATTCGGTGCTCCTTCAGATAGCGGTGCATTGCATTCAGGACCGTCTTTTTATCGGCGCTCCAGCAAGGGGCGATCAGCAACTTTTTCGGTCCGTCTCCGGTCAGGCGATGAATGACGATGTCGGGGGAGAGCAGCGTGAGCGCATGCGCAGTCATTTCGATATACTGTTCCATTGTCAGTGTTTCAAAACAGTGGTGCTTGTAATCCAGCGCAAGATCGGTTTCGCGCAGCACATGTAAAAGCTGCAGTTTGATGCCGAACGGATGTGATGAGTTTACATAACTCACAGTCTCATAGAACTGCGCGGCGCTCTCTCCGGGAAGACCGGCAATGACATGGACGATTGTCGGAATGTGCCGCACCCTCAGCGCCTCCATCGCCTCCGCAAAGACGGAGAGCGGATAACCGCGTCTGAGGTAGAGAGCGGTCTGCTCATGGATGGTTTGAAGCCCAAGCTCGATCCAGACAAATCGATCGGGGTATTCTGCCTGACAGCGGGTAAGGACAGCAAGCACGTCCGCAGAAAGGCAGTCGGGGCGGGTGGCGATTGAGATCCCGGCAATATCGGGATGGGACAACGCCTGCGTATAGAGCCGGTAGAGCCGCTCGGGCCGATCGTAGGTGTTCGTATATGCCTGAAAGTAGGCAATATAACGGGAACCGCGGAATTTGGCGGCACTCTGCGCTTTTCCGTGCTCAATCTGAGAAACAATATCGTGCGTTACTAAATGAGAGGCAAAATCGCCGCTCCCGCCCGCGGAGCAGAAGATGCAGCCGTGACTGCCCAGTGTACCGTCACGATTCGGGCAGGTCATGCCTGCATCCAGTGCAATCCGATAGAGCTTTTCGCCGTATGTTTTTTTACAATAATCCGATAACGAATAATATCCGTTTTCCAGTGCCATTTTGCCTGACGCCTCAAATGGTGTGATAGATTAAAATACAATCGTTATGTTTATGCGATATTTCCTACTTTCGCTTCGTGTGCCGCGTGCTGGTTAGCGGATATGAGACTTGACCGCCTGGGCAACGACCTCGGCAACCTGCGGGTTAAATGCCTCCGGCATGATATTTTCGTCGTTTAACTCCTCATCCGGCACGAGTCCGGCGATGGCGGCAGCGGCGGCAAGCTTCATTTCCTCCGTGATCTGTGTGGCGCGTCCCTCTAAAGCACCCTTGAAGATGCCGGGGAAAGCGACCACATTGTTGACCTGATTCGGAAAATCGGAGCGCCCCGTGCCGACGATGCGCGCGCCCGCGGCTTTTGCCACATCCGGCATGATCTCAGGCACCGGATTCGCCATGGCAAAAAGGATGGAGTCGTGATTCATGGACGCAACCATTTCGGGCGTGACGATGTTCGGCGCGGAGACGCCGACAAAAATGTCCGCTCCTTTTAAGGCGTCCGCAAGCGAACCGGTCTCGTTGTTCGGGTTGGTGCATGTCGTCATTTCCTGCTGCATCCAGTTTAAGTTTTCGGTGGAGCGGGACAGGATACCGACCTTATCGCAGAGAATGATATTGGTAAAGCCGTAGGTCAGAAGCAGCTTGGTGATGGCAATGCCTGCGCTGCCCGCGCCATTGACGACGACCTTACATTGTTCTTTTTGTTTGCCTGTGACTTTTAAGCTGTTGATGATACCGGCGAGCACAACGATCGCCGTACCGTGCTGATCGTCATGGAACACCGGAATGGGAAGCAGCTTTTTGAGGCGTTCCTCAATCTCAAAGCAGCGCGGAGCGCTGATGTCCTCTAAATTGATGCCGCCGAAACCGGGGGCAAGATAGGTGACGGCTTTGATGATCTCCTCCGTATCCTGTGTGTCAAGGCAGATCGGAACGGCGTTGACGCCGCCGAATTCCTTAAACAGCACCGCCTTTCCTTCCATGACCGGCATAGCGGCGTAAGGACCGATGTTGCCGAGACCGAGTACGGCGGAGCCGTCGGATACGACGGCGACAGTGTTGGATTTCCAAGTATATTGATAGGCTGCCTCTTTGTCTGCAGCAATCACCTTGCATGGTTCTGCGACGCCGGGCGTATAGGCAAGAGAGAGCGCCTCTCTGGATTTTACGGGTGTTTTTGATACGGTTTCAAGCTTTCCCTTCCATTCCGCATGGAGCGCAAGCGCCTTTTCGTTTGTTGTCATAGTTGTTTCCTCCTGATTGCTTCGTAAAGTTCTGATATTGTTTCATTCATAACGGTTCGGACATGTTCATAACGGTTGTTTGGACGTGTTCAAGCGGTTTGGACATGTTCAAAAGGTTTGGACATGTTCAAAAGGTTTGGACATGTCGAAGCGGCTTACGCCTCCGTCAGGGATGCCGCAAGATGCTTTGCCAGCGTATCGAGCATGCTAAGCGAATCCTCTTTTAACGAAGACTGTACAGTCACGACCGGCTCGAGAATGCGGAAGTCCGCAAGAGAGCCGAGCTGTTCCGTCATCTGTTTCCCGCAGACAGGCGCCCATGAACCGTTTTCGATCACAGCGGCCGTGCGGTTTTTCAGACCGAGCGCGGTCATGTCGTGCAGGAGGTTCTGCACGGCGGGATAAATACCGTTATTATAAGTGGGCGCCGCGAATACAAGATGGCTGCAGCGGAAGATTTCGGCGATCAGGGTGGACACATGAGTGACGGAAACATCGTAGACCGCAATGTTTTTGATACCCGCCTCGGCGAGCTTACAAGCAAGGATATTCACGGCGTTTTCCGTGCTGCCGTACATGGAGCCGTAAAACAGGGCGATGGCGCGCTCCTCAGGCTCATAACGGCTCCAAAGATCGTATTTGTTTAGGAGCAGACTCAAATCGCTGCGCCAGACCGGACCGTGCAGCGGGCAGATCGTGCGGATCGGGAGAGCTGAGAGCTTTTTTAGGGCAGCCTGAACCGGAAGCCCGTATTTTCCGACGATATTTGAATAGTAGCGTCTCGCGTCGGCAAGCCAGTCCTTTGCAAAGTCGATCTCGTCATCGAACAGACAGCCGTTTAACGCGCCGAAGCTGCCGAAAGCGTCGGCGGAAAAGAGAAGCTGTTCTTTTTCGTCATACGTCACCATGACCTCCGGCCAATGAACCATCGGAGCGGTATAAAAGCGCAGCGTGTGAGCGCCCAGCGTAAGGGCGGCGTTTTCTCCCACAATGACAGAGCGCTCCGCATCGATCGGCTCAAAAAACTTTGCGATCATCGTAAAGGTCTTGGAATTGCCCACCAGCTTCATTTCGGGAAAACGGTACAACAGCTCCCCAATGCAGGCACAGTGATCCGGCTCCATATGATTCACGATCAGATAATCAAGCGGTTTTCCGGAAAGCGTGTGCAGAAGGTTTTCCAAGAACTGGCGGGATACGGAAGCGTCCACGGTATCGATCAGGGCGGTTTTTTCATCCATGATCAGGTAAGCGTTGTAGGAAACGCCTCTCGGAATGGGAAACAGGTTTTCAAACAGGGCAAGCCGTCTGTCGGATGCGCCGACCCATACAATGTCATCGGTGATGGAACGAGTGCAATACATAAGTGTTCTCCTTTCGGTCTGATACAGAGTTAAGGCGTCCGTAACCGTCCAAAATTCAAAATGGGGCGTTATGAAATACATGAAAATCATGTTAGCAATTGCGTTTCGTCTTAATCTGTGATATATAAGATTAATATAGCATAACTGCGGATACATAGCTATGTATTATTTTAGGCAAATTCCGATTTTTTTTACGACAGGAAATTCCTATTTACAAATTACAAAAAGATGTAGTATAATGGTCACAGGATAATTGAAGTACATATTCGTATGCAAATCTGCAAGACTTTCCAACACACAGACACAAACAAATACCGTGATATGGGATCATGAGAAACGTGCGGACTGTTATGAACATAACATGCAAATAAAAAGGAACGACAGGGGAGTTCCGAGGAACTTAAAAATGATTTAGGGAACGGAAGGGGTTCCTAAGGAAAAGGATTAAGAAAGGTGCTTTATGAGAGAAAAGTATGAGTCACTGGCATTAAGCGATTTGAAGGAAATTGCAAAGGCAAGAGGTATGAAAGGGACGTCCACCATGAAAAAGGCGGAGCTGATCGATGCGATGCTTAAGCAGGACGAGGCGGACAAGGCGCAGGGCAAGGATATTGAGCCGAAACCCGTATTGAATCGGCCGGGAGAGCCTAAAAAGGATGAACAGCAGGAGGAGCGCTTCCCGCAGGAGCTTGACAGTGGGGTCATGGCGAACGGTATTTTGGAGGTCATGCCGGACGGATATGGTTTTATCCGATGTGAAAATTATCTGCCGGGGGAGAATGACGTTTATGTCGCGCCGAGCCAAATCCGACGCTTTAATTTAAAAACAGGCGATATTGTAGAGGGAAACACGCGGATCAAGACACAGAACGAGAAGTTCAGTGCGCTTTTATTTGTCAAAAAAGTAAACGGCCTGCCGCCCGAGATCATCGCAAGGCGCATGCCGTTCGAGGACATGACGCCGATCTTCCCGAACGAGCGGTTAAGCTTAGAGACGGCGGGAGCATCCGTGGCAATGCGCATCATGGATCTGATGAGTCCGGTCGGCAAGGGGCAGAGAGGAATGATCGTTTCCCCGCCGAAGGCCGGAAAGACTACTTTATTAAAGGAAGTTGCAAAGTCCATCAAGCGGAATTCGCCCGACGTACATCTGATCATCTTACTGATCGATGAGCGCCCCGAGGAGGTCACGGATATTAAGGAAGCGATCGAGGGACCGAATGTCGAGGTTATTTATTCGACTTTCGACGAGCTGCCTGAGCATCATAAGCGGGTATCCGAGATGGTCATTGAGCGCGCGAAGCGCCTCGTGGAGTCCAAAAAGGACGTTATGATCCTGTTGGATTCGATCACCAGACTGACACGTGCCTATAACCTGACTGTTCCGCCTTCAGGAAGAACGTTGTCGGGCGGTCTTGACCCGGCGGCGCTTCATATGCCGAAGCGGTTCTTCGGCGCGGCGCGCAACATGCGCGAGGGCGGAAGTCTGACGATTCTTGCGACGGCACTCGTGGAGACGGGCAGCAAGATGGATGATGTGGTGTACGAGGAATTCAAGGGAACCGGTAACATGGAGATGGTGTTAGACCGCAAGCTTTCCGAAAAACGCGTATTCCCTGCCATTGACATTCCGAAATCGGGCACGAGACGGGAGGATTTATTGCTCACACCCGATGAGCTTGAGGCGATCAATGTGATCCGAAAGGCGTTAAACGGCCTGAAATCCGACGAGGCGGTGGACAAGGTGCTCGATCTGTTCACCCGCACGAGGAACAACAACGAGTTTGTACAGATGGTGAGGAAGATGCGGTTTATCTGATCAGCAGTTTTTCATGATAATTTTTTATAAAATACTTGCATCGCAGGACATTCTGTGATATAGTTAGAGCGCTGTTTGTAAACGGACAATCATAAGAAAATGATTTCATAGAGAGGTGAGAAGCATGAAAGAAGGAATCCATCCGAATTATTATCAGGCAACCGTGACCTGCAACTGCGGCAACACATTCGTGACCGGATCGACGAAGCCGGAAATTCACGTTGAGGTCTGCTCCAAGTGCCATTCGTTCTACACGGGTCAGCAGAAGACCGCACAGGCACGCGGACGTATTGATAAGTTCAATAAGAAGTACGGCGTTGGAAACCAATAAGGTACAAAGACAAGGTTGAGGTTATCATATCTCAACCTTATTTTTTCTGCGATAAGCGTTGTGCTCGGCGGCAGGAGCTGAAAAGGCATGTTCCGCCGTCATACGGCTGATCGCGCAGACTGCACGGTGGGAGGAATCGTTTTGGCACGCAAAAAAAGAAAAACCTGTTATTCGGGCATCGGCGGACAGGCGGTGCTCGAGGGCGTTATGATGAAAAATAAGGACATCTATGCCGTAGCGGTGCGCAAGTCCGACGGGGAGATCGTGGTGAACACGCAGGAGTATGTCGGCGTTCTGAACGATAGCTTTTTGAAGAAGGTGCCGTTTATCAGGGGGGTATTCAATTTTATTGATTCCCTTGTGCTCGGTATGAAGGCGTTAAATTATTCCGCAAACTTTTTTGAGGACGAGGAAGCGAAGGAGTCCGGAGCGGACAAGGTGCTCAATAAGGTGTCGGGCGGCAGGGCGGAGCAGATTTTTATGGCGATTACACTGGTTTTTTCAGTGGCGCTCTCCATCGGTGTTTTTATTGCGCTGCCCTACTATTTGTCTACTTTGTTTGGAAAATATGTGCGCAATCGTTCTCTGTTAAATATCATAGAGGGAGCAATTCGTATTGTGATCTTTTTGCTCTATGTGCTGCTGATCTCGCTGATGAAGGATATCAGACGGGTCTATATGTATCACGGAGCGGAGCATAAGTGCATCAATTGTCTGGAGCGCGGCAGAGCGCTCTATGTGCGCAACGTGATGCGCTGCTCCAGACAGCATCGTCGCTGTGGGACGAGTTTTCTGCTGTTTGTTATGTTTGTCAGCATTATTTTGTTCTTTTTTATCACGGTCACGAACCCGGTGTACCGCGTGGTGCTGCGCATTGCGCTCATTCCCGTTGTGGCGGGAATCTCTTATGAGCTGATCCGCTTTGCGGGGAAGCATGATAATGTTCTGGTAAGAATCCTTTCCGCGCCCGGTATGCTGCTGCAGCGTTTAACGACGAGAGAACCGTCCGAGGAGATGGTCGAGGTCGCGATCCAGTCTGTTGAGGCTGTATTTGACTGGCGGGAATACTTAAAAGAAAACTTCAATTATGACGTGGCGGCTGAGGAAGCGGCGGAAGCCGAAGCGAAAGCAAGAGCGCAGGCGGAAGATGAGGAAGAGGCCGCAGAACGTACGGACAGAGAACGTGCAGAAACCGCAGAGCGTGCGGAAGTTGCAGAACATGCGGACAGAGAGCGCACGGAAGCTGCAGAGAGCGCAGGCAGAGAGCAGGCAGGAGTCACAGAACGCGCAGGCAGAGAGCGCACGGAGACCGCAGAGCGCGCAGGCAGAGAGCGCAAAAGGAACACGAAAGCGAAGGCGGAGTCATGACGTATCGGGAGGCCTATGAACAGGGGAGGCGCCTGCTTACGGAGCGCGGCATTGAGGAAGCCGGAACAGATGCGCGGCTGCTCTTAGAATATGTCTGCCATACGGATTACCAGACGTTGTATACGCAGGGCGAGCGCATGCTGGACGAATTGCAGGAAGAGAATTATGTAAACTATTTGAAGAGGCGTGCTGATCGCATCCCACTTCAATACTTGACACATACTCAGTCCTTTATGGGATTGGATTTTTATGTAAACGAACACACACTGATACCGCGGCCGGATACGGAAATTCTGGTGGAGGAGGTCATGCGCTATGGGCAGGACGGCATGGCAATCCTTGATCTTTGTACGGGAAGCGGCTGTATTTTGTTATCCTTGCTGCGCTATTCCAATGGCTGTATCGGCGTGGGGACGGATCTATCAAAAGAGGCGCTTGCGGTTGCAGAGGGGAATGCGAGAAGTCTGGGATTTGAGGAGAGCATGAAACGGGGAGAATTGCTTTTCTTGCAAGGTGATCTGTATGACGCCTTAAGCGGCGCGTCGAGCGGGATATCGAACGCGGCTTTGGGATGTAAGCTAAGCGGCGCGTTGGAAAAGGAAACGCCTGCGTTTGATGTGATCGTGTCGAATCCGCCGTATATCCGCTCCGAGGTCATTTCTACGCTGATGCCTGAGGTCAAAGAGCACGAGCCGCGTCTGGCGCTTGACGGAGGAGACGACGGGCTTGCGTTTTACCGGCGTATTATTGACGGCGCGCCTGCGCATGTTAAGCGGGAGAGCGCGCTTTTTTTTGAGGTTGGGGCAGATCAGGGAGACGCGGTGAAGGAGTTGATGCTGCAAGCGGGATACCGTGACGTGCGTATCGTCAAAGATTATGCGGGGCTTGACCGGGTCGTATGCGGTGTACGGATCGCAGGATGAGCGGCAGCGTGATGAGGAAAAGTATTTAATAACACGTGTGATAAAAACGGAATGTTCCGTTTGCACATGGATAAGATTTCTATATAGAAAGGTATGAGGACATGTTTGACAGATTAGAGGATTTACTCAGACGCTTTGAGGAGATCATGAGCGAGCTTTCGGAGCCGTCAGTGACGTCCAATCAGGAGCGCTTCCGAAGCCTGATGAAAGAGCAGAGTGATTTAGAGCCGATCGTTAAGGCTTATCAGGAATATAAAAAAAGTAAGCAGGATATTGAGGACAGTCTTGTCATGCTCGACGAAGAGAGCGACGAGGACATGCGCGAGATGCTCAAGGAGGAGTTAAACGACGCGAAAGCGCGTGTGGAAGTGCTGGAGCAGGAATTAAAAATTCTTCTTTTACCGAAAGATCCGAATGACGACAAGAACGTTATTGTGGAGATCCGTGCGGGTGCGGGCGGTGACGAGGCAGCGCTGTTTGCCGCGGAAATCTACCGGATGTATGTGCATTATGCGGAGGGACGTCGTTGGAAGGTCGAGACGATGAACGTGGATGAGATCGGAATCGGCGGCATGAAAGAAGTGCAGTTCATGATCAATGGAAAGGGTGCGTACTCCGTGATGAAGTACGAGAGCGGCGTTCACCGCGTCCAGCGCGTGCCGGAGACGGAGAGCGGCGGGCGCATCCATACCTCGACGATCTCTGTCGCGGTAATGCCTGAGGTTGACGAGGATATTGATATTGTAATAGAAGAAAAAGACATTCGTATCGACGTGATGCGCGCATCGGGAAACGGCGGACAGTGCGTGAATACGACGGATTCCGCGGTACGTCTGACGCATTATCCGACGGGCATTGTCGTGTACAGCCAGACAGAGAAGTCACAGATACAGAATAAGGCAAAGGCGTTCGCCCTGCTGCGCGCAAAGCTCTACGACATCGAGCAGCAGCAGCGCCATGATGCGGAAGCGGAGCTGCGCCGTTCGCAGATCGGAACCGGCGACCGCTCTGAAAAGATCAGAACGTACAACTTCCCGCAGGGACGCGTGACCGATCACCGGATCAATCTGACGTTATATAAGCTTGACAAGGTGATGAACGGGGATATTCAGGAGATCGTTGACGCGTGTATCGCGGCGGACCAAGCAGCAAAACTGGTGAGGATGAATGAGAATTAATTTCGGAAAAGATGGTTTTAAGTTAGGTTATTATCCGTCTTTTTGGAGGAGGAATGAAAATGGCATTCTGTGAAGGGTACAGTATGGTAGGCACGAGCGGCATCAATGGCGACGCCTATTATATATCCCCCGATAAATCGACATTTTTACTGGCTGACGGCGCATCGGGTGCAGGGAGCGAAGGAAAAGTCCTGATGTCAAGGCTTTGCGTTGAAGTGGTGAAAAACAATCCTTTTTATCTGTCTGAGTTATCGCCGAAAGAGTATCTGGTCAAATTGATTTGGGAGATAAACAATAGGCTGATTGCGATCTCACAAGAGCAGAAGCATTATATTTTTGGAACCATCATTATTGGTGTTGTCAAGGATCATGTCGGAACAATTGCAGCGGTCGGAGATTCTCCGGCGTTTTGGATACACGATAATACGATTGCCCGGGTAGCAAAAACAAAGAAAACATATTACAATCTGGTTGAAATGGGACTTTATTCCGAGCAGCAGCTCGAACAGGCAGTTCACGGATTACCGGAGCATATGTGGTCCATGTTTGACAGATTTATTCCTATGGTAGTTCCGGCTTATACGATCGAAGAAATTGGATTAGAAAAAAACGACATGATCGTGTTTTGCAGTGATGGCGTCAGTGATTATGTGCAGTTAGAGGAAATGAAAGACGTCGTAAGCGGAGAAGATGTGTCGGAGAGTATACAAACCGTCATCAATACCGCACGGGAAAATTCCATAAGAGAGAGGAATTGCGTTAGATATGATGATTTAACAATGGTTGTTTATCGATGCTGAATGATAAAAGAGCGTGGCAGTAAGACAAAGAGCAATAATTTTCAAACGGTAAAAAAAGACCTTCACAGGTCTTTTTTTAATAAATCTAGGCGAATCCGGAAAAGGAACAGGGGGATGCCGCAAAAAGACAATTAGAATTATAATGAAATCCATAAATCTTTATGGTACAATAAACTATAATATATCTATGCGTGAGGACAAATATCTTTTGCCAGTAATGAAATAGGAACCGTAGAAGAACTATCAAAAATTATTACAGAATGATAAATGAAATAATAGAATGAAATGGAGAATAGTATGATTACCGGCGAGTTAAGAAATAAGATTGACAGAATATGGGAAACATTTTGGACGGGTGGGATCACCAATCCATTGGATGTTATTGAGCAGTTTACTTATCTATTGTTTATTAAGCAGTTAGATGAAGTAGAGACGACAAAAGAAAATGAGGCTAATTTTTTAGGTGTACCATTTGAAGCACTGTTTCCGGATGAATGTCAGAAATATAGATGGAGTAGGTTCAAGAATTTCGGTTCGGCAGATGAGATGTATGAAATCGTTGCAAACGGGGTATTTCCATTTATTAAGAATCTGCATCAGGATGGTGATTCTGCATATTCACGCTATATGGGGGATGCGATTTTTAAAATCCCTACGGCGGCCATGCTTTCTAAAATCGTAGATGGAATAGACAGGTTGGAGCTTGGTGATGAAGATTCCAAAGGTGATTTGTACGAGTATTTGCTTTCCAAGGTGGCAACGGCAGGAACCAATGGTCAGTTTCGGACACCGAGACATATTATCAGAATGATGGTGGCATTGGTTAAACCAGAACCTGCAGATGTGATCATAGACCCTGCTATGGGGAGTGCAGGATTTTTGATCGAGGCACAGCAGTATCTTCGAGAAAATCATGCGGACATGTTTTTGAATGCAAAACTTCGAGAGCATTTTAATAATGAAATGTTCTACGGCAATGATATGGATAGAACTATGCTTCGTATCGGTGCTATGAATATGCTTCTACATGGAGTTGATAATCCTAATATTTCCTATAGAGACAGCTTATCAGAGCAGAATGCTGATGTAGAAAAGTATAGCCTGATACTTGCCAATCCTCCCTTCAAGGGAAGTCTTGATTATGAGGCTGTATCTACTGATTTACTTAAGGTTACTAAGACGAAAAAGACGGAACTTCTCTTTTTGGCATTATTCTTAAGAATATTAATAAAGGGTGGGAGAGCAGCGGTAATTGTTCCGGATGGAGTACTGTTTGGCAGTAGCAATGCGCATAAACAGATAAGAAAGGAAATTTTGGAACACAACAAGTTGAATGCTGTTATTTCTATGCCGAGTGGAGTGTTCAAGCCGTATGCAGGAGTTTCCACCGCCGTTTTGGTATTTACTAAGACAGGTTCCGGCGGAACTGATAAAGTGTGGTTTTATGATATGAAAGCCGATGGCTATAGCCTCGATGATAAAAGGCAGGAAATATCAGATTGTGATATTCCGGACATTATCAGCAGATTTTATAATTTGGAAGCCGAGGCAGATCGGGCAAGAACAGAGCAGAGTTTTTTAGTACCACTAGAAGAGATTGTGTCCAACGACTACGATCTTTCGATTAACAAATATAAAGAAGTCGTATATGAGAAGGTTGAGTATGATCCTTCGGATGTAATCATTGGTCGTATAGAACAGATCGAGGAGCAGATTCAGGTGGAATTGGCTGAGTTGAAGAAGTTGCTTGGCAGACAAATTTAGATTTGTGGGGATGAAACAGCTGGGAAGAACATAGAAAGGAGGCGGGGCATTTATGGTAATCGAGAATAAACTTCATATTAGCGATTCAGCAGAATTAGCCCGTGTAGAGGAGCGAATAAGCAAAAAAAAGGCTGCGTTACTTTTTGAAAGCGGGTATTTGCATACCTTGAAAGCAGGTACTCTGAATAGTCTTTTAGAAATACACAGGAATCTTTTTGATGAGATTTATGATTTTGCCGGAAAAATAAGAGAAGTGAATATTGCAAAGGGGAATTTTAGATTTGCTTCCGTTATGTACTTACGTGATGCTCTCGATCATATAGAGAAAATGCCTCAGTCAACCTTTGATGAAATTGTAGAGAAATATGTGGAAATGAACGTTGCGCACCCGTTCAGAGAGGGAAACGGCAGAAGTACAAGGATCTGGCTGGATTTAATCCTGAATCAGGAGCTTAATATGGTGGTGGATTGGAGCAAGATTGACAAAGACGATTATTTGCTTGCAATGGAGAGAAGCCCAGTCAAAGACATTGAGATAAAATATTTGTTGAAAGGTGCACTGACGGATAAAATAAATGATCGGGAAGTGTATATGAAAGGTATAGATCACAGTTATTATTATGAAGGTTATACGACTTATCGGATAGAAGATTTGTGAGGACGATTACATGAGACATAAACTCGAAGAATTATTTGATTTACAAATGGGAAAAACACCTTCGAGAAATAATCAAGATTATTGGAATACTAATGATAATATGTGGATATCAATAGGTGATTTATCTCAGAGTGGAATGTATGTATGTGAGACGAAAGAATATCTTTCGGATAATGCAATAATGGAGAGTGGAATAAGACTGATACCAGAAAATACTGTTGTTATGAGTTTTAAACTATCGATAGGAAAGACTGCTATTACGCGAAAAGAGATGTATTCTAATGAGGCTATAATGGCATTCCATGATAAACATATTGTTGAATTGATTCCAGAGTATATTTATTACTTATTTAAATTTAGGAATTGGGATGAAGGAACAAATAAAGCTGTGCTGGGAAAAACGTTAAATAAGGCTACTTTGTCGAAGATAGAGATAGATGTTTGTCCTATTCAGAAACAGAAAAAAATTGTTGAAATATTAAATAGGGTATCAGATGTTTTGGAAGATAGAGAAAGACAAATTCTCGCGTTAGACGACCTCATCAAATCCCGATTTGTCGAGATGTTTGGGGATCCGGTTCATAATCCAAAAGGATGGCCAGTAAAGAAATTAGGGGACTTATCACTTCAGATAAACAATGGAAATACACCTAAAGGTGGAGAGCAAGTTTATGTCGATAAGGGTATCACATTTTTTCGAAGCCAAAATGTATGGAAAGATAGGCTGGAGATGGAAGATATTGCTTATATTGATGAGGCTACTCATGCTAGTATGATTAGGAGTAGTCTTAAACATGGTGATATTCTTATGACGAAGACTGGAAGAATAAATACCGAGAATAGTTCTCTTGGTAGAGCAGCGCTATACATGGGGGAAGATGATGCTGCCAATGTTAATGGGCATGTGTATTTCATAAGGTTAAAGTCAGGAGTTAACAATAAATTCGTCTTGAGAATACTTGTCTCAGATGAATATAGAGATCATATCAGAAGTGTATGTGTTGGTGGAATTGATAAGAGACAGTTGAATAAAGATCATATTGAAAAATTTCCTATCATATGTCCACCAGAAAGCATGATAGAGGAATATATTAAGTTTGTCCACCAAGTCGACAAATTGAAATTTTACAATGTAGCATAGTGCCAGAATGATATTTAAACATCACACCTCAATCTGACGAATGAAAACGAATACACATAAAGGAGCAAGCCGGACATGGAGACGAATTTCGACTACTTGTTAGAAAAAAAGGAATATGCGGATTTTGCGCTTCAGGCAATAGAAGCCGAGAAAAGTATTGCAATCTCCCCCGCTACTTGTGCGATATTATCCAGACGGGCGTTGGAACTGGCAGTCAGATTTGTATTTTCCTATGATGCAGAATTGACACTTCCGTATCAGGATAATGTTTCCAGCCTGATTCATGAACGTACATTTCGTAACATTATTGAACCAAGACTATTTCCGATGCTTAAATATACCGTTCATCTTGGAAATGTTGCAGTACATACGAATAGCAATATTAAAAGGGATGAAGCCGTTATTGCATTGAGGGATCTGTTTGAATTCTGCGACTGGATTGATTATTCCTATTCCAAAGAATATGCTGAGCGGCATTTTGATGAGTCGATACTGCCATCAGGAGATGAAAAGCGTGTAAAAGCGGATGAATTAAAGGCTCTCTATGATGATTTAAGTAGTAAGGATCAAAAACTTGTGGAGGTTCGGAAGGAAAATGAAGAACTTCGCAAGCAGATGGCCGAGGAACGAAAGCAGCATAATCAGACAAGAGAATTTCATGTTGATGCAATCAGCGAAGCGGAAACCAGAAAGAGATATATTGATGTAGAACTGAGAGAGGCGGGGTGGGTGATCGGCAGAAATTGTACAGTCGAGGAGCCGATTACCGGTATGCCCAATGCGACGGGAACGGGATATGTTGACTACGTGTTATGGGGAAAGGACAACCTTCCGCTTGCGGTAGTTGAGGCGAAGAAAGCATCCGTCGACGCTATGGTCGGAAGTCAGCAGGCAAAACTCTATGCTGATTGTCTACAGAATCAGTATGGAAGAAGACCCCTTATTTTTATGACGAATGGATTTGAATTCTTCTATACAAATGATGCATGTGGTTTTCCAAGAAGGGAAGTGTCCGGTGTCTTTACGCAGGATGAATTGCAGCTTGAGATTGATAGAAGAAAACAGCGAAAAACATTAGAGAATATCGAAATTAGTGATAAGATTACTGATCGCCCATATCAAAAAGAAGCAGTACTGGCTGTATGTGATGCGATTTCTAAAAAGCATAGGAAAATGCTGATCGTGCAGGCAACCGGTTCGGGTAAAACAAGAGTAAGCATCAGTATTGTTGACGTTTTGAGGCGGCATAATTATGTGAAAAATATTCTGTTTTTGGCCGACAGAACGGCTTTGGTAAAGCAGGCGAAGAATAATTATACAAATCTGCTTAAAGATTTGTCGTGCTGTAATTTGCTGGATAGTAAGGATGATCCGGAAAACTGCAGAATGATTTTTTCTACCTATCCAACTATGATGAATGCCATAGATGAAAAGAAAAATAAGTTTGGAGAGAGGCTTTTTTCTCCAGCGCATTTTGATTTAATCATATGTGATGAGGTGCATCGATCAATTTACAAAAAATATCAGGAAATTTTTGAATATTTTGATGCGATGCTTTTAGGCATGACGGCAACTCCTAAAAATGAAATTGATAAAAATACGTACGGTATCTTTGACCTTGAACGTGGGGTTCCTACTTATGCATATGAATTGGAGAAAGCAGTGGAGGAGAGGTATCTGGTAAATTACTCCACGCTTGAATATAAGACAAAAATCATGGAAGACGGCATACATTATGATGATTTGTCTGATGAAGAGAAAGCAGAATATGAGGAAACTTTTAGCGATGATGATATGGTTACAGATGATATCCCCAGTTCTGCAATCAATTTATGGCTGTTTAATAAAGACACGATTGATAAAGTCTTAAAGGAACTTATGGAAAAGGGACTTAAAATAGAAGGCGGCGATAAACTTGGAAAAACGATCATTTTTGCCAAGAACCGTTTACATGCAAAGGCTATCGTAGAAAGATTTCATATACTTTTCCCAGAGTATGGTGGAGATTTTATTCAGCAGATTGATTATAGTATCAAGTATTGTGATTCTTTGATTGAAGATTTCAGCACAAAAGATAAATTGCCTCAGATTGCGGTATCTGTTGATATGTTAGATACAGGTATT
This sequence comes from Lachnospiraceae bacterium, assembly GCA_014804755.1. Taxonomy (GTDB): domain Bacteria; phylum Bacillota; class Clostridia; order Lachnospirales; family Lachnospiraceae; genus DLAJ01. Next base: position 113,371 of record JAAUZE010000019.1, on the reverse strand, counting down.
GATATTCTGGAAATCCTGAATTTGGTCTTTTTCAAGAAAGTCAGAAGTTATGCGAAATTTTGGCAGATGATAGGAAGAGGTACAAGGCGTTGTCGTGATTTATTAGGTGATGGAATTGATAAAGAACGATTTCTTATCTTTGATTTCTGCAATAACTTTGAATATTTCAGAGTAAATAAGAATGGCGATGAGAATGGGATTCAGGAGTCGCTTTGCGAAAAAATATATAATACGAAAGCCCAGATATGCCGGGAATTGCAAGCGCCTGCATATGCTGCACAAGATGTTTATGTTGCGTATAGGGACGATTTGGTAAAAGGCATGCAACGTGCAGTGATAGAACTGAATCATAACAGTTTTATGGTAAAAAGGCATCTGCGTTATGTTGAACGATATAGCAGTCTGTCAAGTTGGAATCGTTTGGAAACGGTAGAAATATCAGATATTAAGGAGCATATTTCGCCTCTGATAAAGCCGGATGAAGAGGACGAGCTTGCGAGAAGATTTGATTATCTGATATACAGTATTGATTTGGGGTTATTGCAGAGTAAGAGCGTACAAACCCCTGTGAATGTTGTAATTCAGACCGCAGAGCAGTTATCTGTAAAATATACGGTTCCCCAGGTGGCGGCGCAGAAGGCTACCATTGAAAAAGTGCAGACAACGGACTTTTGGGATCATGTTACGATTTTGGAGCTTGACAATGTAAGAGTGGCCATGCGTAGGTTGCTTCAATATTTGGACAAAATAAAAAGGAAGATTTATTATACTAATTTTGCAGACATGATCATTGATCGGAACGAAGGCGAGCCGATTTTTAATGGGACTGATTTAAAAAATTATCGCAAAAAAGTTGAGTTCTATTTGAAAGAGCATGGTGATAAAATAGCGGTTTATAAGCTTAGAAATAATAGGCAATTATCCGAAGCAGATCTGAGGGAATTAGAGCGGATTTTATGGCAGGAACTCGGTTCCAAGGCGGATTATATAAAAGAGTATGGTGACACGCCGATTGGAAGATTGGTTCGAAGGATAATTGGAGTAGATAGGAATGCGGTTAATGAGGCTTTTAGTGAATTTCTGACAGAAGAACGTTTGAATATTAATCAGATGCATTTTGTTCGGCTGATTGTTGATTACATTGTTGCAAATGGTAATATTGATGATAATAAAGTTCTGATGGAAGAACCATTCAGGTCCGTTGGAAGTATCACTGCGTTATTTAAGGATGACATGGGAACTGCTAAACGTATTATGGAAGTGGTGGCGGAGATAAAACGCAATTCAGAAGAGACGGCATAAGATTGAGTCAAAAGGCAGGAACGAAATCTGCAAAGCAAAGATGAGGTTAAGGAGTGAGAATCGATCATGGCAGAATATATCACGACGTATACAAAAGTGCATTTTACGCCTCTTGATCCGAAAAAAGAGGACATCCGTATTGAGGATATTGCGCATGCGCTTTCCTTGATGACGCGCGCGAACGGGCATTTTCCTGAATTTTATTCCGTAGGACAGCATTGTCTTGCCTGCGCGGATGAGGCACGGGCAAGGAACGCAGGTGCGTATTTGGAACTGGCATGTCTGTTGCATGATGCGGCGGAAAGCTATCTTGCCGACGTCACTCGTCCGGTCAAGCAGCACATGGATTTTTACAGACAGACCGAAAAAAAACTGCTCGGTCTGATCTATGAGCGTTTTTTGGGCAGAGTGCCGGATACGGAAGAATGTGCGTTTATCAAAAATGTGGATAATACGCTTTTATACCACGAATTTTATCACTACATGGGCGAGCGGCTTTTTGACGAGCCGATGAGGATTTTCAGTTCGCCCCGCTTTGTGACGTGTAATTTTGCAGAAACGGAACAACAATATAAGGAGAGATATTTTGCACTGGCGGCGCAAGTAATGGGATAAACGTTATGAAAGCTTACGTCAGTCGGCGTTTCGCTAAGAAATGGAAAAGTGAGCGAAAAGGAAGGGGAGCAGTATCATCATGGACATCGGATGGAAAAAGATTACGATGGAGGACAGAGCGCTGATCGAGCATTATTATGAACGGGAGCAATCGATGAGCTGCGAATTTTCGTTTGCAAACAACCTGCTTTGGGCGCCGTATTATGGCATCCGTTACGCCGTGCTGCGGGATTGCCTTGTTTTTTGCCACGTTAGGGATGCGAATACGTTCTCGGTCAGCTATCCGCTGGGACGGGGCGATATCAGAGGGGCGCTGGAGGAACTTTTTGCCTATTTTGCTGAGAAAAACCTGCTGTTTCGGATGCATCTTGTCACGCCGCAGCAGTATGCGCACTTGATGGAGCTGTATCCGATGCGGTTTCAGATCGCGTATGACCGGGATGCGGCAGATTATGTGTACGAGGCGGAAAAGCTGAAGACACTGACGGGAAAAAAGCTGCACGGAAAGCGCAACCATATCAATAAATTTAAGCAGGAGCATCCGGATTGGTCTTTTGAGAGGATCAAAGGGCATAACGCAGAAGAATGCATTGAGATGGCGCGGGAGTGGGGGCGGCAGAATGCCATTGATGAGGATTGGGAAAAAAGCGCGGAATTTGACATTACCCTGCGTGCCTTAAGGCAGCATGAGCAGCTAAAGCTTGACGGAGGGCTGATACGTGCGGACGGGCGTGTTGTTGCCTTTTCGCTCGGAGAACCATGCAACCGTGAGACCTATGTCGTGCATATCGAGAAGGCGTTTGCCGACGTGCAGGGCGCGTATCCGATCATGAATCAGCAATTTGTGGAGCATGTCGCTGCGGGCTACCGCTATATCAACCGGGAGGAAGATGCGGGGGTGGAAGGCTTGCGCAAAGCAAAGCTCTCCTATTATCCGGATCTGATGGTGGAAAAGGGAACGGTCACGGAGCGGAATGACTGAACTTTTGGAAAAGTAGAGGGATATTTTGAAATATAGGCAAGAATAGATACAAAATAAATAGTAATTTTCATATGCTTATGGTACAATTTGTAGAATAGATTTTATAAATATATCGTTTGCGAGTAAAGTACAGGTCACGAAAGAAAAAATTTCTTAATAAATGAACAGGAAAACAGTAAATTATAAATGTAGAAAGGCTTGTAAAATGATTGTGAGAGTGGATTGGGATGGCGGTTATGGGAAAAAATAAAAGAAAAAAACGAACAGAGAGGCTTTCAGTACCAGACAGAAAATCAAAGACAACGAATAACAAAGTAAAACAGGCGGGAAAATGGATTATAATTCATATTTATAACATTTTATATTTAGTGATGTTATCTGTTCTTTGGGTGTACATAATTATTAATTGGGAAATATGTATCTCAATGCAATTTTTTTCTCGATTTGATGGGAATAATATCCTCTTTTTGGTAGGGATTCTGCTTGTTATATTGCCGTTTTATGAACTAGAAGGAAAAGGTACCAGATTGCGCAGAACAGGTACAAAAGCGATGGAGGAAGATTACAGAGCTGCCGATTCAAGATTTTTGGAAGATAAAATTAAAAATCAAATTAAAAATCAGATGAACAAAGAAAATTTGCAGCAAGAAACAAAGTCGTTTGGGGGTGAAAAAAAGTAATGAATTATCAGAATCAAGGCAGGCAGATGGCACTTGACGCATTGTTCAAATTGTTGAAAGCAGCTCCTATCAAATCATCAGAATATTCGAATTATGGGCAATATCAAAGTCTGGACATTTCTAAGCTGGAATTTGATACATGGCTAAACTATGTAGATTCCATTTTGCAAATATCGTATAATCATTTGGGATTAGGTATTATAATGGCAACTAGGCTTAATATAGAACAAATAGCCTCCCAAAATGAAATTTTTTATATTTATCGAGTAGAACAGATTAAAAATCAAATTCTTAATTTGGCCCATAGTATTTTACAACAGTATTGAATTGACTGCGGCAATGAAAACCTCCTAAAGCGGACCGCGCAGGGCAGGGTCAGATCAGACCATGTCCTGCGGGATAGAATCACTCATGGAAATATGTTCTTCATATAATACGGACGGAAAAACAGAAACATCCTGTGCGGAGCCGTCCCGAAGCGTTTTACGATATTCGGTCGGCGTGCAGCCTAAGATGCTTTTGAATACTTTGTTAAAATAACTAACGGTATTAAATCCAACCGTTGTGGCAAGCTCTGAGAAAGACATTTGCTTATGCACGTCCTGCCTGATAATCACCGACGCCATAAAAATACGGTATCGCATCAGATATTCAAACGGTGTCGTGTGCAGCGCTTTCTTAAAGCAGCGGCAGCATTCGCTCTTGCTGACATGGATCGCGGCGGCGATCTCGTCGAGCGTGACCGGTTCCTGATAATGCCGTTCAATGAAAAGAACGGCGTCCTGCGCGCGTAATTCGCTTAAGGAACGAGATTCCTTTTTTTCCGGTACGATAGCGGAAAATTCTTCCAGCATATAAACCCAAAAGCGGCATAGGCAGCTTTTGGTGATCAGTTCATAGCCCGTAGCGGCGGTATCGTTCGCGCGCACAAGCTCATCAAACAGCGCAAGCATTTCCGAAGATCGCGCATATTCCTTGTTGATCAAAAAATAACGGAATCCGGCTTTGCCGGTGATCGGGGTTAGATATTTGGCGTTGAGATACGTTTTGCTATAGCCGAAAAACAGCATCGGATGAAAGACGATAGCGTCAAATTTGCCCGGTTCTTCTCCGACCGGATGAAGGGTGTGCATGATGTTCTGATTAATATAAATGGCGTCGCCCGTCTCAAGCAGGATCGTCTCGTCTCCGATCAGGCACTCCATTTTGCCCTGTGTGACAATGTCGATTTCCAGTTCCTCGTGCCAGTGCCAGCGGACAAATCCCATGTAGAGGCTGCGAAGATCGACATGGTAGATGGCGATCGGATACTCCAGATTGCCGTGTGTTTTCTTTTCCTTCAGGTAATCGTCTGCTGGAAGTACGGTAGGTTTTGTTCTCATATGGTAGTCAGCTCCCGTCAAACATAAACTAGTCAACATGATGTGAAGTATTTTTGTAAAAAGGTGATGGCGCACAGGGCAGAGCCCCGAAAAAACTGGCGTTTTTTCGGGATCGCTTCGCTCGTCAAATGGACATGATAGCATCCAACCTCGCAAACCCGCGCTTACGCGCTTTATGTCCGGCTTCGCCGGACGTTTGCTCGGTAATGGCGCAAGAAAAACAAATGCCGCTTCGCGTCGCTTGTTTTTCTTTTGCGCCTATTATACCATGAATTGGGAAGAATAAACAGATACCGCGCATATATTTTATGAGAAAAATGGAAAATTGAGGCGGCAGGGATGGATTCGGGAAAACTGGATAACGCGCTGGAGTTGTCTTTGGATATGACGGAAGAAGAAAGAGCAAAATCAGAGGAGCTGGGAGTCGGATATTCTCCGCAGGAGGGAACATGGGAACTGATCGTAAAATATCAGGGAAGTCTGGATGCGGTTCGCGCGCTGGGGGGTGTCGTGGAAGAATTGATCGCCGGGTACGCCATTATCACGATCCCGCAGGGAAGGGTGGAGGCGCTTGCCGCCATCCCGCAGATTGAATATGTCGAGAAGCCGAAACGATTGTTTTTTCAATTGCTGGAACCGCTTGCGGCGGCATGCATTTCGCAGGTGCAGCTCAGAGAGCCGTACCTAAGCGGAAAAGATGTATTGCTTGCGATCATTGATACGGGGATCGATTATCGGAGCAATCTGTTTCGCAATGCGGACGGGACGACGCGTATCTGGGATTTATGGGATCAGGTTCTGTCGCCTGACGAGGCGCGCGGATTTCTGCCGCCGGAAGGTTTTGCGCAGGGAGTTGCGTTTTCAAGGCAGCAGATCAATGAGGCGCTTCTGGCTGGGACGGACGCGCTGCAGCTCCTGCCGAGCATGGATGTGAGCGGACACGGCACGGCAGTCGCATCCGTTGCGGCGGGATATGCCCGAGAGCCTGCCTTCCGCGGCGTCGCAACACAGAGTCCGCTGCTCATTGTGCGGCTTGGAAACACGCAGGCGGAAGGGTTTCCCAAGACGACGCAGTTGATGCGCGCAATCACATGGTGCCAGCGCAAGGCGGCGGAATACGGCATGCCGCTCTGTGTGAATTTAAGCTTCGGCAATACATACGGAGCGCATAACGGAACGTCTATACTGGAGCGTTTTATGGACAATGCGGCGCAGATCGGGAGGACGTCAATTTGTGTCGGGAGCGGCAATGAGGGAAGCACAGGGGGACATGTGGCGCGGGCGATCCAAAAAGGGGAGCAGCGCACGGAGATCTTGAGCGTTGGCAGCTATGAAAACGCGCTTTCCGTGCAGATATGGCTGAGTCCGGTGGATACCTATCAGATCGTGATCATCACACCGACGGGCAATCGGGTGACGATCGATGCGGGTGAGCCCGCAGGAACAAGAAAGGTCGTATATGACGGCACGCAGCTTTTAATCTATGTGGGAGCGGCAAATCCGTATGCCGCGAACAAGGAGATTTATGTGGAAATGCTGCCGGCATATGGGAGCCGTTATATTGCCTCGGGGGAGTGGCACTTTGTTTTTACGGGCGTGCGGACGGCAACGGGGGAATACGCGATGTATCTGCCCTCTCAGGAGGCGCGGGGGACGCAGACGTTTTTCCTAAATCCGACGCCGCAGCAGACCTATACGATCCCGTCAACGTCCGCGGCGGTCATTACGGTCGGCGCCTATGATTCCGGAAGTGAGCGGTATGCGGATTTTTCGGGACGGGGAACATATTATGTAAACTCTTCAAACAGGTTGTCCAATTTCGGCAATGTCAAGCCGGATCTGGTGGCGCCCGGCGTGAATCTTTCGGTGATAGGACCGGAGGATCAACGGCTGATCGTATCGGGTACGTCATATGCAACACCGTTTGTCACGGGCGCTTGTGCATTGATGATGGAACAGGGCATTGTCCGAGGCATCGATCCGTACTGCTACGGCGAGAAGCTAAAAGCGTACCTTAGGATGGGAGCGAAGCCGATCAGGGGAGAGAGCATATACCCGAATGAGCGGGTCGGCTGGGGCGCACTGTGCCTGCGGGACAGTCTGCCGGGGTGATATTTTTATAAAGTATGTATTTTAGGGGGAATTAAAATTTCTTTTTGCACTTTATAAGCAAATGTTTGTAATGTCGTGGGTATGGCATGAAACGGAATACACACATTAGCAAAGGGATGAGTGCTGTTGTACAGGAGGAATACGTTTATTGGAAATTCAATCATTATGGGCATGTATCCTGCGATATTCCAGTGGTGTCACTCCATTATATTTTTTGAACACGTTCTGAAAATAGGATTGACTGGAGAAACACAGATAGCTGCTGATTTCCCCTAGGGATTTGTCTGTATACTGCAGCAGAGACCTGGCTTCCCGGAGCTTGCACTCTGTGATGTATGCACCGATGCTTCTTTTCAGTTCCTGCCTGAATTTTTTGAACAGATAGGCGCGGCTTTTTCCGGAAAAGGCAACCACATCAGTGACAGTAACGGGTTCGTTGACATGGGTGGAAATGTATTGCATACAGGCATGAACTTCCCGTGAGATTCCAGCGGGAAGCGCCTGTTTGGCCACTCGTTTGGTGAAATCTATCAGCATATTGTACTGGAGATTTTTGACTGCCTCAACGGACTGTAGCATTTCGCACTCCTGTGTATAGACATCAATAAGGTGGTAGGCTTGCTCGATGTCCATACCACCGGGGATGGCGGCTTCCTTGCCTACCATGGCAGCCGTTCCAATCAGCAGGTTCTTTGCCTGACGCAGGGGGGTGTCTGCCAGTTTGCCTTCCTTGATAGGTGCGGCGTGCAGCGATGCCATAAGGAAGCGGTTCAGTTTTTCTACGTCGCCGCTTTGAATCAGGGAAAGCATCTGCCGTTCAAAGTGATAGGTGCCGTGTTGTTGGTGCTGGTCTTCCCGGGCATGGTAGACTTTTTCAGTATAATGCCGTCCGATCAACTGCTGATATCCGGTATCGGTGATGCCAAAGGCCTCCGTTATGCCAAGCTGCTCACCGGTGAAGGTGTAATGTAAATAGAGAAGCAGATTTAGAAACTGATTGTAGGTGTACTGAGGGATGCCCCCAAGAAACTGTGCAATATCTCCCTGTAAATCGGGAGATATTGCATTTTTCTGTATGTAGATCCGGACGCCTTCTTCTGTTACAGGAGTGCTGTAAGCAGGTCCTAAAATAAAAAAAGAGGTGTCATCATATCTGACCAGACCGTAATAGCCGGTATCGGAAGAGACATAAACGGCCGGACTGTCCAATTTCAAAAGCTTCGGCAATGCAAATGGATAGGGATCTCCGTCATCATAGAATCCTGCCGAGCAGATAAAATTAGAACACTGGTACAATGCAATTGGCAGATAATGGGATGCATAGAACAGATTACAGAAACCACATAAATCTTTCATTTCTATTTTTCTCCGATATAGATGAATTTACAATATTATAGATTATATTACAATAATTCGCAAGGGATATCTGATAGAATCATTTTAAGCGAAGTTGATACATGTTGCTGGAGAAGAAAGTTATAAATGGCAGGTGCATATTGCGAAAAACAGGCAGCAAAGAATGGGTGTAGAGACAGCCGGAAAGCGATGGAGATGGTGAAATGATAATAGATTTCTGCAATGATTGGAGCTTTTGCAAGAAAGGGGAAAAACCGGTTCCCGTGGATCTTCCACATGATGCCATGCTGTTGGAACAACGGGACGGGAGCTGCCGGAATGGAATTAATTCCGGCTATTTCCCAGGCGGCAGGTACGTTTATGAAAAGATTTTTGACTTGCCCGCACAGGATTTTGGGAAATCCATTGTTCTTCATTTTGAAGGCGTATATCAGAACTGCACTGTTTCTGTCAATGACCGGGAGGTTGGCGGCCATAAATATGGTTATACTGCCTTTGACGTGGATATCTCGGATGCCGTACATGTCGGCAGCAATAAGGTAACCGTCGATGTGGATAATACTCTGGAGCCAAACTGCAGATGGTACTCCGGTTCCGGTATTTATCGCCCGGTGCAGCTACAGATCCGTGACCGCATACATATTGAAACAGTGCATGTCGAGACGATTTCCATTGAACCCGCCAGGGTCAGGGTAGATGTTGCGGTCACTGCCGAAGTTTCTGTGAAGGTGGAAATCTATGATGGCGACCGACTGGTGGCGTCCGGGGAACCCGGTGTGCTGACAGTACCTGACGCAAAGCTGTGGAACGGAGAAGCACCGAACCTTTATACTTGCGTAGTCAGGACAGAGAAAGAGGAACAGCGGCTCTGTTTCGGCATCCGCAAACTGGAATGGAGCGCAGAGACAGGATTGTGCGTCAATGGGCAGAGGGTGCTGCTCCGCGGCGGCTGTGTCCATCATGACCACGGTGTTCTGGGTGCCTGCGAGTTTTATGATGCGCAGGAGCGCCGTATCCGCATCCTAAAGGAAAACGGTTTTAACGCCCTGCGGATGGCGCATAATCCGGCATCATGGATTACGTTGGATATCTGTGACCGGCTGGGCATGTATGTGATGAACGAAGCCTTTGACGGCTGGTATGTTCCCAAGACCTATCATGATTATGCCCGNTGGTTTGAAACAGAATGGAAGANNGANCTGACTGCCATGGTGGAGTCCTCCCGAAATCATCCCTGTGTTATCCTGTATTCCACCGGCAATGAGGTATCCGAGACNGCCACNGAGAAAGGTGCNCAGGTCTGCAGGATGCTNACCGATTTTGTGCNCAGCCTGGATGANACCCGGCCCGTGACGGCAGGCATCAANGTTCTGCTNAATGTCTATGCCCGTATGGGATTGGGAGTCTANAANGANAANGGAGAATATAANCCGGAGCCTNTGCCGGAAAAGGGCANNTACAGGGAGAAGAAAACAGGNTCTGCATTTTTTAACGCCATGGCCCANAAGCTTGGNGCNNTGATGTTCTTTATGAGCAAAGGNAAAAAAGGTGATAAAGCCTGTTTCGGGGCNGCNCAGGGACTGGATATCCTNGGTCTGAACTACGCTTCCTCCCGGTATGACGAGGATGTGGCAAGGTATCCTGACAGGATGATGGTGGGNAGCGAAACCATGGTNGCAGACCTGCCNTACAATTGGGAGCGGGTGAAAANATATCCGCAGGTANTNGGTGATTTNGTGTGGTCNGCNTGGGATTATCTGGGNGAAGCCTGTNTGGGNGACTGGACTTATCATTCCTATAAAGGTCTGCCGNTNCTGGCCGGNCAGGGAATGATCGATATTACGGGAAAGCCNCTGGCNTCCATGTATTTNATGNAGATTGTATGGGGANTGCGNAAGAANCCNTTCATNGGTGTNCGGCCCTTGAATCATGCCNGAGAGACCGCNGACACCGGNGCGTGGCAGTTCACCAATGCNATCGACAGCTGGAGNTGGCAGGGGTATGAGGGCNCAAGGACANCGGTGGAGGTATATGCGGACGCTTCTTCTGTCCGGNTNAAGTTAAATGACAGGGAAATAGGCANGAAACCTGTAAAGAAATACAGGGNAATCTTCANNACGGCATATCAGCCCGGAANCCTGACGGCGGAAGCCNTNGACGAAAAAGGGAATGTGNTNTCCGAACACAGTCTGGCCACTGCCGGAACAGAGACCGTTCTNACGGNAAGGCCGGAAAAGAAGGTNCTTCGTGCCAANGGCCNGGATCTCTGCTATCTGNCNGTGGAGTTTACGGACCGGGAAGGCAATCTCAAGCCTTATATGGAACAGCGCATTGAGATTGCCGTCAAAGGGGCGGCTGCNCTGGCAGGCTTTGGNAGNGCNCTNTGCAAGACAGATGAAGGATTTCACAGGAATTCTCACAATGCCTACCGAGGGCGTGCGCTGGCGGTGCTTAGGGCAGGCAGGGTTCCGGGCAGAGCAGAAGTCACGGTAAGGGCCACAGGTGTAGAGTCCGTCACATTAGAATTGGAGGTACGATCATAATGGCAAAGTTTCGATTGTTCGGAAGTAAAACAGATGAGGTGTCCGACAGGGAATTGGTCAATCGCCGCCTTGCCAGAACGGTTGCGGCAGAGGGGATGGTGCTCTTGAAAAATGATGGTGTACTGCCGTTGCAAAGTAAAAGGCTTGCCCTGTTTGGGGCGGGTGCCCGGATGACTGTGAAAGGGGGAACGGGAAGCGGCAATATGCAGGAGCGGTACAGCGTCAGTATAGAAGAGGGACTGAAAAATGCGGGCTTTGAGATTGTTTCCACCCGCTGGCTTGACCGTTTTGATGCTTCCTATGCGGCGGAAAAGGAGGCATGGCGCCGGAGCATCGAGGAACGGATTAAGCACTATAAGCCGTGGCAGGTGCAGAGGATGTTTGACGAAGTTATTCATGTGACCCCGCTGCGTTTCCCCATAGGTGACGAGATTCGTCCGGAAGATTTGCCGGAGGATACTGACACTGCCATATATGCAGTGGCACGGCAGGCCGGGGAAAGTACTGACCGCAGATTGGAAAAGGGAGATTACTATCTGTCTGACGTGGAGGAGAAGAATCTTCGTGTGTTGACGGAAAAGTACGATAAGGTGCTGTTGTTGGTCAACTGCGGCGGCATTCTGGATTTGTCTGTTTTGGACACGGTTTCCGGAATCGGGGCCGTCCTGTATTTTGTTCAGGGCGGTGAGGAGGGAGGCAATGCCTTTGCAGACCTCGTAAGCGGCAGCGTGACGCCCTCCGGCAGGCTGACCGATACCTGGGCAAAGAAGTATGAGGACTATCCCTGTGCCGGGGAATTCGGCACCATGGGAGATGTGCTGCAGCAGGATTATAAGGAAGGCATATATGTTGGCTACCGTTGGTTTGACGTCAATGGAATAGAACCCCGCTGGCCATTTGGCTACGGGTTGAGTTATGCTGACTTTGAAATAAAGGAACAGGGGACGAAAATTTGCGGCAGTACAGTATCGGTGAGTGTCTGTGTGCGCAATGTGAGTTTGGAATATTCCGGGAAAGAAGTAGTACAGCTCTATATCGCAAAACCGGACGGAAAGCTTCCAAAGGAAAGGAAAGCCCTTGTGGCATTCCGAAAAACGGGTCTGCTTGTGCCCGGTGATCAGGAAACAGGTACGCTGGAGTTTAACATGGAGGACTGTGCCGTCTATGACGGGGAATCTGCCTGTAGGATTCTGGAGGCCGGAGAATATGGCATTTACCTCGGCAGTGACTCACGTAAGAATACCCTCTGTGCGGTGCTGGTTCTTGACGAGACCATTGTCATAGAGAAGCTGACAAATATTCTCCCGGTTCCCCATCCCGTTGATACCTTTGTGCCTGATAGGGTCATGGTGGATTACCCACGAGAGGTTCCAAGGCTGGCTGTTGATACAGGGTCTTTTGTCACAAGGGAAGTTATATATGGAGACCGCAGGCCCGTCATCAAGACAAAACAGGCCGGAGAATACATCAAATCCCTATCCGACAAGGAGTTGGTTGAGCTCTGTGTGGGACCCGGCTACAGTGGTCTTGGCTACAATGTAACGCCCACCGCCGTAGGCCGCACAAGTATCAGTCTGCTTGGGAGGGGAATTCCCAATATCAACTTTTCCGATGGTCCTGCCGGACTGAATCTCTGCCCCAAGAATGCCTATACCAGGTCAGGAATTCCCAATTATATTGACGAGGTTCCCAAGGACTGGCAGTGGGGATGGATTCGAAAAATTGAACCCTTTGTTCTGGCGAAGCCCGGCAGGGGGTATCGGGTATATCAGTATATGACCTGTTTCCCGGCTGTGACCCTGCAGGCGCAGACATGGAATCCTGCCCTGATTGAGGAAGTGGGAAAGGCCATCGGTACGGAAATGACGGAAACCGGCGTAACACTCTGGCTGGCGCCTGGCATGAACATCCACCGGAATCCCCTGTGTGGCAGAAACTTTGAATATTACTCAGAGGATCCGTTTCTTTCCGGCACTATGGCAGCGGCAGTCACCAAAGGAGTTCAGAGCTACAGGGGACTGGGCGTGACCATTAAGCACTTCTGCTGCAATAATCAGGAGGATAAGCGGGAAACTGTTTCTGAGAATGTGCCGGAGCGGGCGCTGCGGGAAATTTATCTGCGCGGTTTTGAGATTGCCGTACGGGAAGCGAAGCCCTGGGCGGTCATGACCTCCTACAATCTGGTCAACGGCGTACATACCTTTGCCAGCCGGGACCTCTGTGCAAAAGTCCTTCGCAGTGAATGGGGCCATGACGGGCTGGTCATGACCGACTGGACTGCCAGCGAGAAAAATCCAGGGGAACATACAGCCTGCATTCTCTCCGGAAATGACCTGATCATGCCCGGACACCCGAAGGCAAAGAAAGAATTGCGGAATGCCCTGAAAAGCGGCAGGCTGAAGAGAGCGGATTTAGAGACCGCGGCAGCCAATGTCCTGAATGTCATTTTCTCCAGTAATGTGTGGGAGATTTGATGAAGGAACATAGGCGGTTAAAGAATGCGGATTACAGATATAGAAACAGCTTCCAAATGAAAGATGCGGGAAAAGGCATCAAAGTGTGGAGGGGAAATCGGAATATCAGGAGGTAGCGATATGAAAACAAGAGAACAAATCAATGAAAGAGACTTAAAAGAACTATCCAAAAGAAAGACGCAGAGGAACAGGAGAGCCTTGCGATACGGGCTGCTCCTGACGCTGGCGGCTCTTTTTCTCGCCAGTGTGGTAGACGAAATCAGCTCCGCCATAGGGGTGCAGGTGCAGTCCAGCGTGGTGACAGAATTCTTTGCGAAGCCTCTGAATCTGCCATATAATGAAGCCATGTCCATGTTCAGTACTGTCACCATGTTTTCCTATGCCCTGATGTCCCTCGTTCCATTCTACAAGGCGCTGGCGGACAGGTTCGGCAGGAAGCCCTTCCTTGTGCTCAATACGGTGGGAATGGGTGTGGGAATGTTCCTGGCATACTGGTCGCCCAATGTGGTTGTCTATTTTATTGGCTATGGATTGACCGTATTTTTCGTCCAGCATGACATGCAGATTGTCTATCTGTATGAAATCGTTCCCAAGGAAAAGCGGGCCACAATCTATGGAATGGTCAAGGGAATCAGTACTTTGGGCGTTGTTCTGATCCCTGTGCTTCGCGGCGCAGTCATGGGGGAGGACACGACACTCTGGAGAGGGGTGTATCTCCTGCCCGCCGTTATTGCCATCGGGGTTTCAGTATTCACTTTTCTTGTGACCAGAGAGTCAGGGACTTTTCTGGATCAGCGGATTGCCTGGCTGGAATCCCCCTATGAGGAACGTCATCCCGAAAAGAAGAAGCGTTCTCCTGAGGAGAAAAAGGCACAGAAAGNTNCNGCCGGTCNGCAAAAATCAGGCGTGTTCCATGCNCTGGGNCATCTGTTNAAAAACCGCCAGCTTTTCTGGCTGGCCATTGTCAGCATGGTATTTGCTNTGGGCAGCACCACNATTTCCGGCTTTTCAGAGTCNATTATGACNGACTTTGGCATGACGGCGGAAGCTGTCAATCAGGCNCTGCTNGTATATCCGTTTTTGTATGCNGCNCTGATCTGCGGNGCGGGCTTTGTTGGNGACAAACTGGGCAGNAAGACCATTGTCGGAGTCTGCGGTACTTTNGCGGTNGCNGGATTTATCGGATTTAATCTGGCGGCATTCTTCGGTGCATCCCCTTACCTGACNGGNGTTNTCTATGGNTTGTACCTGGGCTGCTGGTGGATTACGCTGGATTACTGTTCNATGATGGTAGCGGAGTCNGCNCCTACCTACAACCGAGGNTCTGTTCTGGGGGCNGTGGGTCTGATTACNATGGTTGGNAGCGGTCTGGGGCAGGTTGTTCCCATAGTTGCGGTACTTCTGTTCGACAGGATTGGGTTCGGNTACATGGNNGCCAGCATGCCTTTTGCNTTTGCGGGTGTACTTCTGATGCTGTTNAAGGTACGGGAAACCAAGGGGGTGGACCTGGACCNGGTTACCTATTGATNCCCCTNATGANATTNAGNAAAGNGTGGTGANGGAAATGCCAAATCCCTTTTTACCATTGGATACTTATATNGCAGATGGCGAACCTCATGTGTTTGGCGATCGGATTTATCTTTTCGGTTCCCATGACAAGGAGGGCGGCAGCACTTACTGTATGCTGGACTATGTGTTCTGGTCGGCACCCGTTGATGATTTGGAGAATTGGAGTTCAAAAGGAATCTCCTATTCTGCCAGGCAGGATCCTCTGTACAGCGATAAGCTGAAGTATCTGTATGCACCGGATGTGGTGCAGGGAAATGATGGCAGATTCTATCTCTATTACTGCATGTCCGGCGAGAAGGGGGCAGGCGGTTACGGGCAGCCTATCAGCGTGGCTGTCTGTGATATACCGGACGGGAAGTATGAATATTACGGGGTTGTCAGAAATCCTGACGGCACCCCTATGCTGAAGTATGTCACCTTTGATCCGGCCGTCATCAATGACGATGGGGTGATCCGGCTTTACTATGGTACATGGTATCCTTTTCATGAGCATGGAAAACTTCTGGATGGTATTTTCCATAAGGTGGAAAGCGGGATGTTCGGCAGGACAGTCTCAGAAATCCGGGCATACAAAGACAATATCATGGGAGCGAACCATGTGGAGCTATCTGATGATATGCTTACCATCAAGTCGGAACCCATCCATATCATGCCGGGCCGTGTGAAAGGGACTTCCTTTGAAAAGCATCCTTTTTTTGAAGCTGCATCCATCCGAAAAATTGAAAATACCTATTATTTCCTCTATTCTTCCATCCGGGGACATGAACTCTGCTATGCTGTCAGCCGCTTTCCGGACAGGGATTTTACCTATGGCGGTATTGTCCTGTCCAACGGGGATGTGGGCTATCAGGGCAGGGCAGAGAAAGACCGGCTGAATGCCACGGGTACCAACCATGGAAGCCTTGTGTGCCTTAAGGGAAAATGGCATGTGTTTTATCACAGAAATACTAACAAANCAGCCTACTCCCGTCAGGCCTGCGCCGAACCTATTGAAATTTTGCCGGACGGTACAATTCCTCAGGTGGAGATCAGCAGCCAGGGCATGCGTGGGAAACCGCTGGAGTCAGAAGGGACTTATCCTGCAGCCTTTTGCTGCAATCTGACCAATGGAAGGATGCCTCATCAGGGAAACGGGATGATCAAGAAGAAAATTCCCTATATCACCTGCGANNACGGCAATCGGATNGTNGTTGCCACNGACNGGACACAGATANTNTATAAATACTTTCATTTTACCGGAGGGAAAACAAAATTGACTTTCAGGTATAAGGCGGCCGGAAAAGGAAAGCTTTCTGTCATGGTATCCGGGCAAAGCGGGCCGATTGGAGAGATCGTCGTTGGTCAGACCGAAGGATGGGAAAGGACTGCTGTTGTATGCAATATTCTGGCAGGTGTCAGATCTCTCATGTTTGTTTGGCAAAGCAAATCTGATTTGAGATTATTAGAGTTTACAATGAAACATTTACCATTAACTCACTCTGACTTGATATAAGAGGGCTGGGGCGCACTGTGCCTGCGGGACAGTCTGCCGGGGTGAACTTGAAAAGTGATCTGGAGCGTATTATACTAACGATAAGGAAATAAGAAAAGCTGTTCGATACAGCGCTGAGACTGTATTGACCGGCTTTTTTTTGATATATGATGGATAAAAAATCAGTTCGAATGAGAGTGGCGTACAGCGGGGAAAGAGATTATGATGTATAAAAAAATATTGGGTATTGTAGCGGGGCTTGGTCTATGTCTTCTAAATGGCTGTGGCACACAGCCGGAGCCGGAGATTATATCGGAGGTAACCGAAAATGCCGCAGAGGGAACGGAGACGGCAGACGGTGGGGAAACGCCGGAGGCGATGGCGCATGCGGGAGCGTCGGAAGAAGCAGACGCTTGGGAGGAACTGCCAGAAGAACAGAGAGCATTGTTCCGGCAGGAGTTGTTGTTTTTGCAGCAGGGCTTTCGCCAGCATGATATACAGGGATCCTATACGGTCTATTTTGCCCAACCGTCAGAATGGAAGGATCAGCCTTTTCAGAAAATGTTGTTAGAGGGGGAAGAAGGACTTTGGTATGAGAGTTTTACCTACAACTATGATCCGGAACGGGATTGGTATACTTTTTCCGGAGAATACGAGCCGGTGTTGACAAAGAATGATTCCTATCTGGCCAAGGATGACGAAGATGCACAGGAGTTTCGAACCGTGTCGGTGTATCAGGCGGAGTTGTCCGCCGAGATGAACCTGGAGGCTCCGCTGCGGTTTGATATTCCTTCCGGGCCGGTGGTTTATGAAGACCTGCGCATCGACGAGAACGCGGACTATCTGGATATGTATATCTATGTTTATAAGGATGAGCGGATGGGTGTTACGGTGACGGTTGAGTATCCTCAGTACAGTGTATACACACCGGGGCTTGAGGATGTTAAGAAGATCAACCAGTGTATCAGGGAAGCGTTTTTCTTGTGGAATCCGGAGGAGCTGATGCATTGCTATCTATACCGCAACTGTGAGATAACGCGCAGGGATGACAGCTATCTGTCAGCATGTATTTATGCGGATAACACCTTCCACTATGCCGCTCACCCCAGTACTTGGAAATATGGAATGACCATAGACCTGACGACCGGACAGGCTCTGACTCTGAGGGATGTGATCGGTCCTGATCGGACAGTGCAGGAGCTTACCGGAACGGGGGCGTTTCACAGCTTTCCGATATGGATGGACGGATATATGTCTCCGGAAGAGATGGAGGAGGCGGACCGAAGGCAGGTGGAGGAGGCAAGCCAGTGGGTGGACGTGGACGCTACAGATGATTTTTATCTGACACCCGACAAATTGGGGCTTACCAGCAGTGTGTCCCGCTATTATGTCTGTATGGAGGCGCCGTTTGCGGAAATCGGTCTGACAGAATGGGAAGCCTTTTCAGAGTAGTATTGCGGTAGATTATGAGGCGCCTTCCATACGGACTTCTCGGATCAGTCTGATCCGAAGGCAAAAGTACCGTGTCGTACTTGATAAAAAATGTTTTAAATAGTACGATACAAGAAAAAGGAGGACATATGGAAACAAGAACCGGTTTCCTTATTTCACAAGTTAAGCAGGTGCAGGGCAGGATTTTCCAGCGGCTGCTCACGGAAAGCGGCGTGGAAGAATTCAACGGTCCTCAGGGCAGGATACTCTATGTGCTCTGGCAGGAGGACGGGATTCCAATCTCCCGGCTGGTGCAGCAGACAGGCCTTGCAAAGAGTACGCTCACTGCCATGCTGATCCGTATGGAAGAAGCCGGGTTGATCACGCGGCAGAATTCATCGGCGGACAAGAGGCAGGTGATTATCTGCCTGACTGATACAGCGAAGGGACTGCAGGATAGGTACGAGCAGGTATCCGAGGAGATGAATCGGCTGTTTTACCGTGGGATGACGCAGGAGGACGCGGATATTCTGGACGGTCTGCTGGATCGGGTGCTGGCGAATCTGCAGGAGCTGTTGTAGCTGCGTGATCACACTTGCAGAAGAGACTTATGTAAACTTATTCGGAAAGGAAAGATACTTTGTCTAAATTTTATATATCCGATTTGCATTTGGGGCACAAAAATGTGATCAGGCATGATGGCAGACCCTTTGCCGATATTGTCCAAATGCGTGAAAAATTGGTGGAAAACTGGAACAATGTCGTCGCCTGTGATGACGAGGTGTATATTCTCGGTGATTTTGCATGGAAAAATGCGGAGGGTCTTGCGGTGTTATGCGAGTTACCGGGAAGAAAGTTTTTGATCCTGGGTAATCACGACAAGCCGACCGCGGAAATGAAAGCTTACTTTGAGTGGATCAAAGATTATGCTGTGATCACGGATGGTGAAGTTCAGGTCGTGATGAGCCATTATCCGATCGCGCATTGGTATAATCAGTATCGGGGAGCCGTGCATTTGTACGGTCATGTTCATAATAATGACGATTACCTTGCTTTTCAGGAGTACGCTTGTATCTGTAAGAGCAGGAATATTCCGTTTGAGTGCTATAATGTCGGCTGTATGCTTGACTATATGGGATACACGCCGAGAACTCTTGGCGAGATCAGAAATCAGAAAATGGGAACATAGCAATTATGGAGCGGGTAGAATTGAAATTTTCGAGGATACTATGAATAGATGAAGAACGGAAAGGAGCACAGAGTCAGCATGTTTGATTGTGCAATCATAGGAACCGGACCGGGCGGGCTGTCAGCGGCGCTCAATCTGAAAACCTATCAAAAGGATTTTGTATGGTTTGGTTCCAAAACGTTAAGCGATAAGGTTACAAAAGCGGAAAAGATAACCAATTATCCCGGTTTTCCGGAGATCGGCGGTGCAGAGCTTTTTGAAAGATTCCAAGCGCATATGGTGAGCGCAGGCTTGGAGATCACGGAAAAGACCGTGACGAGCGTTATGCATTCCGGCGGACATTTCATGGTGCTTGCGGACAATGAGCTCTATGAGGCGAAAACGCTGATCCTGGCGATGGGAGTCATGGCAGCGAAGCTCATGGACGGGGAAGAGGAGCTGCTGGGAAAGGGCATAAGCTACTGCGCGACCTGTGACGGGATGCTTTATAAAGGGAAAACGATCGCGGTCGTATGTAATACGCCCCGATTTGAGCATGAGGTAGCATATTTGGCGGAGCTGGCATCCAAGGTGCTTTACTATCCCAGCTTTGAGAGTGCAATGAATAGGGAAAACGTGACGGTTTTGAGGGACGCTCCGGTGGCAGTTCATGGAGATCAGCGCGTGACGTCCATCACGCTTCGCAGCGGGGAGACGAAGGAGGTTGACGGCGTATTCTGCCTGAGAAACGCGATCGCTCCGACAAAACTGATTCCGGGGCTTCAGGTGGAAAACGGACATATTGTGGTTGACCGTCAAATGGCGACGAATTTACCGGGGTGCTTTGCTGCGGGAGATTGTACAGGCAGACCGTATCAGTATACGAAGGCGGTCGGCGAGGGAAACGTAGCGGCGCATAATGTCATCGCTTACCTTTCGTCGCAGAACTGACCGCAAGCTTCCTGCGGCTTCATTGACTTTTACACGTTAAAATGATATAAATAAAGTATCATGCTGTGTAAGGGGGATGGGTATGGGAAAAAGCATCAGTCTTGATATTGCCGCACTTGCTTTGCTGTTCATACTGGTAGTTACGCGGGTACTGCGCAAAATGATGCATGACAGATCAAATCGGATCTTCCTGCTCATTCTGGTGACGGCAACGGCCTCGACGGCGTTTGATATTGCGACGATTCTCATTGAACGGGCACAGTGTGAACAGGCGGCTGTGATCTACATAGCGAATATGGGATATTTGCTCACGCATTATCTCACGGTGCCGTTGTACCTGCTGTTTATCATCAGTATGACGGACACATGGCACAAATTACGCAGGAATCCCGTGCTTCAGGTACTTATGATCCTGCCGCTTGCGGTCGTATTGCTTGCGTTTGCTACGAATTCGTTCACCCACCTCATTTTTTCGGTTGAGAACGGTTATCAGCGCGGACCGTTGATCGGCGTGATGTATGTGACGACGATCCTGTATGTGTTGATCGTCATAGGCTATATGATCCGGTATCGCAAACTATTCGGCTGGGCAAATCTGGCGGCGGTCGGCGCGGTCGTTCCGATCGACGTGGCGGCGATGCTGGTGCAGTTTTTTGTCCCGACGGCTTTGATCGAAATGTTCTGCGGCTCGCTCGGTCTGCTGATCATGACCATGGGGCTTCAGCGGCCGGAGGAGTATGTCGATACGTTCACCAATCTTATGAAGCACAGTGCCTATGCCCATGATATGAAACGCGCTTTTGAGAATGATAAGCACGTGCATATCGTTATGCTCAATATCACAAATTTCCGCACGATCCAGACAATGATCGGGTTTGATTCCATGACAGAGATATTGAAAATGGTTGCCGATACGATTCGCAGGCTGAACAGAAAAATACACGGCGGTGCGGATCTGTATTATCTTGATAACGGCAGATTCCGAATGGTCTTTCGGGAAAAAGATCAGGATAAGGCCCAGATGCTGGCGGATGCGCTGAATCGGGAGTTAAAGATCCCCATCAGCAGCAACGGCTTAAATATCAGTCTGACGCCGTTTCTCATATTGGCACGTTGTCCGGAGGAAATCAAGGACTTTAAGGCGCTGATGTCCTTTGGACTGGATTTTCACATAAAAAACGACTATACCGGGCAGGTGATGTCCGCCGGCAAACTCTATGACGAGAATCAGCTTGATATTCAGAACAATATTGATCTGATCATTGAGCAGGCGCTTGAGAATGAGAGCTTTCAGGTATACTATCAGCCGATCTATTCGACCAAACAGGGCAGGATCACTTCTGCGGAGGCATTGCTTCGGTTATTTGACCCGCAGCGGGGCTTCATTTCGCCGGAGCTGTTGATCCATGCGGCCGAGAAAAGCGGTGCGATTCATCGGATAGGGGAATTTGTTTTTGAGAAAGTCTGTCGGTTTATCGCGAGTGAGAGCTTTGAAAAGCTGGGTCTTGACTATATTGAGGTGAATCTGTCCGTGGCACAGATCATGAAAGCGGATCTGGCGGATAAGCTGCTTACCATTATGGACAAATATCATATTTCAGCGGATAAGATCAATCTGGAGATTACGGAGAGCGCCACGGCCTATGAGCAGAAAGCCATGACGGAGAATCTCGAAGCACTTGCCCGGGCGGGACTCAGTTTTTCCTTGGATGATTACGGAACGGGCTATTCTAACATCAAGCGCGTGATTGAACTGCCGCTAAAGATCATCAAACTGGATAAGTCTTTTGTGGATGAAAAAAATAATCCCAAGATGTGGATCGTCATAAAGAATACGGTGAAAATGTTAAAAGACATGGATATGGAGGTTGTCGTGGAAGGCGTTGAAACGCAGGAAGCGCTGGATGAGTTCGCGGGACTGCAATGTGATTTCATTCAGGGGTATTTCTTTTCAAAGCCGATCCCGAAGAAAGATTTTGTTACCTTTATTGCCAATGCAAATAGAGAGGCTATGGGATAAAAAAGAATGGCGCAGAGCGCCATTCTTTCGAAGAATCGCTTTCGCGATTCTTCTAGGTTACGAAAATTGCTATAAGAAAAAAAGCGCTCAGAGCAGGAGGACCTGCTTTGAGCGCTTTTTTAGGGGAACGTTTTGCGTTCTTTTTTAGCTCTCGCTGTTCATATACAGCGGCCATCCGGTCGATTGTCCCATCGCCGTTACGGTCATGCCGACGCAATTCTTATTGTCAAGCCATGAGACGGCGACAACGCCGTAATACGTGTCATATCCGTCAATATCCAGTCTGATATAACGGTCGCCGTACATTGACCAGCTGCCGGCCGCATCTCCTGTGACCGAGCCGTCTTCGCCGAGCGTCACATACACAGCCGTCGTTGTGACATATGGGTCGCCCGCGAGGACGAGCTGGAACTGATTGTCATTTGCAAAGGATAAAAACTCTTCTTTGCTGACCGGACGATCCGGTTCGCCCGCATAGCGGTTTGCATTGATGACAATATCTCCGACGGAATTGAGATAATACTGATGCGCCTGCATGAAGAATTTCGTGCTGGAGGCTGCAAGCGGATAGCCGTTATCACATTCTGCCGTCTTGTCGCTTTGCAGGGCGAGCGTCCGAACCATCAGCATGGCGATATTCACGCCGTCGCTTGTGGTGTACAGATCGCCGTGTCCCGGCGCGTGAATATCAAAATCATAGTCCGCCCATTGGAAGGAAGACATCGCAATATACTCTGTGCTTCCCTCGATGCGGTCCGCCGTGGTGATGTAGCTCTCACGGTCTAAGTCGGAGCGGTAGCCGGACAGCGGCGGGAATAAGCCGGTCACAAGCTCTTTTCCGATCCAGCCGGACGCCATGGGATCACCGCTTAAGTTGGAAAAGGCATCGATGGTATCGCTCTTTGCCGTAAAAAGAACATAATTCCTTGAAAGAACACCGAGGCAGGTCATCAGGTAATAATAGTCGTCATAAATTTCTGTAATCTCACCGTCTTCGGATACGAGCGGTACATCGTACTGATGCGTGATGACGCTTCCCTCTGCACAGTAGGTCATATGTGTGCCGTAGTAAGGATGGGTCTCGCCGATCGCAGTCGCTCTTGCTTCCTCCATATAGGTGTTGATCGTATCCTCGTCAAGCCATTCCGTTTCCCCGTCTTTCCGAAGCCCGGTCTCGCTGTCTAATTCGATCATGTAGGTTCCGGCACCGAAAGAACCGAAGGTTAAGTACATGTTTCCGGCCGCGTCATAGGCAACCTGCGGGTCGAGCGCCACGACATTATAATAGAGGGCGTCCTGCGCATAGTCGCTGATCGATTGCAGAATGCAGCCCACATACTGAAACGAGCGTGCCTCTAAAGTGGGGGACCATGCGAGCACGATGCATACGCGGTCATGTTTTTCCTCGTCATAGCCGGAATTCACAAGGCAGGTATAGAGCCAGTAGCCGCCGTAGGAGGCGGGAACTAAATCCGCTGCCCAATACTGGCAGTTCGCGGAGTCGGTGAGCATCCAGGCATCGACCTCGGACCAGCCGTATTCCGCCATCTTTTCGGCAGCGGGCGTGGTCTTTCCGAGATACTCCCAATGGATCAGATCGGTGGAGCGGCGGATGATATTGCCTCCCGCCCAGCCCGTCTGCACCATATAATAATAGCGGACGCCGTCGATGACCGCCTCTGTCAGAGCGGGGTCATGCACGTTATAGTTTTCATCCAGCTCGCCGTCTGCGTTATAATCAAACAAAAACTCCAGCTCGTCGTCTTTGATGCTCTCCGCATTGATATCGTAGTCCGGATCATCGGGATAAGCGGCGGTTACACGCACATTAACAGTGAATACGACCTCGCCTCCCTGAACCAGATCCAAAAAGACAACACCGTTTTCGGAAGCGCTGCCGTTTGCGGTCAGCGTGCGGCTTTCACTGTCCCAAACCGCTAAATCCTCCACGGACAGGGACGCATAGTTTTCATCCACGGCAGACAGAGAAACATCATCGATCGTGACGCCCTCTGCAAGGTTCAGCGTATAGGTCGTTGCCCCCGGCGTCAGATAACCGAGCGAAAGATTATCATAGCAGATGGTCGGCGCAATATCGCTGAGGACATACTTTTTGCTGCCGTCCTCATTTCTGTTTTCCCGTACCCGCACATCATAATCAGCGTTTGCCAGTTCAGAAGCAGTGGGCGTAAAATGATACGCTTCCGCCTCCTCCGGCGCGGTTTCTCCCTGCGAATCATCGTTTTGCTCCGGCGCGTCGTTTTCTGACCCGTCAGTCTGTGTGCCTGCTTCCTGTCCGGCATTCTCGTTCTGTGGCGCGTCGTTTTCCGACTTTGTTCCGCAGGATGCCAGAGATAAGAGTAAAGAGCTGCAAAGAAGCAGGGAAAGCGCCTTTGCCGTTATTCTTTTCATTGTAGATACCTCCTTTGCGTTTTTGATCGTTTCGGCAACAGCGAAACATCTTTGATACAGTATAACATTTATAGAAATTTTAGAAAAGGATTATTGACAGATTTTGGTGACTGCGATAAAGTTAGTGTGCTAACAAATATAAATTCAATATGGCTTGAAGCATGGACATGGGAGGGCATGGACATGGAGAGACGAACGGGATTCGGGGACGGGAAAAAACCGCTCGGTTTTGAATTGAGGGAAATTCACAATCTGATCAAAATGCTGATTCATAAGATGCATCCGCCCTGCGCGAGACCGGGAACGCCGCTGACGCAGCTTCAGGGTGGGATTCTCGGGTATCTGTATCACCATAACGCCGAGGAGCCGGTGTATCAGAAGAATATTGAGGAAGTATTCCGTATTTCCCGTGCGACGGCGACGAATACGCTTCAGGTGATGGAGAAGAACGGCTTGATCATACGAAAATCGCAGGATCAGGACGCAAGGCTCAAGCGTATTTTTATGACAGAGGAAGCGTGCAGGGAGCATATGCAGATGGAAAAGCGGATGGAAGCGCTGGATACGCATATGCTTGCGGGCATGAGCAGCGCCGAAATAGAGCAGTTTTTGACGCTGCTTGACCGTGTCAGGGATAATCTGGAACGCATGAATGCCGAATATGACGATCGGCAGAGATCTGACAGCCTGCAGAAAAGCGACAGTCAGCACAAATAGAACAGTCAGCAGACAAAAAGGGAGGCATAAGGAATGTTACGGACACTGGGTGCACAGATCAAAGAATTTAAGAAGGATTCCATATTGACGCCGATATTTATGATTCTGGAGGTCATCATGGAAACCATCATTCCGCTGATGATGGCGTCCATTATTGACAAAGGCGTTGAAGCGCAGAATATGACGCATATCTATAAGATGGGAATCCTGATGGTGGGGGTCGCCGTTTTGAGCCTGAGCTTCGGTATTCTCGGCGGAAAATACGGCGCGCGCGCGTCCACGGGCTTTGCGCGCAATTTAAGAAGGGCGATGTATGAGAACATCCAGACCTTCAGCTTTGCCAATATTGACAAGTACAGCACATCGGGGCTGATCACAAGATTAACGACCGACGTTACGAATATCCAGAACGCGTATCAGATGATCCTGCGTATGGCGATGCGTGCGCCTGCGAGCCTGATCTGCGCGATGGCAATGTCCTTTTTTATCAGTCCGAAGCTGGCCTGCGTCTATCTGGTTGCCGTCGTGCTTTTAAGCATTGTGCTATCCATCATGATACCGATGGCGAATAAGCATTTTATGCAGGCGTTTCCGAAATATGATGACTTAAACGAGAGCGTACAGGAAAACGTGTCCGCGATCCGCGTGGTAAAGGCGTATGTCCGCGAGGAGTATGAGAATACGAAATTCCGCAGGGCGAGCGGCAACATTTATAAAATTTTCTCCAAGGCGGAGGGTATCGTGGCGTGGAACGGGCCGGTCATGAACCTGACTGTCTATAGCTGTATCCTGTTGATCAGCTGGATCGGGGCAAAAATGATCGTACTCGGCGATTTGTCTACGGGGAATCTGATGAGTATGCTGACCTATTGCATGAACATATTGATGAGCTTGATGATGCTCTCCATGGTATTTGTCATGATCACGATGTCGGTCGCGAGCGCAAGACGTATCAGCGAGGTCTTGAATGAAACGTCCGACTTGAAGAATCCGGAGAATCCGATCATGGAAGTGGCTGACGGCAGCATCCGCTTCGATCATGTATCATTTGCCTATAAAAAGGACGCGGAAAGCATGGTTTTAAAGGATATTCATGTGGACATCCGCGCGGGAGAGACGATCGGCATCATGGGCGGAACGGGAAGCGCCAAATCCAGCCTTGTCAATTTGATCAGCCGGCTTTACGATGTGACGGAGGGGGCGCTCTATGTCGGGGGCGTGGATGTGCGTGCCTATGACATGGAGGCGCTGCGTAATCAGGTGTCGGTCGTACTGCAGAACAATGTGCTTTTTTCGGGAACGATACTGGAAAACCTGCGCTGGGGAGATAAGGAGGCGACGGAGGAGGAATGCAGGCGTGCCTGCCGTCTTGCCTGCGCCGATGAGTTTATCGAGCAGATGCCGGAGAAATATGAAACCTATATTGAGCAGGGAGGCACGAATGTGTCGGGCGGGCAGAAGCAGCGTCTGTGTATTGCGCGCGCGCTTCTGAAAAAGCCAAAGATCCTGATCCTTGACGATTCGACAAGCGCGGTTGATACGGCGACGGATGCGAAGATCCGCAAGGCGTTTGCGGAGGAGATTCCGAATACGACGAAGCTGATCATCGCGCAGCGTGTCTCAAGCGTGCAGCATGCGGACCGCATTATTGTGATGGACGAAGGTCGTATCGCAGGCTTCGGAACGCATGAGGAGCTGCTTGCGGGAAATGAGATTTACCGCGAGGTATATGAGTCGCAGACGTCGGGCAGCGGCGATTTTGATGAGAAAGGAGACAATTAGACATGGCGGAAGATAGAAGAGAGCAGATGCAGCCTACAGAGGAATCGGGTGCGGGGGTGTCGAAGGAAGCATCCGCCGGAATGCCGAAGGGACCGGGCAGACGGGGACCGATGGGACCCCGTCCGAAGATCGATCATCCGGGAAAGACGTTTATGCGTGTCATGAAATATGTATTGAAGGATTACGGGATTCATTATGCAATTGTCGTGATCTGCATTTTTGCTACGGTATATTCGTCCCTTCAGGGAACGATGTTCATGAAAACCCTGATCGATCAATATATTATGCCGCTTCTTGGCGGAGCGGATCCTGATTTTACACCGCTTGCGCGCGCCATTGCGCGGGTGGGAGGCTTTTACGCGTTGGGCGTGATTGCCTCGTTTGTGCAGTCGAGGATCATGATCCGCATTACGCAGGGCTCCATGCGAAATCTGCGCGACGACCTGTTTGTGAAAATGGAAAGTCTGCCGATCAAGTATTTTGATACCCATGCGCACGGCGATATTATGTCACTGTATACCAATGATATTGAGACGCTGCGCCAGATGATCAGTATGAGTATTCCGCAGATGATCAGCAGTCTGATCACCGTCATCGGCGTCGTCTTTTATATGTTTGTTTTGGATGTGCCTTTGACGCTCATCACTTTTTTGATGGTCTTTATTATGGTATTTGCCACAAAAAAGGTCATGGGCTTAAGCGGACGCTTCTTCCTTTCACAGCAGCGTGATCTGGGTAAGGTCAACGCCTGCATTGAAGAAATGATGAGCGGACAAAAGGTTGTCAAAGTATTCTGCCATGAAGAGGAGAGCATGGCAAAGTTTAATGAGTTAAACGATCAATTATTTGAAAGTGCCTATCAGGCGAACCGATTTGCGAACATTATCGGACCGATCAACGCGCAGCTTGGCAATCTGAGCTATGTAATTTGTGCGATCTCGGGAGGTATTCTCGCGATCACCGGTGTGTCGGGCTTAACGCTCGGCGGGCTTGCAAGCTTTTTGAGCCTGAACAAGTCGTTCAGCATGCCGATCAATCAGGTTTCCCAGCAGTTTAATTCGATCATTATGGCGCTTGCGGGTGCGGACCGTTTCTTTAAGCTGATGGACGAGGAGCCGGAGGTGGACAACGGTTATGTGGAGCTTGTCAATGCAAAAGAGAATGCGGACGGGACACTGCATGAATGTGAGGAACGGACCGGTATCTGGGCATGGAAGCATTATCACAAGGATTCGGATACGACGACCTATGTGAAACTGCAGGGAGATGTCGTATTTGATCAGGTTGACTTCGGTTACCGTGACGACAAGATCATCCTGCATGATATCGAGCTGTATGCGAAGCCCGGGCAAAAGATCGCGTTTGTCGGTGCAACGGGCGCCGGTAAAACCACGATCACGAATCTGATCAATCGTTTTTATGATATTCAGGACGGAAAGATCCGATATGACGGCATCAATGTGAACAAGATCAAGAAGGCGGACTTGCGCCGTTCCCTCGGGATCGTATTGCAGGATACGCATCTGTTTACGGGAACGGTTATGGAAAACATCCGTTATGGAAAGCTGGATGCGACGGAGGAGGAGGTTATCCGTGCGGCAAAGCTTGCGAATGCGGACGGCTTTATCCGGCGGCTGCCGGACGGCTATGAGACGATGCTGCACGGCGACGGCGCGAATTTAAGTCAGGGACAGCGCCAGCTTTTGGCGATCGCCCGCGCGGCGATTGCCGACCCGCCGGTTCTTATTTTGGATGAGGCGACAAGCTCCATTGATACGCGTACGGAAAAACTCGTGCAGCAGGGCATGGATGCACTGATGAATGGCAGAACCACGTTCGTGATCGCACACCGTCTCTCAACGGTTCGGAACAGCGATTGTATCATGGTACTGGAGCAGGGACGCATCATCGAGCGCGGTACGCACGATCAGCTGATTGAGCAGCAGGGCAAGTATTATCAGCTTTATACGGGCAATGCGGTGACGGCGTAGGGGCGGATTCGGGTGTCAAAATCCCTGTTTGAAAGATGCCTCTGCCAAATTGCACAAAAGAATTTGCGCCACTCCATTGCGCCAAGCATTTCAATGAGACTCTTGGTACAAAAATCGTGTTTAGCAGAGGCTTCCACGATTTTTGAGTCTCATTTCCATGGCGCAAAAGTCGTTTGCTTAAAATTCTTTTGTGCAATTTGAAAAGCAACATTTGCGCATAGGGCGTTTAACACTCGAATCGGATTAAGCACTTTGCAATAGATGTAAGATATAGGGATGGAGAAGATTTGCAGAGAGGAGTACGGTTACGGATATGGAGCAGGCAGGTGGAGCGGACGAGCGCATGATCGAGGAGATCATGCGGCATCTGGATACGGAATCGAAGCAGGGCGTCGTCCGCATGAGCGTAACGGTGGACGAGACGGCAGAGGAAGAAAAGCAGGTATCCCATAAATGCTGCCACATGTACGGCAGACCGGCAAACGAGACGGTCGGCATGCTGGATATGTATACGGATATGGCGGGAGGGGAAGGGCAATGAATGATGAATTAACGGCTTCCGATCTTGCAAAAATCGAGGCGGAGATCGAGGAGCGCAAGCTTGTTCTGCGTCCGAAGCTGATCGAGGCGGTCAAAGAGGCGCGGGCGCAGGGAGATTTGAGCGAGAATTTTGAATATTATGCGGCAAAAAGAGAAAAGAACCGAAATGAGAGCCGTATCCGCTATCTGGAGCGGATGGTGCGCACGGCCGTTGTGATCTCTGACGATTCCAAGGCGGATGAAGTCGGCTTAAACAACACGGTCACGGTCCTGTTTGAGGAGGAAAATGAGACGGAAACCTACCGCATTGTGACGACGGTGCGGGAGGATTCCCTGAACGGACTCATCAGCAAAGAATCTCCGCTTGGGGCGGCTTTGATCGGGCGCCGGGAGGGAGACCGCGTGCGCGTGCAGGTCAGTGCCGATTATGCGTACCATGTACAAATTCAAAAGATCGAGAAGACGGAGGATGACAGCAACGACAGAATCCGTGGATTTTAGAGGCAGGCATCGCAGGTAAGGTTCTAATATCTGTATGGCTGAAGAGGATATTTTACAATAAGGGGGGAAAACAGTGCGTTTACAGGAGTTAGAACGATTTGAACAGATTGTGATTCAATGTCATGATAATCCCGATGCGGACGCCATTGCATCGGGATTTGGTCTTTATCGCTATTTTACGGAAAAAAGAAAGCAGGTTCGTTTTATATACAGCGGACGGAGCGAGGCCGGGAAAAGCAATTTAGTGCTGATGCTCTCTAAGCTGCAGATTCCGGTGGAGTATGTAAAGGAGCTTGCGGCGCCGGAGCTTTTGATCATGGCGGACTGTCAGTACGGCGGCGGCAATGTGACGCGCTTTGAGGCCGGGACGGTGGCGGTCATTGATCATCACGAGCGGGACGACAGAGCGGCGCTTTCCGAGGTTTCCGATGCGTTTTGCGAGATCAAAAGCAGCTACGGAAGCTGCGCGACCGTTGTGTGGCAGCTATTATCCGAGGCCGGATATGACGTCAACGCGGATTTGGAGCTTGCGACGGCGCTCTATTACGGATTATATATGGATACGGGGCAGCTTGGCGATATCTATCATCCGATGGACAAGGATATGCGGGATGCACTGCATTACGACCGGGGCATTTTTTCACAGTTAAAAAATACAAATCTGTCCAGCAGGGAGCTTGAGATCGCGGGCGACGCGCTGCTCCATCACCACATCCTTGAGGAGCTCCATTTCGCGACCGTGAAAGTAAAGCCGTGCGACTTAAACATTCTCGGCATCGTGAGCGATTTTGTGCTCCAGACGGACGTTGTCAACACCTGTGTGATCTACAGCACGCTTTCCGACGGCTATAAGCTGTCGTTTCGCAGCTGTGAAAAAGAGATCAAGGCGAGCGACCTTGCCGCATTTTTCACGGAGGGGATCGGTTCGGGCGGCGGCCATGCGGAAAAAGCGGGTGGTTTTATCCGCGCGGACTTATTTGAAAAGAAGTATCCGGACGATCAATTAGAGGCGTATTTTGAGCGGCGGATGGAGGCATACCTGAAAAGCTATGAGGTCATATATGCGAAAGAGTATGAGATTGATTTGTCCGATATGAAACGTTACCGCAAGAAAAAGCTGCCGCTTGGGTTTGTGGAGCTTAGCGGGATTTATCCGGTCGGCACGCCGCTTTTGGTGCGCACGCTGGAGGGCGATCTGGAAATTAACGTAACAGATGATACTTATTTAATGGTCGGGATTCAGGGTGAGGTTTATCCGATCCGTGCAGAGAAATTTGCGAGAACCTATGTAAGAACGGACGAGCCGTACACGGTGCGGACGGAGTATATCCCGAGCGTACATAACCGCTTGGACGGGAGCGTCCGAAACGTATCTAACTTTGTAAAAAGCTGTGTGCCGACGGGGGAAACGATCGTCTATGCGAAAAAAATAGACCGTCAGATGAAGATTTTTACCGCTTGGGACACTGTCAACTATATGTCCGGTGTACCCGGCGATATGATCGCCGCAAGAGCGGACGATACGCACGATATTTACATCATTGAACAGCACATATTTGAGCAGACTTACGAGGACGTATAAATGGAGAAGAACGTGTTACAGGACGACGGAGCATTTCGATACGACGCGTTTATCAGTTACCGTCACGCGCCGCTCGACCAGTATGTGGCGCAGACCCTACAGCGCAGATTGGAGAGCTTCAAGGTGCCGAGGCTTGCCGATAAGGAGACAAAGGAGCTTGGTAAAAAGAGCATCCGCCGGATATTCCGGGACAGGGATGAGCTTCCGCTTGCGGGCAATCTGTCCGAGCCGATCATGGAGGCGCTTTCTGCTTCGGAAAATCTGATCGTCATCTGTTCGCCGCGTATTTTGGAATCCCAGTGGTGCAAACGGGAGATCGAGACGTTTATCGCGCTTCGAGGGATGGATCATGTGTTTGCCGTGCTGATCGAGGGGGAGCCTGATGAGGCGTTTCCCGAGCCGCTTCGCGTGATCAAAAAGGAAATTGTGGGAGAAGACGGCTCAGTTACGGTGCAGGAAATTCCGGTTGAGCCGCTGGCGGCGGATGTGCGCGGGACCTCCAAAGCGGAGGTAAGTAAGAAAATCAGACAGGAGATGCTGCGTCTTGCAGCGCCGATGCTTGGCTGCTCCTACGACGATCTGCGGCAGCGGCATAAAATGAGAAGGCTGAAACGGATGCTCGTATCGGCGGCTGTGATTGCGGGCGCGCTCTTTTTGTTTGGTACGTTCAGCGCCTATCAGGCGTTTCGGATCAAGCGGCAGTCCGATCACATTGCCGCACAGTCGCAGGAGATCATGGCGCAGTCTCAGGAGATTCTTGCGCAGTCCGAAGAGATCAAGACGCAGTCTGAGGAAATTCAGGCACAGGCGCAGTCCCTGTTTGCTTTCCAAAGCCGTTCGCTAAGCCAGACGGCGCTGCAATTATATGAGAGCGGAGACAGACGGCGCGCGCTTCTGGTGGCGCTTGAAGGGATTCCGGAGGACCTTGATCATCCTGACAGACCGATCGTTTCACAGTCTGAGGCGGCGCTTGCCGAAATCCTTCAGGTGTATGCAAATGGCAGTGAACATCGTCCGTTTGCGCTTTTTGAGCATGATGCGCAGACGGAGGTCATGGCAGTCTCGCCGTCTGGTACTCGTCTTGCCTCTGTAGACAGCATGGGACAGCTTTACTGCTGGGACATAAGGGAAGGCACGCTTCTTGCCAAAGGGCAGGAGAGTGTCAATACGGATTTTGACTTAACGCCTGTTTTTCTGGACGACGAGAGAGTTTTATATATCGGAGAGGACTGTGTCGTATGCGCAGACAGCGGCGATCTGAGCAAGCAATATACGATTCCGGATCTATATGTTATCGCGATGGCAGTATCGCCGGATCGCAGCTTGTTTGCCATTGCGCAGAACCGGTATGAGGTGGGGATTTATGATGCTGCGGACGGCACGCTGGTCGCGCTCTATGAAGACGGGCAGCAGACGGAGACGATCGGCTGGGATATGACATTTTCAGAAGACGGCTCCCGTGTGTTATTTGAGGGTGCGTACGGGGATGATGCACAGAATGACACTTATGAGAGCGCCCGTCAGCGGGACGAGACGCGGGTGATTTCCATTGATGCGCGGACAGGTGCCGTGTTGATGGAATATGAGGTTCCGCACCGGTATTTATCGGCGATCACCTGCACGTCGGACGGTGTCTGCTATATCGTAGGGATTGGGAGTATGACGACCGGTGAAGCAACATTAGAGATTAGACAGTCCCTGACCTGCTTTGAGGCCGATGGGCGTGTCCGTTGGGAGATCAATGACGGGGAGAGCAAGGGGGGACCGGTCAGGCTGTTCGGGGATGCGGTCGTCTATAAGAGCGGTTCAGATATCTGTATGGTATCGCTTGCGGACGGAAGCCCCGTGCAGGAGCTGCATTATCCGTCGGAGGTGATGCGCTACTCGGTAAATCCTGAGAGCAGGCTGGTCGCCGTAACGCTTGCGGACGGAACGATGCAGTTTGACGTGATGACGGATACGGGAACGGTGTCCCGTACTTATTTAGAGTCTGCAAATGAGTGGATGCTTGATATTACAAGTGCTAAAGATACGGTGATCCGGCAGCCGAGGGCCTCGAACCGCATTTATCTGTATCGTCTGGCAGTCGGCGCGAATGCGCGGGAGACGGCGGACACGGGGCAGGTGTATTACCAATCGACGACGGACGGAAGCAACAGATTGTATATTTATGATTATGAAGGCTACCTTGTCTATGACATGCGGACGGACGAAGTGCTGTATCAATACGACGCGGAAGCGAAGGATGAGAGCATACGCGACCTGTATGCATTAGATGACTATTTTGTGGTCATCACAAAGACGGAAGTCCGGGTGTGTGACGGAATGACGGGTGAGCCGGTAGGGACGTGGGAGCAGGCATTGTATCGCTGGACGCTTGCGGGAGAAACGCTGTACGGTACCGCTTATGGCGGGAACTTTTATAAAATGGAGCTGCCGTCCTGCCAGATCAGCGAGATTTCGCCGGATTTCAGCCCGGATAAGATATTGATCTCGGGAGACGGATGCTTTGCTGTCGGCTATGATAACTATCAGAGAGACATTTGTGTTGATCTGACGAGCGGCGAGACGTGGGAGCTTTCCACATCCTGTAAATTGATGACGACAGATGAAAAAGGGGAGACGTATCTTGCGGCGGATAATGAAACGATGCAGCTTATGCGTTATCGTTTTGGAGAGCAGGAGCCGCTCATGCAGATGGATGCGCAGCTTGCGTTTATCAAGAGAATCGGGTTTTCGCCGGACGGGATGTCCTTTTATATCTGCTATGTGGATAACCGTCTGGAGATTTATGATGCCGACAGCTGTACGCTGTTACAGTCCTATCGGGATTTGGACGGCGTTTCGGATTGGATAGCATTGGGCGGAGGACGTACGCTTCTTAGCGGGGAGGCGAACAGTTCGGCGGATTCTTATATTTTAGATGCGGATTACAATGTGGTGTACCGGATTCCGCGCTGCAGGGCGGTTTGTGCGGAGCTGGGCAAGGTTTACACGATATCGGGAACGACGCTGTATACCTATCCGCTCTATGATCTTGAGCAGCTGGTGCAGGAGGCGCGGGATGTGCTCGGCGATGCTGACGCGCTGACGCCGGAAGAACGAAGACTCTATTACATTGAGTAACGCATCGGTAACGAGGCTTGCATTTGCTGCATGTTTGTCGTCCGCTGCGGATAGAATGATAAAAAGAAACACGGCGTGGACGGCCGCGCCGTACCGGAGGAAGCTTTGAAATGGTTTGACTTACATTGTGACACATTGACGGCATGTGAGGAGCAGGGACTCTCCATGCGGAGCAATACGCGTACGCAGCTTGATTTTTTACGGCTGCGGGAGGCGGGCGCTTCGGCACAGTGCTTTGCGGTTTTTTTGGATCGGGAGGCATGTGAGAAAAGGGGCGTTTCCCCATGGCGGCGTTATGAGCAGCTTCGGGATTTCTTTTTTGCAGCGTTAAAAAAGAATGAAGACGCGGTGCGGCCGGTGCGCACGGCGGGGGAGCTTGCAGATGCGGAGCGGGATGGCGCAGTCGGCGCGATCCTGACCGTGGAAGGCGGCGAGTTGCTTGGGGGCGGAGCGGGTGCCGAAAACGGCGAATTGTATGGGGGCGGAGCGGGTGCCGAAAACAGCGGATGCCTCGACATTCTGCACGCGCGTCTGCTGCGGATGTGGGAGGACGGTGTGCGGCTGCTCACGCTGACATGGAATTATGAAAACGGTCTGGGATATCCGAACGGGAGCGCTGGCGGCTTAAAGAGAGCAGGATACGAGGCGGTCGCATGTATGCAGGAGCTTGGCATGGTCGTGGACGTTTCTCATTTATCCGACCGTGGTTTTTGGGACGTGATGGCGGCGGCAAAAAAGCCTGTGACCGCATCGCACTCTTGCGCGCGCAGCCTGTGTGGGCATCAAAGGAATTTAACGGATGAGCAGCTGCGGGCGATCGGTAAAAACGGCGGTGTCGTGGGATTAAATTTTCATGCGCCGTTTTTGAAAGAGAACGGCGTTTCGGGAAGCGTGGAGGAGGCGGCATATCATTTGCGGCATATCATTTCCTGCGCGGGGAGCGAGGCGGCAGCCTTCGGCTCGGATTACGACGGCATGCAGGGGGCGCCTGAATGGGGCGGCTGCGAGGGCATGCCGCGGCTCATCGAGGCGCTTTCCTCGTACTTTGATGCGGATACGATGGAAAAAATCTGCTATCGAAACGCGGCGCGCCTGTTGGAACAATGATGGATCACCCCACCATATAAAGAGATAAATGAAAAATCCGCACAGAAAACACAATATCTTGTAGCGTTCAAAAAAAAAATATGCTACACTATAACAGATAACTTTGTTTGCTCATGACAAAAGAACACGTGTATCGTACGTTTTCTTTTGTTTTCAGATAAAAGAGGAAATACAACGGATGAGTCTTCGGAAGATCATGGTATCCCTGCTTGCGGGTATCCTGCTTTTGTCCTGCACGGCATGCGGCGGCGGTAAAAAAAGCGCGAACCTTCAGGCGGGTATGGAATACATAGAAAGTGCGGAATACGACAATGCGCTTGCCTGCTTTGACGCGGGGGAGGCGGCGGGGGAGAACCGCGAGCTGATCTACCGTGCAAAGGGGATTGCATATATCGGGAAAATGCAGTATAGCGATGCGGTCAATTCTTTTTTGACGGCGCTCTCGTGCTGTGACGGCACGCTGACGGAATTAGAGTACGATATTAATTATTATCTGGCGACCGCTTATTATAAGAGCGGCGATTATCTGAGCGCGTTTCATACTTACAGCGCCATTCTCGCGTTAAAGCCGAAAGAGGAAAAGGCGTATTATCTGCGCGGCATTGCGGCGATCTCCATGGGGTATCATGATCAGGCGGTCTCCGATTTTGACAAGGCGGTCAGCCTCAATAAAAACAATTACTCCATGTATATTGATATTTATCTGATCCTCGATAAATACGGCTATTCGCAGGAGGGGCAGACCTATCTGGAGAATGCCATGAGCGCGGGAAGCCGCAGCATGTCCGACTATGATAAGGGCCGTATCTGCTATTACATGGGAGATTATGAGAATGCCTGCACCTATCTCGATAACGCGAACAAGGCGAGTACCAATGAGACGATCGTGTTAGAGCTCGGCAAAGCGTACGAGGCGACGGGGGATGTGAATTTTGCTGCTTCGATTTATGTAAACTACCTGTCCAATTACGGAGAAAGCGCGCCGATCTACAATCAGCTCGGAACGTGTAAGCTTGCAACAGGGGATTATCAGGCGGCGCTTAACGCGATCGAGAGCGGGATCGCCATGAACAATATGGATGTCATGCAGACGCTGAAATACAATGAGATTGTCGCCTATGAATATATGGGCGATTTCAAAAAAGCATGTGTGCTGATGGAAAATTATCTTGCAGCCTATCCCGATGATACGCGGGCGCAGAGGGAGTATGAATTTTTGCGCACGAGATAGGAAAACAGACGGAGCGGCAGCCGTATGAACGGCAGAATATGGAGGAGATATGAACGACTTATTTTTACGCGTCAAAGGAATTGTCAAAAAAGACGACAAGTATCTTGTCATTAAGCGGTGGGTGGATGACAGGATACCCGATCCGTTCGTGTGGGAGTTTTTTGACGGAGAGGTCCCGTACGGCGAAGCGCCCGATATGGCGGTGCTGCATGTGATCCGCGACACGATCGGCGTAGAAGGAGCAATCGAAAAGATTGTTTACACATGGTCGCAGATGATCGGCGATACCCAGTGTGTGGGAATTGCCTATATCTGCAGCATTGAGTCGGACGACGCCGCATTTGTGCTGCCGGAGGAGTTCGGCGGCTGGGCATGGATCACGAGAGATCAGTTTGAGTCGTATATCGAGAACCGCTATGTGCTGAAGGACTTAGAGGGGGTAGAACTGTAATCATGATTCAGAAGCTCATTCAGAACATTCAGAAGACGGATGCGCCGATCGTGGTCGGCTTAGATCCGATGCTCTCCTACATACCGGAGCATGTCACGAAAAAAGCATACGAAGAATTCGGTGAGACACCGGCAGGGGCAGGGGAAGCGGTTTGGCAGTATAACAAAGCGATCGTTGATGCGATCTATGATCTGATTCCGGCGGTGAAGCCGCAGATCGCCATGTATGAGCAGTTTGGCATTGATGGTCTGATCGCATTTCAAAAGACCGTGGATTACTGCAGGCAAAAAGGGCTCGTAGTCATTGGGGACGTCAAGCGCGGCGACATCGGGAGCACGTCGGCGGCATATGCCGCGGCACACTTGGGACACATACAGATCGGGACAAAAAGTTATGCGGCCTTTGACGAGGACTTTGCAACGGTCAATCCTTATTTGGGTACGGACGGCGTAAAACCGTTCGTTGATGTATGCAAGGAAGAAAAAAAGGGAATTTTTGTTTTGGTAAAGACAAGCAATCCGAGCAGCGGGGAATTTCAGGACCGCCTCATTGACGGCAAGCCGCTCTATGAGCATGTTGCTGAGAAAGTTGTCCAGTGGGGGGCGGACTGCATGGAAGGCGACTACAGCTTAGTCGGCGCCGTTGTGGGAGCGACCTATCCTGAGGAGGGCATGCGCCTGCGCAAGATCATGCCGAATGCCTATATTCTCGTGCCGGGCTACGGCGCGCAGGGCGGAAAAGGCGCGGATCTGGTCCATTTCTTTAACAAGGACGGACTCGGCGCAATCGTCAACTCCTCGCGCGGTATCATTGCGGCATACCGACAGGAAAAATATCAGGATATCGGCGCGCTGAATTTTGCGGACGCATCGCGTCAGGCGGTTATCGACATGCGCGAGGACATTCAGCAGGCGCTTGCGTAAATAAAGCAGCGTATACGGCGTAGGGAATAGTCGTATCGAACAAAAGACAGAAAATATGTTCCGCCCCTTCGATGGGATCGAGGGGCGGTTCTTTATGGAGAAATCTGTATATACTGAATAGAGAACGACTCCGTCTGATCGGAAAATGAAAACATTGGTCCGGTATCGGAAATCGTTCCATCTAAAAAACCAATCTTGCGAAGCACCCCGAAATCTTCTTCACTAATCACCCAAACTTGTTCCTTATGAAACTGCCCGCTGTCTGAAACAGGGCACAGCGTGGGAGAAAATGCTTCCAGTTCGGCTGTGTAGGTTTCTTGTGGAATGTATTCCGTACCGTTTTTATGGTAGAAAGCGTGGATTCCCATAAGATGCGACTGCTTTGCCGAAAAAACAGCATTTCCTTCAATGGAATCAAGAAAGCGGATATAGGAAACGACCATCCGGTTATTCTCTGCATTTTTTTTATATATGGAACAAAAGTTTGCAAATGCAAATATTGCGCAGAATAAAACGAGTAGATTTTTGAGCACGGATTGTTTTGCATCTGCGACGATAACGGAAAAACAGAGGAGCAGCAAGCCTAAAATGCATTTAATATATCTAGCGGAAAACAGAGGTCTGACCAAAAGTGAAACGGCACACCCTGTTACGATTACCATAAGGTAAGGTAACAGGAAAAGCAGGACGGCATGCTGCTTGTTTTGAGAGAGGGTTTTGTGCTTATTGTTTTTGCGGAAAAGGGCAGCGGCTGCTTTCCAATACATTAGACTTATCATGAGAGTGAACAGTATAATATAGAGGAAGCTCGCACCGATGTGGATGCTGCAATAAAAGGGAAAAGCGGCAAATGACAGATAGGTATGGAGCGTGAAAGAGCCAATCCAATAGGAGTGCGATACGACAGAAAATTGTCGGAGTAAAACGAACAGCCACGGAATGTAGAGAGAACAGGACGCTACTAAGCAGCCCAAAAGGGGAAGATAGTTCTTTTTGAGCTTTTTGTGACACAGCATGTCCGTAAACAGGGCAATATAAATAAATGCCACAGCGATGAGGGCATAGTATTGAGTATAAGCGCCCAGTATTCCGGTTATGAAAAGTCCTACCCATTGTCCGACATTCAAAGATGTCCGGCTCTTTGCAATACCAAAAGCAAACAAGGAGCATGCCGTGACAAGCAGAGCTGCCAATCCATACATGCGGATCTCCGAGTACAGATAACTCTGACAGGCAGGAAGGGTTATCGCGAAAAAAGTAAAAAGAAAGCCGGTTTCTTTTGTGAACAGTCTTCCAACCATAAGGGGACCGAGACTGACAAAGGCGGTATAGATAAGAAGTGAAAAGAGTCTTGCCGCAGGTATGGATTCACCAAAAGGCAGCATCCATGTTTTTAATAACAGATAATAAAGCGGCGGATGGACGTCCAACGAGGTGATGCGGATAATATCTGAATAAGAGTGTCTGATGAGGCACATGGAATACGACTCGTCATAACTGATGTAATGATGGAAACAAATGAGTGTTCCGCTGATTAAAAACAGCAGGTAGAGCAGAACATAACCCGTTTTTAATGAGATGGTCTTTTTTTGCATTTGAAATAGTTGTAGCATGTGAATTCCTCCGCATGATCATATGTTAATGACTATTAGTATTTATTTTGCAAAAATGATACTAATAGTATACAAACCGGAGAAATAAATATCAATAGTCTGTTTTGGGCTTTCTGGAATACTTGTAGTATTTAACTGGGAGGTGCCGAAAAGAGCAAGATAGCGGTGATTGTTGGGGAGCGCTTAAGACATAGAAGAAAGGAGTTGGGGTATAGTCAGGAAGCTGTTTCGGAAATGGCGGAGATGCATCCGACATACGTAGGTCAATTAGAACGCGGAGAAAAGAACGCGACAATCGAGAGCGTTGAGAAGATTTGTATTGCACTTCATTATCCCATGGAGGGGCTGTTCGGGAAAATAGTCTGTTGCGACGAGACAGAAAGCATTGCCAATCAGTGCTATTCCCTGATCCTGAGTCGTCCGGCTGCGGAGCAGGAGCAGATATACGGTTTGTTGAAGCAATTGATCGCCTATAAAGACCAGAACAGCGCCAAATAACCGAACAAACCGACATTGGACAACTTTCCTCAAGCAGATTGATTATTTCGAAGTATTGTGGTAATATAAAAGCGATATTTGGCGTACTTTTCATGTTGCGTATGGGAAGGATGCAGAGGCTCTCAATGTCATGACGATTTATAGCAAAAGCAAAGGGAGCGAAAAGCCTTGAAAACCGGAGGTTTTAAGATAGAATGGAACAGTACAAGCAGGAATTTATCGAGTTTATGTTTGTACATTTAGCAGGGAATCTTGAAATGCTCTCAAATGCTTGATTTTGCAGTGGTTGAAGGCTTTTTTAAAGAGAAAGCAAGTTATCGTAATTTGCCGCAAAATGGCGCAGTTTAGTGAAAAAAGTGTGTAGTAAAGTGTGTAGTAGAGCATATAGTAGGTCGGAGTATGGATTTACCAAATATCAATATTGACAGATGATCGCCCATGGCTTTGCAGAATTGCAAATA
This sequence comes from Lachnospiraceae bacterium, assembly GCA_014804755.1. GTDB lineage: Bacteria > Bacillota > Clostridia > Lachnospirales > Lachnospiraceae > DLAJ01. Next base: position 72,380 of record JAAUZE010000019.1, on the reverse strand, counting down.
CATGGGCGAATTTGTTGTTTGTTATATACAATGGTATGGGCTTCCAATTTCTTAAGTTCCTCGTTTTATGCGCTTTTTCAATTCCTATATTGATACTTTATGGTTTGCAGTTTGAGTGCCTTTCGGCTAGTAAAAATTCATCGATTATGTTAAAATTATTTTGCTAGTACCAAAATCATAAAAACTTTGCGGAGGGATGTATTGTTTATATGAAAAAAATAGCTGATAATTTTTGCGGTTATCTAAAGGTGGGGGATGACACGTATACATACAACGTATCAACCAATATAGTTACTTTGCTTCCAGCTCAAAGTGAGAAACAAAAAACATATGAATCTGTTAATAAAATACGATCTCGAAATACGGATTTTCCGGAGTACTTGTATGGCGAAGATTATGACAGCATGATTGCAATACTACGCAATGGCAAATTTCATACAAATGCTATGGGGTTTAGTGCTTCTATTGAATTTGCGGCTCCCATAATAATAAAGGCTTGTGGAAATGCAGATGGTTTTTTTAGTATGTTAACAGAGCCTTGGGAAAAATTTCATGCCATTACTTTTTATGGCGGAAACATAAATGCATTATGTGATCTTAGTTCGGCAATTGAGCCACAAGATATTGATAAATGTCTAAAATGTGATGGAGCAAGAGAAATTAAGATGCGACCGTGGAGCGATTATACTCGCTCGATTGATTTTGAAATAGAAAGTGAGAAAGCAACATTCACATTCTCTATAGGGCAAACAGGGGGAGAAAACAGTGTAGAACATAAAGGTGCATATAATCTTGGATATCTTGATGCATTTATTCGCTTTTCATTTGAGAATGCCCAGTGTTTTGATAAAATCGAAAAATATTATAAAATCGCAAAAGAACTTGTTGCGATTTTGACTTCTCAAAACAATGTTTTCTTTGAGGTATATCTTAGCCAAAGAAATTCTAATGGTAAGTTTTTTGAGACGGGAGTTTGTAAAATCTTTGACCACTATGACAATTATTCCGCTAGGAAATGTCATAACGTAATCTCAATATATAGTGTTTTTGATTGCATACCAAATTTGATGGAAGGAATTATAAATAATAAGGCCGATACGATACTTGAACTTCTTCCGGAAGACAATGGGATGATTAGCCGAATATCAATCAAAAATGTTCAAGATTTATGCACAGCGCTGGAAGTTGCTTATCATTTGGATAATAAGAGAAGCAGAGAGAAAGATGTTCTGATAAAGGAATTAAAAAAGCATATTAATAAGACGATAGAAGAATTTACTAAGGTGCATAAAGAAATTGATATTAATAAAGAAACCACAATTAGTAGCGCTTTTCAATATCTTGATTACACATTGAAACAGAAAATCCTCACATTATATAATGAAAACAGTGATGTGGCGGATACAATCGTTTCAAAATGGTCATTGCCTCAAGTAGACGAGACTAATATAGCTTCTTTTGTAAAACTGCGTAATAACAAAACGCATTCTGGTACGATTGAATGGGGGGATGGTGCAAGGATATATGCAGCCTTGTTTGCTGTTGTTTATGCTAGTTTTTTCAGATATATCGAATTGCCAGATGAAATAATTAAATCTGCATTATTGCGGATTTTTTAAGAGACTGGAACAAAAATTTGTTATGAAAAATTAGAAATAAAATGTGGGTCTCCTTTTATGTATGCATGAATGAGAAATAGTTGTATTATAAAATGAAATCGTATTGTTGCAGGAGTAATCATAATGGAGAGAATAACAGATGTTACAAAAAGGGACATCTTTGAGATGTTTCGAGATGGTATAACGGATTCGGAAGGACCTTTTGATATACAGATCAAATATCCATACTATGGGCGTTTGAATGAAATTGAATTTCTAGAACGATTATACAATTTGCAAGAAATGGAAAGTTATGATACAAGGTATAACAGTGCATATGAAGATATTGTTCAGCACACAATTACCAATAATGACTATCCTGATTGGTGGGTATTTTCGGATGATAGGTTTAAGCTAAGTGGGGGATCGGATGAAATATATTTGAATTTTATATGTGAAATATTCCATCCATATGTACGAGATGAGCGGAAAGAGTGGGAACGTTTTTTTTACAGAATAAATAAATTGCTACGTGTAGACGGATATGAGTTGTACCCGAAGGGACAAATATCTGGAAGGAATGTATATAGTTGGAGATTGTGTGGTGTAGAAGTAGTGGAGCAAATGTCAGATGAGACATTATTAGATTTGGTTGCTGACTTCAAAATTGGTTTGTTATCAAAAGCTACGGATGGTAATATTGAAGAGTCTGAATATAAAAGATGCCGTGATATATTAATGAAAATACCAAAGTTGAAAGATGATATACCTGATTTTATCAAGAGTAATCGGACGGCTCAGGAATTTCGCCGATATATGCAAGCGGTAGAACAGCATTATGCAGGTCGTCGAGATCATATTGAACAGCAAATGAATAAACTTATGGAGTCAATTGAGAAAGGAGTGAAAGTTGATCCGTTTATGGAGTTGCAAAAATACAAGCAACTTGGTGAGTTAGGACATGGTGGATATGGAATGGTGTATCGTTATCATAACGAATGCCTTGATATGGATTTTGCAGTTAAAATTTATGAGCCAGTTTTTGTGCTTCCTGAAGAACAAGCCGAGGGAGAAAAGAGGTTTTTTAGAGAGGCTAAGATGATGTTTGCTCTGAATAGTCCATACATAGCTCGCATTTATGATGCTGGGAGGATTGATAACAAGCCATACATTAGGATGGAAATGATTGATGGATATGACCTCATAGGTTTGCATGAGCAAGAAGGAAATATGAGCTTTGAGCGTAGCGGACTAGCAATTTTACATATTTTGGCGGGATTAAGAGTGGCGCATAAACATGGCGTAATCCATAGAGATTTGAAGCCGAGTAATGTGATGTTTGCTAAGGATGAAAAAGTATGTAAAATTATAGATTTTGGTGTTAGTGCTTTCTTAGATGCAGATAATTATACAAAGTTGACTAAGACGGGTGAATGTATTGCAGGTGGAGCTTATATAGATCCTATTCTGCAGGCTAATCCCAAATTGAGAGATCCCCGCGTGGACATCTATTCAGTTGGTGCAATTTGGTATTTTTTATTATGCGGTCGTGCTCCGGGAGGGAGCAATATGAGAGATTATCTCAAACAATCGAATGTGGAACTGGTGGATTGGCAGTTGGATTTGATTATGAAATGTCTTTCTGGAAATATAAATGATCGATTTGCATCATGTGAGGAATTATCAAATTATATTAAGGATAAAATACCATATTATAAAAATGCGTGAACAAGAATAATAAAGAAGATATATTATGCCTTCAGGAAAACTAAACTTACAACAAAGGAGGCATGAGATGTCAGAATATCAATTACAAATCAAACAAGTGGTGGATTATCCACGCTGCCGCATTTACAGGCAGTTTGTCCAGTCACTGATCACAGACCAGAGCATTCGCACAGGCGGGGGCTCTGGTCTTTTCTATTTTACGGTTCTTTGCAGTAATGCAAATTTTCGTACATCCTACCGCCGTATTGACGGGATCAGCTACACAATCTATCCCGGAGAGTGGATATGTACGGTTAAAGAACTGGCTGGGTGGTTCCGTACGCACTTCCAGCACCAGGCACTTGATATATTGGATGAGCTGCAGAAAAGAAACCTGATTTCTTATCTGTCGCTTGACCGGGGAAAGGTCATTAAATACAAAATCCGGGATTGGAAAAAACATAACACAGTTTTGGATTATAACTGCCCCTGCCAGAAAGACACGGGTTTTTTCTTTATGCCGGTTATTACAGCAATGGAGCTGGTGGGCGCAAGGCGGTGCTCCGAGATGGACATCCTGTTGGATCTGTGGCTGTCTACGGTCTATAACGACAGTCAGGTGCAGGGCTCAGAGACCGGTCCGGTGGTATACCTGCGGAACGGCACAGGCTGCCCGTTGGTGAACTACAGTGAACTGGCAGCCCGCTGGGGAATTTCAAAGGCTACTGTGGGCAGGGTGCTGAAAAAGTTTGAAAAGTTGAGCTATATATCACTGATGGCATTTCCAGGCACAAAGGGCAGTGTCATCTACTTGAAAAATTATCTGTCCACTATGTTCCAGATATCAGATATCCTGGTTGATAAGGAGGAGGTTGCAGTGGTTCTAAACATCAGGATTAGTCTGCCGGACAAAGCAGGCAAGGCGAGCGATAATACTGTTTTGGAGCCGGAGGTATGCGTTTCAGAAGGATTGTCCAGCGTATCAAAAACGCACATGGAGGCTATTGTCAGGAAGATGGCGGAAATCCTTGATTCACAAGAAGTTTCCTGTTTCCAGTGCCCCAAAGCCACATATAAGTTATATCTTTTATCGGACGACTGGAAGGGAAAATATTTAAACCACCCGCATGAGGTACCGGGCAAACGCATTGGGATGGATGTCTGTTGCGGAAATGTTAATCGGGTCTATACATTTGAATTGACACTCACACCTATAGGCGGGAAGAAAGAGAGGGAATGAAGAATGACAAAGAAAGAGAGGGAGATGGATATTACAGAGAATCCGTTATACCACGATACATGGAAACTGCTGAAGAAATACAGGGATGTGGTGTGGAGTCTGGAACTGTCCGTACAGCAGGTGCGCAACAGGTTTGAGATTGAGTATGGGAGTACCATAGAGGACTTCTTGGAATCGGTATACCTGGCGGGGGTGGATTTTGCAGGGAGCGACATTGAACACCATGCCAAGTGCATAGAGCGCAGCCATCGGATGATAAAGCTGCTTGACAGTTCCATTGAGCTGCTTCGGAATAAACACAAGAACGGGGAGACCTACTACTGGCTTTTGTATTACACGTTCCTTTCCCCACAGCAGCTGAAGAATGTGGAGGAGATCATAGAGCAGCTGAGGCCCCATATCCGGGACATCAGCTTCCGCACTTATTACCGTAGGAGACAGGAGGCAATCGAGGCGTTGAGTTCCATTCTGTGGGGATATACCTCCAGAGAGAGCGTGGAGATATTGGAGAAGTTTGTACCGGAAACGGAGCCTGGCACATAATTGGCACACTTTCGCATAAAATTGGCACGGGTTTGCTCTTTCACCGCAAATATCCGTGTGCTAGACTATGTATGTTCAAAACTGCACCCAAAACTAAATAAGGCAGAGATTGGCACCTTTTGCAAGGTGCTGTTTTTCTGCCCGAGGAAAGACCATGTCGCATATAAGAGGCATGGTTTTTTTATGCCAAAAATGAAGGAGGTTAAAAATTGAAAAGAAGAGCAAACAAATTTTATGAAACGGCTGTCAAAGAGAGCCATCATAAGTTCCATTTTGCAAAAGCAGCCTATTACGGTTTCCTTGCCGGCATGGCGTTCCTGGCGTTCACGCAGCCGGTATATGCCGCAACAGACGTGTGGACAAAGGCAAGCGAGATTATGCAGGATGTGTATAACCAAATAGTTATTATTTCTACAGTAGCGGCTATTGTGACGGCATCTGTGGCGTTGCTGCTGATGAATTTTTCACGTTCAGGACGCACGGTGGATGAAAGCCGTGCATGGTTAAAGAGAATCTGTATTACATGGGTGATACTGAATGGTCTGGGTTTCATTATGGCTTATGTCACGCCGTTTTTTACCGACGGGAAATGGACACCAACACCCTGACCTGGTTCCATTTGAGAAAGGAGTGATCGTGTGGGTATATTAGACGGCATTGTGGAGTGGATTGCGGAGCAGGTGATGAACGGTCTGGACTTGATTTCAACTTCGGTTTTGGGTGCGCTGGGGTGCGACATGACCGTATTCCTGCGGTATTTTCCTGCGGCAGAGACCATGTATGAGGTCTTTGTGGCACTCTCCATTGGGATTATTTTATTAAACTGGGTATGGCAATTATTTAAGAACTATGGGCTTGCGTCGGGAATAGAGGCTGAGGATCCTGTCAAACTGAGCGTCCGCTCGGTTCTGTTTATTCTGCTTGCCTATTTTTCGGATGAGATTATTGGAATGGTTCTGAAGATAGGCGGTACACCATACAACTGGATACTTACCGCTGAGATTCCGGCGCTTAATTTTGCAAGTTTCAATTCTGTAGTGCTGGCGATTGTAGGCGTCTGTGCCAATGGCGCAGTAGCGCTGATTTCGCTGATATTGGTACTTATTCTTGCGTGGAACTATATAAAACTGCTCTTTGAGGCTGCTGAGAGGTATGTACTGCTGGGTGTGTTGGTTTATACTGCGCCGATTGCATTTTCTATGGGTGCTTCTCAGACCACCTCCAATATTTTTAGATCCTGGTGCAGGATGTTTGGCGGGCAGGTGTTTCTGCTGATTATGAATGCCTGGTGCCTGCGGTTGTTTACGTCAATGGTGGGAGCCTTTTTGGCTAACCCACTTTCCCTATAGGAGGAAATGTTGAATAAAAATGTGTATTCAACTATTGATTTGAGTGCGCGCTACAGCGCGCGGATGGGAGTATTTATGCAAAAAACAAAAAGATTCAAACAGATTCTGCTTTCGGTCTGTATGGTGGCTGCTCTTTCTTTTGCTTACAGCCAGCCTGTTTTTGCCATGACAGAAAGTGAAATACGGACCCAGATAAACATTGTAGGCAAGGAAACCGCGTCTGGAAATGTTCTGATCTGGTTTCTCTGTGCCATTGCATTTTTGAAAATATCCCAGAAAATAGACTCTTTTATGTCGAGTCTTGGGATTAATGTGGGACATACGGGCGGCTCCATGCTGGCGGAGGCCATGATTGCTGCCAGAGGCATAGGAGGGCTGAAAAACTTTTCCAGTCATCATTTCGGCGGTGGGCACAGTACAAATGCGGGTTCAAAAGGCTTCATGTCCGGTGGGCTTGCCGGGATTGTGAGCAGCCGCATTACAAATGAAGCTGTAAAATCGGCAACTGCTTCATCAAAAACCAATGTCAGCTACTCGTCCGGAAAGGCTGGCGGCGGAATTGGAAGTCATATTTATGCGTCCTCTGTCAGCAAGGGAGGAAGCTTTGCCAACAACATCATAGGAACTGTGGCTGCGGGAAACATTGCAGAACTTGGTTTTATGAGCGGGCCGGAGGCATCTCAGGCTCTCCAATCCTATCTTGGGTATGCTGCGCTGGGTGAAAATGCGCTGCAGGTTCCTGCCTTTTCGGATGTAGAAATTGGCGGCGGGCACATTACAGGCACAGAAACCTCAGAAGAATATCCTCAGGGGATTGCCTTTGGGATGTACCATGCAGCCCAGTATGCCGCCCCGGAGGGAAACTATACCACAATACAGGCTGCGGATGGCAGTTCATGGTACAAGCAGTACGCACAGGATGTTGTGGACAGGAGCCCGTATATGGCGCCTGACGGCTCTATTGCCTACAAGGAATCCATTGTGAAAAAACTGCCGCAGCCGCCAAAGAGAAGGGAGCGGATGTTACATGGAAGATAAACAGAAAAACGGTCTATCTGAAACACTTGAAACGGGGCGTGTTGCCGCACACATGGTACGCGGCGCTATAAAAACAGGCAAAACAGTATCGGGAGCTGCCAAAGGCGCTGTTGCCGGAGGACCGTATGGTGCTGCGGCCGGTGCTATTTGGGAAAACCGCAGGCTGGTTTCTAAAATCATAATTACTGTGATCGCTCTGCTGCTTATCCCTGTTGTGTTCGTGGTTTCACTTCCTGCTGTAATTTTTGGCGGTCTGTTAAATGCCTTTTCTGCCTCTGCACTCATGGACGTGCCAATCCTGAACAACAATGCAGCCATTGTTGAAAATGTAACCGAGATTACCTCCATCATAGATGAGATTATGGTTGGGGGACTGGAAGATACCATGGAAAAGATAGAGGTGGACTTTGCATCCTCTGATGCAGATGAAATGGAGATTATCAACCCTTATGCGGACCGCCCCTTATATAATGCCAATCAGTTTATTGCTATGTATTGTGCATACAAGAATAAGGATTATTCCGGCATTTCCATTTCTGATATGGCAAATATATTGCGGATTAGCCAAAGCAGCCTGTATTCTTATACGCAGACGGAAGAATCACGGACAAGGACCGAAACGGATCCAGCTACCGGGAAAGAAGTATCCGTCACGGAAAAATGGAGAGTCTACACCGTTGTTTATAATGGGGAAGCCTATTTTTCCGAGCATGTTTTTATGTTAAACGAGGAACAGATGGCTCTCGCTGATGCCTATGCTCAGAACTTGAGTCTTTTTTTGAACGATGGCATGATGCAGAGCATTTCAGAATGGGACGGCAATTTTATTCCATCCCTGGGTGATGTCTGTTTTACTGATGGGGCAACAGATGTTGTCTACTATAACCAGCTGGACGAGCGTTATGCGGATAAGCCTTATGGCACCGACCATATTGGTAGTCACGGCTGCGGTCCTACATCCATGGCGATAGTAGTATCCTCCCTCACAGGGCAGACTGTTGATCCTGTGGCTATGGCAGAATGGTCCTACCGAAACGGTTACTGGTGCAAAGACAGCGGCTCCTATCATGCGCTGATCCCGGCCGCCGCCAGGAACTGGGGGCTGAATGTGTCCGGCTGTTCTGTTTCAGAACCACAAAGGATTCTGGATGCGTTAGCTGAGGGAAAGCTGGTGGTAGCAATCATGTCAAAGGGGCATTTTACAAAATCAGGACACTTTATTGTGTTGCGGGGCATTCAGGACGGAAAAATTCTAGTGGCTGATCCGGCGAGTTATAACAGGAGCGGACAGCTTTGGGATTTATCCCTTATCTTAAGGGAGGCGAGCCGTGGGGCTGCTGCTGGCGGTCCTTTCTGGATTATCGGCTGAAGCCCCGTGATTTATGAAACACAAGCAGTTAAATTGTAGTGAAAGCGAGGTTATTTTATCCATGAATCATCAACATGAGCGTGATACTTATATCATCCCGCCTAATTTTATAGACACCGGAACTTTTTTCGGCGGTTTATTCAAGGCAAGGAATGTGATTGAAGCCGGCATCCTGGCATCTGCCATTGGGGTGCCGGTTCTTTTATGCCTTCCTTTCGGATTGACTGCCCGCATTGTCATCCTGTGCCTCACGGCGTTGCCGATTGCTTTGGTAGCGCTGATCGGCATTTCAGGAGAAAGTCTTTTGGGCTTTTTGTTCATCTTTCTGAAATACTTAAAGAACCGCCGTGTCCTTGGCATAGAAGAAACAGACAAAGAAACTTTGGGAAAACCTACTGTAAATCATACGACAAAACATCGGAAAACAAAGCAGCAACATAAGAAAAAGGGCGACTTTCCGGCAGAGTTCGATGAAGTAAGGGGATATAGAATACGCCAAAAACTGCGTCCTGCTAAAAAAGAGCAGTCGTCGAGCAGACAGAATATCTCTCTGAAAGAGGCAAAAGAAAAAAATCGCCTGCCCCTGCATGCCACAGAACAGACATTCCAATATCTAAACCCGGTGGCTGAGTATCTGCCCATCGTCAAAGTTGCAAACGGCATTATTTACACCAAAGACCACCGTTTTGTGAAGATTGTGGAAGTCATTCCCATCAACTTCCTGTTGCGCAGCGGAAATGAACAGAGGAGCATTATTTATTCCTTTATCGCTTACCTGAAAGTAAGCCCTGTAAAGCTTCAGTTCAAGGTATTGGCAAGACGTGCGGACATCAACCGCCATCTGGACACCGTGCGGCGGGAAATGTCGGAGGAAACCAATGAACAGTGCAGGCTCATGCAGGAGGATTATCTACAGTTCGTACAGCAAATCAGCTCCAGAGAAGCCGTAACCCGGCGCTTTTTCCTGATTTTTGAGTACGAACCATGGAGCAATACCAAACGATCGGACGAAGAAAGCGAGGCCATTACCGCTCTGGAGGGAGCCGTCCATACTGCGGCAAATTATCTCCGGCAATGCGGCAATGAACTTATCATCCCCGAGCAGGAAAATGAACATACCATAGGGATACTTTACAGCCTGCTGTGTCGTAACGAAAGTTCAGCAAAGCTACTGCCCCAGCGTGCCAGGGAAATTGTTGAAAAGTATGCTGCCGCTGGTAGGAGTGCGGATATGGAGCATATTCCTGTAAATGATTTTGTCGCCCCTGCAAGCATTGATTTTACCCATAGCGGCTACCTCTGCATTGACGGGCTTTATTATGATTATTTGCTGATACCCTCTGGAGGCTATAGAACGCAGGTGCCCGCCGGGTGGCTTAGCCTGTTGGTAAACGCCGGTGACGGCATTGACATAGATATGTTCCTTTCGCGAGAACCGAAAGAGCGCATTATTCAGAAAGTGGGACAGCAACTCCGTATCAACCGCTCAAGAATCAAGGATACCAGCGATACAAACACCGATTTTGATGATATCGACAGTGCTATCCGTAGTGGATATTTCTTAAAGGAAGGATTGGCAGCCAATGAGGACTTTTATTTTCTAAACCTGTTGATTACCATTACAGCCGCAAGTGTGGAAGATCTGGAGTGGAAAGTAAACGAGATGAAGAAACTGCTTTTATCTCAGGATATGCAGGCAGCCTCCTGCCACTTCCGAGAAGAACAGGCTTTTTTGTCTTCCCTGCCACTGGTTTCCATGGAAAAAAAGCTTTATGAGCGTAGCAAGCGTAATCTCCTGACAGGTGGTGCCGCAAGCTGTTACCCCTTTACCAGCTATGAAATGTGCGATGACAACGGCATCCTGCTGGGGGTGAATAAGTACAACTGTTCCCTTATCATTGTGGATATTTTCAACAGTGCTGTCTACAAGAATGCAAATATGGCGATTCTGGGCACAAGCGGCGCAGGGAAGACCTTTACCATGCAGCTTATGGCGCTGCGCATGAGGCGCAAGGGAATTCCCATTTTCATCATTGCCCCGTTGAAAGGCCATGAATTCCACAGAGCCTGCGCCAATGTGGGAGGGGAATTCATACAGATTTCCCCGGCAAGCTCCCATTGTATCAATGTGATGGAGATACGCAGGGTAGACCATACCGTGAATGAGCTGCTGGACGGTCCCGGTATCCGGCTTTCGGAACTGGCGGAGAAGATCCAGCGCCTGCATATTTTTTTCAGCCTGCTGATTCCGGACATGACAAACGAGGAACGGCAGCTTCTGGACGAAGCCCTGGTGATTGTCTATGGCAAGAAGGGAATTACCCATGATAACGCCTCTCTGGAAGACCCGGATTATCCGGGGCAGTACCGGGAGATGCCGGTGCTGGGAGATTTGTATGCGATACTGAAGAAATACACCCAGACCAAGCGCATGGCAGTCATCCTGAACCGCCTTGTGAACGGCTCAGCCAGCACCTTCAACCAGCAGACCAATGTATCGCTGGATAACCGTTACACGGTGCTGGATATTTCCTCCCTGACCGGGGACCTGCTTACTGTCGGGATGTTTGTAGCGCTGGATTTCGTCTGGGACCGTGCAAAGGAAGACAGGACGGAAGAGAAAGCCATATTCATTGATGAGTGCTGGCAGCTTTTATCTGGGGCAGGGGCGGCGGGCACCCGGCTGGCAGGGGATTTTGTCCTGGAGATATTTAAGACTATTCGGGGCTACGGTGGTTCCGCCATCTGTGCCAGCCAGGACTTAAATGACTTCTTCAATCTGGACGAGGGGCGGTTTGGGAAAGGGATTATCAATAACTCCAAGACCAAGATCATTTTGAACATGGAAGAGGATGAGGCTCGGCGTGTCCAAAATGCGCTCCATCTGTCAGACGCTGAGGTTATGGAGGTCACGCACTTTGAGCGGGGCAGCGGTCTGATCAGCACCAACAACAATAACATCATGGTGGAGTTTAAGGCGAGCCCCTTGGAAAAGGATCTGATCACTACGGACAGGCGGGAGCTGAAGGATATTGTGGAGCGGTTACGAAGTCAGTGAACAGGATGTTGAAAACGTATGGTTTACGCATGGAATACGCATTAAGCAGCAGGACAGATCTTTATTACGCACAGATTACGCAATGAGAGGAGTGGTGCCATGAAAACAAGGGCGGACATATACGGGCAGGAAGCGGCGGAGCTTCTGCGGGAGATTTCCATGTATCCCGGTCTGTCAGAGAAGCAGCTTATCCGGTTCCATCCGGGCAAGGAGGATAAGGTCAGGAATCTTTTAGTGCATCTTCAGAGACAGGGGCGCACTGCACTGGCTGAAACAGGGGGGTACTTCCCACAAGGGGAGCATACGCGGGCTGCCGATGCGGGGCTTATCCGCTCGGTGTGGATACTTCTGGACTTTATTGACCGAGTGGAGTTCCATTCCCCCAGCGATTTTCCGGTGAAGCTGTTATTTTTTTCGGCGGGCAATATGTACGAGGTGGTCTATGTGGCTGCCGGCCAGGAGACCCTGATTGCCCAGGCCCTAAGGCAATACAGGCAGGGGGAGAGCCGCCGTATCGTGCTGGTGGAGGATGCCGGGCAGATCCCTTTATTGGACTTTCCCGATATATCAGGTTTCTGTATGGTGGGGCCTGATGGGAAAGTAAGCTATTACAAAAAGACAGGAGGAATGTAATTGGATAGAAAAATGATTTCCGCGCAGATAGGGGATATCCTGAACAGTTTATCCCGGCTGAATAATAATATCTGCGCCATGGACACAGTGGATATCCAGCGGTATCCGGAAAATTATGAGGTCATCTCCACGGAGGCGGCGCTGCGGGCGGAAAGGATCACCTGTAAGCTCCGCAGTCTGCTGTTTGCCTCCACGGGCGTTCCCAAGAGGGAATACCTCTTAAAAGCAGGAGAAGAGCATGGCATAGAGATAAGCTATGAGGACGGCATCCTGGAGGTGACGTTGCCCCGGCTCCTGCCCAAAAAGAAGACGCGTCAGAGCAGCCTGTTTTTGACGGAGCCGCTCCATGCGGCGCTGGAGCAGTATGCGGGGGAGCATCCCACGCCCAGATTCCGGGAATGTGTTATCTGCATTTCCCATGTTTACGGGCATGACCTGCCGGAATGGTGCCTTCTGGATTATGACAATCTGCAGCAGAAACAGATACTGGATACGGTTGCTTTGTATGTGATGCTTGATGACAGCGGACTTCTCTGTGACGCCTACAACACTACGGAACTGGGGGAAAGGGACTGCACCCGCATCTATGTCATGGAGAAGGGGCGCTTTGGGAAGTGGCTTTCGGAACGGGAAGAACAGATGAAAAGCATATCAGATTTTTAACGGTTTTTGCTCCTGTTTTTCCTGATACCTGAAAAATACAGTGAAACGCCTGCAGAATGCGCCTCTGCGGGGACAGTTTATGGCGCAAAATTACCGAGGTCTTTAGGCGCTACGGTAAAAAACGCACGAAAGGAGGAGGTCATGGGGGAAGATGGACGTTGTTTCCCAAAGAAGGACACACAGGCCTACCGGCTCCTTGAGCTGGTGGCTGTCTGCGGTGAACTGCCGGCAGAACTGATATACAGGCTTACCGGCAGTACAAGCTATAAGGAGACAGTCACATGGCTCTTAAAAAAAGAAAAGCTCCTACGGGTGTACTATCGGGATAAGATGCGCGGTTACCGGCTGGGAAGGCGTGCCAAGGCAGTACTGCTTTCGGATAATCCGGAGCGGTTCTCCTTTTATCTTACCGGGAATGTGGATACCAACCTGCTAAAGAGCGAGGTCACCAGGAGGATACGCCTGCACCGTATTGCTGAGGTTCATGTGGCTATGCAGAATGCCGGCGTGGCGGTGTTCCGGGATGAAAAACCAAAAGTGTTTGCCCCGGATATGCCCTATTGTGGAAAGCTGGAGGGAACTGCTTTTTACAGTTCCCGTGAAGTCAAGGAATTAGGGATAGAGGCAGTTAAGATTAAAGGCTCCCGCATGGCGGGGGTGCTCCTTGCCCCGGGCAGTGCTTTCCTTACCTACAACAGCGGTCCTTATATGGCGAAATGGGATTACCGTGCCGAGCAGAGGACAAAGGCCCTGATGCAGATCGTGCTCTGCGGAGGGAGCGCCGGTTTAGGGTATGCCCCGGACAGGATCTGCGGGCTGATGTTTGGGAACGGCATGGAGCCGTTTTACCAGATTATCTCCAGCGCGGACAGCAGCGCAAGATGCTTTTTTCTGCTGGATGGGAACTATGAGCATTTTTACTATCTGACAAATGACCGCAGGGGGGAGGTGATGCTGAAACTGCTGTGTGACACGGATGGGAGAGAGGAGCTTGACCGTATCCTGTCACAGGGCTTAAATGCGGGGGAGCCATGCGGGATCATAGAGAATGATGCCGTGGACAAAAACGGGGCCCCGGTGCTTTTTGGGTACCTGCCGGACATTCCCCGCATCCACCGTTTCTGCAATGCGCTCCAGCTGCAGGGACGGTATGGCACATTGATCTGTTTTGACTTCCAGAGGGAGGTCCTGGAGCGCTGTTACGAAGGTCTGGTGGCATTTGAGACCATCAGTTTTGAAAAATTTGAAAGGAGGTTTTACCCATAAACAGTAAAAAAATATGGAAGACCATGATAGCTGCGCCGGCGGCCCTGCTGGCAGTGCTGTATGCCGGCGGTTATCTGGCACAGTTTATTGGGAATTATGAGGCATGGAAGCAGGGGGGCGGCATTCCGGGGGACGGTACTGCTCCGCCGGCAGTTTCACCCGGCTTTGTGGACTGCCTGAGTGCGGCAGTCAGGCCGCCCTATGGGATCTATGGCATCTTTATCTGTATTGGGCTGCTGGCAGTGCTGCTTGTCATGGTCATGCGGATGGGGTACGGGGACGCCGGGGAATATGACGAGGACCGTAACTTTACATACTCTGCAAAAGGGACTTACGGCACCTCCGGCTGGATGAGCCGCAGGGAAATGGGCGGCGTCCTGGAGTTAGTGTCCGACCTGCGGTGCCATCATGGTGTTGTGCTCGGCCTGCTGGAGGGAAAAGCGGTCTGCCTGCCGGAAAAGTCAAGGCTTAACAGCAACCTTGCGGTGTACGGTGCCAGCGGCAGCATGAAAACACGGTCATTCTGCATGAACCGCATCCTGCAGGGGGTGAGCCGCGGGGAATCCCTGATCATCTGCGACCCAAAATCAGAGCTGTATGAAAAATCAAGCGGATATCTCAGGGACCAGGGCTATGTAGTCCGGGTGTTCAACCTGGTCAGCCCGGAAAACTCAGATTCATGGAACTGTCTTTCGGAGATCGAAGGTCAGGAGCTGATGGCACAGCTTTTTGTGGATGTCATCATCAAGAATACCATGATCGGCAGCAAGGGGGACCACTTCTGGGATTCCGCAGAGATGAACCTTTTGAAAGCGTTGGTGTTATATGTGGACCAGGGGTATCCGCCGGAGAACCGGAACATGGGGCAGGTTTACCAGCTCCTTACGCTTGGCTCGGAAAACGCATTGGACAGCCTGTTCGGGGTNCTTCCCGCCCACCACCCGGCCAAAGCNCCGTANAGNCTGTTNAAGCAGGCGTCGGATTCCGTGCGGGGAGGGGTGGTGATCGGGCTTGGGAGCCGCCTTCAGGTGTTNCAGGCTGACCTGATCAAGAAGATAACNGCGAGGGATGAGATCGACCTGGAGCTGCCGGGGCAGNAACGCTGTGCCTATTTTCTGGTGACAAGCGACCAGGACAGCACCTTTGACTTNCTGGCTTCACTGTTCCTGTCCTTTGCCTTTATCAAGCTGGTGCGGTATGCGGACAAAAACTGCGAGGGCGGNGTCCTTCCGGTNCCCGTCCATGTGCTGGGNGAGGAACTGACAGCCTGCGGCACCATCCCGGACCTCTCCAGACGGTTGAGCGTGATCCGGTCAAGGAATATTTCCATGTCCTGCGTNTTCCAGAACCTTGCAGGGCTGCAGAACCGGTANCCNCAGAATCTGTGGCAGGAGATCCTCGGCAACTGCGACGTGCAGCTGTTCCTTGGCTGTACGGACCCGCTGACAGCGGAATTTGTCTCATCCCGGACCGGNCTTGCCAGTGTGGCGGTGACGAGCAAGGCAAAGCAGCTTGGCACATGGCGCATTTCCGANTATACGCCGGAGTACCGTGAGACCAGCGGCGTGGGGAAACGCCCGGTGCTGACGCCGGATGAAGTGNTGCGTCTCCNCATTGATGAGGCGCTGATCATCATCAGGGGNAAGAAGATCCTGAAAGTGGATAAGCTGGATTATTCAAAGCATCCGGACTNTNCCCTNTTGCATAGNTGCAAGGCATCCGCTTATATCCCGGAGTGGCGCAGGCTGGAAATGGAGGCAGCAGTCGGTTCAAAGAATGCAGACAAGCGTAAATCCAGTGNGGAGGAGCCGAAAGCAGAGGGAACCANAGTCAGGNAGCCAAAAGCAGGGGGAAGCAAAGCAAAAGAGCCGAAAGCGAAGGCTGCCAAGGCAGAGGCACCCAAAGCGGGAACGCCAAAAGAAACGGATTCCAGGACAAAAACACCGGAATCAGGGCAGAAAAAGGGGGAAAAGAAAAGNCCGGNCCCNAAAGCCGGCGGTCAGGCCGGAATTGTTGTAACTGACAAAGAATCTATTATGTCNTAANCCNANAAGGAGGTAAATCAAATGGCAGGTAGAAAAAAGGGAACAGAAGAAACAATGACNACAGAAGAAATGATGGNAACAGAAGCGCAGGCACTGGAGGGNGCTGAGAAGANGTCTGACGGAGATGCTGCTGCAGAGGAAANCNACATGGATATGAATGAACTGCTGGAGAGCATGGACCAGNAGCCGGAGGAACCCGGNGTGCAGGGAGGGCAAGCCGACAGGGACTGTCGGCTTTGGGATGCCGGAACTTTCAGAGGAGGANATATTTGGGGAGGCAGCGGCAGANACGGATGGCACTGNCACNGANGAGGTTGAGGCAGTCCCTGAGANAGTTNCCGAAGNNGAGGCAGGAGACACTGAACCNGAAAAACCCAAACGCACTTCCCGAAAAAAGAAAGGCGGAGACCAGGCTGCAGAGGGGNAGCAGGAGGGAGATATGNCCNNAGAGACCGNAGATGGCAATGTATCTGAGGATGTATCGGAAGAAACACTGGCAGAGACNTCAGAGAGCATGGAAACAGGCAGCGAAACAGAAGGCGGNGAAAGAGCCGGTGAAACAGTCCAGGACAGCCNGGCAGAAACGGCAGATATNTCTGNAAGNCAGACCGCTNCGGCAGCACCNCGCCGCCCGTCCANGGCANGAAAGACAGAGGCNCCNGTGCTGACTCTGGAGAGCCGTGGGGAAGTGGAAACGGAAGATGCCAGAGAGGAGGTTATCTGGCATGANATCCATAATGCCTACCGNACCCGCAGGATACTGACCGGGCAGCTTGGCGGCATTGANCAGACNGACAGCGGCAAGACCATTGTGATCGTGGACTATAAGGGNTTCCGTATCGTGATNCCCTTAAANGAGATGATGATCAATCTGGTCCAGGGGCGCAGNCCTTCCNGAAAGGAATATGCGGAGCTGATGCTGCGCCAGAANAAAGTCCTCGGCAATATGCTGGGTGCNGAGATCGACTTCATTGTGAAAGGCATTGATTCNAAGACGCGCAGTGTGGTAGCCAGCCGCNGGGANGCCATGCTGAAAAAGCGNCAGATCTTCTATCTGGATACNGATGCGGAAGGAATGTACCGTGTCTATGAGGGGAGAATCGTCCAGGCAAGGGTGATAGCCGTGGCGGAAAAGGTCATNCGNGTGGAGATATTTGGAGTGGAATGCTCCATNATGGCNCGNGACNTGGCATGGGACTGGATCGGGGATGCCCATGAGCGTTTTTCCGTGGGAGACCAGGTGCTGGTGCGCATTTTAAGCGTGCGGCGTGACAGTCTGGAGGATATGGGCGTTAAGGCGGATGTNAAGAGCGTGACNCAGGANACNCAGCAGGAAAACCTGAAAAAATGCCGTGTCCAGAGCAAGTATGCNGGNAAGGTAACAGATGTNCATAAAGGNGTGGTNTATATCCGGCTGTCNAANGGNGNCAATGCGGTGGCTCATGCCTGCTATGATTACAGGACACCNGGGAAAAAGGATGATGTGAGCTTTGCTGTNACGAAGATTGATGAGGANCGGGGAGTAGCTGTGGGGATTATNACNCGGATTATCCGGCAGAATCTGTAAGTTTTATATATAAGGGGCTCCACTGTAAAATTTTACAGTGGAGCTAAACAAACTGCAGTTTTGGCATATAACATTCAATATCTTCTTTAATATTATTAAAATATAGTAAATTTTGTGTATTCAACATAATAAATCATTACACTCAGCTTTTCGAGATGTTGTGCAAAGTGATTAATGGTTTTATCTGTACCCATGATAGCCTGTCTTATTTTGGTAATTCGGCGAAAGAGGTATGGAGCAGAATTGGGGGAGACATTAACGGAAAGAGAAAAGTGGTTCAGATATGGTGGTGCGGTTGAGAGTATATGAAAAGAATGGCAGGGTTATGCTGGAACTTGTGAGATATTAGAAAATAAAACATCCCATTATATATGATATTATATTTATGAATCATAAAACTTGTAACAATTAAGAATCATATATGGGTTTTGAAGGAACGTAAAGATTCCGATATAGTAAAGGTGCACAATTAGGCTGTTGGATTAAGGGAGTACATGGACTACCCCATTCTTACAATAAACTTATGCTATTATATCATTTTAGGTAATTGACATGAGGACAAAAGAATATTATAATTGTAAGTGTAGATATAGATAATAGTTTAAGGTAGGTTGGGAGGAAAATATATGTATAGTGAATTAGCAGGAGGGTATTCAAAGGAGGATTTTGTAGAATTTGTTAAGAAAAATCAGGTAATGGTTCTTTCTGTCGAAGATAAAGAGTGGTCTGTTCAAGCTACCACTGTTTTTTATGCAATAGAAAGTCAGGATGCTTTATTAATTAAATCACATACAACTAGCCATCATGGTTCTGTCATTAAAAATGGGGCTAAAGTTGCAATGGCCATATATGATACAAAGAGTACTTACAGTAATAAAACGGGTGTACAATTACGCGGAGTTTGTGAAAGAATTTATGATAAAGATGAAATGTTAAATGCTATAAAAATCTATTCTGATACTTTTGAGGGAGCAGCAGCAAGATTTGCCCCACTGGATGAACTGGTGTCAGAGGATGCAAAGAGCACATTGTTCAGAATTAGACTCGTTTCAGGAAAAATGTTATCACCAGAGGGTTATTCTCCAGATTTTCAAGCAGTTTGGGATGCATTAGAGTAAATATGGCTTGAAATTGTTTGTGAATATTTATTACGATTAGGAGGTGAGGAGTCTCGATAATTACTTCATCGAGGTCTCACCTCTTTACTATAACCTATGTATGAGGATGATATGAATGGATAGACGTACAAAAGATTTGCCGTTTGATATTAGAGATAGGCGCGCGATGGTTTCATTAGGACCATTGAATGAAACTCAATATTGCACATATATGTGTCCGTTTTGCTATGTACAGGCAGGGTTTTTATCATACAGAAATTTGAGCATACCCCAAATATTAAATTGGTTAGAAAAGCATAAGACAGAATTTGATATTATATATATTAGTGGTGATACTGATTCGTTTGCTCCACCACGTACAAAAGTTGCATTAGAATTATTAGAGACATTATTGCAATTAAGAAAAGATGTTCTTTTTACGACCAGAGCGGTTTTGGGCGAAGAAGATATGAATAAATTAAGTGATATTGCGAAGAAATATAATGAGGAGAAATTGATGCTTTTTGGTTGTGTAAGCATTACATCGTGGACTACAAAAGGAATTGAACCTGCCAATGTACCATTACCAGAAAAGAGAGTTGAAGAACTTAGAAAGTTTAAGGACATGGGAATTATACCAATATTGGCAATGCGACCGTTTATTCCGATTGTACCAATAAGCGATTATCAGTTGATTTTAGAAAAAACATTGGGATTAGTAGAAGTTGTTTTGGGAGAGTCATGGTATGTTGACTGTGAAGAAATCTTAGAGAGAAGAACATTAAAAAATTGTAAATTAGAAGAATTTACTCTATGTGAAATGCCATTTGACAATAATAAAAAGGTTTGGAAAAGATACGATGGAATTGAGCAAAAAAACTATTGTGAAGAATGGTGTAAGCGACACAATGTTTTATTTTTTATGAGAAGTTTACCAGCTATAAAGAAACTTAAAGAGAGGCAAGGAAAGTGAGTAAACTAGGAGAACAGATAAGAAAATTTATTGATATAGTAGATCGTTATCTGGAAGTGGCTTTTGTATATCATGAACGAATGAATGCAATGGAATTAGGGGATGTCAATGATCGTGTTGGTAGAGTTGTTGAGGATCTTGAGAAAATTGCACCAGTAGAGGGGGGCAATATTATACATCCTATCGATGAAGGAAAGGGACAAAATATTTCACCTGACAATATGCTTTTTACTTTGACAAAAATTTATCAGGAAATTATATGTAGTAGATTAAAGAAAGGCGGATACAGCGCATTTGAACCACGTAATACAAGTAGTATTATCAAATTAATGCAAAGTAGACCAGAAGAGTATTTAGGAATGTTTGATTCTACCAGTTATGCGTGGGATATTTTAAACGAAACGGCAAGTCTATGCTTTCTTCCAAAACTAACACAATTGGAGTATAGAGATTTGGTATGTATGCATTCATTAGAGTTGCGACAGCATTTAAGTAGAATACATGCACAAGAGTTAGTTAATAATCCAGAGAGCGTTCTTTCCCTGCATGGTGAATTCAGTATTGAAAGGTTGCAAAAAAATAGTGAAATAGAGGATTTAGTTAGAATGATAGTAAGTCAGCCAATATACTGGAATAATGATTTCATAAAATTGGCAGCTCAAGTAAAGAGCTTTTTTTCGGAAAAAGCTCAAAAATTATACATAAGTGTCGGGATAGATGAGATAGAGAAAAAAATTGTCCCATATATGGATGAAAATTTGGAATTTTCAAAAGTAACAAATGAGAAAACAGTTAAAGATATATGTCAGAGAATGGTTGTTTATGGAGTATGCATATCTTATTTGGCTTGGATATCTGTTTGTGATATAATAAAAAACAAAATTGATACAGAACTTTTAGCGAAACATATGCTATTTACTACAAGAACACTGTTGGATGAAAAATGCTGGCTTGTCTGCCAGTATGTTGCGGATTTAGCATATAGATACAGGGAGTTAGTCAATACTGAAGAGGGGCTTTCTGATACAAAAGATAAGACATATATACTTTTTGCGAATAAAATATTTGCAGAGAAAATGACCAAAAGCAAAAGAGATGCTCAAATAAAAGAAGAGGTTAATAAATGGGATGTGAGTAGAGCACATAGCAGATATGTGTTTTTAAAATATATTCTTTTGGAAGACTATACAACGGCAAAAGCTGTGGGTGAAAAATTATTAGAATTGGACTCTAATAAGCAAATTAATATTACTTCAAAAGAACTGTTGGAATGGCCTATTTTAGAAGATTTTCGTAAAACAGATGATGGCAAACAACTAATTGAATATGCACAGCAAGTAGAAAAAAACCAATTAGGGCACTGATAAAAGGAGAGTGTCTATTTATGAAAGTAGCTATTATTGGAACAGGAGTCGGTATAAGAACACATTTAGTAGGGATTAGAAAATGTAAGGATGCTATAGTTGTTGGGGTTGTAGGTCGCTCCTTAGATCGAACAGCGGAAACTTTAATGGCGGCAGGAGAAAATCCACAATTAGCGATGGAATGGAATGCCTTATTAAATACTAATCCAGATATTATCTGTATTACAACACCTATACCAGAGAGAGAACAATACTATCAGACTTTACAAAATTATCAAGGACATTTACTAATAGAAAAGCCGATTTTGACTAATTCAAAAGATGCAGAAAAAATCAAGTCATATATATCGCTATGTTATAATCAGTCATATACGGATTTCCAGTTACGGGGGCTTAAGGCTTTTCAAACGATAAAAGCATGGCTTAGGGCGGGAAGAATAGGGAAACCTTATTATATTTCTATATATGAAAGAACGAGTGCGGTACGAAAACAAGTTTTGTCAGAATGGCAATATTCATTTCAAACAGGTGGCGGACAAATATTTTCTATGGGATCACATCTGTTGGATTTAAGCGTTTTTTTGTTGGGGCTTACTTATACAGATATGAAGCAGGCAAGAACATGGATAAATACCGCTATCCCAAACGGTGAGTGGTATAATAAAAATATTGAGGCACCAAGTGATGAATTTTGTGCTATAAATGTGAGACTTGATGATTATTATTTTGAATTAAAGTCATCAGCAATATCAGTCGGAGAGAGGACTTTTAATTTATTAATAGAAGGAACAGAAGGAACGATTGAATTTATTTACCGATATGGAGAAACGCATTGTACCCTTTGGGAAGCGGGAGATAAGCATAAAGTATTTTATTTGGGTAAAGATGGAGATTTTTCCGAAGAAAAAATAGATGGATTGAATCCGTCCATCTTTCGACTTGCTTACCCGGGATACTTTAATGATATTATTTCAAAAATACAAACCGGGGAAGGAACGACATTGGCATCAATACAAGATGGTATTGCAAATACAGAAATTATTGAAAATGCTGAAATCGTGAGGACAGATAATATTGAGTAAAAAAGAAATCAAAATTCTAATTCTTGGAAATGGTTTTGATTTAGCACATGGGCTACCCACTTCGTATATAGATTTTATTAATTTTGTTGAAATATTTATGGCGTGCATATCGCAAGTAAAACCGGAAAGCTATATAGTTGCTTTTGCTGAAGAAAAGGTAGGAGTCGCAGGGAAGAATTATTTAACAGAGCTTTTTACCAATGCTGACAAGCTATCCATTAGATGTGAGTTCAAGGAACTATTATCAGAAAATATTTGGTATAATTATTTCTTGGCAAAAAAGACGAGAACTGGGGGACTGTGGATAGATTTCGAAACAGAAATCTCATCAGTTATACAAGCTATATATTCATTGGCTATAGCTTTCAAAGATGAAGAAGCTTGGAAAAAGAGTCAGCAAATCTTAGTTCCTCATATTTTTAGTGATTGTCCTAAACAATTTAATGATTTGTTGAAAAAGCGAGATATATTAATAACTGATTTAAGAAAATTTGCTCGTGCACTAGAATTATATTTGGAAGACTTTGTAAATAGAATTCCGGTTTTAAAAAGAATACCAGAAATATATAATAATAAGTTCGATAAAGTGATTTGCTTTAACTATACAAATACATATGAACGGTTATATCAAAAAGACGAAAAAACATCGATTGAGTATATTCACGGCAAAACTCAATCCATTTCTACGGTAGAGAAGTGTAATTTGGTTTTAGGAATAGATGAGTTTCTAGACACAACAGAAGACGATATAGATACAGAATTTATTGAATTTAAAAAGTTTTACCAGAGGATATGGAATAATACAAGTGGTTCATATATAAAATGGATTGAAGATATTGAACAAAACAAATTGGTTGCGCACATATTTATATATGGGCATTCTTTAGATAAAACTGATAAAGATATTCTTTGTCCATTTATAAATTTAGAATTAGGCCGAATAAAGATATACCATCACACAAAGCAGGCATTTGGAAATCAAATTAAAAAGTTGGTAAAACTGCTGGGTGAGGCGAACTTAATCCTCAAGGTATACGAAAATAGAATTGAATTCATACAGCAAGAAGAATTGATTAATGATAAGTAATTAAAAACGCATTCTGACAATAGTGTGTTTAGAAGATGTGCGTATAAGTGTACAGGAAACTTAGTCTGGTATAACATACAGATGTATTGGTCTTATATTTTTAGAATATAAACATTGGGTTAGCGATTACTTACATGTTGGTGTTCTAGAGATTTTTTGATCTATAATTACACTTGTACTATAAGAAAGATGGGTGTCAGTTCTTCTTGTCGGTGTTTTGGGGTCATATCAATATTTGTTTGGATTTCAAACTTTTTAGAGTAATATTAAGAACTGATGGGGATCTATCATAGAAATAAATTAGGTTACCGTCAAACAGAAGGATGTGATGTATTTTACTACTAATATCTTGTGTAAGGTGATAAAAGATATATTTAGCATGACTGAATAGAAGAATAACATATCTTGAGAATCTATATATAATATTCAATATCTTGACGAACACAATATCTTGTGCTAAACTTACCATGTAATTGATTTTTGTGCGTATCCCTTGGGAGATGCAGCTATTCAGCTGTAAGCGGAAGTGAATGCCGCATTGCACACGTTGTAAAGATTGTATTTGTGCCAGTAGTATCACTATGCCCTTTGGACAGTGGATTGCTGGCTTTTTTTATTTTATGGGTACTTAATCCCACATAGCGAGAATGACTTTGGTCCATAAGCAATTATGGACGCCAGACGATGGTTACAAGTCATTCTCGCTTTTTTTGCGCGTGCAATGAGCCAAACGGGCATGCTTGCATGTCCAGTTGGCGAATGCCGCGACAACGAACGCAGTGAGTTTGCCCAAACGCCGGATACGGCTTTGAGGATAAATCATTTACAGGAAAGGAAGGCAGAGAGAATGAGCATGAAACAGGAAAAAAACATGGGGAGCTGGATCAACCAGCATCTCGGCCGCCCGGACTACAAGGCGGACAGCAGGAGGGTGAACGGGCAGTACCGCAATTCCCGGATGGTCTGCAGGACAGCCAATCTCCCCCGCAGGGCGAGAAGGGGGGTCTGACCGGTGCCGGAAAACGTAGGACAGAGGACAAGGCACACCCCTTTAGTGGCCGTGGAGACAGAAAACCTGTCCCGGGAGGAATGGCTTGATTACCGACGCCAGGGGATCGGCGGCAGCGATGTGGCGGGCATCATGGGGATATCCCCTTTCCGGACGGCACGCGACATCTATTATGACAAGCTGAACATTGCAGCAGTGGAAGACGAACCGGGAAACTGGGTGGCCCTGGAAATGGGGCATCTGCTGGAGGATCTGGTGGCAAGGATATTCCACAAAAAAAGCGGGCTTGAGGTTTATCAGGTCAAAAAGATGTTCCGGCATCCTAAGTACCCTTTTATGCTGGCAGATGTTGACTATTTTGTCAGGCTGCCGGACGGCACCACGGCCATACTGGAGATCAAGACGACCAACTATAATGCCACGGACCACTGGTGGCAGGATGGAAGGGAGACCGTGCCGGCCTATTATGAGGTACAGGGACGCCACTATATGGCAGTGATGGACGCTGACAGGGTGTTCTTCTGCTGTCTGTACGGCAACACGGAGGATGAGGTCATCATTAGGACGATCGAAAGGGATATGGGGTACGAACAGGAAATGATCTACCTGGAGCAGTGCTTCTGGGAAAACCATGTGCTGACGAAGGATCCCCCGCCCTATACGGAGGACAGCGTACAGATCATGGAGAGCGTACAGCGGTATTGCGGCCCTGCGGATACAAAGGCGCCGGCGCTGGAGCTTGGCATGGACATGACGGAAACGCTGATGCGCTACCTCCGGCTCCAGGAGGAGAAGAAAAAAGCAGAGAAACGCTCTGACGAACTGGAGAGGGAACTGCAGCGGACGAAGGCCATCCTGATCGCGGAGATGGGCACAAGCTGCACTGCGGAATGCAGGAAGGACGGTTTCCGCTATACCGTGACCTACAACCCGGTGCGGAAGACAGGAGTGGACAAGAACAACCTGTCACGGTTGAAGCTCCAGTACCCGGAGATCTATGAACAGTTTGTGACCGTAACGGAGTACAGGAGGTTCCTGGTAAAGGTCAGCGCGGAGGAGGCCGCCTGACAACAGAATAAGAGCCGGAGGGACGTTAAGATACTGGTCCCCGGCGGAGAGAGAGGAAATATGAGTATAATAGGCACTTATGACAGTACGGTTTACAGCAATGCCGCAAGCAGGTACTGCGTGGTCCGCATCAGGACAGCAGACCAGAGCATCCCGGAAAAAGCCCGTGACAAAAGGAAATACAGGGACCACCTGATACGGTTTACTGCGGTCGGTTATGACTTGCCGTGTACCGATGCGGTGGAACTGGAATTTGACGGCGAATGGATGGACGGGAAATACGGGATGCAGCTGCAGGTCGGGCAGTGGCAGACAATCGTGCCTAGGACGGAAGACGGCGTGAAGGGCTACCTCGGCTCAGGGCTCGTAAAGGGCATCGGAGAAAAAACAGCGGCGGAGATCGTGGCACGTTTTGGGGTGGACGCCCTGGACATCCTTGAAAACCACCCGGAGAGGCTGCTGGAAGTCAGGGGCATCACGGAGAAAAAGCTGGAGGATATAAAGACATCCTTTGCGGAAAGCCGCGCCCTAAGGGACATCATGACACTGCTGGCGCCGTTCAAGCTGACGCCGGCGACGGCACAGAGGATATACCAGCATTTCGGGCCTGCCAGCGTGAAGATCCTGAAAGAGAACCCTTTTGAGCTGTGCCAGATATCAGGCTTTGGTTTCTTAAGGGTGGACGCAATCATGCAGAACACGGACAAGCGCCTGAACACCCCCATGCGGATCAAGGGGGCGCTGTATTATGCACTGGACAAAGCCCGGGCTGAAAAAGGGCATCTTTTCCTGCCCAAAGACACCCTGGTATGCGAGGCTCTGAAGCTGCTGAACAAAAGGATACCGGTCCCAGAACTGCGGGTGCAGAAGGCGGAAGTGGATAATGTCCTGGAGGAGATTATCCTGAGCGGGTCAGTAGTATCCATGAAAGACAATATCTATTCTGTAAGCCAGTTCACCCTGGAGGACGAAACAGCCAGGCAGATAGCCCTGCGCCTTTTATCAAGGCCGGCGCAGGAGGATATCACCAGGCAGCTGGAGGAGATCAGGGCAAGGATTGGGATAAGCCTGTCGGCAAAGCAGGAAGCAGCAACCCGCACGGCATTCCGGAACAATATATCTATCATTACAGGCCCTCCCGGCACAGGAAAGACCACGGTGCTAAGGAGCATCCTAGAGGTCTACAAACTCTTGTATCCTGACAGGAAGATAGTGCTCATGGCGCCTACCGGACGGGCCAGCCGCCGCATGGCGGAGAGCACCGGCTTTGAGACGGCATGCACCATGCACAGCGGGCTGGGGCTTTTGGGCGGGGAGTCTGAGAGCGAAAGCCTGATAAAAGAGCGGTTTTTGGATGCGGACCTGGTCATTGTTGATGAGTTCAGCATGGTTGACATGTGGCTTGCCAGACAGTTCTTCAGCCGCCTTAAGCTGGGTGCGAAGATCGTCATGGTAGGAGACCCTGACCAGCTGCCCAGCGTGGGTGCGGGAAATGTGTTTAAGGAATTGATCCAGTGCGGACAGATACCTGTCACGATGCTGGATGAGATCTTCCGCCAGGCATCGGACAGCCGGATCGCCCACAATGCAAAGCTCATCAACTCAGGAAGCACCGAGTTATATTATGGGGAAGATTTTATGGTTGTGGACAGCCGCACACAGGAACAGGCGGCAGAGGTCCTGATGGACCTTTACTGCAGGGAGGTTGAGGAAAACGGCATTGAACGGGTGCAGATACTTTCGCCCTACAGGGAAGAGGGGGAAACATCCGTGGACAGCCTGAACGGGAGCCTGCGGGAGAGGCTTAATCCTTTCCGCTCAGAAGAGGAGGAGATCCGGCTGGGCGGCAGAGTGTTCCGCACAGGGGACCGCATCATGCAGACAAAGAACACAAAGAAGGTATCCAACGGCGACTTAGGGTTTATACGCTATATCAAGGATACGGCGGACGGGATGCGGATCGGCATGGATTTCGGCGGGGACCGGCAGATGGAATATGCTGCGGAGGAAATGGCAAACGTGACACTGGCATATGCCACCACCATCCACAAGGCGATGGGCTCCGAATATGATGTGGTGCTGCTCCCACTGGTGGCGGCACAGAAATTCATGCTGTACCGGAACCTGTTATATACAGGTATCACCCGTGCCAAGAAGAAAGTGATCCTGGTGGGCCAGAAAGGGCTGCTGTACATGGCGGTGGGCCGGAATGGGAATGTCAAAAGGAACACTCTCCTGGGGGAGCGTATCGGCCTGTACTACAAGGCATATGCCAAGAGCGCAGGGGATGCAGTCCCGCAGTTTGTGGAAGAAAAGTTAAAAAATGCAGGTTAATGAAAAAAGAGATGAAATGTGAAGAAAAAGCGCATTCCATCTCCTATTTATATCAAGAAAGGAGTTTTTGACTATGAGTAACAACAGTGGTTTTGCAGCAACTATGTATGAGAGCGACCCCATCGTGGCGGCGCTCAACAAAGTGCCGGGTTTTGACCCCCTGAAACTGATGAGCCGGAGGAGGAACCCGGGGGCGGAGAAGGATGAGAGATACCTCGATTTCCGGTACAAGAAACTGTGGTTCCGCCTGGCGCACAAAACAGGGAGGATCTGCGTGAACAGATTGAGTATCACGGAACAGTTTGCCATCATTGAGGCACAGGTGTATCTGGAACTGGTGGATGCAAATCCCGTATCCAGCTTTACCGCTACCTGTACCAGGGAAGAGGGCGGGGATAAATATATTGAGAGCGCACAGATAAAAGCAATGGATCAGGCGCTGACAGACGCCGGTTTTGGTCTGCAGTTTGTTCCTGCACCCGCCGGAAGCACGGAGAATACAGCGGCTCAGGCAACAGCCCAGCAGCGTACAACGGCATCACAGGCGGCAGTTCAACAGCGTATAGCAGTACAACAACCGGCAGCCCAGAGGCAAACAACAGCACCACAGCAGGCAGTGCAACAGCAGCCTGCGGCACAACAGAGACCTGCCACAGCCCAGTCGGCTGCACAGCAGACAACGGTTCAGCAGCCGATGACACAACAAAGACCTGCGGCAGTTCAGCAGCAGACCGTAGTACAGCAGGCAGCAGTATCTGCCAGGTCTGCCCAGACAACGCAGGCGCAGACGGCACAAGGCGGGCAGAAAGCGGTGGCCAGGCCGGCACAGGCACAAGCAGGAATGCAGAAAGCAGCAGCATCCGTACCGGCTCCACAGCCAGCGGCTCAGCTGCCCGTAAGCGCAGAGACTTTACCTGCAGACCAGCTTCCTGTGGCAGAAGATGGGCAGACGCTGCCTGTCGCATCAGATATGGCGGCTGCAATGTCCATGCTGTCAGGGAAGGTGGAGCCTGATGCCCTGCCGGTAGCACCGGAAGGAACTAAAGCAGGGGAAAAGGCGGAAACCATGCCTGAAGAATTGCCTGTTGCACCAGCATCTGTTGTACCGGATACGGCTGCAGCGGCCGAAACGGCGCCCGTGGCATTCGCTGCAGGCCAGACAGCAGGGGCAGATAAACCCTATACGGAGACAACACCCGTTGACCAGATCCTTCAATTCATGACACTGGAGGATGCTAAAAAGGTGATAGTGCCGACAGGGACCTGCCGGGGCTGGACCCTTGATGAAGTGGCGCAGCGCAGACGGCCCAGCCTGAGATTCTATCTGAGCGAAGGCTACCAGGGCAAGGACAACATCCTGCGCGCTGCTGCAAGGCTTGTACTGGATGACCTGGAAAAGAAGGCAGGCTGATAAATGATCTGAGGATGACAGATTGGAAGGGGGAACGTGCAATGGACTCTCATCCGCAGGAATTCCCGTTTGGGATCATGACCGTGGCAGAACTGCTCCACTTAAATGTGCGCCGCAGGCTGGCGGACAGCGCGTATGTGGACTGCCCGTTCTGCGGGGACAAGCGGGGCAAGATGAATGTGAATTTTAGCAGGAATGTATGGCGCTGCAATTACTGCGGCGAATCCGGAGGGATGCTTGCGCTGTATGCAAGGCTCAATAACATGTCAAATTCCCAGGCTTACTATGAAATATGGGATGCCCTTTCCACAGGGGAGGCATCCTGGGGATGTGAGGATTACGGAATATCGACGACACCAACTGCGGCCCCGGTTCAGGGAGCCGCAGCCCCCGGCCAGGGGAAAGGGGGCATCCCCCAGTCACCTTCGGCCGACGCCCAGGAAGTCCACCGGACACTCTCACGGCTTTTTGAAATGCTTACCCTGTCAGCAGCCCACCGGAACCATTTACGGTCTGAAAAGCGCGGGCTTACGGATGAACAGATCAAGCAGTTCGGGTTCAAGAGCACGCCGCCCTATTTCCTATGCCGATCCTTAACGGAAAGGCTGATCGGGCAGGGCTGCACAGTGGCAGGGGTGCCGGGGTTCTACCGGCACGAAAACGGCTACTGGACAGTGAAGTTCACCAGCAGGACATCAGGCATCCTGATACCTGCGGTGGGCATGGACGGGCTGATCCGGGGAGCGCAGATCATGCTGGATACCCCCATCAGGGATAAGAACGACCCGCCGGACAAGTCGGGGGCAAAGTACATCTGGCTCTCGTCTTCCTCAAAGAACATGGGGACCACTTCCGGCAGCCCGGTGCATTTCGTGGGTAAATTTCCCGCCCGGACAGTCTATGTGACGGAAGGGCTGCTGAAAGCCGATATTGCACACTGCCTGATGAACCGGTCCATCGTGACAACAGCCGGGGCCAACAATGTAGGGGCGCTTAACGATGTGTTCAGGACGCTTGCCCAGGAGGGCA
Organism: Lachnospiraceae bacterium; assembly: GCA_014804755.1. GTDB lineage: Bacteria > Bacillota > Clostridia > Lachnospirales > Lachnospiraceae > DLAJ01. The sequence goes on along the minus strand of JAAUZE010000019.1, from coordinate 41,850 downwards.
CGGAGCTGATCATTGAGGCCCAGGACATGGATAAATACAGGAACGCAAATACCGCCAAAGGAAGCTCCAAGATCTATCTGATGGCAAAGGAACATGGAATGGAGTGCCGTCGTCTGACCTGGGATCCGAATTTCAAGGGCATAGACGACTGGCAGCTTGCGCTTAGGAAAAAAGAAAGGCAAAGAGAGGAGGAAAGGACGGATTCAGGGGATGCTGATGCCCGGCAGGATGTGCCGGAGACGAAATGTTTCCTGCAGAAATATAGGGTCTATCAGCTGGACTTTGGCCGTGAGCAGACGCCGATCCCATTTGCGTTTGAAGGGGTAAAGGAACTGCACAAGGCAGGATACGAGCAGCCGCCCGCAAAGGAATACCGCCTGACGTGGGATTCCGCGCTGCCCTGTCCTGAGAATAGTACGGACAAGGAGATATTAAAACGGATCAAAGATGTTTTCAGCGTCCAGTTGCCGGCTGGATATAGGGGGCGGCAGGTAGCGCCCTCTGACATACTGGAGCTATATGATGATGAGAAACGCTGCTATTACTATGTGGACACAGGAGGCTTTGAGCCTGTGCGTTTTTCCCCGTTCTTGGCGAAACCAATGCAGGAACAGGATAGCACAGGCCGGTAAGCCGGATCATCCGCATGGAGGCACAATACATTTACAAGGGCATGGTTCAGGGAGATACTGTTCCATGCCCCTTTTCTGAAAGGAGATTGATTATGGATATGTACACGGATAATAACGGAGGATTCCAGGTTTTGGAGAAAACGGACCCTTTTGATGAGGGGTATCAGGTTCAGGGAGCGGATGGCTTTGCTTCTGTAGCGTATCAGGAGACAGCAGTAAGATATGAACCGGCTGCCTACATGGAGGAGGCTGTTGCCCTTCCTGTTGGACCGGAGCAGGTTTTGGAAACCGGAGATTCGGGACTGTATCAGGACATGGTTTCCGAAATGGAAGAGAACGATTCTGGAAAGGCGGAATTCTCGGAAGTGGAGGATGGCATGGCGCAGGCAGAAATTCCGGAAACGGAGGATGCCTCAGAGCAGGAAGAAACTCTGGAGATGGAAGAAACCGGGCAGGCAGCGGAGCCGGAAACAGCAGAGGCAGAGTCCGCTGCCAATGCGGAGGATGATGAGGAAACCAAGCGCGCCAAGCATGAAGCAGCTGAGGCAGAGCGGAAAGCGGAATGGGAGGCAAGGCAGCAGGCGAAAAAGGATGCTTTGCGGAAACAGCAGGAAGAGCTTGCCTGTATGAGTGAGGAGGAAATCGTGCGGAAATCCATGCAGCGCATAAGCACTGATACGGAAAAACTCACACGGCGCAACATGAAAGACTGTGTGGCGGAGTACATCCAGACCCTGTGCCTGGAGGATGTAGAATTTGCCAGGATGACCATGGATCCCCGCAAGAGCATGATCCACTGTTTCCAGTATATCAACCGCAAGGCATGGGATTATGTCCAGGATGAGATGAAAGCCGAAGGCATCAAGCCGGGAACAGGGCAGCAGGGTTATGGGTGTGACATCCCCGATGACCTGTGCTACCAGTGGGCAGAAGATTATTTCCGTGATCCTTCCGCGAAAGAGGATGAGGAGCAGGAAGAAAAATTTGTTCCTAAGCCATATGTGGGAAAATCCGGAGCAAAGTCCGCCACAAAGAAGAATCAGGAGAAAAAGGAGAAGAAAGTGAAAACTCAGGAAAAGAAACCGGAGCAGGAGAAAAAAGAGGAGGCACAGATGACAGGGCAATTATCCCTGTTGGATATGATGTCGCAAGGAAATAAGGCGAGTTAGGAGGAGAAGATGATTGCTTATAAAGCGTTTCGGCAGGGGCTTATCTGCCGGGGGTATAAGTTCAAAAGGGGCTTAAACCGCACGGATAAAGCAAACTGCAGAGAGAATGGATTCCATTGTGCTGAGAATCCATTGGACTGCCTTACCTATTATTCGGATATGGAGAGTTCAGAGTATTACATTGTCAATGCAGGGGGAGATATTGACGAGGATGATAATGACTCGAAAATCTCCTGCACAGAGCTGACAGTCTTAAAAAAATTAACCCGCAATGAGTTTTTCCTGCATGGTCTGGCCTTTATGGCAGACCATCCTCTGCGGGAATGGAGCTGTCATGTAAATAAAGACAGGGCAGAGGCGCGATGCGGATATGCAGTTGTGAGAGGGACAGACCCTGTAGCGAAAGGAAAAGTTGGAGATATTCTGGCATTAGCCAGGGAAGATGCGGAAACGGGAGAAATAAGGCAGGTTGCGCTTACTTCTGTGGATGGAGTAAATATCATGCCGGATATATGGTATGACGTAGACTTAAAGGAAAGGCAGGTTGTATTTTTATGAAAAAAGATGCATTGAGTAAATTACGGACGTTAAAAGCAACGAAGAAGATGATGAAGATAGCAGCAGCTGATACCATAAGCAGGGAGAGGGTGGGAACATCCTTATATTCCTACTGGGTAGAAAGCTATGGGTATGGGCTTTATATGCGCTGTCAAGTATTAAATGGGATTTTGAAGGTGGCTTTTTTCCTGCCGGAATATATGCGGATGGAGTCGGTTATGCCCGCCTATGAACTGTTTATCAATAAGGAGACAGGCGAATTCCTGACTTATGACAGGAGGCTGGACCGGTGGCTGACGGCAAAGCTGGATATGCTTCCGTGGCCGAGACATCTCCTTTATTCCAAAAAGAAGTGGATCAATCCGGAAGGTGCCCGGACCATTAAGAGATACCTTGGCGTATCTAATGGGGGATATAAGGGGATTTTGGATTATCAGCTCAGGGTCAGGAGGAATGAATTGAAACAGCGCCATAAACGGGAGACAGATCCATGGGATTTAGATATGGAGCAGACCCCGGAACTTCCTAAAGACTGGAAGAAGTGGGTGTCAAAGGTCGGGATTCCGGAGAATTATATTTTTTACCGTTATGACCGTAAAGGGGTCACAGAGGGATATTGCACTTATTGTGAAAAGGAAGTTCCAATCAGGCACCCGAAACACAATCGGCAGGGAACCTGTCCTTGCTGCCGCCATAAAATTACTTTTAAGTCCGAGGGGAAGGCTGCTGGTGCTGTAAGAACGGATACGACATGTATGTATCTGGTACAGCGTTGTGAAGACGGTGTGATGATCCGTGAATTTACAGGCGAAAGAGTTTATCGGAAAGAGGATTATCGTAATACAGAATGCTATTTCACAGAAGTCAGACGCGCTATTTTTGATAAGAATGGATATGCACTGAGAGCTTATTACTGGGGTGATTATAAACATGAAAGGATGAGATGGATTAAGACAGAACTTTGCAACTCATATACGCAGTCGTATTATTACTATTATCGTACCTATGAAGGGCGTGTATATGGGCGGACCCTGCCGAACCTGGCAAAACGGGAATTGCGCAAAACCGGGCTGGTGGAAGCGATTGCCGCGGCAAAGGAAATTGACCCGGAAAAATATCTGGTAGTATGGAAAAGCATTCCGGAGTTGGAACGTCTGGCAAAGGCAGGACTCGGCACTATGGTAAGGGAATTTATGTATGGGAAATGTACCATTGAAGGGTGCTTTAAGAACCGTCTGTCTGGCGACCTGAAGAAACTGCTTGGCATAGATTCCCAGGAACTTGCAAGACTGCGCAGATGTAATGGCGGCGGCAGGTTTCTAAAATGGCTGCAATATGAAAAAATGACGGGAAAGCCATTGCCCGATCATGTGATCAGTTGGTTTTGTCAGGAGGGTATCACTACAGATGACTTGAAATTCATCAGCAGCCGCATGAGTATGGTGCAGATTTATAACTATGTAAGACGGCAGATGAAAGAGAATGGCATGAAAAGCGGAGAAGTCCTGACAACCTGGAGCGACTACCTGGCAATGGCGGAGCGCTTCCACATGGATACACAGGATGCCATTATCTACCGGGTTCGGAAACTGCGTAAGCGGCATGATGAGTTGGTAGAGAGGTGTCACAGCAAATCGCTGGCGATAAAGGCAGGTGAGATTCTGAAAAATTATCCGCATGTGGAGCAGATATATGAATCGATCAGGGATATTTATGAATACAGCGATAAGGTTTATTCAGTGGTAAGCCCGCATTGTATTGAGGATGTGCTGCGGGAAGGTGAGAACCTTCATCATTGCGTGGGAAGCAGTGACCGCTACTGGGAGAGAATTGAGCGTAAAGAAAGCTATATCCTGTTCCTTCGCCGTAACGATAATCCGGAAAAAGCCTATTATACTCTTGAGATTGAGCCTGACGGTACAGTACGCCAAAAGCGTACCATGTACGACAGACAGGAGGCAGACATTGAAGATGCCAAGAAGTTCCTGAAAAAATGGCAGAAGGAAGTGTCAAAGCGGATCAGCAGCGAGGAAAAGGAACTTGCAGAAATCAGCCACAGCCTGCGTGAGCAGGAATTTGCGGAAATGCGGGAACAGCAGCTTATCATCAATACAGGCGAGCTGGCGGGCAGGCTGTTAGTGGATGTCCTGACAGAGGATCTGATGGAAGCGGCATAAGAAGGGAGGAACAAAAGAATGGAGCGCACCATGATAAAGATTTCTGTGGATGGGGAATTTGTCTCGCTGAGAACCTATTCCAGAAAATATGGAAGGTCAGGGCAGTTTGTGCTCTGTCGTAAGGAGCTGGAAGGACTGAATACAAAAGGGAGTACCATCAGTGCCGACGGTTATTCTTATGCAAGGCTGTATCTGCATAAGAACCAGAAGGGTGGGGAAGTCTTGAAGATTGAGATCACTTGGCTGAACAGCAGCGGAAACGAGCTGACAGGACGCCTGGAACGGCTTTCCTTTATATATCAGGATTTCCTGTGCTGTGTCGAGGAGAGCAGCTTGTCAGGCGGAACGACCTGCCGGCGGCTGTCCCTGCCTGAATGCCATAGGCCGGCAATAGAATTTAGCAGCCGCCGTAATCTCAAAAAGGTAGCCCAGAGAAAAGGGATGCGCAGAAAACTTGGCAAATTTCTTGACCGCCATTTCCAGTGGCCGGATGCAGTAAGAATACAGGTAGTGGATGACAGCTGTGTTCCGTACAGTTTCTTCTTTCGGGAAGAGCGTATAAGCGGAATCGGAGTCTGCGGCGGGATCATCCTGCATGGGCAGGAGAACCTGAAGAACGCCTGCTATGGGCTGCACACCTGATAAAATTTCGTTGATTCCGCAGTAAAGCTGGGGTATAATAAATGTGAGGTCATATACCTTTTGTAATCGGCTATACGATTCTCACATGGATATGCAGAAGGAGGAATGACCGATGGATATGACATCCATGGACACAGAGATGAAGAATATGGTACGGGCGTCAGACAAAGATGCCCAGTATGACGAAAAAGCAAAACGCCTGCTGGGGCACAAGTACATTTTGGCATACATACTTGTGAACACGGTGGATGAATTCAAGGGTATGAATCCCGGGGATGTTGTGCAGTATATTGAAGGAGAGCCGCTGATCGGTGTGGTTCCGGTAGATCCGGGCATGACAAATTCCCCGAAAGACGATACAACCCAAAAGGGACAGAGAGTTGTCGGTTTTAATTCTGAAAATGCAGAAATAAATGAGGGCCTTGTAAGGTTTGACATCGTTTTTTATGTACGCATGAAAGACGGCCTGTCGCAGATGATCATCAATGTGGAGGCACAAAAGGACGAACCGGCAGGGTATGATATCCTGAACAGGGCAGTCTTTTACGTGAGCCGACTTGTTTCTTCACAGAAAGAAAGGGACTTTGTCAATACCAATTATAATGACATCCGGCGTGTATTCAGTATCTGGGTTTGTATGAATCAGGATGAAAACAGTATGGGTTATGTGCATCTTGCATATGATAAGCTCATAGGGAATCATCAGTGCAAAGGGAGGCTTGACCTGCTGAATATCGTCCTGATCGGATTGTCAAACGAACTGCCGGAGCATGATGATAAGTATGAGCTGCACCGCCTGTTGGGAGCGTTGCTGTCAAAGCAGCTTTCGGTGGATGAAAAGTTAGCAATTATTGAGAAAGAGTACAATATTCCGGTAGAGGGCAGCATAAGGAGGGATATTAGCGTTATGTGTAATTTAAGTCAAGGTATCAAGGAAGATGGTATAGCAATCGGAAAAGCCGAGATGATTCTCAACATGTACAAGAACGGCTACACATTACAACAGATAGCAGATGTGGCTGAAAAGAGTGTTGAGGAAATAAAGGCTGTCATAGAAAAATGGGAGCCTGTCCTTGCATAGTCAAGAATACGGAACAGTTAAACAGGAAAGCAGCAGATCATGGAAATGTGGTCTGCTGCTTTTTTGGTTTTTTATCCCGGTATGTTGAAAAAATGCGTAATCCATGCGTAAAGGATAGGTATAAAGCTAAAAAAGGAGACAAAAGACTATGTTAATTGCAATTGATCATGGAAACAAGCAGATGAAAACTGTCTGCCGTCCGCCCTTTGTGTCAGGGCTGGCGGAGAGTACCACAAAGCCCTTTGGCAGTGATGTACTGATGTACGAGAACAGGTATTATACACTGTCAAACCAGCGAATCCCATACAAAAGGGATAAGACGGAAGATGACCGTTTCTTTATCCTCACCCTGTTCGGGATTGCGCAGGAACTTCAGGCCAGGGGGATATATGGAGACAATACACAGCGTATCCAGCTTGCAGTAGGTCTTCCGCCGGCACATTATGGGGCGCAGAATCAGGCTTTTATACAGTATTTTTCAGACCGTGGTGTGGTAAAATTTACTTATAAGGACAGGCCCCATGCGGTCTATATTGATGATGTGCGCTGTTACCCGCAGGCTTATGCTGCCGCAGCTACCATGATGGACAGGCTGATGGGCATCCCCAGAGTGCTGATCGTGGATATCGGGGGGTTTACGGCGGATTACTTAATGATACGGTCCGGACGTGCGGATTTGGCAGTATGTGACTCTCTGGAAAACGGAGTGATTGTACTTTACAACCAGATCCGCAAAAAAGCAAACTCGGAGTTTGATATTCTGCTGGATGAAACAGACATTGACGGTATTTTAGAGGGCAAAGTCGGTCTGTATGCTCCTGATATAGTTTTATTGGTAGAGCAGATGGCCCGGAATTTTGTCAATGACCTTGCAAACGGGCTGAGGGAGCGTATGCTGGATCTGTCATCTGGCAAAGTAGTGTTTGTAGGAGGCGGGGCAATACGGCTGAGGAGACAGATTGAAGGTTCAGGCAAGATAAGGAACGCCCTGTTTGTGGAGGACATCAATGCCAACGCAAAAGGGTATGAGTTTCTTTACCGGATGGAAACCAGAAACAGGTGAGCCTATGAGGGAAAAGAAAGATCGGGAGCGGTTCAGTATCAAATTCAATGAAAATGACCCGGCTCATGATGCTGTCATACGCCTGTTGGAGAAACAAGGTCCTCATAGCAAGGCGCAGTTTATTGTTAATGCTGTCCTGCATTATACAAACGATCCGGGGATGTTGGCTATTCCCCAGACACAGACAGTAGACAGGGCATCCATAGAGAATATCGTAATGGAGATTTTGCGCAATAGGGATAGCGGGCAGCAGGATACCATAAATAGAGCAGATCCCATAAAAGTAAAAGAAAAGAAACAAGAATCTGCAGAACCACCAGAGCAAAGGCATGATACCGAATCGGATCAGAAGGAAATGGATGAGGCTTTATGGACTATGATTGCCGATACTATGTCGGCATTTCGCAATAACTGAGTGAAACGAACGGTATCACTAGTCTTGAAAAACAAATTGATTTTATATGTGCTGGCAGGCTTTCGGGCCTGCCATTTTTATTTGTTCCATAGCAGTGCGTACTGTATATGGCAAATGCAGTGAGGCATATGACTGTCGCAGAAAATTGCAGGATTCTAGGATGCATGAATTCTCTCATTATACATTTTTACAAACATAACCTAATTTATAACCAAAATAATAACTATAATAATAACTAAAATTATGACTAATACTAGGTAGATATTCGGTTATATACACGTAGATATAAAAATGGATATACTAATGGTGTATTATGAAAAACAGGAGGGACTTATGTTTCATATTGATAAAACATTTTTGCATCCTAACATTGGCGTAACAGTGCGGTTTACCCCGGTATTGTATGAATGGCTGAAAAGCGTTTGTGAAAGAGAAGGTCTGACATTCAATCATCTTGTGCTGCAATGCTGTAAGAATTGCATGGAAATGGATTTGGAGGAAACAAAAGCAGAGGAACCGGAAGTGGGACGGTGAATAATGAAGGGGATATTTCAAGTAGGAATTTGTGATGATAAGCAGGAAGATCTGAGACTGATAGAAAAGGCAGTACGCGATAGTGCAAAAAGGATAGGAATCTCGATTCCGATAGAATGTTTTCTCTTTCAGGACGGAGAAAAAATGTATGAGGAGATGGGTAAGGAGCGATTTGATCTGGTGTTGCTTGATATTGAAATGCCGGGAATGAATGGGTTCCAGTTAGCAAAGCGTATCAGCATGGACAGGCGAACGCCATGCCTTATTTTTATCTCGGTCCATGAGAGTTTTGTCTTTGATGCTCAGACATTCATGCCGCTGTGGTTTGTAAGAAAATCCATGCTGGAAAAGGATATGTACAAGGCATTGCAAAAATATGTTGAATTAACAACATTTAAGAAGGCTTGTTATGAACTAAAAGGTGGTTCCGTCTATATTAGGGATATTGTGTATATAGAATGCAGCGGACATTTGCTGACGATACAGATGGCGGATGGAAAAGTCATTAAGCAGTATGGAAGTTTGAGGGTAATGGAAGAGGAGTTGTCAAAGCATCATTTCTTGCGCATCCATAAAAGTTATTTGGTCAACCCAAGGTACATCGAAGATATAGGCAGACAGGAAATTTGCCTTACAGATGGAACGCTGTTGGAAATGGGCAGGGATAGGAGAAAAGCGCTGCTCCAGGCAATATATAAGTATGAGGGGGAAAACTATGGAGTTAGGTGAGTATGCTATTAATGTACTTGCTTCAATTATAGCAGTCGAATATATAGATCACGGATTTGCAAAAAAGTATGAAGGTTATAAGCGCTGGGTATTCTTTGCCATAGGATGCAGCGTTTATTTTTTTGTGTTGACAGGGATGAATTGGTTTATCAGCTATGAAGGGATTCTGTGCGTGCTTTATGGAATCACATTGGTTTTTTATGGGAGCATTGCATTAAAGGGAGGTATGCAGGATAAAATTCTTCTCGGACTGATGTGGATTTTGATCACTTTTTTAGGGACCTTTACTGTATACGGATTAATAGGCGTCTTGACAGGGAAAAACATGGGGGATATTATGGGCATAAAGGGCATTGCCCATGTCTTTGCTGCGGTTCTGGCAAGTGTCATAAAGTTTTTGATGGGAAGAATTGTGGTAAAGTTTTATGGAAAAAGGGAAAACCTGCATAAGCCGGAAAGCTGGATGATAGCGGGAGTACTTATCCTGAATCTTCTAATAGGATTGGGTATGTTTGAACTGGAACTGGGAAAAATGTCAGAGAGGCTGCGGTGTGGACTTATCATATGTCTGCTGGTGGGTGAGTTTGGAGGTATACTGCTTCTGGAAACGGTATACCGAAAGCTGGGCGAATACCAGAAAGAAAAGATGGAATTGAAATTTCGTGAGCAGCAGGAAAAGAGCAGAAGGGAAAATTTGATGGATATCTACCGGATTGGTAGGGAAATCAATCATTGGCGGCATGATATGAATGGAAAGTTAGAAGTGTTATATCGACTTCAGAATAGGGGATGTTACCAGGAAGTAGAAAAAAATATGGAGCAGCTTTGCGAGGAATTGAAGCAGTATCCGGAATTGCCGCAGGAGACAGGAAATGAAGGACTCAATGTGGCTTTAATGAAAGCAATCGTAAGGTGCAAAGACGAAGGAATAAAATTTTGTTATGTGGTACTGGGAAAAGCGAATAAAATTGATAGTATTGATATGGGAAACCTTATGTGGAATCTGTTCAGCAATGGAATAGAGGCATGCCAGAAGGTGCGGAATGAACGGGTTATGGAAGTTGTAGTCCGGGACGGAAAAGACGAAACAGAAATCCGCCTTGAAAACAGTGTGCAGGAAAGCGTATTGAAACAGAATCCCAAATTGCAGAGTAAGAAGGTGCACGGGGAGAAACATGGTTTTGGGATGGAAACCATTTATATGCTGGTTGAAAAATACCATGGAGAATATTGCTGCTGGGAGGAAGAGAATCGGTTTATTCAGGAAATATATCTGAAACATAACCGGTAAGATTTTTTGAGAGGCAGAAATACCGGAATATAAATAAGATAATATGTGACGCGAAAGGCGCTTGCTTTCTTTTTAGGAAAGCAGCGCTTTTTTGTTTTCGATAGAGGTTAAGATTATAGATTGAAAGTTAATACAAAGCTGTGACATGTCACTGTCATAAGATAAACTACGGATTGTGTCGAAAAATGACGGATTATGCAAAAACTGTTGAAATTTGTCATTGTCTTATATAGTCTTTTGCAAAAGGGGGCGTAAAGTATCTATAAAATATCATCATTTTTAACAGAATTAATGTATCGGGATAAGATTATAGAGGAAGATAAGATCGAGTCCTGCGTATATGGAATACAGATTACGATAGCAAACATGATTAACTTTGCAATCGCCTTTACGATTGGTTTTTTGACGAAATCCTTGGTGGAAATTGCTTTATTTTATGGCATATTTGTGAGCCTGCGGTTCTTCTGCGGCGGATACCATGCAAAGAGCTATAGCCGATGCTTTTCACTCTTTGCGTTGACATGTTTAGTTTATGTGCTCATGCTGAATGGAATTTTGTGGTATGTGGGATGTCCATTTTGGGTATTGGGCGCGGCGATTATATTTCTGGGGACATGTATTTTGGTAAAGGCGCCTATTGAGCACACAAACAGGCCGTTTACAACAGAGGAGACAAAGCTGTTCCGAAAAAGGAGTATTCAACTGTTCCTGCTCTGGTCCACCATCGGAATTATGCTATGGATAGGGCAGTTGGAACATTTATCTGCAGGCTTTGCCTGTGTATTTATAATTATTGCCGCATACATGCTGGCTGAAAGGGGGGGAGAAGGATGAAGAAAAGAGTACTTGAAATGATAGCAAAGACTGCTTTAGCTGCTGCAAAGAGAGCAGACGGTACGGCATCTGAGTTTGGTCTGTTCCAGCCGAAGAAGCCTGCAAAAAAGCAGAAATAGCACGGGCGGACTGGGAAAGGGGGACTGAAAATGAGAGGAATACGAATATTATTTTTTTGCGTGGCCTTAAGTCTGCTCTTTCCCAAGACAGCATATGCAGAGGAGATTGTCCCGGATAAAGAAACCATGGATGTTGTCTTTGTCATTGACTGCAGCGGCTCCATGAAGACCAATGATCCATCCAAAATGGGACTTAGCATGGTACAGGCATTTATAGATACCGTACAGACTGAGAACATCCGGGTAGGATATGTGGCTTACAATGACAGTATTTTAGCATTTTCAGCGCCGGAATCCATAGCGGCATTTGAAAAGCGGGAACTGCTGAAAGAAGAAATCGGTGCCATAACCTATGGAGGAGACACGGATATTGGAATGGGGGTCTCTTATGCATATGGGCTGTTTCCCGCGGAGGAGAATGCCAGGCAGATTATGGTGTTAATCTCGGATGGGGAGACTGATCTGCCAAGGAGCAGCGAGCGTACAAAGGAGCAGTCCGATCTGGAGCTGGAACAATGTGTTCGTCAATGTGTAGAAGAAAATGTACAGATATATACGGTAGCGTTTGGACAATACGATGGAAGCAAGGAATATCTGAACGAAATCGCGGCGCAAACCAGAGCGGAAAGCTATTCGGTCAGAGGATCGGAAGAACTGATAGAGGTGTTGTACGGAATCTTTCAGGACAGTCTGACTTATAAAATACAGCAGTTTTCCAGTGGAACCTATGCCGGAGGGAGTCAGGAGATTAAATGCGTACTGGATGCCCCGTATCTGGATGAAATTAATATATTACTCCTTTCCTCGGAGCCGGTGGGGGAAACCATCGTCCGATATGGAACGGAAGAAATTCCGCTGACCGGTCTGTCTCATTATGCAGTGGGAAAAATTGAAAATGCGGAGGCAGCAGGCAGGGAACTGATTATCCGCTCGGAAACGGGTGAAGGGCAGGATCTGCAGGTTTATATCATCAGCTATCGGAAGCTGACGCCGGTATTGCAGATTGCAGCAAGCGTGGGAAGAAATCAGGAACTGGAGTATCAGGTTTATTTTAAGGATAAAGATGGCAACGTTATTCATGATGCCGGATTTTATAAAACTTTCTTCTGGGAATTTTCCTGTGATGACAGGAATATGACGCAAGAGGCGGTGGATGCCTCAGAAGGGGTGCTGAAAGGAAAAGTGCGTTTTTCCCGTTCCGGTATCTATGCATTATCCGGAACGCTGTCGGATGAATTCGGAAGCTTTTCTTTTTCTGTGCAGGTCGAGGCAACGAACGCCATGCCAACAGGCAGTATACCGGAAGATACCTGCACCCGTTTGGATAGTGAATGGACGCTTTGTTTGGATGATTATTTTATGGATGCAGATAATGATCTGCTTTCCTATTCCATTACTGATACACAGGAAGGGGTTGCGGTTCGGTTAGAAGAGAATCTTCTGACCATCTCTCCGCAGAGCACGGGAATGCATACCGTGACAATTCAGATAAGCGATGGGGAAAGCGCGGTGCAGTATGTCCACCATGTCAAAGTAATTCCGCTGTGGAAGGTATATTGGTGGGTGCTTGCACTGATAACTATAATTGTAGCGGGTGTTTTGTGGAAATTATTGCATAAGCCTAAGCCGGAGCTGGAACGCCTGACAGAAGAAAAAAAGCAGAATCACTTTTGCGGTAAACTGGATGCTTATTTTATCCGGCAGCCGGAAGGGGAAGAAGAGATACCGCCGCTCTCATTTCAAATGAACAAAGTGAAAGACGGCAGGGTATCGCTGGGGGCGCTATTCGGTACATACCCCGAGCAGGTGAAAGCGCTGCAGCTTGATGAAATTTTCCTGATTGCGGATGAAAATCACAGTATGATTTTATATCACAGATCAAATGCCGGCGTTATGGTTGGAAATGCGATTGCCTGCATGCAGATACAATACAGTATCAGTTTCGGCGACATTATTTATATTACATCACCAGAGGGAAGTTATGATTTGGAGATTCACTATGTTGCCGTGTTCCAATAAATCATACAGAAAAAGGAGGAAGTGATAGCAATGGAGACAATCATGCAGACAAACAGAACAATCCTGTTTGCCGAGATGAATCCGGAACGTCTCAACTTACTGACATTGATTGGGGATGTGCGTGGAAAGAGCAGTCTGGATGATGACAAGATGAAAGAGATCAATGAGGAGCTGCTGGTCTCAAGTTTTGAGGAATTCTTAGAAAAATTTACCCCGGTGGTGTATTCCTGGTGTGATGCCACAACGGGGAGTATCCAGTACAGTCTGGTAAAACCGGAAAATATCCCGCAGAACTGTATCACAGAGATTCCGTTAAACGAATCCAATGATCTCCTGAATATGCTGACTACCCTTATAGGAGCAAGAGATGCACAGGGCGTAGCGAATGCGGATTTTCAGTTCAGCAATATTCTGGAGATGATCTCACCCAAGAAGATCATGGATGATATCCGCCAGGTACGCAGGGAGATCCAGTATACATACGGCAAATATGTGGAGTTGGACGAAGGGGATCCGAAACGTCTGGATATGGGAGACAAGCTGAATTATCAGTTTGAGCAGGCAAGCCAGAATTATAACAATGTTCTTGCCATGCTGCCGCTGGCGATAGAAGACATTAAGACCCGGCTGCTGCTCGGAGACAGTGAGGCAGGACAGGGACAGTCTGAGTTTAAGGCAGGTCTTCTGAGCATGGGTGACGATGGTGAACTGAAAATTCTGGAGCTGAAACAGGAGGAGAGTACCCAGCTTGCCGTTGTGGATGACCAGATCAATACAAGTTTGATGGAAACCTTCAAAGAGGATTATGACGCTTTGAATGAAAATCAGTCCGATTATGTGAGGGATCTGGTGGTACGGACGTTCTGTCCTTTAAGTTCCACTATGGAGAGCAGCGTGAACAGAGAACTGGAAGTGCACAATTATAACAGTTATCTGGAGTTTTACAAGAAGAGCAAGGATGATTTCGTGAAGGTAGTCAAGCCTTTGATGGAAAGGATGCTGGGTGTTAAGACCTTTTTCGACCAGTATCAGGTCAAGGAAAAAGGGATGCAGCCCAAACTGCTGATCACGAATCTGCCGCTTGAGATGATGGTAAAGGCAAGCAACCTCCCGAGGCTGATTACCTACCTGAATACAACCAACGATAAAAATGAATTCGACAATACAATCTGGTTTGGGATTGTGCCGGACGTTGAGTTGAACCAGACAGAAGGCGGAAAACTGCAGCGGATACGTTTTGCCGGGAACCAGCAGGAGGAAAAGCGTGGGAACAATTCCATGGAAAATGTGGCGACGCTGCTGAATGCCCTGGAGCCGTACCGGATTACCACTTTTTTCAGCTTCTGTTCGGGCGAGGAAGCTACGTTCAATTATGTTGCCACGGAGGGCATCAGTATTTATAAAGAAAAGTGCGCGCCGCTTATGAAAAAGGCGTACAGCGAATTTGCCGTGCCCTGTATTCCGAACGCAACCATTATCCCTAAGGATAAGTCGGGGCTGGTGTTAGATAAGCGGATGGTTATGGATGAGGAAGGAAAAGTCTCCCTCTCTGCGGAGAAGGATGACGTTATGAAGATGTGGCTGGAAGGCATCTATGTAGGAGCGGCTTATGAAGCAGCGGGAATCGTAGCAGCATGGCAGTGTCCCGAATACCTGAAACAGCGTTTCCGGAACACCAGTATGGAATATCCGGGCGTGCGGTTTGATGTGGAGGCCAATGATAACGCACTTCTGGCAACAACCAGCATGACAAAGGAGATTTCCGGTTTTACCAATGCCATCAAGAATTCCATCAACCGTACCGGATTCGGCTTTGTATTCTCATCGGATAATGCGCAGTACAAAGGTCAGAACATCAAGAACATTACGGTGTACAAGGCGCGCAACCTGTCAAGTAACGGAAATGAGTTTGAACCGATATACAAAACGCTTGTGGCTACTTATATTGAGCGGATGCTCCGGTTCTACAGCGGAGACTTTAAACAGGATAAGATACTGACGTTTTTCAGCAATAATCCCAGCAGCCAGAAGAGCAGATGGGATGCGGATCGGCAGTATGTCAATTCGATCCTACAGGATGGAGATGAGTTGGATTACAGAATTGACGAGAAGAATGGAGTATGTGATGTGCTGGTGACGTTTGCCAACACAACAAAAAATCTGAAAGTACAGCTTACAAGAAAAGCTGGAAATGAATAATCCCGTACTTTTGTACAGTAAAAAAGAAGGAGGAAACAAAAATGGGAGTACGATTGAGCATTGAAGGAAGCGAGTCTGTCAAGTTAAGGGAGACGAGCATCACCGGCATTAAGTTTGGGGCTGACATTCCTCATGACTCTAATGCCAGATCAACGGATTTAGGTTCTACAGTATTGATCGAAGGAAAAATCCTGGCGGCGGTAAACGGAGAAGTAGCAGATGACACGAGCAAACTTGCAAAGTGGTCCCTGATTCCTGCAGAAAGATCTGACTGCTACCGGAAGGTCCAGATCGATGTAGTGAGCGCATCTCAGATTGTGCGTCAGATTACCATTCCCAACGCTTTCGTGGTGGGATATGAAGAGGACTTTACGGATGACACCGGTGCAGGTACATTCCGCCTTCTGATCAAGCAGAAGAAGGACAAGATGAACAGCCTCAAATTCGAAGGCGGCTTCAGTGGAGAGTAAACCGCAGCCTGATAAGAAGATACGTGTAAAGAATTAACATGCGAAAGGAGAATGATTATGGGATTTAAATTAAAAGTGGAGGGAAATACCACGATTGAATTGGGAACAACAAGCATTACCGGCGTGAAGGTCAGCACAGATATTCCGCAGGACAGCAACGCGAGGTCTACTGACCTGGGGAGCACTGTAACGGTCACCGGAAAGATTCTGACCGCTGTGGATGGAGATCCTTTTGACGCGACCAAGCAGCTTGGTTTATGGGCACTGGTTCCGGCAGAGAATGCCGACTGCTACCGTAAGGTCACCGTAGAGGTGATCGCAGCTTCCCAGGTGGTTCGCAAATATACATATCCCAATGCTTTTGTGGTGGACTACAAGGAAAACTATGGGGATGCAGAGGGCATCGGCACCTTTACGCTGGTTATGAAGCAGAAGAAGGATAAGGTGGCGCAGGTATCAGTAGAAGGCGGATACAGTGTTTCCTAAATGAAGAGAATTCCGCATGCAGCTTTAGCGGAAATGCATAAAAAGGGGCTGCCTGCTTGCGGGCGGTCCCTCTTGGCAAATATACTGACGGGCGGCAGCAGATGAAAGACTATTACAAAATATTAGGCGTAGACAGACAGGCATCAACGGAGGAAATAAAAAAAGCATACCGTAAGTTAGCAAAGCAGTACCATCCGGATGTGGTAAAGGATGACAAGGCGAAACAGGATCACATGTATCAGATTCAGGAGGCATATGCATGTCTGGAAAATGAAGAACGCCGTAAGAAATATGACGCAGAGTGTCTGAGAAGTTCCCAGGAGCCAAGAGATGCCGGAAGGAAAAGCGCAAGCGGTACAGAACCGTTTGGGAAAAGAAAACCGGACATGGGGCAGTTTGAGCGGTTTTTTGGATTCCAGCCGGGAAAAGGGATGGAAACTTATCAGGACAGGAATGCAAAAAAGCCGGAAGGACCGATTAAGCCGGAGGAAATGTTTGCAGCTTTTTTTGGAACAGGAAACATGCGGGAGGCGGGAAAACGAAATGCTTCTGGGAAGAAGACTTAAGCAGGCCTTGGATATTCTGATTGTTTTGTGCGGAATCAGCCTTGTTTATTATATTTTGAAGGAAATAAAAACCTGGCGTATTACCCCGCTGTATTTAGCGGTGGTGTTCATTGGGACAGTATGGGTACTGTTTGATTTCTTCTTTTTACATAGCAGGAAAATTCCGGAGGTGCTCTCGTACGAACCGGAGATGGTTCAAACACATGGAATCCAGAGAATCCTACTGTTGGATGAAGACGGAAAGCCAATTAAATCGTGGGATTTACAGGGAAGAGTTTCTCTGATCATCGGAAAAACAGGGCAGGATCAGGAGTTGGATATTGACCTGTCAGATTGTGAATATAGCAGTTTTATTGATTTTCAGCATGCCGTGCTGAACTTCTGCCTGGATCAATGGTATGTGGAAGATTTAGGCTCCCAGAACGGCGTTAAAGTAAGAAAAGTGGAAGACGGGGAATGTTACAAAGTAATTCACCGCCCATGCAGGGTTGTGGCAGGAGATATTCTTTACATTGCAAATACAAAATTGCTTTTAACGTGATGTAAATGCAGCAATAGATTGAGCAGCTATAAATATGCGTTATATCAGAAAAGATAGGAGATAGGGAAAATGGGCCTGGCAAAATGTCCGAACGGACACATTTACAATCCCCGGCGTTACGGGAAAATATGCCCGTATTGCAATATGAAAACGCAGGATGAGGCTTTTGCGGAAAAACCGTTGGGCTTTGAACCTCCCGTGGAGATTCTGGAGGAGGCGGTACGCCCTGTGTGCGGCTGGATGATCTGTATCGAAGGGGCAAAAGTGGGAATGGATTACAAGATTCACGAGGGAAAGAACTTTGTCGGCAGGGGAGACGATATGGATGTTCAGATCCTGGGAGACAATGAAATTGACCGGAAAAACCATACCATTATCGTATATGACCCCAAGAATCTGAATACGATGATACTTCCCGGGGATTCTGCAGGAATTGCCTATTTGAATGATAAGCCGGTCTATGTGCCGACGGAACTGAATCCCTATGATGTCATCGGTCTGGGGCAGAGCCGGTTTCTGTTTGTTCCCCTGTGCGGAAAGAACTTTTCGTGGGGGGATTTGAAATGACGGACGGTATGCTGATTCTGTTGGGAATAAGTACCGCGTATGTCATATTATTTTTCTGCCGCTGTCTGCTCGGATGGAATGATAAAACATGCAGCAGGGCAGCAGATTCTGGGGCAGGCATCGCCCAGACCACCGGCAGCCGGCAGGTTCAGGCGGATATTGCGCAAGTCTGGACAAACAGGGCGGGGACCATGGCGGTGCTGGCAGATGGGATCGGCAGCGCGAATACGGGTGCGGTCTGTGCGCAGATAGCGACGGATACGATTCTTGACCGCTTTGAGCCGTACTATGAGTTAAATGACCCTGTTTATTTTTTTAAATCCGCTTTTTGGGAAGCGAACAAGCGCATCCAGAAAACGACAGGAGAACGCCGTGGCGGAGCAAGTGTAGGAGCAGCTTTCTTAAATCATAGTCACCTGTATTATGCTGTGGCGGGAGATGTCCGGATTGCCATTCTGCGGGGAGAAGAAATTATCCCGCTTAGCAAAGGGCAGACAATCGACGTGCTGGCGGCGCAGGCGTATGAGGATGGGAGAATTTCCAGACAGGATACCCTTTGGAGCATGGAAGAAAAAAGGGTCTGGAATTATCTCGGACAGGATGGGTTTCGTGAGATTGAGATATGTGACCAACCCATACTGTTGAAACGGGGAGACAAAGTGCTGCTCATGAGCAAAGGCATTTTTGAGGAAATCTCCTGGAGTGAGACAGAGGATATTTTGATTGACAGCGCTTCTTTACAGGAACTGGCAGAGCGCATGATAGATGCGGTGGAGCAAAAAAGGAATCCTCAGGCGGACAACGGGAGCGTCATATTGATACAAAGGCTGGAGGCTTAAATGAGAAGAATCAATTCTGAATTCCAGACATTCCATATGTCAGAGGAAGGGCAGAAGTTATCCAACAGGGATTATTTTGGGTATGTGGAAATGGATGACTTTGCCTGTTATGTACTGGCGGACAGTCTGGATGATGAGCCGTCCGTAAACAGCGCAAGACTGGTAGTTGACAGTATCATTCGGGATTTTACGGAGGCACCCACCATGGGCAGGAGAGCACTCAGACGTTATATGCGGAGAGCCCATGCGGAACTGCTGCATCAAAGAGGCGGGATGCACTTAAAGGTTGCCGTTGTGGTGGCTGTGACTGATTACCGGAAACTTCGTTACTGCCACGTTGGAAACTGCAGACTGTATCTTATCAGAAATGCACGGATTTTAGAACGGACTTTGGACCAGTCATTGACGCAGAATCTGGTGGAACAGGAGCAGGTTGTCTTAGATGAGGCTGCGCGCCATGAGGAACGCAATAACCTCTATTCCTTTCTGGGAGAGAGGGGGAAGCCGGAAATACAGATTTCCCGTAAAAAAAAGCTGGATGCGGGAGACCTTTTTATACAGCTTACAAGAGGCGTCTGGGAGCAGTGCGGGGAGCAGGAATTCCTTCAGATTGTCAATGACGCCAAAGAGACAAAGGATATTTTAGATCAGACGGAAGATTTTATTCTGAAGAGGCAGAACAGCCAGGATATAGACAATTATTCCATGGCAGTGACTTCCGTAGACAAGGTATATCAGTCGCCTAAAAAGAAAGTATCTATTAAAAAAATTTTACTCATTGCACTTCCTATCCTGCTGATAGTCATCATTGTTTCCGTAACATTGTTTTTGAGACATCGCAGTATTCAGACAAAAACGGCGTCAATGCTTCAGTTTATGGAAAGTGGGGAGGAATATCTTACCCATAATAACTATCAAAAGGCAAAAGAAGAATATGGAGAAGCCAGAAAACTGGCGGGCAGTCTGCACCGGGAAACGGAATATGAGGAAGCGGACAGATATATGAAGCTTGCCGAGCAGATCATTCTGGCGGATGAAGCTCTGAGTGGGGAAGAATATCAAAAAGCGCAGGAATTATACCTGACTGCCCGGCAGATGGCAGTAGATGCAGGAAATGTGGGGTTTACATACATTGAAAGTCAGTTGACGCGCACAGAGGGTTACATAGAGGTTTTTGATCTGATCGCGCAGGGCGAGAAAAAAGAAGAATACGGCAATCTGGCAGGAGCGATTGCATGCTATAAAGAAGCAAAGGAAAAAGCGGCAGCACTCTATTTCATGGATGGGAAAAAGGAGGCGCTGGAACTGCAGATGGCAGCGGAAGAGCAACTGGAAAAAGAGCAGATGGAGGCAGAAGAGCGTCTCCGGGAACAGATCGAGGCAGAGGCGGCAAGCAGGGCGCTGGATAACGAGCAGAGAACAAACGATCAGCAGAATGCCATTGATCTGGAAAATAAGGGAAATGAGCTGCTTGCAGAGGGCAGCTATGAAAGTGCCATTACATTTTATCAGGCTGCCCAGACGATTTACAGGCGTTTGGAAATGACAGAAATGGCGGACGGAATCGAGCCGAAAATTGCGGCAGCCCAGGCGGGCATTGCGGCAAGAGATGCCAGAGCGGAAGAAAGCGCAGCAGCAGAGCAGGAACAGATACAGGAATCAGAATGAGGCTGCGCGGCAGAGTACACAGATGGGAGAAAGAGGAATGAGCCAGTATACCTATACCCTGAATCCCGTTCGGGAAGAGGAGGAGAGACATACTTACAGGCAGAGTGAATTGGAAAAGATGACGACCTTTCATCTGCGGGAAATATGCAGAAAAGAGCGTCTGGTGGTATCTTCTGCCAAAAATGAGGACAAGGATGGACTGGTTCGTCTGATCATGCGGTTTCGGGGACAGAAAGAATACCGGCATATCGGAGAATTCTGCGAAGGCGGTCTGGAACGGGTTCAGGAATTTTTAGACCAACAGAAAATCCGGTTTTTGGAAGAACCGGAGGTGAGCATTCCGGGAACGCTGACTATTTTCCGTGACACGGAGATGAATGAGCTGGATGGATATCAGGTAAAGTCGGATAAAAAGCTTTGCTGTGGAAATCTTTTACTGGTGGATGAGGCACTCAAGGTCTATACCTGTTTTTACATTGAGGAAGCAGGGGATGTGACATATCTTTTTAAAGGAAAGAGTATGCCGGTATCTCCTTTGGAAAAGCACCAGTATTCCATCCTATATTTTCCGAATGAGACGGTTTCAGAGTTCCTGTATGACTGTTATTATGGGAATCCTGTCTCCGTGCCCGGACATACAGAGGCTGTCCGTATTCCTCTTTTGGATGTTGTGGAAAGGCAGATTCCACAGGCGGATTTACCGCTGGTGATAGACTTTGGAAGTTCCAATACTACCATGGGTATCTGCCTGCCGGATGGGAGTGTCCAAATTGCAACGGCGAGGGGAAAGACGATCATCCCTAGTGTGATCGGGGTGCAGGAGAAAGCAGGGGGAGAGACAGAATTCCTGTTTGGCTATGATGCGCAGGAAATGAACAGACAGAATTATCGGGATGAAGATGCTGCTGTTTTTTATGATATTAAGCGCTGGATCAGCGACGCGGACAGGGTGGAGAGCGTTATCTTAAAAAGCGGATACAAATACCAGTTTTCCAGAAAAGAGATGCTCAGGGCTTATTTGGATTACCTTTTGGAGATGGCACGCCAGCAGTTTAAGTGCAGTTTTACGAATATCCAGCTTTTGGCGCCTATTCGTCAGAAGGAGAAATTCCGCAGACTGTTTACGGAGCTGCTTCCGGAGTATACCGTTAACTGCGAGCTGGATGAAGGCATGGCGGTATTGTTTCACAGCATTCACAGCATGATCAGGGCAAAAGGGTATGAAGAACGGCGGTGGTATCATGCCCTTGTGATTGACTGCGGCGGTGGAACTACAGATTTAACTTCAGGGCGGTTCTGCATTCAGAATAACAGAGTGTCCTATATCATTGACCTGGAAACGCGATACGAAAACGGTGACACAAATATGGGCGGAAATAACCTGACTTACCGCATCCTGCAGCTGCTCAAACTGCGCCTTGCGGAGGAAATGGGATTTCTGGAAAAAGAGCCGTTACTCATAGGCAGCGCCGGAGAGGGAAAAGGTGCCTATGGGGAACTGGAAAAACGCTATCTGCAGGCGGAGAAGTGGCTGCCCACCCAGTTTAAAGAGTATGAGGGAAGAAACAGGGAGCAGTATTTCTTCGTAAAGAATAATTATTATTACCTTTTTGAACTGGCGGAGCAGGTTAAAAAAATGTTTTTTCAGGCCGGTTTCTGTTATGAACTGAGGCTGTCCACTGAGAAAGGACAAGATATTTTTATAGATAAATGGAAACTGTCCGTCTGCGGAAATGGTTGGGACAGTGTTTCCGGCGGAGCATTTGAAAATGTTTCCGGGCAGGTAGAGATATGCCTGTATCTGCATGAAATAGAGGAGCTTCTGCGCCCTGAGGTTTATGGGCTGATGGAGCGGTTCCTTGATGACAAATTTGAAAAGGGACAGCTTGCGGAATATGAAATGATCAAGCTGACAGGGCAGTCCTGTAAGTCGGGGCTGTTTCTGGAGGCACTAAAACAATATGTCCCGGGGAAGAGGATACAGGGAATCCGACGGGACGAGGCCGGGACAGAGTTAAAGATGTGCTGTCTTGAGGGCGCGCTTGCTTATTTTATGAACTGCAAGCTGGGGTACATGAAAGTAAATGAAAATTACAGGGTGGGAAGCCTGCCTTATGAGATCATGGCATACACCCATGAAAATAAAGAGAAAATCCTGATCAAGAGTCTGGATGCGGAACATCATATCGGGTATATTTCCCGTTTCCATATCGGAAACCAGTTAGACCTGTACTTAAATGATGAACAGGGAAAGCGGCTTAAGACCTACTATTTTGCATATGACACCTCTAAGTTCGAGAAGACCACACAGAAGGAGATTGATGATACTTATGCGGGAACGGTCATTCAGGAGGAGACGGATATCATTGAAGAGGGAGAGATGAAATTTTTCGTGTGGATTTCCAAGGAGCGGTGGGGCTTTGAGGTTCTGCCGATTCTGAGGGATCAAGAAGTTTTGTATAAAGGCGTAGAGACATTCTTTGACTTTGAAGATGATACTTGGGAATTGAATTTCTTCGACGGAAGAAAGTAGAGGTGGCGTCATGGAGCAGTCAGGACAGGAAAAGTGCATGGAGACCATGAAAGAGATGATACAAAAGGAAATACAGTCCATCTCCAGTCTGGAGGAGCGTGTTGCCTTTAAGGAGCTGATGGAAGGTGTTTTTCTGTCCCTGTACGAGACGAACCTGAAGATGTATGAGGAACTGGAGCGGCGTGTAAAAGAGGATCTGGATTACGATAAAAACCGTTATTACATAAAGACGGGCATGATCGAGAAAGAATTCTTTGACGTAACCCATCATCTGCTGTTCCCTATGGAAGAAAGCGATTTAGATGGGAACCTTTACAGCATGAAAGAAATTCAGCAGGCAGTGGCGGAAGAAGGTGCCTTCCCGCTGATGAAAGTCATGCTCTGCTGTGACTTCTTGGAACTGCGGAGACTGTTGGAGGCACAGCCCGTATTTGAGGGCGTGATTGAGACACAGGAACCTGACGGGGAATGGAAGGTGGAGGTTCATTTACGGGAGAACAGGGAGTATCTTGAAAAGATTGCTTATCTGTATCTGCTGTTTACCAGAAATGGCATCCCCTGGCAGACGGTCAATGCGCCGTATTTATATAAAATGGCGGATGTAATAGTGACGGGACTCCCGGAAGGCATTACAGGAGAAGAAAAAATAAAGCAGGTGATGATCCAGTTTGGCGAATACAGCAGGATCATTCGAAAAGATGTCATTCCCGTGTGGAATGTACGGAGACTTGAACTGGAGAGCGTGGGCTTTCCGACGCCCTGTGAAGACCATCGGAATTTTGAACACCAGATTTCCCTGCGCCAGCATGGTGCGGATCATGCCTATCTGGTGGAGGATGACAGGAATATCCAAACGATCAGTCAAAATGGCGAGAAACTGCGGATTGTATGTGAAACAGGGGAGGCAAAGAAATGGGGAATTTATCAGATCCGTTCTTCTGAAGAGCAAAAGATTGACCGCTATACCTTTCCGGTCATGGAAAATGGAAGAGAAGAGAGTTTTGCAGAAAAATACCAGCGGAAATGGAACCAGCAGATCAGGACTAGGACGGAACTGACGCGCTTTATCAAAGGGTTTGGACTGGAGGATTATGTAAGTTATCAGCACTGTCAGATAGAAGACCGGTTTCCGGACAGGCAGGAGACTTATTCCATGAATTTCTTTGTGCAGGATGAGATTCGGGATAAGGAAGCACAGAAAAAGCTGGTTTTGTATTTCCGACCCGGTCAGAAAGAGGACTGGCTGCAGAGGGACATTTTAAGTTTTCTTGTATCCGAGGTGCAAAGGGTCTATCCGGAGTATGACTGTGGAGGAATACTGCTATGAGGCATCTATGGGAAGTGCTGCTGGCAGCAGAAGAGGAAGGGATTCCGGAAGAAAAACTCCGTTTTGTACATACACCGACAGGGAGCGGATATATGGAACTGTCACTGCCCTGTCTGAACCAGACGTGGCTGGACGAAGATGAACAGGCGGAAGGCGGGCAGACGGAAGACATCAATATAGGGGTCAACACCTATTATCGGTTTTATGACATCTTTTATAACATGTTCCCGCCCGATGCCGCAGAGTTTCCTGCCCTGCGGGAGAGCCTGACAAATCTAAGCCTCCATATGCTGGCCCAGAATGATATCCGGCGGGGACTGACAAAAGAAGACTACCATAAACGGCTTCTGGCAAAAGAGATTCTGGCGGGAAGTTTTGGCGGGATGACAAAGGACGTGTTCCTGTCCATGAACAGGCCAGAACAGGAAAAGTTGTTAGGGGGATGGCTGAACAGTTTTCGGGTAGGAAGTGCCCTGCCGGTTTTTCTCGACATGGTTCATGATCTGGTGTCGGACAGTATTGTCTATCACAGTAATGAGTGCCCGGATGAGGTACTGGTTTATACAGGATTAAGGAAAGAGAGAAATCTGGAGCAAAGAATCCAATTCCTGATAGATACATTTTTGGATATCCGTTATCATGTAGAGATTTTTTATGAGTATCATTTTGGCATTATCGGAGTGGAGGAGACCATGCAGATTGATGCGATTGCCATTTGCTGAAGGGAGTAGCTATGTTTCAGAATACTTATCCTGTCTTTGAAGCGAAAAGACTATTAAAAAAAGAAATGCTTGAAAATCTTAGGGATTTTCCCAGAAGCCTGTTCGACTTACAGTATCAGACCTATAGTGGCGGGATCCTGACGGGATGCGATATAAAAGGGAGCGAAACGGGACTGATGATTCTGCCGGGAGTAGTGCTTTACAAAGGAGTGCCCTATTTTCTTGACAAGCCGTATCCTGTCTCATATAGGGCGGAAGGAAAATTGGTATATGTAAAAGTGCATTTCTGGGATAAGGCGATTGGAGCGGGCGGGGAAGAATTCTTTTCCCAGGTTATGGTGGATGAACAGGAGCCTGACACAGAACAGGAACTGGAACTGGCGCGGTTTAAGCTGCAGCCCGGGGCGAGGCTCCGGTCAGAATATGTAGACTTCTATGATTACGAGACGGAGTTCGACACGGTAAACCGTATCTACACGCCATATGCAGCCCCAGAGCGTTCCGGTATCTGGCCGCGTATATTAAAAAGCTTTGCTAAGGAGCTGTTGAGAAACCATATTACCAATCCTTGGGACAGCGCTTTCTGCCTCAGCTGTCTGCAGTTGACGGAGGCTATGCCTTACGAGGCAGTCCGCGCCTATTTCAATGCAAGGCTGGGACAGGACAGGGAATATACAAATGAGCAGATTTACAGTGCATTAAAGCATATTTTGCGGGAGAACGGTGGAAGAGAAGAGGACTCCGGGCGTTCACCGAAAAAAGAGGGAACATTGCTTATGTTGTAAAAAGTAAGAATAACTTCAAAACATTAGTTAAATCTCGCGTATATGAAAGAAGGAGGCGGCAGGAATGGAAAAAGAGATGGATTTGTCCATAGCACGGTTCATAAAGGAATATTGGGAACGGGAAGAGGCAGAAGAACGGGAGCGTGTGAGAAAACAGTATGACCCCAAGGAGCGGATTACCTATACCTTAGAAGAACTGATAGAAGGAATTCGAAGCGGGAGGCAGATGCTGTATACCCTGCCTCTTGAGTTTGAAACGAGGTATCTGCTTGATGGGAAGATCATGATCCCATATATTAAAAACTTTTTCGAAGTGGAGGATGATGAACCGGAAGCTGTGCTTCTGGCCGGCAATAAGAGAAAAGTTGCTTTTTCCCTGTCAAGCACACCCTGCAAGAAGATGGCACAGTCCATGGACCAGTGGATTGCGCAGACAAGGGAGAGATTCAAAGAAATGCATTGGGTCATGAAACCTGAGCGCAAGAAAAGCATGGGAAATATGGAGTATTTCTGTTTCGCAATGCCTACCTCTGAGGGGCGGCTGTACAATGTCATGTTTCGTTTTCATAAAGATGAGCGGCTGTATGCAGGCGTGCTGAATTGTCCGGAGGAGGAGCGCAAGGGGATGGGACTTCTTTTGGAGGCCATGGTTTATGTGATACAGGAAATGAATGGCTAGGAGGCGATGGGAGTATGGATGCGATTACTTATGGGCAGCTTGTGTTGATGCTGGGAGATACGGCTATGCCGGTATTCCAGCTTGTAATAAGGGAAAATCCGGGAAGTCATGGTACATTATCTGCAACACTGGCAGTGGAAGAAGGGACAAAGGATTATCTCTTATATGAGGAAAATGCGAGTGTGGCATTGTTTGTCATACAGGATAAAGCATTAAATCCACTGTTTTTCGGTATTGTTACTGACATGAGTGTAAAGACCAGCGGAAAACAATGCATCGTATACCTGAAAGCAGTGACGGGAAGTTATCAGATGGATTTTTTTGCACAGAATCGCTCTTTTCAGGATACGGCTCTGACTTCTCATCAGTTAGTAGAAAAAGTAATGGAGCCATATAAAGAACAAAGCAAAGTCTTATTTTCCATTCCGGATGAAGAACTGGGGCAGATCATGGTCCAGTATCAGGAGACGGATTGGGCGTTCTTAAACCGTATTCTATCGAGATATGGCATCTGTGCATATATTGACAGCGCAAAGCCCGGTATCCATCTGCGGGCTGGGCTTATGGACACGGAGGAGGATGCAGACTGGGATCATCTCCCCTATAAAGTGCTGCGTGATACGGCACCGGCAGATGTGGGGAAGGCGCTAAAAGGACAGATATGCTATGAGGTGGAGGCGTATGACCTTTTCCCGCTGGGTGAAAAGGTACATTTCCATAATCAGGATCTCTATATTGGGAAAATAACGAGAAGCATCCGGCGGGGGCTTTTGGTCAACAGATATAGTCTGTACTTTCAGGAGGGGATTACTGTCCCTGTGCAGGATAATCCGTACCTTAGCGGAGTATCGATCAATGGAACGGTAGCAGGCGTAAAGAGAAACATGGTTCGGGTAAAACTCGAAACAGACGCATTGGAAAAGTGTAAGAAACAGTATCTTTTTCCGTTTTCCACAGTTGCAGCATCCCCGGACGGAAGCGGATGGTATTGCATGCCTAAGAAAGGGGATCGTGTCCGGATTTTTTTCCCAACTGATGATGAGAGTGAAGGGTATGCGATTGCCAATATTATGGGTGAATCTGCACCGGCAGAGGACAGTTCTATGGCGAACCCTGACGCAAAAGACATTACAATGCCGGACGGCAAATCCATCAGGTTTGTTGAAGGAGGAATCCAGCTTGCTGTGGGAGAAGATAAAGGAACGGTAACCTTGACAAATGACGGAAAAGCCGAAATCCGGACGGATGAGGATATTGTGATCGGTGCGGCAGAAGCGGTGTGCTTTACCACGGAGGGGACAATGAAAGTGATGGCAGGGACACAGATACAGATTATCAGTGATGCAGGAGGCAGTATGTGCATGACCAACGACACAGTGCAGATTCAAGCGTCTGCCATTGAGAATAATTAACGGAGGTGTGCGATGTACAGCTTACATGATATTAACGTAACAGGACTCCCCATAAACGAAGTGCTGGAATGTGAGATTGAATCCCAAATAGGGGAACACAGTACGCTCACGCTGCTTGCCTATGCAGACAGGGAGGATGTGATTTATGAACTGCCGGACTGTCAGGAAGTAACGGTATGCTTGGGGAAGGGGAAAGAAAGGAGAATTCTTTTTTCCGGTATCGTGACGAATGTGCAGATGTCAGAACAGGGACAGATGAAAACAGTTCAGATTAAAGCGAAAAGCCGGAGTTGGCTTATGGATCGGACGAAATATTCCCGCTCTTTTCAAAATACAAAAATGACGTACAGAGCACTGGCAAGAGAAGTGTTGGATTATTATGAAGACAAAGATAGTGAAAATGAAAAAGACCAATGCGATATGATCTGCGCGGGAGCGGATCAAGAGATAGGGAACCTGTATATTCAATATAAAGAAACGGATTGGGAATTCCTGAAAAGGGTACTTTCCATGACAGGGTTGGCAGTTACGCCGGATAGCCGACAGGATAAATTGAAATTGTATGTCGGTGTGCCGGAACTCGCAGAGGCAGAATTATCATACCATGTGCTGGGAATAGAAAAGGATATGGAGTCTTATTACCTTTTAAAAGCAAACGGGCGGGATGTCCGTGCAGCAGACTTTACCCGTTATCAGATTGTTTCGGAGCAACTGCTGGGGATGTTTGAGACGGTTTCCATACAGGGAAAAAAGCTGGCGGTATATTCATGCAGATACATTTTCAAAAATCAGGAGATGCTGGGTATTTATGGGTTGCAAAGTCCTGAGGGACTGAAGCAGGCGGCCTCTTATCCTATGCATTTAATCGGTGTGGCACTGACCGGAAAAGTGGTTCATGTGTCTGGCACAAAGATACAGGCTGTGCTTGAAATTGACAAGAGCCATGCGGAACGGGCAGTTTACTGGTTCCCGTTCTCAACCCTGTCTGCGTCTCCGGATGGGAGCGGATGGTATTGTATGCCGGAAGAGGGAGACGATGTGCGTATTTATTTTCCCTCCAAGCAGGAAAAGGAGGCCGTGGCACTTAGCGCTGTCAGCAATTATGATGCCTCTCAGGCGGGCGGGGAAGACAGGATGAGTGACCCGAACAGCCGGTATTTGAGGACAAAAGCTGGGCAGGAACTGGCACTGGCGCCGGATCATATTAAGCTCTCCTGTGGAGAACAGGCAGCCTCGGTAGCCATTGACACAGACGGAAAGGTGACAATACAGGCGCAGACCATGGTGAAGGCAGAAGCAGAGACCAGTGTGACTATCCATGCGGAGGAAAACTTAAACATTCATGTGGCGGAGCAGTTTATCGCACAGAGTTTGGATGGCGGGCAGATCATTTTTGACAGCGGAAATATTTATATCAGAGGAACAGAGGTAAATTTTGACTAGCATCGGAGGAGAAAGTGGATGGACAGGGAAACGGCTTTGCAAAGCTACCGGGAAGCGGTATCCGGGAAGATAGCAGATTTCCGCAGCAACATGGAAAAACATCTTCTGGAGCATGCAGAATATTTGGAAAATATGGTGAAATCCGGCATGGATTTTTTGGGAGAACAGATGAAAAAACAGGAAAAAGAGTATGTTTGCTTTTTATACATCTCTGTGCTGAAGGCAGACTTGATTGCCGGAAAGTACCGTATTTTCCTTCATGGTCTGGATATGCGATGGTATTTGGATGAGGAACCTGCGGAGGTATATGTGGATGCGGAAGAATTATTTGAACCTTTCGAACGTCTGCGGAATGCACTGGAAGATGCGAACAGCGGCTACGGAGGAGCTGTCAGCAGTTATGATATTCAAAATCTGCTTTTTGAAGAGCTTCCTCTTATGGACAGCATGATCTGCCAGATTCTCCGTTATCGTCTGCGTGATTGGGAGGAAAAGGGAATTTTTGATAAAGTGGTGCGTTCGCCCTATTGGCTCTTAAAGTGGGGGGAATACCGTGACAGGGCAGAGTTTCTGATCCAGACAGACCGTGTGGAAAAGTCAGACTCGGTCTGGAAGGAGGAATTGAAAAAAGCGGCACATGATCCGGAAAAGATGGTGTTCAGTTACTGGTACAAGGGAAAATGTCAGGGGAAGGACCCCCAAAATCTGGATATGCGGTTTAGCACCTTTGAGGATTGTGTGGTGCAGGATGTGAAGTTTGAAAACTGTAACATGGAAGGAAGCCGGTTCCCGAAAAGTAAGATTAGCGGGTGCCGTTTTGAAGGCTGCAATCTGAGCGGAGCGGATTTCAGAAGCTGTAGGTTCGAAAATACATCTTTTGCAGGAGCGGAGCTTACATTAGCCATTTTCCCGGCTGAGAGCATTCCTTTTTTAGAAATCAGTGCGGAACAGCTTCAGGCAATTCAGATATACAGGGAGGAGCAGGCATGAGATATTTCTTTATTAAGCAGGATAAGGAACTACCCTGTGCGATCCAGTATCGGGATTTTGACATCAACGGAGGCAGGCATGTGTTTTCAAGACAGGATGCACAGAGGTTAAATGACAGCGTAGTATTGTACCTTAAAGGAAGCGGAAAAGAAGCCAGATGGGATTTCCTGCAGTGTCCGGTGACAATGTTTGACGAGCGGTTTCAGGATATTTTGGAGGCATATGAGCCGGGGCTTTTTTTTCAGGAGGTGGTTTTAATTCATAAGGAAAACGCCTTGCAATATCAATATGTACATACGCTCATGGAGCAGGTAGATGCCGTCTCGGACAAAACCGAATATTATCCGAATGGGACTGTGAAACAACTGGTTTTGGACCATTCGAAGATTGGCAGACATAACCTGTTCATGCTGGAGGGAAATCATAGAAAAGATCCGATTGTCAGTTTGGCATTGGCAGAGAGTCTGCTGCGACGTCAGCCAATCGGGATATATTTTGAAGAAGTGGAGGTGGAGTAGATGAGCAGCACTGTGATACAGGGGATTGTAGAGGATATGGCATTGACGACGGTGGGGGAAATAGCCCAAATAAATGCTGCTCAAAGCGTGGAGGGTGTAAGTTTGGCGGATCTTGAAAGCGCGGCGAATGATGCAAATATGGCATATTACGAAGCAAAAGATGCTGCAGAAGCAGCAAAGGAAAAGACTGCCAGTGCGGAACAGGCATATGAGGATGCGTTGAATCAATATATGTTTGGAGATTGCAGTCCGGAAAGCCTTGAGAAATTGCAGGAGGCACAGCAGGCTTTGGAGGAAGCCAAAGCAGAGGAAGAAACTGCTAGAGAGGCTTTGGAAGCTGCCACGACAGAAGCGCAGGCAGCGTCTGAGCTTGTGGAGCAAAAAAAGGATGAACTGCGGCGGAGCAGATATAGGGATACAACTTATGTAGTGCACTGCGCCCGGGTTGAATGCTCCTGTGGTATGAGGGAGAGTTATCTTGCATTAGGCCCCACCCATGGTGTAAAAACCCGTCAAATTCCGCAAATGATAACGAGTGATACGGTTCTTGATACAAACATTATTAATTTCGGAGGCTGCAAGAGTAAAGAAAATCCTTCCTTGATTGCAGCGGCGAAGGAAGCGGCTCGCAAGGCAAATGAAGAGATCAAGGAAAGAAGAAAAAAGAAAGGCCTTTTTAATCGGATTATAGATTTATTTTGCGGAGATGGGCATGTGGAGGTATCGGACAGCCTGTTGGAACAGTGTGTGGGAGAATGCAAAGATTGTTTTCCGGCAGATGCGAAATGGAGAAGAGGTCATGTGAAAGTATCTATAAACGGAAAACCAGTGCTGCTGCGCAGGTGCAGCGCAAGATGCATTTATGGTGGACGGGTTACTATACTGCTGTCAGGGCAGCCGGAATAGGAGGATATGATGGAGCTTACTTATCAGGGACTCAAAATCAGAATCCCTTTGGAGGGATTGGTCAGTGTAGAAGAATTTAAGCTGGAGGCATCTTTTAATAAACATGTATCAGTAGAACTTGCATTGATCGCGGAGGAAGAGAAGATTGAACCCGCGATTCATGGACTGGCAGATGATGACGGAATTGAGGTTTATGAGAATGACCGAGAGGAACTTTTGTTTGCCGGTAAAATAATTGATGCCAAAATGGTGAAGGACAGGGGATTATGTTGTCTGAACTTAAAAGCGCTTTCTTATACGATGGAGTGGGACCTTGTGCCGGTAAGCCAGAGTTTCCTGAATTTGGATGCAACCTACAAGCAGGTCATGGATAAGGTGCTTGAGAACCAGCCAGATGCTGAGATTAAGGATTGTGTAACAAAAGGAGCTGTGATTCCGGACTTTCTGCTTCAGTACGAAGAGAGTGACTGGGATTTCCTTTCGCGTCTCGCCAGTTGTTTTGGTACATTCTTGGTACCGGATTGTTGTTCCGACCATGGACGAGCTTATTTTGGCATCCCTGATCTTGGGGAGGAATATGTTCTGGATGGAGAAGACTATCAGGAAACCAAGGACATGGATAAGTATTACCGTATTGGATGTATGCTGGGAATTCTGTCTCAGGAACATATGGGCTGGGAAGTGACTACAGGACGCAATTTCAAATTAGGCCAAAAGGTGCGTTTCAAAGGAATCAGCACGATTGTTACTAATATACGGTATAACACGATAGACGGCGAGTTAGTGCGTTCTTATCAGCTCAATCGGGAAAAGGGGGTAGTGTGTCCGCCCAGAAAGAATCCGCATATTTTCGGGATGAGTATCCCGGCTACTGTAAAAGAACGTTCTGGTAATTGTGTGAAGGTACATTTTCATATTGACCCAATATATGATACATCTCCCAATACCAGATATTTTACCTATGCCATAGAGAGCAGCTTTATTTATTGCATGCCAGAGGTGGGGAGTCAGGTACATATCTATTTTCCAAGTGATAACGAGTGGGACGCGGTGGCGGTGCATGCAGTCCGTACAGAAGGAACGCAGGCATCTGGCGGTTCTGCAGGCTATGCGCAGAAACCGGATTATAAGTCTTTTTCTAATGTGAATGGAGCAGAACTGTTGCTGGCTCCGGAGTTTGCATCCATGTCCGCGGATCAGGAGAACGAAACCAAAGTGTCCATGGATGTAAACGGATTTGTGGAGATTACGGGCAAAAATATAGAAATAACCACTGAAAAAAATCTTTCCTTGGGAGAGGTCATGGAGGAGGGAGGAAGCCCTGCCAAACAACTGGCGTTGGAGGCAGGCTCCCTGACTTTTCAAGTAGGCGAGTCCGGAACCAGGATTGAACTGACGGAGGAAGCAAAGATTATTGCCGCCTTTGTCAAAATGGAGGCTACGGATACAACGCCTGCAGATAATCCGACGCTTGAAGATCTTTTTAATAACGTAACCGCTAACGATGAAGAGGTGAGAAATAAAATAAATGGCGATGCGGCGGATCTGCTGGTAGATAAGTATGAGGAGGGTCGCAAACAGATATTAAGAGGACTTGGGAAGATCGCCGCTGTGGTTGCCACGGTTGCGGTAGCCGTTGTGCTGACAGTTGCTACTGGGGGAGGAGCAGCCGCGGTGTTTGGTCCTATGATGCTTGCGACATATGGACTGGGAGCCGCCTCCATTGGTATTGCCGTCTCGGACATAGGGGAGGGCGTCGATAACATCAATAAGGCGCAGAGTGGGAATTTGGATAGGGGGCATAACTTTCTGCGCGATGATGTATGCCGCGGGAACGAACTTCTCTATAATGTCATTAAGACGGGGGTGGATATTGCCTTTGGTATCGTATCGGGAAAGGCGATAGGAAATATTTCCGGTGCAGCGAGATTAGGGCGTTTAGCCTGCGGCAGCAAGGAACTGAAAACATTAAAAGCAGTCGTCCAAATGGGTGGTAATGTAATCAGCGCCGCCTATAACCAGTATGTGGAGACAGGGAAAGTAAGCTTCTCAACCATAGCGTTTAATATGGGGCTCGGGTTTGCCCAGGGATTTGTCGGAACTAGCATAACAAACAAAATCATGGGAGGTCTGAATATTGATAATTATACTGCGCGGAAGATCACGCAGGTTGTAGTAGGCACATTTGTGGACACAGGAATGGATTGGGTTGCCAGCGGTATTTTTCATCAGCCGTTTGACCCGAAGGAAAGCTTTGCAAGGAATGCTTTTGCAAACACGCTTGCCGCCTTGATCGCTGATCCGGTGGATGCGGTCACGGGCACCTATCTGATCCATGCAACGGACTTTCTTCTGTCGAGCCTGCCCTCATCATGGAAGCTGGAAAGGTCCTATTATTCTACAGGCGTGAAAGACTCTGTATTTGGAAAGGGATGGAGTTTCCCCTATGCCAGCAGAGTTTATAGGGATACACAGGATACAGAAAACATCCGTGTTCATATGGAGACCATCACAGGACATTCTGTGTGCTTTGAAAAGCAGGGGGATGTCTGGGTGAACCAGTGCAGGGGGACATCCCGTTTTTGTCTGACCGTACGGGAAGACGCTGGATGTACGGAGCAGGAAGTATTCCTGCTCACAGATGTGATGGATCATACCCTCTGTGTCTATGACAGACAGGGGAAGCTTTCCTATGTGGAATATCCGAATCACTTAAAACTGCTGTTTTCCTACAACGAGGAAGGATTGGAGCGCATTACAACGCCCCTTGGCAACGTACTGGAGGTAGAATGCCAGGGTGGGCGTATTCTGCAGGTTACGGATGAGATCGGGCGCAGGACGCAGTACCGCTATGTGGGTGAATATCTGGTGGACGTGGTGCATACAGATGAGGGAATCACCCACTATGAGTACGATGAAAACGGGCATATCATATCTGTCACCGACCAGAACGGCAGCCGTTATATTGAAAACGAATATGATGAAAAGGGCAGGATTACCCGTCAGGGCTTTACCAATGGCATCTATCAGTTATTTACTTATGACGATGTACACTGCAGGAATACAATCTATTACAGCGAGACCGGCAAGACGGAAATCTATGAGTACAATGATCAGTTTCTGACAGAGCGGACAGTCTATGACGACGGTACCTGTGAGGCATTTGAGTATTCCGGTGATAACCTGAAGACCGGGGAGATCAGCCGGTTAGGTCTAAAAAAAGAATGGGAATATGATGCCTTTGGACGTACCATCCGGGAACAGTCCCCGGACGGTTATGAAGTGTGCCATGAATATGACGAAAACCATGATTTGACCCGTACATGGGATACGGATGGCAGAGAAACACAGTATGCCTATGACAATGCCCACAACCAGATCCTGATTCGGGAGAAACTCGACAATAAGAACTGGCGGGAGACGGCAAAAGAGTATGATTCCATGGGAAGGTGCATTGTGGAGCGGGATGCGCTCGGCAACGAGACGTTGAAAGAGTACGATTCCAACCGTGCTTATCCCAGCCGCGTTACCACACCGAAAGGGGAGGAGACTGCCTACAGCTATGATGTTGTGGGCCGCAGAATGTCCGTCAGCAATTCTTACGGAACAGTGGAGATGGCATATAATTCCCGTAATTTTGTCACCAGCCGCACGGATGGAGAGGGATATACCAGCCACAAATTCTATGACCGCATGGGCAACCTGACATCCTATTATCCGCCTGTGCAGTGGGAAAAGAAAGAAGGAGGTTACGAGTATCGCCGCGACTTTTTGGAGAGAGTGGTGGACATCATATCCCCGTTACAGGAGCACCAGAGAGTATTCCGAAATTTTGACGGGGAGATCACCAATAAAATTCATCCTGTCAGCTATGCGGAAAAAGGTGAGGGTGGTGAAGGAACACGGTACGAATATGACACTGACGGCAACTGCATCCGTGTTTATTATCCGGATGGCGGCATAGAACGGCGTTTCTATGACGCAGACGGCAACATGATAAAACAGGTACAGCCGGAGTCCTATGATGTCGTTGCTGATGACGGCGCAGGATACCGTTATACCTATGATACATGCGGGCGATTAACGGAAGTGCAAGACCCGGAAGGGAATGTCCTGCATACCTATGAGTACAACGGTCACGGACAGATTACCAGGGAAGTGGACGGGGAAGGGAAAGAAACCCTCTATACATACAATGGTCTGGGCTGGAAGATTCGGGAGCAGATCAGTGTCCGTAAGGAAGTAGATGAGGTTTATTACCGTGTGATTGCCTACCTCTATGATGCCCAAGGAAACAAAGTGGAGGAAGCTTACGGGCAGCAGGAAGTGGAGAAAGATGGAGAGCCGGAAAACTGGCATTCGATCCATTTCTCCTACGACAAGAATAACCATCTGACTCTGGTGCAGGATGACTTCGGGGCACAGATGCGTTATGATTACGACTGCTTAGGAAACGTAACGCTGGAAGAGCGTGTCATAGAGGAAACTGTCCGGAGCATTGTTCATTATGAATACAATAAGAACGGCTGGCGAATACAAAAGACAGAAGAAATCCAGGGGAACGGTCCGGTGCAGTCTGCTGTTACGAAATACAGTCATGACGCAAATGGAAATATTGTTAAGATCACAACACCGAAAGGTTTTGTAGTATACAGGGAATATGATGCGGATGACCGTCTGACGGAAGAACGTGTCACGGACAGAAAGAGCGGTATCGACAGACGGGTGCAGTATGCTTATGACGAAGCAGGCAATGTGCTGAAACGCACCGTGCTCGGCGCGGACGGAGAGTGTCTGGAGACAGGTTTCTGCTACGATTTGAAAGACCGTCTGACTCGCAGGATAAATCCCAGCGGTGCAGTCATGCGTTACCTCTATGACCGAAATGATAAGCTGTCCAAAGCAATCAGCCCTTATGCTTATGAACAAGAGAGCGATGACGGAGCAGGTATTACCTATGCCTATGACAGCCGTGGTAACCGTGTCCGCGTCACAAATGCACTGGGAGAGACAGTACAGGAGCTTTCCTACAACCTGCAGAATCAGCCTGTCATGCAGAAAGATCCATACGGAAACAGGACAGCATATTCTTATGGACTGGATGGCAAGATCAAGGCTGTACGGCGTTTCGGAGATGGAAAATGGAATGGCAGCGCAGGAGACAGTTCTGCGTATGGCGAAGCTATGGCACAAAATGCCGCTGTCAGCCAATCATCAGGGAACGGTCAACGTATCATTCAGCAGTACGAGTATAATGCGAGAGGACAGATTGTAGGAGTTGTGGATGGCAACCGGAACCCCATCTCCTATGATGTGGATCACTGGGGGCGTATTACCGATATCGGCTTTGCGGACGGCGTAAAGGAGGACTATGAATATACTCCTGCCGGTCAGGTCTGCAAAACCACGGACGGAAACGGAAACTCGGTACAGTACCGTTACAACAGTTTTGGGAAGGTCAGCGAGCGTATCGACCAGTTAGGGTACAGCGAGACCTTCCAGTATGACGAGGAAGGCAATCTGTCCCTGCATATCGATAGGGATGGCAGACGCCGGCAGCGGGACTGCAACGTGTTCGGAAAGCCTGTATATGAGAAAGCGACGGATGCGGAAGGGAACAATCCCAATATCAGCACATGGCACTATGACAGCCTTGGCAGGGTCACCCGTGCAGTCTGTGACGGGCATTCCTATGAGTATATCTATGACGCACAGGGCAACTTAAAAGAAAAGCGTTCCAGTGGGAGACGCTTAATTTCCTATACCTATGACAAGATGGGACAGGTAACGGAGATCAAAGACCCCACGGGAGTATGCACCCGTTATGAGTATGACATCTTAGGCAGACGGAGCCGCATTTATAACGGTGACGGATTGGAAGTGTGCTACGGATATGATGCATTGAACCGCATCAGCCATATCCGCTATGGCAATGGTGTGGAAACTGCTTATGCCTATGACGGGGATGGCAATATCAGCAGTCTGGAGACAAAAGCAGGAGAAAAAGTGCTGCTCTCCTTTGCATACCGATATGACGGCAACGGGAACCGCACGGCGAAAGTAGGAAATCTTGTAAATACAACATTGGGGAATATTACAGCAGGAAGCAGTGCGCTGGATATATCTTATCAGTATGATGTCTGTGGACGGCTTTTGGAAGAGCGGCGGAATGGCGCTTCTGTTTCTTATGCCTATGACAAGGCGGGGAACAGGGTAAGAAAGACGGATGCCAAAGGTGCGACCCTATATCAGTTTAATGGGAAAAATCAGCTTGTTACGGAAGAATGCAGTGATGGGAAAAATCAGTTTACATATGACAGACAGGGCGGTATAGTAGAAAGAAAGAACTCTATGGGTATCCGACTGTTCTCTTATAACAGCCGCCATCAGCAGACGAAGGTGGAGACTGAAACGGGCAATGTGCAGGAAAATCGTTATGACGTAGAAAACCTGCGCTTTGAACTGCTGGAGAATGGCAGGCGTACCAGTTTTGTATATCATAATGGAGAGCTTTTGCATGAGGAAGGAGGAAACGAAAAACAGATAAGTTACTATTTGGGTGTAGGGATTGATGCACTCCAAAGAGGGCAGGAGCTTTATTACTATCAGCAGGATGAGCAGTTAAGTACGGCATTTATTACAGATGGACGAGGAGAAGTCCAGAACAGTTACCTGTATGATGCCTTTGGTACTGAAGTAGAGACAAATGAACAATTCCCGAATCGTATCCGTTATACAGGACAGCAGTATGATGAGTTCACAGAGCAGTATTATCTGCGTGTAAGGTACTACAATCCAGTGCTTGGGCGGTTTATGCAGGAGGATGTGTACCAAGGAGCGGGATTAAATCTATATATATACTGCAAAAATAATCCTGTGGTATACTATGACCCGAGTGGTTATGTAACGCAGGCAACTCAACCCAAATGCGGTAATACAGGGGAGGTTGCTGAAAGTGTTAATGAAAGCGCAGATGATAAAAAGCCAGATTTATATCATTATACAGATGAGGAAGGAGCTAAAGCTATTCAAGAATCAGGAATGATACAAACGGATGATAGAGGAAGAGTCTTTGTGACAACAGATGAGATAAGTCCACAAGATGCCAATAATGCATTATTTATGGGGACACGAGATGACGGTTGTGCAACTTATAGAGTAGAGATTACATTAACCGATCCTTGTGACCCTAATTTATCCGGAGTAGGAGCTACGCAACCAAACGAGTTGATATATAGAGGTACTATTAGAGATGGAAGGAATGCAACATTAAATGTAAAGGAGAATGATTTTTGATGAAGGAAGTAAAAATAGAATTAAAAGATTATTTTACAATACTAAATTTACATAAAGCACTTTTAGAAGCTAAATTTCATGAAAATCCGGATAATGAAAACGTAGCGTCAAGCCCAATTATTGCAGATTTATGTAATAAATTGGTTGATGCTCTAACGAGAATGGACGAGGAAAAAAATAAACAAAACATTGGTAAATGGGATAATTGGAGAATGTTGAAGAATCAAACATTTTACAAGGATAGGGCGATAAAAAATGCCGTTATGAATGGTAGATGGAAAAGAATGAGCGAAGATGAAAAAATAAAGGCGACTATAAATATGCTAAGTCCTTTTATAGCAACAGAAGAAGAAGTAAAATGCTTTATTAAAGAGGTAGATGAAACATTAGGAATATCTAAATGATAAGTCTTCAGTTTTTAGGGAATGCATAAGCAAAAACATTAAGAAAGAGGTATCAATTATCTGGGGGCACGTATTTAATTATTTATGCAGGAGAACTGCTATGATATGGTGAATCAGTGATTAGAAAACTTGGTTACTATGAGAAAGATTTAATATGAACCAAGAAATTTTTCTAACCGTCTTAGCATTTGACAGACAAACTTTTGCGGGTATCCGGCTGTTCTTCTATAACAGCCGCCACCAGCAGACAAAGGTGGAGACTGAGAACGGCAGTGTGCAGGAGAACCGTTATGACGTGGAAAGCCTGCGCTTTGAACTGCTGGAGAACGGAAAACGTACCAGCTTTGTCTACCACAATGGCGAACTGTTGCATGAGGAAGGAGGAAAAGAAAACCAGACAAGCTATCATTTGGGCGTCGGAATTGACGCATTCCAAAGAGGACAGGATCTGTCTTACTACCACCGTGATGAGCAGTTTAGCACGGCATTCATTACAGGTGCAGACAGGGAAATCCAGAACAGCTACCTTTATGATGCCTTTGGCGCTGGGTTAGAGGCAAAGGAACAATTCCAGAACCGTATCCGCTATACAGGCCAGCAGTATGATGAGCTCACAGAGCAGTATTATCTGCGCGCAAGGTACTACAATCCTGTCCTTGGGCGGTTTATGCAAGAGGATGTATATCAAGGGGATGGGCTGAATCTGTATGCATACTGCCATAATAATCCTGTGACATATTATGATCCAAGTGGGTATTCAGATCAACAAGATTGGTTAAATAACCTTCCGAATATGACATATGAGGAGAGGATTGAAGCATTATATTCAAGGAGTGATCAATTGTTTCAACAAAAGATAGATACGGGTTCGCTACATTATTCTAGCAGTGGATTACTGCCTGGAGAAATGGATGCAGTATTGGGCATGAATGCTGTTTCGGGAGATAATATGTCACCTCACCATATGCCATCAGCACATTCCATTGAAGGAAATGATGGAATTAATCGTCAATATGGAGCGTGTTCGAATATGATGACGGATACACATAAGGATACATTTACATATGGCATGAATAGTAATTCGCGACCATATGATATGGCTTTATATGAATCTTTGTCATATGAAGATAGACTTGCATTTGATCAGTATGATTTGCAAAGAGTCTATGCTGAAACAAGACCGAATGTTGATATGAATGTTGTAGAAAGTAAACTGCAAGAAGAATATGATATGGCAATGGGAATGAGAGGAGTAAAGGAATCGCTAGAACTGGAAGGGGAAAATGATATGCGCGAACTAGAAGAAATGAAAGATGAGGGATGTCAATGAAAGAATTTATTCAACGAATGTATCAAGCTATTCAAGAAGGAAATGTAGAGTTATTTGATGATATTGAGGATGGCGTAAAGAGAGGAGATATAGAATTATCAACAGAAGACATAGTGCCATTGTGCAAGCTAATTATTACGGATTCCGAATATATAGAGTATAGTCAAATAATAGAAATAGCGCGAATGACTTTATGGGCAGTTGAAAAAAAAGATATAAAAGAGGGATTAGAAGAGTTGGTAAAAGGGTTAGAAGAAATATACAATGAAGGGAAAAAAGATACATGGAAAAACTGGTATGGTTCTAGTTATGAGGAGTTTATAGATAGATATATAGGTATGACTATATTGAGATATAAAGAAGAAGATATGGTGTTATTTGGAAAGTCAATAAGTAAAAGTCGTTCGACAGATTTCAAATCAGTGATGTTGAAAATTCTGAAACGTACTATGGCAAGAGAGGAGGAAAAAGAAGGATATATAATTAAAGGGAAAATTTTAGTAGATAATATAAAGCTGTAAAATTGTGAATTCCTATGAGCATGTTTATAATAAACAAGGAAATCTAACAGAGATGAGATTATCCCATAGTTACTTTTTGAAATTCGTCGGCAGTTTATCTGAGTATATTTAGAAATACGAGCTGTATGGTAAGGCGGAGGAATAGTCTGTCATTTATCTGCGATACTTTTGGTTACTAGTTGTGGGGACATAATATTTATGCTTTGTAATAATAAAAAATAAGTTCTTGGATTGATACAAAATGTGTTCATGAGGAGGGAAACAATTGAAAGGAATAGAAAACTGGTTTGCACTGCAAAAAATATTTGGTGAAGATATTACATTAGCAGATTCTATGATAGAGAATTCTATATTAGATGCAATTGCAGGCAAAATGTCATTAGAT